>NZ_CP014306.1:0-1200000 GCF_001557535.2 Burkholderia sp. PAMC 26561
GCCGAAAACCCGCCGTGCTCGACCACGTACGAGAAGTACATCAGATCATTGAGGTCGTGCGAGTCAGGTTTCATGCGGGCGCGGGATCGATGTTCTGGTTGTTTCAGTGGTGGGACAATGCATTGCGGATGAACGGCTTTTTCCCTGGAATACGGTCCCATATAATAGCTCCATGTTTTAAATTTGGCGCTAATCACTGGCTGGCGCCCTATCCGGACCGGTCAAAGTGAGGACAAAAATGGGACACCACACGCAGTATTGAACGCACTATTCCCGCGCTTCGCACGGTGGAGGGCGGCGGTTTTGTCGTGCATCGGCCGTTTCCCACGCGGCTGTTGATGGACTTCGATCCGTTCCTGCTCCTGGATGAAATGGGCCCCGTCGATTACGCGCCGGGCGAGGCCAAAGGCGCGCCTGACCATCCGCATCGCGGATTCGAGACCGTTACTTATGTGCTCGAAGGCCAGTTCGGGCACAAGGATTCGGCGGGCCATTCGGGCACGCTGCGTCAGGGCGATGTGCAATGGATGACCGCGGGCTCCGGCGTCGTTCATAGCGAAATGCCCGATCCGGAGTTCACGCGCACCGGGGGCCGCGTGCACGGGCTGCAGCTCTGGGTGAATCTGCCGAAGCGCGACAAGATGATTCCGCCGCATTATCAGGAGATTTCATCGGCGAGCATTCCGGTCGGCGTGAGCGAGGACGGGCGTGTACGCGTGAAGGTTATCGCGGGCGAAGCGCTGGGCGTGAAGGCGGCTATCGAAACCCGGACGCCCATTCTTTATCAGCATTTCTCGCTGCAACCGGGAGCATCGGAAGTGCAGCCCGTGCCGAAGGATTTCCGCGTGTTCGGTTATGCGTTATCGGGCGATGGCTTCTACGGCTCCGGTAAACAGCCGATCAAGGCGCGCCAGATGATCGTCTTCGCCGACGATGGCGAAACGGTCAGCTTCACTGCCGGCGATGAGCCCCTCGAATTGCTGCTGCTTGGTGGTGTGCCGCTGAAAGAGCCGGTCGTGCGCTATGGTCCGTTCGTGATGAACACGGAAGACGAGATCCGTCAGGCCGTTGTGGACTATCAGGCAGGAAGAATGGGCGCGATCAACCACTGATCGACCGACCAGGCCTCTGTTTCAGCGGCGCGGCACGAAGGACACTATTTGCGTCACAATAGTCCTTCGTGCCGCGCCGTCTTGTTGCGTGCAATTGTCAGACGGCGCTTTGTCCCACCCACCCGGAGTACCGCATGTCCGAAAAGTTTGTGTCGCCGGTTGTCAGCGCCAGTATCGGCGCCGAGGATTTTCAGGTTGCATTGAGCGACGGCACGCATGAATGGCTCGGCGACGAACCGGCATCGCACGGCGGCGCCGATACCGGTCCGACTCCGCACGGTCTTTTGCTCTCGAGCCTGGGCGCATGCACGACGATCACGCTGAAGATGTACGCGAAGCACAAGGGCTGGCCGCTGCAAGCCGTTTACGTCACCCTCACCTATCAGTCCACGCCGCCGGAAGCCACGGTGATCGACCGCCAGATCAAATTGACGGGCGAGCTGGACAGCACTCAACGGGAACGCCTTTTGCAAATTGCGAATGCGTGCCCCGTGCACAAGATCCTCTCCGGTTCGATCGCGATCAACTCCGGGCTCACGCCTCTTTGAAAGCATGCGATCCATTCATTCAACGATCATCTCAAGGAAACCGTCGTTTTGAATTTCGAACACCTTATCCAGATCAACGATCCGCTCAATCCGTTCGTGGAAGCAATGACTCGCGAACAGGTATGGCAAGGGCTCGTGCTGCGCGCAGAACAGCCACAACTGTTCGTGATCGGCCTGGATCGCTGCGCAATCCTGTCGCGTGAAGGCGATGTGATCGAACGTGAACTGCATTACGGCCAGGCGCGCGTGCGCGATCGCGTGACGCTGATTCCCGAAAGCAGCGTGCGCTACGACATCCTGCCGACGGAGGAACATGTAGGTGGCTCGCTGACCATGGCGATTGAACAGCCGGACGAGCTTCAGCTCTTCCTGCGTTTCACGTACGCCACCACCTTGCCCGTCGCCGATGATCCCAACGCCAGCCCTGACGCGCTGCAAACGCAGGAGATCGTGAAGTCGGCATACAGGGAAGCGGATATCGATACCGTCAGGCTGATTCGTCAGTTCGCGCACGGCAACAAACTCGCAGGGCCGCTGCATTAAAACTGCACGACGTTTCGATAGAAAACCGATGACTATCGAAACGTAAAATCGATGAAGACATCGTTGTTGCAAATAAGAATGGTTATCATTAAGATTACTCCATCGACTCAACGAACGGACTTCTCGACATGACCGACATCCTGCGCTCCAACACGCTTCGGCTGCGTCGCCCAGTCGAGCGTTCCGCGGCCGCGACCATCGCCCGGCCGCGCACGGCGGCGGTGACAACGGCGCGCCCGGCATCGGCTGTTCCCACCGAGAGCGGCGAACGCACGCTGCGCAGCGACGCGTTGCTTCAAGGACAGAGTCATATCAGCATCATGCATAACGGTGAGACGTATCAGTTGCGCGCCACGCGCCTGGGCAAGCTGATTCTCACGAAGTAACACGCAGAACCGAATTTCAGTACCGAGTATTGTGGGGACCACCTCTTCGAGAGGTGTTTGGCACTAGCCAGCCACGACGGCTTGCACGCGAGAATTTAGACCCCTTCGTGCAAACACCAGCCAGTCGTCGATAGCCAGCGAAGCCGCTTTTTTTGGTTTCCGGCGAGTGCTTGTCAAAAGCACGGTCAACAAGGCAAAAAGCACGTTTTCGCAATGAAAACGTGCTTTTTTGTCAGCTTCAGCGTGATGAACGCAAGACCTTCCGATCAGACGCTTTCGAGACCCAGCGCCGCGATACCCGCCTTCGCCACCGCAGCATCCTGATCCGACTTCACGCCCGAAACGCCAACCGCACCAACGATGTCCGCGCCGACCAGGATCGGCACGCCGCCCTCGAGCATCGCTGTCATATGCGCGCTCAGGAACGCTACGCGACCCTGTTTGATCATGTCTTCGTAGAGTTTCGTTTCTCGCCGGCCGACTGCCGCCGTGCGCGCCTTGCCCGTCGCCATTTCGGCCGTGCTCGGACCCGCGCCCTCAAGCCGGTGAAGATGCAGCAGGTGACCGCCGTCATCGACCACAGCAATCGTCACGTTCCACTTGTTCGCAAGCGCATGCGCTTCAGCAGCGGCCGCGATGATCTTTACGTCTTCATCGGTCAATACAGGTTTCGTTTTCATTGAGTCACCTCCAGGGTTGTAGTTGTGAATACCCGCAAGGTTACCGCGAGAAGCCCCAGAACATCAGGTACCACGCACTATCGACAACGGCGAGCGCCGCGACGAACCACAGCATCGCGGCAACGCCACGCGACATCACGCGGCCGGGAACGTACCTTCCGATAACCCCCCAGGCCAGCCACGCGCTCCACAGATTCGCAACGCCGAGCAACCCCAGGCGCAGGTCCGCGACCCACCAGAGCGGCACGTGCTCGGCGCGCAACAACGAAACCGTCGTCGCCGACAAACCGAGAAACACGCCCACGCCGGCCACGGGAATCAGTGCCTGCGTCAGATGATGCAATCGAGTGAACTCGAACCGGCCGAGCATGCGCGTGCCGGCTGCAAGCAACCCGAGCAGCGCCGTGCCATAAACCAGACCCGTCACCACGATATAACCAATCACCATGCTGCCGTCGAGCCACGAGAACACGTCGTTTTGCTCGGGGTAATGCGTGAAGAGGAACCAGGGCGCGTTGGTATCGAGCGGCCAGAGAATGTTGTGATCGATCAGCCAGCCCGCGAAGATCTGCTTCAACTGGATGAACCACGGGCTGACGCTCCAGTGGAACGCGCCAATCGCGATGCCCAGCAAGCCGTACAGCACCAGCGCCGTGTCCCAGGGGTTGGCTTGTTTATCGCCGAGTTTGACGATCTCCGACGACGGCGAGCGCCACGTCAGCGCAATTGCATCGCGATGACCGCTGCATCGCCCGCACATATGGCAGTCCGACGCACCCTTCATGGCGCGCAGCGGCACGAGCGGCGCGCAGTTCACCGGAATCACCCGATGCCCGTGCTCACCCTCTTTATACGACTTGCGCCACGCGTCCTCGTTGACCTTGAAGTGGAACGGCGCAAGCCGCGCCAGCAACGAAAACACGCCGTTCACCGGGCACAGGTACTTGCACCAGACGCGCTTCTCGCGCCCATACAACACGCCGATGATCATCGCGCCGAGGGTCGATCCGCCGAGCACCAGCAGGACGGCTTTCGGATACTGATAAACGCTGACCATCTGGCCGTAGATGGTCGTGATGCCAAACGCGACGAACGGCCAGCCGCCCCAGCGCAACCAGCGCGGGATTGCCCAGCCTCGTCCAAACTTGCTCGCGAACTCCGTCAGCGCCCCTTCAGGACACAAAACGCCGCACCAGACGCGGCCGAGCATCACCATGGACAACAGCACGAACGGCCACCAGATTCCCCAGAACACGAACTGGGCCGCGACCGTCAGGTTGTTCCAGATGTGCGCCGTGTTGTCGGGTAACGGCATGACGGCAGGAACCAGAATCAGGAATGCATAGAACAGCACCACAACCCACTGGATTGCGCGGATTATGCTGCCGTGCTGTTGCATCCATTGCCCGGCCTGTTGAAGCCGGCCGGGCCGATTCAGGACATCGCTCATGCTGGGCGTCTCGCCGGTTTTTGCGCCATACGGTTCTTCGAGCGGCGCAGCAGCAGGAAGATCACGGCCCAGTAGACCGCGTACGCAATCAAATTCATGCCGGCCGGATGCGCGCGATACCCCGTGAGCGTCGCGACCAGTGAGCCGAAGGTGCTGGAGTCATCGAGAAGCCAAGACGAATTCCAGACCTGGTTCACCACGACGGGCAGGATTTCCTTGTCGATCAGCTTGTCCACGCCGGTCTCGAACAGGCCGGCCGCGAGAAACAGCAGCATGATTTCAGTCACGCGGAAAAAGAGCCGCCACGAGAAGATCTTGCCGCCAAGCTGCAGCAGATAGAACGTGAGGAACGCCAGTCCAAGACCGATCACGACGGCAAGATATTGCATTGAATCGACGTGACCCGACTGGCCGAAACCCAGGCCGTAAAGAAAAATCACCGTCTCGCTGCCTTCGCGCGCAATCGCGAGCGCGACCAGCAGCGTCACGCCCCACCAGTTCGCGTCCTGTTTGCTTTTCTGCAGCGACGCTTCCATGTCGCGTTTCATTGAACGCCCGTGGTGCTTCATCCATAGCACCATCTGCACGATCAGCACGCACGCCACGAGAACCATGCCGGTCTGGAAATAATCCTGCGCATCGCCGGAGAGCACTTCCGTGAAACCCACCAGCGCCGCGCCCAGCGCAACGGCGGCCAGCAAGCCGACAACCACGCCGGCCCACAAATAGGGAATGCCGCGACGCGCGTCGGCGTCGCCATTTTTCAGCCATGCGTACAGGATGCCCACGACCAGCAGCGCCTCGACGCTCTCCCGCCACACGATGAAAAGAACCTGACCCATTACCTTCTCTCCCGCTTAACTAGCCGATGCAACCACTACTTCGCAACGATGACGCCTTGCGCCGACTGATGGAAATCATCGAAGAACTTGTATTCGCCCTTGTCCAGCGGCGCGATCACGACAAACGAGTCGGCGCCCGGCGCGAGCACTTTTTCCTTGCGCAACTGGATACTCTCGAACTCTGCCGCGCCCTTGCCGACGTTGTGGACTTCGATCTTGAAGCGCACGCCCGCGGGTACTTCGATACGCGCGGGATTCAGCTTGCCGTCATTCAGCTCCAGCTTGAAAGTCGGGAGATCGGCCGCTTGCGCTGAAGCCGCGCTTGCAAACCAGCCTGCAGTGATCGCGAGCGACGCCGCGATCAATCTGTATTTACGTTTCATGCATCCATCCTGGCTGCGGCGTCCGGCACAAAGTGCAGATCAGTTGCACCTGTTGCGCCGGACACCTGAGTCCAACTTCACGACCGCTTGAATGTTTAATAACCACCCTTCTTGCCGATACCGGCGAACGGGAAGTCATACTCGATCGTGTACGGCTTGAACCACGAACCCACGCCAGTTTCCTTGTCAACGTGACGGCCGAACGCCATGTGGCCGGTCTGCATCGGCGGCGCAATGTTGAGTTTCAAGTGATATTTGCCCGGGCCGAAGAGCTTCACGTTGTCGCCGTAGTGCGGGCCGTCGTTCGCAACCATGGCCATCAGGTCGCCCCTGATGCTTTGTGTCGTGCCAACCTTGGTCAGTTCGTACGTGACTTGCAGGTAAGGCATCCAGTCGCCTTCCGCAAAGCCGGTCGGGTTGTTCTTCACCGCGTGGATGTCGGCTTCGAGGTGAATGTCCGAGTCCGATGCCTTGCGCATCATGCCTTCCGGTTCCATCGTGATCGGCTGCAGATAAACGGCGCCGACTTCGATGCCGTTCTGGACGTTCTGCTTGCCGATCGGATATTCCGCTGCCGATGCCGACGCCATTGCCGCAAAAGCGACCGCAGCCACCGAGCCGCGTACCAAAGTTGAAACCTTCATCCGTAACTCCTTGTTGTTATTGATCGATGCGTCCGATCCGACACGGTTGTTTCGCCAACGCCCCAGCGCTGGCATAAGAAATCCCGGATGAGAACCCGATCCGAAAGTTAATACGAACCATTCTCAATGATTGGGAAGTTTAGCACCGATCGAAATGGCTAACAATTCGACACCGCGAAACAAAGCCTCGTGGCAACAAGGGTTTTCGGCGTTCTCCAGCATGGGTTGTCCACATAAAAACAGCGGGCTCGGGGCCCGCTGCCAGATACTGCGTTGCCACATCAGCTTATGGATGGTCGCTCACGTTCGCGCCGAAAACACGCTGACGCAGCAGCGACAGTTGGTCGCGCGTCTGCGCCGCTTTCTCGAATTCGAGGTTTTTCGCGTGATCCATCATCTGCTTTTCGAGGCGCTTGATTTCCTTCGAAATCTGCTTTTCCGACATGTCCTCGAACTTCGCACGCGTCTGCGCTTCCTTCAGCTCGGCGCGAGCGTCGTCGACGTTGTACACGCCGTCGATGATGTCCTTGATCCGCTTCGTCACGCCGCGCGGCGTAATGCCCATCGCGAGGTTGTGCGCGATCTGCTTCGTGCGCCGGCGTTCCGTCTCGCCAATCGCGCGTTTCATGGAAACCGTGATGTTGTCGCCGTAAAGGATCGCCTTGCCGTTCACATTCCGGGCAGCCCGGCCGATCGTCTGAATCAGCGAGCGCTCGGCACGCAGGAAACCTTCCTTGTCAGCGTCGAGAATCGCGACCAATGACACTTCCGGAATATCCAGCCCTTCCCGCAGCAAGTTGATCCCGACGAGCACATCGAAAGACCCCAGGCGCAAATCGCGGATGATTTCCACGCGCTCGACCGTATCGATATCGCTGTGCAGATAGCGCACTTTCACACCGTGATCCGCCAGGAATTCGGTGAGTTGTTCGGCCATGCGTTTGGTCAGCACCGTGACGAGCACCCGTTCGTGCACTTTGACACGCTCGTTGATCTCGGCAAGCACGTCGTCCACTTGCGAGCGGGCCGGACGTACCTCGATCTCGGGGTCGACCAGCCCGGTCGGCCGTACGAGCTGTTCGGCGACCTGCCCTGACGTCCGGTTTTCGTAATCGGCCGGTGTCGCCGAGACAAAAACCGCCTGGCGCATCTTGCGTTCGAACTCGTTGAATTTCAGCGGCCGGTTATCCAGCGCCGACGGCATCCGGAAGCCGTAATCGACCAGATTCTCCTTGCGCGCCCGGTCACCGTTGTACATGCCGTTCAACTGGCCGATCAGCACGTGCGACTCGTCGAGCAGCATCAGCGCGTCGGGCGGCAAATAATCGACGAGCGTGGGCGGCGGTTCGCCGGGAGCCGCGCCCGAGAAATGCCGCGAGTAGTTCTCGATGCCTTTGCAAAACCCCAGTTCCTGCAGCATCTCCAGGTCAAAACGCGTGCGTTGCTCGAGCCGCTGCGCTTCCACCAGCTTGCCGTCCTTGTGGAAAAACTCGAGGCGCTCACGCAATTCAGTCTTGATCGTCTCGATGGCGCGCATTACCGTGTCCCGCGGCGTCACGTAATGGGACGACGGATACACGGTGAAACGCGGAATCTTGTTGCGCACGCGGCCGGTGAGCGGATCGAAGAGCTGCATCGACTCGATTTCATCGTCGAAAAGCTCGACTCGCACGGCCATTTCGGCATGCTCGGCCGGGAAAATGTCGATGGTGTCGCCGCGCACGCGGAAGCTGCCACGCGAAAAATCCGCTTCGTTCCGGTTGTACTGCATCGCGATCAGCCGCGCGATGATGTCGCGCTGCCCCATCTTGTCGCCCGTGCGCAGCGTCAGAATCATCTTGTGATATTCCGACGGGTTGCCGATACCGTAAATGGCCGACACCGTCGCTACGATCACCACATCGCGCCGCTCCAGCAGGCTTTTTGTGGCTGAAAGCCGCATTTGCTCGATATGCTCGTTGATCGACGAATCTTTCTCGATGAACAAATCCCGCTGCGGGACGTAGGCTTCGGGCTGGTAATAATCGTAGTAGGAAACGAAATATTCGACAGCATTACGCGGGAAAAACTCACGAAACTCCGCATACAACTGCGCGGCGAGCGTCTTGTTGGGCGCAAACACGATAGCCGGACGGCCCATGCGCGCGATCACGTTCGCCATGGTGAAAGTCTTGCCGGAACCGGTCACGCCGAGCAGCGTCTGGAACGACAGGCCGTCCTCGATCCCCTCGACGAGCGTCGCGATCGCTGTCGGCTGGTCGCCAGCTGGCGGATACGGTTGATAAAGCTGGAACGGCGAGCCCTCGAAGGTGATGAACTTCGATTCATCGAGCGTTTCTGCGGCTTCTACTAGCGGGGTATCGGACATGAGGAAGCGGTGCCTTTGGCCGAGAGCAAACATCCATTCTAGCGGTTCACGCTGGAGCAGGCTTGACGGCGGATCAGGGTTGTCGGATGGATCGGGGCAGCGCCCTTCGGTTTTTAAGCGATCGCCCGATATTTCTCAGATGAGGCGTCCGCGTCCAAACGCAAGCGATTGTTTTGGTGGACGAAAGCTTCGTGGCGTTGAACCGGTAAGTCACGTTCTCACGGCCTTGTTTCTCAAGCAAAATGCCGAATTTCCAGCGAAATATCGCGAATTCGTCGATTGCATCCGCTTTGCCGGGCCAAAAAACGCTGCTCAATTCGTTACAATGCAGGACTGGGGTTTTCATCGATGGGAAGGAGTATTTTGTTCACTCCTCACGGCGCGGTCGAAGCACAGCATGCCGCGACTTCCATCCCGAACGCCCGTGCCCGCCTTTCCACTACCGTCGATAAATCATGTCCCTTTTTTCAGCCGTCGAGCTTGCCCCCCGTGATCCGATCCTGGGTCTGAACGAAGCCTTCAATGCCGATCCGCGCACCACCAAGGTCAATCTCGGCGTCGGCGTGTATTTCAACGAAGAAGGCAAGATTCCGCTGCTGCGCGCCGTCCGCGAGGCTGAAAAAGCCCGCGTTGAACTGGCCGCACCGCGCGGTTATCTGCCTATGGAAGGCATCGCTGCGTACGACGCTGCCGTGCAGAAACTGCTGCTCGGCAACGATTCCCCCCTGATCGCCGATGGCCGCGTGATCACGGCGCAAGCGCTCGGTGGCACGGGCGCCTTGAAGCTTGGCGCTGACTTCCTGAAGCGCCTCAACCCGACAGGCAAGGTCGCGATCAGCGATCCGAGCTGGGAAAACCACCGTGCGTTGTTCGAATACGCCGGTTTCGAAGTCCTCAACTACCCGTACTACGATGCAGCCACGCACGGCGTGAAGTTCGACGCCATGCTCGAAGCGTTCAACAGCTATCCGGCAGGCACCGTCGTGGTACTGCATGCGTGCTGCCATAACCCCACCGGCGTCGACCTGACCCCGGCGCAATGGGAACAAGTCGTGGCAACGGTGAAGGCGCGCTCGCTCGTGCCGTTCCTCGACATCGCCTATCAAGGTTTCGGCGAAAACATCGACGCCGATGCAGCCGCCGTGCGCCTGTTCGCCAAGGCTGACATCAACATCTTCGTCTCGTCGTCGTTCTCCAAGTCGTTCTCGCTGTATGGCGAACGCGTGGGCGCGCTGTCGATCATCACGAGCGGCAAGGAAGAAGCCAGCCGCGTGTTGTCGCAACTCAAGCGCGTGATCCGCACCAACTACTCGAACCCGCCCACGCACGGCGGTTCGGTGGTCGCGGCCGTTCTTGCATCGGCGGAACTGCGCGCCACGTGGGAGCAGGAACTCGGCGAAATGCGCGACCGTATCCGCGCCATGCGCAATGGCCTGGTCGAGCAAATCAAGGCCGCGGGCGTCGAACGCGACTTCAGCTTCGTCAACAAGCAACGCGGCATGTTCTCGTACTCGGGACTGACCGCACCGCAGGTCGACCGTCTGCGTGAAGAGTTCGGCATCTACGCTGTAAGCACTGGCCGAATCTGCGTGGCCGCGCTCAATACGCGCAACCTTGAAGTCGTGGCAAACGCTATTGCGACCGTTCTGAAGTAAGCCTGTTCTTCGCGGCATCCGGAACGGCGCTCCTCGTGGGCGCCGTTTTCTTTGCGCCGCCAAATCTACCCGCGCCCGTCGCGGTGAATATCGTGGGTGATAAAGCCTGAATCGTTTTTCGGCATGTCCAGCCAGTCGCGATGACCAAGTGTGCCGCGAATGTCGGCCAGGCCACTTTCCCAATGCTCCCGCATCGTCGATAAACCGAACTGGTAATCCTTGTAGTGCCCCTCGAACTCCTTGTGACGGTAGATGAGGTGGATCACGTTGTAGCGCTTCGAGCACGCAAGTTCCTCGGCCGCCTTGCACCACGGATCGCTGTTGCGGACGTCTACCGGCACTTTGTCGAGCACTTCCCGTAGGACATTGCGGAAACGCTGCGAACGTTGCATGGTGTCGGTGACGAGTCGTGTCCGGCTGGAAAACTGCACGTCCTTCACGCGCCCCATCACATCCACAATGCTGTCCGGCACCGGACCTTTGGCGCTCCACAAGTCAACCTGGAACGCGAGCGTGTCACGGCGCGGCGTGGCCTGAGCAATCTCATATAGTGGCGTGTTCGACATGAGTCCGCCGTCCCAGAAATATTCCCCGTCGATCTCGACCGCGGCGAAACCCGGCGGCAGGGCGCCCGACGCCATGAAATGCTCCGCACGCAGCTTCATGCGCGTATTGTCGAAATACGCGAAATTCCCCGTCGCGACGTTCACCGCACCTACCGATACACGCGTCTCCCGCGAATTGATACGGTCGAAATCGCAAAGCCCTTCGAGCGTCGCCTTCAATGGCCGCGTGTCGTAGTAACTGGCCGTGGCGGGATCCCCCGCTGCCAGTGGAGACGGTAGCGGAAAGCGCGGGACAAAGAATCCCTTCTGCCCTTCCACTACTGCGCTTGCTGCCTGCATGGCAGTAAAGGCTTTGCGGATCTCATCGGTGGAATTGAAAAATGCGTGTTCGACGAACGCCGGAAGCGGCGGCATGAACGCTGGCTGACAGATCGTCTCCCAGAATTCGAGGAGGCGCGGCACGCGGTCTTGTGGCGCATTCCCGGCAATGATCGCGGTGTTCAACGCACCAATCGAGATCCCCGCGATCCAGTTCGGATGAATTCCCGCTTCGTTCAGGCCTTGATAAACACCGCCCTGATAAGCGCCAAGCGCCCCGCCTCCCTGCAACATCAAAGCGATGGTTTCGTACGGCGGCAACTTGATCGCGTCACCCGACGCCGTGACTTCGGGTAGCTCCGCGATATCGAGCGACGTCGTCTTGTGAGGATCCTTTGTCACCTTCGCTCGTTTCGATCCTGCTCTCACGTCAACACTTTCTCTGCGCTCTGCCATTAAAACTCCTTTGACGCGTAACACGCCGAAGCAACCTTGCCTTTCACTTCGGACAATAAGACCACGCAAAGCCGCGCCGATCAACCTTCTCGACACCTCATACCCCATTCGGCCAGCTATTCGACGCCGCCCAGCCGCCGTACGCTATGAACCGACGATGCCCCTTCACCGCGTGAATCATGAAAACCGATTAAGCTTTATGACCAGAGCTACACCACCAAAAACCTGAAACTGGAGATATCGCATATGAACTATCGTCGGCTTGGACGTTCTGGCTTGCAGGTCAGCGAATTGTCAATTGGCTCGTGGGTAACGTACGGCACGCAGGTCGATCACCGCGCTGCACGCGAAACGCTTGCAGCAGCACGCGATCACGGCGTCAATTTCTTCGATAACGCCGAGGTCTATTCGAAAGGTGCATCGGAAGAAATCATGGGCCGCGCGTTGAAGGAGCTTGCCTGGCCGCGTGTGAGTTATGTGGTGTCGACAAAATTTTTCTTCGGTCTTAACGAAGGCACGAACCAGCATCAAACGCTCAATCGCAAATACTTGCATAACGCCATCGATAGTTCGCTTGCGCGCTTGCAACTCGATTACGTCGATCTCGTCTTCTGCCATCGGCCGGATCCGCACACGCCAATCGAGGAAACCGTATGGGCGATGAGCGACATCATCACGCGCGGCAAGGCCTTGTACTGGGGCACGTCCGAGTGGAGCGCCGACGAGATTCGCAGCGCTTACGACATCGCCGAGCGGCATCATCTTCACAAGCCGGTGATGGAACAGCCCGAGTACAACCTGCTGCATCGTAACCGCGTCGAGAAGGAATATGCGCGGCTCTATGAAGACATCGGACTTGGTCTCACAACGTGGAGTCCGCTTGCATCGGGATTGCTCAGCGGCAAGTACCGCGACGGCGTTCCGTCCGACAGCCGCGCGCAACTTCAGGGTTACGAATGGTTGGCGAAAAAGCTGACGGACAAGGGGACAAACAACATTGTCGGGCGCCTCGCTGAAGTCTCGGACCAGCTCGGCTGCTCGCTTGCACAACTGTCGCTCGCGTGGATCTTGTTGAATCCGCATGTCAGCACGGTCATTACCGGGGCGTCACGCGTCGAACAGATCCACGAAAACATGAAAGCGATCGACGTCGTGAAAAAAATCACGCCTGAGATCAAGGCGCGCATAGAGGAAATCGTCGGCGACGCGTTCGTCTGAGTCACGCCGGGGCGCGTGCTGCGCGTCGGCTACAATGACGACCCCGCCGAGGTATATACGTCCACGCCTCGGCGACTAGTATTCATCTGGCCGGCTCAGCCCCGCTCCTTCCCGTTTCTCGTCTCCGCTCAATCATCGCCATGCTTAGTTATCGACACGCCTTTCACGCAGGCAATCACGCAGACGTGCTGAAACACGCGATCGTCGTGCAATTGCTTCAATACCTTGGCCAGAAGGACAAGGCGTTCTGGTACGTCGATACACACGCAGGCGCCGGCGTGTATTCGCTCGCTGATGGATACGCCACCAAAACGGGAGAATACGAAACCGGTATAGCCAAGCTTTGGGGCAAACGCGACCTGCCCGGTTTGCTCAAGGATTACGTCAAGGAAGTCAAAGCGCTCAACGCAGACGGTACGCTGCAGTTTTATCCCGGTTCGCCCTATCTGGCGTATCGGACCATGCGCGAGCAGGACCGGATGCGCTTGTTCGAACTCCATTCCACTGAGATTGATGTGCTGCGCCACAATTTCCGTGATGCCGGCCGCCGCGCCATGCTTTTCGAAGGCGATGGTTTCGAGGGTATTATCAAGCTCTTGCCGCCACCGCCCCGGCGCGCGCTGGTGCTGATCGACCCGTCGTACGAGGACAAGCGCGACTACGCGCGCACGTTGAATTGCCTAGAGGAAAGCTTGAAACGGTTCGCGAACGGAACTTATGCGGTTTGGTATCCGCAAGTGACCCGGCTGGAGTCGCAACGCTTCGCCGATCAGCTAAAGCGTGTTCAACCAAAGAACTGGCTGCATGTTTCTTTGACCGTGAGCAAGCCGCCGGTTGACGGTTTCGGCTTGTTTGGCAGCGGCATGTTTGTCGTGAATCCGCCCTACACGCTTGCCGGAGAGCTGAAAGAGGCGCTCCCGTACCTCGTCGAGACACTCGGCCAGGACAGCAAGGCTTCCTTCAAGCTGGAGCATCGAGGCGGTTGAGAAGCACCTCGGCCGTTATTGCAGGGACGTGACGGTGCCCGTCGCCGTGTGCGGATCAGAGGAACGCGCTGGGGTTCTAGGCTTGGACCCGCCGGTTCTGGATATTGTCGCGGGGTCAGTTCCGACCGATGTCGGGGCGGTCGAAGTCGTGGGCTGCGCAGGCGACTGAGACCGCGGTTGTTGAGCGGTCTGCGGTTGTTGAGCGGTCTGCGGTTGGGCGCGCGATGGCTGGGACCGCGGCGGCTGCGCATGGGGTTGAACGCTCGCGGGCATGCCTTGCAGCCCCCCGGAATACCCCGCTGAAGAACGCAACCCATGGATCCCCGCTGAACCCGACCGGGACTGATTGCCGGGCGAAATGGCATAGCCTTGCGGGCCGCTGTATCCGCCTGGCTGCACTTCTATATAAGGCGAAACCACAATCGGCTGCTGCCCCTGCTGCGCCGACACTTCAGGCAGCGTCGCCAACGGGCGAGCGGGAACCATGCCCTGTCCGTTCAGCGGCCCAGTTTGCAAGACGGTTCCGCCGGCACCGCTCTGAA
This sequence comes from Burkholderia sp. PAMC 26561, assembly GCF_001557535.2. Lineage (NCBI taxonomy): Bacteria > Pseudomonadati > Pseudomonadota > Betaproteobacteria > Burkholderiales > Burkholderiaceae > Burkholderia > Burkholderia sp. PAMC 26561. The sequence continues at coordinate 14,698 of NZ_CP014306.1, forward strand.
TACCGGTTTGCGTGTCAAGAATGAGTGGCCGTCCTCCAGCCTGCGCAAACGAGTCCGCTATCATCGCGCTGCAAATCAACGCTGCGCAAAGCGGCGCCCGATATCCCATCAACTTCGCTTTAAAACTCATGGCGCCCCCGCATCAAATTTCCGATTGCTACTGGTCTCGATTGAAACGTTCATATCATACGAAAGCGCTTTACCTTACCGCGATGGTAAGGCTTAGGCTAGCTTTCTCGAAGTCGAAACTTAAGGAGATTTAATGACGATTCTCAAAAACTTCGGTGGCGTCGCTGCATTTGCCGCGTGCGTTGTCATATCGATGCCGGTTGCGTTTGCACAAGCATCAACACCCGCTGACTCGATGTCAGGCATGGACATGTCGGCAATGAAAGGCAACCCGGCCGATGACGCTACCAAAGCGTTCCAGGCGGCCGACCATTCGATGATGTCGGGCATGTCCGGCATCGAGTACACCGGCAACGCCGACCATGACTTCGTTACGCACATGATTCCGCATCACGAGGGAGCGGTAGCAATGGCCAAAGTCGAGCTGAAATACGGGAAAGATCCGAAGTTGCGGGCATTGGCGAAGGAAATTATCGCTTCACAAGATAAAGAAGTCGCGTTCATGAAGCAATGGCTGGCCGCCCACCCGCAGAACAAATAATCGCAGCGCCCAGAAACGACAAAGCCCCGCATGCGGGGCTTTTTAAATTTTCAACCAATCTGTCGGCTGAAATTTACAGCGAGTAGCCTTCAGTTTCCAGCGAACGGATACGCTTTTCGAGCTGAACGATATCCGACGATTGAGCCAGATACTCTTCGCGACGATTGCGTTCGGCGGTTTCAAACCAGACGCTGACTTTTTCGAGCAAGAATGCAAACATGATTTTTTCTCCAAGGATCTCAAATGAATCCCCGGCGGTTCGGGTCAGGGATATCCCTCGAAAGGGTTAACCATGATTATAGATGAACCTTGACGCGAGCGTTAGTGAAATGCCTGAATTGTGTGCATTCTGTTTTGGAATGGTGCATGCACTACGACCGAACAAGTCACTGATTCGTCTAGTTTTTTTGGACGAGCGCAGGTCCTTCGCGGAAATATGCACCATTCTGGTTCTTTTCCACGAGCCATGAAGTGTGAATTGCACCAATCCGGTCAACCTGCAAGTCGCTCGAGAATCGGACAGTCTGGCCGGTCGTCGCCGTGGCAATTGACAGCGAGGTGCGCCAGCGTATCGCGCATATCGGTGAGCTCCGCAATCCGCCGATCCAGGTCCGCGACATGTTCAAGCGCAATAGCCTTGACCTCCGCGCTGGCGCGCTTACGGTCCTGCCATAGTGCCAAAAGCTTTCGAATGTCCTCGACAAGGAAACCCAGCCGCCGCGCCTGCCGCACAAACTGCAGCGCGTGAACCTCATGCGTCCCATAGACGCGATAGCCGGACGTCGTTCGCCCCACTGGCGGCAAAAGCCCGACGCTTTCGTAGTAGCGGATCATCTTCGCCGTTACCCCCGATGCACGCGCTGCTTCACCGATGTTCATCGCCGATCCCCAAAATTTTATCCAACTGTACACCTTCCAACCGTGGGAGGGTATAGCATGGCTCGTTCTTGCAAACTCAACAAGGGATTAGTCATGACCGAATTTCAAGTGGAAGGCATGAGTTGTCAGCACTGCATCGCGGCGGTAACACGCTCGATCCACGAAGTCGATGCAACCGCCAAGGTCCAGGTCGATCTCGAACACGGAAAAGTTGTGGTGACGTCGACCGAAACCATCGATGCGCTTAAAGAAGCCATCGATGAAGCGGGCTACACGGTTTTGTCGGCAAAAGCCGCATGACAATGGGAGGCTCGAACTTCAAGGTCGCGTTGATTGGCGCATCCGGACTACTTGGGCGCTCTGTTGCAAACGAACTCGTCGTTCAGAGGCACTGGCAGGTTGCTCGAACGGCATTTCGGCATGGCGACGCGACCACTTTCATGCTCGATATCCGAGACGAAGACGCTGCGCGCCGGTTCATCCTGGAGCAGAAACCGGATGCCATCGTGGTAGCTGCCGCAGAACGCCGCCCCGATATATGCGAAAACGATCCCTCGCTCGCAAGGGCATTGAATGTGGATGCGTTGCGCTTCATCGGGACGGTCGCTGGCGAAATCGGGGCATGGGTACTGTCGATTTCCACCGATTATGTATTCGATGGCACTCAACCGCCCTATCATCCGGACGATGCACCGAATCCGCTGAACGCCTACGGCCGAAGCAAGCTCGAGGGTGAGCGTGCGTTGATGCAAACGACTGAGCATTCCTGTGTCTTGCGTCTGCCGCTGCTGTACGGGCCGGTGACTGACTGGGGCGAATCGGCCGTGACCAGCCTAGCGCCTGCGGTTGCGAAGTCAGCCGGCGATAATGCTCCAGCACTCATGGACGCTTGGGCAACGCGTTATCCGACCTTTACGCCGGACGTGGCGGTCGTGGTGCGGCAATTACTGGAGCGCTGCGAGTCCGGCACGCCCGTCAATGGCGTGATGCACTGGTCTGGCAATGAGCCAATGACGAAGTTTGATATTGCAACGAGCATTGCTCGGGTGTTGCGGATCAACGCCAGGATTCTTCCCCAGTACACGCCGGCCGACGCAACACCTCGCCCGAAGAATTGCCATCTCGCATCGGCCGCACTGGAATCGATGAATCTCGGTCGAAGGACGCCATTTGAGGCTGGAATTCAGGCCGTTTTAAACAACTGGCCATTAGCGACAGTTGCACGGAACTGACAAGGGTATTCCGCGCGCCCTTGCGCGCTTGTATGAGTTGCGGAACCCTTCAGTTCCGCGCTGTAAACGCAAAAACCCCACCTTGAAGGGGTGGGGTTTTAGCGACTGCGATGAGATGCAGAGGATGAGGAGCCTGACGATTACCTACTTTCACACGGGTATCCGCACTATCATTGGCGTGGAGTCGTTTCACGGTCCTGTTCGGGATGGGAAGGGGTGGTACCAACTCGCTATGGTCATCAGGCATTGAGGGGGTGTTCAGTCGCGGTGAAGCGGTGCGACTGAACCAATCTGGGGAAGAAGTAGTCGAGTGCATGTGTTGAGCACGCCTCGTTATTACGGGTGAAGCTTGGGGTTGTGTTTGCTACTACTTATATCAGGCACAACACTGATCTCAACCGATGCGTGTACTCAAGACCCCGCGCATGGCGCGGGATGGGGCATCCATACGTGCTTAAGCACTAACGGCTGCCGACACACACTGGTTATAGGATCAAGCCTTACGGGCAATTAGTATCAGTTAGCTTAATGCATTACTGCACTTCCACACCTGACCTATCAACGTCCTGGTCTAGAACGACCCTTCAAGGAGCTCGAAGCTCCAGGGATATCTCATCTCAAGGCGAGTTTCCCGCTTAGATGCTTTCAGCGGTTATCTCTTCCGAACATAGCTACCCGGCGATGCCACTGGCGTGACAACCGGTACACCAGAGGTTCGTCCACTCCGGTCCTCTCGTACTAGGAGCAGCCCCCTTCAAATATCCAACGCCCACGGCAGATAGGGACCAAACTGTCTCACGACGTTTTAAACCCAGCTCACGTACCTCTTTAAATGGCGAACAGCCATACCCTTGGGACCGGCTACAGCCCCAGGATGAGATGAGCCGACATCGAGGTGCCAAACACCGCCGTCGATATGAACTCTTGGGCGGTATCAGCCTGTTATCCCCAGAGTACCTTTTATCCGTTGAGCGATGGCCCTTCCATACAGAACCACCGGATCACTATGACCTGCTTTCGCACCTGCTCGACTTGTCGGTCTCGCAGTTAAGCACGCTTATGCCATTGCACTATCAGCACGATTTCCGACCGTACCTAGCGTACCTTCGTACTCCTCCGTTACACTTTGGGAGGAGACCGCCCCAGTCAAACTGCCTACCATGCACTGTCCCCGACCCGGATCACGGGCCAAGGTTAGAACCTCAAACAAACCAGGGTGGTATTTCAAGGACGGCTCCACCGAAACTAGCGTTCCGGTTTCATAGCCTCCCACCTATCCTACACAGATCGGTTCAAAGTCCAATGCAAAGCTACAGTAAAGGTTCATGGGGTCTTTCCGTCTAGCCGCGGGGAGATTGCATCATCACAAACACTTCAACTTCGCTGAGTCTCGGGAGGAGACAGTGTGGCCATCGTTACGCCATTCGTGCAGGTCGGAACTTACCCGACAAGGAATTTCGCTACCTTAGGACCGTTATAGTTACGGCCGCCGTTTACCGGGACTTCAATCAAGAGCTTGCACCCCATCATTTAATCTTCCGGCACCGGGCAGGCGTCACACCCTATACGTCCACTTTCGTGTTTGCAGAGTGCTGTGTTTTTATTAAACAGTCGCAGCCACCAGTTTATTGCAACCCCTTCACCCTTTGCGCGCAGGCGCATCAAGCTACAGGGGCGTACCTTATCCCGAAGTTACGGTACCAATTTGCCGAGTTCCTTCTCCCGAGTTCTCTCAAGCGCCTTAGAATACTCATCTCGCCCACCTGTGTCGGTTTGCGGTACGGTCTTGTTAAACTGAAGCTTAGAGGCTTTTCTTGGAACCACTTCCGATTGCTTCTTCACCTAAGTGAATGGCCTCGTACCCTTGAATTCCGCGCCCGGATTTGCCTAAGCGCCTTCTCCAATACAAGGACCGGGACTTCCAACACCCGGACAACCTTCCGCGATCCGTCCCCCCATCGCATTTAACAATGGTGCAGGAATATTAACCTGCTTCCCATCAGCTACGCATTTCTGCCTCGCCTTAGGGGCCGACTCACCCTACGCCGATGAACGTTGCGTAGGAAACCTTGGGCTTACGGCGAGGGGGCTTTTCACCCCCTTTATCGCTACTCATGTCAGCATTCGCACTTCCGATACCTCCAGCACACTTTTCAATGCACCTTCACAGGCTTACGGAACGCTCTCCTACCATGCGAGATAAATCTCGCATCCGCAGCTTCGGTATATTGCTTAGCCCCGTTACATCTTCCGCGCAGGACGACTCGATCAGTGAGCTATTACGCTTTCTTTAAAGGGTGGCTGCTTCTAAGCCAACCTCCTGACTGTTTTAGCCTTCCCACTTCGTTTCCCACTTAGCAATATTTGGGGACCTTAGCTGGCGGTCTGGGTTGTTTCCCTCTTGACACCGGACGTTAGCACCCGATGTCTGTCTCCCGTGATTGCACTCTTCGGTATTCGGAGTTTGCTATGGCGTAGTAATCCGCAATGGACCCCACAACCATGACAGTGCTCTACCCCCGAAGGTGATACACGAGGCACTACCTAAATAGTTTTCGGAGAGAACCAGCTATTTCCAAGTTTGTTTAGCCTTTCACCCCTATCCACAGCTCATCCCCTAATTTTTCAACATTAGTGGGTTCGGTCCTCCAGTACGTGTTACCGCACCTTCAACCTGGCCATGGATAGATCACTTGGTTTCGGGTCTACGCCCAGCAACTGAACGCCCTATTCGGACTCGCTTTCGCTACGCCTGCCTTAATCAGTTAAGCTTGCTACTGAACGTAAGTCGCTGACCCATTATACAAAAGGTACGCCGTCACCCCTTACGAGGCTCCGACTGTTTGTATGCATGCGGTTTCAGGATCTATTTCACTCCCCTCCCGGGGTTCTTTTCGCCTTTCCCTCACGGTACTGGTTCACTATCGGTCGATCACGAGTATTTAGCCTTGGAGGATGGTCCCCCCATCTTCAGACAGGATTTCACGTGTCCCGCCCTACTTGTCGTACACCTAGTTCCACACATCCGCTTTCGCCTACAGGGCTATCACCTGCTATGGCCACACTTTCCAGAGTGTTCGGCTAACGGTCGTGCTAAAGAGTACAGGCTGATCCCATTTCGCTCGCCACTACTTTGGGAATCTCGGTTGATTTCTTTTCCTGCGGTTACTTAGATGTTTCAGTTCACCGCGTTCGCTTCACGTAACCTATGTATTCAGTTACGGATGACCCAGAAGGGCCGGGTTTCCCCATTCGGACATCTACGGATCAAAGCTCGTTTGCCAGCTCCCCGTAGCTTTTCGCAGGCTACCGCGTCCTTCATCGCCTGTGATCGCCAAGGCATCCACCACATGCACTTGTTCGCTTGACCCTATAACGAGTGCGTCTCCGAGACTCCTCCCGACTCCGAACCGAAGTTCAGCTTCGAGGGAAACCTCTTTCACACCGCTATAGGTTGAGTATTCGTGTTGCGCCGTATTCCAAAGCAATCTCTCGATCACTTTTTCATACATTGATACAATCACAACCCTGATTCACCTACTCACACACCCATCTCTAAGTATGCTTTCGTGAATCTCTTTACTACTTCTTCCAGATTGTTAAAGAACGACAGCATCACCTGAAGCGCTATGCTCCACATGATTTTACTGACTGGCTCAATCGCCAATGCAAATCACGCTCGACCGGCATGGCTCGGTCTAAACGTGCTTGGCATTGATGATTGGTGGAGGATGACGGGATCGAACCGACGACCCCCTGCTTGCAAAGCAGGTGCTCTCCCAGCTGAGCTAATCCCCCAAATACCTTGATGCTTGAGGGTCTGCATTTATCATCGTTCGTTCTTTCAAACGTTCAAGAGTAAATGGTGGGTCTGGTTGGATTCGAACCAACGACCCCCGCCTTATCAAGACGGTGCTCTAACCAACTGAGCTACAGACCCTTAGCCTGTCTTCTTACAGCCGATAAGCGTGAGCACTTCAGTGCTTCGTTCAGAAGCGTTGAGCTCGAGAAAGGAGGTGATCCAGCCGCACCTTCCGATACGGCTACCTTGTTACGACTTCACCCCAGTCATGAATCCTACCGTGGTGACCGTCCTCCTTGCGGTTAGACTAGCCACTTCTGGTAAAACCCACTCCCATGGTGTGACGGGCGGTGTGTACAAGACCCGGGAACGTATTCACCGCGGCATGCTGATCCGCGATTACTAGCGATTCCAGCTTCACGTAGTCGAGTTGCAGACTACGATCCGGACTACGATCGGTTTTCTGGGATTAGCTCCCCCTCACGGGTTGGCAGCCCTCTGTTCCGACCATTGTATGACGTGTGAAGCCCTACCCATAAGGGCCATGAGGACTTGACGTCATCCCCACCTTCCTCCGGTTTGTCACCGGCAGTCTCCTTAGAGTGCTCTTGCGTAGCAACTAAGGACAAGGGTTGCGCTCGTTGCGGGACTTAACCCAACATCTCACGACACGAGCTGACGACAGCCATGCAGCACCTGTGTATCGGTTCTCTTTCGAGCACCCCAGCCTTTCAGCCAGGTTCCGACCATGTCAAGGGTAGGTAAGGTTTTTCGCGTTGCATCGAATTAATCCACATCATCCACCGCTTGTGCGGGTCCCCGTCAATTCCTTTGAGTTTTAATCTTGCGACCGTACTCCCCAGGCGGTCAACTTCACGCGTTAGCTACGTTACTAAGTCAATGAAGACCCAACAACTAGTTGACATCGTTTAGGGCGTGGACTACCAGGGTATCTAATCCTGTTTGCTCCCCACGCTTTCGTGCATGAGCGTCAGTATTGGCCCAGGGGGCTGCCTTCGCCATCGGTATTCCTCCACATCTCTACGCATTTCACTGCTACACGTGGAATTCTACCCCCCTCTGCCATACTCTAGCTCGCCAGTCACAAATGCAGTTCCCAGGTTAAGCCCGGGGATTTCACATCTGTCTTAACGAACCGCCTGCGCACGCTTTACGCCCAGTAATTCCGATTAACGCTCGCACCCTACGTATTACCGCGGCTGCTGGCACGTAGTTAGCCGGTGCTTATTCTTCCGGTACCGTCATCCCCTCACAGTATTAGTGCAAAGGTTTTCTTTCCGGACAAAAGTGCTTTACAACCCGAAGGCCTTCTTCACACACGCGGCATTGCTGGATCAGGGTTTCCCCCATTGTCCAAAATTCCCCACTGCTGCCTCCCGTAGGAGTCTGGGCCGTGTCTCAGTCCCAGTGTGGCTGGTCGTCCTCTCAGACCAGCTACAGATCGTCGCCTTGGTAGGCCTTTACCCCACCAACTAGCTAATCTGCCATCGGCCGCCCCTATAGCGCGAGGTCTTGCGATCCCCCGCTTTCTTCCGTAGATCGTATGCGGTATTAATCCGGCTTTCGCCGGGCTATCCCCCACTACAGGACACGTTCCGATGTATTACTCACCCGTTCGCCACTCGCCACCAGGGTTGCCCCCGTGCTGCCGTTCGACTTGCATGTGTAAGGCATGCCGCCAGCGTTCAATCTGAGCCAGGATCAAACTCTTCAGTTCAATGCCTGTTACTGTTTTCTATTCTTCCGAATAGGTCGCTCACTCAACGTACTGACAAGTTCCTCCCATCTTTCCATCTCTGAAAAGACGCTCAAAACCTACCTTAATACTAGTGTGAGACTTGATACTTTCGCTTCACGGCAGCGCCCCGAAAGACACCACCACGCTCTAAAGCAAAACACCAAGCGCCCACACTTATCGGCTGTTAGTTTTTAAAGAACATTCACCAAAACCGCAGCATCCCATCCCTCGGAACACCACCGCTTTCGCGTCGCTGCGTTTGCAGCACAGAAACGAGATTATGTAGAACGTTTCGCTTTTCGTCAACAGGTTTTTTACTCAACCCGCGACTTCCGATTTTGCTGCAAGGCCCGTCCTGCTTGGCTCTGCGGCTTCCTCTTGCGCGCCACTGCACCTGCACTTTCTCACTTCCCTTCGCCTCGTTGTGAAGCGAAGGAACGGAATTCTAGTGCCCGTTTCAACACTGCGCAAGGGGTTCGGGAAAAGAATTTTACGGGTGCGTGCAGGTGCTCGCGTAACGCCGGTAGTCGGGCCTGACAAACCGCGGTTCGCTTTACGGCTCAAGCCCCCATATAGCGACTACAATCAAAGGTTCTTTGCACCTGATGAATATGCCTCCTATGCGCTCGCGAATCGCCAAACGACTTCCCCCTGACGCCGACAAACTAGTCGGCCTCTCGCTCTCGCTGTTTGCGTCGGGCAGCCGTATTGAAGACCGGTTTTGGGAAGCGCGCCTCGATACGCTTCTCGCAAAGATCGTCCGCAATGGGAACCAGACGGCGCTCGACGCCGCGCTCGACCACCTGCAACTCAAATTCCCCGATGCGTACGGCGCGCTCGCCGACATGGCCGAGACGCAGAGCGAGTCGTTCACCATCGATATCGACGGTGTCGCTCATGACGCCCTTCTGATTGCGGCGCCGGTGCTTGCTTGGACGAGATACTCGATTCCGTCTGGTCCGTTGAAAGCCGATGTCGCGGACGCGTTGCGCACTCAATTGCAGGCCCATGTAATGGCGGACGGCGCCAGGGTCGCGGTTTCGCCGTATCTGTACAGCATCGATCAGTTGCCGCGGCATCATGTGGAAACGTCGCGCGTTGCGCAATTGCTGATCCAGACCGTGCTGGGCCAGGCGCCCGCTCGATTGAACCTGGCGGATTTGCCCGAGACATCGCCGATTCTTGCCGATCCGCGTTTTCTGCTCGCGATGGCGATCGTACCCACCGGTTCAGCGCTGTTTCGCTGGCAAGAGGAGACGGACGGCGTTCGGGTCGAACGCGGTCAATGTCTTGAACATTGGGCAACCCAAGGCGGAGCGACCTTTGCGACCGTTCTGCCCGGCTGTGAATTCGAGTGCCTGCTGCCCGACGCGTATTACTCGGCGTGCCGCGACGCCGACGAACAGGTCCGCCCGCACTCGGTGCGCACCGCCGTTCGCTATCTCTTCGACACGTTGGGAACAGCGCCGGACGAACTGCGTGCGGTCATCGCGGGATTTGGCGAGCAGCGTATCGATGAATACAGGATTGGATTTACCCGCCGGGGCAGCAACGACGTGATCTACGGCGTTGTATGGCCACTCTATGGGCGGGAAAATGGCGAGCCTGGCGCTGAGGCGGACGATGTAGCGGAACTCGAAGGCGCGGATGGTCCGGTCGAAGCGATCGTTGGGCTGCTAAAGCGCTCAGGGTTGACCGATGTTCGGCGGCATTCCGGGCGCTTCGAGCCGGAATACTGCGAAGATTGCGGCGTGCCGTTATATGCCGATCCATTAGGCGAGATCGTGCACGCCGAAATGCCGGAAGATGCTGAGCCTGCCCAGCCGCACTTTCACTAACTTTCCAACTCGGAAAAATCAACGGATTGCGATTTTCATAATAGAAACGACACAATCAATAACTAACCGACCGGATTGAATCGACGAGACAGCCGCTCCATTAACGTTGGAGCGGCATTTTTTTGCGAATTCGCTACATCACAAACTTTGGCGAATTAAAACCTACGACTTAAAAACGCAAATTCGAGGCGCGACAAGACTGTCGGGCCTTGGCGTTGATCGGATATGTCTCAATCTTTCCTGTCGCGCTCATCGCGCTTAAGAACCTTCTATAAAAAACGCGCTGCGCTAAGAAACTATCTTAGACACGCCCGCATTTTTTACGAATTCATAAGATCCGCCTATGCCGTTCGGACAGGGCGCATTTTTCTCTGCAATTAGTCATCATGGGCTTAATCGCATATGCCCGTTCTTCACAAACGGGAATCGCGTGAAAATCAAATGACTAGGGGCAGACATGAAATTCACAATAGTTAATTCGGAAGCTGAACGTCGCGAAGGTTTGAAAGCGCTACTGCGGCACATAGACCGGCGGGCCCGCTTCAATGAGGCGAAAGATTGGCGGCAAGCTGCAAGCGCGGTCCTGAGACTCGAGCCGGATATGATCGTGATCGACTGGCACAAGGCCATGCGCATGGCCGACCTGCGAATGCTGCTCGAGGCTTTCCCGAGAACACCGGCAGCCATCATTGTTGACGAAGCCTCCACGCCCAAGGTCCGCTTGTTCCTGGGCGCAGGGGCGCGAGGCGTCGTGCCGCGCGACCTCGATCCGACGTTGATCGTCCGTGCGCTGGAAATGGTGCTGCTCGGGGGCCATTACGTCCCCGCAAATGCGCTCGATCCAACGTTGGAACCCGGTCTTGCCGCGCGCCGCGAAACTGAGCCACGGGAGTTTCGGAAGGGATTGAAGCGGTTCAACACGCTGTCGCTGCGTCAGCAACAGATCATGCGATGCCTGCACATGGGGAGCACGAACAAAATCATCGCGAAGACGCTGGGGATCAGCGAGGGCACGGTGAAAATACACCTTGGCAGTATCTTCCAGCAGCTCGGCGCGCCCAATCGCGCGGCGGCAGTGGCGATTTATAACGGCTGGCAGAACCGTCATTTGGAAGTATTGAGGCGGGAGGCTGATGCTTCGCCCCGCCCGTCGCTCGGCGACGCAGGCGTCATTCCGTTGCGGGCACCGGCCTCGGCAACCTACTCACAGCGTCCGGAAGAGGACGAGGATCTGATGCCGATGGCTGCTCAACCCTTGCCGCGCTTTGGTGACTGACAGCACTGCATAACCACGAAACGGCGCACGGGCGCAACGCACAAGTTACGGCGTCGCGCCCGCTAAACCACGCTGGCACAGTCAATGCACACGTTTTCGGGCGCAAACGAGTAATATGAGATCTATGGGTTTCTTCTACACACCTCTCCCGCTGTGGCTTGCAATAGGTGGCTGGATAGTCACTGCGAGTGTGCTCGCGCTTTGCATCTGGAAGAACCCGTTTCGCCGGCTGCAGGACGGAACACTTCAGCATGTGTGGTTCGGGATCGTGGTTGCGGTTACGGTGCTGTGGGCCTGCAATACATGGTTCGAAGACGGTCCGGCCATTCATCTGCTCGGCGCAACGCTGATGGTCACGCTATTTGACTGGCAGCTCGCCATGGTCGGCATGGCAGTGGCGACGGGCCTGGCGGCTGTGGTGCTTGATGCGGCGTGGCCCGGGGTTCCGGTGACATTCCTCTTGTTCGGTGCCTTGCCAGTCGCCGTGTCTTCGCTGCTGCAAAAAGCCATTCAGGCGTGGATTCCCCGGAGCTTGTTCGTCTTTATCCTGGGTCACGGCTTTCTCACCTCCGCTGTTGCTGTCGCAGCGGCGTGTGCTTCAGGTCTGCTGCTCCAAATCATCCTTGCCGACGGGCGGCTGTTCATACCTGCGGGCTTTACGCTTGCCGCCACGCTGCTGGTTGCCGGCGAAGCGCTCTTCACCGGCCTTTTCACAATTCTCATCACCGTCTACAGGCCGACCTGGATCACGACTTTCGATGTCCGGCGGTATCGGCTGGATCGTGGGCCGCGAGTCTGAACGCAGCTGGCCGCGGCCAGCCTGCTAAAGAATTTGATATAAGATGGAACTCCTGCTCACTGTCAGGCCTCTTACGTGCCTGATGTCTCTTTAGTGCCCAACCCGATGGATAGTATTCAAGTACCGCGTCGACTGCTTCGGCTGGTCGGCCGGCTGGTAGCGATCGCATCCGTAGCGACAATCACGTCAGCCCTTTTCAACGCCACTGCGTTCGCCGATACGGTCGACGACCGCAATGAGCTCGTCAATCACTTCGTGACCGACTTCAACGCCAATCCCTTGATGGCCGATTGCGCCGCGCACGGCAGCTTCGTCGCGAGTACATCGACGGCGTTTGATCGCGTCGAATTTCCAGCGAGTTCGTTCGATGCCGCGCATGGCAGCATCGTCCCGTGGAATGATTCGTTCGATGATCACAAGCAGCGGATCAAGGTTGATAACGTGGTGACCGTCGAGGGGCTCGGCGTGTCGAAGGACGGTGACACAACGCCACCGACACTCAAATTTCGATGCGGCTACGTAGGCAGCCAGATGCTGGCGTTCGGCTGGAATGACCCGGTGCCTGCGGCCAGACCGCGTGCCGAACCACGATCCGGTCACAGCGCTCGCGGCAAGCACAGCGCCGTCAAGGGCAAAGCCGGATCAAAGGGCAAGGCATCCGCTTCGGCAGCGAAGAAATCGTCCTCGGCCAAGTCGACGAAGAAGAAGCACTGACGCCAGGCAAAACAAAAGGACGAGATCGTCGCTTACGATCTCGCCCTTTCTTGAACGCGCTCCTGACCGCGCATCAGCCTGTCCGCGCGAGTCAGAACGCCTGCAAATGGCGCAAGATGGCCTGCAGCATCGCCGCGCCAAGCGCCGCACTGCGTTCCCCGTTCCATCCTACCCGCTCGTCCGGCAGGTTCGCGTTGTCCTTGAACGGCATTTCGAGCGTCAGAGACAAACACCCGAACTCATTGCCAACGTACTTCGACGCGAGCTTCAGCGCGTCAGTCTGGTACTTGTTGGCTTCGTAACCGTACACATCCTGAAAGTCAGGACTTGCCTGCTTGAAGCATTCGATAAACGCCTTCTGCTCCTCGGCCTGCTTTTCGGTGAACCCCGGCAACATCTCCGAGCCCGCCACGAACACGTAAGGCAGTGCTTCGTCGCCGTGAATATCGAAAAAAAGATCGCAGCCTATTGCGTGCATGGCGTTGCGTACCGCGAGCACTTCCGGGCTGCGCGCGCCGTCCGGCTCCATCCATTCGCGATTCAGGTTGGCACCTGCTGCGTTCGTGCGCAGGTTGCCAAGAACGCTGCCATCGGGATTCATGTTGGGCACGATGTGAAACACGGCGTGCTCGAAGACCAGGCGCGCGACCGGATCGCCGGCCCAGTCGCCCCACCCTGCCAGCCGTTTGATCAAACCTTCCACGAACCATTCGGCCATGGTTTCGCCCGGATGCTGACGCGCGATGATCCAGACGTTTTTCTTCGGCTCAAGTGTTATGTGATCTTCTTCGCCGTCTTCAGCTTCGTCTTCATCGTCTTCAAGCAAGCCCAGCGTCAAAAGTGCCATCGGGCGGCCTTGCACGGTGCGGCCAATTTCCGTGAGCGTGGCGTGCGGCATCTGCTGTACCGCGCCGATGAAACCTGCGTGCCGCTCTTCGCTGTACGGCTCGAAGTAAGCGTAATAAATGGCATCGAAATCGGGCGTGTGCTCGATCGTCATTACCCGGCCGTCATAACGGGTCGGCACCCGGAACCAGTTGATCCTGTCGTAGCTGGCGACCGCGCGATAGTCGCGCCAGCCGTCGGCAAACGCGCAGTCGGCGGCGTTTTCGAAGGTCAGGGTGAGCGCTACATCGCGGACGTTACCCACGCGAAAGTAGAACCACTGCGCGAAATCGGCGTGGCTGTCCGGGCGGATACGCAGGCGGATGTCGGCGGGGTTATCGGCGGAAACGACGTTGATCGCGCCCGCATCGAAATGACTCGTGATTGAGATGCTCATGACGCTTCCTTGATTTGTCCAGTGCTGCAGCAGGTCATTGCATCAAGCCCCAACGCGCCGGCGATACACATACGTGGCGTCAGTCGATGCTTTTTTATCGAACGCGTAGCCTTCGCTGCCGAAATCCTTGAGGCCTTCCGGTTCATCGATTCTATGCTGCACGGCGAACCGCGCCATCAACCCGCGCGCACGTTTTGCGTGAAAACTGATGATCTTGTACTGGCCGTTCTTCCATTCCTGAAACACGGGCGTGACGATTGGCGCGTCGAGCCGCTTCGGCTGCACCGACTTGAAATACTCGCCGGATGCGCAATTGATCAGCACCTTCGCGCCGCGCTGCTTTTTCATCTGCCCGTTGAGCGCCACCGTGATGCGATCGCCCCAGAACGCATAAAGATCCTTGCCCCGAGCGTTTGCGAACTTCGTGCCCATTTCCAGCCGATAAGGCTGCAAAAGGTCGAGCGGCCGCAGCAATCCGTAGAGCCCGGACAACACCCGCACATGGTTCTGCGCGTAGTCGAGGTCGGCCGCATGAAGCGATTTGGCGTCGAAACCTTCGTAGACGTCACCGTTGAACGCGAGCATGGCCTGCTTCGAATTGTCCTCACTGAACGTCGGCGACCAGTCGGCATAACGCTGAAAGTTGAGTCGCGCGAGCGGGTCGGAGATATGCATGAGACTGCCGATATCCTGTGGCGAGAGTTTGCGCAGCGCCTTGATGAGCTCGGCGGAATCTGCGGTGAATTCAGGCAACGTGTGCTTCGTCACGTGCGGCGGGGTCTCGTAGTCGAGCGATTTGGCCGGCGAGAGAACGATTATCATAGGGGCTCGCCGGCACGCTTGCCAACGATGAAGACGGAAACCCTCGATTGTATCGAATGAAAAAATCCCCCGCGTGGCGCGCCGTGCTCGATTCGAATGTGTGGATCGACATTCTTGTTTTCGATGACCCCAATTCCCGCCCCATTCGCGCCGCGCTCGAAGCCGGCACGCTGGAAGCGTTGATCGATGCGCGTTGCCTGAAAGAACTGACGTATGTGCTGGACTATCCGCAATTCGTGCGCTTTGCCGTAGACAAGGCCCAGGCGCTGGAAACGGTTGCGCGGCTTTCTCGCCTGGTTGAAATCGAACCGCTACCCGAAGACACACCGCCGCTGCCGAAATGCAAGGACCGCGACGACCAGAAGTTTCTCGAACTGGCGCATGCAAGCAAGGCGGACTGGCTGGTATCGAAGGACCGGGCGCTGCTCAAACTTGCGAAACGCACCGCGCGTGATTTTGGCTTCCGGATAGCCCAGCCGGCGCCGTTCGTGACAAGCTTCAACGCGCAGGTCGAGGCCAATCCGGAAACGGACGCAATCGACGTTTAAAATACGACACATTCTTCCAGCGCAGCCGATCGAAACCACTATGAACGCCTCGCACGACCTTCCGCATTCCGCCGCCGTTCCTGCCATCACGTCACGTCTGCCGAATGTCGGCACGACCATTTTCACGGTCATGAGCGCACTCGCGACACAGACAGGCGCGGTCAACCTTGGCCAGGGTTTTCCGGATTTCGCCTGCGATCCGCGAATCGTGGATGCGGTGGCGAACGCGATGCGGGACGGCCACAACCAGTATCCGCCGATGGCCGGCGCCGCGCCGCTGCGTCACGCGATCAGCGAAAAGATCGAGCGGCTCTACGGTCGCAAATACGACGTGGATCGCGAAATCACGGTGACGGCCGGCGCCACGCAAGCCATCCTGACGGCCATCCTGTGCTGCGTGCTTCCAGGCGATGAAGTCGTCGTGATCGAGCCGATGTACGACTGCTACGTCCCGGCTATTGAACTGGCGGGCGGCAAGCCGGTGTTTGTATCGCTGGAAGCACCCGACTACGCACTCCCTTTCGATAAGATTGCCGCAGCGATCACGCCCAAAACGCGCCTTCTGATCGTCAACACGCCGCACAACCCGACGGGCCGTGTCTGGCGCGCCGCCGACATGCAAAAGCTCGACGAAATCATGCGCGGCACCGACGTGCTGATCCTCTCCGACGAAGTTTACGAACACATGGTCTTCGACGGCGCGCCGCACGAAAGCGTCTCGCGTTATCCGGACCTGGCCGCGCGCAGCTTCGTGGTATCGAGTTTCGGCAAGACGTTTCATGTGACGGGCTGGAAGGTCGGCTATGTCGCTGCGCCCGCGGCTCTTACGGCCGAGTTCCGCAAGGTACATCAGTTCAACGTGTTCACCGTGAATACGCCGATGCAGGTCGGCATTGCGGAGTACTTGAAGGACCCGTCGCCTTATATGGATTTGCCGGCTTTCTACCAGCAAAAGCGCGACTTCTTCCGCGCGGGCCTCGCGAACTCGCGCTTCAAATTGGTGCCCTGCGACGGCACGTATTTCCAGTGCGTCGACTATTCGGCCATCAGCGACTTGCCCGAAGCGGAATTCTCGCAATGGCTCACGAGCGAGATCGGCGTAGCGGCCATTCCAGTATCCGCGTTTTATCACGAGAGCCACGAATCGGGCGTGGTGCGTTTTTGCTTCGCGAAAAAAGAAGCAACGCTGCGCACCGCGCTCGAACGCCTCGCGAGCCTGTAGAACTTCAGATCTTCGGCAGTTCTTTTTTCTGCGCGTCCATGAACGCCAGCCGGTCGGCCGTCACTTTCTGTGCGGCCGGCCGTTCCCCTACGCGCCTGTTGTGCGCCTTCCAGTCGATACCCGCCTCCAGCAGGAAATCCGCGCCATAAACCGCTTTTGTCGTCAGCCCGACGAGCGGCAAATTCACGAATGCACTCACATCGGCGATACTGAAGGTCGTGCCAAGCGCGTACGGTTCGAACTTCGCAATCCGCTTGAGTCCCGCTACGCCGTGACGGAGCCGTTTTTCGGCACGCGACTTCGTGTAATCGGTGACGGTGCCGCCAAAAAACGCCTGCTTGTAGAGATCCCGCGCGACGAGTTCCAGATGCAACTCGATGAACGCAATCATCTCGCGCTCCTTGGCGGCAGTGAACGGATCGGCGGAAAAGATGGGCTTGTCCGGATATGCGCTCGCCAGATATTCGATGATCACCTGTGACTCGCACAGCGATCCGTTCCCGGTCTCGATATACGGCACCTTACCGAGAGGCGACTGAGCGAGTGTCGCTTCATCCTGGCCAAAATTGGCCCGCACTTCCTCGAACGCAATGTCGTGTTCGAGCAGCACGAACTTCACCTTGTTCACGTAGTTGGACAGCGGAAAACCATACAGCTTGAGCATCGCGAGTCTCCTGAACGTCTTTCGTTTTTAATAATGCATGCAATCGACGGCCTTCGAGGCCATCTCACTAACAGCACGACCGTGCTAATCTAGCAAAATAAGGAGTGAGACACACCATGAGTTTTCGCGACACAGTGATTCGAACGTTGGGCGTGGTCGGCAGCGGCGCGATGGGACGCGGTATCGCGCAGATCGCGGCGACGGGCGGCTTGACCGTACGTCTCTTCGATGCCAACAAGGAAGCCATCACGGCCGCTCGCGAGTATCTCGCCGATACCCTGAACAAACTTGCCGCAAAAGGCAAGCTCACCGAAGCCGAAGCGCACGAGGCGCTGGCCCGCATTCATGCGGCGGAGGCAATCAGCGACCTCGCCGATTGCGATGTCGTGATCGAGGCGATAGTGGAAAAGCTCGATCCCAAGCGCGAGTTGTTCCGCGAGCTGGAAGGCATCGTTCGCGACGATTGCATCCTGGCGTCGAACACGTCGTCGCTTTCCATTACCGCGATCGCCGCCGGATGCACGAAGCCCGAACGCGTCGTCGGCCTGCATTTCTTCAACCCCGTGCCGCTGATGAAAGTGGTCGAGGTGATTGATGGATTACGTGGCGACCCCGCCGCCGGTGACGCGCTCATGGCGCTCGGCCGCCAGATGGGCCATACGCCGGTGCGCGCGAAGGACATGCCGGGGTTCATCGTGAATCACGCCGGGCGTGGCATGAACACCGAGGGATTGCGGATCGCCGGCGAAGGCGTGGCGAGTTTTGCCGATATCGACCGGATCATGCGCGAGCAGGCCGGCTTCAGACTCGGACCGTTCGAGTTGCTCGACCTGACCGCGCTCGACGTTTCGCATCCGGTGATGGAGTCGATCTATCACCAGTTTTACGAGGAACCAAGATTCACGCCGTCGCCGATTACCGGGACGCGGCTTGCCGGCGGGTTGATCGGGCGCAAGGTCGGCGAAGGTTTCTATAAGTACGTCGATGGCAAGCAGCAGACGCCCGAAGAAGCGCCTGCGCCGACCACGCTGCCGCGGCGCGTCTGGGTGAGCCGTGCGTCGGTCCAGGCGCGCGAGGAAGTGTTCCGGCTGATCGCGAAGATGGAAACGAATGTGACCATCGATACCGGCGGCACGCCCGCGCCGGATTCGCTGATCATCGTGACGCCGCTCGGCCACGATGCAACCACGGCATGCGTCGCGGAAAAGCTGGATGCGTCGCGTACGGTTGCCATCGACACGCTGTTCCCGCTCGCCGATGCCAACCGCCGCACCATCATGACCACGCCCGCGACCACGGCCGAGTTCCGCGACGCCGCGCACGCCCTCTTCGCTTTCGACGGCGTTCCTGTCACCGTGATCCGCGATTCCACGGGGTTCGTTGCGCAACGCGTCGTGGCGACCATCGTGAATATTGGTTGCGACATCGCGCAGCAGCGTATCGCTTCACCCGCCGATATCGATCTCGCCGTGACGCTCGGGCTGGGGTATCCGCGTGGTCCGCTCGTACTCGGCGACGCACTCGGTGCGACGACCATCCTCACCATTCTGCGCAACATCCAGGGCGTGCTGGGTGACCCGCGTTATCGCCCGTCGCCGTGGTTGACGCGTCGCGCACAGCTTGGCCTGTCACTCACCTTCGATGAGGCAGCAGAATGAGCGCCGAACTGCTCTCCGCGCGGCCGGCCGAAAGCGACACTACGCTCGTTCTGAAGCTGTCCAATCCGGGCGCGCGCAACGCGTTGCACCCGGATATGTACGCAGCCGGAATCGAGGCGATGAACACGGCCGAGCGCGATACATCCGTGCGCGCGATCGTGCTGACCGGCGCCGACAACTTCTTTTGCGCCGGCGGCAACCTGAACCGCCTGCTTGAAAATCGCGCGAAGGACCCATCGGTGCAAGCGGCGAGCATCGACATGCTGGGCGAATGGATCGTGGCGCTGAGGTCATCCACAAAACCGGTGATCGCGGCCGTGGAAGGCGCGGCAGCGGGCGCGGGCTTCTCGCTCGCGCTGGCGTGCGACCTGCTCGTCGCTGCCGATGACGCCAAGTTCGTGATGTCGTACGCCCGCGTGGGCCTCACGCCCGATGGCGGCGGCTCGTGGTTCCTCACGCGCGCCTTGCCACGTGCGCTTGCCACCGAGATCCTGCTTGAGGCCAAGCCGATCGGCGCCTCACGTTTGCACGAAGCCGGCGTGGTGAATCGCGTGACGAAACCCGGCGCGGCGCTCGATACCGCCATCGCCTGGGCCGACGAACTCGGCCGCATGGCGCCGAAAGCGCTGGCGCAGATCAAGACGCTGATCGCATCGGCTGAAACGCAATCGCTTGCCGAACAACTCGACGCCGAACGCGACGGTTTTGTCGACGCGCTCCATAACGGCAACGCGCTCGAAGGCATCAACGCGTTCCTCGAAAAGCGGCCACCGCTCTACAAATGATGACCACACCCTACGAACTCCCAAAACGCCGCCGCATCTTCCTGATGCGGCACGGCGACGTGACGTATTTCGATGCAACCGGCCGCGCCATCGATCCAATGGGCGTGCCGCTCAATGAACGCGGCCGCGACGAAGCGACCGCGGCCGGAAGCGAGTTCAAGGCGCAGCAGATCCGCTTCGACAAGGTCATTGTCAGCGGTCTGCCGAGAACGATCGAGACGGCACAGCGCGTGCTGGCTGAAACGGGTCAGGAAATCGAAATCGATGTCTGGCCGGAATGGGAAGAGATCCGCGGCGGCCGATTGAGCAACCTGCCCGCGAAGGATATCGAGCGCGCGTTTCTCAGCGTGTTCGACGGCATCGTGCCGGAGACAACCACGTTCCTTGGCGGCGAGACCATCGGCGAATTGCTGGATCGTGTGTTGCCGCCGCTGCAACGGCTGCGGGACGATTTATCCTGGGACACCGCGTTGCTGGTATTGCACGGCGGCGTGAATCGCGCGTTGTTGTCGCACGCGATCACGGGCGGCGGACGCATGTTCTTCGGGCATCTGTCGCAGACAACGGGATGCATCAACGCGCTCGATATCGGCGACAAACCCGGCGACTGGGTCATCCGCGCGCTGAATCATTCGCCGCCGTCGCCCCTTCACGCAAGCGCGCGCAACACGACCATGGAATTGCTCTACGAACAATTCGTGCGATACACGTCAGCCCTGAAGTAACCGCGCAAGCAGCGACAACAGCGCTTCGAAGCGCGACGCTGCATGTGGACCAGCCTATGAACGCAATCCGGAGGAGACAACGATGGCTTCAAACGACGCGCCCTTGCCCGTACAGCAGGATTTCTCGGCGTTCGAAGGAACGCGGCCCGTCAACGAGCGCCAACAGTTCGACATGGAAGCGCTGTCAGCGTGGCTTGAAACGCATATCGAAGGTTTCGTCGGGCCAGTCAGTGTCGAACAATTCGCCGGCGGCCAGTCGAACCCCACGTTCAAGCTGATCACGCCCTCGCGCAGTTATGTGATGCGGTCAAAGCCGGGACCGGCGGCGAAGCTGTTGCCATCGGCGCATGCCATTGATCGTGAATACCGCGTGATGGATGCGCTTGCCGACACGGACGTACCGGTTGCGAAGATGTTTGCGCTATGCGATGACGAAAGCGTGATTGGCCGCGCGTTCTATTTGATGGAGTTCATCGAGGGCCGCGTGTTGTGGGACCAGGCGCTGCCGGGCCTGACGCCCGCCGAGCGCGGCGCCATCTACGATGAAATGAATCGCGTGATCGCAGCTTTGCATTCGGTCGATATCATCAAAGCGGGTCTGGACACCTACGGCAAGCCGGGCAACTATTTCGAGCGCCAGATCGGCCGATGGAGCAAGCAGTACCTTGCGTCGCAAACCGAACCCATCGAAGCGATGAACAAGCTGATCGAGTGGCTGCCGAAACATATTCCGCGCGGCGGCGAAAGCGTGTCGATTGTTCATGGCGACTTCCGGCTCGACAACCTGATCTTTCACCCGACAGAACCGCGCGTTCTCGCCGTGCTCGACTGGGAGTTGTCCACGCTCGGCGATCCCCTCGCCGACTTTGCCTATCACTGCATGGCGTGGCATGTCGATCCGACGCAATTTCGCGGTATCGGCGGACTCGACTGGGCGGCGCTCGGCATTCCGGACGAACAGACTTACGTCACGCAATATCTCGAACGCACCGGCCTGAGGATCGAAGGCGACTGGAATTTCTACCTCGCCTACAACATGTTCCGCATCGCCGCGATCCTGCAGGGAATCATGAAGCGCGTGAGCGAGGGCACAGCAGCGAGCGCACAAGCGATCGATGCAGGCAAACGTGCCAGGCCGATGGCCGAACTCGCATGGTCTTACGCGCAAAAAGTGACCGGATAAAACATCAGGAACAGGAGACGAGATGAATTTCGACTACACGCCGAAAGTGCAGGAACTGCGCCACAAGCTGGCCGCTTTCTTCGATGAACACATCTATCCGAACGAGCGCGCGTTCAATCAGGAAATCGCGGCAAACCGGGCAAAGGGCGATGCGTGGATACCGCTTGAGTTGATCGAAACGCTCAAGCAACACGCGCGCGATGCCGGCCTGTGGAATCTCTTCCTGCCCGAATCGGAACGTGGCGCAGGGTTAAGCAATCTGGAATACGCGCCGCTTTGCGAGATCATGGGACGCGTGCCTTGGGCGCCCGAAGTGTTCAATTGCGGCGCGCCCGACACGGGCAACATGGAGACCATCGAACGTTATGGCAGCGATCAGCACAAGCAGCAATGGCTCGAGCCGCTGCTGCAAGGCGAGATCCGTTCGGCGTTCCTGATGACGGAGCCGGACGTGGCTTCGTCGGATGCGACCAACATCCAGTGCAGCATCGTGCGCGATGGCGACAGCTATGTGATCAACGGTCACAAGTGGTGGTCATCGGGTGCGGGCGATCCGCGCTGCAAGGTGTTTATCGTGATGGGGAAGACCGATCCGGAAGCGCCAAAACATCAGCAACAATCGATGATCCTCGTCCCTGCGGATTCATCGGGCATTACGGTGCATCGGCCGCTTTCGGTCTTCGGTTACGACGACGCGCCGCATGGCCACATGGACATCACGCTTGAGAATGTGCGCGTGCCGGCATCGAATGTATTGCTTGGCGAGGGGCGCGGATTCGAAATCGCGCAAGGGCGTCTTGGGTCCGGACGCATTCATCATTGCATGCGCTTGATCGGATTAGCCGAGCGCGCGCTCGAACTCATGTGCAGACGGACATCGCAACGGGTTGCATTCGGCAAGCCGATCGCAGCGCATGGCGTAACGCAAGAGCGCATTGCCGAGTCGCGGATCATGATCGAACAGGCGCGCTTGCTCACACTGAAAGCGGCCTACATGATGGACACAGCCGGCAACAAGGGCGCCCGCGGCGAGATTGCGATGATCAAGGTCGTTGCGCCGAACATCGCGTGTCAGATCATCGACTGGGCGATTCAGGCGCATGGGGCCGGGGGTGTGTCGGACGACTTCCCGCTCGCTTATGCGTACGCGCACGCACGGACATTGCGCCTCGCCGATGGACCCGATGAAGTGCATCGGAATGCGGTCGCAAAACTTGAATTAGCCCGGTACGCGTAAGCGTTGAGCAATGCGGTGACTTCTTTGACGGCTCCGAAAAAGAAGTCACCGGGACGCGAACTTCAGAAATAGTGCCGTGTAATAAACTCAGCGACACAGACCGGTTTCTCAGCGCCTTCTTTCTGGATAGTCACGCGCCAGATCA
This sequence comes from Burkholderia sp. PAMC 26561, assembly GCF_001557535.2. Taxonomy (NCBI): domain Bacteria; kingdom Pseudomonadati; phylum Pseudomonadota; class Betaproteobacteria; order Burkholderiales; family Burkholderiaceae; genus Burkholderia; species Burkholderia sp. PAMC 26561. Next base: position 37,938 of record NZ_CP014306.1, read on the forward strand.
CCTGCACGCCGCCCTGCTCCACGTCAGTCACCTTCTCAGCCAAGAAACGCGCTCTCAACTTCGAACCAACCGGAACCGGTGACATGAACCGGACCTTGTTGGTGCCGTAGTTCACGCCGAGTTTCTGCTGCAGCGGAACGCATTGCTCAAGCCATTTCGGCACGAGCGCCAACGTCAGGAACCCGTGCGCAATCGGTCCGCCAAAGGGCGACTCTTTGTTCGCCCGTTCAACGTCGACGTGAATCCATTGATGGTCGTCGGTGGCATCGGCGAACCGGTTCACGCGCGACTGATCTATTTCCAGCCACCCGCTCACGTATTCCTCGCCGCCCTCCGCGGCTTTCACATCTGCTGCTGAGGCGAGCGTCATTGCGTATTTTCCGGACGACGCAGCCCGAATATCGCCGCCGAATCCACCGTCAAGACCAGCTCGCCATTCTGGTTATAAGCTTCCCAACGCGTTCCGACAATGCCTCGATCCGGCTTGCTTTCGGAAACACGCTTGCTCAACACGCGCACCGTCAACCGCACGGTATCGTTCACGCGAACCGGCTTGAGCCAGCGGATGTTGTCGAGCCCGGGCGAGCCCATAGATGTAGAATCGGCCAGCATGTCGCGCACGAGAATGCCCATCATCGCGGAGCAGGTGTTCCATCCGCTCGCAACCAGTCCGCGAAACGGCGATGCTTCGCCGCCCGCTTCGCTCAGGTGAAAAGGCTGCGGATCATAACGTCCGGCGAAATCGATGATCTCCTCTTTCGAAAACGTATGCGCGCTGAGTTCGGCTACATCGCCGACGTTGAAATCCTCATAGCTGAATGTCATCCCCATTCTCCTTTTATGAAGCGTCGATTATTCAAACGTTAGTGTCGGCGAATCCTGGCAGCGATGCAAACCGCTCCAGATGATGATCGACGTCGCCCAACGTTGTCTCGATGATCGACAAGCGCTTGAACCAGTGTGCCGCCGCGACTTCATTAGTTACGCCCATCCCGCCGTGAAGTTGCACGGCCTGCTGACCGACGAAACGTGCCGCCTGACCGACCCGCACTTTCGCTGCAGAAATCGCGCGACGGCGTTCGTCCGCGTCATTGCTCGTGTAGCGGGCAGCCGCCAGATACGTGATCGAACGTGCTTGCTCAGCGTGGATCAGCATCTCGACCATGCGATGCTGCAACGCCTGAAACCGTGCGATGGGCGTGCCGAACTGCTTGCGTTCCTTCGTGTACTCGACCGTCGCGTGATTGAGCGCATCGAGCACGCCGACGGCTTCGGCGCAGAGCAGGAACGTCGCGTAATCCGCGATATGTTCAAGTGTCGCGGCCCCGGTTTGCGCATTGCCCAGGCGTGTGGACGGCGTGCCCGTGAATTTCAAGGAAGCGGCACGCTGGCCATCGATCGTCCGGTATTCAGTGATCGCCACGTTGCCCGAATCGCGCGCAACGGCGAACAGGGCAACTTCGCCATTCAGCCTTGCGGGCACGATCCATACGTCGGCCTGTGCGCCGTGTTGGACCAGCGACTTTTCACCGTTCAAGGTGAATTGGTCGCCCTGGATCTGCGCCGTGGTTGCGATGGAAAACAGGTCATGGCGCGCATGCGGTTCATGAAACGCCACGGCAAGTTTGATCTCGCCGGCAGCCGCGCGCTCGAGCAAGGCGTTCGCGTACTGATCGCCAACAAGCCGCAACGCTTCGATACCCACCGCCGTCGACCAGTAGGGCTCGACGACCAACGCACGCCCGAGTTCCTGCATCACAACGAGCATGTCGACCGGACCACCATCGAATCCGCCACGCGCTTGCGGCGCGGGCAAAGCCGTAAGGCCTAATTCGGAGAAGGCAGTCCAGTGTTTTGCATCGACACCTTCCCTGGATGCCACGATCTTTTGGCGGGCATCGAACGTGTATTCCTTGTCGAGATAACGGCGCAAGGCATCACGGAATTGCTGTTGTTCATCGGTGAAATTGAAGTCCATGTGCCGCTCCTCACAAGCCCAGAATCATCTGCGCGATGATGTTTTTTTGAATTTCGTTCGAACCGCCATAGATCGATGTCTTGCGGAAGTTGAAGTAGTATGCGGCGAGCGGCGCCGCGTCGTCATCGCCTGCGAGACTGTGCTCCCGTTCGCCTTCGAGATACTCGGGATCGAACGCGGCGGCCTGGGGTCCGATGGCTTCAACCATCAACTCGGTCAACGCTTGCTGGACTTCGGTGCCCTTGATTTTCAGCATCGATGCTTCCGGGCCCGGCCCGCGGCCATTCGCTTCGCTCGCGACCACGCGCTGCACGGTCACTTCAAGCGCCATGATCTCGATTTCGAGCGCCGCGATCTTTGCAGCGAACACAGGGTCCTTCAACAACGATGCTCCGCCCTTCTTCTGATCAGTGGCAAGTCGTTTGAGGAACACCAGTTCGCGCTTGGACTGCCCGACGCGTGCGATGCCCGTGCGTTCATGCCCGAGCAAATACTTCGCATACGTCCAGCCGCGATTTTCTTCGCCGACGAGGTTTTCCATCGGCACTTTCACGTCTTCGAAGAAGACTTCATTGACTTCGTGGTCTTCGTCGAGCGTGATGATGGGACGCACGGTGATGCCGGGCGTTTTCATATCGATAAGCAAGAACGAGATGCCTTCCTGCTTCTTCGCGCCGCTGTCCGTGCGCACGAGGCAGAACATCATGTCGGCGAACTGGCCGAGCGTGGTCCAGGTCTTCTGGCCATTGACCAGATAGTGGTCGCCCTGACGTTCGGCGCGCGTTCTCAGCGATGCCAGATCGGAGCCCGAACCGGGTTCGGAATATCCCTGGCACCACCAGTCGGTGCCATCGAGAATGCGCGGCAAGTAATGGGCTTTTTGCGCATCGCTGCCGTATTTCATGAGGACCGGTGCGACCATCGATACCCCGAACGGCAACACGCCTGGCGCACCAATACGCGCGCATTCCTCATCCCAGATATGGCGCTGCGTGGCGTTCCAGCCCGGACCGCCAAATTCCTTCGGCCAGGCGACGACAGACCAGCCGCGCGTGCCAAGCAGCTTGTGCCAGCTCGCGTAGTCGTCGCGGCTTAAACGTTTGTGATCGAGTACCTTGGTCCGCAAGGCTTGCGGCAGATTGGCGTCGAGCCAGGCGCGAATGTCGGCGCGAAACGCGTTGTCCGCGGGGGAATAGTTCAGGTCCATGCGCTCTCGTCTCCTGTCATGACCCGGGTCGGCCACGAGGAGACGTGCGCTAAGCCAACGGGCGTCGGCTTATTGCAGCGGCTCTTTCAGTGCGGCCGGCACGGGCAGCGGCATCACGTCGATGCCTTCTTCCATCAATGCGTGCGCATCTTCAGGCGTAGCGACGCCGCGAATATTGCGCGCCGGCGCTTCGTCGTAATGCATGCGCCGCGCCTCTTCGGCAAAACGGTCGCCCACGTTCTCGGTCTTCGCGAGAAATTCCCGCATGAATTGCAGCGCACGCGCCTGGGCCGCCTGATCCGGCTGCTGCGGGGCCGCTTGCGGCGTAACGCTGCTGCCGCTGCTTGCCTGCTCGGTTCGGTCGGAACGTGTGGTGGACAGGTTCAGCCGCGGTGCCGATGGCATGCGGCTTACTTCAGTCGTGGAACACACCGGACAAGCCACGAGCTTGCGCGACAACTGGGATTCAAACTCATCGGACGAAGCAAACCAGCCTTCAAACCGATGGTCGTGCGAGCACTTCAAGTCGAGAACCTTCATGCTAATCAGGGCTTGCCAGAAAGTTTAATCGCAAAAGCGCGTTTTGTGAACGGTCGTTCGTAAATTTGCGTCTGCGACTTTTGGATGAATCGAGAAAACAGGTGGTCGATTTTAGCCCGCTGGTCCTTCGCGCGCTTGATGGCGTTGTTTTTGATGAAACGCACAAACGCAAAAGCGGCCCGCAGGCCGCTTTTTTTCTCTCGATTTGCTTATTCGCTGACCGGATCGCCTAGTTTCCACTCGCCCGACATCACCTTCTCGAGCCAGAAGCTGCCGATGATCGTTTTTACATCGCTGATCTGGCCGCTCTTGATCCACTCGAAGATTTGCGACCGATCCGCAATGAACGTCTCGAGGAACTCGCCCTCGTCCAGCTTGTTCTCGCCCGCAGTCAAACCGCGCGCCAGATACAGGTCGATGAACTCGGTCGAGTACGAAATCACTGGATGAATTCGGGTCAGGAAGAACCATTCACGCGCCGTGTAACCCGTTTCCTCGTGCAATTCACGTTTCGCGCAAGCGAGCTCACTTTCGTTGGGATCGAGCTTGCCGGCGGGATATTCGAGCAGCACCTTGCGGATCGGATACCGATACTGCCGCTCGAGCAGCACGCGGCCGTCGTCGAAAAGAGGCAGGATCATCACCGCGCCCGGATGCTCGACGTACTCGCGGGTGGCGTGTTTCCCGTCGGGCAGCTCGACTGTATCGAGTTTCAGCGTGAGGAATTTACCCTGATGCAGCAACTTGCTTTCGACCGTCTTCTCGATCAGGCCGGCATCGGAATCAGGGAAAGAGTCGGCGGAATGCTTGGGGTCGAGGGAAGAACTGTCAGCCATCATGCGCCTTGAAGGAAACGCGTCAAACGACGAACCCGGCGCCAACCGCGTGGATCAAGCCGCGACGGCCGTGGCCGTCAGCGGCGCTTGACGAGATATTGGAAAGCGAAACCGGGGAACGCGAGCACAAGAAAGAGGCTGAACGTCACGGCGTAAAACTGCCAGCCCTGCTCAAAACGGTTTCCGGCACGCGCCTCAAGCATAAAGCCGAGCGCGCCCACGACAAAATAAAGCACGATCAATTCCGCGAGGCGAATCCACGGGCTTTTCTTCGTTGCCTTGATTGGCACGACGGCGAAGATGCGTTGATTCGCAAACGGAAGGTTGGCGCCGACCAGCGCCAACAACACGATAAACCAGCCCGCAGCCGACATTACAACTGGAACGGCAAGGTATGGGTGATCGCCGTCAGGCAAGCGTTCATCAACGGACCCGGCACAATGCCGAGCACGAGCACCGCAAGACCGTTGAACGCGAGCAGCGCGCGCTTGAGGTTGTCGGCGACGATCGGCGATGCGTCCGTCGGTGCATCGAAGTACATCAGCTTGACGATACGCAGGTAGTAGAACGCCCCCACCAGCGACGACATCACGGCGAGCACTGCAAGCCACGTAAGACCGGCGTTCATGGTCGCTTCCAGCACCGCGAGCTTGGCGTAGAACCCGACCATCGGCGGGATGCCAGCGAGTGAGAACATCATGATCATCATCACGAACGCGAACACCGGGCTACGCTGGTTCAGGCCCTTGAAGTCATCGAGCGTTTCGGCTTCGAAGTCCTTGCGCGCCAGCAGCATGATCACGCCGAAGGTACCGAGCGTGGTGATCAGGTAGATGATGCTGTAGAACATCGCCGAGCTGTAGGCACCGGCCGCGCCATCGGCCTTGCCTTCGACCACGCCCGCGAGCATGCCCAGCAGCACGAAGCCCATGTTCGAGATTGCCGAGTAAGCCAGCATCCGCTTGATGTTCTTCTGCACGATACCCGTGACGTTACCCACGATCAGCGACAGCGCGGCAAGGATCACCAGCATCTCTTGCCAGTCGACTGCCAGCGGCAACAGCGCCATCACCAGGAAACGCAGACCCCACGCGAAGGCCGCAGCCTTCGGGCCGCCACCAGTGATCAGCGTCATGGCAGTCGGTGCGCCCTGATAAACGTCAGGCACCCACATATGGAATGGCACCGCGCCCATCTTGAACGCAATACCCGCGACAACGAAGATCACGCCGAACAGCAGCACCGCGTCGTTGATACGGCCAGTTGCAATGGCCTTCGCCACTTCGTTCAGTTCAAGCGAACCGGTCGCGCCGTAGAGCATCGAGATGCCGTAGAGCAGGAAACCGGAAGCCAGCGCGCCAAGGACGTAATACTTCATTGCGGATTCGTTGGCCTGCGGCGAGTCCTTTCGCAACGCGATCACCGCGTACAGCGACAACGACATCAGTTCCAGCCCGAGATACAGCGTCAGGAAGTTGTTGCCCGAGATCATCACGCACTGGCCGAGCAGCGAGAACAGGCCGAGCAGGAAGAAGTCACCGCGGAACAGATCGCGATCTTCAAGATACTTGCGCGAATAGATGATCGATACCGCGAAGCCGAGCGTCACCACCGCTTTCATTGCGCTGGCGAACGGATCGACGACGTACATGCGCGTGAAGAAATAATGCGGCGTGGGATCGAGTGCCTGGACGGCGAACCACAGGCCGACCACGATCGTCGAAATGACCGAGATGAAATAGGACGTTTGCCGGCTCTTCACGCCGTAGATGGTGTCGTTCAACCACACTACGACGACCATCAACATCAGCAGTCCATCGGGTAACAGGGCACTCATTGGGGCATTTTGCATGATCTTTTATTTCCTCCGCACGCGTTACTGGGCCAGCGGCAGTTTCGACTGCGCGACGTGGGAGAGGAGATTTTCCACGGATGCGTGCATCACATCGGTGAAAGGCTTCGGGTACAGGCCCATGTACAGCGTAAATACAGCAAGCACGGCCAGCATGAAGAATTCGCGCTTGCTGATGTCCTTCAGCTTGGCGACGTTTTCATTGGCAATCGCGCCGAAGTGCACGCGCTTGTACATCCACAGCGTGTACGCCGCGCCGAGAACCAGCGTGAACGTTGCCAGGAAACCGATCCAGAAGTTGAACTTCACTGCAGCCAGGATCACCATGAACTCGCCGACAAAACCCGACGTACCTGGCAGGCCGCAGTTGGCCATCGCGAACAACATGGCGAATGCCGCAAACTTGGGCATGACGTTGACCACGCCGCCGTAATCCGAGATCCGGCGCGAGTGCATGCGGTCATACAGCACGCCGATACACAGGAACATCGCGCCCGAGACGAAGCCATGCGAAATCATCTGGATGATCGCGCCTTCCATGCCGAGCGTGCTGAAGATGAAGAAACCGAGCGTGACGAAGCCCATGTGCGCAATCGACGAATACGCGACCAGCTTCTTCATGTCTTCCTGCACCAGCGCCACGAAGCCGATGTAGATCACCGCGATCAACGACAGCGTGATCACCACGGGCGCCAGGAAATGGCTGGCATCCGGCGCGATGGGCAACGAGAAGCGGATGAAACCGTACGCGCCGAGCTTCAGCATGATCGCGGCCAGCACGACCGAGCCGCCCGTCGGCGCTTCCACGTGGGCGTCAGGCAACCACGTGTGGACCGGCCACATCGGCACCTTCACGGCGAAGGCCATGAAGAACGCGATGAACAGCAATATCTGCGGCGTGAAGCCGATCTTCAATGCATGCCAGGTGGCGATATCGAACGTGTGCGTCTGCGTGTACAGGTACAGCAACGCGATCAGCATCAGCAACGAGCCCATCAGCGTGTACAGGAAGAACTTGAACGCGGCATAGACCCGGTTCGCCCCGCCCCACACACCGATGATGATGTACATCGGAATCAGCGTGGCTTCGAAGAACACGTAGAACAACATGCCGTCGGCGGTCGAGAACACGCCGATCATCAGGCCCGACAAGATCAGGAACGCAGCCAGGTACTGCGACACGCGCACCGTGATGACTTCCCATGCCGCGATCACCGTGATGACGGTGATCAACGCGGTCAGCACGACAAACCACATTGAAAGACCGTCGACACCCAGGTGATACGAGATGTTGAAGCGCTGGATCCAGCTCACGTTTTCTTCGAACTGCAGCGCAGCCGATGAATTGTCGAAGCCGGTAATCAAGGGAATGGTGACGATCAGGCCCAGGATCGAGCCGATCAGTGCAAGCCAGCGCGACGGCGCCGGATTGCTGTCATTGCCTACCGCCAGTACAAGGATACCGACAATGATCGGTAACCAGATCGCGAGACTAAGGATTGGAAAAGAGTGCATAGATAGGTGTCCCCGCCTTATTTGCCGCCGAGCGTTACAAACAGGGTCAAGAGCCCCAACATGCCAATGATCATGGCGAACGCGTAGTGATAGATGTAACCGGATTGAAGGAAGCGAATCACACCGGCAAACCAGCCGACGAACTTCGCGAGGCCGTTGACGATCCCGTCGATGACGGCGACATCGCCTTCTTTCCAGAGTCCGCGGCCAATGGCAACCGCACCCTTTGCAAATACGACATCGTTGATCTTGTCGAGGTAATACTTGTTATCGAGCAAGTTGTAGATCGGCAGGAAGCGTTGCTTGATCACGCCCGGCAGATCCGTACGCTTGAGATACAGGAACCACGACACCACCACGCCACCAAGCGCGAGCCACACCGGCAGACCCGCTACCGAATGCAGGCCCATCGCAAACCAGCCGTGGAATTCCTCGGCCATTTCATGCAGCGCCGGATGGTTTTCACCAATGAAGATCACACGATCGAACACCACGCCGTGCGCGAAGAAGTCGCCGAACAACATCGGGCCGATCGCCAGCGCACCGATGATCACCGATGGGATCGCCAGCAGGATCAGCGGCAGCGTGATCACCCAAGGTGTTTCATGCGGGATGTGCGGACCATGACCATGGCCGTGATCATCGTGGCCGTGCGAATCATGTCCGTGCGCATCGTGGCTGTGCTGGGCCGCTTCGATACCCATTGGGCTTTCTGGATGCTTCGGACCGCGGAAACGCTCCTTGCCATGGAAAACCATGAAGTACATACGGAACGAATAGAGCGCAGTGACGAACACGCTTGCAACCACCGCGAAGTACGCGAAACCCGAACCCGGCAGATGCGAGAGTTTCACGGCATCGATGATCGAATCTTTCGAATAGAAGCCCGAGAAGAACGGCGTACCGATCAGCGCCAGCGAACCGAGCAGCGACGTGATCCATGTGATCGGCATGTACTTGCGCAGGCCGCCCATGTTGCGCATGTCCTGGTCGTGATGCATGCCGATGATCACCGAACCCGCGCCAAGGAACAGCAGCGCCTTGAAGAATGCGTGCGTGGCCAGGTGGAACACGGCAACCGGATAAGCGGATACGCCGAGCGCAACCGTCATGTAGCCGAGCTGCGAGAGCGTCGAGTAAGCCACCACGCGCTTGATGTCGTTCTGGACCACGCCGAGGAAGCCCATGAACAACGCCGTGATCGCGCCGATCACCGTCACGAACGACAGCGCCGAGTCCGACAATTCGAACAGCGGCGACATGCGCGTGACCATGAAGATACCGGCCGTCACCATGGTTGCCGCGTGGATCAGTGCTGAGATAGGCGTCGGGCCTTCCATGGAGTCGGGCAGCCACACGTGCAGCGGGAATTGCGCCGACTTGCCCATTGCGCCAATGAACAGGCAAATACATGCAACCGTCAGCAAGCCCCAGTCGGTGCCCGGGAAGGTCATGCCGGCCAGTTGCGTGCGGTGCGCGAAGACATCACCGTAGTTCAGCGATCCGGCAAACGCCAGCAACAGGCCAATGCCGAGCAGGAAACCGAAGTCACCCACGCGGTTGACCAGGAACGCCTTCATGTTCGCGTAGATGGCCGTCGGGCGCGTGAAGTAGAAACCGATCAGCAGGTACGACACGAGACCCACTGCTTCCCAGCCGAAGAACAACTGCAGGAAGTTGTTGCTCATCACGAGCATCAGCATTGAGAACGTGAAGAGCGAGATGTAGGAGAAGAAGCGCTCGTAGCCCGTTTCTTCATCGGCCATATAGCCGATCGTGTAGATGTGCACCATCAGCGAGACGAAGGTGACGATCACCATCATCATCGCGGTCAGCGAGTCGACCAGGAAGCCGATCTCCATCTTGAGCGGGCCGACCGTCATCCATTCGTAAATGGTCGCGTTGAAGCTCGCGCCCTTCATGACGTCGAGGAAGACGAAACACGAAAGCACCAGCGATATCGCCACACCAAGAATGGTGATGCTGTGCGACGCGCGGCGCCCGATCTTCCAGCCGAACAACCCCGCGATCAGCGAACCGGCAAGCGGTGCCAGCGGAATCGCAAGCAGAAGGTTTTCATTGAGTGTCGTGGACATATCTGTCTTGCCTGAATTTAACCTTTGAGCTGATCGAGATCTTCGACGTTGATCGTGTCGAGGCTACGGAACAACGTGACCAGAATCGCGAGACCGATGGCCGCTTCAGCCGCCGCGACCGTCAATACGAAGAACACAAAAATCTGGCCGTGGATGTCGCCGAGATAGTGCGAGAACGCGACGAAGTTCGTATTGACCGCCAACAGCATCAGTTCGATCGCCATCAGGATGATGATCACGTTACGTCGGTTCAGGAAAATACCGACAATGCTGATCGCGAACAGGATCGCGCCGAGCACAAGGTAATGGGCAAGACTCAACATGGTTTTATATCTCCTCAGCCTTTGTTGTCGACCGTGCCGGCGCCGGCGTTGCCGGTAACGGGCGGATTGGTCGCGGCATCCGGCGCTTCCTGCTCGGACTTCATCTTCACGATCCGCACGCGATCTTTCGCACGCACCTTGACCTGTTCGCTCACCGACTGGCGCTTGTTGTCCTTCTTCTCGCGAATGGTCAGCGAGATTGCCGCGATGATCGCGACCAGCAGGATCAGGCCCGCGATTTCAAACGCGAAGATGTAGTCGGTGTAGATGACCTTGCCGATCAGGTGCGAATTCGACATCACTTCGTTCGGACCCACGCCGGAACCTACCCCGTTGACCAGCATCGCGTCGCGCACCGGCGTGACCGTCGCGCCATAGCCGTGCCACAGGATCAAAGCGGTCTCGATGATGATGATCGCGCCCACGATGCTCGCTATAGGCACGAATTTCTTGAAGTCGCGGTGCAGCACGTCGAGGTTGATGTCCAGCATCATCACCACGAACAGGAACAGCACCATGACCGCGCCGACATAGACGAGAACCAGCAAGATGGCGAGGAATTCGGCTTCGAGCAGCATCCAGATCGCGGCCGCGTTGAAGAACGCAAGCACGAGAAACAGCGCGGATGACACCGGGTTGCGCGAAGTGATCACCTTCAGCGCCGAAATAACCAGCAGCAGCGCGAAGATGTAAAACAGTACGGTCGTGAATTCCATGATTACCGGTTCATCGTTAGGCTTTGTGTTTTGACACAAGCGCGCCGTGTCGCATCTTTTGAAGGAAGCAACGTACAACCATGGCGCGCGGGCCGGAACAGCAGGTCAATTCAAATGCAGGAACAGCAAAAGGCGCGGTGAAGACGAGCGCCCCGCTCCGCTTTACCGATAAGGCGCGTCAGCAGCCTTCGCAGCAGCAATCTCCGTTTCATAACGGTCGCCCACTGCCAGCAACATGTCTTTCGTGAAATACAGGTCGCCGCGTTTCTCGCCGTGATACTCGAGGATATGCGTTTCGACAATCGAATCGACCGGGCAGCTTTCTTCACAGAAACCGCAGAAGATGCACTTGGTCAAATCGATGTCATAGCGCGTGGTTCGACGCGTATTGTCGGCGCGCGTTTCTGATTCGATGGTGATTGCAAGCGCCGGGCACACGGCTTCACACAGCTTGCATGCGATGCAGCGTTCTTCGCCGTTCTCGTACCGGCGCAATGCATGCAGGCCTCGAAAACGCGGGGAGATCGGGGTCTTCTCTTCCGGGAACTGAACCGTCACCTTGCGCTGGAACAAATAGCCGCCAGTCAGCGCAAGACCCTTCAGCAACTCGGTCAGGAAAAAGGTTTTAAAGAAATTCTGTAATGCGTTCATGGTTTTTTCATCCGCCCATTATTTCCAGATGTTCAGCGGTGACATGATCCAGAACCCGACCACGACCACCCACACCACCGACACCGGCAGAAAGATTTTCCAGCCAAGACGCATGATCTGGTCGTAGCGATAACGCGGGAACGTCGCACGGGCCCAGATGAACACGGACAGCAGGAAGAAGATCTTCAGCACGAACCAGAAAATGCCCGGGATGAAGGACAGGAAACCAAACGGCGCGCTCCAGCCACCAAGGAACAACGTCGATGCGATCGCCGAGATCACGATCATGTTGATGTACTCGGCCAGGAAGAACAGCGCGAACGCCATGCCCGAATAATCGATCATGTGACCCGCGACGATTTCCGACTCGCCTTCCACCACGTCGAACGGGTGACGGTTCGTTTCGGCAATGCCCGAGATGAAGTACACGACGAACATGGGCAGGAGCGGCAACCAGTTCCACGAGAGGAAGTTGATACCCCAGTTCGCGAAGATGCCGTGTTCCTGCGAGACCACGATAGCCGACATGTTCAGGCTGCCCGTGACCATCAGCACGACGACGAGCGCAAAGCCCATCGAGATTTCGTACGACACCATCTGCGCCGCGGCGCGCATGGCGCCAAGGAACGCGTACTTCGAGTTCGATGCCCAGCCGGCCAGGATCACGCCATACACGCCGATGGACGAAATCGCCATCACATAGAGCAGGCCGGCGTTGATGTCGCCCAGCACCGCTTTCGCCTGGAACGGAATCACCGCCCACACCGCGAACGCGGGAACCACGGTCATGATCGGCGCGATCAGGTAGATCCAGCGGCTCGCTTGCGTCGGCTGAATCACTTCCTTCAGCAACAGCTTCAGCACATCGGCGATCGGCTGCAGGAGTCCGAGCGGACCCACGCGATTCGGGCCAAGACGCACGTGCATCCAACCGATGAGCTTGCGTTCCCACAGAATCAGGTACGCGACGCACAGCAGGATCACCACCGACACCACGAGAATGCGGATGACAGCCCACACCGTGGGCCAGGCGACACCGAGGATCTGCGTCCCGCCTGCGTTGATCGTATCGAACAAGCCCATTTACGCCTTCTCCACTACCAGTTCACCGAACAGAGCCCCGAGCGCTGCACCGGCCGGCGTTCCCGCCGATACACGCACTACGCTTTCCGCCAGATTCGCGTCGCGAACGGCCGGCAGCGTGACCGAGAGACCGCCTTGAGCGACGCGCACGGCATCGCCGTCTTTCAGACCGAGTTTTTCGAACAGCGACGTCGGCAGCGCAGCCACATTGGCGTCGCGCGCGGCAGCCGTCAGATGCAGCGATTCGGCGCGACGCGACAATGCGTCGGCATGATAGATCGGCGTGTCGGCGAGGCGCTCGAAACTGCCTTCGTTCAATGCAGCCTTCGTCACCGGCTTGATCGCCACGCTGCTCTTGTTCGACAGGCGCGAACTCAGATCGCCCTTGCCCAATGCTGCGTCGCGGACTTCTTCGGCGGTATCGAATTCGAAACCCTTCAGGCCCAGGATGCTGCCCAGCACACGCAATACTTTCCAGCCTGGACGCGTTTCGCCCAGCGGACGCACGACGCCGTTAAACGTCTGCGCTGTACCTTCGGCGTTGACGAACGTGCCCGATGTTTCCGTGAACGGTGCGATCGGCAGCAGCACGTCGGCGTAATCCGAGCCGTGCTTGAACGCCGACAACGCGACAACCATTTCGGCCTGCTTCAATGCGGCGAGCGCTTGAGCGGGGTTGGCGGTATCGAATGCAGGTTCGACGTTGAACAGCACGTAACCCTTGCGCGGCTGCTCGAACGCTTCGCGTGCGTTCAGGCCGCCTTCGCCCGGCAGTGCATCGACGAGATGCGCGCCAACCGTATTTGCAGCTTCAGTCAGATAACCCAGCGTTGCGCCCGTCTCGTCCGCGATCCACTGGCAAACAGCATGGATCTGCGCGAACTGCGGATGCTGAACCGCGCTGTTGCCGAGCAGCAGGACACGCTTGTCGCCGGCCGACAGGGATGCAGCGATGTCCTTGGCCGCCGCCGATGCCTCGATGCCAGCGAACGCTTCCGGTGCAGCAACGCCACGTGCTTCGGACACTGCAGCAGCAATGCTGCCCAGGTGCGCGAGCCATTCTGAAGGCGCTGCCACTACGCGATGCGCAGCGGGAATCAGCGAATCGTCGTTCGTCGCGTTCAGGAACGTGAGCTTTGCGCCGCCCTTGGCGGCCTGACGCAGACGTGCGGCGAAAAGCGGATGATCGCGACGCAGGAACGAACCCACGACGAACGCCGTGTCGATATTCGTCAGATCTGCGATCTTCATGCCAAGCCACGGCGCGCTGTCCGAAACCGGCGCAGAGAAGTCGCTCTGGCGCAGACGGAAATCGACGTTCGGCGTACCCACGCCTTCGGCAAACTGCTTCAGCAGATAGAGTTCTTCAACGGTGCTGTGCGGCGTAGCCAAAGCAGCGATCTGATTCGCGCCATGGTCAGCCGTAATACCCTTGATGCCCTTCGCCACGTACTCCAGCGCCGTTTGCCAGTCGGTCTCGATCCACTTGCCGCCTTGCTTGAGCATGGGCTGCGTGAGACGGTCGTCGCCGTTCAGCGATTCGTACGAGAAGCGATCCTTGTCCGAGATCCAGCATTCGTTGATGGATTCGTTTTCCATCGGCAGGACGCGCATCACGCGGTTGTTCTTCACCTGTACGACCAGATTGGCGCCGACCGAATCGTGCGGGCTGATCGACTTGCGGCGCGACAGTTCCCACGTACGGGCGCTGTAGCGGAACGGCTTGCTCGTCAACGCGCCGACCGGGCACAGGTCGATCATGTTGCCCGACAGTTCCGAATCGACCGTCTTGCCAACGAACGACGTGATTTCCGAGTGCTCGCCGCGACCCAGCATGCCGAGCTCCATCACGCCGGCAACTTCCTGACCGAAACGGACGCAACGCGTGCAATGGATGCAGCGCGTCATCTCTTCCATGGAGATCAGTGGTCCGACGTTCTTGTGGAACACCACGCGCTTTTCTTCGTTGTAGCGCGACTGCGACTTGCCGTAACCCACCGCCAAGTCCTGCAACTGGCATTCACCACCCTGATCGCAGATCGGGCAATCGAGCGGGTGATTGATCAGCAGGAATTCCATGACGGACTGCTGCGCCTTGATCGCCTTGTCCGACTTCGTACGCACGATCATGCCCGCCGATACCGGCGTGGCACACGCGGGAACCGCCTTCGGCATTTTCTCTACTTCGACCAGGCACATCCGGCAGTTCGCCGCGATCGACAGTTTCTTGTGATAGCAGAAGTGAGGAATGTATGTATCGACCTTATGCGCAGCCTGGATCACCATGCTGCCTTCAGGCACTTCTACACTTTTGCCGTCGATTTCTAATTCAACCATGATGGGGAATGGTCCTTGGCCTGATCACTGATCACGCGGTAAGCGCTTCGGACGTGTGCGCATGATGCGCATGTCCGTCGACGAGACAATGTTTATGCTCGACGTGGTATTCGAATTCGTCCCAGAAGTGCTTCAGCATGCCGCGCACCGGCATGGCCGCCGCGTCGCCAAGTGCACAAATGGTGCGACCCATGATGTTTTCAGCGACCGAGTTCAGCAGATCCAGGTCTTCCTTGCGCCCGAGTCCGTGTTCGATCCGATGCACCACGCGATAAAGCCAGCCCGTGCCTTCGCGGCAAGGCGTGCACTGACCACACGATTCTTCGTAGTAGAAGTACGACAGGCGCAAGAGCGAACGCACCATGCAACGCGTTTCGTTCATGACGATCACCGCGCCCGAACCCAGCATGGAGCCCGCCTTCGCGATCGAATCGTAATCCATGTCGGTGGCCAGCATGAGCTCACCCGGTACGACTGGCGCAGACGATCCACCCGGGATCACCGCTTTCACGGACTTGCCGCGCACACCGCCTGCCAGCTCGAGCAGCGTCTCGAACGACGTGCCGAGCGGCACTTCGAAATTGCCCGGACGATTCACGTCGCCGGCAACCGAGAAAATCTTCGTGCCGCCGTTGTTCGGCTTGCCGATCTCGAGATACTTCTGCGGGCCGATAGCCAGCAGGAACGGCACGGCTGCGAACGTCTCGGTGTTGTTGATCGTGGTCGGCTTGCCGTACACGCCAAAGCTTGCCGGGAAAGGCGGCTTGAAGCGCGGCTGACCTTTCTTGCCTTCCAGCGACTCGAGCAACGCAGTTTCTTCGCCACAGATATACGCGCCGTAACCATGGTGCGCATACAGTTCGAACGAGAAGCCCGAACCCAGGATATTCGCACCCAGGTAACCGGCCGCACGTGCTTCTTCAAGCGCCTGTTCGAAGACCTTGTAGACCTCGAAGATCTCGCCGTGAATGTAGTTGTAGCCGACCGTGATGCCCATGGCGTACGCGCCAATGCACATACCCTCGATCAACGCATGCGGATTCCAGCGAAGAATGTCGCGGTCCTTGAACGTGCCCGGTTCGCCTTCGTCCGAGTTGCAGACGAGGTACTTCTGCCCTGGGAACTGACGCGGCATGAAGCTCCACTTGAGACCGGTCGGGAAACCCGCACCGCCACGGCCACGCAGGCCCGACGCCTTGACGTCGGCGATGACCTGTTCTTGCGGAATTTTTTCTTCGAGAATGCGGCGGAGCTGGGCGTAACCGCCGCGCGCCACATAGTCTTCGAGGTGCCAGTTTTCGCCGTTGAGGCCGGCGAGAATCAGGGGCTGGATGTGGCGGTCGTGAAGAGACGTCATTTCGAAAGTTCCTCGAGGAGCGTGTCGATCCGCTCGCGACTCATGAAACTGCACATACGATGATTGTTCACGAGCAACACGGGTGCATCGCCGCACGCGCCAAAACATTCGCCTTCTTTCAAGGTGAACTTGCCGTCAGCGGTGGTTTCGCCAAAGTCGATGCCGAGCTTTTGCTTCAGGTATTCCGCGGCACTTTCCGAGCCGCCGTCAGGACCGAGTTGGCACGGCAGATTGGTACAGAGCGTGATCTTGTGCTTGCCGACCGGCGCGGTCTCGTACATGGTGTAGAACGTCGCCACTTCCTGCACGGCCACGGACGGCATGCTCAGGTAGTCGGCCACGAACTGCATGATTTCCGGCGACAGCCAGCCATGCTCTTCCTGAGCGACAGTCAGCGCCGCCATCACTGCGGACTGCTTCTGCTCCACAGGATATTTCGCGATCGCGCGATCGATTTCTTTCAGGCCTTCAGCTGAGATCATTTCAGACACGACTCTTTCAGTTCCTACCGAACGAAAACCCGCCGCGCCCTTCTTCTGCGGCAGACCTGGCGTCCTGCTGTTGTTGGTTCGCCGGCACGTTCAGCGCTAATGCGCGACCGGGCCGGCGTAATGCGGGAGATTTCCGCGACTGCATGTCAGCGGTCGATCTCGCCAAACACGATGTCCTGCGTCCCGATGATCGTCACCGCGTCCGCAATCATGTGTCCGCGCGCCATTTCGTCGAGCGAAGCAAGATGCGCATAACCCGGCGCACGAATCTTCAATCGATACGGCTTGTTCGCCCCATCCGAAATCAGGTAAATGCCAAACTCGCCCTTCGGATGCTCGACTGCTGCATACGTCTCGCCTTCCGGAACGTGGAACCCTTCCGTAAAGAGCTTGAAGTGGTGAATCAGCTCTTCCATGTTGGTCTTCATGCCTACGCGCGAAGGCGGCGCAATCTTGTGATTGTCGATCATCACCGGGCCCGGATTCTTCCGCAGCCACTCAATACACTGTTTCGCGATACGCGTGGATTGGCGCATTTCTTCCACTCGCACGAGATAACGGTCGTAGCAGTCACCGTTGACGCCGACCGGAATATCGAAATCCAGTTGATCGTAGACTTCGTACGGCTGCTTCTTGCGCAGATCCCATTCAATGCCCGAGCCGCGCAGCATGGCGCCGGTCATGCCGAGCTGCAACGCGCGCTCAGGACTGACCACACCGATACCCACGAGCCGCTGCTTCCAGATGCGGTTATCGGTCAGCAGCGTCTCGTACTCGTCCACGCACTTCGGAAAACGCGTGAAGAAGTCGTCGATGAAATCAAGCAGCGAGCCCTGACGCGTCTCGTTCATGCGCGACAACGCTTTCGCATTGCGGATCTTCGATGCCTTGTATTGCGGCATTGCGTCAGGCAGATCGCGATACACGCCGCCCGGACGGTAATACGCCGCGTGCATCCGTGCGCCGGACACCGCTTCGTACACGTCCATCAGGTCTTCGCGTTCGCGGAAGGCATACAAAAACACTGCCATTGCGCCAACGTCGAGCGCGTGCGAGCCGATCCACATCAGGTGGTTCAGCACACGCGTGATTTCGTCGAAAAGCACGCGGATGTATTTCGCACGAATCGGCACGTCGATACCGAGCAGCTTCTCGATCGCCATCACGTAGCCGTGCTCGTTGACCATCATCGACACATAGTCGAGACGGTCCATGTACGGCACGGACTGAATGAAGGTCTTCGACTCGGCGAGCTTCTCGGTTGCGCGATGCAAGAGGCCGATATGCGGATCGGCGCGCTGGATCACTTCGCCGTCGAGCTCCAGCACGAGGCGCAGCACACCGTGCGCAGCCGGGTGCTGCGGGCCGAAGTTGAGCGTGTAGTTCTTGATCTCTGCCATGGCGTTCTCTTAGTGTTTCAGACCGCCATAGCGGTCCTCGCGGATCACGCGCGGCGTGATTTCGCGCGGCTCGATCGTCACGGGCTGGTACACGACGCGCTTCTCTTCAGGGTCGTAACGCATCTCGACATAACCCGACACCGGGAAGTCCTTGCGAAACGGGTGGCCGATAAAACCATAGTCGGTGAGGATGCGGCGCAGGTCCGGGTGGCCTTCGAAGACGATTCCGAACAGGTCGAATGCTTCGCGCTCATACCAGTTCGCCGATGACCACACGTCCACCACCGAGGCAACGATAGGTACTTCGTCGTCCGGAGCGAACACGCGCACGCGCACACGCCAGTTGTTGGCGATCGAAAGAAGATGGAGGACGGCCGCAAAACGCGGACCTTCGTAGGCGCCGTCGCCATACGTGAAGTAATCGACGCCGCACAGGTCGACGAGCTGCTCGAACCCGAGCGAGCGATCGTCGCGCAACTGAAGCGCTACATCCAGGTAGTTCGACGCCTTGACGACGACAGTCAGTTGCCCGAGCGAC
This sequence comes from Burkholderia sp. PAMC 26561, assembly GCF_001557535.2. Classification (NCBI taxonomy): domain Bacteria; kingdom Pseudomonadati; phylum Pseudomonadota; class Betaproteobacteria; order Burkholderiales; family Burkholderiaceae; genus Burkholderia; species Burkholderia sp. PAMC 26561. The sequence goes on from NZ_CP014306.1 coordinate 56,858, forward strand.
TCGGTAACGCTATGCAGGCGGTCGCCGAACGCCGCCTCGAGGTTCGCTTTCAGGGTCTCGAGTTTGCTTGCCATATTGGGGAGGCTCAGGCCTTGGTGACGCTAATTGGACTTCTGTGACGCTGACCGGCATGCTGAAGGCGTCACGACCTTGGATCAACCACGCTTACTGGCGGGCGATCGTGCTGGTGCGGCGAATTTTCGCCTGCAATTGAATCACGCCATATACAAGCGCTTCAGCCGTCGGCGGGCATCCGGGCACGTATACGTCGACGGGAACGATCCGGTCACAGCCGCGCACGACAGAATAGGAGTAGTGGTAGTAACCGCCGCCGTTGGCGCACGAACCCATGGAGATGACCCAGCGCGGCTCGGCCATCTGGTCGTACACCTTGCGCAGAGCAGGCGCCATCTTGTTGCATAGCGTTCCAGCCACGATCATCACGTCCGACTGCCGCGGACTCGGACGAAACACGACGCCGAAGCGATCCAGGTCGTAGCGGGCAGCGCCCGCGTGCATCATTTCGACCGCGCAACACGCAAGACCGAACGTCATGGGCCACAGCGAGCCCGTGCGCGTCCAGTTGATCAGTTTGTCAGCCGTGGTGGTGACGAACCCTTCCTTCAAGACCCCTTCGATACTCATTTGCTTTCACTCCAGATGGGCAGCCAGCCATAGCTACCCAGCAATCCGGTGATTCGACGACCCCAAATCCGCAACCCTTTGCACTTCACTCCCAGTCCAGCCCACCCTTTCTCCAGATGTAGGCAAAACCCAGCAGGAATTCGAGCAGGAAAACCATCATGGACAGAAAACCCGGCCAGCCGATGTCGCGCAAGGCAACGCCCCACGGAAACAGGAACGCGGTTTCAAGATCGAAAATAATGAACAGAATAGCGACAAGATAATAGCGCACATCGAACTTCATCCGCGCGTCTTCGAACGCTTCGAAGCCGCACTCGTAGGGCGCGTTTTTTTCTGTGTCAGGCTTGTTGGGACCGAGAATTTTACCGATGCTGACGAGAGCGATACCCAAACCGGTGCCCACGACGAGGAACAGCAAGACGGGATAATAGGCTGAGAGATTCACGACTATCCTCAAATCGGTTTGATCTGGTGTGCCGGCCAGGACGACTGCCCAACCGATTTTCAACTAAAGACGAATGATACGTAAGAACCCTTACATATTCACTCGCCAGAAGTGACAATGCCAGCCGAAGCAATGCATGCGGCTGGCATTGGATAACTTTTTTGGTGCCGACGGCGAGACTCGAACTCGCACAGCTTTCGCCACTACCCCCTCAAGATAGCGTGTCTACCAATTTCACCACGTCGGCACTGTCTTGCAATCCGGTAAATCAACTTCTAATTGCCGGGAATCGCTTCGAGAACAAAATTATAACTGGGTTAAGCAGTTTGTTCAACGCACAAAAGGTGCCTAAAGCGAAAATTATTTCGGAACGTCGGAGCCAGGGGCTGACGATGCAACCGGTGCCGAACTCGCGGCTGCAGCCGACGCGCCAAGGGTCGTGTTTGCAGCAGGCGCCGTTACCGAAGCCCCGCCCAGCACGCCTGCCGAAGCTGCAGGCTTGTAGCTTCCGAGGTAGGTCAGCGTCAACGTCGAGATGAAAAACACCGCTGCGAGGACAGCGGTTGTACGCGACAGGAAGTTCGCCGAACCGGTTGCGCCGAACAAACTGCCCGACGCGCCGCTGCCGAAAGCTGCACCCATATCGGCGCCCTTGCCGTGTTGCAGCAAAACCAGCCCGATAACGCCAAACGCCGACAACAACTGGACGACAATAATCAAAGTCTTTAAATACAGCATTCCGTTCACCCGACTCTTTAATGTTCGCGCGACACTTCTGTGCCCCGCCTTTAATGCTTACATACTCGAAAGCTTAAACTCGGTTATCAAACCGATCCGTTTTGTGCCGCCTGGCAGATCGCAAGGAAATCATTCGACTTCAGCGATGCGCCGCCAATCAATCCGCCATCAATGTCCTGCTGAGCAAACAATTCTTTCGCATTTTCCGGCTTGACGCTGCCGCCGTAGAGCACCGGCGCCTTCGCCGCACCTGCACCCTTCGATGCGAGTTGCGAGCGCAGGAAAGCGTGAACTTGCTGCGCCTGCTCGGTCGTCGCGCTTTTTCCTGTACCGATCGCCCAGACGGGTTCATATGCCACGACAATCTTTGCCGCTTGTTCTTGGCTCAGCACAAGCAGCACAGCTTCGAGTTGCGTTCCGATCACTTGTTCGGTCGAACCGTTTTCGCGTTGCTCCAGCGTCTCACCCACGCACACAATGGGCGTAAGACCGGCTTCCAGAGCGCGCTGCGCTTTCACCGCGACCAGGTCCGAATGCTCATGATGATAAGCACGCCGCTCGGAATGACCAACGATCGCGTAGGTTGCGTCGAAATCGGCAGCCATGCCGGCTGCGACTTCGCCCGTATAGGCGCCCTGCTTGTGAGCCGAGACATCCTGCACGCCCCACGCGACTTTCGAGCCTGCCAGCAACGCCTGCGCTTGTGCAAGGTATGGCGCCGGTACACAGATGCCCGTACGGACGTCGCTCGACAATCCAGCGGCGCCCGTGGCAACTGCTTGCAGCAAGGCCGCGTTCTCAACGAGCCGACCGTGCATCTTCCAGTTTCCCACTACCAGCTTTGCGCGTTTGGCTTGTTCTTTCGGCATTTGTCTCGTCATAGCAGCGAGGCTGCCGATCAGTAGGTGGAAAGGAACCAGAAAAATCAACCGGAAACGGAACTTTTGGACGCGTCGCCCCAGTACAACATGCGATTTTACTGTGCCTGGCAGAAAACGGTCAAACGCGTAAATCTCCCTGACAGCTTATTTCAGCTCCGTGCCGCGCTGGCGATCAGGCAACCTGGCTCCAGTCGAGCACGATTTTGCCGATATGCGTGCTGCCTTCCATCAGTTCGTGCGCTGCGGCGGCCTGATCGGCGGGGAAAACCTGGTGAATCACGGGCTTGATGCGTCCTGCCTCGATCTCCGGCCACACCTGCTCTTTCAACTGCACCGCCACCTTGCCCTTGAACGCAACCGCACGCGGGCGCAAGGTCGAACCCGTGATCACGAGACGACGGCGCAACACTTCATTCAGGTTGATCTCGGCTTTCGACCCGCCAAGCGTTGCGATGACAACCACGCGGCCGCCATCAGCCAGTGCTTTCAGTTCACGGGGAAGATAATCGCCCGCGACCATGTCCAGGATCACGTCCACGCCGCGGTCATTTGTGAGCGACTTCACGACATCGACGAAATCTTCCGTCTTGTAGTTGATCGCGCGCTCCGCACCGAGCTTTTCGCAGGCCTGGCATTTTTCATCGGACCCGGCTGTCACGAACACACGATGACCAAGCGCCTTGGCAATCTGGATGGCCGTCACGCCGATACCGCTCGATCCACCCTGGATCAGCAGCGTCTCCTCGGCGCCGTTCTCGCCCTTGCCCAGGTGCGCGCGCTCGAACACGTTGCTCCACACGGTAAAGAACGTTTCCGGCAACGAAGCCGCTTCGATATCCGTCAAACCCTCCGGCACGGGCAGGCACTGCTCGAGCGGCGCGCACGCGTACTCGGCATAACCGCCGCCCGCGAGGAGCGCACATACGCGATCGCCCGCTTTCAGACCGAATGGATTGTGCTTCGGATCGAAGTCCCCGCGCACGATCTCACCCGCCACTTCCAGCCCCGGCAGATCAGATGCACCCGGCGGCGGCGCATAGCCGCCCTTGCGCTGGAATACATCCGGACGATTCACACCCGACGCTGCAACCTTGATCAGCACTTCGCCGGCCTTCGGTTCCGGCATTGGACGCTCGCCCAGCTTGAGAACGTCGGGCGCGCCAAATTCGGTGATTTCGATCGCTTTCATCTGCAGATTCCTTAAAGTCGGACTTCGTGAAACAGCGACGTAACCTCATGGCTTTGCAGGCTCGAATAACCGAACCTGCAAAAACATGCTTCACATTCGAACCATCACATTCGAAAACGGCCGGCACGCAAGCTTCTCGCGCCGGCCATTCCAACTTACCGCATTACTGCGGTTGCGTCGGCTGGATCGGTTGAATCGGCTCGCCGCCTTCAGCCAGCAGTGCCTTGGCCGACAAACGCACACGACCCTTTTCGTCCGTCTGGATGACCTTGACCTTAACGACCTGGCCTTCCTTCAGGTAGTCGTTGATGTCCTTGATGCGCTCGTTGACGATTTCAGAGATGTGCAGCAGACCATCCTTACCCGGCAGGATGTTGATGATCGCGCCGAAGTCGAGCAATTTCAGTACCGGACCTTCGTAGACCTGACCCACTTCCACTTCGGCCGTGATGTTCTCGATACGCTTCTTCGCTTCCGCCATGCCTTCGCTGCTCGTGCTTGCGATGGTCACCACGCCGTCATCGGAAATATCGATGGTCGTGTTGGTTTCTTCGGTCAACGCACGGATCACCGAACCGCCCTTGCCGATCACGTCGCGGATCTTTTCCGGATTGATCTTCATGGTGATCATGCGCGGCGCGTAGTCCGACAGGTTCGTGTTCGTGCCCGGGACCGCGGTCGTCATCTTGCCGAGGATATGCATGCGGCCTTCCTTCGCCTGCGCGAGCGCGACCTGCATGATTTCCTTCGTGATGCCCTGGATCTTGATGTCCATCTGCAGTGCCGTCACGCCTTGCGCCGTGCCTGCGACCTTGAAGTCCATGTCGCCCAGGTGATCTTCGTCGCCCAGGATGTCCGTCAGCACCGCGAACTTGTTGCCTTCAAGGATCAGGCCCATCGCGATACCCGCGACGTGCGCTTTCATTGGAACGCCGGCGTCCATCAGCGCGAGACAGCCGCCGCAGACCGAAGCCATGGACGAAGAACCGTTCGATTCCGTGATTTCCGATACGACGCGGATGGAATAACCGAATTCGTCGGCGCTCGGCAGCACTGCCACCAATGCGCGCTTCGCCAGACGGCCGTGACCGATTTCACGGCGCTTCGGCGAACCGACGCGGCCCGTTTCGCCGGTCGCGAACGGAGGCATGTTGTAGTGAAGCATGAAGCGTTCGCGATACTCGCCTTCGAGCGCGTCGATATTCTGTTCGTCGCCCTTCGTGCCGAGCGTCGCCACGACAAGCGCTTGTGTTTCACCACGCGTGAACAACGCCGAGCCGTGCGTGCGCGGCAGCACGCCTGTGCGGATTTCGATGGGACGGACGGTGCGCGTGTCACGGCCATCGATACGCGGTTCGCCGTTCAAGATCTGCGTACGAACGATCTTCGCTTCGATGTCGAACAACACATTGCCGATGGTCGCCTTGTCAGCCGGCGCTTCGCCACGGGCAGCGGCTTCTTCGGTCAGCTTGGCAGTCGTCGATGCATACACTTCCTTCAGCTTGGCGCTGCGAGCCGACTTGTCGCGGATCTGATAAACCGACAGCAATTCGGCTTGAGCCAGCTCGGCCACGCGCGCGATCAGCGGTTCGTTCTTCGCAGCCGGCGCCCAATCCCATTCCGGCTTGCCACCTTCAGCGACCAGTTCGTGGATTGCATCGATTGCGACCTGCATCTGGTCGTGACCGAACACCACAGCGGCCAGCATGACTTCTTCGGTAAGCTGTTGCGCTTCCGATTCCACCATCAGCACCGCGCGTTCCGTACCGGCGACGATCAGGTCGAGCGCCGATTCCTTCATCTGCGGACGCGTCGGGTTCAGCACGAATTCGTTGTTGATGTATGCAACGCGGGCAGCACCCACCGGGCCGTTGAACGGCAAACCGGAGATGGCCAGAGCCGCCGACGCGCCGATCAGCGCGGGAATGTCGGCGGGCACATCCGGATTCAGCGACAGCACGTGGATGACGACCTGGACTTCGTTATAGAAGCCTTCCGGGAACAGCGGGCGCAACGGACGGTCGATCAGGCGCGAAATCAGCGTTTCGCCTTCCGACGGACGGCCTTCGCGACGGAAGAAACCACCCGGGATCTTGCCGGCTGCGTAGGTCTTTTCCAGATAATCGACGGTCAGCGGGAAGAAGTCCTGGCCCGGCTTTGCCGTCTTCGCGCCGACAACCGTCGCGAGCACCACGGTATCTTCCACATCGACGATCACGGCGCCGCTTGCCTGGCGCGCGATTTCACCTGTTTCCAGGCGAACGTTGTGTTGTCCCCACTTGAATTCCTTGACGATTTTCTTAAACATTCTCACTCCTTCTTCGTTATGCCCCGCGGCTTTCTGATGTGTTGTCGTGCTTGCCGGACCATCCGGAACGCCCGCACACACCGATAAAAACCGCGAAGCCAAGCGATGACCGGAACCGCGCAAGAGAGGGGTGTATGTCATTCCAACGCAACACGACACGCGATGCGCATGACGCGCTGGAATGACACAAAGCTCTGCCGCGAGGCCCGGCCCTGTAGTCGAATCGGTTTCCGATCCGGATTGGCTTTAATGCAAGCCTTCGATATTTCCCGCCGTTTTCCTGCTTGCGCGCGCGTACAGAGCGCGCCGTTCAAAAACAAAATGCCTGTATCAGCAAACTGACACAGGCATTTCGTTGTGAACGCTAGCCGCTTACTTGCGCAGACCCAGCTTTTCGATCAGCGAGCGATAACGGTCAGCGTCTTTGCCCTTCAGGTAATCGAGCAGCTTGCGACGGCGGCTCACCATGCGCAGCAGGCCGCGGCGGCTGTGGTGATCTTTCGTGTGGGCCTTGAAGTGAACGGTCAGTTCATTGATACGGGTCGTCAGCAGTGCGACTTGCACTTCAGGCGATCCGGTGTCATTTGCGGCGCGCGCATATTCTGCGACGACGTCGGACTTCTTTGCATGAGCAACTACGGTAGACATTTGATTTTCCTTTGATACGGACAGGCGGTCACGGAAGAAGGGCCGTGCCGTGGGTTTTCTGCATCTTTTCCTTGGCCTGAAAACCGGCTTCGGATTTCCTTGCCGGACGCATTTGAACCAGGATTGAGGCCCGGCCTTACATACGGCAAGTCGCGAATTATAGCACAGCGATTTTGCCCGTCGACACGGTCACGCCCGGCGGATGTATTTGCGCAATAGGCCGGGTCCCAAGCTTCTCTTAAGAGGCGGGACGTTTCATCTGGCAGGTTGTCGGCATTGCGGTATTGGCTGCAGGGACCTTCAGCAAGGTCCGAAAGCCAAAGCCCGAGCCTTCGTTATCGAAGCGCACGCCCGGCGTGCCCGACTTGTCCATCTCCATGACATACAAGGGTTGGATCAACTGATGATCTGCGGCGCGCATTTCCGTGGTTTGAAAACCCGTGTCGAGTTTCATGCCTTCCAGCGCGTGGGCGACTGCGGTCGGATCGGCGCTGCGGGCCTTTTGCATTGCGTTGGCGAGCATTTCGATCATCAGCGGCATGCGCAGGAAAAGGTAATCGTCGGCGGGAGCCGGAAAACGGGTCCGGAACGCACCGTAGTAAGCGTCCGACGCCGCGCCGCCCGCGTTTGGATGCCAGTCCGCCACCGCGACCACGTGTTTCACGCCGGCTTCGCCCAGCGCGGCAGGCGCGCCGAGACTGTTGCCGTAGAACGTGTAGAAGTGCGTGTCGAGGCCCTGCTCCCGCGCCGCTTTCACCAACAGCGTCAGGTCATTGCCCCAGTTGCCGGTGATGACGGCGTCGGCGCCGCTCGAACGGATCTTCGCGATGTACGGCGCGAAATCCTTTACGCGCCCGGCCGGAATGAATTCATCGGCGACGATTGCTATGTCCGGACGGCGCTCCTTCAGCGCGCGGCGCGCTTCGCGGCTGACATCGTGGCCGAAGCTGTAGTCTTGATTGAACAAATAGACCTTTTTCACCGATGTCTCGCGCTGGATGACATCGGCCAGCGCGTTCATGCGCATGCCCGCGTGGGCATCGAAGCGGAAATGCCAGAAGCTGCAATCCTCGTTGGTGAGGGCGGGATCATCGGCGGAATAATTCAGGAAGACCACCCGATGTCCAGGATCGCGGACGTTCTGCTTGTTGATCGCATCGACGAGCGCGGCGGCCACTGCCGAGCTATTTCCCTGCGTCACAAAGCCAATCCCCTGGTCTATCGCCGCGCGCAGTTGCACAAGGCTCGCTTCGCTGCTGCCTTTTCCGTCGAGCACGACAAGCTGCAAGGGATGCTTGCCATCGGGCAAAACCACGCCGCCATTGGCGTTCACGCGCTCCACGCCGAAGCGCAAGTTACGCTCGACGGACGCGCCCGCGTTGGCAAACGGGCCCGACATGCCTTCGATCATCGCGATGCGGATCGGCGCGAGATCGGCTGCCAGGGCCGGCGCAGCGAAAATACTCCCGAGAACGCCCACAACCACCGCCTTACTGCATTTCGCCAGCAAATCACGAAAACTCATACCGCCCATCCAAGATAAAAGCCGAACCGCGGATCATAGGCTGCAGGGTACGGCACGCGCAACATCTCGCCTGAATCCGCGATGAAATGGAATACCGGCACGGGTCCGCGCGTTTTCCTGAACAAGCGGGCGCGGACTGGACCGTGCCCCATGTCAAAATAACTACCACAGCAAAAACCCACGATAAATTGTGGACACGCACACGAAGGAGGCTTCAATGTTGATCAGTTCGATACGAAAACCGGCCGCAATGATTCTGGCCCTGTTGCTGACGGCGTGTGCGCAGCCGTGGCAGAACTATCAGGCGGGCGCGGATTCATCGACGGTGACAGCGCGCCTCGGTCCGCCAAAAGAGGTCTATGACCTGCCGAACGGCGGCAAGCGCCTGATGTGGCCGACCCAGCCGCTAGGCGAAGTGACGACGGCGGCGGACATCGATGCATCGGGGAAGATCGTGAACGTGCGTCAGGTCCTCGATGAAAACGAGTTTTATAAAGCGCAGATCGGCACATGGACGCGCAAGGACGTTCTGCTCAACTTCGGGCGGCCGGTCGAGACGTCCTACTTTCCGCTCATGAAGCGCGAGGTATGGACGTATCGGTACATGGAGGCGGGTTACTGGTACATGATGTTCAGCTTCTATTTCGATGACCAGGGCATCGTGCGCCTGACACAAAAAACGCCGGACCCGCTGCACGACCCCGATCGCCGGAACTTCTTCTGAAGACCTCACAGACACACGCCTCTCGCGCCCATCGGGCGATTTATTTCTCGTCCGAAAAAAATGCCGCCGCCGAACGCGGCATTTTTTTATGGCTGGACGTCCGGAACCTTTTCATAGAAAGTAATTCGTAAGCTTACGACTACGTTGTGTCAGTGAATCGGAAAATCGTTTCGTTGTAGATCGCCTACCATTACGTTTTTGGAGCTGGATTGGACTACACCCCATGACTCGACCCAAACGCATGCTTGTTGAAAACGTTGGCTGGGCGGCAGAAACCGCCGCCAGCGACCCGCCTTTCTTCGAAACCCTCGCGCAGGGACAAAGCCCGACCGTGCTGTGGCTTGGCTGCTCCGACAGCCGCGTGCCGGCCGAAACCATCACGCACTCGAAGCCCGGCGATCTGTTCGTCCATCGCAACATCGCGAACCTGTTTTCCGCCGACGACGACAACACCATGAGCGTCCTCGAATACGCGGTAAACGTGCTGAAAGTGGACGATGTGATCGTCTGCGGACATTATGGATGCGGCGGCGTGCGGGCGTCGTTGTTGCCCATGTCGCCCGCCCTTCCCCACGTCAACCGCCGCATTGCGCCGCTGTGCGCGCTGGCGCAAAAACACAGCGGCGAACTCGACGCCATCGAGCCCGGCGATGGCCGCATCGACCGGCTTGCTGAACTGAGCGTGCTGGAACAAGTTCGCGCGATCCGGCGCGTGTCGACCGTACGCGACGCCGAGCGCCCACCGCGCGTTCACGGCTGGATATTCGGCCTGCGCGATGGCCGCATCAAAGTCCTTTCATCCGGCGATCCGGCTGACGCAGAGGCTGAACCTGCCCCGAGCGCCGTCCAATATATGACCGAAACAGCCGGCGACTAGCCGGCGAGACTCTCCCTGCATAAAACCTCTTCTGTGCGACGCCCCTCGGGACATCGCATGGTTCAACTCGCGCCCCAAAAAGCCTATGAACCTACGCCAGACGTTTGCCAATTTCCCTCGCGACATGTTCGCTGGGACCGTCGTTTTCCTTGTCGCCATGCCGCTTTGCCTTGGCATTGCCAACGCTTCCGGCGTCGAGCCGTTCGCAGGGCTGCTGTCAGGCATTATCGGCGGGCTGGTGGTGGCGCTTTTGAGCGGATCGCAACTGAGCGTGAGCGGCCCGGCGGCGGGACTCGTCGTGATCGTCGTCGATGGCATTGCCAAGCTCGGCAGCTTTTCCACCTTCCTCATGGCCGTGATGCTGGCGGGCGCGATCCAGTTCGGCTTCGGCATGCTGAAGGCCGGGCGCTTCGCGGCGTACGTGCCGTCATCGGTGATCAAGGGAATGCTCGCGGCAATCGGCTTGCTGCTCATCATCAAGCAAGTGCCGCTCGCCGCCGGTTTCGCCAACGATGGCGCCCACGTCGCCGCGGCAGCGCCAGGCACGATCGCCACACCCTTCGGCGCGATGTCGCTCGCCGCGTGTCTGGTGGCCATTGTGTCTATCGCGATCCTGGCAAGCTGGGAAACGAAGGCCATGCGCCGCTTCGCGTTCGTACGCGCGGTGCCCGCGCCGCTTGCCGTGGTCGTGCTCGGCATCGCGATCACGCTTGCGCTCGATTTCGCTGCGCCGGGTTTTGCGCCGCCGGCGGAGCATCGGGTTTCACTGCCATCGCTGGCGACGTTCGCCGCGTTGAACGCCGCGCTCGACTGGCCCAACTTCGAGCAACTCATCAATCCCGATGTCTGGCGGCTCGCGATGACGCTTGCCATCGTGGCGAGTCTCGAGACCTTGCTGAGTCTGGAAGCTGTCGAACAGATCGATCCCAAGAAGCGTACCGCGCATCCGGATCGCGAACTGAAGGCGCAGGGCATCGGCAACATGATGGCGGGCGCGATCGGCGCGTTGCCCATCACCTCCGTGATCGTGCGCAGTTCGGCCAACGTCCACGCGGGTGCGCAAAGCCGATGGTCGGCCGTCATTCACGGCGTTCTGCTGCTGGCGAGCGTGTTCGCGCTGACGGCGGTGATCAACCTCATTCCGCTTGCCTGCCTCGCCGCGATCCTGATCTTCACCGGACTGAAGCTCGCTAAGCCGTCGCTGTTCAAGGCCGTCGCGAAACAGGGTTTCGAGCGGTTTGCGCCATTCATCGTGACGATTGCCGGCGTGCTGATGACCGATCTGCTGATCGGCATCCTGCTGGGGATTGCGTGCAGCATCGCGCTTGCGATCCACGCGAATCTGCAGCGGCCGATCACCATCGCGCAGCACGACGATCACTTCCTGCTCTCGTTTCGCAAGGACGTGTCGTTTCTCGGCAAGGTGTCGCTCAAGCATCACCTGAAGCAGATTCCCGACAACGCAACGTTGATCGTCGATGCAAGCCGCGCGGATTTCATCGATCAGGATGTGCGTGAACTCATCGATAAATTCATCGCCGATGCCCCCGCCCGCGGGATTCACGTCGAGTGCCGTCAGCTCGAACGCGCGGCGCGGGAACGGCACGGCTTTCAGCAGCGCATGGCGCTTTTCAGACGGGCTTTCCGCTAATTAACATCGCAACGAAAAACGGCCCTCGCTTCTGGCGAGAGCCGTTTTCAATCAGCGAGGCGGCTGGATCAAGCGCCTTGCTGTGTGTGCATCAAAATCACGAAAGCTGCGGGTTGAGCTTTTCGACTTTCGAATGGAGCTTGTTGAGCGCGGCAAGATACGCTTTCGCCGATGCCGCCACAATGTCCGGGTCCGTGCCCACGCCATTGACAATCCGGCCGCTCTTCGACAAGCGCACGGTCACTTCGCCCTGAGCCTGCGTGCCCGTGGTAATGGCGTTAACCGAATACAGCACCAGCTCGGCGCCGCTCGTCACTTTCGATTCGATCGCGTGAAGCGTCGCATCCACCGGACCGTTACCACGCGACTCGCCGTGCACTTCGATGCCATCGACAGCAAACACCACGCGTGCATGCGGCTGCTCACCCGTTTCCGAACGCTGAGCCAGCGACACGAAGCGGAACGTTTCCTTCGCCTGCATTTCCGCCGACTCTTCGGAGACGATCGCCATGATGTCTTCGTCGAAGATTTCCGACTTGCGGTCGGCGAGTTCCTTGAAGCGCACGAACGCTGCGTTCACGTCCGTTTCCGACTCCAGCGTCACGCCCAGGTCTTCGAGGCGCTGCTTGAACGCGTTGCGGCCCGACAGCTTGCCGAGCACGATCTTGTTCGTTGCCCAGCCTACGTCTTCGGCGCGCATGATTTCGTAGGTATCGCGCGCTTTCAACACGCCATCCTGGTGAATGCCCGATGCATGCGCGAACGCGTTTGCGCCCACCACAGCCTTGTTCGGCTGCACGACAAAACCCGTGATCTGCGAGACAAGCTTGGACGTCGGCACAATGTGCGTGGTGTCGATACCCAGTTCCAGCCCGTAATAATCCTTGCGCGTTTTCATCGCCATCACGACTTCTTCCAGCGCCGTGTTACCCGCGCGCTCGCCGAGACCGTTGATGGTGCACTCGATCTGACGCGCGCCGCCGATATGCACGCCAGCGAGCGAATTGGCGACGGCCATGCCAAGGTCGTCGTGGCAATGCACGGACCAGATCGCCTTGTCCGAATTCGGCACGCGTTCGCGAATGGTCTTGATCAGGTTGCCGTAACCTTCCGGCACGGCATAACCCACGGTGTCCGGAATATTGATGATGGTCGCGCCTTCGTCGATCACCGCTTCCAGCACGCGGCACAAGAAGTCGAGATCCGAGCGGCTGCCGTCTTCCGGCGAGAATTCCACGTCGTCCGTGAACTTGCGCGCGAAACGCGTGGCGAGACGAGCCTGCTCGTAGACCTGATCGGCGCTCATGCGCAGCTTCTTTTCCATATGCAGCGCGGACGTCGCGATGAACGTATGAATGCGGAAGTGATCGGCGGGTTTGAGGGCGTCGGCGGCGCGCTGGATGTCTTTGTCGTTGGCGCGGGCGAGCGAGCAGATCGTGCTGTCCTTGATCAGGCCGGCAATAGTGTGGATTGCATCGAAATCGCCGTTGGAACTGGCTGCAAAGCCCGCTTCGATCACATCGACTTTCATCCGTTCGAGTGCTTTTGCGATGCGGATCTTCTCGTCTTTCGTCATCGACGCGCCGGGGGATTGCTCGCCATCGCGAAGCGTCGTGTCGAAAATGATGAGTTTGTCTGCCATGTTCGGGCTCCAGTGGGGAATTTTGGATTGATTAAAACGGTGGAGAAAGGCGATATGGAATTCGGGTGTTCGCGCCACCGCTGGCGTCGAAAACCACGAACGAGCAGACGGGAGGCGGGAAGCTTAGCGCGGCAGGCGCGCTAGTAGCGGTAGCGCACGTAGCGGCGCACCGGCTAGGGACAACGAGAGGAGATGGGCGAAAAAATTCATTCGCAAACTATAACTACATTTTTGAGCGCGTGCAATTGGGCTTTCCGATCGGGGCGATTGGTGCCTGGTTCGGTGTTCAGTTCGACCTTCCTGCAGTCGAAAAAAACGCGCACCGGCTGTAAGGACCGATGCGCGTTGATATCAATGCGCTTTTTCCGATGACCGGGCCGGATTCGGCCGGCCTCGCAAACTCATGTATCCCCACCAGGCGTAGCCCGAAAAGCCGTAGAGAACGAAGAGTCCGAACAGCATCAACGGCGGATCGGACGATACCAGCACGAACGCCACAACCACCAGCAATACGCCGGCGAACGGGACGCGGAACCTGACATCCAGCGCCTTGCCGCTGTAGAACGGCGCGTTCGAGACCATCGTCACGCCTGCATAGATGGTCAGCGCGAATGCCACCCAGGGCAGCCAGACCAGCTTGAGCGGCACGCGGTTATCGGTGGCGAGCCACACGAAACCCGCGATCAACGCCGCCGCAGCCGGGCTCGGCAAGCCCTGGAAATAACGTTTGTCGACCACGCCGACGTTCGTATTGAAGCGCGCCAGACGCAAAGCCGCGCCCGAGCAATACACGAAAGCCGCGAGCCAGCCCCATCGGCCAAGATCCTTCAGGATCCATTCGTACATCACCAGCGCGGGCGCAACGCCGAACGACACCATGTCGGACAAGCTGTCGAACTGCTCGCCAAACGCGCTCTGCGTATGCGTCATGCGAGCGACACGGCCATCCATGCCGTCGAGCACCATGGCCACGAAGATCGCGATGGCGGCGATTTCGAAGCGCACGTTCATTGCCTGAACGACGGCGAAAAAACCGCAAAACAGCGCGGCGGTGGTGAATGCATTGGGCAGCAAGTAAATGCCGCGTTTTCTAAGGAACTGTTGCCGCTTCGCACGCCTCGTTTCGAGCACGCCGAGGTCCTGCGCCGATTTGTTGCGTCGAAACGCCCGCGGGGGTGTTGTCGTGCTTCGTGTCCGGCGCGGTTTGAGTGCCGCCATCGAGTCCTCCGTTGTGCAGCCTGGTTTTACCGCTTATCTATGCTTACTCTGCAAACTCGGCAAGAATCGTGGACGACGCCGATACCTTCTCCCCAATCGCCACGCGCGGACGGCTTCCAACCGGCAAATACACGTCGACACGCGATCCAAAACGGATAAAACCATAGCGCTGGCCACGATTGAGCGGCTCGCCCACGTGGACATAGCACAAAATGCGCCGCGCGATCAGGCCGGCGATCTGCACCGACGTCACCGTATGGCCCGCCGCGGTCTGGATCACGATGGCGTTACGTTCGTTCTCGGTCGATGCTTTGTCGACGGCCGCGTTCAGGTACGAACCCGGGAAATACTCGACCTTGCTGATCGCGCCATCCACCGGCGAGCGTTGCGAGTGGACATTGAACACGTTCATGAACACGCTGATCTTGAGCGCTTCGCGGTTTGCGTATGGGTCATGCGCCGTTTCCACAGCGACGATGCGGCCGTCCGCGGGGCACAGCACGGCATTCGCCTGAACCGGGATGGGGCGCGCGGGATCGCGGAAAAACTGCACGACGAAGATCGCAAGCAGCCAGAACGGCCAGGCAAACCCAAAGCCGCCGATGGCCTGGATCAACACGGCAATGACAACCGCAATGGCAATAAACGGCCAGCCTTCGCGCGCGATGATCGGATGTGGATAGTTCATGAACGAGTTCTATATTTTAGTAAAACCGTAGGATAGCAAAAGCCGTCCGGCGCCAAGCGACCCCGGACGGCTTTCGGTCTTCACTAAGACCGGCAAACAACACCGGTCGTTCAAGCGATATCAGGCAATATTTAGTTCTTCGACTGATCGACCAGCTTGTTTGCGGCAATCCACGGCATCATTGCGCGCAGTTTGGCGCCAACCGTTTCGATCTGGTGCTCGGCCGTGAGGCGGCGGCGCGATTGCAGCGTCGGCGCGCCCGCACGGTTTTCGATGATGAAGCTCTTCGCGTATTCACCCGTCTGGATGTCCGTGAGAACCTGCTTCATCGCTTTCTTCGTTTCAGCCGTCACGATCTTCGGACCCGTTACGTACTCACCGTATTCGGCGTTGTTCGAGATCGAGTAGTTCATGTTGGCGATACCGCCTTCATAGATCAGGTCGACGATCAGCTTCAGTTCGTGCAGGCATTCGAAGTAAGCCATTTCCGGCGCGTAGCCGGCTTCCACCAGCGTTTCGAAGCCGGCCTTGATCAGGTCGACCGTACCGCCGCACAGAACAGCCTGTTCGCCGAACAAGTCGGTTTCGGTTTCTTCGCGGAAATTCGTTTCGATGATACCGGCACGGCCGCCGCCGTTAGCCACCGCGTACGACAAGGCCACGTCGCGCGCCGAGCCCGACTTGTCTTGCGCCACTGCAATCAGGTGGGGAACGCCGCCGCCTTGTGCGTAGGTGCCGCGAACCGTGTGACCCGGCGCCTTCGGGGCGATCATGATCACGTCCAGATCGGCGCGCGGGATGACCTGGCCATAATGCACGTTGAAGCCGTGAGCGAATGCCAAAGCAGCGCCTTCCTTGGCGTTGTCGTGCACTTCGTTCTTGTAGACTTCAGCGATCTGCTCGTCCGGCAGCAGCATCATGACGACGTCTGCGCCCTTCACGGCTTCGGCCACTTCCTTGACCTTCAGTCCGGCCTTCTCAGCCTTGCTCCACGATGCGCCGTTCTTGCGCAGGCCGACCGTCACGTTCACGCCGCTGTCCTTCAGGTTCAGCGCGTGTGCATGGCCTTGCGAGCCATAGCCGATGATCGTGACCTGCTTGCCCTTGATGAGGGAGAGATCGGCGTCTTTGTCGTAGAAAACTTTCATGTCGGTTCCTTTGCCTTGAATAGATTCGTTGATTCGTTTAAGGGGTACTGATAACTGCGAGTTCGTTGCGGCGAGTCTCAAACCTTCAGAATGCGCTCGCCCCGGCCAATGCCAGAACTTCCGGTGCGCACGGTTTCGAGAATCGCCGTCGCATCAAGCCCCTGAATAAAGGCGTCGAGCTTGTCGCTCGCGCCTGTCAGTTCCATCGTGTAGCTTTTTTCGGTGACATCGATGATCCGGCCGCGGAAGATATCCGCCATCCGCTTCATCTCTTCCCGCTCCTTGCCGACTGCCCTTACCTTGATCAGCATCAGCTCGCGCTCGATGTGGGCGCCCTCTGTCAGGTCGACCACTTTCACCACCTCGATCAGGCGGTTCAGGTGCTTCGTGATCTGTTCGATCACGTCGTCCGAGCCAATGGAAACGATGGTCAGCCGCGACAGCGAACTGTCTTCGGTCGGCGCCACCGTCAAGGTCTCAATGTTGTAGCCGCGTGCGGAAAAGAGCCCGACGACACGCGATAACGCGCCCGGTTCGTTTTCCAGCAGCACGGAAATGATGTGTCTCATGATTTGCGTTCCCGATTAATCCAGTTGGATGGCGTGTTCTCGTCAGACCCGCGCGCAATCGAACGTCTTTTGTGAAGACGGGCGCGCGCGAATCCGCACAGGAAACAGCCGTTATAGATCTTCCGATCCGAGCAGCATTTCCGTGATGCCCTTGCCTGCCTGGACCATCGGAAAGACGTTTTCGGTGGGATCTGTCTGGAAGTCGAGGAATACCGTGCGATCCTTCAGGCGCAATGCTTCTTTCAACGCCGGTTCGACATCGCGCGTATGTTCGATGCGCATGCCTACATGGCCGTACGCTTCGGCGAGCTTCACGAAATCAGGCAGCGCGTCCATGTACGAACTGGAATAACGCTTCTTGTATTCGATCTGCTGCCACTGGCGAACCATGCCGAGATAGCGGTTGTTCAGCGAGATGATCTTGATCGGCGTGTTGTACTGCTTGCACGTCGACAATTCCTGGATGCACATCTGGATCGAGCCTTCGCCCGTGATGCACAGCACTTCGTCGTCCGGATGTGCCATCTTCACGCCCATGGCAGCCGGCAAACCGAAGCCCATGGTGCCGAGCCCGCCCGAGTTGATCCAGCGGCGCGGCTCGTTGAACCGGTAGAACTGCGCGGCCCACATCTGGTGCTGGCCCACGTCCGAACAGACGTACGCTTCGCCGCCGGTGAGCTCCCAGGCTTTTTCGACCACATATTGCGGCTTGATGATCTCGCTCTTGCGGTCGAACTTGAGGCAGTCCTTCGAACGCCATGCTTCGATGTCCTTCCACCAGTCGGCAAGCGCCGCGGTATCGGGGCCATGGTCGGCCGTCTGCAATTGCTCGATCAGTTCCTTCAGCACTTCCTTCACGTCGCCGACGATGGGGATATCGACCTTCACACGCTTGGAAATGGACGACGGATCGATGTCGATGTGAATGATCTTCTTCGCGTGCGACGCAAAATGCTCCGGATCGCCGATCACGCGGTCATCGAACCGCGCGCCGATCGCGATCAGCACGTCGCAATGCTGCATGGCCATGTTGGCTTCGTACGTGCCATGCATGCCGAGCATACCGAGGAACTGCTTCTTGTCCGCGCGATACCCGCCGAGACCCATCAGCGTGTTTGTGACCGGATAACCGAGCAGATCGGCGAACTGGTTCAGCTCGCGCGCCGCATTCGCCAGGATGATGCCGCCGCCGGTATAGATATACGGACGCTTGGCCGACAGCAAAAGCTGCACGGCCTTGCGGATCTGGCCCGAATGGCCTTTGGTGACCGGATTGTACGAACGCAGCGAGACGGATTTGACCGGCTCGTATTTGCACGGCGTCTTTGAAACGTCTTTCGGAATGTCGATCAGCACCGGGCCGGGACGGCCTGTGCGCGCGATATAAAACGCTTTCTTGATGGTGGAGGCCAGTTCACGCACGTCCTTCACGAGGAAGTTGTGCTTCACGCACGGGCGTGTGATGCCGACCGTGTCGCACTCCTGGAACGCATCCTGGCCAATTGCCGCAGTCGGAACCTGACCGCTGATGACGACGAGCGGAATGGAGTCCATGTAAGCCGTGGCGATACCGGTCACCGCGTTGGTGACGCCGGGGCCCGAGGTCACGAGGCACACGCCGACGTTGCCGGTGGAACGCGCATAGGCGTCGGCGGCATGAACCGCGGCCTGTTCGTGGCGCACGAGGATATGCTGGATCTGGTCCTGCTTGTACAACTCGTCGTAGATATAGAGTACCGAGCCGCCGGGATAGCCCCAAATGAACTCGACGTTCTCGTCAGCCAGCGCGCGCATGAGCACGGTGCCGCCAATGGATTGCGCTTCGAGTGGGGAAGTCGTATCCGACGTGGAGAATTCCGCGCTGGGCATATTCATACATTCACCTTTCGAATTTTCGGCAAAAAATTGATTGGGTGCTCTCTGCCGGGCTTATGGCTCGGGTTCAAGCGGCGCGTCTAAATGGGAAGCGGGCTTCTTGGGCTCGCCTCAAAGAGACAGTTCACTGATGATGCGAGTCGGAAACGATAGCCCGAGGCAATAAAGACAGTCAAGCAAAAACTTCTTGGACCCCAACCGGAATGCGCTGAAAAGGGGTGAAAAAAGGCTCGGAACTCTCCGAAATGATGCGGAAAAGTCTGCTTCTCGGGCCGCCGTCTGAGGCATTTCCTCGCTGTTCACCCAAAAGTTTGTTAGCATCCGCAGGTTTTTAACCTCTCACCAACCCTTATCGACGCACACTCGTTGCGCCGGGCCTCACGGATGGCATCAGACAAGGAACTCGCCGATTTTCTGGCGGGCGTCGAAAGACGCGCGTTCAAGCAGACGGTGTACACCGTACGTGACGACGACGCGGCGCTCGACATCGTTCAGGATGCGATGATCAAGCTCGCCGAAAAATACGGCGACCGCCCTCCGGCTGAATTGCCGCTTTTGTTTCAGCGTATCCTGCAAAATGCAACGCACGACTATTTCCGGCGCCAGAAGGTCAGGAATACGTGGGTGAGCCTGTTTTCGTCGTTCGGGAACGCAGACGACGACGAATTCGACCCCCTCGAAACCTTCGAATCGCAGGATGGCACGGTCGGTGCGGAGAGCAGCGAAAGCCGGCTCGAGCGCGAACAGGTGCTCAATCTGATCGACGCGGAAATCCAGAAATTGCCAGCACGTCAACGGGAAGCGTTTCTCATGCGTTACTGGGAGGATATGGATGTCGCCGAAACCGCCGCTGCAATGGGCTGCTCTGAGGGCAGCGTAAAAACGCATTGCTCGCGGGCCACGCATGCGCTGGCACACGCGCTGAAGGCGAAAGGAATCACGCTATGAGCAACGCTCTCGATCAGAAAGAAGCCGAATTCGCGCTGAAGGTACGCCGCGCGCTCGACGAAAGTATTACAACGCTACCTGCCGCGTCGCTCGACAAGCTCGCGGCGGCCCGGCGGACGGCGCTCGCCCGCAAGAAGCCGGAAAAAGTCGCAGTGCCGGTTTTTGCCCCGGCGCTCGCAGGTGCGGGCATGGCGCCAAGCCTCGGCGGCCCGGTTCCCGGTCCGTCAGGCAAACGCGGCCGCTTTTCGCGGTTGGCGCTTGCGTGGCCGTTGCTGGCGCTTGCGATCGGACTGGCGGGTATTGCTTATTGGGAAGATCAGCAGCGTACCGCCGAACTCGCCGATATCGACGCGGCCATGCTGAGCGACAACCTTCCGCTCGACGCCTATCTCGACCACGGTTTCAACGCGTACCTGACGCGTAATCATTAAGTCTGCAGGAGTTATCGGGTGAGTTACAAGCGCGGCCTCGCGATTGTCTTTGGATGCGCAATTGCGGGACTCGTCGCGTTTGCCGCCACCTATCCGCGATTCTACTCGGCCGCTTCCGCGGTTACCGTTGCTGCCGCGCCTTCCGGCGCGAGCGCGGCGGACGTGTTGTCCCCGCTTTCATCGCTCTCCCCCGACAGCCCTCTCGCCTGGAATCGGCTCACCGAAACCCAGCGAACCGCACTCGCGCCCTTTGCAAAACAATGGGATCAGTTCAGCGAAGAGCGCAAGCTGAAGTGGATGAAGATCGCGTCGCGGTATCCCAAGCTCTCGCCCGAAGGGCAAAAGCGCTTGCACGAGCGGATGGCCGAATGGGTCCGCATGACGCCGGACCAGCGCAAGGTCGCGCGGGAAAATTACCAGGTCTCCAAGTCCGTGCCGGTTGAAAAGCGCGAACGCGCCTGGGATGCGTATCAGAAGCTTCCCGAAGAGCAAAAGAAGAAATTGGCGGCAGCCGAGAAACCTCGCCGGCCGACCGTCGTCAGCGCGCCGCCCTCCGGAAAAACCGAAGTCAAGGACATCAACCGGCTGATTACCGGCCGGGACCACTGGCATGCGTCCGACGCTATGGGAGCAGACATCGGCACGCCTGCGTCTGTAGCGCCCGCCATTCCGAGTGCGGCCAGTTTTGTTCCCGCCACGCCGATTCCGGTTTCGCCTCAGCAGGCACCATCGATCTTCAACGGTTCCTGAGCCATGGTGAGTGCTTCCTTCGAGTCACTCGCCGCAGCCCCATTGGTCGCGCCCAAGTTGCGCCGCCGCCTCGCCACCATGGTCTACGAGGGCGTGATCCTCTTTGGGATCGTGTTCATCGCCGGATACCTGTTCAGCACGCTCACGCAGCAACGCAACGGACTCACCCATCACAACCTTTTGATGACGTGGATCGGGATCGTGCTCGCGATTTATTTCGTCTACTTCTGGACCCATGGCGGCCAGACGCTGCCCATGAAGACGTGGCGCCTTAAAGTGGTCGATGCCCGCGGCGCCAAGGTCTCGACGGCGCGCGCCGTGTTGCGGTTCGTTTTAGCCTGGTTATGGTTCTTGCCGCCGCTTGCGCTGCATCCGTTGCTCGGCTTGAGTGTGCCCGTCACGCTGTGTCTGTGCGCCGGGTGGATCGTGCTATGGGCAGCGGCCGTATGGCTTGATCCGTCGAGACAGTTCCTGCACGACCGGATGGCAGGCACGCGCGTGGTGGCTGTGTCGCCGACGGTCCCTGCTTGATCGATGGCCCGGCGCCTTCGTCCTTACTCCAAATCAACTCAGCCAGTCCGGATCATTGTTCAACGCCATATGCAGGTTGTCGTTGAAGTGATGCACACGAAAACCTTCCTGCGCGAATAACGTGTCCAGCGCGCGTCGCGTGTAAATGGTGATGTGGCCATTACGCGGCGCGATGTACCAGTGGTCCATACCGCGTGGCGGCACGTGATCGATGGTCAATGTCGAGAACAGCAGCACGCCGCGCGGACCCAGTAGCCCCAAGGCTTCCCGGACGGTCGCGACCGGCTCCGGTGTGTGTTCGAGCACTTCGAAAGCGCTGACGAAGTCGAAGGAATCGGAGGGCGGCGGCGCATCGGCCGCGTCCATCGGGTCCCAGCTCCGGGCGTCCAATCCACCTTTTCGTAACAGTCCCGCCAGCTTTCCATTCCCGCCGCCGTAGTCCAGGCATTTCAGGTCTTTGCCCTTCTTGACGAAATCAACAATGAAGGCGGCGTTACTGGCCGGCCGCGCAGCGACATAATCAGGGTCGATCAGCACGTAGTCGTCGTTATAGATGTGCTGCACGTATTCGGCCTTGCTCCAGTCGTCGAACGCTCGTGTGAAGACAAGACCGCATTCATTGCATCGGTGGTAATAGATCGGCACGCCCGTGAGCGGCAGATAGTGGCCGCGCGCTTCTTCACAACTCTTTTGAAAATCGGTGACACCGTAAAGAGGCGCCTGCGCGTTGCAGATCTTGCAAGTCGATACGCATTCGACGGGACGTACCGTTACGTTAAGCATTAGTTAGGATTCCGCTGGAAACCAGCGAGTATAGAGTCGAATGTCGCTCCATTAGGCGACCGCGTGCGCAGTTTTTACAGATCCTGCAATAGATGCAACAACTGTGTATCGGACACCCGATCAAAAAGAAGTTTTTGTGACTGTCATGGCACCGTCACGCTGGCATGGCGCAATGGGCTCACTGCAACCCGTTGCGCGTGCCCATGGCCACCAAATCGTCTGCGAGTAACCTCAGTGATCTGTTAGGCGTTACCCTCCGCGATGCAGAAGCCATTGCGTTTCGCACCGGCGCCGCGCCATCTGCACCACCCGAAACGACCGGCGCGAACCTCGCGCCACAAGGCACTTCACGTCTCGACGATGCCCCCGCCGACCATCGGTACCGCACCATCTGGCTCTCCGATATCCACCTCGGCTCCGGCGGCTGCCAGGCGAACTACCTGCTCGACTTTCTTCGCTACAACGACTCGGAATACCTGTATCTGGTCGGCGACATCATCGACGGATGGCAGCTTCGCAAAGGCTGGTTCTGGCCGCAGGCGCACAACGACGTGATTCAAAAGATCCTGCGCAAAGCCCGCAAAGGCACGCAGGTGGTCTACATCCCCGGCAATCACGACGAAGCCGCGCGCCAGTTCTGCGACCTTGCATTCGGCGATATCCACGTGCGCCAGGAAGCTTTCCACACCACGCTTGCCGGCAAGCGCTTGTGGATCGTTCACGGCGATCTCTTCGATGGCGTCATCCAGCACGCCAAGTGGCTCGCCTACCTGGGCGACACGCTCTACACGATCATCCTCTTGCTCAACCGCTGGTTCAATCGCGTGCGCAGCCGCTTCGGTTTCAACTACTGGTCGCTCTCGCAGTATCTCAAGCATCAGGTCAAGAACGCGGTCAATTTCATCTCGAAGTTCGAATCCGTGATGACCGATGAAGCCCGCCGGCGCGGCTGCGATGGCGTGGTCTGCGGGCACATTCACAAAGCGGAGATTCGCGATATAGACGGCGTTCTTTATTGCAACGACGGCGACTGGGTCGAGAGTCTGTCGGCGCTCGTCGAGACGTTCGAAGGCGAACTGAAGATCGTCTATTGGACCGTATTGCGCGCACCAGAACACCACGCACAAAAGGCCGGGGCAACCGCCTGAGCATTTCACTTAACCGAGAGGCCATCGAATGAAAATCATGATCGTGACCGATGCTTGGGAACCTCAAGTCAACGGCGTCGTGCGGACACTGAAGAGCACGAGCCGCGAACTGACGGCTTTGGGGCACCGCGTGGAGTTGCTGACGCCGCTCGAGTTCAAGACCATACCGTGCCCGACGTATCCCGAGATCCGGCTGTCCTTGCTGCCGCGCCGCCGGGTGGCGCAGCGCATCGAAGAATTTGCTCCCGATGCGCTGCATATCGCAACGGAAGGTCCGCTCGGCATGGCGGCGCGCGCCTTTGCCATACGCAACAAGCTGCCCTTCACGACCGCGTATCACACGCGCTTTCCTGAGTATGTACAGGCGCGTTTCGGCATTCCGCTTGGCGTGACGTACAAGTTCCTGCACTGGTTTCACAAGCCGTCGCAAGCGGTGATGGCGCCGACGCCCGTGGTGAAAACCGACCTCGAGAAGTTCGGTTTCACGAACGTCGTGCTGTGGACACGGGGCGTGGATCTGGATATCTTCCAGCCGATGGACTCGAAGGTTCTCAACACCACGCGCCCGATCTTCTTGTACGTGGGACGCGTGGCGGTCGAGAAGAACGTCGAGGCATTTCTGAAGCTCGACTTGCCCGGTTCGAAATGGGTGGCGGGCGAAGGTCCTGCGCTCGCCGAGCTAAAATCGCGCTATACCAACGTGAACTATCTCGGCGTGTTGTCGCAGGCTGAACTCGCGAAGGTGTATGCAGCGGCAGACGTCTTTGTGTTCCCGAGCCGCACGGACACCTTCGGGCTGGTGCTGCTCGAAGCCATGGCATGCGGCACGCCGGTGGCGGCGTATCCGGTGACGGGTCCTATCGATGTATTGGGAACAGATGGACCCGGCGCACTCGATGAAGACCTGCAGGAAGCCTGCCTGCGAGCGCTTAAAATAGAACGTGCCGATGCGCGCGCGTGGGCGGAAAAGTTTTCGTGGCGCGCGGCATCGGAGCAATTTGCTTCGCATCTGAAACCGCTCGGCACACGCGGCGCGACGCAGGAACAGGCCGCCGCGTAGAGAGGTAACGCGCAACGCCAACGCAACATCAACGCATCACCACCGAAGCCGCAATGTGAAAGCCAAACCTTCAGTACAAGCGGACTCATTGCTCTATGCTCATCGCGAACCCTTCGACCAGGAAGAGGACGCCGGCGAACCATTGAGCCCCGACGACATGCTTGCCCCGCTGCCCTTCAACCCTTACAAGGGCAATCGCGGCCTGACACGCGCCTGGCACGCGATGAAAAACTCGCTGAACGGCTTTCGTGTGGCGATCCGCGAGGAAAGCGCGTTCCGCCAGGAACTGACGCTCGCGGCCATTCTCTTGCCATGCGGGATTTTCGTGCCGGTTACGCCGGTCGAACGCGCGGTGTTGATGGCATCCGTGCTGCTGGTGTTGATGGTGGAGCTGCTTAATTCGAGCGTGGAAGCGGCCATCGACCGAATTTCGCTGGAGCGCCACGAACTGTCCAAACGCGCGAAAGACTTTGGCAGCGCGGCGGTGATGGTTGCATTGCTCGTGTGCCTGCTGACCTGGGGGCTGATAGTCGGCCCGCTTCTGTGGCAATGGACCCTAGCATTGTTTTAAGCCCGCGCCCGACTCCGACCCGTCCGGGAACCACCCGTTTATAATCGTCCGATATACAAGATAGCCTCCGGTTCCGGGGCTCGAAGCGCTGCCGTCCAGGCGACGCTCAGCCGGAGCCGGTCAACCAGGTCGGACGACATGGAAGCAAAACCTCCCCGCCGCACCCGTGAGCGCATTCTCGAACTGTCGCTGAAGCTCTTCAACGATATCGGGGAGCCGAACGTCACGACCACGACCATCGCGGAAGAGATGGAGATCAGCCCGGGCAATCTGTACTACCATTTCCGCAACAAAGACGACATCATCAACAGCATCTTCGCGCAGTTCGAGCAACTGATCGAAAAGCGGCTGCGATTTCCGGACGACCATCGTCCGACCATCGACGAAATGTGGTCTTACCTGCAGTACATGGCGGATTTCCTTTGGCAGTACCGTTTCCTGTACCGCGACCTGAACGACCTGCTCGCCCGTAACCGCACGCTCGAAACCCATTTCAAGCAGATCATCACGCACAAGGTCAACTTCGCGCAGCAGCTCTGTGACGCGCTTGTCACCGACGGCGAAATGGTCGCGACGCCCGCGGAAATCAAGGTGATCGCGACCAACATGGGGATCATCGCGACGTACTGGCTGTCGTATCAGTTCGTCATGAACCCGCGCAAATACAACGAGCAGGACACGATTCGCGCGGAATTGCATCAGGCAAGCCTGAATATCATCTCGGTGATGGCGCCGTATCTACGCGGCCGGTCACGGCAGATTTTCGATGACCTCGTGTCGGGGAAAATGCCTGAGCGCGTCTTTGCCGACTACCGCGCGCCGAAGGAAGACGGCGCGCCCAAGGAACCCCTCTAATGAAAGCAGTTTGCGTATATTGCGGCTCCTCGAACGGAGCCCGCCCGATCTATGCCGAAGCCGCCAAGGCGTTCGGCCGCGCATTGGTTGAAGCGGATCTCGCGCTGGTCTACGGCGGCGGGAGCGTGGGACTGATGGGCACGATTGCCGACGAAGTGCTCGCGCACGGCGGCCGCGCGATCGGTGTGATTCCCGAATTGCTGATGAACAAGGAAGTCGGCCATAAAGGGTTGACCGAATTGCACGTGGTGCCCGACATGCATCAGCGCAAGAAGAAAATGGCTGATCTGTCGGATGCGTTCGTATCGATGCCAGGTGGCGTCGGCACGTTCGAAGAGCTGTTCGAGGTTTATACGTGGGCGCAACTTCGATACCACGACAAGCCGGTCGCGCTCCTGAACATCGACAACTATTACGACCCGCTTCTTGCCATGTTGCGGCATACCGTAGAAGAAGGTTTCATGCGCGCACCGTTTCTCGACATGCTTCAGGTCGCGTCCGATCCGGTGAAGCTGATCGGCGCGCTCAAGGCTTATACGCCGCCGACGATCGATCGCTGGCCCGAGAAACGCGACGCTGTCTGAACGAGGACATTGAATATGTCGAAGGTTGTTTTGATCACGGGCGGCAGCCGCGGTATCGGGCGTTCTGCCGCATTGTTGTGCGCCGCTCGCGGCTGGTCTGTCGGCGTGAATTACGCGACGAACCGCGCCGCGGCCGATGACACCGTCACCCGCGTGCAGGCCGCGGGTGGCCGCGCAATCGCCATAGAAGGCGACGTGAGCGTGGAAGCCGATGTCATCGCCGTGTTCGATGCCATGGCGAAAGCCTTTGGCCCGATCGATGGCTTCGTGAACAATGCGGGGATCGTCGCACCGGGCTCGGCGCTGGCCGACATGGACGTGGACCGCATGAAACGCGTCTTCGATACCAATGTGCTCGGCGCCTACCTTTGCGCGCGTGAAGCGGCGCGGCGGATGTCGACAAAGCGCGGTGGTACTGGCGGGTCCATCGTCAATATTTCGTCAGCGGCGGCGCGGCTCGGATCGCCTAACGAATACGTGGATTACGCGGGCTCGAAAGGCGCCGTCGATACGCTGACCATCGGCCTTGCAAAGGAGCTTGGTCCGGAAGGCGTGCGCGTGAACGCCGTGCGCCCCGGCTTGATCGATACCGAGATTCACGCGAGTGGCGGCAAACCCGATCGCGCGGCGCAATTGGGCGCGCTGGCCCCGCTCGGCCGTCCCGGCACCGCCGATGAAGTCGCGGAATCGATCGTGTGGCTGTTGTCGGATGCGTCGTCTTATGTGACGGGCGCGTTGCTGGATGTAGCCGGCGGACGGTAGGTCCCTGCGGTTTCAGAAGCCGCGATTCATTTTCAACCACTCAAGCTCTTCGGCCGTCGACTCGCGGCCGAGGATCGCATTTCGATGTGGAAAGCGTCCGAATGTCTCGATCACTTCAGCGTGAAGGATTGCGTACTTCAACCCTGATTCGATGTCCTTATCGCGGGTTTCATCGAAGAGGATTTGATGGAGGCGCACGGCTTCTCGCTGGCTTTCGAGGTTCTCGTCGTGCTCGAACGGCATGGCGACGAACATGCGGTGACAGGGTGTCGGCAAGCTGCGTTCTTTGCCTGTATCGACCAGTTCCCGGGCGAGCTTCAGCGCCATCATGTCGCCGGAAAACGCGCGCTGCGTTCCGCGAAAACAATTGCGCGTGAACTGATCGAGCATCACGATCAACGCCAACGCGCCGGGCGGCGTGGCCTGCCACGATGCAAGTTCTCCCCTCAACGCCGATTCAAGCATCGGGCCGAAACGCTCACGGAGTGAGGCATCGAAAGCGGGGCTTTTCTTGAACCACTGCCTGCGCGCATGGCCGAATCCGGGCGAATCCGGCGTGCCGAACCAGGCGTCCAGCACTGCCTGAGCGTCAGGATCAAGGGTACTCATGGGCGTTGCCTTTGCGCTCAGCCCGGACGATTGCGCATCCAGTCGGCGGTATCGAAGAAAGAGGTGAGGAGGCGCTCGCGCATGATCTCGGTGAGGCCGATGTCCTCCATTGCCCATGCCATGCAGCGCAACCACTGATCGCGTTCCGGCGATGCAATCGCAAAAGGCAGATGCCGTGCGCGCAGACGCGGATGGCCAAACTTGGCTATGTAGTAATCGGGGCCGCCCATCCAGCCGCACAGGAACCAGAAGAATTTATCGCGAGAATTGTCGAGCGTGGGCGGATGCAAACCGCGCAGCACGGCGAATTCCGGCTCCAGGTCCATCAGGTCGTAGAACCGGTCGACGAGCGCGCGGACACGCTCCTCGCCGCCAATCAGTTCGAATGCCGTCGGTTGCGGCGTTTCTTGAGTCGTTGCGTCGGAAGTTGCTTCGGTCATGCGTATCTTTTGAAAATATCTCAGGCATCGCGCAGCGATTGCAGCGCCGGACGCGACAGCACGCGGCGCAGGCTCAACCAGCCACCGAGCCCCGAACAGACCACGCCCGCAGCAATGCCGGCCGGCACGAGCCATGGATTGAAGTCGATGTGAAATTCGAACACGCGCGTCGCAAGCAAAAAGCCGATGCCTTGCGCACCGAGCGCCGCCATCAGGCCGCTTAACGCACCCACCGCGATGAACTCCGCCGTCTGCACCGAGCGCACCTGCTTGTGCGAAGCGCCGAGCGCGCGCAGCAGCGCGGACTCGCGCATGCGTTCGTCGCGCGTACCGGCGAGCGCGGCGTACAACACGAGCACGCCTGCTGCCAGCGTGAAGATGAAAAGGAACTGCACGGCGCCAATGACCTGTTCCAGCACGCGCTGGATTTGCGCGAGGATCGGCGCGGTATCGATGGCGGTCACATTCGGATACTGCCCGACCAACCCGTCGATCAATCCCTGCTGCCCCGGCGGCAAATGGAAACTCGTGATGAACGTGGCGGGCAGGTCGCTGATGGACGGCGGCGGCATCAGAACGAAGAAGTTCACCTTGAACGAATTCCAGTCGACCTTGCGCAGACTCGTGACCGGCCCTTCCACATGCATGCCGGCGACATCGAAACGCAACGTGTCGCCGAGCTTCACGCCTATGGTCTTGGCGAGGCCCTGTTCTATCGATACTTGTGCCTTGCCGTCCGTGCCGTACCAATCGCCGCCAACCAGACGGTTATCGCTTGGCAGCTCCGTGGTGTACGACAAGTTGAATTCGCGGTCGACCAGCCGTTTTGCATCGGCTTTCTCGTAGTTGTCGGGGCTGACCGCTTTGCCGTTGACGGCGACGAGACGGCCTCGCACCATCGGCGACAGGGCGGCATCGGCCTGGCCATGCTGTTGCAGATAGCTCATGACGCCGGCGCGCTGGTCGGGCTGGATATCGATGAGAAACTGATTCGGCGCATCGGGCGGAGTGGATTGCCGCCATCCGGCGATCAAGTCGCTGCGTGTCATGGCAATCAGCAACAGGCACATCAAGCCGATACCCAACGCCGTGATCTGCAACGCGCTTGCGCCACTGCGCCGTTCAAGCGATGCGAGTGCATAACGCCAGCCCACGCCCGCGCCCACGCGCTCGCTGCGAACGAAGCGCGCCGCCGCCCAGAGCGCCACACGCGCAACCAGGCCGAACACGAGCAAGCCGCCCGCAAAACCGCCGGCAACGATCCCGCCCAGCTTCCATTCGCCCGCCGCGACAACAAGCAATCCGGCGAAGAGCAGCACGCCAACGGCATACGCAATCCACGCGATCCGGCCTGCATCGCCGAGTTCGCGGCGAATCACGCGTACCGGCGGCACGCGTGTCAGCGGCAACAACGGCGGCACCGCGAAGCCGAGCAGCAGTACGAGTCCGGTCGCCACGCCCTGCACTGCCGGCCAGATGCTGGGCGATGGCAATTCGACATCGACGAGTGTTCCGAGCCAACTGAGCAGCACCAGATGCCCACCGAAGCCGAGCACGACGCCAACCACGCTGCCCAGCACGCCCACCAGCAAGAACTCGCCTATGAACAACGATCGCAACGTCGCCTGGCTGACACCCAGGCAGCGCATCGCGGCGCAACCATCAAGATGACGACGCGCGAACCGGTGCGACGCCATCGCGATCGCGACCGCTGCAAGCAGTGCGGTCAAAAGCGAAACCAGCGTAAGAAAGTGACTTGCCCGGTCGATCGTCTGGCGCACCTGCGGCTGGCCGTCCTGCAGCGACTCAAGCGCCACGCCGCGCAATTTGCTGCCTTCAGTCGCAGCGCCGTTCGCCCCGGCAACCGGTTTTCCATCGACCTTGTTGCGGGCAAATTCGGCGAATTGCTTGACCTGTGCGTCCGGCCCGGCCACCAACAGCCGATACGTCACGCGGCTGCCAAACGTAATGAGGCCGGTGGACGGGAGTTCATCGGCACGCATCATCAGGCGCGGCGAGAAGCTCACGAACGAAAACCCGCGATCGAGTTCGCGCGTGATGATCGCGGACACCTTGAACGCACGCGTGCCGACGCGAACCGTGCCGCCGACCGGGACTTTGAGCGCATCGAGCAAGGCAGGATCAGCCCATACGGTGCCGGGAGCGGGGATGGAAGTGGCGGGGGCGTCGGGCTGACCGACCGCCGGCGCAATACGCAGCGCGCCTCGCAGCGGATAACCGGGCGATACAGCCTTGAGCGCCGATAGCCGGGCAACAGGCGCGGAACCCGCACCGGCGACACCGGCGCTGATCATGCTGGGGAAAATTGCGGTGGTTGCGGTCTGGAGCTTGAGTTGCGCTGCTTCGGCGGCAAACGATGGATCGACGGGATGATCGGCGCGAACGACAAAGTCCGCTGCAATCATCTGGCGCGCATCGCGCTCGAGTCCCTGCCGCATCCGGTCGCCGAGGAAACCAACGCTCGCGAGCGCGGCAACCGCAAGCACGAGCGCAAGAATGAGCATGGTCAGCTCGCCGGCGCGCCAGTCGCGCGCCGTCATGCGTAGCGACTGCCGCGCAATCTGCCCGATACCCAGTCCACGCTGACTCAAATCCCGCTTCGATCCCTGCTTCGAATCCGAACCGCTGCTATCCACGCTGCTGGTGCTCAATCGTGCTTGCTCCTGAACGGTCCGCCAGAATTCACGCGTGCCGTGACGCTCGGGGCCGCCACCATGTGTTTGGCCATCCGGCCGAATCCGCCGCGCACGCCTCTCACGAGCCGCGGCAGCGCCCATCCGGCGCACAGCAGGAACGCGATGATCAATAGCAGACACAACAACGGCACGAACAGCGCGAGCGTGATGCCGAGCAGCGCGCCGAAGTCTTCGGTGGCGGAGGCAACCCAGTTCGATACCGGTTCCGGCGACAAATTGATGAGCGCGCGCGTTCCGGCCTTAGCCAGATGCGCCGCACCCGCGAGCGTCCCGCCGGCAAGCGCCGCGATGGTCAGAAGGGCCGGATCGGCGTGACCGAACGCGCCGACGGCAAGCACGGCGCCGGCAGGAATGCGGATAAAAGTATGAATGGCGTCCCAGAGGGAGTCGAATGCGGGGATTTTATCGGCGAAAAATTCGACGATGGTCAGCGCCGCTGCCACGCCGATCACCCACGGAGACGCAAGCACCGAGAGCGTTTCGGGCAGGTGGATCAGACCCAGCCGCTCGAACAATCCCGCCACGAATACCGTCAGATATAGTCGCAGCCCGCTGGCCCACGAGAGTCCCGCTGCCAGCGAAAGTGCTTCAAGCATCACCGCCTCCTTGCGCGCTGCTCACCCCGCGCCAGGCATCAGGACCGTCACGGCGTTCCTGAATTGAGTGTTTTACCCTTCGCCTGGATGAAGCATCGGGTGGGGATAATGGACAAAACATGAAGCATTCGGGCGCCAGGCACCGGTTACTCCGGACCCGCTGGCTGTCTGAACCCATTATAGCCACGGCTGGCCCGCCGATGCAGCGCGTCATATTTCCGATGTGTCGAGCACCCAAGTTCGCGATTCAACCCTTAAAGCCGAAGAACCGGTGAAGCGGAATGCACCACTGTTTAACGGCCGATTTATTGATTGTTTGAGCCGTTAATGCAGCAGGAACCGTTGCAAGAGCACTGCAATATCCGTTGCGATCAATGTCCCGAGGACAATTTCAACCCAATAAGCCCGACCACGATTAGCGCCGCGCTCGCGACCCGCGCCACGGTAAGCGCCTCGCCCATCATCACGATGCCGAAGATGAACGCACCGACCGCGCCGATGCCCGTCCAGACTGCGTAAGCGGTCCCGAGCGGCAATTGACGCATGGCCATGGCGAGCAGCACGAAGCTGCCGGTCGCCGTCACGATGGTGAAAACGGATGGCCACAGCCGCGTGAACCCCTCGGAAGTCTTGAGGCCCGCGGCCCACGCGACTTCGAGCAAACCGGCGATAAACAATAGAAACCAGGACATGGACATTCCCCTGAACGAAAATGGGGCCGTCCCCGGTGTGATCGATGCGTGCGTGGTCGTCCACGCAGCGTGTAATGAAAGCGTAATTATATCAACGATGACAAAACGCCGCATGTGACGCGTTTGATTACGCTGTTACGCGGCCCGCCGGGTTCTCATTCAGAAGGCGCCCTAAATAAAACCGTCGTTTATCGAAATCCTGGTTTAATCTAAGTCGTCAATCGCGCCATAGAAAACTTCTCATGCGGAGTGTTCATGGAATTAGATGCCGTTTTGCTGTCCCGTTTTCAATTCGCGTGGGTCATTGCTTTTCATATCCTGTTGCCGGCGTTCACCGTTGGCCTGTCATGTTTTATCGCGACACTGGAAGTGCTTTGGTGGGTGACCAAACGCGACGTCTACAGGCGGCTCTCGGCGTTCTGGCTCAAGATATTCGCGGTGTCGTTCGGCATGGGCGTGGTGTCCGGGATCGTGATGCCGTTCCAGTTCGGCACCAACTGGAGCCGCTTCACCGATGCCACCGCGAGCGTGATCGGCCCGTTGATGGGGTACGAAGTCCTCACCGCGTTTTTTCTCGAAGCCGCGTTTCTCGGCGTGCTGCTCTTCGGCCGCAAGCTCGTGCCGCAATGGGCGCACGTGTTGGCCGCGTTTTTCGTGGCGTCGGGCACGGTGATCTCGTCGTTCTGGATTCTCGCGGTCAATAGCTGGATGCAGACGCCGCGCGGCTACAAGATCCTGCCCGACGGCCGCTTCGAAGTGACCAGTTTCTTCGACGCCATCTTCACGCCCTCCTTCCCGTACCGCCTCGGCCACACGGTCAGCGCTTTTCTCGTCACGGCCGCGTTCGTCATTCTGGGCGTGGGCGCCATGTACTTGCGCCAGCGCCGGTCGCTGGAAGAAAGCCGCGTGATGACGAAGATGGCGCTGATCTTCCTGATGATCATGGTGCCGGTGCAGATGGTTATCGGCGATATGCACGGTCTCAATACGCGCGAGCATCAGCCCGCAAAACTCGCCGCCATGGAAGGACTGTGGGAAACCGGATCGCGCATTCCCGCCGCCATCTTCGCCATTCCCGATCAGGAGAATGAACGCAACCGCTTCGAAATATCGATACCCGTGCTCGGCAGCATTTATCTCACGCACGATCCAAACGGCGTCGTGCAAGGGCTGAAAGACTTTCCGCGCGAGGACCGGCCAAACGTTGCCGTGGTCTTCTTCGCGTTCCGGATCATGGTCGGCATCGCCGTGCTGATGTTCGTGCTGGTGCTCTCCGGCATCGTGCTATTTGCGCGCGGCAAGCTCGAAACCAGCCAGCGCTGGCTGCGATGCGCCACGTATGGCATGCCGCTCGGGTTTATCGCCGTGCTGGCCGGCTGGACCACCACTGAAAGCGGTCGTCAGCCGTGGACCGTCTATGGCCTGATGCGCACGAGCGATTCGGTCACGCCATCATTGAAGGCCGGCGATGTCGGGCTCTCGTGGCTGCTTTACGTGCTGGCGTACATCGTGATTTTCGGCTCCGGCTACATCCTGCTGCGACGCCTCGTGCGCCTCGGTCCCGCCGACGAACACATCGAAACCGATCACGACCTGCTGCAACCAGAGACACGTGCGGCGCGGCCTTTATCGGCGGCATCGGCGAGTGCTGCGGGGGCTTCGGGCGCGGTCAAAGCCGTCCGGGCCGACGATGTCGTTCCGCCAGCCAGGAGACCATGATGCTCGACCTCGTGCCGATGTGGGCCGCCATCCTGGCGCTTGCCGTATTCATGTACGTGCTGCTCGACGGCTTCGATCTCGGCGTCGGGATGGTGTTCCTGCTCCGCCGCGACCCCGTAGAGAGGCAGTTGATGATCAACTCGGTCGCCCCGGTCTGGGACTTCAATGAAACGTGGCTGATCCTCGGCGGCGGCGGCTTGCTGGCGGTGTTTCCGCTGGCGTTTTCGATCATCGTGCCGGCGGTTTATTTTCCGATCCTGCTGATGCTGCTCGGGCTGATCTTTCGCGGCGTCGCCTTCGAATTCCGCGAGGTGGTCGGCGCGCGCAAGTGGATCTGGGACGGCGCGTTCGGATATGGATCGCTGATCGCGACGTTTTCGCAGGGCGTGGTGCTCGGAATGTTCATCCAGGGCTTTCCGATACACGGCCGCGTTTTTATCGGCACGAGCTGGGACTGGATCGCGCCGTTTCCGCTCTTGACGGGCATCGGGTTGATCTTCGGTTATGCGTTGCAGGGCACGACGTGGCTCGTGCTTAAAACCGAGGGCGAACTGCAGGAATGGGCGCGCGGCATGGCAAAGAAGGTGTTGTTCGGCGTGATCGCGTTCATCTTGCTGATCAGCATCTGGACGCCGCTCAAGGACGCACGGATTTCGGAGCGCTGGTTCAGTTTTCCCGCAAGCTTCGTGTTTGCGCCGGTGCCGGTGCTGACAGTACTGCTCATATGGACGTTATGGTCGGCGCTCGGCAAGAGAAAGGAAGTCGTGCCGTTCATGTGTTCGATCGGCTTGTTCTTCCTCGCGTTCACGGGCCTTGTGATCAGCTTGTGGCCGTTTATTGCGCCGCCATCGGTGACGTTATGGGATGCGTCCACAACGCCGCTTTCACAGCAGTTTTTGCTCATCGGAACGATGTTCCTGCTGCCCGTGATCGTGCTCTATGTAGTCTGGTCGTACTGGGTATTTCGCGGCAAAGTGCGCGGTGACATGGGTTATCACTAGGCGGTCACAGTTTTGGATCCGTGGCCTTTTGCAAGATCCGGCTCCACTTGTGTGCCTCGCGGCGATCGCGCATGGGCATTACCCATTTCGCTTGCGTGGTGTCGGCGACATCGAGCACGACCTGCCACGCCTGGCCCGCAGAACCTGCTTCCATGCGCGCGCCACGCAGGTCGGCAAAGATGTACATGCCGGTGCGCTCACCCACGCGAATCTCGCACAGGCGCTTGACCGCCGCTACCCTTACACCGCCCCAGTCGCCCTTTATCTCGTGCGTCCAGTCGCCGTCGCGGACATTGGGGGCGACTTCTTTCCATCGGAACCAGAAGTAGGCGGCAACGGCCACCACGATCAAACCCGCCACGATCGCGGCGCCGAGGGCAACGCCGAAACCGAACGCCGCCGAGATTTCGTGGAAGGACCAGAACGCGCCGTAAATCACAGCGACAAGAACGACAAGTGCAACGATGATCGGCATCGGCAAACAACCTTAAGTGCAAAGGATTTACTGCGTCTTGTGCTTCGCGTTCCAGTCCTTCAACGCCTGCAACGTATTTGCCACGTGCTGGTCCGGCGAGAGACTCGTGTATTCGTAGATCACCTTGCCATCGGGCGCGATCACGTATGAAACGCGGTTTGCCATGGAGTTGATGAGCGGCATGGACGCGTCATATTGCTTGATGATTTTCGAGTCGGCATCCGCGGCAACCGGGAATTTGCTGCGGCACTCGCTCACCGAAAACCTCTTCAGTGTGTCGATGTTGTCATGCGACACGCCAATCACGGTTGCGCCTTGCGCCTTGTATTCATCGACGGCATCGGCGAATTCATGCGCTTCAATCGTGCAGCCCTTCGTGAATGCGGCCGGATAGAAATACAACACGACCGGGCCCTTCTTCAACGCGCTCGCGAGTGAATAGTCGAAGACATTCCCGCCCAGCGACGCCTGCGTCGTGAAAGACGGCGCCTGATCGCCCGGCTTCAGGGTTGCATAGGCAACCAGCGCATAAGCCCCGAGCGCGGCGCCTAGCGACAAACCCAGCAACTTCCCCGCAAACTTTCGTTTCATGACACTCCCTTCGTTTTGATTGGGTATTTTGTTCGGGTAATACGTGCGCGCTACTCCACCCGATGCGCGCCGAACCACGTGGCGGCCTCGAACTGCAACTCGGCAAGCACGACCGGCGTCAGTACAGCAAACCCGGCATTCGAGCCGGTACTCGAATCGAGCTCCGGCGCATCGCCCCGTTCGGCTGCCTGCGAGATCCGTAACAACGCGCCAAGCGGTCCGCTGCCTTCGACGATCGCGTCGCAAATCTCCCTGGACAACTTCAGCAACTGGATGATCTCGACGGGCGGCAGATCCACGACTACATGCACGAGCGAAAAGATGCCGGTCATGAAAGCCGCATCGGCGAATTCTTCATTCGATGGCTGCATGACGCGCGCCGCCAGCTCCATGAAGCGCGCGCGTGTGCCCACGAGCTGCACGAGCGGGTCCGAGCGCCACGGCAAATGGCGTCCATCGGCGTACAGCAGCAACTGCGTCCAGCGTGAAATCTGCCGCGTGCCGGTCGCCGCAATCGCCTCGCGCAGCGATGAAACCGGACGTGCCAGCTTGAACGCGCTTGAATTGGCAAGACGCAGCAACTGCACGACCACATTTGGATTGAGCTTGAGTTCGGCTTCGAGTTCCGCAATCCCGGGTTCGCCCGACAACACGCCGAGCAATCGCAACAGCGCGGTGCGCGATGGATTCGAGCGTCGCGTCACGAGCACCTGCGGACGCGCGAAGAAATAACCCTGGAACAGGTCGAAGCCGAGCTTGCTGGCTTCATCGAAGTCCTGGTGGGTCTCGATCTTCTCTGCAATCAAGGTCTTGCCATGACGCTTGAGCGTGGCCGCGAGTTCCGGAATATGGGCACGGTCAGCGGCGAGAAAGTCGATCTTCACGTAATCCACGTAAGGCAGCGCTTCGTGCAGCGGTTCGGTCAGCGCGACGACATCGTCGAGGGCGAACTGAAAGCCTGCCGCGCGCAATTGCTCGCAGCGCTTGAAGAGCCTGGCGTCGAAGGTGACGGTTTCGAGGATTTCGAGCACGAAGCGCTCGGGCGGCATGATGTGGACGATGTCATCGAACAGCAGGTCGCGGTTCATGTTCACGAAGCCGCGATGATCGCCGAGCACGGCCGACAGACCGATCTCACCGACCGTTCGCGCCACGACATGAGCTGTGGCCTGGACATCGTCGAAAATGCGCGCGCGATTGTCGGGGCTGTCGCGAAAAAGCAGTTCGTACGCATGCAGCGCGCCCTTGCGATCGATGATCGGCTGGCGCCCCAGATAGACACTTTCCGGTTCGCGGGGTGCGGACGAATCAGCGGACAGGTCAGCCTGTCCATCAGCAGAATCGCCTGGCGGTGGCGTGCGATCAACCGGCTGCATTGATCGATCCGATGGCTTCATTCCGTGCCGCGTGCTTGCAGGCGCACCCCGGACACGCCGGAGACCGGCGCGGCGTGATGCTGGCGTTGGCGGCGCGCGGCTTGTGGTCCGGCTGTGACGATCGGCTTGGGGACACGGTCATGGCGTACGGCAAATGGAACGGTAACAACTGGATAACGGCGACGGAGGATGAATGATTCGTGCCTCCTCCAGCCCCACTCTACCCCAAATCCGGGTAGTGACAAATTGCTTCAAACCCGCTGGCATGAAGGCTTTCAGCCGCGCGGCCATTCTTCTAAAGAATTCAGCGACACAACCGTTAACTTGCAAAGAACAGTCCGACTCGCGGCTGCCGGCACTTCCGGCGGCTTGCGTCAGCATCGCCGGCAATCCTCCAGCACTACGATGCGGCGCGCGCGCCGGACAGCGCGTGCCGCGCTTCCGAAGGCCAGGCGCGCGTTCAGACAGGCCAAACCAGACAACATGCAAGTAAAACGGACACGCGCTCAGCGCTTCAATGCATGGCTTGCCGTCGCCGCCCAGACCCGCAGCGCAGTGCGCCGGGCTGCCGCGACGCTGGCCGCAGCCGCGCAAGCCAGTTGCACTCCCAAGCTCGCTACCGTCGATGCTCCCGCCGCCGGTGTGAAACCGTATGTGCCGCTTCCGCTGAACGCAGTGCGGCTCGTCCAGGTTTCGTCGGCGCGCGGCGAAGATGCACATCCAGTCGCCGCAATCGACGCGCCCGAGCGGGTCCCATCAGGCATCGCAAACGAAGCGACGCTTGCCGCCGTCGACTTTCTTGCCCAAGTGGATGCGTCGCTGCAGGTCGGCTATGTATCGGAGAGAAGTGTCGAGTTCCTCGGCTATCACCGTGACTACCTGAGCTCCTTGACGCTTCACGAGCTGGTGGCAACGGAGGAAATCGATGAACTCGATGCCCTCGTCGTCCGTGCACGGCAAAGCGGCAAGCTGGAGACAGCGACACTCCACTTGCTCAAGTCGCTGACAACGCCGATTCTTGTCGAGCTGCGGATCCTCTCGACGCCCGACGATGGCTTCGCCGTCTCCGCCTTCGAAGTCTCGCACTGGCGTGAGACCGAAGCCGCCTTGCGGCACGCGCTCAATCACGATCCGCTCACGGGCCTGGAAAACCTGACAGCCTTGCAAGCGGCACTCGATGCCGCCCAGGCCGAAGCCGTGCACACGCAAACGCACGCGGCGCTGCTGCGGGTGGATATCGATGATTTCCAGCGCATCAACCGCGCGCTCGGTTATGACGCCGGCGACGACATGCTGCGCGAGACCGCACGCCGGCTGCAGCATGCTGCGCGCGCGGGCGAGCGCGTGGCGCGGGTATCGAGCGACGAATTCGCCGTATTGATGGCGGCAGGGACGGCGCACGAAGCAATCGCAGCGGCCGAAGATCTCGGCCGGCGTTTGCTGAGCGCGGTGGCGCAGCCCTATAAATATCGCGGGCAGCACACGCATTTGTCCGCGAGTATCGGGGCGGCGATCTACCCCGATGCCGTCGAGCATACCGGCAGCAGCCTGTTGCGCATGGCCGATCATGCGCTCGCCCAAGCCAAGGGCTCGGGCGGCAATATCGTCGTGTTCCATGCGCCCGACAACGATCCGCGCGACGCCGAACGCCTGAACCTGGAAGCCGATTTGTACGAAGGCGTGCGCAACGGCGAGTTTGCGCTGCATTTCCAGCCGATCACCGAAAGCCGTCACGGCGGCGTGGTCGGCGTAGAAGCGCTGATCCGCTGGCAGCATCCGGTGCATGGCCTGGTGCCGCCGGCGGCTTTCATCTCGCTGGCGGAATCGATTGGCCTGATCAACTATCTCGGCAACTGGGTTCTGAAAGCAGCGTGCATGCAACTGGTGCAGTGGGACAAGGACGGCATCAGGCTGGATTACGTGTCGGTGAACGTGTCGCCGCAGCAGTTCCGCGACAAACGCTTCACCCAGAACGTGAAGGACGCGCTCGATCTGACGGGCCTGGACCCGAGCCGGCTGGTCTTCGAAATCACCGAAAGCCTTTTGATGCACGATCCCGAAGAAGCCACGCTGCTGCTGGAAACGCTGGCGGCGCTCGGCATCCACTTTGCCGTCGATGACTTCGGCACCGGCTATTCAAGCCTGTCCTATTTGCAGCGCTTTCCGCTTTCGAAGCTCAAGATCGACCGGAGTTTCATCGAAAACTTGCTGACGTCCCGTAATAATCGGGCGATCGTCACCGCCGTGGTGGGACTCGCCAAATCCCTCGGGCTGGAACTGGTCGCGGAAGGCGTCGAGACGCAAGCGCAGCGTGATCTGCTGATCGAGATGGGCTGTGATCAAATACAGGGCTGGCTGATCAGCAAGGCGCTTCCCGCCACCGAACTGAAGCGTTGCTTTGAGGATAAAACGCTCTTTCTCCAGGCGTCTTTATGAGATACCGTCACGTGGTACGGCAAGTCTCGCGTCTCGCTTAAAGCTTGTGTGCTGTTGCGCCGTTATAAGGCATAGACGCCACGGACTTGCGTACCTGACTCATGCAAGTTTTTCCGCGCATTACACATCGGCTGAGTCAAACGCGCGTTGCCGGCCTCAACACCGCCAACGCGCCCGACCCAAGCTGGCTCAGCCAACTGGACTGGAACCTGCAAGGCATTACACCAATCGCATGGCAAGCAATACCAAAGCCGAATTACTGGACAAACTGTGGGCGCGCATGAGCGAGCGCGGGGATTTCCCCATGCTCTCGCAGGCCTTGCGCACCACGGTATCCGCCATGGGCGACGACGACCTGGACTTTACGGCCCTCGTCCAGGTCGTTCTGTCTGACTTCGGCCTCACGCAGAAGGTGTTGCGGCTCGCCAATTCCGCGATGTACATCTCGTTCGGCGGCAACATCACGACCGTCACGCGCGCGCTGATGGTCCTCGGCATGGACGCGGTCGGCCATCTCGTGGTCGGGCTGAAACTCGTCGATCACTTTCATCACAGCGCGCCGCGCCGTATCGATGCCAAGCTCGAACTGAACCGCACCCTGCTCTCCGGCGCGGTCGCGCGGCAAGTGACCGAGCGCAGTGAATTCCGTACATCGGAAGAAGCGGTGGTCTGTACGCTGATGCGGCAGATCGGCAAGCTCCTGGTTGCGTTTTATCTCGAGACCGAATGGGACCAGTTGCGCCGCAAAGCCGCCGCCGAGCATATCAGCGACAGCATTGCATGCGGCGCGCTGCTGGGCGTCACATTTGAGGAAATCGGCATCGAGGCCGCGGACCGCTGGCGTTTGCCGGAGACCATCCGTACCGGCATGCTCACGCGCGACCCGCTTGCACCAATCGACGAAAAAACGCCGCGCCACGTACGCTGGCTGCAGGCAGTCACGAACTATTCCACCGAAGTCGCCGATGCGCTCACTGCGCAGCATGTCGATGAAGCCCATCGCGAGAATTCGTTGATCGACATTGCGAACCGCTACAGCCGCGCGCTTGCGACCGATGCGGCGACGCTTGCCGAGATGAGCCTCGCGCTCGCGAACGAGGATTCGAACGATGGTGTGATGCGCGAGATCGTGGAACTGCGGGCGGACGCCGATGCCATCGCGCGTGCGGAGTTGTCGGCAGAAGCGCGGATTGCGGCGAGCCTCGACGACTTGCGCTCGCTGCCATCGAAGAACGCATTGGCGCCCGTGCTCGCACTTGCGTCCGAAGCCGTGCTCGCCGGGCTTTCGTTTTCGCGCACTGTCGTGTTCGTGCGTCAGGTCAACGATGAATTCCAGGCGCGGCTTGGACTCGGCCCGGGCGTGGAATCGCTGTTGCCGTCGCTGACATTCCCGGCGGCGTTCCAGCCGGACGTGTTCCATCTGGCAATCTCGAATCCGGTGGGGATTTTTATCGAGAATGCGCGCGACCCGCGTATCGATGCACGCCTGCCGCGCTGGTTCAAATCGTCTTTCAGCGATGCCCACGCGTTCGTCCTCCTGCCGGTGAAAGCAAACGGCTCGACGGTGGCAATGCTTTACGGCGACTGGACCGACGCGCAGCACGTGCGGAAGATCACATCCATGGAAATGTCCGCGTTGAACGACCTGATGCGAGAGCTAAGCCGTTTTTTTAGCAACGCCGACTGGAAAGAAATGGAATTGATCTAGTCGGCGCGGCTGAACCTGGCCCGGCTACTCGCGCCAGAGGATTGCAACCGCCTGATCCCCGTACTCCACGATGTAACCCCCATGCTCGCGCTGCCAGTCACGGCTTTCAGCAGCGCTTGCAAACCACACTTTTTCGTAATCGCCGAAAGCGCCGGCATCGAAGCGGTATCTGTCGATGACGGCGGGCGCTTGCGTATCCACCACGGCTTGACAGGCATCCCAGCCAAAATGTCCCAGCTCGACGGCGAGCATGTTCAGCACATGCTTGAGCTGGATCGCCGCGCGCTTTTCGTGCAGTTGCGTAAGCGTCGTTGCCTCGCGCATCACGCCCGCTGCGAGCAGACGGCGAAGGACGGGCATCGCGGTGCTCGTGCTTTCTCCGCGGGCGAGACGAAGCAGCCGGCGCGCATGGCGTCGAAGGAACTCGGTATTGCACGAATCTGTATTGGCAGTGCGAGGTGCAGATGTAGACCACATGACGTTTCTCCTTAATGCGCCGTTCTCGCTGCGGCTAAAGGTTCAACGTTGCGGTTTATCCAGATGAAGAGATAACGCGTGACAGGTGCTTTCACTTTCGCGAGACCGGGCGCCCTGCCGCGCCCGTCGCGAATTCTAGAACGAAGACCCGCTTTCGGGCAAGCCTTCGTTCTATCGAATACAACGTTACATCACTTCAACTGAAACTTGCCGACGAGTTGTTTCAACGCGTGCGCCTGATCGTCGAGCGATTGCGCCGCGGCCGCCGCCTGTTCGACGAGCGCCGCATTTTGCTGCGTGCCGGCGTCCATCTGCGTGACCGCGTGATTGATCTCTTCGATACCGCTGCTCTGCTCCGCCGACGCCGCCGATATCTCGCCCATGATGTCCGTCACGCGCTTCACCGCGCGCACGACTTCGTCCATGGTCGCGCCAGCTTCGTGGGCGAACGTGGAGCCATCGGATACACGCGAGACCGATGTATGGATCAAACCCTTGATCTCCTTCGCCGCTGCCGATGACCGTTGCGCCAGGCTTCGCACTTCACCCGCGACGACCGCGAAACCACGCCCTTCTTCGCCGGCCCGCGCGGCTTCCACAGCCGCATTGAGCGCGAGGATATTCGTCTGGAACGCAATCCCTTCAATCACGCCGATGATGTCGCCAATGCTCTTCGCGCTGGCGTTGATCTGCTCCATGGTCGCGACCACGCGGCCCACGACCTCGCCGCCCTTCTCCGCGATCTCCGACGCGTTGTGCGCGAGCGAGCTGGCCTGCTTCGCGTTCTCGGCGTTCTGGCGCACGGTGGACGTCAATTGCTCCATGCTCGACGCTGTCTTCTCCAAGGCGACGGCCTGCTGTTCCGTGCGCTGCGACAAGTCCACGTTGCCTTGCGAGATCTCACCCGATGCCGATGCAATCGCCTCCGCGCTCGCCGCAATTTCGCCGACCGTCGTCGATAAACCCGACTGCATGCCCGAAAGCGCGTAGAGCATGCTGGTGTTATCGCGCTTGGCGATGGTGATGCGGTTGGACAGATCGCCCGCGGCGATGCGGCTTGCGATCTGCATCGCGTAGACGGGTTCGCCGCCGAGTTGCCTGGAAAGACGCCGCACGACCCATTCGCTCACTAAAAACGCCAGCGCGATCAGCGCCAGCGTCAACACGGCAACCATCACGAACGACACGTGATAAATCGATGAAGCGGTATCGATGGTCGCCTTCGCCGCCACTCCGCGCTGCTCGATCAGCACGTTGACGAGTTTCTCGAGCTTGCCGGTCGCCACCAGCAGCGATACGTCCTGCATGCCGACCTGCCAGTTCATCTGCGACAAGTCGAGCGGCTGTTCCTTCATCAGCTTCACGAACGCGCGCAAGTCGCTGCTCCACGCGCCAACGGCTTTCGCCATCGCCTTCTGGCCGCCGGTTGGATCGGCGAAACCTTGCAACTGGGTTTGATCGCGGCCAATGTCGGCCAGCGCATGTTCTATGTCCGCGCCGAGTTCGTCGCGCTCCTTCGCCGTCGTCGCGGTCAGCAACATCTTTTGCGAGCGGCTCGCGCGCAACATGGCCGCGCGCAGGTCCTCGGCCGCGCGGCTCGCCACATACCCTTCGCGATAAATCGATTCCGTCGAGCCGTTGAGCCGGCTGATCTGCGTCAGCGCAATCACGCCGATAACCAGCGTCCCGATCAACAGCAATGCGAAGGCGAGCCGCAGCGATGCTTTGACGGACAGCGAACGGCCGCTTGTCCCGACGGCCTGATGCAGCGAAAGCAATTTCATCGATTGAAATCCCAGGTTTTGATTGGTCACTCGCGTAACAAACCGCCTTGTAAGCGGCAAGCGCGAGTACATCAATGGTCAACGGCGGGAACCGGCAGTTCTTTAGCGCTGTTTTCAGCGTTTGTTGCAAAGCCGGCTTTGATGAGCAAAACGCATGGAAAACCCGGATGAGATCGGCATCTACTGTCCTGTTCGCAACAAAACTTGGCCGGACAATGGATAGAGGACACTTTAAAATTACAAAAACGGGTTATCTGCTTCAGCTCAGGTGGATAACGAATGCAACGCGAGACCTCCCCAGCCCTTCACCATGCAGACGAGTATCGATAAAAACGCGCTTGGCGCCGCGCCGTCCTTGAGTCCGGCGAGTTCGTCGATCACGGCCGTTCCCCGCACCGTATTTTCAGTA
Source organism: Burkholderia sp. PAMC 26561 (assembly GCF_001557535.2). Taxonomy (NCBI): domain Bacteria; kingdom Pseudomonadati; phylum Pseudomonadota; class Betaproteobacteria; order Burkholderiales; family Burkholderiaceae; genus Burkholderia; species Burkholderia sp. PAMC 26561. Next base: position 101,082 of record NZ_CP014306.1, read on the forward strand.
TTGGGCGCGATCAGTTTTGCGCATTTGCTCAACGACATGATCCAGTCGCTGATCCTTGCCATTTACCCAATGTTCAAAAGCGAGTTTTCGCTCTCGTTCGGGCAAATCGGGCTGATCACGCTGACGTACCAGATCACGGCGTCGTTATTGCAACCGCTAGTCGGGCTTTACACCGACAAACATCCGAAACCGTATTCATTGCCCATTGGCATGGGATTTACGCTGTGTGGCCTGTTATTGATGTCGATGGCAGGAAGCTTCCCGGTCTTGCTGATCGCGGCCGCGCTTGTCGGGTGCGGTTCGTCGATCTTCCATCCGGAATCGTCGCGTGTGGCGCGCATGGCGTCGGGCGGCCGGCACGGCCTCGCGCAATCGGTGTTTCAGGTCGGAGGCAACGCGGGCAGTTCACTCGGGCCTTTGTTGGCGGCATTGGTCATCATGCCCCACGGACAACGCAGCATTGCATGGTTCTCCGCCGCCGCGCTGCTTGCGATCGTGGTGCTGTTCGGCATTGGCCGGTGGTATCAGAGCCATCCCGCAGTCAAGAAATCGCGTCATTCCGCCGTGGTTTCTGCATTGCCTCGCAAAAAGGTGATGATCGCGATGGCAGTCCTGATGCTGCTCACGTTCTCGAAGTATTTTTATCTCGCCAGCATCAGCAGCTACTTCACTTTTTATCTGATCAGCAAGTTTCATTTGGCCGTAGAGACGGCGCAGGTTCACCTTTTCTGGTTCCTCGCGGCAGTCGCGGTGGGCACCATTGTCGGCGGCCCTGTTGGTGACAAGATCGGCCGCAAGGTCGTGATCTGGGTATCCATCCTGGGCGTCGCGCCCTTCACCCTCATGCTGCCGTTCGCCAACCTGTTCTGGACCGGCGTGCTGTCCGTTGTGATCGGTTTGATTCTGGCGTCGGCGTTCTCGGCCATTCTGGTCTATGCGACCGAACTGGTTCCCGGCAAGGTTGGCATGGTTGCGGGGCTCTTCTTCGGCTTTGCCTTCGGCATGGGCGGAATCGGCGCGGCAGTCCTTGGCCATCTGGCTGACGCGACGAGCATCAACTATGTCTATAAGGTTTGTTCGTTCCTGCCGCTGATCGGAGTCCTGACTATCCTGTTGCCCAATACCCGCGAGAAACCGGTATCGGCGCACATGTGATGCTCCCGGTCGCGTGAGCAGGACAGGCACACGACCGGCGAAAGCACGACTCCAAAACGAGTTTTCGTTTCGATGTTCCAGCGCTGCCTCTGGTTGTCACTTGACAACCAGAGGCAGCGCTTCTATTATGGAGCTAAGGATGACTCGTTCAAAGCATCACAAGAAGGAAATTGAAGAGGCCCTGCGGCATGCTGAATCATACGGCTGGCGCGTTGAAGAAGGCGGAAGCCATGCCTGGGGACGGATGTACTGTCCATTCAACGAGGCCACTTGCCGTTGCGGCGAGTTTTGTATCACCAGTATCTGGAGCACACCTAAAAACGCTGTCAATCATGCGCGGGCTTTAAAACGCGTAGTGGACAACTGCGCGATCCAGATAGAAAAGCCTTCCCATCAAACAGTGGTCTTATTTAAAACGACGCCATGGAATACACGTTCACATTGAAATACCGGCTCTCGGAAACCGACTGCGATCACGAGGAGTTGATTGGGCGCCTTGCCGCCGCCGGATGCGACGACGCGCTGATTGGCATTGGACAACCGGGCCGCATCGCGCTGGCATTCACGCGGGAAGCGGACAGCGCGGAAGCCGCGTTGATGAGCGCCTTGGCGGACGTCAAGTCAGCCATTCCAACGGCCGCGCTCGTGGAGGCATCGCCTGATTTTGTCGGCCTGACGGACGTCGCCGATACCATCGGCGTCACGCGCCAGAACATGCGCAAGCTGATGCTCGCGAATCCCTCGACCTTCCCCTCGCCGGTTCATGAAGGCAGCGCCGTGGTATGGCATCTGGCGGAGATCCTGGACTGGCTCGACGCTCGCGGAACGTATCAACTTGAGCAAGCCGTGCACGAAGTCGCGGCCACCACCATGCAGATCAACCTGGCGAAGGAATCAGTGCATGGATCGCCGAAGACGCAATCGGTGCTGCAGAAGCTGGTTCGTTGAGAAAGCCGAAGCGTTCCGGGCGGCGCACCTGGAACCGGGTCATTGGCGTGTCAAAGCCTCTTTCACCTGCACCAGCGCTCCGGCATCTTCGATCATCGGGAGATCACCCGGGTCGCGGCCTTCAGCGAGTGCCGCGATCGCGCGCCGCAGTAGTTTGCCTGAGCGCGTCTTCGGCAGCATCGCGAGGAAATGCACACGGGCGGGACGGGCGATCGCTCCCAACTGTGAGTCGACACTGCGCGCAAGCTCCGCTTCAAGCGCTTCGCGGGCGCCTTCTTGGTCCAGCGCCTGGACATCGCGCAACACAACGAATGCGAGCGCGACCTGGCCTTTGACCGGATCGGCAACGCCTACAACCGCCACCTCGGCCACCGACCTGTGACTGCTGATCGCTTCCTCGATCTCACGCGTGCCCAGCCGGTGTCCCGCCACGTTGATCACGTCGTCGGTGCGACCGAGGATCGACACGTAGCCGTCTTCGTCGGTCACGCCCCAGTCGAATGTCGAATACAACTGATGCCCGGGAATGCTCCGCCAATACGTCTTGATGAAACGTGAATCGTCGCCCCATACGGTCTGCATGCAGCCCGGCGGCAACGGATAATCGAGCGCGATCACGCCCTTCTCTCCAGGCGCGCAAACCTCACCGGTTGCTTCGTTACGCACGGTCAATGCGAAGCCCATCGATGGCACGCCGGGAGAACCCAGTTTCGGCGGCAACGGTTCGATCCCTCTGGGAATCGCGATCATGGGCCAGCCGGTTTCGGTCTGCCAGTAATTGTCGACGACCGGTTTTTTAAGCGCGCTCTGGATCCATTGCGCCGTGGGTTCATCGAGCGGTTCGCCGGCCAGGAAGAGCGTTCGCAGACTCGATAAATCCGCTTGCTCCATCAGCTTCGGGTCCTGTTTCTTCAGCACGCGCAGCGCGGTCGGCGCGGTGAACATCAGGTTGATCTTGTGCTGCTCGATGATGCGCCACCAGATCCCGCCGTCGGGGCGAACAGGCGTGCCTTCGTACATGACCGTGGTCAGCCCGGCAATCAGCGGCGCGTAGATGATGTAGCTGTGCCCGACCACCCAGCCCACGTCGGAAGCGGTCCACATGGTGTCGCCAGGTTTGCCCTGGAAGATGTGTTCCATCGATGCCGCCAGCGCCACTGCATAGCCGCCCACGTCTCGTTGCACGCCCTTCGGCTTGCCCGTCGTCCCCGACGTGTAGAGCACGTACGAAGGTTCGTTCGACTCCAGCCATACGCATGGAACCTGGGCATCGAAGAATTGTGCGCGCAGCGGTTCGTATTCGACCAGATACGGCGCCTGCAACCGCTCAGGCGCGAGTTGCCGGTCGATCAGCAACACGTTCGCGACCTTGTGTTCGGCGCGCGCCAGCGCTTCATCCACGAGCGGCGTGTAGTCGATCACCCTGCCCGCACGCGCGCCGGCATCGGCGGTGACGATCAGAACGGGCGTCGCGTCGTCGATGCGCGCCGCGAGGCTCGGCGCCGCAAAGCCGCCGAACACGACCGAATGAACCGCGCCGAGCCGTGCGCACGCGAGCATGGCGAACAGGGCTTCGGGGATCATCGGCAAGTAGATCAGCACGCGCTCGCCCTGCTTCACGCCAAGGGAGCGCATCACGGCGGCCATGCGATTCACTTCAGCGTGCAGTTCGGCGTAGGTATAACGCCGCTCGATGCCCGTTTCCGTCGATACATATACGAGCGCATTCTGCTCGCCGCGCGAGGCGAGATGACGGTCGACGGCGTTGTAGCAGAGATTGGTCTTGCCGCCGACAAACCAGCGCGCAAACGGCGGATTGCTGCGGTCGAGGACCTGATCGAATGGCGTTTCCCAATGGATGCGCCGTGCCTGTTCGCCCCAGAACGATTCCGGATCGTCGATCGAACGGCGGTGAGCTTCACGATAAGTCGGCATTCGAACCTCTGTCGGGTAGCGGAATCGCCGCGTCCGGATCATCCGGGCGCGGCGAATTGCACCTGAGCATAGTTCAGCCGTCAAGGCCGTGCTAGAGAGGGACGGCCCTGATTCGTGCGGGTGTCACGGCATTTGAAGGCGGGGTTTAGCGATGGAAGGCGGTTTCGAGAGGTCCGGGCCCAAGTGCTTGAGCAGCACCGGCGCGAGTTCGTTGGCGACCCGCATGCCCGATACCACGACCAGGCGCATTCCGCTGCCGCTGCACATGCCGCGCACGATCTCCCGCGTCGATGCACGCGCCTCGATGCGCGGTTCGATCACGATCAGGCCGCGGCAGTACATTGCGAGGGCGCTCCGGTTCGATCGCAGCCATGCGGAGCGCAGGCGCAGATCGTCGGCGGGTTCGTCGGCGCAATACTCCGCGACGATCACGAACGGCGCTTTCAGCGCAAGCAGACGCTGCATTTCGGCGCCCCAGGCAAATGCGTAGCCGGGCTGTACCGAGCGGCGGCGCAACCGCACGAGCGGGAAACGACTGGCGTCGTGCATGCGCTGATTCGGGACATCGGAACGATGGATTGTTTCCGCTGCGGGCGTTGCCAAGGTGGCCGGCGTCGCAGTTTGAGATTGGGTGGCGATCACAGCGGTCTCGTACTCCAGAAATTCATTACCAGCGCCAGGTTGGCGATCATCGGGCGGCGCTGAAAGCGCGGCCGGCGAGCTTGCCTGGCCGTGTCTCCGATCTGCGGCGTTGCGTTGCCGAGCCACGCATGGCGGGTGGTCTCGATCACACGTGCGGCGTTAGTGGATATAACCTGCGCTGCCCGGCCGGAATCAGGCAGTGAATCAGCCAGCGAATCAGCCAGCGATCCGGGCGAGAAGCCGGTCAATCTATCGAGCGTCGTTTGGGTCAAAGTGGACCTCCTGTCGTCCGATGTATTGTAATTGCGAATCATTCTCAATTACAAGCAGGATTTTTGGGGCAGGACCGATGCAAAGATCTGGGATCGTTGGTGAGCGAAGCCGATGCGCGAAGCGCCGCCATGAGCGGGGCTACGGCCGTTGGAAAGACAAGATGAGGCGGATTGCCGCGCTCAGACGCGCGCCGTCAAGAAGCGCCGCAGAATCCCCGACGAATACGCGCCGCCGAGCGCGTGAAGGAACTCGAGGAATGACTCGGGCGCGTCGGCATCGGCGGTATCTGATACGGTGCGCACCACGGCGCACGGCACGTCGTGTTCGTAACAAACCTGGGCGATCGCGGCGCCTTCCATCTCGACGGCGAGCGCTTCAGGCAAAGCGTCGCGAAGCGCGTTCACCTCGGCATGACTCGATACAAACCGGTCCCCGCTCACAATCAGCCCGCGATGCAACCGTGGAGGATGCACACCGAAACGCGCCTCGAGCGCCGCGTGTTCATCGGCGAGAAAGGCGGTGCAGGCCTTGGCCAACGCGTCGCTGAGCCCGGCGTTCGCGGCAAAACGCGCCATGCCGAGCAACGGCACCTCGAAGCGCGGAAACAGCGGCGACGCGTCCAGATCGTGCTGCATCAGCATATCGCCGATCACGATATCGCCCACGCGCACGTCTTCCCGAACACCGCCCGCGACACCCGTGAACACGATGGAATCGACGCTGAACACGTGGATCAGCGCGCTCGCCGTCGCGGCCGCGGCCACTTTGCCCACGCGCGCCAGCGTTACCACGCACGGCACGCCATGCGCCGTTCCGACGTGATATTCGCGACGGCCGATGATCTCGGTGCGGACATTCCCGGCAAGGCGCATTGCATCGGTGAGATCGCCCAGTTCCTGCGGCAACGCCGCCATGATGCCGAGCCGGTCCATCTTCATTCCACTGCCTGCAGTTTAGCCACCGCCAACGCGAGCCATTTCTCGCCATGGCGTTTGAACCGGACCTGGGCTTTCGCGTCCGTCCCTGCTCCTTCCAGCGCGATCACCGTGCCCTCGCCGAACTTGTTGTGGAACACGGGCTGGCCGATCTTGAATCCGGTGTCAGCCGCGCGCTGGTTGTTGGCGAACGCGGGCAACGGCTTGCCGGCATCCGGGTCCGTGTAAGCGGCGCGTTCTCCGCGTTCCTGCCCCGGACGCGCGAACCAGTCCCGGCCCCAGCCGGCGTTATCGGCCCGGCCGCCCCAGCGCGCGCCTGCTTCCACTTTGGGCGTGAGCCATTTGAGCGACTCTTCCGGAAGCTCATCGAAGAAACGGGAGCGGATGTTGTAGCGCGTCTGGCCGTGCAACATCCGGCTCTGGGCAAACGACAGATACAACCGCTCCTTCGCCCGCGTGATCGCCACATACGCGAGACGCCGTTCCTCTTCGAGCCCGTCGCTTTCCTGCGCGCTGTTCTCGTGCGGGAACAAACCCTCTTCGAGCCCCGTGATGAACACGGCCATGAACTCCAGCCCCTTGGCTGCGTGCACCGTCATCAACTGCACGGCGTCCTGGCCGGCTTGCGCCTGGTTGTCGCCGGCTTCCAGCGATGCATGCGACAGGAAACCCGCCAGCGGCGTCATGGTGTCGGGGTTTTGCGCAGGATCGGCGGGACTTTCGGGATCGAGCACATCGACAGCGGGATCATCCGTCGCCACGCCGATTTCCGGCGCGTTGGTCGCGCCCGGGCGCAGCGGAATGGAACGCGCGGGGGTATCGAGCCCGTAGCCTTCTTCCTGCACGAATGCAGCCGCCGCGTTCACCACTTCCTGCAAGTTCTCGAGCCGGTCCTGGCCTTCGCGTTCATTCTCGTAATGCGTCGCGAGACCGCTCGCGCGGACCACGTACTCCACCGTTTCCGGCAAGCTCATGTGCTGTGTTTCGGCGCGAATCTTGCCGATCAACTGCGCGAAATTCGCGAGACTCGAACCTGCCTTGCCGGCCACGTAGGGCACGGCCGCGGCCATTGAACAGTTGTAGAGACGGGCGGCGTCGGCGAGTTGTTCGATCGACCTTGCGCCAATTCCACGCGTCGGGAAATTCACGACGCGGGAAAACGCGGTGTCGTCGTTGGGGTTGTCGATCAGGCGCAGATACGCAAGCGCGTGCTTCACTTCCTGGCGCTCGAAAAACCGCAAGCCGCCATACACGCGATACGCAATGCCCGCATTCACCAGCGTATGTTCGATGGTTCGCGACTGCGCATTGCTTCTATACAGGATCGCGATCTCGCCACGCGCCGCGCCTGCATGAATCAGCGCCTTGATCTCCTCGACGATCCACCCGGCTTCCTGCGTATCGGTCGCGGCCTCGTACACGCGCACGGGTTCGCCGTGACCTGCATCGGTGCGCAGATTTTTGCCGAGCCGGCGCGAGTTTTTCGCGATCAGGAAGTTGGCGGTATCGAGAATATGACCATGCGAGCGATAGTTCTGCTCCAGCTTGATCATGTTGCGCACATGGAATTCGCGCTCGAAGTCATGCATGTTGCCGACGTTCGCGCCACGGAATGCGTAGATGGACTGGTCGTCGTCGCCCACGGCGAAGATGGCGTTATGCTCGCCCGCCAGTATCTTGAGCCACGCGTACTGCAGCTTGTTCGTATCCTGGAACTCGTCGACCAGAATATTGCGAAAACGCGCCTGGTAATGCGCGCGCAGCGGCGGATTGTGCGCGAGCAGCTCGTAGCAGCGCAGCAGGAGCTCGGGGAAATCCACCACGCCTTCGCGCTGGCATTGCTGCTCGTACGCCGCGTACAACTCGACGAACTTCATGTTGAAGGCGTCGGTCGCGTCGACGTCTTTCGGACGCAGCCCTTGTTCCTTCGCGTTGTTGATGAAGTACTGGAGATTCTTGGCCGGATATTTTTCGTCGTCGATATTCAGGCCCTTCATCAGCCGCTTGATGGCCGAAAGCTGGTCTGCAGTATCGAGGATCTGGAATGCCTGCGGCAGGCCGGCATCGCGGAAATGCGCGCGCAGCATGCGGTTGCACAAGCCGTGGAAGGTGCCGATCCACATGCCGCGTGTATCGATGGGCATCATGGCCGTCAGCCGCGCCATCATCTCTTTTGCGGCCTTGTTCGTGAACGTGACCGCGAGAATGGTCTGCGGCGACGCATAACCCTGCTGGATCAGCCACGCGATGCGCGTGATCAGGACGCGCGTCTTGCCGCTGCCCGCGCCCGCCAGGATAAGCGCCGGCTCGTTTGGCAACGTGACGGCGGCAAGTTGTTCGGGGTTCAGATTGGCAAGCAAATCGGGCATGGGCGAGTCTTCCGGTGGGTCGAACATTATAAGACCGCGCGGGCGGACACGTTTTCGAAACAACCGCTTTGAAAGCTCGCTTTGCGCTCGATTGAGGCCGATCAGGCGCGCCTAAATCGGCTGCAGGTTCGGTAAGACCTTATAATTCACCGATGTCGCTGGTCGACCCCCGCTTCTTTTTTACGCAATTTTCGGCAGATCCCACCCCATGAGTGACAACACGCTTGCGAAGAGTTTCGAGCCCCAGAACATCGAGTCCCACTGGGGACCCGAATGGGAAAAGCGCGGGTACGCCGCGCCGAGCCTCGACGAAGGAAAAAAAGACTTCTCGATCCAGCTCCCGCCGCCAAACGTCACCGGCACGCTGCACATGGGTCATGCGTTTAACCAGACCATCATGGACAGCCTCACGCGGTATCACCGCATGCTCGGCGAAAACACCCTGTGGCTGCCGGGCACGGACCACGCGGGCATCGCCACGCAGATCGTGGTCGAGCGCCAGCTCGACGCCAAGGGCATCTCGCGCCATGACCTCGGCCGCGAGGAATTCCTGAAACGCGTCTGGGAATGGAAACAGCAGTCGGGCTCGACCATTACGGGGCAAGTGCGCCGACTGGGCGCGTCCATCGACTGGTCGCGGGAATATTTCACGATGGACGACAAGATGTCGACCGCCGTGCAGGATGTTTTCGTCACGCTCTACAAGCAGGGCCTGATTTATCGTGGAAAGCGGCTGGTGAACTGGGATCCGGTGCTGGGCACGGCTGTATCGGATCTTGAAGTGGTGAGCGAGGAGGAAGCCGGCAATCTGTGGCACATCAACTACCCGCTGACGGACGGCTCGGGACACCTGACAGTTGCCACCACGCGCCCGGAAACCATGCTCGGCGACACCGCCGTGATGGTCCATCCGGAAGACGAGCGTTACGCGCATCTCATTGGCAAGACGGTCACCTTGCCGTTGTCGGGCCGTGAAGTTCCGGTGATCGCGGACGACTATGTGGATCGCGAGTTCGGAACCGGCGTGGTCAAGGTTACGCCGGCGCACGATTTCAACGACTATCAGGTGGGCTTGCGTCACAAGCTGCCCATGATCGAAATCCTTACGCTCGACGCAAAAATCAACGACAACGCGCCGGAAAAATATCGTGGCCTGGATCGTTTCGATGCCCGCAAGCAGGTCGTGGCCGATCTCGAAGCGCTCGGCGCGCTTGAATCGGTCAAGCCGCACACGCTGATGGTACCGCGCGGCGACCGTACCAGCGTGGTGATCGAGCCCATGCTGACGGACCAGTGGTTCGTGGCCATGAGCAAACCGGCGCCGGAAGGCACGTTCAATCCGGGTAAATCGATCGCGGAAACGGCGCTCGACGTAGTCCGCAGCGGCGAAATCAAGTTCGTGCCGGAAAACTGGTCGAACACGTATTACCAGTGGCTTGAAAATATCCAGGACTGGTGTATTTCTCGCCAGCTCTGGTGGGGCCATCAAATCCCCGCGTGGTACGGTGAGAACGGCGAAATCTTCGTCGCCAAGACGGAAGCCGAAGCGCGCGCGGAAGCCTCCCAAAACGGCTATACCGGCACGCTACGACGCGACGAAGATGTGCTCGACACCTGGTTCTCGTCCGCGCTGGTGCCGTTTTCGTCGCTTGGATGGCCGAACGAAACGCCGGAGCTGAAGCATTTCCTGCCGTCGTCGGTGCTGGTGACGGGGTTCGACATCATCTTCTTCTGGGTTGCCCGGATGGTGATGATGACCACGCACTTCACGGGGAAGATCCCGTTCGACACGGTCTACGTCCACGGTCTCGTGCGCGACGCGGAAGGCCAGAAAATGTCGAAGAGCAAGGGCAACACGCTCGACCCCATCGACATTGTCGACGGAATCGATCTGGAAACGCTCGTCGCCAAGCGTATTACCGGCCTGATGAACCCGAAGCAGGCCGAGAAGATCGAGAAAAAGACCCGCAAGGAGTTCCCGGACGGAATTCAGCCGTTTGGCACGGATGCCTTGCGCTTCACGATGGCGTCCATGGCCACTCTCGGTCGCAACGTGAATTTTGATCTGGCAAGGTGCGAGGGATACCGTAATTTTTGCAATAAGTTGTGGAACGCTACACGGTTTGTGCTGATGAACACCGAAGGCCACGATTGTGGTTTCGGCAAACCGGAAGAATGCGAAGCGGGCGACTGCGGCCCAGGCGGCTACCTGCATTTTTCGCAGGCGGACTTCTGGATCGTCTCGCTGCTGCAGCGTGTGGAAGCGGAGGTCGAGAAGGGTTTCGCTGATTACCGGTTCGATAACGTGGCAAGCGCCATCTACAAATTCGTCTGGGACGAGTACTGCGACTGGTATCTCGAACTGGCGAAGGTACAGATCCAAAACGGCCTGCCCGAGCAGCAGCGCGCGACACGCCGGACCCTGCTGCGCGTGCTGGAAACCGTGCTGCGTCTGGCTCACCCGATCATTCCGTTCATCACGGAAGCCTTGTGGCAGAAGGTTGCGCCGCTGACCGACCGGTATCCGCAGCCGGCCAATGGCAGCCAAACGGCATCGATCATGATCCAGCGCTATCCGCAGGCGCAACCGTCGAAAATCGACGAATCGTCAGAACAGTGGGCGGCCGAACTGAAAGGAGTCATCGATGCATGTCGTAATCTGCGCGGCGAGATGAATTTGTCACCGGCAGTGAAAGTGCCGCTGCTGGCAACGGGCGACGAAGCGCAGTTGAAGTCGTTCGCGCCTTATGTCCAGGCACTGGCGCGTTTGTCGGAGGTAAAGATCATCACCGACGAAAATGCGCTCGACGCAGAGGCAAGTGGCGCGCCAGTTGCTATTGTAGGATCGAACAAGCTGGTGCTTAAGGTCGAGATCGACGTCGCCGCTGAACGCGAACGCCTCACGAAGGAAGTCGATCGGCTGACACAGGAAATCGGCAAGGCGCGCGTCAAGCTGGAAAACGAAAGTTTTGTAGCCCGTGCGCCGGCCGCGGTGGTTGAACAGGAACGCAAGCGGCTTGCCGAATTCGAGTCGACGGCTGACAAGCTGAAAGCGCAGCTTTCACGGTTGCCGGCGTAAACTTCATTCAGACGCGGCGGTGTCAGACCTGGAAACTAACCTATAGCTTGTTCCGTCTATAGCAAAGTGCAGTTTGACGCTGGAAGAATTCACTCGTCGCACTTTTTTATTCACGGATCAACCTGCATCATGGCAGTGGCTCTCGGGCCCACGAAATTCAGGCTTGACGTTTAAACACGATAAGAGGATCAGGGTCATCAAATGCTAAAAGTTACGAAAGCGGTTTTCCCGGTTGCGGGTCTCGGTACCCGGTTCCTCCCCGCAACCAAGGCCAGCCCGAAGGAAATGCTGCCTGTGGTCGACAAGCCGCTCATCCAGTACGCGGTCGAAGAGGCAATGGCAGCCGGCATTACGGAAATGATCTTTGTGACGGGGCGCAGCAAGCGCGCCATTGAAGATCACTTCGACAAGTCGTATGAGATCGAGGCCGAACTGGAAGCGCGCGGCAAGCAGAAGCTGCTCGATCTGGTCCGCAGCATCAAGCCGAGCCATGTGGACTGTTTCTACGTGCGCCAGGCCGAAGCGCTCGGTCTTGGGCACGCGGTGCTGTGCGCCGAAAAGCTGGTGGGCGACAACCCGTTTGCCGTCATCCTCGCCGATGACTTGTTGTACGGCACGCCGCCGGTCATGACGCAGATGATCGAAGTGTTCGACCACTATCACAGCTCGGTAATTGGCGTAGAAGAGATCCCGGCTCAGGATTCGAAGTCGTATGGTGTTATCGACGGGAAAGAGTGGGAAGACAATATTTTCAAGCTGTCGGGCATCGTGGAAAAGCCGGAACCGGCTGTGGCGCCGTCGAATCTCGGCGTAGTCGGCCGTTACGTGCTGAAGCCGCGTGTTTTCGACCATATCCGCGCGTTGAAGCCGGGCGCAGGCGGTGAACTGCAACTGACGGACGCGATCCAGTCGCTCCTCGCGGACGAACAAGTGCTCGCGTACAAGTATCACGGCACGCGTTTCGACTGCGGCAGCAAGCTCGGTTATCTGAAGGCGACGGTGGAATTCGCGCTGCGTCACCCGGAAGTTGCCGCCGACTTCCAGGAATACCTGGATACGCGCTCGCCGCATTTGGTTGGATAAGTCTGGCTTCGGGCGCCCGTCGTGGCGCTTCGAAAATAAAAATGCCCATGATCTTCGTCATGGGCATTTTTTCGTCCGGCTGACCTGCTTAACGCCGCCGCATCAAAAAAGTGAAGACCTTGTCGTGCGAGGTCGATTCCACCAGTTCATTGCCGGTCTGCTTCGAAAACGCGGCAAAGTCACGTTGGGAACCCGGATCGGTCGCGAGGACCTTCAGAATCTGACCGCTTTGCATGTCGGACAGCGCCTTCTTCGCCCGCAAGATGGGCAGCGGACACATGAGCCCGCGCGCATCGACTTCCTTGTGCACTTCCATCGAATGAGCCTTGTTCGAATCTGCTTTTTGTAAGAGTCCGATTTTACCCCACTGCCTAAAAATTCACCGCTTCTCCCTTGGCCAGGGATTCCCTCATCGCGATGCCGATGCGCGTGGCTTCCCGCGCGTCTTCAAGCGTGAGGCCCGTCGCGGGGCCACCGTTGAGCGACGCCACGAACGCCTCGGCCTCGTTCAGGAACGCGTGTTCGAAGCGCTCGAAGAACGTCGGCGTACATTCGTTGCGAATGCCCGTGGCATCGAAAATTTCCACGCGATTCAACCGCGGGTTGCTCCCCACCGATAACGCCCCGCCCGTTCCCACGACTTCCGTTTGCGTATCGTGGCCATGCGCACTGGTCCGCGATGCATGGAAAACCGCCATGCGTCCGCCCTCGAACTCGACGATGGCAACGCCGTTATCAATGTCGCCACACGCAGCCAGGCCTTCGTGGATGGCAATCGTGCCGCTTGCAAACACGCGCGTGACACGCGGATTGCCGAGCATCCAGCGCGCCAGGTCGATGTCGTGGACGCTGCAATCGAGGAACAGGCCGCCCGATGTCGGCGCGAAACGCACGAAGAAGCCATCGGGATCGTTTTTATCGACGGTTTGCGAACGGACCATGAACGGCCGGCCGATCGCGCCCTCGCGGACCTTGTTGAAGGCATCGCGATAACTGGCGTCGAAGCGGCGCACGAAACCGATCATGACCTGCAGATCGGGAAACCGTGCGCTTTCTTCGATAACCCGGTCGCACTGCGCCAGGTCCAGCGACAACGGCTTCTCGCAGAACACGTGTTTGCCGGCCCGTAATGCCGCGATGATCTGGTCGGCATGAAGCGACGTAGGCGTAACGAGCCAGACGGCATCAATCGATGTGTCTTGCAGCAACGACTCGTAGTCGTCGTAGAGCGCGAGTTCGGGCAGCTTTTCCACCGCCCATTCACGTTCAGCCGCGACCGGGCTGCACGCGGCCGCGAGCGTCGCGCCGGGCACATGCCACGCGAGATTGCGCGCATGGCGTTGACCAAGCCGCCCCAGTCCGGCAATGCCGATCCGCACCGGCGCTTTCATGCCGCGCCCAGCTTGATGATCGTTCCTTCGCGCCATGAACGCGTGGCGGCATCGGCGAGTTCGAGCGCTTTCAGGCCGTCCGCGACCGTCGTGCGCACGGGTTTGCCTTCCTGGACGGCATCGAAGAAATGCGCGATCTCCAGCGCGTACGCCGCGCGGTATCGCTCGAGGAAAAATGCCTCGGGGACATCGTTCGATACCGCCGTCTTCGAGTACGCGGTGACTTCGGTGGGACGGACATTGCCCGCCTGCAGCATGCCTTTGCTGCCGAGCAATTCGAAGCGCTGGTCGTAGCCGTACGCCGCGCGCCGCGTCGTGTTGATCTGGCACAAGCGGCCGCGTTTGGTGCGAATGGTGACGGCCGTCGAGTCGATGTCACCCGCATCCGCAATCGCCGGATCGGTCAGGACGCTTCCGGTGGCGTGCAGTGTGTCGGCTTCGTCGTCGAGCATCCAGCGGAAGATATCGAAGTCGTGGATCAGCATGTCCTTGAAAATGCCGCCCGAATGTTTGATGTAGTCAACGGGCGGCGCCCCCGGGTCGCGACTCGTAACAATCAGCATTTCCGGATCGCCGATTTCACCCGCCTCCACGCGCGCCTTCAACGCAGCGAACGTCGGGTCGAAGCGGCGCTGGAAGCCGATCATGCAGACCACGCCGGCTTTGGCGACGGCATCGGCGCAAGCGCGTGCGCGTTCGAGCGTCAGGTCCACAGGCTTTTCGCAGAACACGTGTTTCTTTTGCGCCGCCGATTTCATGATCAGGTCGGCATGGGTATCGGTGCTCGAACACACCACGGTCGCGCCGATGGACGCATCGCCCAGCGCGCCTTCCACGTCCGCCACTTGTGCGCCGTGCAGCGCGGCCAGGGCGGCGGCGGCTTCCTTGTTGACATCGACTACATATTTCAGGCGCACGCCCGGCTGTTTCGCCAGATTCGCCGCATGGATCTTGCCGATCCGCCCTGCTCCGAAAACCGCTACATCAATCGTCATAGCCGCCTGTCTCCCTTGATTCTTCTACGTTCAGTTCAAGCCGGTACGCAAGCGCGATGAACAGCGCCTGGCACAGGCAGATCGTGCTCGTGAGCGAGCGGAACGCGAACGCGCTGCCCTCCTTCACGAACAAATGCGCGCTCGCGTGACGCGCGAGCGGCGAAAGCTGGCCATCGGTGATGACCAGCGTCTTGGCGCCGTGATGCTGCGCCGCGCGCACGCAGTACTGCGTCTCCTTGCCGTAGGGCGCAAAGCTGATTGCAACTACCACATCGCCCTTTTTCACGCTGCGAATCTGCTCGCGGTACATCCCGCCGAAGCCCGACACGAGATGCACGCGCTTGGCCGTATGCTGCAGCGCGTACACGATATAACTCGCCACCGGAAACGATCTCCGCACGCCGATCACGTAGATGTTCTCGGCATGCTCCAGCATCTTCACGGCGGCTTCGAACTGTTCGTCGTCGAGACCCGCTTCGAGTTCGGCGAGCCCGCTTTGACTCGCCGCGATGAATTCACGCGCGACCGATCCGCCCGACAACTTGCCGGGCTTTTCATCGATCAGTTTCCTGATCCGCTGCTGGTAGCTTTGCGCGGAACCGTTCTGGCCCGTGTACGCCTGCTTGAAAATCGCCTGTAGGTCGGAGAAGCCGGAAAAACCGAAGCGTTGCGCAAAGCGCACCACCGCCGACGGATGCACGCCGCACGCGCTCGCGATATCTCCGGTGCGATCCATCATCACGTTGCTGCGATGCTGCTCTATATACGTCGCCACGCTTTTGAGCTGGCGCGGAAGTGCGTCGTACGCCTCTGTGATGCGCTGCATCAGCTCGTCGACGGTCTCGGTGTCCGTGGCTGTTTCCTGTGTGTCTGATGTGTCTTCCTGCATGCGGTGCTCGTCATGGATTCCCGTTTCGATGCAACCGATTATAGATACCTCCCGGAACAAATGGAATGAATTTTCCAAACGTCGGGTAGTTAAACTTCCTATTGCATAGCGCTCAGAGTTGTCCTAATCTTGGTCGTGAGCAAGGGGACGTGAGCGCTGTCCATCGCGCCTGATTGCTTATCCAGAAAAACAACCGTGATAGGTGGAGACAATGAGACTTTGCAATGGCCGAGCCGCCCTGCGCGTGCTCGCAGCGGCTGCCGCTTTGTGCGGCGCAGCGGCACTGAGCAGCCAGGCAGCCCACGCGGCTCCCGACGCCCATTTCGTTTTGATCAGCCACGCGCCAGATTCGGACTCATGGTGGAACACGATCAAGAACGCCATCAAACAGGCCGATGAGGACTTCAACGTCGAGACGGATTACCGCAATCCGCCCAACGGCGATCTCGCCGACATGTCGCGGCTGATCGAACAAGCGGCGGCGCGTAACTACGATGGCGTGATCGTGACCATCGCGGACTTCGACGTGCTGAAAAGTGCGATGAACAAGGTGACCGCGAAGAAGATTCCGCTCGTCACGATCAACTCGGGCACCGAAGAGCAAAGCGCGCAGCTTGGCGCGATCATGCATATCGGCCAACCTGAATATGTTGCGGGTCACGCGGCCGGCGAGAAGGCCAAGGCCGCAGGCATCAAGTCGTTCCTGTGCGTCAATCACCTGGCGACCAACGTGGTGTCGTTCGATCGCTGCCGTGGTTTCGCCGATGCCATCGGTGTCGACTACAAACCGTCGACGCTCGACTCGGGACAAGACCCGACTGAGATCCAGTCGAAGGTCAGCGCGTATTTGCGCAATCATCCGAACACGCAGGCCATCCTGACGCTCGGACCGACGCCCGCTTCGGCCACATTGAAAGCCGTGCAGCAGATGGGCCTGGAAAAGAAGATCTGGTTTGCGACCTTCGATTTCTCCGATGACATCGCAAAAGCCATCCAAGCCGGCACGATCCAGTTCGCGATCGATCAGCAGCCGTACTTGCAAGGCTATATCCCGGTTGCCGTGCTGGCGATCGTGAAGCATGACAAGACCACCGATCCGGTGAAGATCCGCCAGATCCTGGAAGCGAATCCGAAGTTCAAGGCTCGGCTCGCAACCTACGGACTTCAACCATCTTACGGTCCGAAGAACATCCGTTCAGGACCGGGCTTCATCACGAAGGACAACATCGACAAGGTGTTGAAGTTCGCAGGCCAATACAGGTGATTCATCGCGGACGGCGGTGCGGATCATCCTCGACCTGACTACGCCGTTCGCAGCACCAGCTTTCTCTCAACGCGCCGCCGCCTGCGTCCGTCAGGTGGCTGGCCGCGCGCTTCAAGGAGCCATCATGGGCATAGCCGGCAAGCACGTTCCTCCCCTTTCCAACGCGGCCGATTCATCCAGTGCGCCGGCCACGGCCGCGCCCGCCGATGAACGCGTCAGGCGTCAATCGTGGTTCGGCCATATCCTGAATCGTCCGGAATTCGCGGCGATCTCCGGCGCAGTGCTCGTGTTCATTGTGTTCGGCGTAAGCGCCGGAAGCTCGGGCATGTTCAACCTCGACGGCGTGATGAACTGGTCGCAAGTCGCGGCGTACCTCGGCCTGCTTGCGGTCGGCGCGTGCCTGCTGATGATCGCGGGCGAGTTCGATTTGTCGATTGGCTCGATGATCGGTTTCGCCGGCATGATGGTCGCGATTCCGTCGGTGTATTTCCACTGGCCGTTGTCGGTTGCGATCCTGTTCGCCTTCGTCTGTTCCATGTTGCTAGGCGCATTGAACGGCTATCTGGTCGTGAAGACGCGGTTGCCGTCGTTCATCGTGACGCTCGCGTTCCTGTTCATCCTGCGCGGCTTGACGCTTGCGCTCTCCATTCTCTTTGCCGACCGCACCATCATCTCCGGCGTCGGCGATCTCGCGCAGAACGACTGGCTCGCGAACACGCTGTTTCATGGCGTCGCGCTGCATGGCCTCTTTTCATGGCTCGGGCATATGGGTATCGGCAAATTGCTCGATAGCGGCGAACCGCTCGTGCCCGGTATTCCAAAGGTCATCTTGTGGTGGCTCGCGCTCGCCGCGGTCAGCGCGTTCGTGCTTGCGAAGACGCGTTTCGGCAACTGGATCCTCGCAGTCGGCGGCGATGCAAACGCAGCTAAGAACGTCGGCGTGCCCGTGCGGCGCGTGAAGATTTCATTGTTCGTGCTGACCGCGTTTTGCTCGTGCCTGTTCGCCGTGCTGCAAGTTTGCGACATCGGATCCGCTGCCGCCGATCGCGGCCTGCAGAAGGAATTCGAAGCGATCATCGCGGCGGTGATCGGCGGAACGCTGCTGACCGGCGGTTATGGTTCGGTGATCGGCGCGTGCTTCGGTGCGCTCATCTTCGGCGTCGTACAGATCGGCATCACGTACACGAACGTCAGCTCCGACTGGTTCCGCGTGTTCCTCGGCGTGATGCTGCTGATCGCCGTGCTGTTCAATCACTACGTGCGTCGTCGCGTTTCACAAGCTCAATGAGGGGAACGGTCATGGCTGAACAAGACACCATTCTCGCGCTCGAAAACGTCAGCAAGTTCTTCGGCCGCGTGATCGCACTCAACGGTGTGACGCTGCGTTTGAAGCGTGGCGAAGTGCACTGCCTGCTCGGCGATAACGGCGCAGGCAAATCCACTCTGATCAAGACGCTTGCCGGGGTTCATACGCCCTCATCGGGCGAATATCTCGTCGATGGCAAACCGGTGCAATTCGGCTCGCCCAAGGAAGCGCTCGATATGGGTATCGCGACCGTGTACCAGGATCTCGCGCTCGTACCCTTGTTGTCCGTCGCGCGCAATTTCTTCATGGGCCGCGAGCCGCAGAAAAAGCTCTTCGGTTTGCTCAACGTGATGGATCTGGACCTCGCGGCGGAAACATCAACGGCACGGCTTTCCGAAATGGGGATCAACGTACGCGACGCACATCAACCCATTGGCACCATGTCCGGCGGCGAAAAGCAATGTCTCGCGATCGCGCGGGCGATCCATTTCGGCGCACGCGTGCTGATCCTCGATGAACCCACGGCCGCGCTCGGCGTGAAGCAGTCGTTCAACGTGCTGCGCCTGATCCATACGGCGCGCTCGAAAGGCATCTCCGTGATCTTCATCACGCACAACGTGCATCACGCGTACCCCATCGGCGATTCGTTCACGCTGCTCAATCGCGGCCGTTCAATGGGCACGTTCACGAAAGACACGATCACGAAGAACGAAGTCCTCGACATGATGGCGGGCGGCGCCGAGATGCAGCAAATGATGAGCGAACTGGAAGACGCCCCGGCCTGAACCCGGGCTCCTTCGCGGACTTCATCTACTCCAAGGATCGAATATGGCATTGCATTCATCAACCGGATCGCGTTTCGCCGAAGGGCGAACCCGCGACATCGTGTGTCTCGGGCGGCTCGCGGTCGATCTCTATGCGCAGCAGGTCGGCGCCAGGCTCGAGGACGTATCGAGCTTTGCGAAATATCTGGGCGGGTCGTCGGCGAATATCGCGTTTGGATGCGCCCGGCTCGGCCTCAGGTCGGCAATGCTCTCGCGCGTCGGCAACGATCACATGGGCCGCTTCCTCACCGAGACGCTGGAGCGCGAGGGGTGCGACACGAGTCACGTGCGCATCGATCACGACCGGTTGACGGGACTCGTGCTGCTCGGCATTGAAGATCGCGATACGTTTCCGCTGGTGTTCTATCGCGATGATTGCGCGGACATGGCCGTCGATGAAAACGACTTCGACGAAGCGTTCATTGCGTCATCGAAAGCGCTGTTGATTACCGGCACGCACTTCTCCACCGATCAGGTCAATCGCACGAGCCGCCGCGCGCTCGATTACGCACGTCGCAACCAGGTTCGTACGGTGCTCGATATCGATTACCGGCCGGTGCTATGGGGACTGACCGGCAAAGCCGATGGCGAGACACGCTTCGTCGCCAACGACAATGTCACCGCCCACTTGCAAGGCATCCTGCCGCTGATGGACCTCGTGATAGGCACGGAAGAGGAGTTCCGGATCGCGGGCGGCAAGGACACGCTGATCGATGCGTTGACCGCCGTTCGTTCCGTCACGGACGCAACGCTCGTCGTCAAGCGTGGGCCAATGGGCTGCTCGATCATCGAAGGCGACGTTCCGGTTTCGATAGACGATGCCCCCGTTCACGGCGGCGTCGAAGTCGAAGTGCTGAACGTGCTGGGCGCGGGCGATGCGTTCGCTGCAGGCTTTCTCGCCGGATGGCTGCGCGACGAACCCATGGACGTCTGCGCGCGTACCGCGAACGCGTGCGGCGGGCTGGTTGTATCGCGTCACGGATGCGCGCCCGCCATGCCCACGCCCGCAGAGCTCACTTACTTCCTCGATGCCGCACGCGCCGATCCTTTCCGCATGCGCCGTCCCGACCGCGATGCAACGCTTGCGCGCTTGCACCGAGTGACGCCGGCTCGCAAACAGTGGAACGAAGTGCTTGGATTTGCCTTCGATCACCGCAACCAGTTTTTCGACCTCGCGCAGCAAACCGGCGCGGACGAAACGCGCATCGCCGAGCTCAAGGGCCTGCTCGTGCAAGCCGTCGCGCAGACGGAAAAGGAGCGCGGACTGGAAGGACGCATCGGCGTGCTGATCGATGACCGCTACGGCCAGGACGCGCTGAACGCAGCGACCGGACGCGGCTGGTGGATCGGGCGTCCGGTGGAGTTGCCCGGCTCCATGCCGCTTGTTTTCGATCACGGCCGCTCGATCGGAACCACGCTTGTCGAGTGGCCGCGCGAACATGTTGCAAAGTGCCTGGTGCACTATCACCCCGACCATCCACACGATCTCCGCCTCGAACAGGAAGCCCAGATTCGCGCGCTGTACGACGCCGTCCAGGCAAGCGGCCACGAGTTGCTGCTCGAAGTGATCGTGCCGAAGAACGGGCCGCCGATTGCTGAAGATACTGCGCTGCGCTCATTGAAGCGGCTTTACAACCTTGGCATCTATCCCGAGTGGTGGAAGCTCGAACCAATGAGCGCGAAGCAATGGGAAGCCGTCGATGCGTTGATCGCCGAGCGTGACCCCGCGTGTCGCGGCGTCGTGCTGCTGGGTTTGTCGGCGGCGGTGGATCAACTGTGCGAGGGCTTCAAACCGGCGGCTTTATCGAAGACATGCCGCGGGTTTACCGTTGGCCGCACGATCTTCCATGAGCCGAGTCACGCGTGGCTCGCCGGGACCATAGATGACGCCGAACTCGTCGCACGCGTGCGGCGCACGTTCGAAACGCTGATCGATGCATGGACCGAAGCGCGCGCCGCCCGGCACCCGAAAGCCACCGCGCAGGAGCAGGCAGCATGAACAGCACGATCCGTTTGACCACCGCGCAGGCGCTGGTCCGCTATCTCGCCGCGCTGCAGACCGAGGACGGCGAAGCGCTCTTCGGCGGCGTCTTTGCGATCTTCGGGCACGGCAACGTAGCAGGTATGGGCGAGGCCTTGTATGCGCATCGCGAGACTCTGCCCACGTTTCGCGCGCACAACGAGCAGGCGATGGCGCATGCGGCTATTGCCTATGCAAAAGCGAATTTCCGCCGGCGGATGATGGCGGTGACGACCTCCATTGGCCCGGGCGCGACGAACCTCGTGACGGCCGCAGCATTGGCGCACGTGAATCGCTTGCCCGTGCTGTTGCTGCCCGGCGATATCTTCGTGTCCCGTGCGCCCGATCCCGTCCTGCAACAAGTGGAAGACTTCGGCGACGGCAACGTGTCCGCAAACGATACCTTGCGTCCTGTCTCACGTTATTTCGATCGCATCGTGCATCCGGCGCAATTGTTGAGCGCGTTGCCTCGCGCAATCCGCGTACTGACCGACGCCGCGTTGTGCGGCCCCGTCACGCTCGCGCTGCCGCAAGACGTACAGGCGATGGCGTACGACTATCCCGCATCGTTCTTCGAGCCGCGTCTGGTTTCGTTTCACGCGCCCTCGCCCATGGCCGATGACATCACCCGCGCGGCCACCGCATTGCGAGCTGCCAAAAGGCCTCTGCTCGTGTCGGGCGGCGGCGTGCTGTACGGCCTCGCGACCGGTGCATTGCGCTCATTCTCGGAACGTCATGGCATTCCTGTCGCCGAAACTCAGGCGGGAAAAGGTGCGCTCGAATGGGATCATCCGCTGAATCTGGGCGGTATCGGCGTGACCGGGTCGGAAGCCGCGAACCAGTTGGCAAGTGATGCCGATTGTGTTCTCGCGGTCGGAACGCGGCTGCAGGATTTCACCACGGGATCGAACACGCTGTTTGCGCAGGCACAGCTTATCGGCATCAATGCCAATGCATTCGATGCCTTGAAACAAGGTGCTTTGGCGGTTGAATCCGATGCACAGCTCGCGCTCGATGCGCTAAGCCGTGCGCTCGGCGACTGGCGTGCATCGCCGCCGTGGACCGTTCGTGCGCACGAACTCGCCGATAGCTGGCGCGCGACCGTCGATCACGTGACGAACGCGCAGCAGCTCGACAACGCGTTGCCACGTGAAGCCGATGTCATCGGCGCGGTGCAGCGTTCGAGCGTGCAATCGGCGGCCAACGACATCGTGGTCTGTGCAGCCGGAACCCTTCCCGCCGATTTGCAAAAGCTCTGGCGCACGAGCACGCCGGGCGGTTATCACGTCGAATACGGCTACTCGTGCATGGGCTACGAAGTCGCCGGCGCGCTCGGTGCGAAACTCGCGCGTCCCGAGCGGGAAGTGATCGTGATCGTAGGCGATGGCAGCTATCTCATGATGAACAGCGAGCTTGCTACATCGGTGATGCTTGGCGCCAAGATCATCGTCGTGCTGCTCGACAACCGCGGCTACGGTTGCATCAACCGGTTGCAACAAGCTTGCGGCGGCGCACCGTTCAACAACCTGTTGGCCGACAGCCGGCAAGGTCCGGAAGGCGCGCCTGCCATCGACTTCGCCATGCACGCGCGCTCGCTCGGCGCGACCGCCGAACACGTCGCGAATATCGGCGAACTCGAAGCCGCGATGCAACGCGCGCGGGCATCGACAAAATCGTATCTGGTCAGCATCGACACCGACCCGGCGCGCCCGACTGAAGAAGGCGGCTGGTGGTGGGAAGTCGCGGTGCCTGAAGTGTCATCGCGTGAAGCGGTGCGCTCGGCGCGCGCAAACTACGAACACAAACTCACGGCGCGTTCGAAGCGCACGAAGGAATAACAGATGAGCACCTTCGACGTACGGATCGGTATCAATCCGCTTTCGTGGATGAACGACGACCTTCCCTCGCTGGGCGGCGAGACGCCGTTGAGCGTTGCGTTGACCGAAGGAAAGAAGATCGGCTATGAAGGCTTCGAGCTTGGCAACAAGTTTCCGCGTGAACCGGAAGCGTTGAAAAAGCTGTTGGCCGAGTACGATCTGGCGCTCGTCTCCGGCTGGTATTCCGGTCGCCTTGCGGAGCGCAGCGCGGAAGAAGAGATCGCAGCCGCAGGCCCGCATCTCGACCTGCTTGCGAAAAACGGCGCAACGGTGATGGTCTACGGCGAAGTGGCGGACTCGATCCAGGGTTTGCCGCGACCGCTCTATCAACGCCCGCGTTTTTTCTCCGATGACCGCTGGAACGAATACGCCAAACGCCTCAACACATTCGCCGAATACACCTTGTCCAAAGGTGTTCGTGTTGCTTACCACCATCATATGGGCGCGTACGTGGAGACGCCCGCTGACGTGGACCGGCTGATGAGCCTGACCAACGATTCCGTCGGCCTGCTGTTTGATGCAGGACATATCACGTTTGCGGGCGGCGATCCGATTGTCATGCTCGACAAACACATCGGCCGCGTTTGTCACGTACATTGCAAGGACGTGCGGCCGGAAATCATCAAGCTCGCGCGCAATCGCAACTGGAGTTTCCTCGACTCGGTCATCAACGGCGCGTTCACCGTGCCCGGCGATGGTGCCATAGATTTCCCGTCGATCATCGCGCGATTGAAACGTCACGGGTATGGCGGCTGGCTCGTGGTCGAAGCCGAACAGGACCCGGTCATAGCAACGAGCTACACGTACGCCGAGAAAGGCTACAAGACGCTACGTGCGCTCGTTGATCAACAACTTCAGGAGGCAGCATGAGTCTGCTCGTCAAGGCATCGCGCGAAGGTCAGACCATCGCGCGTGTCACACCGGAAACTGCGTTATGGAAGCATGTGGGGTTCGCCGCTTATCGGCTGGAAACCGGCGATATCGTCCATGTGCATGAGGCAAAGCGCGAGGTCTGTATCGTCGTGTTGTCTGGAACGGTGAGCATTGAAGCTGGCGAACACAAGTGGGAGAAGATCGGTTCACGTGACAGCGTGTTCGAGGACACCGCGCCCTACGCCGTGTATTTGCCGCCGAAACTCGCCGCCATTGTGCGTGCGGATCGCGATGCCGAGATCGGCGTGGCGAGCGCGCCCGCTACGGGAAAATATCCGCCGCGGCTTATCGAGCCTTCGCAGATGAAACGCTCGACGCGCGGCAAAGGCGCGAATACGCGGTACGTGTGCGACATTCTTCCGCAAACCGAACCCGCAGAAGGTCTGCTTGTGGTCGAGGTGAAGACGCCGGGCGGACATGCATCGAGCTATCCGCCGCACAAGCATGACAAGGACAACGTGCCGGTGGAGAGTTCGCTTGAAGAGACTTACTACCATCGGCTGAATCCGCCGCAGGGGTTTGCGTTTCAGCGCGTCTATACCGACGAGCGCGATCTCGACGAAACCATGGCCGTGGAAGATCACGACGTGGTCATGGTGCCGCGTGGTTATCATCCGGTCGTGGTGCCGTATGGTTACGATAACTATTATCTGAACGTGATGGCCGGCGACAAACGCACCTGGCACTTCAAGAACGATCCGAAGCACGAGTGGATCGCGGAGCGCGACAGCAAGGCTTCCTGATTCTTCAAACGCCGACAGAAAGCCATTCGCGCGTGATGCGCTCGTTGGCGGCGAGCGCGTCGGGTGTGTCATCGAAGACGATCTTGCCGTGTCCCATCACCGCGACGCGCGTTGCCAGTTCACGTGCCATCGTCATGCGCTGTTCGATCAGCAGGATCGCCACACCGCGAGTTTGCAAGCTCTTCAGACAGGCTGCGACCTGTTTCACGATTTGCGGCGCGAGGCCTTCCGTGGGTTCATCGATAATGACAAGCGACGGATCGCCCATCAAGGTACGGGCGAGCGCGAGCATCTGTTGCTCGCCGCCGGAGAGCAGTCCGGCTTTCACAGTCTTGCGTTCGTGCAGTATCGGGAAAATTCGTTCGGCTTCGGCCACGCCAAAATGCGATCCACCGCGCTTCATGCCGAGCACCAAATTCTCGCGGACGCTCAATGTCGGAAATACATCGCGTTGTTCGGGTACATAACCCATGCCCATCCGCGCGATTGCGTAAGGCCGCTTCCCTATCAGCGATACCCCGCGGAAATTCGCCGCGCCCTCCGCATGCACGAGACCCATCAGCGCTTTTGCAAGCGTCGAACGTCCCGACCCGTTGCGCCCCGCGAGCACGACGACCTCGCCTTCGCCGATGCGCAAGCTTACGCCATGCAGCACATGACTTGAACCGTACCACGCGTTGAGTTCGTCGATTTCCAGCAACGCGGTCATGGTTCGTCACCGAGATATGCGGAACGGACGCCCGGGTCTGCGGCGATTTCATCGGGCGTTCCGGTCGCGATCACGCGGCCTTGCACGAGCACCGAAATACGATCGGCAAGTGCGAACACAGCTTCCATATCATGCTCGACGATCAGCAAGGTCTTGCCCTTCGTGGTCTCGCGGATCAATGAAAGGGCCTGCGCTGCTTCCAAACGGTTCATGCCCGCGGTGGGTTCGTCGAGAAGTAAGGTCGATGCATCCGATGCCAGCGCCAGGCCAAGATCGAGCGCGCGCAACGCTGCATAGCCAAGATTCGAGGCCGGCTCGCTGCTGCGCTCGGTCAAACCAATCGCTTCGATAACACGTTGAGTCTCGCGATCAATCACGTTCGATCTGAACCATCTCGCCGGCCACGACGCGTGAGAACCAAGCACTGCGCATCGAATGTTGTCCAATACGCTCAGGCCGGTGAATACGCTTGAAGTCTGGAAGCTGCGCGCGAGGCCCTTGCGTCCCAACCGGTGAGCCGGTAATCCCGTCACATCCGTGCCGTTCAGCATCACATGGCCGCTCGACGGCAATGTGCGCCCTGCGATGATATCGAACAACGTCGATTTACCCGCGCCGTTCGGACCGATCAACGCATGACGTTCGCCCTGGCGAACGGTGAGATCCACGCCTCGGAGAATTTCGGTGGCACCGAAACGCTTTGTGATTTGCCTCAGTTCGAGCGCGGTAGTCACTGTGCGTTCCGGGATTTTCTTGTGAGCAGCAACGCGACCATGGCGCTGAATAACGCGAAGCTCCAGGGACCGACACTGTGACCATCGAGGCGCAAGCCTGCGACGTGCGCGAGGCCATCGCCGTGGGTATCGAACTGAAGTGCGTAGGCGAGTTCGGTCGCGGTGACAATAGCCATGAGCCAGGCAACTGAAGCACATAAAGCGAGAGCAGGATGATTCCGTGCTCTTCCTGTCATCAAGCCCGCCAGACCCTTCGGTGCCGCGACCACGGTCCACACAAAAAACAGCCCCAGATAGGCCACCCATGCAGGGGACACGCTTGCCACAGCCACGCTGAAAAACGTGAGCAAGACGGCTCCCAGCACCGGCCCGAAAAACATTCCCGTGCCGCCAATAACCACAGCAATCAGCACGCTTGCCGAGCGCGGCAGCCCCACCCCTTCCGCCGATGCCAATTCCACGTTGATCAGCCCCAGACCGCCTGCCACGCCTGCAAAAAACGCGGCCACGATCACCATGACGAAGCGCACGCGCCGTGGATCGAAACCGATGGCCGCGGCGCGCACGGGGTTATCGCGTACAGCATTGGCCACGCGTACGAACGGCGTGCGCGAAAACATGAACATCGCGAGGCATGCGAGCACGCACCAGACGGCGATCAACGCATAAACCTGAATCGCAGGCGCAAAACCCAACCCCAAAACTGCAGGTCCGCTTGCACGATCGATGGAAACCCCGCTCTCGCCGCCGAACCAGTCCGGCACGAGCCACGCGGCCGCCGCAACCAGTTCACCGATACCCAGCGTGATCATTGCGAACGTGGTGCCCGCGCGGCGCGTGGAGAAGAAGCCGGACACGATACCGACAAGCGCCGCTGCAAGGCCGCTTATCAAAGGTAATAGCGGCAGTGGCAAGGGGTATCGATTGAAGATTTGCGCGGTGGCGAATGCGCCGAGGCCGGCATATATGGCGTGACCAAACGACAGCAATCCCGTCTCGCCGAGCAGCAGATTGAATGACAGTGCAAACACGATCAGGGTCGCCGTTTGAGCGAGGTACGCAAGCAGCCAGCTTTGCGAGCTGAACACAGGCGGCAACGCGAGACCGGCCACAAGCAACAACCACGGCGTCCAGCGCCTGAACTCACGCATCGTCATCGCCGCGCTGTCCGAAGAGTCCGCGTGGCCGCAATGCGAGCATGGCGACGAGCAATACGTACGGCAACAAAGGCGCGATCTGCGCGACACTCAACGCGGCCCATGCAGCCGGCAGCTTGGCGCCCATGAAGTTTGCGACATCGCCGAGCGACATGTTCGTTCCAACAGCAAACGTCTGCACGCAACCGATCAAAATCGATGCCACGAGCGCCCCGCCGATCGATCCAAGGCCGCCGACGACAACGACTACAAACACGATCGGCCCGATGTTCTCGGCCATTGAAGGTTCGATCACGAACAACGGCGCACCGATCACGCCGGCAAGCGCGGCGAGCGCCGTGCCCGCAGCAAAGACCAACGTGAAAACGCGCGGCACGTCATGCCCGAGCGTCTCGACCGTCGACGCATGCGTGAGCGCGGCCCGCACGACAAGTCCTATCCGCGATACCCGCAGCACCACATACAACGCTACGAGCATCGCGAAGGACACGAACATCATGAACGCCCGATAACGCGGGAACGCTGCGCCGAAGAGCGTGAAGAGGGGGCCATCCAGGGATGGAGGAACAACAGCGTTGAACGGTGCGAGGCCCCAGACGAGCTTGACGGCTTCAGCAATCAGATACGCCGCGCCGAATGTCAGCAACAACTCGGCGAGCGCGCCGCGCGTTTGGATTCGCCGCAGCAGGAAGCGCTCGAACAAGGCGCCGAGCGCACCGACAACCAACGGCGAAAGAAGCAACGCAAACCAGAAGCCAAATCTTTCCGCGAGTGCGTAACCAACATACGCGCCGAGCATGTAGAAGCTCGCGTGAGCGAAGTTGAGCACGCCCATCATGCTGAAGATGAGCGTGAGTCCCGCCGACAGCATGAACAACAACAACCCGACGCTCACTCCATTCAGAAGGTTGATCGCGAACCACTGAATGAACGTGCTCACGCGGCGCGCTCCTACCCGTTCACGAGCGGCTTGAGCGCCGCCACGAGCGCTTCGGGCAATGGCACCGGACGGCGGGTATCGCGATCCACGTAGACGTGCACGAAATGCCCTTGCGCGGCCGGCTGCTCCGACCCGGCGCTGAAGATGCCGACTTCATACCGCACGCTCGTTGAACCGAGCCGAGTGACACGCAAACCGGCATCGATGCGATCAGGAAACGCCAGTGACGCGAAGTAGCTGCAATGCGTCTCGACCACGAGGCCGATGGTCTTGCCGGCCTCCAGATCGAGCGCGCCTTCGCGAATCAGATACTCGTTCACCACCGTATCGAAGTAGCTGTAATACACCACGTTGTTCACGTGGCCGTACATGTCGTTGTCGGACCAGCGCGTGTTGATCGAAAGAAAATGCGGATAATCCGCGCGCTTCGTGGGTACAGGTCGCGTCATGAATCAGAACGACTCCTGCAACATGCGCCGATAATCCTCCGCACTCGCCTCGCGCGGATTCGTCTTGTGGCAATGATCAGCAAGCGCGCCCTTGATGATCTTGTCGAACATGCCTTCTTCCACGCCCATTTGCGACAGGCGCGTCGGCAAGCCAAGACGCTCCGTCATGTCGTGAACGGCCTGAGCGATATCTGCGTTGGCGGGGAGGTTCATCACGCGGCGCATGCGTGCGAAGCGGTTCTCGGCAACCACGCTCGGCGCGCTTTCGTTAAAGCGCAGCACGGCCGGCAGGACCACCGCGTTCAGCGTGCCGTGATGCAAGCCGGTGCGCCCGTTCACGACCAGTCCGCCCATCGGGTGCGAGAGCGAATGCACGCATCCCAGGCCCTTCTGGAACGCCATCGCGCCTTGCATGGATGCACTCATCATGTTCAGGCGCGCATTTCGATCCTGTCCGTCGTGCGTCGCCTTTTCAATATTTGCCCACGCGCGTTCCAGCCCGTCGAGCGCAATGCCGTCGGCGGGAGGATTGAACGCGGAGGCAAGAAACGTTTCGATGCAATGCGCGATCGCGTCCATGCCGGTCGCCGCGGTCAGCATGGGCGGAAGTCCAAGCGTCAGCGATGGATCGCAGATTGCCGATTTCGGCAGCAGATGCCACGAATGGAAGCCGAGCTTGCGGCCATCGTCGAGAATGATGATCGCGCCGCGCGCCACTTCGCTGCCGGTGCCCGACGTGGTCGGCACCGCGATCAGCGGCGCGGCGTCCGCCGTGATCTTGTTGCTGCCACCTTCGATGGTCGCGTATTCGGTCAGCGTGCCCGGATGCGTCGCGGCGATCGCCACGCCCTTCGCCAGGTCGATAGCCGATCCGCCGCCCACCGCGATCAGGCCATCGCATTTCTCACTCTTGTAGAGCGCGGCGGCTTTCATCACCATGGCTTCGGTCGGATTCGACGGGGTTTCCTCGAAGATGGGAACCGCGCCGGCGTCGAGCGTCATTGCCTGGACGGTCTGCGAGACGAGGCCGGCGGCGAGCACGCCCTTGTCCGTGATGATCAGCGGCCGCCTGATGCCGGTGCGCGCGCATTCTCCGTCGAGTGACGCAAGCGCATCGAAGCCGAGATGAATGTGCGTGAGATAAAAGATGAAAGCCATGACGTGTCCCCGTTTTTAGTCTGCGTCAGGCATGTTAGGAGTGCCGGGAGACGCCGTCAATCGAGTCCGTCGATGGCACAAAATGTCACGATCCTTGGCGGCACCGCTCGCAGGACTATTGTCCCGGCCGGTCCACATACTCGACCGCGAGCCCGCGGCGGCGCATCCACTCCGCCACTGCGTGTCCCGTTCCCGCGCGCCACGGTCTGAGCTTCGCCGGCTCGACCAGCCGGTATTCGAGCAATTCCGGCGATAACGCGATCGTCCCGTTCGCCTTCACGTGGTACGCAATGATCAGCTCATTCTTGCGGATGAATTCGTACACGCCGACCAACTCCACCGATTGTGCGACGAGCGCCGTCTCCTCCAGCACTTCTCTCGCAATCCCTTCCTCCGGCGTCTCACCGTTTTCGAGAAAACCCGTGATCAGCGCGAACATGCCTTCAGGCCATGCCGCATTGCGCGCGAGCAGGATCTTGCCCTCGTACTCCACGATGGCCGCAACCACCGGCAGCGGATTGTTCCAGTGAACGAAACCGCATTCCGGGTCCGGGCACGCCAGCCGCACGCGGCCGCCTTCATGCGCGGCATCGGCACGTTCGACCAGCTTATTCGCATCGCGCGGACAGAAATGGTATTCGATCATGGTCAAATTCCGGGAAGTCGAGCGTTCAACGCGCGGCGCAAAGCGCGCGGATTTCAGCGGTGAACTGTTCCACCGTTTCCGGCAGGGTGTCCCACGCGCACATCAGCCTGCAGCCACCCGAGCCGATGAACTGATAGAACTTCCAGCCCTTGTTGCGCAGCGCCTGTGCCACATGTGGCGGCAGTTCGGCGAACACGGCGTTGGACTGCGGCTTGAACATCACCTTGACGCCTTCTATATCCGCAAGCCGGTCGGCCATCAACTGCGCCATTGAATTGGCATGGCGGGCGTTGCGCAGCCAGACATCGTTGTTGAGAAGGCCGAGCCACGGCGCCGAAATAAATCGCATCTTCGATGCCAGTTGCCCCGCCTGCTTGAGCCTGTAGGCAAAATCGACGGCCAGGGCCTTATCGAAGAAAATCACCGCCTCGCCGACCGGCAAGCCGTTTTTCGTGCCGCCGAAACACAGCACGTCTACGCCCGCGCGCCACGTGATTTCCGACGGGTGCACGTTCAGCGACGCCACCGCATTCGCAAAACGCGCGCCGTCCATATGCACTTTCAGATGCCGGCGCTTGGCAATCGCCGCGATCGCACGGATCTCCTCGACGCTATACACGGTGCCCACTTCGGTGGACTGCGTGAGCGTGACGACCTTGGGCTTCGGGTAGTGGATATCGGCGCGGCGCGTGACGATTGCTTCGATGGCATCCGGCGTCAGCTTTCCATCGATACCCGGCGCCGTCAGCAGTTTTGAGCCGCCGGAGAAGAATTCAGGGCCGCCGCATTCATCGGTTTCGATGTGCGCGAGTTCGTGGCAAATCACCGAATGGTAGGACTGGCAGAGCGACGCGAGTGCCAGTGAATTGGCTGCCGTGCCGTTGAACACGAAAAAGACTTCGCAGTCCGTCTGGAAAAGATCGCGGATGCGATCGCAGACGCCTTGCGTCCAGGAATCGTCGCCGTAAGCGGGCTCATGGCCGCTGTTGTTGGCATCGATCAGCGCTGCTAGCGCTTCGGGGCAAATACCGGCGTAGTTATCGGAGGCAAAATGTTGCATGCGGTCTGGAGCCAGGGCAATGTGGACGTGGCCGTCATTTTAGCGGTTCATGTCCGAATCCGCGGAGACGTCAATAAGACGATGCCGCGGATCTCATTGCCCTTCTACAGATTAATCTGATTACTTCGCGGCGGGTTGGCTCGCTGCCGCGGCTTGCTTGTCCTTCTTGTTAGCCTCGTGATGGCCGATCGCACAGCCGCCTGCCGCGCCCACTACGCCGTGCTTACCCGCTACGTGGCCGGCTACGCCGCCGACCGCCGCGCCTTCGAGACAGCCCTTCGCATAGACCGCGCCGGTGGTGAAAAGCATCGAGGATGCGAGTGCGAGCGAGACAAATTTCTTGTTCATGAACGTGTTCCTTTTTGTAGTCGATGCGCGGGACTTCGTGTCCGCGCTAGCCGAAGAACCGCAAGGTCCGTACCTGTCGATAGGCTTGCAATCGTTCGCCCCGAATGGAAAAAGCCCGTCGTGTTGATTACACGACGGGCTTTTGACCCTGGTTCAGAGACAGCTTTAGAGCTTCCCCTTCACCCACTCGTTGACACCGGCAAGCGCTGCTGCCAAGTTCTGCGGCTCGGTGCCGCCAGCCTGCGCCATATCCGGCCGCCCGCCGCCCTTGCCACCCACTTGCTGTGCGACGAAGTTCACGAGATCGCCCGCTTTCACTTTCTTCGATGCCTCCGCCGTCACGCCTGCAATCAGGCTGACCTTGTTGCCATCGACGGCAGCCAGGACTATCGCCGCGTTCTTCAGCTTGTCCTTCAATTTATCGACGGTTTCGCGCAATGTCTTGCCGTCCGCGCCCGGCAACTGCGCAGCCAGGACATGTACGCCGCCGATCTCGACTGCCTGCGACACCAGTTCGTCGCCCTGGCTCGATGCCAGCTTGGACTTCAGCGCGCCGAGTTCCTTTTCCAGCGACTTCACGTGCTCCTGAACCTGCATGATGCGCTGGGTCAGCTCCGACGGCTGCGCCTTCAATACCGCCGATGCCGCGTTGATCCGCGCATCGAGTTCCTGCACGAAACGCACAGCGTTGTCGCCGGTAATGGCTTCCACGCGGCGAATGCCGGCTGCCACGCCGCCTTCCATCACGATCTTGAACAAGCCGATATCGCCCGTGCGATTCACGTGGGTACCCCCGCACAACTCACGCGAAAAGCCGAGATCCAGCACGCGCACCACGTCGCCATATTTCTCGCCGAAGAGCGCCATTGCGCCGCCCTTCACCGCCTCGTCGTAGGGCATGACACGCACGATGCCCGGCGCGTTCGCCAGCACTTCCGCGTTCACGATTTCTTCCACGCGACGAATCTGCTCGTCGGTCATGGGGGCGTTGTGTGCAAAGTCGAAACGAGTCTTGTCGGGATCGACCAGCGAACCCTTTTGCTGCACGTGACCGCCAAGCACTTCGCGCAGCGCCCGGTGCATCAAGTGCGTCGCCGAGTGATTGCGCGCCGTGCGCAGACGGCGGGTCGTGTCGATCTCGGCCTTCACCACGTCGCCCACTTTCAGCGTGCCTTGCTCGACCGAACCGTGATGACCGACCACGTCCGATTGCACTTTCAACGTATCGGCGACGGCGAAGCGCACCGCGGCGTTTGCGAGCACGCCCTGGTCGCCGGCCTGACCGCCCGATTCCGCGTAGAACGGCGTGTGATCCAGCACGACGATGGCTTGCTGGCCGGCTTGGGCCTCTTTAACCGATGCCCCGTCCAAGTAGATTGCGACGATCTTCGCGTCATTGAAGAACTCGTTCTCGTAGCCATGGAACGTGGTCTTCTCGCCCGCATATTCCAGACCTTGCGCCGACTTGAACTTGCCGGCCGAACGGGCTTGTTCGCGTTGACGGGCCATGGCTTCGTCGAACGCGGTTTCGTCGACCGTGATGCCGCGTTCGCGGCATACGTCCGCCGTCAAATCCAGCGGGAAGCCGAACGTGTCGTGCAACTTGAACGCGAGCTCGCCGTCGAGTTGCTTCGAGCCTTTGGCATCGAGTTCGGCGAGTGCTGTTTCGAGCATCGCCATGCCGTGTTCGATGGTTTCGAAGAACCGTTCCTCTTCCTGTTTCAGCACGTTCGTGACGCGCGTCTGCGCTTCTTTCAGTTCCGGGTAAGCCGCGCCCATTTCCTCGACCAGATCTGCCACGAGCTTGTGGAAAAACGCGCCCTTGCGGCCGAGCTTGTAGCCGTGGCGGATCGCGCGGCGCACGATACGGCGCAGCACATAACCGCGGCCTTCGTTGCCGGGGATCACGCCATCGACGATCAAGAACGAACACGCGCGAATATGGTCGGCGATGACCTTCAGCGAATTGTTCGTGAGGTCCGGCGTACCGGTTTCGCGGGATGCAGCCTTGATGAGCGCCTGGAACAGGTCGATCTCGTAGTTGCTGTGCACATGCTGGAGCACGGCGGCAAGGCGTTCGAGGCCCATGCCGGTATCGACGCTCTGCTTGGGCAGCTTCGTCATGTTGCCCTGGGCATCACGATTGAACTGCATGAACACGAGATTCCAGATCTCTATGAAGCGGTCGCCGTCCTCTTCCGCAGATCCCGGCGGGCCGCCCCACACTTCCGGGCCGTGGTCGTAGAACACTTCAGAACAAGGGCCGCAGGGGCCGGTATCGCCCATGGTCCAGAAATTATCCGATGCGTAGCGCGCACCCTTGTTGTCACCGATGCGGATGATCCGCTCCTTCGGCACGCCGATTTCGTTTTCCCAAATGGCGAACGCTTCGTCGTCTTCCTGGTAGACCGTGACGGTGAGCTTTTCCGGCGGCAGGCCGTAGACTTTCGTCAGCAGTTCCCAGCAATAGTGGATGGCATCGCGCTTGAAATAGTCGCCAAACGAGAAGTTGCCGAGCATCTCGAAGAACGTGTGATGACGGGCCGTATAGCCGACGTTTTCGAGGTCGTTGTGCTTGCCGCCTGCGCGTACGCTGCGCTGGGACGTGGTCGCGCGTGAATACGGGCGCGATTCGGTGCCGAGGAACACGTCCTTGAACTGGACCATGCCGGAGTTCGTGAACAACAGCGTGGGATCGTTGCCGGGCACGAGGCTCGACGAGCGGACGATCGTGTGGCCCTTCGATTCAAAGAACTTGAGGAATTTCTCGCGGATGTCGGCGGCTTTCATGGCGTGCGGGTCTGCTTTTGTGTGCGGTGGCGACGCGCGTTCGTAGCTTGTGCGCGGCGCCGGGAGCCAGATTGGGATTGTCGATTATACGGGGTTTGGCGATGGATTCTGCCCGTGGCGGCGGACGATGGTGATGTGCGCGTGTTGATTGCTCCGGACGGGACGTCCGCGCAACGAACCTACGTGCGCAGTGCTCGCGCATGGACTGCAGACCAGCCACTGTTCAACTTCAATTCCGATTACAGACCGCGATCATGGTCCGGCATCAGCCATAATCAAAATAACCATTAACTTCTTTATAAAAACAAATAAAAATTTCGATACCGCGGAGCAATGCATAATTGTCGTCTAGCGAATTAGAATTTTCGCCGACGATGCGGCTACACCGGAATAAAATTTCACTTCCACCTCTAAAACTGGCACCTGGTGTATCTAATGGCAGCGATTATATGAAAATATATACTCAGTTGCGAAGACCACGCAGATATTGCGTAACGTTAATAAGCACTCAATCATTCAAAGAAACGCGTTCAATGCATCCACGGAACAAAATCTGCAAGGTCCTCGCCAGTGCGGCATGCCTGCTGGGGTTGGGCGCCGCCAGCTTGGATGCGGACGCATCCTGCTCCTTCGCGGATCCTCAAACTGCCCACGTTTATACGATCACCATTCCACCGCAGAGCCTCTCGCGAGATGTCCCGGTCGGCACCGTGCTTTACAAAGGCGAAGTCCCGACCATACCCGTCAGCGGCCTTTACGCATGGTGCGCGGCCCCTGGCATTTATCTGAAGTCTGTTACCGGCTCTACGCTGATATCGTCGACTAATAACGTTTTTACTTACGCTACCAGTATTGATGGGATCGGCATACGTTTTTACGAAGGCAACAACGGGAATCGCGGAAGTTATTTCGGGCCGGGAATTACCGGCAACTGGGTGGGTTCATGGAATTACAGCAACTCATCCTATGGCGTTGAAATAGTCCGTACGCAGCCCACCGGAGTCGGTCCGAGCTCAGGTACGGTTGCCGCAACAACTTACGCAACGTTCACGCTCGATCAGCTACTGGTCGCCACCATCCAGTTCACGCCGTTCGAGGTCGGTGTGCAAACCTGCACTGTCACCACCCCGTCGATCAACGTCGACATGCCGCGCGCCCATACGCGTGATCTGCCCACGGTAAATTCCACTTATGGCGACACCACGTTCAACATGGGACTCAACTGCGCGGCCGGCGTCAAAGTCGCCATGACCATCACCGACGCATCCCAGCCCAACAACACGTCAACCACGCTGTCGCTCGGGCACGACTCGACGGCGTCGGGAGTCGGCTACCAGATCGTGAACGG
The DNA here is from genome assembly GCF_001557535.2 of Burkholderia sp. PAMC 26561. NCBI lineage: Bacteria > Pseudomonadati > Pseudomonadota > Betaproteobacteria > Burkholderiales > Burkholderiaceae > Burkholderia > Burkholderia sp. PAMC 26561. The sequence continues at coordinate 137,082 of NZ_CP014306.1, forward strand.
CGGCGTCCCGATCGCATTCGGTCCCGACTCGGCCGTACCGGGCGCGGCAAATCAGTTTGTCATCGTGCCGCTGTCGGTATCGGGCGCCTATAGCATCCCGCTGGTGGGCCGTTACGTTCGAACGGGAACAATGGTCCCCGGAAGTGCAAAGGCCTACGCGACATTCACCATGTCATATCAATGAGCGCGCCACTGGCGGGAATCTGCAGCGTCGGTAGATCTCACATGTCGTGAAAACGGCTTTGTCGAGCCGACAAAGTTTTACCGCACGCCCGCCCCGACCAGTCCGCCCGCTGCCGCGCCCGCCACTGTCCCGAGCGGACCGCCGGTCAGCACATAACCCAACGCACCGCCGGCCGCCGCTCCAATCCCCGCGTGCGCCTGCGTACGGCTCATCGCACACCCCGACACTGCTGCAATCAACGTCGCAACCGCAGCAACCCGAATCGATACCCGCGTGATCTTGTTCATGTTGAGACCTTCCTTTTTATTGTCGATATGCCGCGTCCCGAACCTTTCAATTTCATTATTCGGGGACGCGACGCTATCTTAAAATCGTCTCATCATTGCCGACAACGCGATTTACCTCCCGTTACGCTCGATACATCCGGTATTGAAACGCTGCGGGTTTGCATCAGATAAGGAACATGTCGCAACCGCGCCGCAGATCGTGGCGAAATCCCGGCCTGCGCTGTCCCGGGCGGATTGCTAAGGTAGAATCGTTTGATCGATTTGGTCTTACCGAACGCAAGCCGCACGTATTCGAACGCTAGCGCCCTCGTCAGCTCTTCTTCTCTTTCGCATGAACACTGATCGCAACGACGCCCCGGCGGTGAATAATTTCATCCGCAATATCATTGACGAAGACAATCGCAACGGCAAATGGTCGCAGCGGGTCGAGACGCGTTTTCCGCCCGAACCGAACGGTTATCTGCACATTGGCCATGCGAAGAGTATTTGCGTCAATTTCGGCATCGCGCGTGATTACGGCGGCGTCTGCCACCTGCGTTTCGACGATACCAACCCCGAAAAGGAAAGTGTCGAGTACGTGGATTCCATCGTCGATGCGGTCAAGTGGCTCGGCTTCGACTGGAACAAGGACGGCCAGGAATACCTGTACTTCGCAAGCGACTACTACGACCAGCTGTACGAATTCGCCGAACTGCTGATCGAGCGTGGCCAGGCTTATGTGGATAGCCAGACGGCCGAAGAAATGCGCCTGACGCGCGGCTCCGCGCAGGAACCGGGCAAGAATTCGCCGTTCCGCGACCGCACACCCGCAGAAAACCTCGACCTGTTCCGCCGCATGAAAGCCGGCGAATTCCAGGAAGGCGAGCACGTGCTGCGCGCGAAAATCGACATGGCGTCGCCGAACTTCAACATGCGCGATCCGGTGATTTATCGCATTCGTTTCGCGCATCACTACCGGACCGGCGACACGTGGTGCATCTACCCGATGTATGACTACACGCATTGTGTATCGGACGCGCTCGAGAACATTACGCATTCGCTCTGCACGCTGGAATTCGAGGATCATCGTCCGCTTTACGACTGGTTCCTGAACCAACTCGCCGACGACGGCAAGTTCACACGTCCGCTGCCGCAGCAAATCGAGTTTTCGCGCCTGAACCTCACCTATGCAATCACCAGCAAACGCAAGCTGCTCCAACTGGTGACCGAGAACCACGTGGAAGGCTGGGACGATCCGCGCATGCCGACTATCGTGGGCGTGCGGCGCCGTGGTTTCACACCGGAAAGCATCCGCCTGATGTGCGATCGCGTGGCCGTGACGAAGGTCGATTCATGGATCGACATGAGCGTGCTGGAAGGCGCGCTGCGCGATGATCTCGATGAAAAAGCGCCGCGTGCGATTGCAGTGCTGGATCCGCTGAAGCTGATCATCGACAACTTTCCGGAAGGCACGAGCGAGGCGTGCAGCGCGCCCGTACATCCGCATCATCCGGACCGCGGTGTTCGCGAGTTTCCGTTCTCGCGGGAATTGTGGATCGAGCGTGAAGACTTTCAGGAAGAGCCCAAGAAGGGATATTTCCGTTTGTTCCCGGGCAACAAGGTGCGGCTGAAGTACGGCTTCGTGGTCGAATGCACCGGCGCGGACAAGGACGAAAACGGCAATATCACGGCCGTGCACTGCAATTATTTCCCCGACAGCAAATCGGGCACCGAAGGCGCGAACGGCTACAAGGTCAAGGGAACGATTCATTGGGTCAGCGCGAAAGACGCGTATGAAGCCGAAGTTCGGCTCTACGATCGACTCTTCAAGGAGCCACAACCTGGCGCCGGCGGCGCTGAATTCCTCGATGCATTGAATCCGGATTCAAAGCGTGTGGTTCGCGCGTATCTCGAACCATCGGCGCGCAACGCCAATGCGGAAGACCGGTATCAGTTCGAACGTCATGGCTATTTCGTGGCCGATCGGGTGGATTCGAAGCCGGGCGTGCCGGTGTTCAATCGTATCGTCAGCTTGCGCGATAGCTGGGGCAAACCGGCTTGAAGCCGGCGGGGCGTCTGCCGGTGTCCCTGGCTAGCAGTTGGATGCGCGCGTCTACGCGGCCGTCCGCTAGCGCAACGTGCGCAGCGCTCGCGCTCGCGCTGCTGCTGGCGGCGCAGACTGTCTGCGCGAGCACGGCGGAACAACCTCAAATCTCGCCCACGTTGCGCAAGATCGCCGAGAACAACAGCATTGTTCTTGGCGTGCGCGAATCGTCGGTGCCGTTCTCGTATCTGGATGCGAAGCAGCAGCCTATTGGCTATTCCCAAAGCATCGCGCTCAAGATAGTCGATGAAGTCCGGCGCCGCTTGCAAAAGCCTCATCTCGCCGTGAGCACGGTGGTGGTGACATCGACCAACCGCCTGTCTTACGTGGTCAACCATCAGATCGACCTGGAGTGCGGTTCGACCGCCCATATCCGGGACCGCGAACAACTGGTTGCATTTACCAACAGCTTCTTCGACTACGGCATCCGGATGGTGGTGAAGCGCAAGTCCGGCATCCGGAATTACAGCGACCTCGCCGGAAAAACGGTATCGACGACCGCAGGCACGTCCGACGAGCAACTGATCCGGGAATTGTCGATAAACCAGAAGCTCGACTTGCGGATCATCGCCGCCCGCGATCACGCGGAAGCGTTCGAGGCGGTCAAGACCGGCCGCGCCGTTGCCTTCGTCATGGACGATCCCCTGCTATATGGAAAGATCGCGCAGGAAGGCGCCGCGCAGCGCGACTATGTGGTCACAGGCGACCCGCTTGCGCATGAAGCGTATGCGTGCGTCATGCGCAAGGGCGACCCGGTCTTCAAGAAACTGGCCGATGACGTCATTGCCGGCATGCAACGTTCAGGTGAAGCGGAGACGTTGTACGACACGTGGTTCATGCAACCCATTCCGCCCGACAACATCAATCTGCGTTTTCCGCTCTCGCCCGAGATGAGAGCGCTGTTTGCGAATCCGAACGACCGGCCATCGGACAATTGAACGGCTGCATCAGCCCATCAGGCTCGACCCGTCAGTCCAGCGTTTGATGCAGTTCGGCAAGCGACAGCGTGGTCTGGAATAGCCGCGCGAGACTGCGGCTTGCATACTGGTCGACATCGGCCAGCGACACCCATCGGTAGGCATCCATTTCGGGGATCATCGTGCCGTCGCGCCGCCGGGGAAAGTACGATTCGCAGACGCACTCCTCGATCTTCACTTCGTCTCGGCTGACGCGCACGGCGAACAAATGCAAATCCTTGTCCCGCCGATACACAAAGCGCCCCAGATCCTTCAGCCGCTCCGCCGGCAAGACGATGCCCGTCTCTTCCACGAGCTCGCGCAACGCCGCCTCGACAGGCTCTTCGCCTTCTTCGCCCTGACCTTTGGGAATGTCCCAATGCGACGTCTCGGTCGCGTGACAGAGCAACACGTCGCCTTGCGTGTTGAGTATCACGACGCCGCACGAAACCGTCCGCTCAGCCATTGATCGATCTGCTGCTTCGAGCTACGAAAGGGTGTTCGCCGCGAAGCTTCAATTGGAGACTGCTCACTGCTTGAGCAGCGCCCATTTGCCGCCTTCGGTCTTGCAGACGGTCGGCGCCCAGGTCTGCGTCTGGCCCTTGGCATGCGCGACCATGGTCAGCTTCCGGCACGTCCTGTCGCCTTTCTTGTCCGTGTCCGACGGCGTGATCGTGCCAGTGACTGCTACCGGATTGCCGGCGCCTTCGTTGTTCCAGTCGAGCGATTCGCCGTCCTGCTTGGTATCCAGCGCGGTGTGCGCGGACTTGTTGAGTATCTGCAGATCACGCTGCTTCATGTACGTGATGGGCGTGTTGTTCAGGAACCCGAGATTAGCCGCTTGAGCTGCGCCGCTGCCTAGCAGCACGCAGCCCGCGACCAGTGACAACGTGATTTGCGTAGAGACGCGTTTGAGCCCGTGAGTCGGCTGTGACATGGAAATGTTCTCCCTCGTTGATATTGATTGATTTTCTGCGTGGATCGCCATTCGGAATGCTGGGACAGACTGGCGAGCAAGAATCGTGTGGGTCGAGGATAGCATGAGGCCACACGTGTTCCGCAAGCGTAGAAGCTCGGCCGAATGGCCATCGCGAGTATGTTTCAGAGAAATGCAGAACTATCTCGGACGTGTCCGATAGAGACCGGCGCAGAGCAAACCTAACATCAGTGAATCGCCGATTCTGCTTCCCCGCCCGCTCATGGAAACCCATCTCACGCCGACGTTTTACGGATGCCTGTGTATCGGGGTGATTGCGTGTGCGCTCATCATGCCGCAGGGCCTGGCAGCGGTGGACCGGCTGCTTGCAGGACAATCCGAGCGGTTTGATCTGGACAACTGGGGAGACGGAAATCGGTACGTGGACGAGATACAGCCGGCCATCTGGCCACGCGTCGTTACCGCCATAGGCGGCGCGCTGTTGTTCGCGGCGCTGCTTACGCTGATGTTTTTGTGCCAGCAACTTGCGCCGTGATGACGCAGACAAGCACAAAGAAGCGCGGACCGCTGAAGTGATCGTGGTACGGCAGGAGGGACTCGAACCCCCGCCCCTCGGCTTAGAAGGCCGATGCTCTATCCAGCTGAGCTACTGCCGCATTGCAGACGATCCAGGATTTTACCTCATCGAATGCACAAGGAGCCCCATTCGGGGGCTCCTCACGTCATTCGCGTGGTATCAGACCGGTTGCGGATGCAGCATGAACCAGCCGAGACAGAACGCGCCCGCAATCAGGCAATACACGCCGAATGCCGCGAGCCGCCCTTTTCCTTCGAAATAACGCATCAGGAAACGCACGCTCAGATATGCGGCGATGCCCGTCAGCACGCCGCCGAGGATGGCATCGGCGAGTTGATCGGGCGCATGGAAGAGCTTGGGCAGTTCGAGTACGCCGGCCGCGAAGATGATCGGCGTGCCGAGCAGAAACGAAAACTCGGCGGCTTTCTCGGCGCTCAATCCTGCGCCCACGCCCGCAATGATCGTCAGGCCGCTGCGCGAGAAGCCGGGAATCAGCGCGCCGATCTGCGCCAGGCCGACCAGGAACGCCTGCTTGAACGTGAGATCCTCTGGCGCGCGGGCGGAGCGGGAACGCGTCAACCGGTCACCTACCCACAGCAATACGCCGTTGACCATGAGTGCGACCGCGACGATCCGCAGGTCGTGGAAAAGCGCCTCGAGCCGCTTCTCGAGCAACAAGCCGACAATACCCGTCGGAATCGTGCCGATGATCAGCGCCCACATCATGTGGCCATCGGCATTCTTGCGGCCACGCAAGGACCCCACGAACCCGATCACCAGCGCCACCCAGCGCTTGCGGAAATACCACAGCAACGCGAGCGCGGTGCCAAGGTGAAGCGCGACAAGAAACGGCAGCAGCTGTGGCGCATGTTTGTCGATATGCATGCCGATCAAACCAGGCACGAGAAGGGTATGGCCAAGACTGCTGACCGGAAACAACTCGGTCACGCCCTGCAGCACGCTCAGGAAAATCAGAAACCACAAAGTCACGCGTCAGTCCTCTTTCGTTGTTGGCGATAAACCAGCGACAAGTCGCATGGTTTCGGCGGTGCGGCATACGGCACGCAAAACGCGCCGATTATGCCGGTCGCCAAAAGCAGCGCCAAGCGTTTGCGTGCGAGATCGCGCAATCGAAAGCTGATTGTTAGATATATGAATTCAAAAAGAAAAACAAAAAGGGCTCGTCGAAGACGAGCCCTTTTCAAACATGCCGATCAGCTAACGTGGCGTTCAGAGCTTGTATAAGAACAAAGCCGTCCCTGCGCCAAACGTACCAAAGATAAAAACTCCGAACATCATAGCCAGATCCATATCACCCTCGCCTTTCGTAGGATCATCTTGAACGATTGGATCGCCAAGGCCGCAAAATGTTTCACCCGCGTTACATCGTGCTTGCATTATCGGGCCAATGAAACCAGGTGTGTCAGTCGCAGTTTCCCCAAAAGGGTTTCCCCGTAGAATTGAGCGCGATGCATCGAACAGCCCGACCATTTACGCCAAGGAGACCACCCATATGTCATCACTACCCGAGATCCTGGAAATCAAACGCGATGACGCCGCCCTCGAAATTGCCCCCCACGCCGGCGCGCGCCTGATGACCTGGCGCGTCGGCGGCGAACCGGTCATCTTCTGGCCCGCCGCGCCTGACTGGTCCAACTTCGTCAAGATTCGCGGCGGCAATCCGCTGCTGTTCCCGTTTCTCGGCCGTCATTTCGTCGATGGCGAAATTGGCAAGTGGCGCGACCCGGACGGCGTCGTGCACGACCTCCCCATGCATGGCTTCGCGCGCAACCTGCCGTTCGAGCACAGGGTGGACGCGGACGGTCACGGTGTACGCATGACGCTCGTCGACAACGATTTCACGCGTCAGGGTTATCCGTTTGCTTTCCGTTTCGAGGCGGCGTACCGGCTCGTGGATGGCGTCACGCTCGATGTGGAATTGACGACCTCGAATCCGGGCGAAGTGCCACTGCCCTATTATTCCGGCCACCATTTCTACTTCGCGCTGCCGCACGATCAACGCGGCATCAGCAGCATCGAACTGCCGCGTACGGAAACGCGCCGGCAACTCGATGACGGCTCGATAAGCGAAGCGGAAGCCGGCAAGGCGCTCTATTCCATCGATGACCCGAGCATCCTCGACCGTTTTCATTGTTTCAACGGCCCGTCCGATCAACCCGTGCGGCTGGTTACGCCCGGTCTGAAACGCGCGGTGAACTTCGATCTGCAACGGCCTGACTCGGTGCCCTGGTATGCGGTCACGACCTGGACCGAAGCACCGGCGTCGGATTTTTATTGCGTCGAGCCATGGGTCGGTCTGCCCGATGCCATTCACAACGGTCACGGATTGCGTTGGCTTGCGCCCGGGAAAACGGAAACGGCAGCACTCAGGCTGACCATTTCACCGGCGTCGTAAGGGGAAGATGAGCGCCGCGCGCACCTGGGAGCGCGCAGGCTTCTGAGTGCCACGGCACGGGGACGTTAAAATCATACCTTTCGACGTTACGCGTTGTTGTTCGTCCGCCGTGGCTCTCCGGGTTGTGCGGCGCTTTGCGAGGTTCTGAGTTTGGTACAAATAATTCGACGGCTGACCTGCGCGACCTTGGTCGCAGTGCTCGCCGCGTGTGGCTCCGCACCTGTGGGACCGGGGTTTTATCGTGTGGAACGGGGCGATACGGTGTCCAAGATCGCCCGTGCGAACAGGACAACAGCGCAAAATATCGCGCGCTGGAACAACCTTGCCGACCCGAACGCGATTGAAGTCGACCAGGTGCTGCGTGTGGCGCCCCCGACGGGGACGGCCCTTGCATCGGCGCCTTCATCGACCGCGCCGGCCCGTACAGGCGGCACGAGTTCTGCGGAAACCGCTCCCGCTGTCTCCGGCGGCGCGATCCGGCCCGCCACCAGCATTTCGCTGATCTGGCCGGTCCAAGGCGACGTCATCCGCGGTTTCGACGGCAAGAGTTCGAAAGGTATCGATATTGGCGGCACACCCGGCACGCAGATCGTCGCGGCAGCGGCCGGCTCGGTGGTGTATGCGGGAAACGGCTTGCGCGGTTACGGCAACCTGTTGATCGTGAAGCACAACGCCGATTACCTCACCGCTTACGCGCATAATCGCGCGCTGCTCGTGAAGGAAGGCCAGAGCGTCGCGCAAGGCCAGCCCATCGCGGAAATGGGCGACAGCGACACAAACCGCGTGATGCTGCACTTCGAATTGCGCTACAAGGGCAGTTCGATCGATCCGTCGCGCTACTTGCCACCTCGATGAATGCATCGGCGCACAAACGCGTTCAGCCACGTTCAATCAGTTACAGGGAAGATTCGATGAAAGACAACGTCCGCGCCCCGGCGCCTGGAAAACTGGCCATGATGGCTGCCGTGCTGGTCGCTGCAGCAGCGCTGGCGGGTTGCGCAAACACGGCGAAACGGACTTATTTGCCAACCGGCGATACCGGTTTTGCGATCAACTGCAGCGGCGGCGATGCCAGCACAAGCTGGGCCGAATGCTACAAGAAGGCCGGAGAGATCTGCGGGTCGTATGGTTACGACGTGGTGTCGAAGGACGTGGACAACGGAGCGACATCGGGCGGATCGGTCGCCGGAATTTTTGGCGCGAACGTCAAGAACCGGTCGATGGTGATTCGCTGCAAGCAATAGGACTCGTACGGCTCGCAGCCGCATGATGCTTCACGGCGGCGCCGAGTCGCCTGCCTCGTTCCCGCACGTCCGGAACATGCAGCGAGCAGGCGAGCCGTGCTCCGCGCCACCGCCCCGACAACGGATCGATGTGCGACGCGAACACCAGCAAAGAAGCCATTGCCAGCGGGCAAACAGCAAGAAAGATCCACAGCGCGGTCATGTTCGAGATCAATTTCAACTGGAGAGATATTCGATAATACCGTTGCAGCAAGAATTTCGCATGACGCACGGCTATCCCGAATATTCGATCGTAACAATTACGTGACGCGGCCTTGGTTGCCGTGGCTTGCTTCTTCCTGGGATCGCACCGTCACACATCGGGTTACGCGTTGAAACAAGTGATCACAATCCAGCAGATTGTTGCGACCTAGAATGACTACAGCCCGCGCCTCTCTGCGCGAACAGGTACCGCGGGTCAGAAACGCCGATGTGCCCGCATCGGCGTTTCGCCTTTCTCTGCCCACGTCGTCTAGCGGCAAACAAAAGGCCGTTCCAACTCACGTCGGAACGGCCTTTTACCTCACTCAACGCTGACTCAATGCGACGCGTGATCGTGGTCATGCTTGTGAGCGCTCGGGTCCTCAGCCGCCTGGCATGCCGGGCAAATGCCCTTGAGTTCGATATCGTCACCCGCCAGTTTGTATCCGCTCGCCTCGACCTGCGATAACAAGCTCTGGCGCAACTGCTTTTGCTGCTGCAATTCGGTCACCCGCCCACATTGCTGGCAAACCACCAGCACGCCATGCTGGCAATGCGTCAGGTCGTGGCAGACCGTGAACGCGTTGATTGATTCGATCCGATGAATCAGTCCCGCCGACAGCAGGAAATCCAGCGCCCGATAAACCGTCGGCGGCGATGCGTTGGGATGCATCGCGCGCATTTCGTCGAGCAGCGTGTAGGCCTTCGTTGCACGTCCGGACGTGAGCAGCAGTTCCAGCACTGTGCGGCGGATGGGCGTGAGCTTTTGACCGCGTTCGCGACAGTAGTCGTCGGCCATGGTGACCGCAGCCTGAAGCGCGTCGGCAGACGAGTGGTCGTGGGACTGGGCGGCGTTGGCGGGCGTGTTCATGGACAAATTATACGCTGCTGCCACGTTCGGACAGGCGACAGGCTCGCGGCATGCAGGCGATCATTGCGGCTGCGCGGAGGGGGCTGCCCTGGCCGGCGCGATGGTCATGTCGGGCGGTGTGGTATCGGTTGGAACGCCCTTGTAGTCGGGCGGGTCCTGAGGTATTACGCGATGCGGCGTTGAATCGGCACATGCCGAGAGAATCAGGGAGCAGGCAAACAGAACGGCGAAGCGCGGCATGGACGGCCCGGAAATAATTCGTTGATTTGGAGAGTGAAGCAGGAAGAGTAAACGATATCGGGAATTGGGACCGAAGACGCGGATGAAGGCAAATTTCCAGGCAGCGACACCTACTCTGCACTCGCCTTTGGATCAAAGGGATTCGGCACAGCAAGCGTGGAGAAAATGTTGGCGAGATCAACGTAGTTAAGCTTTCCCTGCGCCACGTCGACCATGATGTCCTCGAGTGCCGCACTGCGCTTGACTATATACCCTTGCAAAAGCAGATACGCCAATGCGGAAACCAGCGCGGTCCTCTTGTTTGCGTCGGAAAACGCGTGACCACGCGCTATGGCCTCGGCATTCAAAACCGCGATTTCAAAAACGTCATCAAGCGTTTCGTACTTGCCTACACGCTTCTATTCGCCCATTTGCGCCTCCAAGAGCGCCGACGTTCTTGCCGGCGACCCCGGGTTCGTTTGCAAGAATAAAGTCATGGATCGCCAGGACAAGCCCTGAATCCAGCGTCATCGATTAGCAAGCGCCTGAATGACGGCGTGATGCTGTTCGTACACGCGTTTGGCCGCTTGCAATACCGCTTCACGGCCGCCGATAGAACTGGTCGACACCTCCGCGGTTGGCGGCTGCGTCACCGCACGCGCTTTCACTTCAATCCCATGGATATTCCCGGTTTTGCCTTCGCTGATCATTTTTGGGCCCCTTAATAGGTGATTTCAGCAACGTTTTCAATAGATTAGCAAATTGCATGTAAGCAATCGACCGGCGGCTGTGGCGTCCGTGGTCTGGTACAGGCTATTTCCGCGTTCAACACGAGTTCTATGCGGGCGTGGGCGCTGCTAGAGTGATCCGTCGCCCGAGGCCAAGAATCTGCAAAGTGCGCCGTTGGTCCTGAAAACAAAAACCCGCGAAGCCAAAGGCTACGCGGGTTTTAGCATGAAACTGGTGGTCGGAGCGAAAGGATTCGAACCTTCGACCCTCTGATCCCAAATCAGATGCGCTACCAGGCTGCGCTACGCTCCGACAAGAGCGAGACTATAGCGTTTTCCTGATACCGGCGCAATCGAAAACGCTTAAAACCGTCAAAAGGAGACACCCCATGAACCTCATTCTCTGGCGTCACGCCGAAGCGGAAGATCAGGCTGCGAGCGACCTCGCGCGCCAGTTGACCGGACGCGGCGTCAAGCAGGCACAGGCGGCCGCGAAATGGCTGAAAAGCCGTATCGATGGCGATGCGCTTTTCCTCGTCAGTCCCGCCACCCGCACCATCCAGACGATGGAAACCTTCGGCGACCGCTATCAGGTAGCGAAGGAAATCGCGCCGGGTGCGTCCGCGCAGGCTGTGCTCGATGCCGCGCAATGGCCGCAAGGCGCGGCGGAAACGGTCGTGGTCGTTGGACACCAGCCAACGCTCGGACGCGTTGCAGCCTTGCTGCTGACCGGTCAGGAAGCCGACTGGACCATGAAAAAAGCAGGTATCTGGTGGTTTCAGGGGCGATCACGCGCGGGCGACAGTCAGATCGTGTTGCGCGCCGTCACGAACCCAGACCTGCTTTAAAGCCGTTCACAGATCAGATCGAGGAGGGAGACCAGCCCACGCACTTCATTGAATCGTCACTGTGATGCCATGCGAGCGTCATTCGCGATACTTACATTGTCGGCTATCGGTAATACGTCAGCCAAATCCACTGGGGATTGTCAATGCAGGAATCGACGACGCACGCTTTCGTGAACCCATCGAATGGTACGAGCGGCCCGGACCGCTTGCCCCGCGCCGCCGAGACGGTGACAGCGCAGCACAGGCTGCGGGTATCCTGGGCGCATTCCGAGGCGGAACTTCGCGAGGCGCAACGCCTGCGATACCGCGTGTTCGCCGACGAAATGGGCGCCCAGTTGAAAGGTCCGGCGGGCCTCGACGTCGATACGTTCGATGCCTTCTGCGACCACTTGCTGGTCCGCGATCTGGACACGCTGAAGGTCGTGGGCACATACCGGGTCTTGCCGCCGCACCAGGCCGCGCGCGCGGGCCGGCTCTACGCCGAAAGCGAATTCGATGTCTCGCGCCTCGCCCACCTGCGCCCGAAGCTCGTCGAAGTCGGCCGCTCGTGTGTCCACGCGGATTATCGAAGCGGCGCGGTCATCATGTCCTTGTGGGGCGGCCTCGCCGCATACATGAAGCAGAACGGCTACGAGACCATGCTGGGTTGCGCGAGTGTATCGATGGCCGATGGTGGCCACTACGCCGCCGATCTCTTCGATGGCATGGAGAAGGACGCGTTGACGGCGCTCGAGTACCGGGCGTTCGCGCACACACCGCTGCCGGTGCAGGAATTGCGCACGGGCGCGAAAGTCACGCCGCCGCCGCTCGTCAAAGGTTATCTGCGCTTGGGAGCCAAGATTTGCGGCGCACCGGCGTGGGACCCGGATTTCAACACGGCTGATTTCCTGACGTTGCTGCGCGTATCCGATATCAACGAACGGTACGCGCGGCACTTCATGGCTGACTGAGCGCCGCGCCGGGATCAAACGCCCGTATAAACCACCCGATACGGCTTGCCGATCTTCTCCCACTCGGCCGCTTCCTGCACGAGGCTGTAGTCGGTCAGCGGATTCAGCGACACCCAGTCGTTGGGCAGCTTTACGTCGAACCCGGCGTTTGTCGCCGTCACCTCGATGGCCGGCAAGCCGACATCGGCCCGCCGTCTGCACAGCAGCGCCGCGAGCCGCAGGCAGAACAGCAGCGTCCAGTCGACATCACGCGCGTGGGAAAGCTTGCCAAGCTTGCCCACATGCCCCAGCACGAGACCGGCAAGGCGCGCCTGATCGGTGCGCGAAAAGCCCGGCATGTCGGCGTGACTTGCGATATACGCCGAATGCTTGTGGTACGCGCTGTGCGAGATGGAAAGGCCGATTTCATGCAGCGCCGCAGCCCATCCAAGGAACATCCTGTTCTCGATACGGCGCTCGGCATCGACGGAAGACGCGCCTTCTTCGAGCTGCTCGTAGAAGCTGATGGCGAGCTTCGCGATCCGCTCCGATTGCGCGCCATCGACCGAATAACGGCGCTTGAATCCTTCCACCGTCACGGTACGCATGTCCTGATGCTGCGTGCGGCCAAGCAGGTCGTAAAGCACGCCGAGACGCAACGCGCCGTCGGTGGTATCGACATAATCGATACCCAGTTCCTCGAAGACGCCCAGCATGATCGACAAGCCACCGGCCAGCACCGGAATACGGTCGGCCTTCAGTGCGATCAGCTTCAGCCGGTTCACGTTCTCGGCCTTGATCAACGCTTTTTTCAGCCGTTCCAGGCCGCCGCGCGAAATGCCGTGCGTGATGCCGGGGTCGTTGAAACCGTTCGCTTCGATCAACTCGGCGAGCGCGCGCGCCGTGCCCGATGATCCGATCGCCTGGTCCCAGCCGGTCTGTTTGTATTCGCTGGAAATGATCTCGATCTCGCGCTTGGCAGCCAGTTCGGCCTGGCGCATGGAGTATTCATCCACATTGCCGGCGGCAAAGAATTGCCGGCTATGGCTCACACAACCTATATAAAGGCTTTCCATGTGAATGGGCGTGTAATGCGAGCCGATGATGAATTCCGTCGATCCGCCGCCAATGTCCACCACCAGCCGTTTGCCGGCGCTCGCGGGCACGGAGTGCGCGGCGCCAGCGTAGATCAGGCGCGCTTCCTCGCGCCCCGCAATCACTTCGATGGGAAACCCAAGTGCGTTCTGCGCCTCGGCAAGAAACTCCTCGGCGTTCTTCGCCACGCGCAGCGCGTTGGTCGCGACCGCGCGCACGTGATCGGGGTGGAAGTCGCGCAGCCGCTCACCGAAACGCTTCAGCGCGTCCCAGCCGCGCAACTGCGAGGCGCGATCGAGGAATTTGTCGCGTGACAGTCCCGCCGCAAGCCGCACGGGTTCGCGCAGCGCATCGACCTGATAGATCGGGCTTCCTGACGGCGTCTCTTCAACGCGTCCGACGATCAGCCTGAAGCTGTTCGATCCGAGATCTACGGCTGCCAAAAGATGAGGTGAATTGACCATCGATTTTTTAGGTTCCGTAGGGTTGTTCGTGCATTCGCCATGCATGTCCCGGGCCGCAATGAAACTGAATGCGTGCCGCAGTGCGCCAATTTTAATTCCTGGCGGACCGATGTGCTGGTCTGCTGAAAAGCAAATGAAACAAACAGGAGGATAAATCGGTTTTGAGGTGCGCTCGGGCGAATCTCGCCAGGGTCGACCTTACGCACGCCCTGCGTTAAATTCGTGACATCATGAATTCATAAAAACGTCATCATATTGTGGTTCATTCCGGGCGATCCTTGCACATTCCGTTTTTTCGCGCACCTTTAATACTGATGTCCAACCGCTATCCCCTTCTGAACCGCGAACTGGGCATTCTGGGCTTCAACGAACGCGTATTGTCGCAAGCCGCCGATACCTCCGTCCCGCTGCTCGAACGACTCCGCTTCATCTGCATCACCAGCAGCAATCTCGATGAATTTTTCGAAGTCCGCATGGCCGGCATGCAGGAGCAGATGCGCGACAACCCGGGCTCGCTTTCACCCGATGGCATGTCGCTGCAGCACGTGTACGACCTAGTGGTCGAGCGCGCACACCGGCTGGTCCACCAGCAATACGCAATGCTGCAGGACATCGTCTATCCCGCGCTCGAAAGCGAAGGCATCTATTTTCATGGCGTCGAGTCATGGACCGAAGCGCAGACCGACTGGGCGCGCGACTACTTTCACAACGAATTGCTGCCCGTGCTGACGCCTATCGGGCTCGATCCCGCGCATCCGTTTCCGCGCGTGCTGAACAAGAGCCTGAACTTTGTCATCGAACTCGAGGGGAAGGACGCGTTCGGGCGGCAGGCGGTCATGGGGATCGTGCAGGCGCCGCGCGCACTGCCCCGGCTCGTGCGCATGCCTGAAGCGCTGTCGGGATATCCGCACGGGTTCGTATTGCTCAGCTCGCTGATGCAGTGCTTTGTCGACCAGTTGTTTCCGCATCTGGTCGTGCTTAGCTGCAACCAGTTCCGGATCACGCGCAACAGCGAATTGTTCGTCGATGAAGACGAAATCACGAACCTGCGCGTCGCGCTGCAAGGTGAATTGCCGGCGCGGCACCTGGGCAATGCGGTGCGCCTGGAGGTATCGGCGGAAACGCCTCCACACATGATTCGAAGGCTTCTGGATGAAAGCGAGCTGAACGACCGCGATTGTTATCGCGTGGACGGGCCGGTGAATCTCGTGCGCCTGATGCAGTTGCCCGAGATGGTCGACCGGCCCGATCTCAAGTTCGTCCCGCACATTCCGGCTGTGCCGAGCGTGATCGCGAATGCGTCCAACATGTTCGATGTCATCGATAAAGGCGACGTGCTTCTGCATCATCCGTACGAGAGCTTTCAGCCCGTGCTGGAGTTGTTGCTTCAGGCCGCCAAGGACCCGCAAGTCGTCGCGATCAAGCAGACGATCTATCGCACGGGAACGGATTCGCCGTTGATGGACGCGCTGATGCAAGCCGCGCGCAACGGCAAGGAAGTGACCGTGGTGGTGGAGCTGCTTGCACGTTTCGATGAAGAGACGAACATCAACTGGGCGTCGCAGCTCGAGGCCGTGGGCGCGCACGTGGTATATGGCGTGGTTGGCCATAAATGCCACGCGAAGATGATGCTGATCGTGCGGCGCGTGTCGCAGGGCGGCAAGATGATGCTCAGGCGTTATGCGCATCTTGGGACGGGGAATTATCATCCGCGAACGGCGCGTCTTTATACCGATTTCGGCATGATGACGGCGAATCAGGAAGTCTGCGAAGACGTGCATCATGTATTCCAGCAACTCACCGGCATCGGCGGCGAATTGCGTTTGCATCAGCTTTGGCAAGCGCCTTTCACGCTGCATCCAAATCTCATGGAAGCGATTCGCTTCGAAGCGCAAAACGCGCGCGCTGGCAAGAAGGCACGGATCGTCGCGAAGATGAACGCGCTGCTCGAGCCCACCGTGATCGGCGCATTGTATGAAGCATCGCAGGCGGGCGTGAAGATCGACCTGATCGTGCGCGGCGTGTGTGCGTTGAAACCGGGCGTAGAAGACCTGTCCGAGAACATCACCGTGCGGTCGATTGTCGGGCGTTTTCTCGAGCATCACCGCATCTTCTATTTTTATGCGGGCGGTGAAGAGAAGGTGTATCTATCGAGCGCGGACTGGATGGACCGCAACTTCTTCCGGCGCGTGGAAGTGGCTTTTCCGGTAATCGACCGGCGTTTGAAACGGCGGGTCATTGCGGAAGGTTTGTCGGCGTTTCTCGGCGATAACCAGTCCGCGTGGCTCATGCAAAGCGATGGGCACTACAGGCGGCGACGGCCGGGCAAAGCCATGCGCAACGCGCAGCTTGGGTTGCTTACGAAGTTCTGTTCCTGAACGAAAGAGAACGCGGCGCGTCAGGCCGCGATCGACTTCCTCAGTGAAGTGCGCGCCGCCGGAAACTTGACCAGGAATGTACTGCCGCGCCCTTCTTCGCTTTTGATTTCCAGGTCCGCGTGATGGCGCTGCAATACATGCTTGACGATAGCGAGACCCAGACCCGTGCCGCCGGTATCGCGAGACCGGCTTCTATCCACACGATAAAACCGCTCCGTCAAACGCGGAATGTGTTCGGCCGGAATGCCGAGCCCGCTATCCCGCACGGAAAATAGCGCGCGGTCACGAACGCGCTGCCACGTGACGTCGATGGTGCCGCCATCGGGTGTGTATCGAATGGCGTTTGTCACCAGATTGCCGAGCGCGCTGACGATCTCGGTTTCAGAACCGGACACGGTGAGCGCTTCGTCGATGTTGAACGTGATCCGGTGCCGGCCGCTCGATAAATTGTCGGCGTCCTCTTCCAGATGACGCAAAACCGCGCGCATGTCGAGCACGTCGTCGCTCGGAGGTTTGCCATCGCCTTCGAGATTGGCCAGCACCAGCAAATCACGCACGATGTTCTGCATACGCGCCGATTGCTGCTCCATCATTTCCAGATAACGTGCACGGTCCGATTCGTTTAGCGGGATCTCGCGCATGGTTTCAAGAAAACCGGACAAGACAGTCAACGGCGTCTTCAACTCATGCGAAACGTTCGCGACAAAATCGCGCCGCATGGAATCCGTTCTCTCCAGCTCGGTTATATCCTGCGTAAGAATCAGCTTGCGATTCTCGCCGTAAGGGAATATCTGCACCGACAACACATGCTGACGGTTCAAGCCCATTCCACGCATGATCAGCACTTCCTCGTAATGCTGCGAGGCAAGGTACCGGACGAAGTCCGGCTGGCGCACGAGATGGGTTATATGCTGGCGCAGGTCGCGTTTTGCATCGAGGCCAAAATGCGTTTCAGCAATGGCATTGCACCACTCGATCTGATCGGTATCGTCGAGCATCGCAACGCCATTCGGCGACGCCTGAATGCCCTGGATGAACCGCGAATGCTGCTGCTCGACCTGACGCACTTGCGCGTGCCAGCGCTTGGCAAGCTTGTGCAGCCGATAATAAATCTCGCCCCACACGCCCGGTGCGCTCGGCACTTCGCCGTACACGGGCGCGTCGAGCAGACGCCAGAGGCGCTGAGTATGAAAGGTGGTGAACAAGGCTTGCAGGACCAGCATGACGAGCGCAAAACACAGCGCTGTGCGCAAACCAAACAGCGCACCAACGAACACGCTCAATATCGCGAGTAACGCGAGGGACACGAGAGAACGCGTCCAGATGATATTCATGAATTAGCGGATCGAGATAATTGCCACGCGAGCCCACGACCCCTATTGGTCGCGGGTTTCATGCATTACACGAGCGCGCGGATCAAGCGCTCTTGGCCAGCCGGTACCCACTGCCACGAACCGTTTCAATCATAGCATCGCAACCGGCGGGCTTTAAAGCCGCCCGCAAACGCTTGATATGCACGTCCACCGTCCGCTCTTCGACGAACACGTGATCGCCCCAGACCTGATCTAGCAATTGCGTGCGGCTATGCACACGTTCCGGATGCGTCATGAAAAAATGCAGTAGACGGAACTCGGTCGGACCAAGATCCAGCTTGATATCGTCGGGATGACCATTGGAATGCGCCGCCACGCGATGCGTCGCCGGATCGAGACGCAAGCCGTTGATGGCCACCACGTCTTCTGTCAATTGCGGCGCGCGCCGGCGCAATACCGCCTTGATCCGCGCCATCAGCTCTTTAGGAGAAAACGGCTTGGTCACATAATCGTCCGCGCCGATTTCAAGTCCGAGCACTTTGTCCTGCTCGTCGCCGCGGGCAGTGAGCATGATGATCGGAATGTGTTTCGTGCGTTCGTTGCCGCGTAATTCCCGAGCAAAGGCGATGCCGGATTTACCCGGCAACATCCAGTCGAGAAGCACCAGGTCCGGCAATACGTCGCTGATCAGGTTTTGCGCCTGCTCCGCGTTATAAGCACGAATGGGGCAATGGCCCGCGTGTTGCAGATTCACCGAAATCAATTCGGAAATCGCGGGTTCGTCTTCTATAACGAGAATGCTGCTGGGCATCGGCACCTCTGTAACCTTCTTCGCGTAAGTGAACTTTCGTCAGTGGGAACTACTTGAATCTCAGCTCAGTGCTTCGCGTTCGAGTTGATCGCGCGACACATGGCGGACATCCGTACCCTTCACAATGTAAATGATGAATTCAGCAATGTTCTTTGCGTGATCGCCGATCCGTTCGACCGCTTTCGCGATGAACAAGTAGTCGAGTCCCGCTGAAATCATGCGCGGATCTTCCATCATGTACGTCACGAGCTTGCGCACGAACGCACGGAATTCTTCGTCGATGGCTTTGTCGTCACGCACGATCTGCGCAGCGGCGACCGTATCCAGGCGCGCGAATGCATCGAGCGCGCGGCGCAAGATGGACACCGCCATTTCGCCGGACAACTTGATTTCCGCGATGTTCACGTTGCGGCCCATGCCGTCTTCGTTGATACGCTTCACGCGCTTGGCGATCTTTTCGGCTTCGTCTCCGGCGCGTTCGAGATTAGTAATGGTCTTCGATATCGCCATCAACAAACGCAAGTCACGCGCAGCCGGCTGACGGCGCGCGATGATGTTGCTGCATTCCTCGTCGATCTCGACTTCCATGGTATTCAGGCGCTGCTCGGCCAGAATCACCTTGTCGGCAATATCCATGTCGAACGCATTGAGCGCCTGCATGGCGTTGATAATCTGCGACTCGACCAAGCCGCCCATTTCCAGCACCTTCGACGAAACCGCGTTCAGATCGGCATCGAATTGGCTCGACAAATGTTTATCGGACATATGTGCTCCTGAAGTCCTTTTTTAGCGCGTTATGCATTCAACCAAAACGGCCGGTGATGTAGTCTTCCGTTTCCTTGCGGGACGGCTTGATGAAGATCTTTTCCGTATCGCCGAATTCGATCAATTCGCCCAGATACATATATGCAGTGTAGTCCGAACAACGCGCCGCCTGCTGCATGTTGTGCGTGACGATGACCACCGTATAGTCGTTCTTCAGTTCGGCGATCAACTCTTCGATCCGGCCCGTGGAAATAGGGTCGAGCGCCGAACACGGTTCGTCGAGCAACAGCACTTCCGGACGGATCGCAATGCCGCGCGCGATGCAAAGACGCTGCTGCTGGCCGCCCGACAAGCCGTAGCCGCTTTGCTGCAGCTTGTCCTTCACTTCGTTCCACAGCGCCGCTTTCGTCAGCGCCCACTCAACGCGGTCGTCCATCTCCGAGCGCGACAGTTGCTCGAACATCTTCACGCCAAACGCGATGTTGTCGTAGATCGACATGGGAAACGGCGTCGGCTTCTGGAACACCATGCCCACGCGAGCACGCAAGAGCGAGATGTCGCGGCGTGTATCGAGCAGGTTGTTGCCGTCCATCAGGATCTCGCCTTCCGCGCGCTGCTCCGGATAAAGCGCGTACATCTTGTTGAACGTGCGCAGCAGCGTGGACTTGCCGCATCCCGACGGACCGATGAACGCGGTCACCTTGTGCTCCGGAATGCGCAGGTTGATGTTCTTCAGCGCATGAAACTTGTTGTAGAAGAAGTTGAGGTTGTTCACCTCGATCTTCGGTTTCATCGATCCAACCGGGGGCGCGTGGTGCGTCGGCTTGAAGCTGCCCGGCACGGCGCCGCGTTCTACTGGGTTCGTGTTCATATCGGTGGCCGGATTAGCGTTCCGGGTGCTCACATCGCTTGCGACTGTGTTCATGGAAGGGTTTCCGCCTTATTTTTTCGAGAAGATCGAGCGAGCGAGGATGTTCAGACCGAGCACGCCGAGCGTGATCAGGAACACACCGGCCCACGCGAGCGCTTGCCATTGGGGGAACGGGCTCATCGCGAACTTGTAGATGGTGACCGGCAAGTTGGCGACCGGCTGGCTCATGTCCCACGAGAAGAACTGGTTCGACAACGCCGTGAACAAGAGCGGCGCGGTCTCGCCGGTAATGCGGGCGACGGCGAGCAGGACACCCGTCACAATGCCGCTCACCGATGCCTTCAGCGTGATCGATGTCACCATCTTCCACTTCGGCGTACCGAGTGCAAAGGCCGCTTCGCGCAGCGCGTTGGGCACGAGCCGCAGCATGTTTTCGGTCGTACGGATCACGATCGGAATCTGCAGCAGCGCCAGCGCGATCACGCCCGCCCAGCCGCTGAAGCGTCCCGAATGTGCCACCACGATCGCATACACGAACAGGCCGATCACAATCGACGGTGCCGACAACAGGATGTCGTTGATGAATCGCGTGACACTCGCAAGCCAGCGCTTGTCGCCATATTCGGCGAGATAGACGCCTGCCAGTACGCCAAGCGGCGTACCAATGAACGTTGCGAGTCCCACCAGCATCAGGCTGCCGACAATCGCGTTGAGCAAACCGCCGCCATCCGTATTAGGCGGCGGCGTGTTCTGCGTGAAGAGTTCGACAGACAAACCGCCCACGCCCAAGCGGACCGTGGTGAAAAGAATCCATACGAGCCACAACAGACCAAACGCCATGGCTGCCAGCGACAACACCAGCGCAACCACGTTCTTGCCGCGCCGGCGGCGCTGCAGCTTGATCCGCGTGGCGGCTTCGCGCTCCGGATTGCCGGAGCCGGGGAATTGCATCGTGGGCTGGCTCATTTTCCGCCCTCCCCTTTTTCAAGGCGAAGCAGCATCAGCTTGGACAACGACAGTACGATGAACGTGATCAGGAACAGGATCAGCCCGAGTTCCATCAGCGCCGATGTATGCAGGCCCGGGCTCGCTTCAGCAAATTCGTTCGCAAGCGCTGACGTAATGCTGTTGCCCGGGGAAAACAGCGAGACGTTATCGAGCAGATTCGTATTGCCGATCACGAACGTCACCGCCATCGTCTCGCCGAGTGCGCGGCCAAGGCCGAGCATCACGCCGCCAATCACACCAGTGCGCGTGAACGGCAACACGATCTTCCACATCACTTCCCAGGTCGTGCAGCCGATCCCGTACGCCGACTCCTTGAGCAGCACGGGCGTGACTTCGAACACATCGCGCATCACCGCCGCGATGTACGGAATGATCATGATCGCGAGGATCACGCCCGCACACAGAATACCGATACCGATGGGCGGCCCCTGGAAGAACCGGCCGATAAACCAGACATTGCCGAGCAAATGGCCGAGCGGCTTCTCGAAGTACGTCGCGAAGATGGGCGAGAAGACGAGCAGACCCCACATGCCATACACAATCGAAGGAATTGCCGCGAGCAATTCGATCGCAACACCCAGCGGCCGGCGCAGCCATGCAGGCGCGAGCTCGGTCAGGAAGAGCGCAATGCCGAAGCTCACCGGCACGGCAATGATCAAGGCAATGATCGATGTAGCGATGGTGCCGTAGATAGGCACGAGCGCGCCAAAGGCATCCGCTTGCGGATCCCACTCGGAGCGCCAGAGAAAACTGAGACCGAATTTTTGCAGCGTAGGCAGCGAAGCCACCACCAGCGACACGATGATGCCGCCCAGCAGTAACAGTGTAATTACAGCAGCAAGCCGTGTCAGGCTGCCGAAAACGATATCACCGAGTTGTCCCGGAGCACGCTGGGCGCGGCTTGCGGGCGGAGTCGATGCGAGGTTGATGTCCGACATGGGAGCCTTCGGAAGGACCGCGCGGCGGATGCCGCGCGGCATAACGGACTAAAAAGCCAGAACGTGTTGCTTGATGCCTGAATGCAACTTACTGCACGACTGCCTTGCCCGACGCGTCCTTGACCTTCGCCTTCCACTGCGTTTCGATTTCGGCGGTCACCGACTCAGGCAGCGGGATGTAATCGAGATCGTTCGCAGCTTGCGTACCGTTCTTGAACGCCCAGCCGAAGAACTTCAGCGTTTCCGCGCCCTGTGCTTCCTTTTCCTGCGTCGTGTGCAGCAACACGAACGTGGCGCCGACGATCGGCCATGCGTCCTTGCCCGGCTCATTCGTCAGGATCTGGTAGAACGACTTCGACCAGTCTGCGCTTGCTGCCGCTGCCTTGAACGTTTCCGTCTTCGGCTCGACCACGGCGCCTGCTGCGTTCTTCAAGTCGACGTACGTCATCTTGTTCTGTTTAGCGTACGCCCATTCCACGTAACCGATCGCACCCGGCAAACGCTGGACGAATGCAGCAACGCCGTCGTTACCCTTGCCGCCCGTGCCCGTCGGCCAGTTGACCGTCGAGCCTTCGCCTACCTTGCTCTTCCACTCGGCGTTCACCTTGGACAAGTAGTTCGTCCAGATGAAGCTCGTGCCCGAACCGTCGGCGCGGCGCACCACGGCGATGTCGGTATCCGGCAGCTTGACCTTCGGGTTAAGCGCGGCGATCGCCGGGTCGTTCCACTTCTTGATCTTGCCGAGATAGATGTCGCCGAGCACTTCACCCGACAACGTCAGTTCGCCCGGCTTGATACCCGGAACATTGATTGTCGGCACCACGCCGCCAACCACTGTCGGGAACTGGAAAAGCCCCTGCTTTGCCAGTTCATCGTCTTTCAAAGGTGCGTCCGAGCCAGCGAAATCCACCGTCTTTGCGATGATTTGCTTGATGCCGCCCGACGAACCGATACCCTGGTAATTGACCTTGCCGCCGCCCGACTTCTGGTACGTATCGGCCCATTTCGTGTAAATCGGTGCTGCGAAGGTGCTGCCCGCGCCGGTGATGTCGGCAGCTTGTGCTGACAAGGCAAACATTGCGCCGACGATGCCTGCGAGCGCGGTGTGCATCAATTTCATGTGATCTCCAGGGTTGTGAGCAAGTGGCTCGACACCGCGAAGAATAGGGTCTCTGTGTGACACTTCGATGACGAACGATGAAGACAGCGTGACAACGTGCTTACGGGTTGAAAGTTTTACTTATGAGCCTGGACGCATACGTTTGCCGTGCTTTTGGGCGTGCGCATGAAAAAATGCCACGGTTTTGGCCGTGGCATTGTTGTTTGACGCGGACGCGTCTGCAAAACTCAGGCCGTTGCTTCCTTCACGACCTTGGCAATGTTTTCAGCGTGTCTGACCGCTTCGGTCTGCGACGCCGCCTCGACCATCACGCGCAGCACCGGCTCAGTCCCCGAGGCACGGATCAGCACACGTCCCTTCGATTCAAGCTCGCGCTCGGCATCGGCGATAGCTCGCCTGATCGTGTCGCTGCCCTTCCAGTCCGCGCCCGGGCTCATGCGCACGTTGATCAGCTTTTGCGGGAACAGGCTCACGCCTTCCAGCAAATCTGCCAGCGCCCGGCCGCTGCGCTTGACCGCTGCGAGCACGAGCAGTGCGGAGACAATGCCGTCGCCCGTTGAATGCCGGTCCAGCGACAAGATGTGGCCCGAGCCTTCCGCGCCCAGGACCCAGTTGTTTTCGCGCAGCTTTTCGAGAACGTAACGGTCACCCACCGCCGCGCGCACGAACTTCACGCCGGCTTGTTTAAGCGCCACTTCCACGGCCATGTTCGTCATCAGCGTGCCGACGGCGCCATCGATCTTTCCATCGGTTGCGATCCGGTCGTTGACCAGCACGTAGAGCAATTCGTCGCCGTTGTACAAACGACCGGACGCATCGACGATCTGGAGCCGGTCGGCGTCGCCATCGAGTGCAATGCCGATATGCGCCCGATGTTCCTTCACCGCTTTCACCAGCGCATCGGGGGCGGTCGCACCCACGCCGTCGTTGATGTTGAAGCCATTCGGCGACACACCGATGGTCACCACCTCCGCGCCGAGTTCATGGAAGACCTGCGGCGCGACGTCGTACGCGGCGCCATGCGCGCAGTCGACTACAAGCTTCAGCCCATGCAAATCGAAACTCGCCGGGAACGTGCTCTTGCAAAATTCGATGTAGCGGCCGCGCGCATCGTCCAGCCGGCGAGCCTTGCCGAGCAGTTCGGAAGGCGCGCAGGACATGGGTTCGTCGAGCTGCGCTTCGATCTGCAACTCGACTTCGTCAGGGAGCTTATTGCCATCGGCGGAGAAAAACTTGATGCCGTTGTCGTAATACGGGTTGTGCGAGGCGCTGATCACCACGCCTGCGGCGAGGCGCAACGCGCGTGTCAGGTACGCGACGCCCGGCGTCGGAATCGGACCAGCCAGCATGACGTCGACGCCTGCCGCTGAAAATCCCGATTCCAGCGCCGCCTCGAGCATATAGCCGGAGACCCGCGTGTCCTTGCCGATCAACACAGTCGGCCGGTTGCCGCGTTGCGCCCACTGATCCGCACCTGCCAGCACCTTGCCGGCGGCGTACCCAAGCCGCAATACAAAATCGGGCGTGATCGGGGATTCACCCACCTTGCCGCGAATGCCATCGGTTCCAAAATATCGACGTGCCATGTTCTTGTTCGTTTCCTCGCGCTGAACGCGCTTCATCTATTTGTGTGTTGATTCGTGCATAGTGCGCGCCGCGGCGCCCCAGCGCTATCCCGCCCGGTTGATGGCATCGCGGACTGCTTGCCAAACGTTGAGCGCATCGGCCGTGGCCGCGACGTCGTGCACGCGCATGATCGACGCGCCCCGTTCCGCCGCGCACACCGCTGCCGCCACGCTTGCAGCCACCCGTTCGGACGGCTGA
Organism: Burkholderia sp. PAMC 26561; assembly: GCF_001557535.2. Classification (NCBI taxonomy): domain Bacteria; kingdom Pseudomonadati; phylum Pseudomonadota; class Betaproteobacteria; order Burkholderiales; family Burkholderiaceae; genus Burkholderia; species Burkholderia sp. PAMC 26561. Next base: position 162,188 of record NZ_CP014306.1, read on the forward strand.
GTCCGGCCAGTCACTGCGCCCAGCATCGACTTGCGCGACATCCCTGCCAGCAACGGCAGGTTCATGTTCACAGGCTGCGTACCGGCGAAATTTGCCAATAAGTCGTAATTATGAACCGTCACGGACTTGCCGAAGCCAAATCCGGGATCAAGACAGATGCGATTTAGCGCAATGCCGGCCTCGGTCAACGTGCGCACACGTTCGTCGAAAAACTCGCGCACTTCCGCCACGACATTCCGATAGACCGGCTCGTGCTTCTGCATGGTCCCGGGTTCGCCAAGCATGTGCATTACACACAGACCGCTGGCGCTGTCCTTGACGGCATCGAACGCGCCTTCCCGACGAAACCCCCAGATATCGTTGATCATGTCCGCGCCGGCAGTCAGTGCGGCACGCATCACGGCAGGTTTGTAGGTATCGATGGAAAGCGGCACGCCAGTTGACCGCAATGCCTCGATCACCGGGATCACGCGCTCCAGTTCCTCGTCGAGCGGCACGGGTGGCGCGCCGGGACGTGTGGATTCGCCGCCAATATCGAGGATGTCGGCGCCATCGCGAATCATCGTTTCCGCTTGAGCCAGCGCGGCATCACGCGCGACAAACCGCCCGCCGTCTGAAAACGAGTCCGGCGTGACGTTCAATATTCCCATGATGAGCGGACGCTCGAAGGTGAGCGTGAATCGGCCACACGTGAGGGGGTCCGCGACGGTTTGCATGGCTGTAGCTAAATAGGTGTTGCTCAAGACGGTGATCTCAAAAAAGAAAAAGGGCTGGTGTGAACAACACACCAGCCCTTCGAAACTACTCTGGAATCACGTCAGGCAGAAGCAGGCGCTGTCGTGTTACCCGGCTTGACTTCCGCACCGGTATTGCCGCCACCAGCAGACGGATCGCTCGACGGCGGCGGCAGGTTCTTCGGCGGCCGCGGCGGACGACCGCCCATGATGTCGCTGATCTGTTCTGCGTCGATGGTTTCCCATTCCAACAGCGCCTTCGTCATGGATTCGACCTTGTCGCGGTTGTCTTCCAGCAGCTTGCGAGCGAGGCCGTATTGGTCGTCGAGAATCCGGCGAATTTCAGCATCGACCTTTTGCTGCGTGGCTTCGGATACCGTCTTCGACGCCATCTTGCCGAACATGCCGTCCTGCTCGGTATCGACATATACCATCGTGCCAAGCACATCCGACATACCGTAACGCGTCACCATGTCACGAGCCATCTTGGTCGCGCGCTCGAAGTCGTTCGAGGCACCCGTGGACATGGAGTTCAGGAACACTTCTTCCGCTGCACGGCCGCCGAACAGAATAGCGATTTCCTCGAGCATCTTGTCGCGATACAGATTCACGCGATCGTGTTCCGGCAACTGCCACGTGATCCCCAACGCCCAGCCACGCGGCATGATGGAAACCTTGTGCACCGGATCTGCGTGAGGCAGCAACTTCGCCACCACTGCGTGACCCGACTCGTGATAGGCCGTATTCCGACGCTCTTCTTCGCGCATCACAGCCGACTTGCGCTCCGGACCCATGAAAATCTTATCCTTCGCGTCCTCAAAATCCGCCATCTCGACGATTCGCTTGCCGCGGCGCGCTGCGAACAGCGCAGCTTCGTTCACGAGATTCGCCAGATCGGCGCCAGAGAAGCCCGGCGTACCCCGTGCAATCACCGAAGCATCGACGTCGTTCGAGATCGGCACCTTGCGCAGGTGCACCTTCATGATGTGTTCGCGACCGCGAATGTCCGGAAGACCGACATAAACCTGACGGTCGAAACGGCCCGGACGCAGCAACGCCTTGTCCAGTACGTCAGAACGGTTGGTTGCAGCGATCACGATCACGCCAGAGTTCGCTTCGAAGCCGTCCATTTCAACAAGCATCTGGTTCAACGTCTGTTCGCGTTCGTCGTTACCGCCGCCCATGCCGGCGCCACGATGACGGCCCACAGCATCGATTTCGTCGATGAACACAATACAAGGCGCATGTTTCTTCGCCTGTTCGAACATGTCGCGCACCCGTGCGGCGCCAACACCCACGAACATTTCCACGAAGTCAGAACCCGAGATGCTGAAGAACGGCACCTTGGCTTCGCCAGCAATGGCGCGCGCCAGCAGCGTCTTACCCGTACCCGGAGGCCCGACCAGCAGCACGCCGCGCGGAATTCGCCCGCCGAGCTTCTGGAATTTCTGTGGATCGCGCAGGAAGTCGACAAGCTCGGAAACTTCTTCCTTCGCTTCGTCACAACCAGCGACATCGGTGAAATTGATTGCGTTGTTGTTCTCGTCGATCAGCCGCGCTCGTGACTTGCCGAACGAAAACGCCCCGCCTTTCCCGCCGCCCTGCATCTGCCGCATCATGAAGAACCAGAAACCGATGATCAGGATCGTCGGTCCGAGGTAATACAGCGCAGAAACGAGCGCGTTGGGTTCGTCGTCAGCCTTGCCGCTGACCTGAACGCCGTACTTCATCAGGTCGCCGACCATCCAGATGTCGCCAGGCGACACGATCTGGTACTTCTGACCGTCTGCGGGGGTGACGGTGAGATTACGGCCCTGCACGGTAACGGTCTTGACCTTACCGGTCTTCGCGTCGTCCATGAACTGCGAATACGACACACCTTCCTGGACGCGGGGTTTGTCGAACTGCTTGAACACCGTGAACAGCACCAGTGCGATAACCAGCCACACCGCTGCCTTAGAAAACATATTGTTGTTCAAAGCACCACTCCTTCACTCATAGACGGGCGCCTACATTCGCCTTGCGGCACCACGAAAGCATTCTAATCCAGACCGCAAGCCCCTGCTATAACCTTTGACTAGCACGAAGATAGCGGCCGGATCCGATTTTTGGACCCCTTCGGCAAAAACGCTCGTTGGACAAAAGCTCCTCCGAGGCGGTTTCGCCGGCAACTCTCACTCACGACGCTTGAGTTGCCTGCCCAAAATAAACGTTTCGGACGATTTGTCGCGCGACGCCTTAGGCTTGCGTGGCGCGACGATTTTGAATTGATGCTTGAACTTTTCCACAATCTGACTATAACCGCTGCCGTGAAAACATTTAACCAGCAGCGCACCATCCGGTTTCAGGTGGTTTTGCGAAAATTCCAGCGCCAGATCACACAAATGCTCCATCCGGGCGGCATCCGCGCTCGCAACACCTGAGAGGTTGGGGGCCATGTCCGAGATTACAAGATCGACTTGATGATCCCCGACCAATTCTTTCAGTTGATCCAACACCGCGTCTTCCCGAAAGTCACCCTGGAAAAACGTAACGTCGGCAATGGGTTCCATGGGCAGGAGATCGAGCGCAATTATCTTGCCATCTATCCCGCCTTCGCGTGTGTCACCGCGGTTCGCCCCTTTGGCCAGCTTATTGCGCACATACTGGCTCCAGCTTCCCGGAGTCGACCCCAGATCCACGATGATCTGCCCCGGCTTGATCAGCTTGTCCTGCTCGTCGATCTCCTTCAGTTTGTACGCGGCGCGCGCCCGATACCCCTCGCGCTGCGCGAGTTTCACGTACGGGTCGTTGATGTGGTCGTGCAGCCACGAGTAGTTGAAGCGGTTTTTTGCCATTAAGAATGAACTCTTGCTGCGTGAAGCTGTACTTTTAGCGGATAATACGCGTCTAATTCGGGCTGCTGCTCAAATTTGAAGCAGCCTTCGTGTATATGGACAGCCGGTTTCGGCGACGTTGCGCCCTGTGGTGCGCCCGGTATGGTAGCCGGAAGCAGCCAACCGGCAAGGCATTCCAGCCGAATTGGCCGGTGCAATACCTGAGCTTCGGCGATTAAAGATTCGTTAAAATCAAGTCCGTTTGCTCGCCGCCACACCTCGCGCCGTCCGTCATGTTCCCGAGCAAGGCGTTCCGCCCTGCACGTCTTTGTTATTGCGATCGCGACCGTTCAGCCGCTTTTACGCTACGTCGCCCCTCATTTTAGTCGAGTCCGTTACTTCTCATGTCAGCTCTTAAACTTTCTCCTGCCCAACGCGCCGACCTGCGCTCCCAAGCTCACGCGCTCAAGCCCGTTGTACTCATTGGCGGCGAAGGGCTGACCGAGGCCGTGCTCGCCGAGATCGAAGTCCACCTCGCCGCGCATCAGCTCATCAAGATCCGGGTTTTCGGCGATGACCGCGAATCCCGCGTCGCCGCTTACGCCGAAATCTGTGATCGCCTGGGCGCGGCTCCAGTCCAGCAGATCGGCAAACTTCTCGTGGTGTGGCGTCCGGAAGACGACGCTGCGCCTGCACGCAAAACCGGTACGGCTGGCGTGCGCGGCGCGAATCGCGTTGCGCCGCCGAGCGCGGGTGAAGCTGCCGATGCATCCACGAAAGGCCGCGCCCCGCGCGTGGTGAAGGTCGTGAAGATCACCCGCGATGCACCGGTGGTCCGCAAGCCGAAAAAGCAGAAACTGCTGGTTCGTGGCAATGAACGCGTCACCGCCGGCGGCAACGTGAAGCGTGCAAAGAAACGTCTGCCGAGCGCCAAGCGCCACCATCAGTCGTCGAAGTAAGCCGTTCCGGGTTCGCCCGGAAAGCAAAAAGCCGGTGTGATCCGATCAGCTCGGATCCCACCGGCTTTTTTTTCAGCCGCGTGCGCGACGTGCTGCGACGCTGGCTGTCTTTCCCTTCGGAACCGCGGTTTGCGCAGGGAACCGTCCCGGCGGAAGGCGCCAGAACAAGACCAGTCCCAACACACTCTCGATCAGGTAAAACGCGCTCGATACCCCGTGCAGCATGCCGAACCGGCTTGCATACGGTGACTGCGCGAGTTCCATCCCGCCCTCTTGTGCCGCCACACGCAAGGCGTTCATGAACGGCTGCAAGGCAAAATAGCCGATCAGCACGCACAGCAGCATGCCCGCGATCACCCAGCGCGTCCGCTTGTACTCATCGAAACCCGTACGTACCAGGCGATTCGCCATGACCAGCAGCACCAGCGCGCACACTACGCCCAGCATGCCCTCGATGCGAAAAAGCTGCGCCGCGACCGAACCCGCGGAGGTCCGGTCGAGCATGCTGAACAGCACGGGTGCTGCGATGTAACCCAGGGCCAGCACGCTGCCGACCCAGATCATGGCGACGATCCGAAAGAATCGATGAGCCATCAGACGTACTTGACCGCAATGACTTCGTATTCGCGCGCGCCGCTCGGTGCCTGCACCGACGCAACATCGCCCTCCGTCTTGCCAATTAACGCACGTGCTATAGGCGAGCTGATCGACACGAGGCCGTGATCGATGTCGGCTTCGTCGTCGCCGACGATCTGATAGGTCACCGAATTGCCCGAATCCAGGTCTTCCAGCTCGACGGTCGCGCCGAAGATCACGCGGCCGTCGGCTTCCACCTCGGTCGGATCGATGACTTGCGCGCCTGCCAGCTTCGACTCGAGCTCAGCAATCCGGCCTTCAATGAAGCCCTGCTTCTCTTTGGCAGCGTCATACTCCGCGTTTTCCGACAAGTCGCCCTGCGCGCGCGCTTCGGCGATCGAATTGACGACCGACGGGCGTTCTACGGATTTCAAATGTTGCAATTCGTCGCGCAGCAACGCTGCGCCACGTTTAGTCAAAGGAACTGTGCTCATAACCAACTCATTACGCAAAAATGCAGACGTAAAAAAATTACCGCGGTTAAGTGCATCTCCCGGTAAATATGGGAGACGCCGCTTAACCGCGGCCCTTGATACTTAGACTTCATATGGAGACTGCTGATACTGCTGAGACTCGAATCTGAAGCCTTAGTTTAGGCGAGCATGCAGTCCTTGTAAATCATAGACTTCCAGGTCCTTCAGATATCGGAGGCCTTCGACCGCCGCACGGGCGCCGGACATGGTCGTGTAGTACGTGACCTTGTTGGCTTGCGCGCTCATGCGGATCGAGCGGGAATCGGCGATCGCGGCGCGCGTTTCATCCACGGTCGTGAAAACCAGCGCGATTTCACCATTCTTGATCATGTCCACGATGTGCGGACGGCCATCCTTCACCTTGTTCACGACCTTGACCGGAACGCCCGCCGCTTCGATAGCCGCAGCCGTGCCCTTGGTTGCGACAATCGGATAGCCGAGTTCGTGCAGCATGGTCGCGACTTCCACGGCCTTTTGCTTGTCGGCGTCCATTACGGTCAGGAGAACCGTGCCGCTTTCCGGCAAGCGCGATCCGGCCGCAAGTTGCGACTTGAAGAGCGCCTCGCCGAACGTGCGGCCCACGCCCATGACTTCACCCGTCGAACGCATTTCAGGTCCGAGGACCGGATCGACCGCCGGGAATTTCACGAACGGAAACACCGCTTCCTTGACGCTGAAATACGGCGGGATCACTTCCTTCGTGATGCCTTGCGCCGACAGCTTCTGGCCGACCATCGCGCGAGCGGCGATTTTCGCCAGCGGCAAACCCGTCGCCTTCGACACATACGGCACCGTGCGCGAAGCACGTGGATTCACTTCGAGCACGTAGATCACGTCCTGCTTCGTGCCGTCTTCACGCGGCACTTGCTGGATCGCGAACTGCACGTTCATCAGGCCGACCACGTTCAGCGCACGCGCCATGGCGCCGGTCTGGCGCTTGAGTTCATCGATGGTTTCCTGCGACAGCGAATACGGCGGCAGCGAGCAAGCCGAGTCGCCGGAATGCACGCCCGCCTGTTCGATATGCTCCATCACGCCGCCGATGAACACCGCCTCGCCATCCGAGATGCAGTCCACATCGCATTCAATGGCGTCGTTCAGGAAACGGTCGAGCAGCACCGGCGAATCGTGCGACACCTTCACGGCTTCGCGCATGTAGCGTTCGAGATCGCGCGGCTCGTGGACGATTTCCATCGCGCGACCGCCGAGCACGTACGACGGGCGCACGACCAGCGGATAGCCGATTTCCTCGGCGAGACGCAGTGCTTCGTCTTCGGCGCGCGCCGTACGGTTCGGCGGCTGGCGCAGGTTCAGGTCCTGCAACAGCTTCTGAAAACGCTCGCGGTCTTCGGCGGCATCGATCATGTCCGGCGATGTTCCGACAATCGGTACGCCGTTCGCTTCGAGGTCCAGCGCGAGCTTCAACGGCGTCTGGCCGCCATACTGCACAATCACGCCAACCGGCTTTTCCAGCTCCACGATTTCAAGCACGTCTTCGAGCGTCAGCGATTCGAAATACAGCCGATCAGACGTGTCGTAGTCGGTGGAAACAGTCTCGGGATTGCAGTTGACCATGATCGTTTCATAGCCGTCTTCGCGCATCGCCAAAGCTGCGTGCACGCAGCAATAATCGAATTCGATGCCCTGCCCGATCCGGTTCGGACCGCCGCCCAGGACCATGATCTTCTTTTTATCCGTCGGATTCGCTTCGCACTCTTCCTCGTAGGTCGAGTACATGTAAGCGGTCTTCGTCGCGAATTCGGCGGCGCACGTGTCCACGCGCTTGTAGACCGGACGCACCTTCAATGCGTGACGGTGTTTGCGCACGGCCGTCTGATCGGAGCCCAGCAACTTCGCCAGGCGGCGATCCGAGAACCCGCTCTGCTTCAGGTACAGCATTTCATCCTTGGTCAGGCTGTCGACAGTACGGCCGCCAAGCGCCTTTTCCTTCTGGATGATTTGCTCGATCTGCGCGAGGAACCACGGATCGATCGACGTCTCTTCGAAGATTTCCTGAGCAGTCAGACCGAGACGGAACGCGTCGCCCAGGAACCAGATCCGGTCCGGTCCCGGCTCGCCGATTTCACGAATCACTTCGTCGCGGCTGGTGGTCTTTTCGTCGAGTCCGTCGACACCCACTTCCAGTCCGCGCAACGCCTTCTGGAACGATTCCTGGAACGTGCGGCCAATTGCCATCACTTCGCCGACCGACTTCATTTGCGTTGTCAGGCGTGCATCGGCTTCGCGGAATTTTTCAAACGCGAAACGCGGGATCTTGGTCACCACATAGTCGATGGTCGGTTCGAACGACGCCGGCGTCTGACCGCCCGTGATCTCGTTCTTCAGCTCGTCGAGCGTGTAGCCGACGGCAAGCTTCGCGGCAACCTTGGCAATCGGGAAACCTGTCGCCTTCGATGCCAGCGCCGACGAACGCGACACACGCGGGTTCATCTCGATCACGACCATGCGGCCGTCTTTCGGGTTGATCGCGAACTGCACGTTCGAGCCGCCCGTGTCCACGCCGATCTCGCGCAGCACCGCGAGCGATGCGTTACGCAGGATCTGGTATTCCTTGTCGGTGAGCGTTTGCGCCGGCGCGACCGTGATGGAGTCGCCGGTGTGCACGCCCATCGGGTCCAGGTTTTCGATCGAGCAGACAATGATGCAGTTGTCCTTGGTATCGCGGACGACTTCCATCTCGAACTCTTTCCAGCCGAGCAGCGACTCTTCGATCAACAATTCGCGCGTGGGCGACAGGTCCAGTCCGCGACGGCAAATCTCCTCGAACTCTTCCTTGTTGTAGGCAATGCCGCCGCCCGATCCGCCCAGTGTGAACGAAGGACGGATCACCGTAGGGTAGCCGCCGCTGCCCGTCTGCGCAGCGATCTCCGCCTGCACCTGCAGCGCCTCTTCCATGGAATGCGCAATGCCCGACTTGGCCGAACCCAGGCCAATCTTCGTCATCGCTTCCTTGAACTTCTGCCGGTCTTCGGCTTTGTCGATGGCTTCCGGCGACGCGCCGATCAACTCGACCTTGTACTTTTCCAGCACGCCGTGATGGAACAGATCCAGCGCGCAATTCAGCGCGGTTTGTCCGCCCATGGTCGGGAGGATGGCGTCGGGGCGTTCTTTATCGATGATGCGCTCGACCACTTCCCACGTGATCGGCTCGATATACGTCACGTCGGCCGTATTCGGGTCGGTCATGATCGTCGCGGGATTGCTGTTGACGAGAATGACCTTGTAGCCTTCCTCGCGCAGCGCCTTGCACGCCTGCGCGCCCGAATAATCGAACTCGCACGCCTGGCCGATGATGATCGGTCCCGCGCCGATGATGAGGATGCTCTTGATGTCTGTCCGCTTCGGCATAACTGCTCTCAATGATTGTGTTGCGTGTTTTGTTTTGTCGCTGCGTCAACCCAACTGCGTCGATTCAAATGCGTCAATCAAGCCGCGACTTTCTGCGCTTCCATCAGGCCGACAAAGCGGTCGAACAAGTACGCAATATCGTTCGGTCCCGGCGATGCCTCCGGATGTCCCTGGAAGCAGAACGCGGGTTTGTCGGTGAGCGCGAAGCCCTGCAGCGTGCCGTCGAACAGCGACGTGTGCGTGACTTTTGCGTTGGCGGGGAGCGTGGATGCATCGACTGCAAAACCGTGGTTCTGCGACGTGATCACCACGCGGCCGTTTTCGAGGTCCTTCACCGGATGATTCGCGCCGTGATGGCCCGTCTTCATCTTCATGGTCCTGGCGCCTACGGCAAGACCCATGATCTGATGACCCAGGCAAATGCCGAACGTAGGAATGCCGCGCTCGATGAATTCACGGGTTGCGCGAATCGCGTAGTCGCACGGCTCCGGATCGCCGGGGCCGTTCGAGAGGAAGATGCCGTCGGGGTTCAGCGCGAGCGCGTCGGCGGCGGTGGCTTCAGCCGGCAGCACGGTGACGTGGCAACCACGCTCCGCGAGCATGCGCAGGATGTTGTACTTCACGCCGTAGTCGAACGCGACCACTCGGTATTGCGGCGCTTTCTGCTCGCCGTAACCGCTTTCCAGTTTCCATTCGGATTGCGTCCACTCGTACTTCTCTTTCGTGGAGACGACTTTTGCGAGATCCATGCCCGACAAACCCGGAAACGAGCGCGCGAGTTCGAGCGCCTTGACTTCGTCGTCACCAGCAAGAATGCAACCGTTCTGCGCGCCCTTGTCACGCAAGATGCGCGTGAGCTTGCGAGTATCGATATTGGAAATCGCGACGACGTTTTCGGCTTTCAGATAATCGGCAAGCGATTGTTCGGAACGAAAATTCGATGCGAGCACCGGCAGATCGCGGATGATCAAACCGGCGGCATGGACTTTGGTGGATTCGACATCTTCAGCGTTCACGCCGACATTGCCGATATGCGGGTACGTCAGCGTGACGATTTGCTGGGCGTAGCTCGGATCAGTCAGGATTTCCTGATAGCCGGTGATAGCGGTGTTGAACACCACTTCGCCGATCGTGTGACCGGACGCGCCGATCGAGTGACCACGAAAGACCGTGCCGTCGGCGAGTGCGAGGATTGCGGGAGAGAATGACGGCAACACGGGAGGCTCCTTGGGAACACCCTGTTGCCGACCTGTCATCCGACCGTGGGATCGCGCGCGGCCTTGTACGTGGCGCGTGCAGACCCGCATCGCGTTTCAAGGCGTTGGCGCATCACTCGCCTTTTTTTGCCGATGCACCTTCAGTCTGAAGAAGGGCGGATCGTGCGTCAGGCGGGTTGCGCGCATCGGGCCTTGAGCGCGGCGGATGAACGATGAGTGGGAGGTAGGCGCTAGGGTGTAGGTTGATTTGCTCAAACCTTCGAATTATAGCCCGAAATAGCCCTTTCCTCCAAATTTGAGACGTGCCGCACGCAAGACGCGTTCCAGGCTTGGAGCTGCAAACCACACCCGGCGGCCTTCTCCGACTCAGGAGACCACGCCCCCGCGCTTTTCAAGAACGCTGCTTGGCAGCACGTACCAGATCGCGCTTGCGATCTGCATCGCGATCAACCCGCCCCATGCGCTCAAGTGCGCGGCGACCGGATAGTGACCCGCTTGCACAGGCCAGTGCGAGAGCATCGCGCCAATGCCCACTTGCAGGCCGAAGATCAGGATGAACAGGACCAGCGTCAGCGTGCTGTGCGCGCGGCCGATCATGTGTGTCGGGAAATATTCAGCCATCACGGCGTAGCTCAGGATGCCCGTGCCGCCGAAAATGCCATAACACGCAATCAGCAACGCGGGAGGGATTGGCGCGCGCATGAACATCAGTACCTGGACAAGTACGAACAGTCCCATGCCGAAGCCGCAAAACGCGTAAACCGTGATGCCGCGCCTTGCCAGACTCCGCGCCGCCGCGCCGAAACTGACGCAGCCGATCATCATCGCAATACCGAGCACCGATACCAGCACAGCCGCATGGTGGGCGCTGAGGCCCATGACATCGAGCAGATAAGGCCGGATCCAGAGCGACTGCATGGCGTAGAAAACGCCCTGCGTCACCACCGAAAACGATGCGATCTTCCAGAACGCGCCGCTGCGCAAGATATGCCACGTGCCCTTGAACTGGGTGAGCATGTCCGCTTTTCGATGCCCGTCATCACGGTGTTCAGGTGCAAACAGGAAGATCGCTGCGGCCACGGCGAGCGTCATCACGACGAGGCCAAAGCAGATGTGACGCCAGTCGGTCACGCCCAGCGTCCATGCGAGCGGCGAGCCGACCACCACGCCGCCAAGACCGCCGACTGCCATGACAAAGCCGTTGACCATCGGCAATTGCGCAACGGGAAGTATCTGGGCGAGCGCCTTGAACGCCGCGCTCATGCACACGGACACGCCCACGCCGATCAACAGGCGCCCAAGCATCATCCCGCCGATACCCCGCGCCGCGCCAAACACACCGATCCCGAGAGCCGCGAACAGCAGCATGCCGGCGGTGACACGGCGCGGCCCAAACCGGTCGAGCAACATGCCCACGGGAATCTGCGCGGCCGCGAAGCCGAGAAAATACAGCGATGTCAGCAAGCCGAGATCGGCGCCCGACAGCCCCAGATCGTGCGTGATATACGGCGCGAAGCCCAGGTTCACGCCGCGGAACACGTACGAGACGAAGTAACCGGCCGAGAACAGGAAAAACACGCGAAGACGAACGGATGACGTCATGTGCAGCGCAGGGCTTTTTTGGAATTGAAGCGGAAGTTTAACTTGCCGGCCCAAATGGAAACGCCGTCACCTTGGTGACGGCGTGGATTCTTGACCGCGTGGACAACGAATTATTTCTTCTTTTTCTCGACGGTCTTCGTACTTTTCGATACTGCCACTGCCGGCCTGCCTTTCGCAGGCGCGCTGGCTTTCTCGGCGACACGCGTTACCTTGACCGGCGCCGCGCTTGCCTTGCCGTTGCGCGCGCTGACGCCCTTCGACTGCGGCGCGTGCGTGCCGATCTTCGACACACCGCCCCTCGTCCGGCTTGTCGCGCTCACCGTTTCCACGCGAACCGGACCGGGCTCAGCCGGCACCGCACGGCCGACCGGCACATGCAGCACGATCAACTGGCCCGGCAGGACCGTATCGCGATGCGTCCGGTTCCAGCCCTTCAGTTGACCGACCGACACGTTGTATCGATCAGCGAACGTGGACATGGACTGCGCGCGGCGAACGCGAATCAGCATCTTGCGGGTATCGGGGACGTCGGGTTCGACGGCGAGCATCGCGCTTTCGGCGACGTCGGCGCTGATGTCCTCGTCGTCGTCATCGCCGCGCGGCACCACGATGGTCGATCCCGCCTTCAGCCGCATGCCAGCCGGAATGCGGTTCACGGACATCAGCGTATCGGGGTCCACACCGATCTTTTGCGCGATCATTGCAGGCGTCGCGCGTTCGCTCACCGTATAAGTGGTCCACGACGACAACGCGCCTGAATACGTCTTCAGGTTTTTCTGGAAGGTGTTGGCGTTATCGAACGGAAGCAGGATTTGCGGGTTGGTCGCGCCCAGGATCACCGGCTTCGCAAACGACGGATTCAGCGAACGGAACTCTTCCACGGTCATGCCGGCGAGCCGGGCGGCCATGGTCACATCGATATCGCGCGCCGTGGTCACGGTCACGAAATACGGATGGTTCGGGATATCAGGCAACGTGAGCCCGTACATCTGCGGATTCGCGATGATGTTCTTCACGGCCTGCAGCTTCGGCACGTAGTTCCGCGTCTCGTTCGGCATGCGCAGGCTTTGATAGTCCGTCGGCAAGCCGAGCGCTTCGTTCTTCGCAATCGCGCGCTGGACACTGCCCTCGCCCCAGTTGTACGCGGCGAGCGCCAGATGCCAGTCGCCGAACATGTCGTGGAGCCGTGACAAATAGTCGAGCGCTGCACTGGTGGATGCCAGCACGTCGCGCCGTTCATCCTGAAACATGTTCTGCTTCAGGTTGTAGTCGCGGCCGGTGCCCGGCACGAACTGCCACATGCCGGCGGCTTTTGCCACGGAAAGCGCCTGCGGGTTATAAGCCGATTCGATGAACGGCAGCAACGCGAGCTCGGTCGGCATGTGCCGCTGCTCGAGTTCCTCGACGATGTGATACAGATATTTCTGTGACCGCCCGGTCATGCGCTCGACGTAATCGGGGCGCTGCGCGTACCAGTTCACCTGCATGTCGACCAGGTCGCTTTGCAGATCGGGAATCTGGAAACCACGGCGGATACGGCCCCACAAGTCACCGTCAGGTCCGGAAAGCGAATCGACGGACGTCTTGTCGACGTTGATCGTTTCCTTGGCGGCAGAGGTCTTGCGGATGGTGTCAGCTACGGCTTGCTGCTTCTCGGCGGAAGGGAGTGAAGATAGGGAGTTGGTCGCTGTCGGCCCCTGGCTGGCACATGCAGCCAAAGTCAGGACGAGTAGCGCACTAAAAATCAATCGCATGAACGTCTCGGATTCCAAAAAATGTGCTTGGAAATTTGGACCCGATAGTACGGAACCGCACGCATCACGTCAATATAAATGCAAAAAACGCAGCAAAATCCGGGACCTGCAAAGCATTTCAACGTTTCAGATGAAGATAACCGCAGCGGATTGCGGGTTAGCGAAATTTGTCTTTCCAGCCGCGCATGAGCGTGAAGGCATCGAGGCGGTCGCGCACCGGACGCTCGAACTGGGCGGCGAGCGCGGCCTGGACGTCTTCATTGTCGACACGCAGGAACGGATTGGCCTTGCGTTCGTGCGAAAGCGTGGTGGGAATGGTCGGCTCATTGCGCGTGCGCAGGCTGTGCGCGTCCTTGTCCCACGCCACAAGTGCCGCATTGTCAGGGTCCGCCGCGCGTGCAAAACGGATGTTCGACAGCGTATATTCGTGCGCGCAGTGAACGAGCGTTGCGTCTGGAAGTGCGGCAAGGGCGTCGAGGGAAGCCAGCATCTGCTGCGGCGTGCCCTCGAAAAGGCGGCCGCAACCGCTTGCAAAAAGTGTGTCGCCGCAAAAGAGATGCGGCGTGTCTTGCGGGTCTGCCGCCTGGAAATAAGCGATGTGGCCGGCGGTGTGGCCGGGCACGTCGATAACCGAGCATTCCAGCGCCGGACTCGCGATACTTACAATATCGCCCTGCTTCACGCGCCGCGTCAGATGGTCGATCGCCTCGCTGGCCGGGCCGATCACGGGGATTTCACCATCGGCCGATCGGCTAACGAGCAATTTTGCGACGCCGCCGACGTGGTCGTGATGATGGTGCGTGAGTAAAATAGCAGTCAGCCGCCAACCGCGTTTCGTCAGATAGGCTTCAACAGGCGCGGCTTCGCCCGGATCGACAACGACGGCATCTTGTCCGTCGGAAATCACCCAGATGTAGTTGTCTTCAAACGCCGGAACCGGCACGTACTCAAGCGTTTTCATAAGGCGACTCACCCGAACATGTCAGAGCGAACGATTATAGACTGGCCCGCCTGGACCGTTTCTGCGCCCGGCCGCTACGTGCTCGACTGGGAGCAGGCGCAGCTCGACCGCGTGGTATCGGATATTTTCGGCTATCACGCCCTGCAACTGGGCCTGCCCGGGCTCGACGCGCTGCGGGAGAATCGCATGCCGTATCGCGGCCTCGTGCTCGATACCGCCAGCGCCGCGAGCGCGCCTTTCACACTGCCGCCCGCCATTTCCGCCGATGCACGGCCGGGCGTGACCGCGCTGCCATCGGCGAGCCGCGGTTTGCACGCGCCCTCGGGCCGCAGCGCCGTATGGTGCGACCTGCTGGACTTGCCGTTCGAGGCGCAGAGCGTGGATCTGCTCGTGATGCCGCATACGCTTGAATTCACGAGTGATCCGCACAGGCTGTTGCGCGAGGCCGAACGCGTGCTGATGCCCGAGGGCCAGTTGATCATTCTCGGCTTCAATTCGCTCAGTTTGTGGGGCGCGCGGCAATCGCTCGGCAAGGTCGCCGGCAGGCCGTTCGTGCCGTCGGCGCATGAAATGATCGCGTTCACGCGGATCAAGGACTGGATCAAGTTGCTTGGATTCGATCTTGAACGCGGGCGCTTCGGCTGCTATCGTCCGCCGCTGCTGACTGATCAGTGGCTTGCGCGCTATCAGTTCATGGAAGCCGCAGGAGACCGCTGGTGGCCCATATTTGGCGCGGCCTACATGATCACCGCCATCAAGCGCGTGCGCGGCATGCGCCTGATCGGGCCTCGCAAGCTGAAAAAACCCGCCCTCGCACCGGGCCTGGCCCCGGTCGCCACGCCGCACACACGCAACGAGCATTGATGACCTTGAATTCCACAGACAAAGTAATCGATATCTACACGGACGGTGCCTGCAAGGGCAATCCCGGCCCGGGCGGCTGGGGCGCGCTGTTGCGCTTCGGCGACCAGGAAAAGGAGTTGTTCGGCGGCGAGACGCCGACGACCAACAACCGCATGGAGCTGATGGGCGTGATTTCCGCGCTCGAGGCACTGAAGCGTCCGTGCCGGGTCGTGATCCACACCGATTCGCAATATGTGCAGAAAGGCATCAGCGAATGGATCCATGGCTGGAAAAAGAAGAACTGGATGACGGCAGCGAAAACGCCCGTCAAGAACGCGGATCTCTGGAAACGGCTCGATGCACTCGTGGTCCAGCACCAGATCGAATGGCGCTGGGTGAAAGGCCACGCCGGCCATCCGGAAAATGAACGTGCCGATGCGCTCGCAAATCGCGGCGTGACTTCACTCGCCGAAGGCTAACTTTCTATCTCCATGCGCCAACTCGTACTCGACACCGAAACAACCGGCCTCAACGCCCGCACGGGCGACCGTATTATTGAAATTGGCTGCGTCGAGCTTGTGAATCGACGGCTGACCGGTAACAACCTGCACTTCTACGTGAATCCGGGGCGCGACAGCGATCCGGGCGCGCTCGCGGTGCACGGCCTCACTACGGAATTTCTCAGCGATAAACCCAAGTTCGCGGACATCGCGCATGAGCTGCGCGACTTCGTGGCAGGCGCCGAGCTGATCATCCATAACGCACCGTTCGACGTTGGTTTCATGGACGTCGAGTTCGCCCTTCTCGGCATGCCTTGCGTGAAGGAAGTCTGCGGCGGCGTGATCGACACACTGGTGAACGCGAAGCAGATGTTCCCCGGCAAGCGCAATTCGCTCGATGCATTGTGCGACCGGTTTGGCATCAGCAACGCGCACCGGACGCTGCATGGCGCCCTGCTCGACTCGGAGTTGCTCGCGGAAGTTTATCTGGCGATGACGCGCGGTCAGGAAAGCCTCGTCATCGACATGCTTGGCGAAATGCCGACGTCCGGGCCGGGTCATGCGCCGCGTATCGCGCTGGATGATCTGCAGTTGCCGGTGCTGCTCGCATCGGAGGAAGAACTGAGTGCGCATCTCGCCGCACTCGATGACCTGGACAAAGCAGTCAAAGGGACCAGCGTTTGGAGAATCGAAACGGTTGTTGGTGTCGAGGTTTCGGCGGCGCCTTGAAACGGGACCCGAATTATTGAAGCGCCGGAAGATTCTCTTTACGAAACGGCGAAGCTCTGACATAATCCAAAGCTCTTCGGGTGGTTAGCTCAGCGGTAGAGCACTGCCTTCACACGGCAGGGGTCACAGGTTCAATCCCTGTACCACCCACCAGGATTTCGCGGTTGAATTTGCATCGCGTAGAAAAGGCCCTCAGGCGAAAGCTTGAGGGCCTTTTTTTATTCGCGCACCTGCTTTGCATCGCTCACGCCGCATCACGCTGATGCCATCCCCACAATCAGACTTCGATGCCGGCCCGCCATTCATTGACCGATCTCAAAGTGCGGCTCGGAATTGTCCCATCGCGTTTCAGATTGCGCCGATATCCACCCTACCTTATTAAATTTACACTCGCTGATTCAATTTGATTTCGAAAATTAACGCGGCTCGCGTCGCAGATAAAGCATTTTTTTAAAAACGCCAGATTGAATCAGGTTAATAAAACAATTGTTCATCAAACTGGACAAACTAACTCGATGAGGTTTCAAGTGGACTCCAACGACTCAGTCAACAAATTCATGGGCGGCCTGTTCTTTGGTGCTCTCGTAACCACCGTCATAGCGTTGGCAATAGGATTTCTCGTCGATTCGTTTTCAATTCTCGCCCGATTACACTCGCTGCATCAAATCCTTGTTTCGGCAGTCATCGCCGCACTTACGCTGATAACACGTCCCGTGTTATTAAAAACCGTCTGGAGCAGCCGACGCGACCCGTTTCTCCTCGACCAAGACGTCACCGCGATTATTCAAGGAAGAGCCTTGGGAATTGTTTTCGGAATTATTATGGCAATCCTTATCCAAAACTATGTTATTGGCTGAAAATCACATATTCAAATCGAGTTGAATACTGACTGGTTCCTTGCCGACTTGAAGATGTCCGCTCCCCGGAGCATGTAAGAGGCCATTATCGAGTGCAAGTTGCTGTTGCAAGGCCGTAGCGATCTGCGTCAGCACCTCGTCCCAGTCGCCCTTCTGCCGCTGGTTGAACAGACGCACGGTGGGATACCACGGGCTGTCATCCCGATTACGCAACCAGCGCCAGCAACCGGCAAAACGGTTAAGCAGCCATACCGGCTTGCCCATCGCTGCGGCCAGATGCGCCACTGACGTATCGACGGCAATCACCAAGTCGAGATTCTCGATCAAGGCAGCGGTGTCCGCAAAGTCTGTGATGTCATCCATCCAGTCGATCAGCCTCGCCTTGCTGGCGACGTCTGCGCGCTTCGAAGGGTTATCGGATTTTTGCAGGCTGACCCAGCGGATGCCGGGCATTGCGAGCAGCGGCGCGAATTGGGCAGGTGCCAAGCTGCGCCATTTATCTTCGATCATGCCCGAATGGCCGCCTGCCCAGACCACACCGACGCGCGGCAATCCGGGCTCAGGTAACGCAGCGAGCCTGGCACTCCATGAAGCCGCGCGTGCGGGATCGGCAAAGAGATAAGGTATGTCGGCCGGGATGTTGTCGAGACAGGTGCCGAACGCCATCGGCAATGACATCATGGGGCTGTATAAGTCCCAGTGGTCGAGGTCGGGAAGCCCATAGTCAAGCATGACAAGGCCCGGCCAGCGCGGACAGAGCGACTCTTCAAACACGCGGCGCAAGGCGGGAGGGCAAATGAAGCCGACCTGCGAAAAGCGCTCCAGCGCCAAAGGCAGGTAGCGGACAAACTGCAGACTATCGCCGTTACCTTGCTCCGGAACGACCAGCAGACGTACTCCGCGTTCGGGGGAATGTTCTGCGTGAAAGCCCAGCTCCGGACGTTCACCCCGCCATTGCGGGAGTGAAACTCGCGGGCGTGCGTCTGTCGACAGGCTTCCATCCGCCTGGACGAAATTAGCCCAGCGATCTTCGTAATGGCGCCACCCTTCGTCGTAACGTCCGGTTGCCAACAGGACCGTTGCAAGATGACCGCGCGCACTGAGAAAATCCGGTGCCAGCTCGATGGCCCGCCGGAAAAGCCGCTCGGCGTCCTCCAAGGCGTCCAGATCCGCTGAAACAAGGGCAAGGTTGGCGAGCACCTGCACGTTGTCCGGTTCGAGCGCGAGCAGCTTGCGATAGCTGATGGCCGCGTCGTCGACAAACCCTTGCAGGAACAGTGCTCCCGCTTCGCAGAAGCGCATCTCGATCGAGTCGGGCTGGAGAGCGAGACCTTGCTTGGCTGTTTGCAGCGCACTGGCGTAAGCCCTCGAGTCGAGTTGAATGTCGCACAGCGTGGTGTAGAAATCCGGATGAGGATTGATTTCCAACGCGCGCTCGATCCACCTTTGCGCTGCTTCTAACTGGTCGGAATCGCGCGCCAGCAGCCCGCGCAAATAAAGGGCGCCGGCACGCCCTGAATCCTGCTCGAGGATTCTATCGACGGCAGCTTGCGCCTTGGCGATATCACCGCTTCGGCGCGCTTCGGCGGCCTGGTCATACAATGTTTCAATCTCGTCCAGTGGCATGCGCGAGAGGACGGGGGTGTTGCAAGAAGTGGTATGCATTCTCGGATAAGTCGGCTGCGCGCGCCTGCTGGACAACCGCAGCGTACGGCGGGTTTTTTTGATACGGTGTCCTGATTGTCAGAGGTGGTTCGCTCGGTTCTGGCAGACGCCGAGAATTCCAGATGATTTCACCACAGCAGTCACGCTGCCGACCTCAGCGCGGTCATATTTCGACGCATGGCTACCATGGGCTGAATCTTCCAGGCCAAGAGTCAGGGATTTTCGATCGAAAGGTCGATGTAGTCGGCGATCGAGCCAAGGATGACAGCCGGACTAAACACAGCCTGCAAGTGTATCGGCTTCTTCAGGCAATAAAACGCCAAAACACGTGACTTTGTGTCGCAAAGAATCTGCCGAATCGGGATAAAACTCATCGTCCGCGCGATAGCTGAGCTTCAGGCACATCGGATATGGCGCGTACGCAACCTACCCCGCCCAAATCCCTCGCGCCATTCCCGTTGCCGCGATCACCATCACGATGATCAAGCCACCTTCGGCGTCGCTTATCGCGGCGAACCTGCGTGCCTTCACGAGATCGATTGGCGTGCCACGGCCGACGGCCAAGCGCCATTTGATCAATGCGATCATTGGCGAGATTTCAATCAGAAGGATCAGTACGAGCGCCGTCATCTTCAGGTGGAAAAGCGGCTCGTGCAAATAATAAGCACTGCCTTTTTCGAAACCGCCGAACGCGCGCGCGGCGCCCGTCACCAGCAGGATGAGCGCAGTGATGCCCCAGATGTTATCGGCGCGGAAAACCTGTTTGAGGCGCGTGGAATTGGCGCCGGTTGAACTAGCGGGATCGAGCTGGCGTAACGCTCTTGCCCGGCCGAAGACCGCCGCGAGCGCGAATCCAAACGCCAGCAAATGAATGGCTGCGAGACACCAGCGAGCGAGCATGCGGTCCCCTCCGAGTAGGTACGGCCAGAGAGCTCACGTCAAGCTCGCTAGCCGAGGCTTTGACCCAACTGACCCAGCAACGCTTCGAGCGCCCGCGCCGCTTTCCGGTCACCTTCGCTGCCGAGCGGCGTGCGGAACACGGTCTTGCGATTATGTCCGGCTGCTGCGGGCGAATTCCACAGCAATTCCATCTTGGCGCGGGCTCTGCGTCCAAACAAACCGCGCTTGGCCGGAGCCGCGGCGGCCACGGTCTCGGATGTCCTGAAACTCTCGGGCCACTTCACCGATAACTCCCGCGCATCGTACTGGCCGAGCTTGCGACTTTCCGCCCAGACCACGGCGGTGCGGGTGGTGTTATCGATGGAAATAGCGTACCGGCCAATTGCAAAGCGCCGCGCCGCGAAGTTCGAACGCCAGAGCGCGCGCGGGCGGCAAATCCACAGCACCACGGCATAAAGCGCGGGCGCGACGAGCAGCCAGCCGTTGGTCTCCGCGAGGGCGTGGACAGCGTTCTTCCAGCCGGCAGTCCACGTAAAAAAGCCGACCGACCAGACCGCAAATACGAAACTCAGCAGCGCAAGAAAACGCAATGCCTGCCGCAACCATTGCGGCAACGGATGCAGCGGCCGTTCAGCACGCGCGCGTGCGCCCGGGAGAAAAAGCAACAGAAATAACAACACGAGGTTGATGCACGCCCAGGGCGATGAAGTCATCGCGCGCATGGATGAGAAATAACCCATCTGCGACATGGAGAACATCCAGCGCGCAACGAGAACGAGCCCGATCGCCCGCAGCGCGAACACGGTGCCGGCGCCGGCGATAGTCACGGCGGGTGCCCCCCTCGCGCTACTCTGCTTCGTTCTCACCAAAACTTCGCTCCTGTTCACGACTGTCCTCGTCCGCACGTTTCATTTGTTCTGCCAGCGCGCGATTTGATCCTTGCTGGAACTCCACGTTCAACTATCCAGATCCGCCAATTGCGTCTCTTTTTGGCGAATTCAGCACATTATATGGAGAATGTCGAAGCCACCATGAGGCTTGCCCCTCCAAGCCGCCGATAACCCTTCCCAGCTTGGCCTTGCAGTGTGTCAAAACAACAACGCCCCGTGCGCCTGACGGCGCACGGGGCGTTGTTGGGTGACGCGTAAAAGCGCGTTTTAGCTGGCGTTGACTTCGCGCAGTACCGTGCGGCGCTTCGAGCGCAACAGCTCTTCGTACGTCTGGACGTAACGCGCGGCCATCACTTTCGAGGAGAAACGCGTTTCAAACGCCTGACGCACCTTGGCGCGCGGCAGCGTATGGAGACGCTTCACGGCGGCGATCGCGCTGAGTTCGTCTTCCACCACAAAACCCGATACGCCGTTTTCGATCACTTCCGGCACCGACCCGCGATTGAACGCAATCACCGGCGTCCCGCACGCCATCGCTTCGATCATCACCAAGCCAAACGGCTCCGGCCAATCGATCGGGAACAGCAGCGCGTGGGCGTTGCCGAGAAATTCGGTCTTTTGCTGCTCGTTGATTTCACCGATGTATTCGACGTGCGGCAGCGCGAAAAGCGGCTTGATCTGCTCTTCGTAATAAGCACGGTCGGCGTTATCGATTTTTGCAGCGATCTTGATCTTCATGCCCGCTGCGCCGGCAATCCGAATCGCCCGGTCAACGCGCTTTTCCGGCGAGATACGGCCGAGGAACGCAAGATAGCCCGGCTCCACGTTGGGGACCGGCGTCAGCAGGTTTTCCGGCAGCCCGTGATACACCGTCGAGAGCCAGTTGGCTTGCGGCAACGGCTGGCGCTGGTTGTCCGAGATCGAGACGACCGGCGCTTCATTGAACGTACTGAAGATCGGCTGCAGTTCCGGCAAGTCGAGACGGCCGTGCATGGTCGTCAGGAAAGGCACCGGCTGGCGCGAGAACAGCGAGAACGGGTAATAGTCGATGTGAAAATGCAGCACATCGAATTCATCAGCACGGCGGCGCACTTCTTCCAGCAGCAGCATGTGCGGCGCCATCGTGTCGCGGATGGTCGGGTCGAGGCGCAGCGCCTGCGGCCAGAACGCTTCGAGCTTTGCCGACGTTTGCGAATCACCGCTCGCGAACAGCGTGACGTCGTGACCGGCTTCAACGAGGGCTTCGGTCAGATAGGACACCACGCGCTCCGTGCCGCCATAAAACTTCGGGGGGACGGCTTCGTGGAGAGGCGCGATTTGAGCGATTCGCATGTCGAAAACTCCTAATAATGTCAGGCAAATTGATGCGCTTGGCATCGGTCATGTTGATCAAGCGAATCGCCCACCCGGGCTCGGCGCGGTGCTGGTTCTCCAGCGGAATGGCCGAAAGCACGAGAAAAAATCGCGATGCTTCGCTGTTGCTTGGGTGTTTCGGGCTTGAGCCCTCCCGCCCTGTTGCTGCGAACGTCTGTTTCGGAGGATGACCCAAAAAAGCAAGATCAGGTCCATCTCGTAAATCTGGCGCACCTAGCGATAAACGCACGACCTGCGGGGCCGTTGACCGGAACCTACAACTACCTGTCAAAAAATCCTAGGGCAAACCCGCACGAAGTATCGCGGTTTTTGCACAGCTTTCAAGTCGACATTTCAACTTATTTAGGTTGTTACAGCGTCGATACACTTTGCAAACCCTTGTTTTCCAAGGCTGTTCTACATTGTACGAACACGCCGCAGTACCCTTTGGAGCGAGACCCAAAAGCAGACCGTTGCGGTGCGATCAAACCCGTGACGCCGACGCGGCCGGCCATGAACTCCTTCAATGGATTCTCAAAGCGTTTTCGCCCACAGCGGGTCCGCAACGTGCTCCAACCCTCCGCAGGAAGTTGCAGGAAGTAACTGGCTGAAGCAGCAGTCATTCGCCCGATGTATGGCAAACGGCAGCAAGTCATTTGCGCGGCGATCCAGGGTGTGGGGCCGCCTATCGGCAGGCATAGAAATCCGTCAAGGCGGACCGCTTTCGCTGAAATTGCTTCAGTTCTGATGGATAAGTGCCACGGAAAGGACTACGCGAGGGGATTTGGCTCGTTACACTGGCTACAATTCAATAATCGTCGCGGCCCGGCGTTTGTCTGGATTGCTGCATTGGACGCCCGGAGGACTGCCCGACGCGCCTTGCTTGTGACCACGGCAAGGCACCGCGCTCAACCGCTCTACTCGACCTAAAACGACCAATTGGACCAACTCACCGTTTCTCAGCGTAACGTACACAACGCCAAGCTAGCGAGCTATGCGCATCGCCCGCTCGCGTTCCTGTTTCGTTACATCCGCCGGCACCCTGTCGCTCACACCATCGTACTGGTCAGCGTGCTGGCCGCTGTCGGCTGCGCGCTCGCCTCGCAGTACGCGATCAAGCATCTGATCGATGTGCTCGGCCAGGGCCGCGGTCATCCCGGCCCGCTCTGGGCGGCCTTCATGATCCTGGTCGGCCTGATCGCCGCCGACAACCTTCTGTGGCGGGTCGGCGGCTGGGTCGGCGCGCACGCATTCGTCATTGTCACGGGCGACTTGAGGCGCGATCTGTTCTCCTACCTGAGCGGTCACTCCCCCACCTATTTCTCCGAGAAACAGCCCGGCATGCTCGCGAGCCGTATCACGGCGACATCGAACGCGATCTATACCGCCGAAAACACCATGGCGTGGAACGTGTTGCCGCCTTGCATTGCGGTGATCGGCGCCATTTTCATGATCATCGCCGTGAATCCGTTGATGGCCGGCGGCCTGATGCTCGCGTCCGCCATTCTCGCGTTCGTGCTGTATCGGCTGGCCGGGCGCGGCTCGGCCCGGCATCACACATTTGCATCGAAAGCGGCGTCGGTCGACGGCGAACTCGTGGATGTCATCGGCAACATGGCGCTCGTGCGTGCGTTCGGCATGACGTTTCGCGAACAAAAGCGCTTCGGTTCGACGGTCAAGGCCGAAATGGTCGCGCGCCAGCAAAGCTTGCTGTACCTGGAGAAGTTGCGCCTTTTCCACGCGGTCGTAACGGCGATCCTGTCCGCCGGACTGCTTGGCTGGGCATTGTGGCTGTGGTCGAAAGGCCAGGCGACGTCCGGTGACATCGTGCTGGTCAGCTCGCTCGGCTTCACCATTCTTCACGGCACGCGAGACCTGGCCGTGGCGCTGGTGGACGTGACGCAGCACGTCGCGCGCCTTTCCGAAGCAGTTCAAACGCTGCTCGAGCCGCACGGCATGCCCGACCGGTCGGACGCGGCTGAACTCGTGCCGCAAGGCGGACGTGTCGACTTTGAGGAAGTGACGTTCGCATATCCGCGCCGCCGTCCTATCCTCGATAAATTCAATCTTCACATTGAACCGGGTCAGCGCGTCGGGCTAATCGGCAAGTCGGGTGCGGGTAAATCGACGGTGCTCGCCCTGCTGCAGCGCTTCTACGAAGCGCAAGGCGGCGCGATCAAGGTCGACGGACAAGATATCTCACTGATCACCCAGGACAGTCTGCGCATGTCGATTGCGCTCGTACCGCAGGATATTTCGCTGTTCCACCGCACCGTGTATGAAAACCTGGCATATGGGCGGCCCGATGCAACGCGCGAGGAAGTGCTTGCGGCTGCTCGTGAAGCGCGCTGCACCGATTTCATCGAAGCGATGCCTGAAGGGTTCGATACCATCGTTGGCGATCGTGGCGTGAAGTTGTCGGGCGGCCAGCGCCAACGGATCGCCATCGCGCGCGCGATCCTGAAGAACGCACCCATTCTTCTGCTCGATGAAGCCACGTCCGCGCTCGACAGCTCATCGGAAGAAGCGATTCAGCAGGCGCTCGACCGGCTGATGGTCGGCCGCACGGTGATCGCGATTGCGCACCGTTTGTCGACGCTGCAGGGCTTCGACCGGATTATCGTGATGAGCGCGGGCAAGGTGATCGATGACGGTTCGCCGCAGCAATTGCGGGATCGTCCGGGTTTGTATCGGGAATTGTTGTCCAAGCAGCATGGGAAGTTGCCGCCGACCACCATGCCGTCGCAGCAGATCGCGGCGAAGGCCGAACAGACGTAATCAGCCGTTCAGCCAGTTGAAAAGCCGCTTCGGTGCCAATACCGAAGCGGCTTTTTTGCACCTCAAGCCTGCAGGTCGCGCATGAAGTTGTCGCGCCAGACGGAGACGTTGTTCTCGCGGAGCTGCGTGAACATCTCGGCGTGACGGGCCCTGCGTTCGGCCAGCGGCATGGCGAGCGCTGCGGCCAATGCGTCGGCCATGCCGGCGATATCGAGCGGATTCACAATGAGCGCGCCGTTCAATTCCTGCGCCGCGCCGGCAAACTGCGACAACACCAGCACGCCGGGATCGTCCGGGTCCTGCGCCGCCACGTATTCCTTCGCCACCAGATTCATGCCGTCGCGTAAAGGCGTGACGAACCCGACGTGCGACGCATGAAACAGCGCAGCGAGTACAGGCCGCTCATATTGCCGATGGATATACCGGATCGGCGTCCAGTCCAGTTCGGCGTACCGGCCGTTGATGCGCCCCGATTCCGCTTCGAGCTGCAGGCGGATGTCCTTGTACGTGTCCATGTCGGCACGTGTAGGCGGTGCGATCTGTACGAACGACACGTTGTTGCGCTGCGCAGGCTCGCGTTCCAGCAATTTCTCGAACGCACGAAACCGCTCGACGAGACCCTTCGAATAATCCAGCCGGTCCACGCTCATGATCAGCTTGCGGTCACGCAGCGTGGTCTTCACCGTCTGCACTTCGCGCCCGCTTTCGCCGTCCTTGGCGAGCGAGGCGATCTCATCGGGATATACGCCGATCGGGTAAGCACCCGCCCGCAGCGTCTTGCCGAACGCGCTCACCGCGTTCGGCTCGCCCGCGATGCGCGTGACCGTGCCGTTCGCCTCCGTTTCGATGTAATCGCAAAACGCGCGCAGATCCGGCGCGGTCTGGAAACCGAGAAGGTCGTAGGAACACAATGCTTCCGCCAGGACACGATGACGCGGCACGCTCAGCAACACCTGCGCCGCCGGAAACGGGATGTGCAAGAAGAACCCGATGCGGTTTGTCACGCCCTCGTCGCGCAATGCCTGCGCAAACGGAATCAGGTGATAGTCGTGGACCCAGATGACGTCGTCGGGTCTCAGCAGCGGCGCGAGTTGCTTCGCAAGCCACCGGTTCACGCGGCAATAGCCGTCGAATTCATCGCGATCGAACTGGATCAGATCCGGCCGGTAATGAAACGCCGGCCACAGCGTCGCGTTCGAAAACCCGCGGTAGTACTGGTCGTAATCGCGCTGCGCCAGTCCGATGGTCGCAAACGTCACGCGCCCGCGCTCCTCCAGCTTGATGCCTTCGGGTGGTTCAGCCACCACGTCGCCGCTCCAGCCGAACCACATGCCGCCGGTTTCCTTCAACGCGTCGTAGACGCCGACGGCAAGCCCCCCCGCCGCCGGTCCGCCTTCCGAGATCGGCGCAACGCGGTTCGAAACAATGATCAGGCGACTCACGAGCGCAAGCCCTGAATACCGGCTATGTTTTGCAGCCAATCAATCAAAGCACTGACCGAATCGACGCGCGCATGCGCGAGCGTATCGCCGGCGCCGACCTTGATCGACAGACCGTCGCGCTCGTTCACGACCGCAAAGCCCTTCTCGTCCGTCAGGTCGTCGCCGATAAACACCGGCCGGCGTCCCGTGAACGGCGGTTCATCGAGGAAAGCGCGCACCGCGCGGCCTTTATCGACGTCCTTCGGCTTGATCTCGTAGACCATCTTGCCGGGCTGCAATACGTAAGCGTCGGCGTATTGCGCGACAAGTTGTTCCGTCGCCTCGCGCGCCGCCGGGCCGCGCTCCGGCGCGTTGCGATAATGCAGCGCGAGCGCCGCGCCCTTGATCTCCAGCAGCATGCCGGGATTCGCCTTCATCACGCCTTCGAGCACGTGTTCCATGCGCATCAGGCGTTCGTCGTTGAAACCCACGCGATGCACATCCGCATTCGAGTCCCGGCGCTCCGCGCCATGAAGACCGGCGACGGGGATGTCAGGCATCTTCAAAAACGAGTCGATGCTGTCGATACCACGCCCCGACACGATCGCCACCGCGCCGTTGGTCGCGCGGCGCAGCGCGGTCAGGATCGGCGCCACTGCTGGCGACACGACGACGCCGTCAGGCGTGGAAGCCAGTTCGACGAGCGTGCCGTCGAAATCGAAGAAAAAAGCAGTCTCGGCGAGTGGAAGTTTTTCAGGAAGGTTTTGCATCGATATCTGCCTTTTTAGCCGGGAACGGCCGGGAAAGTGTGCGCATGTCAAAGCGCTTGTCGGCCTGTTCGGTACGCCCAAAACGGGAACGCCCTTGGGAGAAAGCGGCATGGATGCACTGCATAACGAACGAACACCCGATACCGTGCACTCGAATCTTGCAAATTGCTTCGATAAACCCGCGCGCCACGATCCCATGATGTGCGGCAAATCGCCACGAAAGCGTGCGTGGAATCACAGTCTCGCGGCGAAGGCCTCTATTCTGAGATAAAGTCGGCCCCGCATGGCGTCACGAAACATCTTGTGACGAATCAAACGCGGGTTGTCCTGCGTTGTTCGTACATCGGCCGTACGTGGCTGATCTGCCGCCTTGATGTTCCACTTTGTCCGAGTCGCAAAATGCTTTCCTGGTTCCGGTTTCATCGCGCAGGCCGCGTATCCGCCCTGCTTGCCGCGCTGGTTTTCAGCGCATCCCTCACCGCGTGCTCGCATCACGACGCGGCGCCCTGGAAGCTCGCCGATGTCACCGGCCATCTCCCCGACCTTGACTTCAATCTCACCGACGATACGGGCAAACCCGCCACCGGGCAGTCGTTCGCTGGGAAAACGACGCTGGTTTATTTCGGCTACACGCACTGCCCGGACGTTTGTCCGGAGACCATGGCGCGGCTGATGCAGGTCCTGCAGCAACTCGGCCCCGACGCCAGGAACACGCGTATTGCGTTCATCACCGTCGATCCGGCCCGTGATACCGCCGCCGCGCTGCACGAGTACGTGCGTGCGTTCGACGCGGAACATGCGATCGGCCTGACGGGCACGGATGGGGCAATCGAAGGGCTTGCGAAGCGGTATCGCGTGGCTTACCAGATGGAGAAGCGCGATCCGTCGGGCGCATACGACGTGACGCACAGCTCGGCTGTCTATATCTTCGATACCCACGGCCACGCGCGCCTGCTCGCGACCGAGACCGATCCCATCGAAAACATCACGGCCGATGTACGGCGCGTGATCGATTCGACATCCTAGCGTCTTGACATTACACGACGCATCCAGATATGCGGGATGTCGTCGTCGAGATGGATATCCGAGATGGGCTCGAAGCCGAAGCTTCCGTAGAAGCGCTGCAGATGAGCTTGCGCGTGCAGACGGGTTGCGTGCCCGGGCCATTGCGCTTCGATATGCGTAAGCGTGCGTTCGAGCATCGCCTGACCGAGTCCGATACCGCGAAACGGCGCCCGCGTGAGGACACGGCCGATGCGCACGTCGGCATTCGCCGCGACGCCGGGTTCATCCGGCGGCAGAACGCGCAGATAACCGGCCAGTTCAGGGTTGGCCTTCTGGCTATGGACAAGCAGATGCCATGCATCGGGATCCTGACCGTCCATATCCGCATACAAGCACTGCTGCTCGATCACGAACACCTCGCTGCGGGCAGCGAGCATGGTGTAGACATCGCGTGCGCCAAGCTCACTGAATGCAGCCCACTGCCATTTGAATTCCGGATTGAGGTCGGTCATGGATACACCTGAATAAGTTTCGATGCCGAATGAGCCATGTATAGCAAATGCCAAAAGAAAAAGCCCCGACCAAGTCAGGGCTTTTTTCTTTTGAATCCTGGAGGCGCGAGCCGGAGTCGAACCGGCCTAAACGGCTTTGCAGGCCGCTGCATAACCGCTTTGCTATCGCGCCAGAAGCGGGAGCTACATGAAACGTACCGTGCCTGGCAAACCCATCCGAGCAGTACATTGATCCGGGCCACCAAACAAAAAGGGAAGCTTTGCTTCCCCTTTTAATGGAGCGGGAGACGAGGCTCGAACTCGCGACCTCAACCTTGGCAAGGTTGCGCTCTACCAGCTGAGCTACTCCCGCATCTTGCCTTGCAATCTACTGCCAGTCGTCGACTTACCATTGCCGACGACCTCTGAATCTGGAGCGGGAGACGAGGCTCGAACTCGCGACCTCAACCTTGGCAAGGTTGCGCTCTACCAGCTGAGCTACTCCCGCATCTTGCCGACTTCTTCTGCCAAATTACTGCTTTTGTACTTCATCAGACGCTGCGTTGCGATGTCTTGTTTCGCGTGCATCCGACAGAAACGAGATTATGGAGAACCCCAACTTTGGTGTCAAGAGCTTTGTATGCGCCCCATCACTTTTAACTGCAATCAACCATCTCGTACACAGGTTAAAGCATGCCGCCGCGCTCGCGTATTTGCGGCCAGGCGAGCTTCATGTAATAGAGCATCGACCATACGGTGAGGAATGCAGCAACATAGATCAGCCAGAGACCCCACATGCGTGTATCGATAACGATAGGCGTACCCGATATCTTCAGCGGCCCATAGAAGAGCAGCATGGGGATCGCGACCATCTGGCAAACGGTCTTGAACTTGCCCAGCGAATTCACGGCAACGCTCTTCGACGCCCCGATCTGCGCCATCCATTCACGCAACGCGGAAATGGTGATCTCACGCCCCACGATCACCAGCGCAATCACCGCGTTCAGCCGCATCAGTTGCACGAGGATCAGCAGCGCGGCCGTGACCATGAGCTTGTCGGCGACGGGGTCGAGAAACGCGCCGAACGCCGATGTCTGGTTGAGCTTGCGCGCCAGATAGCCGTCGAACCAGTCGGTCAGCGCGGCGAGCACGAAGATCACCATGCCGACCAGGTTGCGATGGTCCGGGCTCATCATCACGTCCGGCAAATAGAAGACGCCCACGACGAGCGGAATCAGCACGATTCGCAGCCACGTCAGGAAGATCGGGAAATTGAACGGCATGGGCGTGACTCTTATTGAGAGGTGCCATTGTGCCGCGTCGACTTATATGTCACAAGCCGACGGGCCGGACGGCCGGACGTTGCGCTCAATGCAACTGCCGGTAGATCTGCTCGGCCAGCGCCTGCGAGATCCCTTCCACACTCGCAAGATCCTCCACGCTCGCCGCCTGCACGCCGCGCAATCCGCCAAAGCGCGACAGCAACCGCTGACGCCGTTTTGCGCCAATGCCCTCGAGCTCCTCGAGCCGCGACGTCTGCCGCGTCTTCGCGCGTTTCGCGCGCATGCCGGTGATCGCAAAGCGGTGCGCCTCATCGCGGATCTGTGCGACCAGCATCAGCGCAGCGCTTTCCTTGCCGAGCTCGAGCGGCGTGCGGGTATCGGCGAAAATCAGCGTTTCGAGGCCCACCTTACGCCCTTCTCCTTTCGCGACGCCAACCAGCATGCCGTGGTCGAGCCCCAGTTCGGCGAACACTTGCCGCGCGATCTCGACCTGTCCCTTGCCGCCATCGATCAACACGATGTTCGGCAAACGCCCGCCCGAAGGCGTGGGTTCGGCAACGTCCGGCTCATCCGATTGCGGTGCTTCAGACGGGTCCGGGACCACCGGCTCTTCAGCCGCCCGCGCCGCGGCTTGCGCGACCATCTTCTCGTAGCGGCGGGTCAGGACCTGGCGCATCGCGGCGTAATCGTCGCCGGGCGTGATGCCGGTGATGTTGTAGCGCCGGTATTCCGCCGTCTGCATCTTGTGATGGTGATAGACCACGCACGATGCCTGCGTCGCTTCGCCCATCGTGTGGCTGATATCGAAACATTCGATGCGCAATTGCGCGAGGTCATCCATTTCCAGACTCAACGTGTCCGCGAGCGATCGCGTGCGGGCCTGTTGCGAGCCCTGCTCGGAGAGCAGACGCGCGAGGGCGAGCTTCGCGTTGGACTCGGCCATGGACAACCACACGCGCTTTTGTCCCTGCGGCTGGCGCAACAGCGTGACCTTGTGGCCAGCCTGTTCGATCAGCAGATCGACGAGTTCGCGATTCGCCGGCGCGTGACTGACAACCAGCACCGGCGGAACACGATTGCCGATGTAATGCTGCGCGATAAACGCCTCCAGCACCTCAGCCTCGAGCGCGCCCTGACGCTGCGACTCGGTGGCAAGTTCGGATTCTTCGACCGCGCCGGTTTCGGCGATCTCCTCCTGCATTTCGCCGGTCGTGGCATGCGCCTCGAAGTCCTGCTCGATCGACGCAAGCGTGCCCGCCGGCAACGCGATTTCACTGGCGTTTGCTTCGACTTGCTCGATGACGATATCGCCGATGTCTTCCGCAGTGCAGTCATCGGCCAGTTCCTCTGGCATTGCATCTTCAATCGCCAGCGCGGCTTCGACATGCGTCGGGAAGTACGCTTTGTCGCCGAGATGCCGGCCGCCGCGCACCATCGCGAGGTTCACGCAGACCTTGCCGCCGAGCGCGACGACCGCAAGGATATCGACGTCGTTGTCGCCGCCCACTTCGATAGCCTGCTGATGCAGCACGGTGGACAGGGAACTCATCTGGTTGCGCACGGCGGCGGCCTGCTCGAACTTGAGGTCGGCCGCGAACGCATGCATCTTCTGCTCGAGTTCCTTCATCACTTCGCCCTGCCGTCCGAGCAGGAAACGCGATGCATTCGACACATCGCGCGCGTAATCTTCTTCATCGATCAAACCGACGCACGGTCCCGTGCATCGTCCAATCTGATGCAGCAGGCACGGCCGCGTGCGGTTGGTGAAGACGGAATCCTCGCACGTGCGCAACTGGAACACGCGCTGCAAAATCTGGATACTCTCGCGTACGGCCCACGCGCTCGGGAACGGACCGAAATACTGGTTCTTCTTGTCGACGCTGCCGCGGTAATACGCCATGCGCGGAAACTTGTGGCCAGTCAGCTTGAGATACGGATAAGACTTGTCGTCGCGAAACAGGATGTTGTATCGCGGCGTGAGCGCCTTGATCAGATTATTCTCAAGCAACAGCGCTTCGGCTTCGGATCGCGTGACGGTCGTTTCTATCTTGCGAATGCGCGTGACCATCATCGCGATGCGCGGCGAAAGCAGCGTCTTCGTAAAATAGCTCGATACGCGCTTTTTCAGGTCGCGCGCTTTCCCGACGTACAGCACGTTGCCGTTCTCGTCGTAGTAGCGGTACACGCCCGGCAGGTGCGGCAACTGGGCCAGGTTCTTTTTAGGGTCGAAAACGTCGGGTTCGGTCATGCAGGGTGTCGTGCGGAGTTCGCGTTGAGGTCATATTGAAGCCGCCTGGCGGCTTTGAAGCCGGAGCGCGCGAATCGTCATCTTCAAAAATGCCAGTTTAGTGCAAACCACACTCGGGCTCTCGTTCACCATCGATCAAGCGGTTCGTCGCCGCTTCAGCACTTATGCCTGCTTCAATGGAAAATTCCCCGGCGGTGGCCGGTCATGCAGATGCCGAAATCGCGTGCGATATTTTTTGCGAAGTCATCGACAACTTCGGCGACATCGGCGTCTGCTGGCGCCTCGCGCGCCAGCTCAAGGCGGAGCACGGCTGGCAAGTGCGCCTTTTCGTCGATGAACTCAAGGCTTTCCACGCGCTCTGCCCCGCCGTCGATGCGACGCTCGCGCGCCAGGAGGCCGGGGGCGTCGTGATCGAGCACTGGCACGCGCCGACACACGCCGGCGACACGCTGCAGATCGCCGATGTCGTGATCGAAGCGTTCGGCTGCGAGCTGCCCGCCATCTACGTCACCGCGATGGCGCGCCGCGATCGCAAACCCGTGTGGTTCAACCTGGAATATCTGAGCGCCGAGGACTGGGTCGCGGATTTCCACCTGCGGCCGTCGCCGCATCCGCGCCATGCGATCAACAAGACCTTCTTCTTCCCGGGCCTCGGTGCGGGCACGGGCGGCGTCCTGAAGGAACGGACGTTAGACGCGCAACGCGAAGCGTTCCAGCGCGACGCGTGGTGGCAGGAACGGGTCGGCATCGCAGCGCCTTCGTCCGAGACAACGGTGATCTCCCTGTTCGCGTACGAGAATCCGGCCATCGATACATTGCTCGAACAATGGCGCGATTCACCCACGCCCATTGCATTGCTGGTGCCCGAAGGACGCATTTCAGGCGCTATTGCACGCTTTTTTGGGCTATCGGGGTTTGCGGCGGGATCGAAGGCTGAAAGCGGTTCGTTGAAGGCCTACGCGCTGGGTTTTGTGGAACAGCCGCTTTTCGACGCCTTGCTCTGGGCCGCCGATATCAATTTCGTGCGCGGCGAAGATTCGTTCGTTCGAGCGCAATGGGCGCAAAAACCGTTCGTGTGGCAAATCTATCCGCAAGCAGACGACGCCCATCTGCCCAAGCTCGATGCCGCCCTCGCCCACTACGCAAACAACTTGCCGGAGCCCGCGCGGGCTGCGCTGGAGCGGTTCTGGCATGCCTGGAACGGCGTAGGCGCGCCGGATTGGTCCGGTTTCTGGCGGTATCGAAAGCATCTGGAGCAGCGCGCGGCCGATTGGGCCGTGGAACTTGCGAGTATTGGCGATCTGGCTGGAAATCTGGCGGATTTCGCAAAATCTCAGTTAAAATAAGCGGTTATCCAACGGCTTGCAGTCCGGAACAGACGCAACGAGACCCAACGCGTACGTTTTCGGGCGGATTCCACGGTGGACGGGTGAAGCATTCAAGCAAGCACCCAGGCGAGCACCCAGGCGCGCGGCATGGCGTGGGACGGAACAGGCAGGGTAGCTGCAACACATCCAATTTCGAGTCAGCCGCCATCACCGCAGCGAACAGGCTCACATTTTCGTACAGGACAGTTTTTTAATTATGAAGACCGCACAAGAACTCCGCGTCGGCAACGTCGTGATGATCGGCAGCGATGCCATGGTCGTGTTGAAGGCCGAATACAACAAATCCGGCCGCAATTCCGCGGTCGTGAAGATGAAGTTCCGCAACCTGCTGGCAAGCGGCAACATGGAATCGGTGTACAAGGCGGACGACAAATTCGACGTCGTCCAGCTCGACCGCAAGGAAGTGACGTACTCGTACTTCGCCGACCCTATGTACGTGTTCATGGACGCTGACTACAACCAGTTCGAAGTCGAAGCCGACATGATGGGCGACGCCCTTAACTACCTTGCAGACGGCATGCCGTGCGAAGTGGTGTTCTACAACGAGAAAGCCATCTCGGTAGAACTGCCGACCTCGCTGGTCCGCGAGATCATCTACACGGAACCGGCCGTCAAGGGCGATACGTCGTCGGGCAAGGTCCTGAAGACGGCCAAGCTCGCAACGGGCTTCGAACTGCAAGTGCCGCTCTTCTGCAACATCGGCGACAAGATCGAAATCGATACCCGCACGAACGAATACCGCAGCCGCGCTTAAAGCCAGCGTCGCTTCGGAAGTCACGAAAAGCGCCCTTCGGGGCGCTTTTTCTTTTTGCTGAACATTATTGCCAATTCAGGCAAACTTTACCGGTTCATACTTCGAAATTACGTTTGAAACGTGTCATTCGGTGCAAGGCGCGCAGCTAACTACCTGATTCGTCTACTTCAAGCCGATGGCACGAAACCTGCTCCAGTAGTCGTGACTGCGCAATGAACGCGCGGAATCTTTCAACTTTCATCACAAGAAAAAATGACGACTACAAAAACCGCTTTCGCACGCCTCGTAATTGCCGCTGTTTGTGCCGTTCCCGCAATCGCCATCACTGCCGGTTGTTCGTCGACGCCCACACATGAGTCGGCTGGCGAATACACCACAGACTCTGCCATCACTACCAAAGTGAAGACGGCCTTGCTGGAAGACCCGGGCCTGAAGTCCTTGTCAGTGAGCGTCAAGACGTATCGGAGCGAAGTGCTGTTGTCGGGCTTCGTGGATTCTCCGAGCCAGATTCAAAAGGCGGTTTCGGTTGCTCGTGGCGTGGAAGGCGTGCAGTCCGTCAAGAACGACTTGCACGTGAAGCCGCAGTAAGCGCTTTCAGGTTCGGCTTGCTCCAAGTTGTTCGACCGCAAGCAAGCCGTGCCAGCGCAGAGATCAGTATTGAGCAAGCGCAGGACGAAGACCCGGCGATGAACAGCGATAACTGGAACGCAATGATGAGCTGACATGATGTCAGCCACAAGGCGGGCCGGCGTCTTCATTGCCCGGTACCGACGCGTTCGCCGCCGAGCGTCGCCAGATGGCGGCCGGCCCGGAACGCCATTCAGACCCACTTATTACGCCGTGTCCGCCATGCCACACGCTTTGATTGTCGAAGACGATCCGAACAGCCTTTCTGGCCTGTCCGCCATTCTCGCGGCCGACGGCTTTTCCGTCGATACCGCAACCACCCTCGCCGAGGCGCGGTCCGCCCTGACGCGCTTCATTCCGGACGTCGTGCTCGTCGACCTGAACTTGCCGGATGGCAGCGGTCTCGACCTGCTGCACAACCTTCCTGCGCAGCCGCCAGGCGGCGCCCTGCCGGTTATCGTGATGACCGGGAACGCGACTGTGGAAAGCGCGATTGAAGGCCTGCGGCAGGGCATCTGGGATTACCTGCTGAAGCCGGTGAACATTCCGCGCCTGCGCAGTTTGCTCGCACGCATTCCACGCCCGTACGAACTGACCGAGGAAGTCGGCGCGTTGCGCAGCACGCTGCGCGAACTCGGCCATTTCGGCAGCATGCTGGGACGCAGCGCCGCGATCCAGCATGTCTACGACCTGATCGAACATACCGCGCCGACTGAAGCCGCCGTACTGATCTGCGGGGAAGCCGGCACGGGCAAGAAGGTCGCCGCACGTACCCTGCATGAGATGAGCCGGCGCCGCAAAGGTCCATTTGTTTCGTTCGATTGCGCGGCAGCCACGGACAGCAACGCACGTTCGATGGAAAGCCTGATGTTCGGTCACGAGCGCGGCGCATTCGCCGGCGCGGAGAACCGCGAGCCGGGCTTGCTCGAACAGGCCGGTGGCGGCACGTTGTTCCTCGATCAGATCGATGCATTGCCGATCGCCCAGCAAGAAGCCCTGCTGCGCGCACTCGACTCGCAGACGTTCATGCGCGTGGGCGGCAGCAACAAGATCGTGACGGATTTCCGGCTGCTGGCATCGACCAGAGTGCCGCCCAAAGACGCCGTCGCCGAGGGCAAATTGCGCGAGGATCTGTTCCAGCGCCTGAATGCATCGTCGATTGCGTTGCCACCGCTGCGCGATCGCGGCGATGACATTGCGCTCCTCGCCGAGCATTTCGTCTATGAGCTGAATCGCGAAAATCATGTGAGCGGCATCACGAGCGGCGCGCCCAAACGTGTGAGCCCGGATTTCATCCGCGAGTGCCTTGCAGCCGAATGGCCGGGCAACGTGCGTGAGT
Organism: Burkholderia sp. PAMC 26561; assembly: GCF_001557535.2. Classification (NCBI taxonomy): domain Bacteria; kingdom Pseudomonadati; phylum Pseudomonadota; class Betaproteobacteria; order Burkholderiales; family Burkholderiaceae; genus Burkholderia; species Burkholderia sp. PAMC 26561. Next base: position 198,550 of record NZ_CP014306.1, read on the forward strand.
TGCGCGACCGGGTTCGTCGTGCGTACCACGCGTCCGGCGACGTGATCGAAACCCTTCGCGCCGATGAACATACGAGCGCAGGCGGACGTGGGCTGAACGGCACCAGCGTCCAGGTGACGGTCGGCACGGCACTCGCCGACGTGGAAGACATGCTGATTCGCGCGACGCTCGAAGCGGTTGGCGGCACGCGGCATCGGGCGGCGACGCTGCTTGGCATCAGCCCGAAGACGCTCTACAACAAGCTGCAGCGCATGAAGCTGGAGTAAATGCGTTTGAGTTTGAAAAAAAGCCGGAGGTTTCTTTCGAAGAAACTTCCGGCTTTTTGCATTCAGCCCAGCGCGCTCTTGATCAGCGCCAGCGCCTGCTGATATTCCACCTGCGACATCAGCTTGTTCCAGCGCCACGCGTGCCCTCTGGGACGCATGCGCTTCAACCGCGTCAGCGACGCCTTCGTCTGCTGGAACGTCAGCCTGTCGAGGACCTTCTCCGCCTCTTCCGGCTGGTTGCAGATCAGCACCATGTCACAGCCGGCGGTCAGCGCCGCGGCCGCGGCTTCGGTCAGCGTGCCGCCGGCGCGGGCGGCTTCCATCGAAAGATCGTCGCTGAAGATCGCGCCATTGAAACCCAGCTTGCCCCGCAAGATGTCCTGCAGCCAGACGCGCGAGAAGCCGGCAGGTTTTTCATCGACTTGCGGGTAGATCACGTGCGCCGGAATCACCGACGCCAGCGACATCCCCAGCCAGTCGTACGGCTTGGTATCGGCGGCGAGGATGTCTTCGAGCGAGCGGTCGTCCACCGGCATGGCGACATGCGAATCCGCCGATGCAAACCCGTGTCCCGGAAAATGCTTGCCGCAATTGGCCATGCCCGCGAGCGCCAAGCCGTGGTTCAGGCTCTTCGCAAGCAGGGTCACCACGCGCGGGTCGCTGTGCAACGCGCGATCGCCGATCACCTTCGAATGCCCGTAGTCGAGATCGAGTACGGGCGTGAAACTCATGTCGATACCGCACGCCCGCAACTCCGCCGCGAGCACGTAGCCAAAGGCCGTCGCGGTCTTGGTAGCGAGCAATACGTCGCGATCCCACAACGCGCCGAGCTTGCCCGGCGCGGGCAGGACCGTGAAGCCATCGGTACGGAAACGCTGCACGCGGCCACCTTCGTGATCCACGGCGATCAGGATATCGTCACGCACCGCGCGAATCGCGTCGGTCAGTGCAACGAGCTGCGCCCGATCCTGGAAATGCCGCGTGAAGAGGATGATGCCGCCGGTCATCGGATGGTCGATACGGCGAATGTCGGCGTCGGAGAGCGTGGTGCCGGCCACGTCGAGCATGACCGGACCGGGAGTGCGTTTTAACGAGTTCAAATTGGATGCGGAAAAGTCAGGGGTTAGTAGTCTTGCACATTCGTTTCTGCGATCACGAACGACACCGCGTAGTCGCGTTCATCGGTGATGGTGACTTGCGCCGTGATGCCACGGGCCTCGAGCCACTCGGCGAGTTCGCCCGATGCCACCACCTTCGGCTTGCCGCTCGGCTCGTTGAGCGTCTGGACCGCGCGCCAGGTCATGGGCCAGTGCATGCCGAGGCCGATCGCCTTCGAAAACGCTTCCTTCGCCGAGAAACGCGTTGCGAGGAACGCCAGGCCGCGTACTTCGGAGCGCGCCTTGCGTGCGTGATAGACGCGCAGTTCGTCCGCGCCGAGCACCTTCTCGGCGAAGCGCCCTTTCGTGCGCTCCATCACGCCGGCAATGCGGCTTACCTGAACCAGGTCCGTACCGATTCCGTAGATCGCCATGGTTTATAGCGACGATGTGGCGGCAAGACGCGACGCCACCATGATCGCCTTCATCTCGCGCACGGCGTTGTCCCAGCCGGCGAAGATCGCGTGCGCGACGATCGCATGCCCGATGTTCAGCTCCACGATGCCTTCAAGCGCTGCGATCGGCTGCACGTTCGTGTAGTGCAGACCGTGTCCCGCGTTCACCTTCAGGCCGAGCGAATTGCCGAAATCGACGCTTCGCGCCACGCGCTCGAATTCCTTTTGCTGCGTGGCCTCGTCGTGTGCTTCGGCGTAGCAGCCCGTATGCAGTTCGATAACCGGCGCGCCCGCTTCATGCGCGGCGCGAATCTGGGTTTCATCGGCATCGATGAAAAGCGAAACCCGCGCGCCCGCCTGCTTCAACTGCTCGCACGCGGCTTTGACGGCGTTGAACTGGCCGGCGACGTCAAGGCCGCCTTCGGTCGTCAGTTCCTGGCGCTTTTCCGGCACAAGACACACGTCATGCGGACGCACGCCGCACGCGATGTCGAGCATTTCCTGCGTCACCGCGCATTCAAGGTTCATCCGCGTTTTGAGCAGAGGACGCAGCGCGTGCACGTCGGCATCGAGAATGTGACGGCGATCTTCCCGCAAATGCAGCGTGATGGCGTCGGCGCCGGCTTCTTCAGCTTGCAGCGCGGCGCGGATCGGGTCGGGGTACTGCGTGCCACGCGCGTTGCGCAGCGTTGCGACGTGATCGATGTTGACGCCCAGATCGATCACATTCGCGGGCGACGAAAGAAAGAAGCTCATAGATTTTGCAGGTCGATCAGGATTTGACGGGTGGCGAGCGGCGTGCCGCCAAGATACACGTTCAGCAGAAAGCGCATCAGCGTTTTGCTCTGCGCGGCCGTCTGCGGGCGGCTGTATTCGTCCTTCTCCATGTCGAGAAGGGTTTGCCCCGCGATCACGGGCCATTGCGACGGGACATCGTCCGATGCTTCACGCACGCCGCGTTCGGGATCGAACACGTACTTCTGCCCGGCGACAACCGGCTGGCGCGTGATGGTCTTGTTCAGCGCCATTGCGTAACCGGTCTCGCGCAGCAACACGCGCTCGAACGATCGCAACGCGTACAGCGCCGGCTCGCCGTGCGCGAGACGCGACAACGTCAGCACGTAATGATTGAACAGCGCGGGATGCGCGTCTTCGCGTGCGCAGAACTTGACGAGCAATTCGTTGACGTAGAAACCGCACAGCAACGCGTCGCCGGCGAGCGGCAACATGCCGCCGACCCATTCTGCCTGCGTCAGGGTGCGTACTTCGCCCTTCCCCGTCCACGACAAACCCAGTGGCTGGAATGTCTGCAGTACGCCGCGCAGCGCCGAATGCGGCCGTTTTGCGCCCTTGGCGACGAGCGCAACGCGGCCGTGATCGCGGGAAAATACATCGAGGATCAGGCTTGTTTCACGATACGGATAGCTGTGCAGTACGAACGACGGCTGCTCCGCGATACGGAAATCCGAACGCGGCGCAGCGCGAGGCGGCCTGGGTTCTTTCGGTGCAGCGGATTTGGCGGAAGCTTTGGTCGAAGCGGCGCGCGTCCCGCGCTTTTTCGGCGCGGGCGTCGGCGGCTCGTCGACACTGAAGTTATCGTCGGCGAGCGGATCGGAGTCGGCGTTGGAAGACTGGGTCATCCACGCGTCATTCGTACCCATAGGCGCGCAATCCCGCTTCGTTATCGGCCCAGCCGCTCTTCACCTTGATGAAGGTTTCAAGGTACACGGGGCCATCGAAAAGCTTTTCCATGTCGAGACGAGCTTCAGTGCTGATCTGCTTCAGCTTCGCCCCTTTGTGACCGATGATCATCGCCTTGTGGGTATCGCGTTCAACCAGGATGGTCGCGAAAATCCGGCGCAGGCGGCCTTCGGTCTCCCATTTGTCGATCATCACCGTGCTCGTGTACGGCAACTCGTCGCCAGTCCAGCGGAACACTTTCTCGCGCAGGATTTCAGCGGCGAGAAAACGCTCGCTGCGGTCCGTCAGGTCGTCTTCGCCGTAGATGGGCGTTCCTTCCGGGAGATACGGCTTCACCACCGCCATCAGACGCGTGATGTCGTCGGGATGCTTCGCGGTCATCGGCACGATTTCCTTGAAGTCGTGCAAAGCGCTCATCTTCTGCATGAACGGGAACAGCGTCTCCTTGTCGTTCACGTGATCCAGCTTGTTTGCGATCAAAAGGCACGGCGTGTCGTTCGGGATCAGGTCGAGCACTTTTTGGTCGTCCGGCCCGAAACGGCCAGCTTCGATCACGAACAGGATGGCATCGACCGCTGTCAGCGTGGAAGTTACAGCACGGTTCAGCGAGCGGTTCAGTGCGCCGCTGTGCTTGGTCTGGAAGCCGGGGGTATCGACAAAGATGTACTGTGCGTCGTCCAACGTACGAATGCCGGTGATCCGATGCCGCGTGGTCTGCGCCTTGCGCGATGTGATGCTGACTTTCTGCCCGACGAGCGCGTTCATCAAGGTCGACTTGCCGACGTTCGGCCGGCCGACGATCGCGACCATGCCGCAGCGGAAATCAGAGGGAGTGGGAGCGTTCATAGATGTTTGCAGCTACAGATTCGTTGGGACGCGTGGCGTCGGGCGTTGCGTTTGTTCAGTGGCGCGGCCGCTTCGGCGGCGGCGCTCAGCGCTCAGCACTTGCTTGAGGAATAGCCTTGATGCACGTTAGCGCACTTTAATGACCGGCATCGGCCGAGCGTGCGACGGTTTCGTCGACGCTCGCGTCCGCGTGCGCCTCGACGCTTTCCTCGGCTTTCGCCGGCGCTTCGTCGCGCGACCGTGCAGGGGACGCGGATTTGTCGATGACCACGGATTCCGCGACCGGCTTGCTTGCCGCCTTGACGATGCCCTTCTCCACCGGGTTATGCACAGCGTTATCCACCGGTTTATCAGCGCTCTCGCTGCGCGCCGTAGACGCCTCGGGTGCGCCCTTCTCCGCGCGTTCCGCCCGATGAATCGTCGAACGCTCGACCTTCTCCGCCGATGGTTCCACGTGCGATGCACGAATCACCGCCAGCGGCGCCGTCGCCGGACGTTCGGGATCGTTATGGGCATTGCCGTTGGCCGCGCTCGCCCGCGCGCGTTCACGCCGATCGGGAGCACGCAGATCCAGTGCAGCCTGAACGCCCGTTACGCCGGGGACGATTTCCTGTTCCGCGAGTTTGGCAGCACGGGAACCCTTGCGCTTGGGCTTGGCGGTCAGCACGGGCGTGGCCGACGCCAGTTCGTCCAGCGCCTTTTTCGCCGCAGCCTGTTCGGCCGCACGGCGGCTCGCGCCGGAACCCGACACCTTCACGTCGAGCTTCGGCACCGTGCATTCCACCTCGAACTGCTGGTTGTGCGCGGCCCCGTGCGTTGCGACAACGGTATAAGTCGGCAACGCGATCTTGTGCCCCTGCAGATACTCTTGCAGCAGCGTCTTCGCGTCCTTGCCGATGGTGCGTGGATCGATGTGATCGAGAATTGGCGTGTAGAGGCGCTTGATGACTTCCAGCGCCGCGTCGAAACCGCCGTCGAGGAAGACAGCGCCGAAAATGGCTTCCAGTGTGTCAGCCAAGATGGACGGCCGACGAAACCCGCCACTGCGCAGCTCCCCTTCGCCCAGGCGCAAGGCTTCCGAGACGTTCAGCGCCTGCGCAATCTCATAAAGCGACTGCTGCTTGACCAGGTTGGCGCGGACGCGAGAAAGATCGCCTTCGTCGAGTTTTGCGAATCGTTGGAACAAAAGCGCAGCCACCACGCAATTTAGAACGGAATCTCCGAGAAATTCGAGTCGTTCATTGTGCGTGGCACTGTGACTGCGATGGGTCATCGCCTGGCGCAGCAATTCCGCATTGCGAAATTCGTACTGAAGCCGGCTTTCCAACGGGGTTGAGGGCATGGGCAGAGTATAACGCGGGCGCCGGGACCGGCGATTCCAGCTGGAAAACGGCAAACCGAAAATAAAATCCAATACGACACTTGCACGTTAGCCGCTTTTCTTCGTGCTGTTTCTAGGCGGCCCGTGCAACGTGTCCATGCGAGGTGCTTATTAACGACTACGCCGCGTTATCCCGCGGCGTAATGTCGAACCATTTATACAAGCATGGCGTGTTTCAATGGAATGAACCAATGCGCTTCAAACTGCTGAAGTTCATCCAGATAAAGAATGCTCGACCAACGATATTTGCATCAGGTACAAAACCCCAATAACGGCTGTCCGCGCTGTTGTCGCGATTGTCGCCCATCATGAAGTAGCTGCCCGGGGGCACCTTGCAGATCACACCTTGCGCGTTGTAATTGCAGTTGTCGCGATTCGGGAAATCATCGGCGCCAATCACAAACGGCGGTACTTGTGCATTGTTCAGAATGGCGTTCTTGCGGCCGTCGAGATCTTCTTCGAACTGCTTTGCATAACCAATGCGTTCGTCATCGAAGAAATCGGGCAACGACGTTTCAGGAACCGGCTTGCCATTGATGGTGAGCTTCTTGTCCTGATACGCAACCGTGTCGCCGGGAAGTCCGATTGCGCGCTTGATGTAATCGACGGATTCGTCTTTTGGATAACGGAACACGACCACGTCGCCGCGTTTAAGCGGCGTGCCGCTTGTCAGCTTCGTATTGCTGATAGGCAGGCGCAAACCGTATTCGAATTTATTGACCAGAATGAAGTCACCGACCAGCAGCGTCGGCACCATCGATCCGGACGGAATCTTGAAGGGCTCGACAACGAACGAACGCACGACAAAAACCACGAGGATGACCGGAAAGAAGCTTGCCGAATATTCCAGATACCAGGGCTGGCGGAGCTTTTCATCGCGCAGACGAGCACGTGTTTGCGGTGCGTGCTCGTCGGCGAAGCGCGGTTCCAGACGTGCCTGCTGCTGGTCGAACTCCGCTACCGCTGCATCTGCCGCGCGCCGCCGTTGCGGCTCGAATACCAGTTTATCGAACACCCACGCGATACCCGTCAGGACGACGAGCACCAAAAGAATCAACGCAAAATTCATCAATCGTTTCCGGTTGTTTTATTAATCTTCGACGCGAAGAATCGCGAGGAAAGCTTCTTGCGGAATCTCGACCGAACCGACCTGCTTCATGCGCTTCTTGCCGGCCTTCTGCTTTTCCAGGAGCTTTTTCTTTCGGGAGATATCGCCGCCGTAGCACTTTGCCAGAACGTTCTTACGCAATGCTTTAATGTTCTCGCGCGCAATGATGTTCGCGCCGATAGTCGCCTGGATCGCCACGTCGTACATCTGCCGCGGAATCAGTTCGCGCATCTTCGACGCCACTTCGCGCCCGCGATGCTGGCTCTGCGACCGGTGCGTGATGACTGACAGCGCATCGACTTTATCGCCGTTGATCAGCATGTCGACCTTCACCACGTCAGACGCACGATATTCCTTGAACTCGTAGTCCATGGACGCATAACCGCGCGACGTGGACTTCAGCCGATCGAAGAAATCGAGCACGATTTCCGCCATGGGGATTTCGTACGTGAGCTGGACCTGACGGCCGTGATACTGCATGTTGATCTGCTGGCCGCGCTTGCCCGTGCACAGCGTGATCACCGCGCCCACATACTCCTGCGGCATGTACAGGTTCACGGTCACGATCGGCTCGCGCACTTCTTCAATGTACGAAGGCTCCGGCATCTTGGCCGGATTCTCGACCTGGATCAGTTCGCCGTCGCGCTTCACGACTTCGTACACCACGGTCGGCGCCGTGGTGATGAGGTCCATGTCGAACTCGCGCTCAAGGCGTTCCTGCACGATCTCCATGTGCAGAAGACCGAGAAAGCCGCATCGGAAACCAAAACCGAGCGCCTGCGACACTTCCGGCTCGTATTGCAGCGACGCGTCGTTGAGCTTCAGCTTTTCCAGCGATTCACGCAATGCGTCGTACTGATTCGCTTCGACCGGATACAAACCGGCGAACACTTGCGGCTTCACTTCCTTGAAGCCGGGCAACGGCGTTTCGGCCGGACGGGCGACGGTGGTGACCGTATCGCCGACCTTCGCAGCCTGCAGCTCCTTGATGCCCGCGATAATGAAGCCCACCTGCCCCGCCGACAGCGACGCCAGGTTCGTGGCCTTCGGCGCGAACACGCCGAGGTGCTCGACCGGATACACCGCGCCGGACGCCATCATCTTGACCTTGTCTTTCGGGCGCAGCGTGCCGTTCTTGATGCGCACGAGCATGACCACGCCCACGTAGTTATCGAACCACGAGTCGATGATCAGCGCCTGCAGCGGCGCGTCCGGATCGCCCTTCGGCGGCGGCACCTTCGCGATCAGCGCTTCGAGTACGTCGGTGACGCCCAGGCCCGTCTTGGCGCTGCAATGCGTCGCATCGGTTGCATCGATACCGATCACGTCTTCGATTTCCGCAATCGCGTTCTCGGGGTCGGCGGCCGGCAAGTCGATCTTGTTCAGCACCGGCACGACTTCCACGCCGAGTTCGATCGCCATGTAGCAGTTGGCGACCGTCTGCGCTTCCACGCCCTGGCTCGCGTCCACGACCAGCAGCGCGCCTTCGCACGCGGAAAGCGAACGGCTGACTTCATAAGAAAAGTCGACGTGTCCGGGGGTGTCGATGAGATTCAGGTTGTAGACCTGACCGTCGCGCGCCTTGTAGCTCAGGGCCGCGGTTTGCGCCTTGATCGTGATGCCGCGCTCACGCTCGAGATCCATGGAATCGAGCACCTGCGCGTCCATTTCGCGGTCGGACAAGCCGCCGCAAAGCTGGATGATGCGGTCGGCCAGCGTCGATTTGCCGTGGTCGATGTGCGCAATGATCGAGAAGTTACGAATATGATTCATTCAGTGCCGATCAAGCAAAAAGGCGCGCCCAGACAAACGCGGAGCACGCCTTGAAAATGGGGTAAAAAACCTTTCGATTTTAGCCGAAAAGGAGGGGGGACGGGAATTTACGTTCACACGCGGGCGTTTGCAGCCCCGCTCAGGCGATTCTGGCGAGCGCCTGTCTCACGCGGGATTCGTCCAGCCGGTAGTGGCACAACTGGACGCCATCGAACAGCAAAACGGGCACGAGTTCGTCATACAGCGCTTCGAGCGCTGGATCGGTATCGATATCGATCCATTCGACCGGCACGCCGAACTCCGCCGCGATCGGCTCGAGTCCGGCGCGCAAATCCTCGCAGAGATGGCACCAAGCGCGCCCGTAGAGCTTGAGCGCGGGCATTGCAGCCTACTTCTGCGACCGCGGACGCAGCGGCACGAATTGCGTGTTGTCGCCACGGCGCACGAGAACCGCGACCATCTTGCTCGGATCGACGTTCTGCGCGACGGCATCGAACTGCTTGGCGCTCGTGATATCCGTGTCGCCGATACGCAGGATGATGTCGCCCTTCTGGAACCCTGCACGCGATGCCGGCCCTTCGACCGCTTCCACCTGCACGCCATTGGGGATTTTCAGCGACTTCTTCTGGTCGGCCGGGATGTCGCTCACCGCGATACCCAGCGCGTTGCTCGGCGAACGCTCCTTCGGCGGGGTCGGCTTCTTGGGTTCGGCCTTGGTGACCTTGTCCGGCTGCATTTCCGCGATGGTGATCGGCAGGTCACGCGACTGACCCTTGCGCCAGACGGTGATGGTCGCCTTCGTGCCAGGCTTCGTGTCTCCAACCATACGCGGCAGATCGGTCGCCGTGGAGACGTCGTGGCCGTTGTATTTCAGGATGATGTCGCCCGGCTGGATGCCGGCTTTATCGGCGGGACCGCCCGGTTCCACGCTGCTCACCAGCGCCCCTTGCGCTTTCGGCAATCCGAGCGAATCGGCCACTTCCTTGGTCACTTCGCCAATCGCCACCGCGATACGGCCACGCACCACCTTGCCGCCCGTCTTCAGTTGATCGGCGACGCGCATGGCTTCGTCGATAGGAATTGCGAACGAAATCCCCATGAAACCGCCGGTGCGGCTGTAGATCTGCGAATTGATGCCAATGACTTCACCAGCCATGTTGATCAGCGGTCCGCCCGAATTGCCCGGATTCACCGCGACGTCCGTCTGGATGAACGGCAGGTAGTCGCCAGTATCGCGCCCCTTGGCGCTGACGATACCCGCGGTCACCGTGTTGTCGAGACCGAAAGGCGAACCGATTGCGAGCACCCATTCGCCCACGCGCACCTTGTTCGAGTCGCCCATGGTGATGGCCGGCAAGCTCGTTGCCTGGATCTTGACCACTGCGACGTCCGTGCGTTCGTCGACGCCAACCAGCCTCGCCTTGAACTCGCGTTTGTCGGTGAGCGTGACGTAGATGGTGTCAGCGTCATCGACCACGTGAGCGTTGGTCATCACGTAACCATCGGCCGACATGATGAAGCCCGAGCCTACACCGCTGCTCTGCTCGGAATTGTCCTGGCTGTCGGGGCTGTCTTGCGGCGCGCTGCGGTTTCCGCGGCCACTGCCGCCGCCGCTGTCACCACCCTGATCGCCACCGCCACCGCCACCACCGCCGTTCCCGCCGTGAGGTGAACCTTGCGAACCGGGTGTTCCGGGCATCGGGATGCCGAAGAAACGCCGGAAGAACTCCGACATGTCCCCGTTATCCATGCCCGGTGGCAAGCCGCGAAGGTCGCTGCTGCTGCTCACGCGCGTGGTCGTGCGGATATTCACCACTGACGGCCCCACCCTGTCCACGAGCGTGGTGAAGTCAGGCAGATTCACGATTGGCACTGCGCCAGTCGATGCAACCGGCGCGACTGCCGGCGCCGAGGCGCCCGATGCAGCCGTTGCCGCGGAGGTCGCAAGCGGCAGGCATGCAGCAAGCGCCGCGGCCGTGAGGAAGGTGCGCAGCGAGAGGTTGCTCATATCTTGGTGGGCCGAGGAATTACTTGGAAGGCTTGTATTCTATGGCAGAAGCAAATTGCTGCAACGTGGCCTGGGGCACTTCACCTAACAAGGTAATCCAGAAATCCCCTTGCCGCTTGACTAGTACGTGTGTCGCGCCACTATTGCCGGCGCCTTCCTTACGGGAATTCTTTTCCACCGGCTCGACAAAAACCGAGATTGCCGCGAGGCCGTCGGAGAAAACGGCTTGATCGACGGGAATGGGCGCTTGGCCCTCCTCACGCGACGCCATAGGCCGGCGCAACTCGCGGATCTCACGGAAACCGGGGACATTAGGCGCGATTTTCCAGCCTTGCGCCTGCATGTCGACCGGCTGAACCGGCGGCCGCACGACCGTCCATCCGTTGATGTTCTTGATCCCGCTCGCAATTGCCGCACGATCGACTGTGCCGCCTATTGTCACTTGCGAAAATGAAAGCTGCTCGAGCACCTGGCCGTCGGGGCCGAGCGTCTGGGCACGCAGCAAGAGACCGGTCTTCGTATCGGACCAAAGCTTGTAGGCAAAGCGCCAGGCGTCTTTCGGATCGAGCTCGATGACCTGGGAGTCGATACCCGCGACACGATCCGCGCCGAGCATCTTCGGCTCATAGACGGACAAGACCTGTTCGCCGCCGGTAGCAAGCAGCGCCGGGAACGAATCCTTGTTCTGACGTTTTTCGACGACCAGCAGATGACGTTCGGGCACGAACGTGTACATGTCGTCGTCGTGGCGGAGCATCTTGCGGGGCTTGCCATCGAGACTTTCCAGCGACTCGTACTCGCCGTCGCTGCGCGCTGCCGAGTGTGTAATTCGCGACGACTGCACCGTTGTCCCACGCTGATAGACGAAGGTGCCTTCGTAGTTCTGCTGCTGTGCGGCTTCGTGAATCCGGTTGAGCAGGTCCGCAGCGGACTTGCGCGAGGCGGCAGAAACACCGCCCTGCGGTAAGCCGCCCTGCGCGTAAGCGCCCGATGCTGCGGATACCAACGCGGCTGCACAGAACAACAAAACCGGCAGCCGGCCCCAAAGAGTCGTTTTCTTCAACCGCACAAGTTGCATCAGTTATTGACCCTGGCTCGTAGCCGCAGTGCGGATCAAAGGCGTCGAGCCCGGCATGACGGGCTGTTGCGAGAATTGCTGATGCGCTTCCAGATACTGGTCGAGACTTGCATCACGGATGATGTTCGCTTCGACAACCGGCGAACGCAGCGTGGCAGCCGGCACCGAGGCCATCGCGACGCGTTGCACATGATCCGACGACGATACGCTCGCCATTTGCACGCCGCTGTGGTTGTCGACGCCCTGCAACTGCGGCACGACGATCCACGTGAGCGTTGCCGCAGCGGCCGCGACAGCGAAAGCCGGAACTACGCGACGGCGGAACATGCCTGAACGCGCACGTTCAGCCGATGCCGCCGGAATGGCCGCAGGCGCAAATACATGCGCTTCGGCTTCAAAACGCGCTGAAAATGCGTTCATGAACGCACTGTTGGCTGCGGGACTGGCCGCGAGATCGTCGGAACGCAGTGCGTCGCCGATCAGGTGATAGTCCGACCACGCCGCGCGGTCTTTTTGCGTAAATCCGGAAAGAAATTGGCTCAAATCCCCCGAATCGTCGAAGGATTCCCCATCGACAAAAGCGGAAAGACGCTCGCCTCGCGTACCAGCTTGCGATTGCACCGAAACCGACCCCATGATGCTCCCCATCTTGACTGCCCCTAGTGACACTACCTGACCCAGATACCGCGTCCCTGCCCCGCGCAGCCTCGCTGCTACCAGCGTTTGCCTTCGGGAGTGTCCAGCAATGGACGCAATTTTGCCGCAATGGCTTCGCGAGCACGAAAAATTCTCGATCTGACGGTCCCGATAGGGCAATTCATCATCTCGGCGATTTCTTCGTAGCTCAGACCTTCAATTTCACGAAGAGTTATGGCGGTGCGCAGTTCTTCCGGTAAAACCGCCATCGCAGCATTGACCGTCTGTGCGATCTGCTTGCTCATCAACATCGACTCGGGCGTGTTGATATCCCTTAGTTGGTCTGCGTCGGAGAAAGTTTCCGCTTCTTCTGCATCAGCTTCGGTAGAAGTTGGAGCACGCCGGCTTTGAGTGGCAAGATAGTTCTTTGCCGTGTTCACCGCAATCCGGTAAAGCCACGTGTAAAACGCCGATTCTCCGCGAAATTGCGGCAACGCGCGATAAGCCTTGATAAAGGCGTCTTGCGCGACGTCCTCTACTTCGGCGGGGTCGCGGACGAGCCGCGAAATGAGCCGGATAATCTTGCGCTGATATTTGGCGACCAGAAGCTCGAACGCTGCCTTATCGCCCTTCTGCACGCGTTCGACCAGTACCTGATCGATTTCTTTTTCGCTCACCTGGGAAATCCGTTAACTTTGGGGGTGCTACGCGGAGGGCTATTGTAGCGTTACGCCGCCGGGACGCGCCGGATGCTGATGGGCGGTTACAAGCGTTACAGGTGTTCCTGGGCGCAGCGCCGGGCGCGAACAGCCAGTTCACGAAACACGCCGGCACTGGCGAGCGCGTCCGCAGGAACGAGCAAGGGCTCGGAACGCCCCTCGGCAGAAACCAGGATCAGTGCAAGCAGGCGATCGCTCCACTGGGCGCAACCCGATATTTGCCGATATTGCGAACGGCCCTCACGGTCCCAGGTCGTCAACCCATCCTGACCGATCTCGAATGCCACTGGCCGGCGACGTTCGCGCCTGAACGCAATGCCGCCAAGCCCGACCGTGACTACGAGCGCCGCGACGCAGGCATCGAATAATCCGCTGTACGCCGCAACCGACTCGAATACGGCGCCGGCCGCGACCGCCATGAACGCCAGCGTGGCAGCCCATAACAAGCGCGACCGGATGATTTTCTGACGGCGGGAAAAACCGGCGATACCATCCACCGATGCTTCCCGCTGCAATACACGCTCCGACTTACGCACATTCGCAACCACTGGGCGGCGTGCTCAGCAAGCTTCAGTGACGCTTGAAAACGAGCGTACCGTTCGTGCCGCCGAAGCCGAACGAATTTTTCAGTGCCACGTCGATCTTCATTTCCCGCGCTTCGTTCGCGCAGTAGTCCAGGTCGCACTGCGGGTCCTGATTGAAGATGTTGATGGTCGGCGGCGACACCTGGTGATGCAGCGCCAGCACCGTGAACACCGACTCCAGACCGCCGGCGCCGCCGAGCAGGTGCCCGGTCATCGACTTGGTGGAGTTCACGACGATTTTCTTGGCGTGATCGCCGAACATGTTCTTGATGCCGACGGTTTCCGCCAGATCGCCGAGCGGCGTGGAGGTGCCGTGCGCATTCAGGTAATGCACTTCGTCGGGGTTGATCTGGGCGTTTTTCAGCGCATTGCGCATGCTGCGGCGCGCGCCGTCGCCATCTTCCGGCGGAGCGGTCATGTGATACGCGTCACCGCTCATGCCGTAGCCGCTGACTTCTGCGTAGATCTTCGCGCCACGGGCCTTCGCGTGCTCGTACTCTTCGAGCACCATCACGCCTGCGCCCTCACCCAGGACAAAACCGTCGCGATCCTTGTCCCACGGACGGCTTGCCGTTGCCGGATCGTCGTTGCGCTGCGACAGCGCACGCGCCGCCGCAAAGCCGCCGATACCCAGCGGCGAAACGGTCGCCTCGGAGCCGCCGCAGATCATCACGTCGGCGTCGCCGTACTCGATCAGGCGCGAGCCTTCCCCGATACAGTGCAACCCCGTGGTACAGGCGGTCACGATCGCGAGATTCGGCCCTTTCAAACCAAAACGGATGGAAAGATGCCCGGAGATCATGTTGATGATCGAAGCCGGCACGAAAAACGGCGAAACGCGGCGCGGGCCGCGGTTCAGCAACTCTGTTTGCGTGGCTTCGATCATTGGCAAGCCGCCGATTCCCGAGCCCACCACAACACCTACGCGCTCAGAGTTTTCATCGGTGATCTCAAGCCCGCTGTCCTGCATGGCCTGAACCCCGGCTGCAATGCCGTAATGGATAAAGGTATCCATGTGGCGCGCTTCCTTGGCCGGCATGTAGTCTTCGACATTGAAGCCTTTGACTTCACCGGCAAAGCGCGTGGAGAAGTTCGTTGCGTCGAACTTCGTGATCTCGCCAATGCCTGACTTGCCGGCGACCAGATTGGCCCAGCCGTCGGCAACGGTATTGCCGACAGGCGATATCAGCCCAAGGCCTGTAACAACAACACGACGACGGCTCACGGTGACCCCTTATCCATAGATGACAAAAAGCAAAAAGCCACAAGATTCACAGGAAATGTCCTGTGAGCCCTGTGGCTGTTAAATCGGTTCGAAGCGCGGTTCGAAGCGCAACAGAGCGTCAACCCCGAATATCGTAGCAGCGGCTGCGCGTGGCGCTTAAGCCTTGACGTTCGCGCGAGCGTAATCGATCGCTTGCTGAACCGTCGTGATCTTTTCTGCTTCTTCGTCCGGAATTTCCATGCCGAATTCGTCTTCGAGAGCCATCACGAGTTCGACGGTGTCGAGCGAGTCAGCGCCCAGATCGTTGACGAACGAAGCTTCGTTCTTGATTTCGGCTTCGGCGACGCCCAGTTGTTCGGCGACGATCTTCTTCACGCGCTGTTCGATATTGTCCATGCAGCCCTCCGAGGGAAATGTAGTTCAAAAACACAAGTGCGCGCATTTTATCAGGTTTGCACCCGTAATAACCCACGCACGAATCAGGTTTGCTTCACGCGTGACGGGCTTCTGAAACACGTCACACACTTTCGACGACACCTACTAATCACAGCGCATTTCGCGTCCCGCGCAGCGTGCTTTCAATTAGCATTTTGCGCACCCGCCAAGGCGCGGATATTAACCAAATGCCTGTCACATGTACATGCCGCCGTTCACATGCAGCGTCGTTCCCGTAATGTAGCCTGCGTGCGGGGAGGCCAGGAAAGCCACAGCATGAGCGATATCCTCGGGGCTGCCCAGTCGGCCAAGTGGTATCTGTGCTGTGAGTGCCGTGCGCTGCGCTTCGGGCAAGACCTTGGTCATGTCGGTATCGATGAAACCCGGCGCAATGCAGTTCACCGTGATCCCGCGGCTGCCGATTTCGCGCGCCAACGCGCGCGTCATGCCTGCCACGCCGGCCTTCGCGGCGGCGTAATTCGCCTGACCCGGATTGCCCGACGACGCCACCACCGACGTGATGTTGATGATTCGTCCGCCGCGCGCTTTCATCATCGGGCGCAGGACCGCGCGCGACAGGCGGAAAACGGCGCGCAGGTTCGTGTCGATAACGGCATCGAACTCTTCGTCTTTCATGCGCATCGCCAGTTGATCTTTCGTGATCCCGGCGTTGTTCACCAGCACATTCAGGCCGCCGAATTCCTTCACCACGCCATCGATGAACGCCTCGCTCGCCGCAGCGTCAGTCACGTTGAGCACCGCGCCGCGGCCCTGCACGCCGGCTTCTTTCAGCGCTGCCGAGATTGCATCGGCGCCGCTTTCGCTCGTCGCCGTGCCAATCACCGTCGCGCCCTGACGCGCGAGTTCGAGCGCGATCGAACGGCCGATCCCGCGCGATGCGCCCGTTACAACCACAATCTGCTTGTCCAGAATCATGTTTTATCCGTTCCTTGTCGTGTTCAGCCGGCGAGCAGCTTGCGCGCTTCGTCGAGCGAAGCGGGATCGAAGATGGATGCGCCGACCAGCGTGCCGTCAATACGCTTCGTCAAGCCATTCAGCACCTTGCCCGGGCCGCATTCGATCACGTGCGTGACGCCTTCATGTGCAATCTTTTGCACGCTCTCGACCCAGCGCACGGGACCCGCAGCCTGGCGCACGAGCGCGTCCTTAATGGAGGCAGGCTCGGAAACAATGGCGACATCGATGTTATTAATCAGCGGAATGTGCGGCACGCCAATCTCGACGCCCGCCAGATATTCGCGCAACTGATCCGACGCGGGCTTCAGCAGCGACGAGTGGAACGGCGCCGAAACCGGCAGCGGCAACGCGCGCTTCGCGCCCTTTGCTTTTGCCAGTTCGCAGGCCCTGTCGACACCGGCTTTCGCGCCCGCGATCACCACTTGCGACGGTGCATTGAAATTGACCGCTTCCACGATCCCTGCCGCCGAAGCTTCCACGCAGACGGCGCGCACGGCGTCATCGTCGAGACCGAGGATCGCGGCCATGCCGCCTTCGCCCACAGGCACCGCGCTTTGCATGGCCTGCGCGCGAAAACGCACGAGCGGCACGGCATCGGAGAATTTCAGGGCGCCGGCGGCAACTAGCGCCGTATATTCGCCAAGACTGTGTCCAGCCACCAGCGCCGGTTTCATACCCGTTTCCTTCTCCCACACACGATAAATCGCATAGGCCGCGGTCAACATCACGGGCTGCGTGTTGGTCGTGAGGCCCAGGTCTTCTGCCGGACCTTCGGCAATCAGTTTGCCGAGATCCTGGCCGAGTGCATCGGATGCCTGCTGCACGGTTTCGCGCACCACGGCGTGATCGGCAAATGCGTTGAGCATGCCGACCGACTGGGAGCCTTGTCCCGGAAAAACGAACGCGAATTTCATGACGTCCTTACTCGATTGAATGGGTCGGAATGGCTGATACGGCTGGCAACGCTGGCTACGTTCAGTATCGGATGACCGACGCGCCCCACGTGAAGCCGCCGCCGACGCCTTCTATCAGCACATGCTGGCCGCGCTTGATGCGGCCGTCGCGCACGGCGACGTCGAACGCGAGCGGAATCGATGCCGCCGACGTATTGCCATGTTCGCCAACGGTCACGACCATGCGCTCGAGCGGCACATGCAACTTCTTCGCCGTGCTTTCCATGATGCGGATGTTGGCTTGATGGGGAATGAGCCAGTCGATGTCGCCGGCCGTCAGTTGCGCCTTCTCCAGCGCCTCGACGGCTACTTTCTCGAGCACTTTCACAGCAAGCTTGAAGACCGCCTGGCCGTCCATGTGGAGGAACGCGCTGCCTTCGATCACGCCCTTGTTCACATTGCCCGGTGTGCAGAGAATGCTCGAATGGCTGCCGTCGGCGTGAAGCGCGCTCGAAAGCACACCCGGTTCGTCCGATGCCTGCAGGATGACCGCCCCCGCGCCGTCGCCAAACAGCACACATGTGGTGCGGTCGTTGAAGTCGAGGATGCGCGAGAAGGTTTCAGCGCCGACTACCAGCGCCGTGCGATTCATGCCGCCACGGATAAAGCTGTCCGCCGTGGCGACGGCGTACGCAAACCCGGAGCAGACGGCCTGGATATCGAACGCGGCGCCGCCATTCTTGATGCCGAGCTTGTTCTGCAGCAGGCAAGCCGTGCTGGGGAAAACGAAATCGGGGGTGGAGGTCGCCACGATGATCAGGTCGATCGACTCAGGATCGATACCCGCCGCTTCAATCGCGTTGCGCGATGCGTGCAGTGCGAGTTCGCTGGTTGTCTCGTCGGCCGCGGCAAAATGACGGGCATGGATGCCAGTGCGGGCAACGATCCATTCGTCGCTCGTTTCAACACCCTGTTTGGCCAGCCGGTCGGCCAGATCCTGATTCGTGACACGATCGGCCGGCAGGTAGCTGCCCGTTCCGATCACACGGGAATAGAGATTCGATTGAGCCATTATGCCTTCGAGGGTAGCGCGGCGCCCGGTGCGCCCGGCTGCACGAGCGGGCCTGGGACGGTCGTGTCCTCGCCCGGGGCGGCCGATGCGGCCGGGTCCGCGATCACGGCGCCGGATGCGTCAGCGGAAGTGCCCAGCGCCACTTGTTGCACAGGAGCAGCATTATCTTCCATGGCGCGCACCAGTCGTTCCAGCACGCCATTTTTGACCGCATCATACCCGCGTTTGATAGCCCACTCAAACCCGTAGGCTTCTGCGGAACCGTGGCTTTTAATGACGAGTCCGCGCAATCCGAGGAGCGCGGCGCCGTTGTATTGAGCAGGATCGACGCGCCGTTTGAAGCGCTTGAGAACAGGCAGTGCGACGAGCGCCATCAGCTTGGTCGCAAGCGACCGGCTGAATTCCTCGCGGATCATGTCGGTGAGCATTTGCGCAAGACCTTCCGATGTCTTCAGCGCTACATTGCCGACAAACCCGTCGCAGACGACGACGTCCGTCGTGCCTTTATAGATGTCGTTGCCTTCCACGTTGCCGTAGAAGTTGAGCGTGCTCGCGCGCAGCAGTTCGCCGGCGCGTTTGATGGTTTCGTTGCCCTTGATGACTTCTTCGCCGATGTTGAGAAGCCCGATGGTCGGCCGCTCCTTGTTACCGATGGCAGCAACGAGCGCGTGCCCCATCTCGGCGAATTGCAACAGGTGCTGCGGCTCGCAATCCACGTTCGCGCCGAGGTCGAGCACGGTGGTGAAGCCTTTCTGGCTCGGCATGGCAAACGCGATAGCCGGCCGTTCGATGCCGGGCAGCGTCTTCAGCACATAGCGGGACACGGCCATCAATGCGCCGGTGTTGCCCGCCGAGATGCAGGTTTGTGCCTGCCCCTCCTTGACGAGATTGAGCGCCACGCGCATCGACGAATCTTTTTTCCGGCGCAGGGCGACTTCCACCGGATCGTCCATCTCGACCACTTCCGTGGCGGGGACGACCGTCAACCGGGTTTCGTCGACGGCCTTGCATTTCTTCAACTGCGCACGGATAGCCGACTCGATGCCGACGAGCAGCAGATGCGCATCGGGATGCGAACGCACGAAACTGACAGCGGCGGGAACGGTCACGGACGGGCCGTAATCGCCTCCCATGCAGTCGATGGTGATCTTTACGGTCATGGAGTGCGACGAATTTCAGGCACAAAAAAGCGGCAGTGAAATGCCGCCTTCTTGTTGCACCAGGAAGATGTCAAACGCGAGCGACCGTAGCTCAATTCATGTGTCAGACCATGAGTCAAGACGGCGACGCGAGACGCACCGAGCGTCGCGGACGCACTACGCGCCGTACGCTTAGTCGTTCTTCGTCTTGATGACTTTCTTGCCACGATAGTAGCCATTCGGGCTCACGTGGTGACGCAGATGGACTTCACCCGTGCCCGGCTCGACAGCCAGCGCCGGCGCCGTGAGGAAGTCGTGCGAACGATGCATGCCGCGCTTGGACGGCGATTTCTTGTTTTGCTGAACTGCCATGATGACTCCAGAAAAATTTTGCGAATTCTAACACAGCTCGACACACCGGCGCCCCTGACCTGAGGCCAGTGAGTCGATCCGGACGCATCGCGCCAATTGACGGATACCGATACTCTTCAATGCGTGTCGTTGCCGGAACCGCCCTGCTTGAGCTTGCCGAGCGCGGCGAACGGATTGGGTCTTCCAGAGCCGCCATCCTGCTGCGGTTCTGCTTCGCCATTCAGACCACCTTCGTCCAGCTCGCCCTCGGCGCTGTAGAGACCTGTATTCAGGCTCTCATGCACTTCGGGACACACGTCGTGCTTGGGCACGAGCGGCAAGGACAACAACAATTCATCCTCGATCAAGTCGATGAGATCGAACTGGCGCGAGCCTACGATCACCTCGACTTCATCGTTGTCCAGCGGAAATTCGTCCGCCTCCTCTTCCGTCAACACTATGCGATACGTTGCGTCGACATCGAGATGCTGCGAGTACGGCGACAAGCACCGCTGACATTCGATCCAGACCGAACCGTGCACGGCGAGCCGCAAATAGGGCTGCGGCGCTTCCGTGCCGTCGTCCTGCAATTCCGGCTGCATGGAGCCTTCGGCCTGCCATGAAAACACCGTGTCGCGATCGGGCGCGTCCGCCGGTACTTCATTAAGCAGACGCGGCAACTGCGAAACCCGTACGCCGCCTGCTGCCTGCCGGCGGCTTTGCGCAAAGTCGAACAGGTCAAGCGCGCGCAAGTCCGCGGGACATGCAGGTTTGCCAGGATTTTGTGTCATGTGCGCTCCTGCAAATGGTCAGTACCGCGACCGGGCCCAACGAAGTCCGGGTAGCACGGCAGGGATGGAAGCTGCAGTATGCACCGCACTGATCCCGTCCGGCTGGTGTGGTTTATCCCGAGTTGCCGGGCC
Source organism: Burkholderia sp. PAMC 26561 (assembly GCF_001557535.2). NCBI lineage: Bacteria > Pseudomonadati > Pseudomonadota > Betaproteobacteria > Burkholderiales > Burkholderiaceae > Burkholderia > Burkholderia sp. PAMC 26561. The sequence goes on from NZ_CP014306.1 coordinate 219,218, forward strand.
GGGCGCGGCGGACGACCTACGCTTTTAGTCCGCTTCCGGCCCTCAAAACCACGACACATCTCGGTACACTTCCGGTCACCGCGCTTGTTGCACGAGTTTGCTGCACGAGTTTATTGCATGCTTCATTGCTTTCTTTGATGCGTGTTCATCAGAGTGCGCGGAAACACCTTCGCATACCGATGAAAAGCCCAAAACTATAGCGGCTTTGTCTTTTCGAGTCAAACACTTATCCTTCGGGTTGCGGCCCGGCCGCTCGAATCCATCACTTTCTTGTTTATAGCCGACTTTTTCATGCCCGATGTCTCAAACAAGCCGCGCCTCGTCCTTGCGTCGAGTTCGCGCTACCGCCGGGAATTGCTCGAACGCCTGCGCATTCCGTTCGATGTGATTTCGCCCGATATCGACGAAACGCCGCTGCAGGGAGAAACGCCCGAAGCCACGGCCCTGCGGCTTTCGGTGGCAAAAGCGCAGGCCGCTGCGGCGCGCGTGACGCATGCATGCGGCGCGCTCGTGATCGGCTCGGACCAGGTCGCGACCTGCGACGGCCAGCAGATCGGCAAGCCCGGCACGCACGAAAACGCCCGCGCGCAACTCCGGTCGATGCGCGGCAAGAACGTCGATTTCCACAGCGCGCTCTGCCTCTTCGACAGCCGCACAGGCCACGTCCAATCCGCCGATATCGTCACCCGCGTGCTTTTTCGCGACCTGCCGGACGAGGAAATCGAAGCGTATCTCCTGGCCGAAACGCCTTATGACGTGGCGGGAAGCGCGAAAGCGGAGGGATTGGGCATCACGCTCGTCGATGCCATTCATTCCGACGATCCCACCGCGCTCATCGGTTTGCCGTTGATTACGTTGTCGAAGATGCTGCGCGCCGCCGGATTTCCTTATGCGGGGGCAGCATGAGCGGTGTTCTGTATCTGATTCCCAATACCCTCGGCGACGGCGACAGCGCCGCCTTGGCCGACGTCCTGCCTGAACCCGTGCGGGCGCGGGCGGCGGTGTTGCAGTATTACATTGGCGAAAACGCGAAAACCACGCGCGCCTTCCTGAAAAAAGTCGGCACTGAGCGCCCGATCCAGGAAATCGAGATTCGCGAACTGAACGTCAACACGCCACCAGGCGAAGTCGACAAATTGCTCAAGCCCATACTCGCCGGCACCGACGCGGGGCTGGTTTCCGAAGCCGGTTGCCCGGCGGTCGCCGATCCAGGCGCCCTGCTCGTGCGCCGCGCGCACGAACGCGGCGTGAAAGTCGTGCCCTTCGTAGGACCGAGTTCGATTTTGCTCGCATTGATGGCATCGGGCATGAACGGCCAGAGTTTCGCGTTCAATGGCTATCTTCCTGTCGATGCCGCCGAGCGCGGCAAACGCCTGCGCGAACTCGAAGTTTTGTCGAGAAAGGCGAACCAGACGCAGATATTTATCGAGACGCCGTACCGGAACCGGGCATTGCTGGATACGTTGCTCGCGATGTGCGCGCCTTCGACGCTGGTTTGCGTCGCAGTCGACCTGACGATGCCGGAGGAAACCATCATCACGCGCACGGTTTCCGAGTGGAAAAAGAAAGCCGCGCCAGAGTTGCACAAACGGCCGGCGATTTTCCTGCTGCTGGGCGCGTAAAAAGCATGAAAAAAACCGCTCGCCTGAATGTTCAGGGCGAGCGGTTTTTCCTTCTGCGCCGAAAACTACTTCAACTGCATCTTGCCGCCCATCATCAACGCGCTCATCGACGCATTTCCGACCGCCGCGCCAAACTTACGTGCAACGCGCTCGCCAATGCTCTCTTTTTGCGTGTAATCAACAAGATCCGGCTGTTTCACGATTTCACGTGCGACGTAATCCGCGTCGCCGAAACCATCGGCGAGACCGAGCTCGACGCTCTTCTGCCCCGTCCAGAACATGCCCGAGAACAGATCGGGATTGTCTTTCAGGCGCGCGCCGCGGCCTTTTTTGACGGCATCGATAAATTGCGCGTGGATCTGGTCCAGCATTTCCTGCGCGTGGGCATCCATTCCCGGCGTTTCCGGCGAGAACGGATCGAATGCGCCCTTGTTCGCACCCGATGTATGCAAGCGGCGCTCAACGCCAAGCTTGCTCATCAGGCCCGTAAAGCCGAAACCGTCCATCAGCACGCCGATCGAACCGACGATGCTCGCTTTATCGACGAAAATCTTGTCCGCCGCGGCGGCGGCGTAATAACCGCCCGATGCGCACATGTCGTTCACGACCACATATAGCGGCTTGGACGGATATTTCGTGCGCAAGCGCGTGATCTCACGATTGATGATGCCCGCCTGCACCGGACTGCCGCCCGGGCTATTGCAGCGAAGGATCACGGCCGCAGTGGCGTCGTCTTCGAACGCGCTATCGAGCGCGGCATTCACGTTGTCCGCGCTGGCGTCACTGTTGGCGGAAATTTCGCCCTCCAGCTCCACGAGCGCCGTGTGACGCGCTGTTTTCGATACCTTGTCGCCGGTGAAATCGAATAAACGCCAGACTGCGACGGCCAGGATGGCAAGGAAAACGAAACGGAAAAAGATGCGCCAGCGGCGCGCCGAGCGCTGTTCGCTAATGGCCGCGAGCGCGATGCGTTCGAGCGCGGCGCGCTCCCAGTTTTCGCCTTTTGGCACGACGGTAGACGCGGGACGCGCCGGGTCGGAAGGTTCGGTGCGAATGTGATCGGACATGCGTCGCCTGGTTGACAGATTAAAGATTGAATCGGGAGTTTGGGTTCAAGCGGGACGCAGATCGGGGTCGGGAAGCCAGAAAACGGCGCGGCCGTCCGGCGTGTCGCGCTCCTCGGTTTCGACCTTCCGCAAACGCGCGCCGCGGCACGGGCCGCCGACGCACTTCCCCGTATCCGGCTCATAGATCGCGCCGTGGGTGGCGCACATCAAGTATAAGCCGGAGCTCTCGAAGAACTTGCCTTCGGACCAGTCCAGCTCCATGGGCACGTGCGCGCACTGGTTGAGGTAGCCGAAGGGCTTGCCGTCGTAGCGGACGAAAAACACAGTCGCTTCGCCGCTTTTACCAACCGCGTTGCGACGAACGCCGTCGCCGCCATCGACCAGTTCGTCCGATGCACACACGCGCACAGCTTCGGCCGCCGCTCCGGTCATGCGTTTTCCCGCAGCCAGTCGCCGAGCGCGGTCACGTTTTCGGCCACGAACAGGGGCTCGAGCGCATGCAGCGACTTGGCCGGATGCGCGCCATACGTCACGCCGACCGATGCCGCACCCGCGTTCTTCGCCATCTGCAGGTCGTGCGTGGTGTCGCCGATCATCACCGTGCGGTTCACGTCCTGGCCGAGTTCACGGGTCAGCTCGTGCAGCATCGCGGGATGGGGCTTGGAGAAGGTTTCATCGGCGCAGCGGGTGCCATCGAAAAGGCTCGTCAGGCGCGACTGGTCGAGCGCCCGGTTCAATCCCACACGGCTTTTGCCCGTGGCGACCGCCAGCAGATAGCCTTCATCGCGCAGGTTTTGCAGCATCTGCCGCACGCCCGCGAAGAGCTCGGTCTGCTCGCCCTTGATCAGGTAATGAAAGCGATACCGCTCAGCCAGCTTCGGATAATCGACGGGATCGAGCGTGGGCGCCGCGATCTGCAACGCGTCGCGCAGGCCGAGACCGATCACGTAGCTGGCGGCTTCATCGGCGGGAACGGGCAGGCCCAGGTCGCGGCATGCGGCCTGGATGCTGCGCGTGATGTGCGCCGTGGAGTCCATCAGGGTGCCGTCCCAGTCGAAGACAATCAGGTCGAATTGCTGACGCGCCATTTACTGTGTCTCTCTGGAAGATTGTTTGAGTTGTTCGATAAACCGTTTGCATTCGGCCGGCAGCGGCGCCTCGACCTGCAATGTCTCGCCCGTCGACGGATGCACGAGTTTCAGCCGGAAAGCGTGCAGGAACATGCGTTTGAGCGACGGATCGGCGTTCGGGCGGACGAGATTCTTGTTCAGCGCAAAGTCGCCGTATTTGGCGTCGCCGGCGATCGGCAAGCCGATGTGCGCCATGTGCACCCGGATCTGGTGCGTGCGGCCGGTTTTCAGTTCGGCCTCGACCCACGCGTATTCGTCAAAACGTTCGATCAGGTTGAAAACCGTGTGCGATGCCAGTCCGTCGTCCTGAACCCGCACGCGGCGCTCGCCCTCGGGCGTCAGATATTTGTGCAAGGATTCTTTCACGATCCTTCGACGTCCCCAGCCCGCCAGCCAGTCGCCGTGACCGACGGCCTGATAGCGTTTGTCGATCTTGTTTTCGCGCATCTGTTCGTGCAGGTTCACGAGCGCCGAGCGCTTCTTCGCGAGCATCAGCACGCCGGACGTCTCGCGATCCAGCCGATGCACCAGCTCAAGGAACTTTGCCTGCGGACGCGCGTTGCGCAATTGTTCGATCACACCGAAGGCTACGCCGCTGCCACCGTGAACAGCGACACCGGCGGGTTTGTCGATGACGATCAGATGATCGTCTTCAAACAGTATGGGGAATTCGGCCGCGGGCGCATTGGAAGAAACGGGTGTCTCGTCCATTTGAGCGGTCCGGATAGGCGGCACGCGCACCAGGTCGCCCATTTCCAGCCGATATGCCGCGTCGATGCGCCCTTTGTTCACACGAACTTCACCGCTACGCAAAATCCGGTAAATGTGACTTTTCGGCACGCCTTTGCAGACGCGAAGTAGAAAATTATCGATGCGCTGACCCGCCGCATTTTCGTCGATCTCGATCATCGAGACCTGTTCGCTTGCGACCTTTTTATGGGATGTTTTGCCTAACTCATTCATTCTGAATATAATTTGCGGACAGTCTGGAAAAAGCCACTAAGCTGGCCGGATGTCTCAGACTGTACAGGTGCAAGCGGATAACCGTTATTTTACTTGCGCCCAGGGCCAGTTGCTCACCCGGAAAACGGAGTAACGAGTTGCACGCACGGCGATATCGCGCGGCAGGGACGGTGCCCACAGGCGCGTTCGGTCGAGTCGATCGCCGACACGGTAACGGATTTTTGGCGATCAAGAATTTTATCGGCGTGAGTTGATGAAGGCCGATTTTTATTCGGCTTATTTCCGGATTCGACCCCGGGTATCAGGCAGGTATCGAGACGATATTGGGCGGGTACCAGGTATTGGGTGAACGGAACATCGGCTCTTTGCCGTAGCGAAGAAAACAAGGGTCTGCTGCAAGCTGCGCTGAAACGGGCGAAGCGTGGCGGACATTGTCATAAGGTGAGACACCCAACGCGGTTATCGGGCGCTTCGAGCGCCTGAGAAGCCACAACGGCAGTCTGCCGCAGTTTTGAAGAAAGCCTGGCGGTTTTGCTGGATTGCGCTGCTTGTACATTTTGTTGCGCAGAAAACGCCGGCTGGGAAAAGACTGCTGCAGGATGCATCCGGCTGCTGCTGGCTGCGCTGCCGGCTCCTCGATTCGTTTGAAGGACGTCGAGCCGCAGTGCTGTGCCGCTTAAGCCGACAGCCGTCGAATCACGGCGTGTCAAACCTGTTCGCATGTGCCCAGGGCTTTCTGCCTGTCGCGACGCATCTCGTCGCACATTGGTGGCAAAGCCCGCTCCAGGCAATTCTCCGAGCCAGAACTCCCGCTCCAGCGTGCTTTGTGACAACAAACACATAAGCGCGGCGCGCCCGCCCTCCTGCTTCACGCGACTGACAAACGCGCGAATTCGCTCGACGGGGGCCGGCAGAGCCGCTCTGGAGCCGTCCAATGAAACGCATGCTGTTTAACGCGACGCAGCAAGAAGAATTGCGCGTCGCTATCGTCGATGGGCAAAAACTCATCGACATCGACATTGAAACCGCCGGGCGCGAACAGCGCAAAGGCAACATCTACAAGGGAGTCGTCACCCGCATCGAGCCGTCGCTCGAAGCCTGTTTTGTGAACTACGGCGAAGACCGCCATGGTTTCCTGCCGTTCAAGGAAGTTGCCCGCCAGTACTTCAAGGACGGCGTGGACATGCGCTCCGCGCGCATCCAGGACGCGCTGCGCGAAGGCCAGGAACTGATCGTCCAGGTCGAGAAGGAAGAGCGCGGCAACAAGGGCGCGGCCCTGACCACGTTCATTTCGCTCGCCGGACGTTACCTTGTCCTGATGCCGAACAACCCGCGTGGCGGTGGTGTATCGCGCCGGATCGAGGGCGACGAACGCCAGGAATTGCGCGAAACGATGGCCCAGCTCGACTTGCCGGAAGGCATGAGCATCATCGCGCGTACGGCAGGGATCGGCCGCTCGGCTGAAGAACTGCAGTGGGACCTGAACTACCTGATGCAATTGTGGCGCGCGGTGGAAGCGGCGTCGCAAAGCGGCGTAGCCGGCAAACCGATGCTGATTTATCTCGAATCCAGCCTCGTGATCCGCGCGATCCGCGATTACTTCCAGCCGGATATCGGCGAAATCCTGATCGATACCACCGAGATCCATGACCAGGCCAGCGCCTTCATGGACATCGTGATGCCGGATAACTTGAGCAAAGTTAAACGCTATCACGACGACGTACCCCTCTTCTCCCGTTTCCAGATCGAACACCAGATCGAGACCGCGTATTCGCGCACGGTGCCGTTGCCTTCGGGCGGCGCGATCGTGATCGACCACACGGAAGCGCTGGTTGCCATCGACGTGAACTCGGCTCGCTCGACCAAGGGCGCGGACATCGAGGAAACGGCGACACGCACGAACCTCGAAGCTGCCGACGAAGTCGCGCGCCAGTTGCGCCTGCGCGATCTGGGCGGCTTGATCGTGATCGACTTTATCGATATGGAGTCGGCCAAGAGCCAGCGCGAAGTCGAGCAGCGCCTGAAAGACGCGTTGAAGCACGATCGTGCGCGCGTACAAATGGGCAAGATTTCCCGCTTCGGTTTGATGGAACTGTCGCGTCAGCGCCTGCGTCCGGCGTTGTCCGAAGGCAGCCACGTGACCTGCCCGCGTTGTAACGGCACGGGCCATATCCGTGACACCGAATCGTCCGCGCTGCAAGTGCTGCGGATCATTCAGGAAGAAGCAATGAAGGAAAACACCGCGGCAATTCATTGCCAGGTGCCGGTGGAAGTCACCGCTTTCCTGCTGAACGAAAAGCGTTCGGAAATCAACAAGATCGAGTCGCGTTTCAAGGTCAACGTCGTGTTGATCCCGAACAAGCATCTCGAAACGCCGCACTACAAGCTGGAACGCCTGCGTCACGACGATACACGTCTGGACGAGCCGCGTGCATCGTGGAAGATGGCCGAGGAAGCCGCGCACGAACTGGAATCCGAAACGGGTTACAGCAAGCGCACCGAGGAAGTGAAGCCCAAGCAGGAAGCGATGGTCAAGGGCATCACGCCAGCTTCTCCCGCGCCTAGCGCGCCGGTGAAGGTCGCGGCGGCTCCGGTCGCGGCACCCGCGCCGGTGGCGGCATCGACTGGCGGGTTCATCGGCTGGTTGAAGAACCTGTTTGGCGTGCAGCCGGAAGTGAAGCCGGCGCCGGCGCCAGTCGTCACGCCCGCGCCGGTACGTCCGGCCCGCGGCGATCGGCCGGAACGGTCGGGACAAGGGGGTGACCGGAACCGCAATCGCCGGGGTGGCACCGGATCGCGTGACAGCGCAGCGGCTGTTGCAGGTACGGCAGCAGCCACGCCAGGTACGGCGGGCGGCCGTCAAAACCCGCGCCGCGAGGAACGGGAACCGAAGGAAGCACGCGAACCGCGTGAACCACGTGAAGGCCGTGAGGGTCGCGAACCGCGCGAGCCAAGGGAACCGCGTGGTGGCCGTGAAGGCCGCGAGCCGCGTGAGGCACGCGAAGGCCGCGAGCCGCGCGAACAGCGTGAGCCACGCGAGCCGCGCGAATCGCGCGACAACCGCGAACGTACGGAAGCCGCCGATCGAGGTGAGCGTCGTGACCGTGGCGATCGTCCGGAGCGCGGTGAACGCAAGAAGCCTCAGCCGGAAGCTGCTGTCGAAGCATTGACGCAAGGCGAAACGGTCGTGTCGGAGTTGACGGAAAACACGCAAGCAGGCCAGGAATCCCAGCAAAACGGCAACGCCGACGCATTGCAGGCCGATCAGGCGAGCGCAGCGCGTGAAGGTGAAGAGCGCCGCCGTCGCCGTCGTGGCCGTCGTGGTGGACGCCGCGATCGTGAAGAAGAAGGCGTGACGGTGAATCAGGCTGCGGATATCGCGGAAGGCGAAGGCACGGCTGAAAGCACCGATCCGGAACGCGCTCAAGCCGGCGTATTCGATACCGATGGCGACGACACGCGCGAGTTCGCGCCTGCCGCAGCCACACCGGTTCAAGCAACCCCGGCGGCTGTCACGGTCGAGCCGGTTGCCGCTGCCGCGGTCGCCGTGACGGAATTGCCGGAGCCGGTTCGCGCCGTGCCGGTCGAAACGGTCGCGCCGGTTTCCATCCCTGCCGCGCAGCCAGTTGCAGAATCGATCGAAGCGAAGCACGCCGAAGCCGAAGGGTTCGTGGTGCAGCACGAGGCGCATGAAGTTCACACGCCGCATGCTGAAACGCCGGCGATCACCGTGTTCGAGAAGCCGGCAGCACCGCGGCCCGTCGAAAACCCGTTTGGCCCGACGCCGAAGGTAGCGGAAGAAAAGCCGGCGAGTCCTTTCATCGATACCCCGAAGGCAGAGGAACCGGTCGTAGCTCAGGCCGCGCCTGAAGCCGCACCGCAAGCCGCTGAAACGCTTGCCCAGCCTGCCGAGCCGCTGAAAACGGCGGCTGTTGCGGCTGCGCCGGAATCGGAAATGGTATCTGCGATTGCGCCGCCCGTGCCCGTGGTGGCGGAAGCGTCTGCACCGGTCGTATCCGAGCCGGTGAAGGCCTTTGAAGCGGTGGAAACCGCTGCGCCCGCCCCGGTTGCTCCGGCGCCCGCGGTTGCCCCGGTCGCGCTGAAGGAAGAAGCCCTCAAGCCGATGCTGGATACGGCGGGTCTCGTCTGGGTGAACACCGACGCCGACAAGCTCCGCGCTGCGCGCGAAGCCGCGGATCAGGTCGAAGCGCCGACACGCGTCGTGCGGGAGCGCAAGCGCCTGCCGCCGCTCGACGCCGCGCCGATGCAGCAAGTGGAAACGGGTAAGGACGCATAAGCGTCCGACGTTTCGATAAAAGCGCCACATGACTCAGGTCTGTGGCGCTTTTTTATTTCTGCGCGTGCAAAAACCCCATAAAGCACAGCGGCGGACTACTGCTGATCCGCCCTTCCGCTAAAATGGATCGTTGAAAGTTGACAGTAGCCCCGCTGCTGCTTGCGAGAAATAAAACGATCATGTCCCGACGCATCATTCCCGTCACCGATATCACCGCGATCCCGGCCTTCCCGGGAGCCGTGGCGACGCCGACCGGATTGCTTACTGACAGGCTGTCACGCGACTTGCGCGATCTGCGCATCTCGGTGACCGATCGTTGCAATTTCCGTTGCGTGTACTGCATGCCGCGCGAAGTCTTCGATAAAAACTACGAATTCCTGCCGCACAGCGCGCTGCTGTCCTTCGAGGAAATCGAACGGCTGGCGCGGCTGTTTGTCGCCCATGGGGTGGAAAAAATCCGGCTGACCGGCGGCGAACCGCTGCTGCGAAAGAACATCGAATTCCTGATTGAGCGGCTGGCGCTTTTGCGTACGCCCGAAGGCCGGCCGCTCGACATTACGCTCACCACCAACGGTTCTATCCTCGCCCGCAAAGCCAGGTCGCTCAAGGACGCGGGTTTGACCCGTGTCACGGTGAGCCTCGACGCGCTCGACGACGCGTTGTTCCGCCGCATGAACGACGCGGATTTTGCCGTCGCCGATGTGCTCGATGGCATCGAAGCCGCGCATGCAGTCGGCCTGGCACCGCTGAAGGTGAACATGGTCGTCAAGCACGGAACAAATGACGCGGAAATCGTGCCGATGGCGCGCCATTTCAAGGGCAGCGGCACGGTGCTGCGGTTCATCGAGTATATGGACGTGGGCGCGTCGAATGGCTGGAACATGAACGAAGTGCTGCCATCGGCAGATGTTGTTGCGCGCATTGCCGAGCATTTTCCGTTGCAACCGCTCGAAGCCCACAACGACGCAGAAACCGCTCAACGATGGGGTTACCGGGACGGAAGCGGCGAGATCGGCGTGATCTCCAGCGTGACCCGCGCCTTTTGCGGGACGTGCACACGGGCGAGGTTATCGACGGAAGGCAAGCTGTACTTGTGCCTTTTCGCGACGTCCGGACACGATCTGCGCGCGCTGATTCGCAGCGGCGCGAGCGACGCAGCCGTCGCCACCGCCATAGCCCGGATCTGGGAAGCGCGCACCGACCGCTACTCGGAGCTGCGCGGCAGCAATTCCCTGCCGGCCCCGGACCCGGACGCCCGGCGCGTCGAAATGTCGTACATAGGCGGATGACATGACCGAGCCGTCCCGAGATGCCCTTTCGAAGCACGACATCACGGGCGTGGTACTCGCCGGTGGACGCGGGTCACGCATGGGCGGCGTGGATAAAGGCCTGCAGCCGCTGAATCTCGAACCGCTCGCGCTGCACGCGCTGCGCCGGCTCACGCCGCAATGCGGCGCCATGCTCATCAGCGCAAATCGCAGCCTCGAAATCTATGCGCAACTCGGCATGCCGTTCCGGGCCAAGGTCATCGTCGATGCATTCCCCGACTTCCCCGGCCCGCTCGCGGGCATGTCGGCGGCGTTGCACGAGGCGCAGACCGACTTCGTGCTGTTCGCGCCCTGCGATGCACCTTTCGTCGATCCTCATCTGGCCGACCGGCTGTCGGAGAAACTGGTTGCCGACAGTGCGGACATCGCCATCGCGACTGTCACGGATTCGGGCGGCGATCGCCATCTGCACCCCGTGTTCGCGCTCCTGAGAACGTCGCTGGCCGACGATCTCGACACGTACATTCGCGCCGGCGAACGTAAAGTTCGCGCGTGGTACGCGCGCCACAAGGCGGTAGAAGTGACCTTCACCGACGAGCGTGCGTTTTACAATGTCAACGATCTGCAGCAGCTAGCCGACCTGGAGCGCAACTAAGCGCCGGTTCGTTTCAGTTTGCTGCGAGCCACCGGCTTGCCAGAGGTCGCGGAAACACCGGCGCATCTCAACACGTCTGCCTCTTCATCCATCCACCCGCGGGCTTTGCGTCGCGATTCCGCGCTGTTTTACCCATCGATGAACACACCCAGGCACTTTTCGAGCTGCGTCGCCGAGTACGATCCGAACGCGCTGCCCGTCAGCGCGGCGCAAGACATCGTGCGTCAGTGGGCGTTGCCGCGCGGCTCCGTCGAAGTCGAGCGCGTGCGTCTTTTCGATGCGCTGGATCGTGTGCTGGCCAAGGACGTGATTTCACCCATCAACGTCCCCTCGCACGATAACTCCGCCATGGACGGCTACGCCTTCGATGGCGCAGTGCTGGCGGACGCCGGTCTCGAAGGGCGGATTCAGTTGACCGTTGCCGGGAAGGCGCTCGCTGGACAACCGTTCGAAGGCCGCCCGCTTGCCGCCCAATGCGTGCGGATCATGACGGGCGCGCTGCTTCCGCCCGGCTGCGATACGGTGATTGCGCAGGAACTCGTGCAACGCGCGGGAGACATGGTCGCGTTCGGCACGGCGGGAATCGGGCGCGGCGTGAACCGGCGCCTTGCGGGGGAAGATCTTGCAGAAGGTCAACCGGCGTTGCGTGCAGGACGGATCGTGCGGGCATCGGATATTGGGTTGCTGGCTTCATTGGGTATCGCTGAAGTTACCGTGCAGCGCCGTTTGCGCGTCGCGTTTTTTTCCACCGGCGACGAGTTGCGCTCTGTCGGCGAAACGCTTGAACCGGGTTCCATCTACGATAGCAACCGCTACACGCTTTACGCGATGCTGCGCCGGATGAACGTCGAGCCCGTCGATCTGGGCATTGTCCGTGACGACCGGGCATCGCTTGAAGAAGCCCTGCGACGCGCGACCCGCGAAGCCGACGTCGTCATCAGTTCCGGCGGCGTGTCAGTGGGCGATGCCGACTTCACACGCGACCTGATGAACACACTCGGCGACGTCGCATTCTGGAAAATCGCGATGCGCCCTGGCCGGCCACTCGCGTTCGGTCGGCTATGGTCGGGCGCGCGTGCCGGCGAGGGCGAATCAGCGTTGTTCTTCGGCTTGCCCGGCAACCCGGTCGCGGTCATGGCGACGTTTTATTTCATCGTGCGGGAAGCGCTGCTCGCCATGTCGGGCGCGGCGCGGCACGCGTTGCCGATGGTATCGGCGATCAGCACGAATCCGCTATCCAAACGTGCCGGCCGCACGGAATTCCAGCGCGGTATTGCAGAGCGCGACAAAGCCGGGCGCTGGCGCGTGGTAACGACCGGGCCGCAAGGCTCGGGAGTGCTGAGTTCAATGAGCGAAGCCAATTGCTTCATTGTCCTCGAGCACGAGGCAGGAGATATCGATGCAGGAGACAGCGTCGATATCCTGCCATTCGACGGCCTGATTTAGTTTCACAGGCTCTTCGACAACCTGCTTCAAGAATCCGGACTGCAACGCCGTCATCCCGTATGCGGCCAACGCCTGGGTTCGAATGCACTGCACTACGACTGACGGGGTTTTCCTTCATGAAAAAACAGATTTCGTTCATCGCACCGGGACAAACCGCCAAAGCGCTGATTCTCGTGTACCTCACATTCAGCGTGCCGATCGTGTTGCTCGGCGTGCTGGTCGCGTTCTTCCGATACGGCTCCGTAGAACTCAGCACCGTGACAAGCGCACTGTTGCTGAACGCGATCCTGGGATTCATCCTGTTGTGGATTGCGTGTCACGCGTACAACTGGGTGGCGTCGCGGTTCGGCGGCATCGAGATCGTGTTGTCCGATGCACCGGAAGAAGCATGATGAGCGCCGCAATCCGTAGCGCCACTCCGCAAGATGTCAGCGCGATCTTCGGGCTCATGCTGGAACTGGCCGAGTTTGAAAAGCTGACGCATTTGTTCGTTGGGACTGAGTCCGGCCTCACCGATGCCCTGTTCGGCGACAAGCCCGCAGCGGAAGCCATGGTCGCGGAAGAAGACGGGGTGATCGTGGGTTATGCCCTCTTCTTCCAGAACTACTCCACGTTCCTTGGCAAGCGCGGGCTTTATCTGGAAGACCTGTATATCAAACCTGGCATTCGCGGCAGCGGACTTGGCACGAAGATGCTGCGCGCGCTCGCGGCGATTGCGGTGGAGCGTCAGTGCGGCCGCTTCGAATGGACCGTGCTCGACTGGAACCAGAACGCCATCGGTTTCTACGAGAAGATGGGCGCGACCGTGTTGCCGGACTGGCGCATCGTGCGGATCACCGGCGACGCGCTGGCCACCCTCGCCTCGCCTTCTGCCTCGCCTTCTGCCTCGGCGAATGCCCCGGTAAATTAAGCTTCCGGTTCCTCGCGATCATCCGCTTCATGCCCGAGCAGGCAGGCCGCCTGCTCGCCCGGCAACGCTTCTACATCGCGCAGTTTCTTGCTCATCTGACGGGTGCGCGTTTCCGCTGATTCAATCGATCGCGTCACCGCCTCAAGCTGCGAGCGCGTCTTCGAGAGCACTTCCCCGAACTTCCTGAATTCCGTTTTTACCGCGCCGAGCACTTGCCAGACCTCACTGGAACGCTGCTCGATCGCGAGCGTCCGGAAGCCCATTTGCAGGCTGTTGAGCAAAGCGGTCAGCGTGGTCGGGCCCGTCACACTCACGCGATATTCACGCTGCAAGAAATCCGTCAACCCCGGACGGCGCAAGATCTCCGCGTACAAACCTTCAGTAGGCAGGAACAACAACGCAAAGTCCGTGGTGTGCGGCGGCGCGACATACTTCTGCGCGATGGTCTTCGCCTCAGCGCGAATCCGGCCTTCGAGGGCGCGCGATGCCTCTTCCACCGCGACTGGATCTCCGCGATCCTGCGCATCGATCAGACGCTCGTAATCCTCGCGCGGAAATTTCGCATCGATGGGAAGCCATACCGGCGTCGCCACCGCGTTCGCGCCGCTCTGGCCGGGGGCGTCGTGTCGGCCGGGCAGCTTGATCGCGAACTCCACGCGGTCGTTGCTCTTTGGAATGGTCGCGACATTCTTCGCGTACTGGTCCGGCGTCAGGAGTTGTTCGAGCAGCGACTCGAGTTGCACTTCGCCCCATGTCCCCCGTGTCTTGACGTTGGTCAGCACTTTCTTCAAGTCGCCGACGCCCGCCGCCAGTGTCTGCATTTCCCCCAATCCGCGATGCACCTGTTCAAGTCTGTCTGACACCAGCTTGAACGATTCGCCAAGCCGCTGTTCCAGCGTGGCATGGAGTTTTTCATCGACGGTGCGGCGCATTTCTTCGAGCTTCGCCGCGTTGTTCGCTTCGATGTCCTTCAGCCGCGCTTCAAGCGTCATGCGCACCTCGCTCAGACGGCGGTCGTTCGATTCCGACATCTGTGCGAGTTGCAGCGTGAGGGTATCGCCGAAACGCTTGAGCGCCTGACTTTGTTCGTCGCGCGCGTGCTGGCTTTGCTGGACGTTGCTTTCCGTCAAGGCAAGCAACTGCCGCGAGAACGCCTCGAGTTGCGCGTTCTGCACGTTCGACATGCTTGCAAGTTGCGTCGCAAGCGTCTGCTGGAACTGAGCGAACGCGCCGCCCGCTTCCGTACGCGATGCGCGGGACGTCTCCACCACCTCGCCCCGCACATTGCGTTCGAGCCGCTCCTGGGCGCGTGCGTGGGCTTCGCCCATATCGATAACCCGGTCAGTGAGTGCGTCGAACTGTTCTTCGATATCCGTCTCGCGCTTGGGCCGCAGCAACAGAATCAGCACGATCACCAGCGTGATCGCAAGGACCGCGACCGCAGCGCTCAACAGCAACAACATTGTCATTTCTTCAGTACTTCCGGATTGATCGGGTTCGGCGGCTTACCGGCGCGGGGACCTTCGCCTAATGCAGCGATGAGGTTGTCGGCAGCGAGATTCGCCATTGCGCGGCGTGTGGATTCGGTCGCGCTTGCAATATGCGGCGTCAGTACGACGTTCGACAAACCCAGGAAATCGCGATTGAAATTCGGCTCGCCTTCGAAGACATCGAGGCCCGCTGCAGCGATGGTCTTGTTGCGCAGCGCTTCGATCAACGCAGCGTCATCGACGATTCCGCCTCGCGCGATATTGGTCAGCGTTGCCGTGGGTTTCATGCTCGCGAGTTCCGCCGCGCCGATGGTGTGATGGTTTTCGGCGGTGTACGGCAGCACCAGTACAACGTGATCGGCCTGTTTGAGCAAGTCAGCCTTCGATGCGTATTCGGCATTCAACTCCGACTCGATCGCCGGCGCGACACGCGAACGGTTGTGATAGATCACGCGCATGTTGAACCCGCGCGCACGCCGGGCCAGCGCTTGTCCGATGCGGCCCATGCCGATCACGCCCAGCGTCGAGCCGTAGACGTCCGCGCCGAGAAACGCATCGTACGACCACGTGCCCCATTTGCCCGCGCGCAGGAAATGCTCGGATTCCGTGATGCGACGTGCAGCCGCCATCATGAGCGACCAGCCAAAGTCAGCGGTGCTCTCGTTCAGCACGTCAGGCGTGTTCGTGCCGAGCACGCCGTGGGCGTTGAGCGCCTGCATGTCGAAGTTGTTATAGCCGACGGCCATGTTCGACACGACCTTCAAATTCGGTGCGCCTTCAAGCACCTTGGCCGTGACAGGATCGCCCGCGAGCAACGCGCCATCGCGATCGGCCATGCGGCGCGCGAATTCGTCGGCGGGAAGCGGCGCGCCGGGATTGGCATCGACTTCAAAATACTGTCGCAGGCGTTCGATCACGTCCGGGAAGATGGGGCGGGCAACCAGCACTTTCTTCATCGACTTCTCCTTAAAAGAACAACCATCCGGTAAGCAGGTACAGGGGCAACAAGATGACCGATGACCAGCCCAGGTAACCGAAGAAACTGGGCATCACAACGCCGCGAGATTCGGCGATCGCCTTGACCATGAAATTGGGCGCGTTGCCTATGTAACTGTTCGCACCCATGAAAACGGCACCCGCGGAGATGGCGGCGAGCGTGGTGGCGCCGGTCGTCATCAAGGCCTGTGCGTCGCCGCCGGCGAGGTTGAAGAACACGAGGTAGGTAGGCGCGTTATCGAGAAACGATGACAACAGCCCCGTCGCCCAGAAGTAAGCAATGTCGATGGGCTTGCCGCTCGAGTCGGTGACGAGATGCACGATGCCAGCAAACGCGCCATCCGCGCCGGCGCGCAGAATAATGATCACCGGTGCAATGGTGATGAAGATGGCGGCGAACAGCTTCGCGACTTCTTCGATAGGCGCCCAGTTGAACGCGTTGCCCTCCCGCGCGCTCTTCGGCGTGAGCTTCAGTGACAGCAACATCACGACGATCAGCAATACGTCGCGCACCAGGTTCTGCAACGCTACGTGCGTGCCGAATACATCGAATTCGATACCCGGTTTCCACAAGCCGCTCATCAGGACCAGCACGACAACTGCCGCCAGAAGAACGAAATTGATTTTCCCGTCGATGCTCAGCGGCGTCTTTTCAGCGGTCTCCGGCAGCACGTCTTCCTTCGCGAAATAATACCGGTCGAGCGCATAAAAGAGCGCGAGCAGGATGGCGCAGATAAACAGCGTCGGCTTCGCGAGATGCACGGTGGTCCAGAAGAAGCTGACGCCGTTCAAGAAGCCGAGGAACAAGGGCGGATCACCGAGAGGTGAAAGCGAACCGCCTGCATTGGCAACGAGAAAAATGAAGAACACCACCCGATGCACACGGTGCTTGCGCTCTTCATTTGCGCGCAGCAACGGGCGGATCAGCAGCATTGCTGCGCCCGTGGTTCCCATGATGCTGGCGAGGAAGGTGCCGAGCGCGAGCAGTCCGGTGTTCAACCGGGGCGAACCGCGCAGGTCGCCATTCAGGCATATTCCGCCGGCGACGGTGAAGAGCGCCGTGAGCAGAATGATGAACGGGATATATTCTTCCAGCATCGCGTGGACGAAGGTCGCGAAGGCGGAGTTCGCTCCGAAACCAATGGCAAACGGTACGAGAAAGGCAATCGCCCACGCTGCCGATATCTTGCCGTAATGACTGTGCCAGGCATGCGGCGCGACCAGCGGCGCAATGGCGATGGACAGCAGGATGCCCGCGAACGGCAGCGCCCAGAGCGGCGACAACGCGGCGCCATCGAGCGTCGCCGCGGAGGCATCAAGCGGCAGTGCCGCGAGCGCGAGGACCAGCATCAACCAGCGCATATCCCAACTGCGCCGCCCGCGTGATTTCCAGCATGCGGGCGATGGTTTCATGGGTGGGTCCTCGTTGGCAGGTGCGTCGATCAAGGACTTGATTATAACGAGCAGCCCTGCCGCACGACCCTAGACCGAATGGCTAACGCTAAGCCGGGTTGCGTCCGGACGCACGCCCACGAGTTACAGTTCTCCTACCGGCTTGACGATATCGAAAACCTGGCGCAGGTACGCAAGATAAGCCTGGTCTTCGCACATGTTCTTGCCGGGAGAATCGGAGAGCTTGGCGACCGGCTGCCCATTGCAGCGAACCATCTTGATGACGATCTGCAAAGGCTGGTAACCCAGGTCGTTGGTGAGATTCGTGCCCACGCCGAACGCGAGCTGGCAACGGCCGCGAAAGCGTACGTAGAGCTGCAGTACTTTGGGAATGTCGAGCGCGTCCGAGAAAACCAGCACCTTGGTTCGCGGGTCGCATCGGTTCTGCTCGTAGTGACGGATCAGGCGCTCGCCCCAGTCGAACGGATCGCCGGAGTCGTGACGGGCGCCGTCGAAGAGCTTGCAGAAGTACATGTCGAAGTCGTTGAGAAACGCCTTCATGCCGTAGACGTCGGAGAGCGCAATGCCCAGATCACCTCTATATTCCTTGGCCCACATCTCGAAGCCGAAGACCTGCGAATCGCGCAGCCGCGGACCGAGCGCCTGGCAAGCCTGCAAGTACTCGTGCGCCATCGTGCCCAGGGGACGAAGGCCGTGCTTCATTGCGTAATAGACGTTGCTCGTGCCGGTGAACTGCTCGCCCAAACCTTCCTTCAGCTTGAGGATGACTTCTTCGTGCCACTTGCCGGAGAACCGGCGGCGCGTGCCATAGTCGGCGATCTTGCACTCGGATACCTCAGGGCTGCCGCCAAGCAACTCGATCTTGTCGCGCAGACGGTCGCGGCCGGTTTCGAAAGTCGGATCGCGCTGCGTGTTGCGGAAATAAACTTCGTTGACAATCGCGAGAACGGGAATCTCGAACAGGATGGTGTGCAGCCAGGGGCCGACAATATCGATGTCGATCTCGCCGTTGTTTTTCGCCGACGGCTTGATCGTCACCCGCTTTTCGTTGAGGTGAAAGAGCGCGAGGAAGTCGATGAAATCGCTCTTGATGAAGCGCATCCGCCGGAGGTATTCGAGCTCTTCTTCGGTGAAACGCAACTGGCAGAGCGCGCGCACTTCCTCGCGAATTTCCTCGATGTACGGAACGAGATCGACACCTTGCGTACGGCATCGGAACTTGTATTCCGCATGCGCTGCCGGGAAGTGATGCAGGACGACCTGCATCATGGTGAACTTGTAGAGATCGGTATCGAGCAGCGAATGGATGATCATGGTTCCAGACGAACGGCTAGTACAACGGATAGAACCGCCAGGCAAAATCCCGCGGGCAAACGCAAACGGAGGGTCTGTAAGGACACGGTCTGTACGGACACGGTCCGACGGAACGCACTGACCAGGCACTGGCTGGTCTGCCCCGGCGGCCTCGAAGAGCATGTTACCCGAAGTGCAAAGCCTGAGCCCCGTGCGCCATGGCGTCGAATCATTTGCCGCACCTTGCGGCAGGCCCGCATACGCCCATAAACAAATCACTAAAGGATATAAGGCCTTCTGGAACGGGGTCGCGCTGAGTTTTACCGGTACGCTACAATATTGGTTTTGGCGCGCGCAATGTGCATAGCCGGGCTGCCCAGCCCAGGAAAGAGACTGAAGGTTCGAGATCGAACCCAGCGTCCGAGTTGCCTCGCCGCCCCCACGAATTTCGCATGCAGGAGCCTGAATGACTCACGTTGTGACCGAAAGCTGCATCAAGTGCCGTTACACCGATTGCGTGGACGTGTGCCCGGTGGACTGCTTCCGCGAAGGTCCCAATTTCCTCTCGATCGACCCGGACGAGTGCATCGACTGCGCTGTGTGCGTGGCTGAATGTCCGGTCAATGCGATCTATGCCGAAGAAGATGTGCCAGGTGATCAGCAGCACTTCATCGAACTGAACGCGGATCTTTCGCGCGCATGGCCAAGTATCACCAAGACCAAGGCACCGCTGCCGGAAGCCGACGATTTCAAGGACGTAAAAGAGAAGCTCGAACTGCTCGAACGTTGATACATAAGCGGCGGTTTGTCGCTCTGTTTAACGCACTCTTTGTTGGTAGGTAAGTTTTTAAATCGAGATGAACGCAGGGTGTTGACAGGCTAGAATCCCCTCCATATAATCTCGTTTCTCTGCTGCAGATGTTCCCCGATAGCTCAGTTGGTAGAGCGCCGGACTGTTAATCCGTAGGTCCCTGGTTCGAGCCCAGGTCGGGGAGCCAAAAAGGTTCCAGACAAAAAGCCCAATCGAAAGATTGGGCTTTTTGCGTTTAGCGCTATGGAATGCACTGCCATAGCGATTTCGCGAAGTAAGTTGCCACTGCTCATGTTTCAAGAACGAAATGCGACCTCTAGGGCATGTCAACCGGGAAACTGCCTCTTCTTTCCTGATGAGTTTGGTATATACATTTGATATATCTCATCAAGAGGGGAAGGTTATAAATACTGCTAAAGTATTTTTAGTCTGTCCGATCACAGACCGTGCGCTTGCCCAAGGAGTTCCGACTGGACGTGGATGAAGTGCGTGTGCGGCGCCACGGCAACGCGATCATCCTCGAACCGATCGCCAATGATTGGTCATGGCTCGAATTGATCGTCGGCCCCGTCGACGAAGGCTTTATCCAGGCATCAACTGAGCAGCCGACCGAACAGGACCGCCCAGATCTGGATTTCTTTAAGTGAACCACTTGCTCGACACGAACGCCGTCATTGCGCTCATGAAGGGAAATAGCGGATTTCTCGCTCGGCTGCGACAGCATCGACCGCGCGATTTCGCCATCTCATCCATCGTCGCACAAGAACTATATTACGGCGCATACAAGAGCCAGAACGCCGCCGAGAACTTGAAGCGTGTTGAGGCGTTGCAATTCGAAGTTCTCGACTTCGATACTGAAGATGCCCGGCACGCAGGGGAAGTGCGCGTGGAACTCGCATTGGCCGGAACTCCAAGTGGACCGTATGACGCTCTCATCGCGGGACAGGCCCTTGCCCGCGCACTCACACTTGTCACTCGAAATACCCGGGAGTTCCGTCGCGTGAGCAAGCTGAACGTTGAGGACTGGGAAAGCTAGGAGACCCAGCGCACCTCATCCAATCTTTAAAATTGGCGGTCGTCAGACAACGGTATAATGTCCGCTTGAATATATCGCCCGACCGACTCAAGGAGCGTTTCTGATGGCCGAACCCCTCGCATCCGTCGCGACACCCCGACGTGCCCGCAACCTGGCGGAGAGCGTGTTCGACTACGTGATCGAACAGATCGAATCTGCCGCCCTGAAACCTGGCGACAAACTGCCGACCGAAGCCAAGCTGATGATCACGCTCGGCGTAAGCCGGACAGTCGTGCGCGAAGGCATTTCGCGATTGCAGGCAAACGAGGTCATCGAAACGCGGCACGGCATTGGAAGTTTCGTGCTGGAACCGCGGCGCGAAAAGCTTGGTATCGACATGGTGCCGGCCACCACCCTGCGCGATGTTCTTTCAGTGCTCGAACTGCGCATCAGTCTTGAGACGGAATGCGCCGGTCTGGCCGCGCAGCGTGCGCAGCCCGAAGACCTCGTGCGCATGCGCGCCGCACTCGATGCAATCGAAGCCACCAGCCGCAATGGCAATGACAGCGTCGCGGCCGACCTCCAGTTCCACATCGCGCTTGCCCGGGCAACGGGCAACCGCTATTTCGTCGATATCCTGACGCAAATGGGCACGGCGCTGATTCCGCGAAACCGCATCGATTCAGCGGGTATCGCGAAGGCAGATCCGAAGGCGTACATGTCGCTGGTGAATCTCGAACATGAGAGCATTCTGGAAGCGATTGTCCGGCGCGACGCCGAAAGCGCCCGCGCCGCCATGCGCATGCATTTGTCGAATAGCCGGGAACGCTTGCGGCGCGCCAACCAGGCAGCCGATGTGACCGCCTGACCCACCAAGCTCACTTGCCTCGCTTGGAATTTTCAACGAGCGCAGGCAAACTCATCTTGTCTGACGTCATACTTTGATGGATACTATGTACGCCCGGCGGCACCAAATACAGCCTGTAAGGTGTCGCCACTATTATATGATCTGGGGGTTAATACCCATACTATCGCCAATCTGATCGATCTTAGAATGTCATCAGACAACGTATGTCGATTAATCTCGTAGCTGCTGGCCGCCTGGAAAAACCAACTCACGACCGAACATGACGACACCTCAAGAACTCAAGAAAATCGTTTCCGAAGGCCTGCTGTCTTTCCCGCTGACCGACTTCGATGAACAAGGTGACTTCCGCGCCGACACTTACGCCGAGCGTCTCGAATGGCTGGCGCCTTACGGCGCAACGGCGCTGTTCGCGGCCGGCGGCACGGGCGAGTTCTTTTCGCTCACGCAAACCGACTATTCGAACGTGATCCGCACGGCGACGGAAACCTGCAAGGGCAAGGTGCCGATCCTGGCCGGCGCCGGTGGCCCAACGCGCGTTGCCATTGCTTATGCGCAGGAAGCCGAGCGGCTGGGCGCGAACGGCATCTTGCTGATGCCGCATTACCTGACGGAAGCGAGCCAGGAAGGGATTGCCGCGCACGTCGAACAGGTGTGCAAGGCGGTG
Organism: Burkholderia sp. PAMC 26561; assembly: GCF_001557535.2. Lineage (NCBI taxonomy): Bacteria > Pseudomonadati > Pseudomonadota > Betaproteobacteria > Burkholderiales > Burkholderiaceae > Burkholderia > Burkholderia sp. PAMC 26561. Next base: position 241,126 of record NZ_CP014306.1, read on the forward strand.
AAAAACATCGGCGTGATCGTCTATAACCGCGCGAATTCCAAGCTGAACGCTGACATGCTCGAGCGTCTCGCCGATTCCTGCCCGAATCTGATCGGCTTCAAGGATGGCGTGGGCGAGATCGAAAACATGGTGACGATCCGTCGTCGCCTGGGTGATCGCTTTTCGTATCTCGGTGGCTTGCCGACCGCCGAAGTCTATGCCGAAGCGTATAAGGCGCTGGGCGTGCCAGTGTACTCATCGGCGGTATTCAACTTCATTCCGAAGACGGCGATGGAGTTTTATCGCGCGGTGTCATCGCAGGATCATGTGAAGACCGGCCGTTTGCTCGACGAATTCTTCATGCCGTATCTCGCGATCCGCAATCGCAAGGCCGGCTATGCAGTGAGCATTGTGAAGGCGGGCGCGAAGCTGATCGGCCGTAGCGCCGGTCCGGTGCGTGCGCCGTTGACCGATCTGACCGAAGACGAAATGGCGCAGCTCGATGTGCTGATCAAGAAGCTCGGCTCGCAGTAATCGTTTCAGGGCAGGCCGATAAAAAACCCGTTCCCGTAATGCAAGCCGGAACGGGTTTTGTACCTCTGGAACGTCGGTTCAAGCCGCGAGCAGGACCACCGTCAACGATCTCACGCCCTGCGCGCCGCGAATCAGCACGCCTTCAATATCGGCTGTCGCGGATGGCCCCGTCACCAGTACTGCGTATCGTGCGTTTTTGAAGTCATCCTGTCTGTACACATCCTGCAGACCATCCACGATCCGCGCCGGATCGAGCAAGACCACGAGATGCTGCACGAGGTAACCGATCGAATTGACGATGTACTCGTCCTCGCTGAACCACACCGAGCCAGTTTCCGCCACGCCGAAGCGCGCACGCACGACGCCGGCATCGACATCCTGCAGCAATGCAGGCGCCATTTCGGCTGAAAGCGCACGGTTTCCATCGATACCCGCAACCGCCGATGCCACGATTGCATCAGCGCCGAAGCGCTCGGCCAGCAGCGCACGCACGGTATCGAGCGATTCGCCTTCGACTACCGTGCCGCCCATCGCGGCGAGCGCCGTACGAAAGCGTTCGAGACGCTCGCCGGGAGGGGTATCGAAGAGGGGCACTTCGGGGCGCGGACGGCCCGCCGGTTGCGCCGCGCGGATCTTGGCCAAGAAAGCTTCACGCGTTGTCGTCATTTCTGCGCTGCCTTGCGATTTTTCTTGTACCACTCATGGAAGGTTTCAGCCGGTGTTTCAGGCAAGTCACGCTGACGGCCCCAGATATTCAGCGGGTTGTACAGCACGAAGTTCGGCAAGCGTTTCAGCGCGCCGCCAAGCGACGCCACCGTGCCGCGATACAACGTCGGACTGGCAAGCAGGCGCCCCGCCATCTTCAGCACTTCGGCCTTCACGAACGGTACTTCATGATTCGCCGCGATGACCTCGCGCCACTTGTAGATCTGCTCGTGAATGTTGACTTTCGTCGGGCAGACATTCGTGCAACTCCCGTTCAAAGTCGATGCAAACGGCAAGCTGCTGAAACGCTTCATATCGTAGGTCGGATTGATGATGGCGCCGATCGGGCCGGAATACGTGAAGCCGTACGACAACCCGCCGCTACGCCGGTAAACCGGGCACGTATTCATGCACGCGCCGCAGCGGATGCATTTGAGCGAGTACCAGAAATCTTCCATCGCGAGGCGCTCGGAGCGGCCGTGATCGACGAGGATGTAATGCATCTCCGAGCCCGGACGCGGCGCGCGAAAATGCGAGGTGTATTGCGTGATCGGCGAGCCGAGCGCGCTACGCGACAACATGCGCACGAACACGCCGAGATCGGAAATCTTTGGAATCAGCTTTTCGATACCAATCGACGCAATATGCAGCGGCGGCACATTCGCCGACAAATCCGCGTTGCCTTCGTTCGTACACACCACGACCGTACCCGTCTCGGCAACTGCGAAATTGCATCCCGTCATACCCGCCGTTTTCTCGCGCACGAAATACGGCCGCGTGTTCATGCGCTGGCTTTCGGCGAGATAGTGGATGTCGCTGTTCTTGGGATCGGTGCCGATGGTTCGTCCGAACAGCTCGGCGACGTCCGCGCGCAACTTGTGCACGGCCGGCACGACCATGTGGCTCGGATCCTGATTGTCCAGTTGCTGGATGCGTTCGCCGAGATCCGTTTCCATCACCGTGATGCCGCGCGGTTCGATGTACTCGCGCATCTTGCATTCATCGGTGAGCATGGATTTGCTTTTCACCAGCGTGGTCAAGCCGCGCTCGGACATCAGCTTGTAGACGATCTCGTTGTGTTCCTCGGCGGTGGCCGCGTAATGCACGGTGACGCCATGCGACTCGGCTTGCGAGATGAACTGCTCGAGGTAATCGGAGAGATGGGAGAGCGTATGCTCCTTGATCCCCGATGCCAGGTCCCGCAGCGTTTCCCATTCGGGCATGCCGTGCGCTTGCGCATCGCGTTTGCTGCGCAGGTCCCAGAGGCGTTTGTCGTGGAAAGCGACGTGATCCGTTTTCGCGATAAACGCGCCCGCCGCCTTCGCGTGATCGAGCCGCTTGCTCTTTCCCTTCACGACGTCGCTCATGCGCGTGCTCCGTTCAGAACCTGTGCGATGTGGATGAATTGTGCATCGAGTTTCAGGCGCTCGGCGCAGCCTTGCTGATGCATGAGACACGACATGTCGCCGGAGACGATGTATTGTGCGCCCGCGCCGACGTGATCGCGCACCTTGTCCTGCCCCATCCTCACCGATACCGCTTCTTCCGTCACTGAAAACGTGCCGCCGAAACCGCAGCATTCGTCGGGCCGGGTGAGTGTGACGAATTCGATGCCCTTCACGCCTTCGAGCAACGCACGGGGTTTGGAGAAAGGCGCGCCATTGATCTCCGACGCCGAGACTTCCTTCAGGTGCCGGATCGCGCTGCAGCTATTGTGCAGTCCCACGCGATGCGGAAATTCGGCCCACGGGAATTCGCGCACCTTGAGGACATCGTGGAGAAACTCGACGAGTTCGTAGGCGCTTGCCCGGACCTTTTTCACCGATGCCGTTTGCTCGATCGCCGTCAGGTGTTCGCGCACGTGATGAATGCAGCTCGCAGAGGGTCCTACTACGTAGTCGTAGTCGGCGAAGTTGCGGGCGAAGACGCGCTCGGCGCCGGCGGCCTCCTTTTGCGCGCCGCTGTTTGCCATGGGCTGGCCGCAGCAGGTCTGCTCTTCAGGGTAGTCGACGTCTACGCCCAGGCGTTCGAGCAGCTCAAGCGTCGCGATGCCGACTTCGGGGTAGAACGCATCGATGAAACAGGGGACGAACAGGGCGACTTTCATGGGCGGGGTTTGCGCTGGCGCTTGGGGGGTGGGGTTTTTGTTACCGCTGGGCGTTTTTTGCTTTTGCTGTTCAGTTTTTTTGCTTCTGCTGGTCAGCTTGGTCTGACCAAGACTTTAAAGTTTGTGTGGTTTCATGTCAAACTGAGGTTTTACAGGGATGGGGTGGTGCGGGGTCGATGCCGGGTTGTTGCTCTTCAGGTCTTCGCGCGTTACGTCTTGGCTGATTTTTTTCGCACTATTAGCCACTGTCCGTGGCGGGACTTCATTTCTTTTTCCAACGGCGAAAAAGAAACGAAGCAAAGAAAACGCCTCTCCACCGACGGCACATAAGTGTCCCGAGCGTGCACTGACAACTGTTTGGTACTTCAGAAGAACGCTCGACGCCGGAGTTCAGAACACTTGAAACCCTCCCCCTCCGTAAACGGCAACCCACACGCTTCGCCACCAGTGTCGGAATCCGTTAATGAGGCTTCCGCGCTGCGCGCGCTGACGCCCAAATGGAGGAGTTGGCTGTACTGGTTCCGTTTTGCCCGCGCGAGCCTGAGACCACCGGCGGCAAAGTCTCGGCAAGTTCAGGATGCTGTAGCGCCGTCATGTGCTCAACCCGTTGTTCACTTGGGCCAGGTTTCCGTATTGACTGCCACAGTTACTGGTGGCGAAGCGTGTGGGTATCTGTTGACGGAGGGGGAGGGGTTCAAGTGTTCTGAATTCCGGCGTCGAGCGTTCTTGTGAAGTACCAAACAGTTGTCACTGCACGCTCGGGACACTTAAGAATTAGCGGTTGAAAGGCGTTTTCTTTGCTTCGTTTCTTTTTCGCCGTTGGAAAAAGAAATGAAGTCCCGCCACGGACAGTGGCTAATAGTGCGAAAAAAATCAGCCAAGACGGAACGCGCGAAGACCTGAAGAGCAACAACCCGGCACCAACCCCAACCCCTACGAACAACCGCCCAATCCCCCACTCCAAACACCGCCCGCCCAAGTGCCAACGCCCCCCTTCCACCCCGTCCACTCCTACCCCCGCGTGCGCATCGCCGATGTCGTCTCCGACCAGATCCGTGCCCTGATCACAAGCGGCGCCCTCCTCCCCGGCCAGCGCCTGCCCGCCGAACGCGATCTCGCCGAACAACTGAACGTCTCACGGCCATCGCTGCGCGAAGCACTCATCCGCCTGGAATCCGATGGATTCATCCGCACCGCCGCCCGCGGCGGCTTCGAAGTGTCTGACGTTACCGCGCCCCTCGTTTCGGCGCCGCTCGCCGCGTTGCTCAGCCAGCATCCCACCGCCAGCAACGACGTGCTCGAACTTCGCCACGGACTCGAATCCCTCGCCACTGCCTATGCCGCCGAACGCGCCACCGAGGCCGACCTCGCGCGCATCGCCGAAGCGTTTCAAGCGCTGAAAACGGCGGCCATCGAACCGAAACGCACACGCATCGCCGAGCACGACGCAGCGTTTCATCTGGCCATCGCCGATGCCACCCATAACCTCGCGCTCGCCCACGTCATGCACGGCTTGCACGAACTCGTGCGCGAATCCATGCTGACGTCGCACCGGCTGGTCGATTACGACGACCAAGTCGAAGCCGATCTCCTCGCGCAACATCAGGCGATCTTCGATGCCATCGTCGCCCGCGATCCACAACGCGCCCGCGACGCCGCCGGCGCACACCTGGACTATGTGCGCACGCTGTATCGTGACAGGCCGCTCAAGGCCGAAGCGCCTCGCCAACCCGCGAAGACCCATAACCCGGAGACCACGTCATGAACATTTCCAGCGCCCATTGGGGCGACCTCCCGGACGGCACGCCCGTCGAACTTCATACCATCAGCCATGACAACGGCTTGCGGCTATCCGTGACGAATCTTGGGGCGGCGCTCGTTTCGTGGTTCGCGCCGGACCGCGACGGTCGGCTCGCCGATATCCTCCTCGGCCACGACACGCCCACCGCCTACACCGAAGGCCCCGCGCACATGGGCGCGACGGTCGGGCGCTGGGCAAATCGCATCGCGGGCGCGCGTTTTTCACTCGATGGCGTCGAATACCCGCTCGAAGCAAACCAGCCGCCGAATTCGCTGCACGGCGGATCGACCGGCTTCAGCTACAAGCTCTGGCAGGCGAAACACACGGACGAATCGCTCGTGTTCCGGCTTGAATCGCCAGCGGGCGATAACGGTTTTCCCGGCGCCCTCACGGTTCAGGTGACATACGCGTTCAGCCCGGCAGGCGAGTTGACGATTGCCTACGACGCCTTCACCGATGCCCCAACGCCGCTCAATCTCACCAATCACGCGTACTTCAACTTGTCGGGCGTGCCATCGAGCATTGCCGATCACGAGATCGAGATCGCGGCGGACCACTTCTTCGCCATCGATGAAAACACGATCCCCACCACGCTCGAAAACGTCGCCGATACCCCGTTCGATTTCCGCAAGCCGGCGGCGATCGGACCGCGTATCGAGACACAGGACAACGAGCAGGTGAGGCTCGCGAATGGCGGTATCGATCATTGTTTTGTGTTGCGCTCGATTGGCGCGGTCACCGCACTGCCGGAATTGCAGCACGCGGCGAGCGTCTACCATCCGGCGAGCGGCCGTGAGCTGGCTGTATCGACGACCGAACGCGGCCTCGTGTTCTATACGAGCAATCATCTGGAAGGCGAGCCGGGCAAACAAGGTGTGATCTACAAGAAGCACGGCGCGCTGTGCCTGGAAGCGGGCGGATTCCCGAACCAGATCAACATGGAAAGTGCCGAAGACGTCGTGCTGCGCCCGAACGAGCGCTACAGGCAAGTGACGCAATACACCATGAGCGTCCGATAGGAGTCCGCCTACATCCATATAGGACAGGCGCGGCTATCAGCGGATCAGCCTCTTGAGGATACTTGATTCATCAAATCAGATATCGAATGGAGGATGACATGCCCTACCTACTTGGCTGGCTGCTTGGTGTTCCGGTGATCGTGCTGGTGATCTTGTATTTGATTTTTCACTGATCTTTCATTGCACCCGTTTCATCCGGACTGAACGAAGGCGTCGTTACAATACGACGCCTTTTTTGTTTTTACACTGCCAACGGCATTGACCGCCGCATTGCCACGATAGCTTCGAAGGATTTCGATGAAACGCGCCCTCCCCGTACTTGCAGCGATCGCTGCCGTCGTCGCCGTTCCCGGTCTTCATGCCGAGGAAATCGCCAGCGTGAACACGAACTTCCGGTTCACCGGTTCGGACCGCGTAACGGTCGAGGCATACGATGACCCCGGCGTGACAGGCGTCACCTGTTATGTGTCGCGTGCACGCACGGGTGGCGTCAAAGGCATGCTTGGAATTGCCGAAGATCCGTCCGAGGCATCGATTGCCTGCCGTCAAGTCGGTCCGATCAAGATCGACGCGCCGCTCAAGCAGAAGGCCGACATTTTTTCCGCGAGCATGTCGTTTATCTTCAAGACCTTGCACGTGGTGCGTGTCGTCGATGCCAAACGCAACACGCTCGTCTACCTGACCTACAGCGACCGCATCGCGACCGGCAGCGCGAAGAACAGCGTGACAGCCGTCCCCATGCCAGCGGGCACGACGATTCCCGTGAAGTGATATGAAGGAGCGCACGATTGGAGGCCTTCCTCCATTTGTCTAAAGTTTGCCGTCCCGCTGCCGTTATAAAGACGAAAGGCAATCGCTCTAGCAGCGACGCCGACTGTTTACCCGCGCAAATTCCAAAATTCGATGCGCGGGACGCGCGAACCGGGACACACCATGGGTCAGATTACCCTCTCATTCAAAGACGAAACGCTTGCCGCGCTGCGCCGCGATTTCGATACGTTCATTCGTCTCTCGCTCAAGTTCGATCCGCAGTTCGTCACGCCATCGTTCGAAGATTTCCTGCGCGCAAAACTGCTCGACAATCCCACGCCCCTCACCGAACAAGCCGTCCAGCGCATGCTGCAGAACGGCCAGTACGCATGGGCCAAGCGCGCACTGGACAAGGAATTCCCGGACGTTATCGACATGATGATGCGCCAGGCGGCGGAACACGGTTTCGGGTTCGCTGTGCGCTCGGACTGGTCAGCGGAAGATCTGGTAAAGGCGTCGCGCACATGGGCGACATCGATTGTGAACGAGGCAAAAGGCGACCCGGCGCAAATCGATGCACTTGCCTCGCAGATCAAATCGGCGGCATCGGACATTCAGGATCTCGAGCAGAAGATGCAGACGCCCGCGTGGCGTCTTGCCGATTCATTACGTCAACGCGTGTACGAAACGAGGATCGCGACCGAACACAGCGTGGGATCGACCGCGCGCGAGAAGCTTGGCGAGTTGCGTTGCCTGTTGAGGCTCGGGATGTTTCATGGCTCCGTTTCGAAGCAGGAAGCGCAGCAAGTGCTGGAGCAGTTGCGGTCCCTGAAACCGGAGATATTTATTGAAGAGCCGTATGACGGTTTCACGCGTTTTGGCAACTGGCTGCGCGCGATCTTCACGCCGGAACGCAAGGCGCCAAAGCCATCGCGCGCCGAGCGCTGAGCGCGCGCCGCTGAGCGCGCGCCACCGAACCTCACTCCCACATCTTTTTAAGCCGCGCCGCGATATCCAGCTTCGCCTTCGCCGCCGCGGCCAGTCCGGCGGCGGTCGGCGCAACAGGCTCCGGCACATGCGGCCAAGCGCGCGCTTCGAATTGCGGCATCAGGTGCGCGGGAATGAAGCGCGTGCGCGCCGCCCACACATGCCGATCGCCCATGGCCGTCTGGTTGTGCACGTAAAAGCGTTGTGGCGTGACGATGTGCAAATCCTCTTTTGCCCGCGTCATGGCGACATATAAGAGCCGCCGCTCTTCATCGATTTCCTCGTCGCTGCCTGTGCCCATGTCCGATGGAATGCAGCCATCCACGCCGTTCAGCACAAACACGTTCTTCCATTCCTGGCCCTTGGCCGAATGGATGGTGGAGAGAATCAGATAGTCTTCATCGATGAGCGGAACGCCCGATTCGTCGCTCGTGGCATCGGGCGGATCGAGCGTCAACTCCGTCAGGAAACGCTCGCGCGTGGGATACGTCGATGCAATGCTTTCCATCTGCAGGACGTCGCCGTGACGGATCGCCGCGTCTTCATGATTGCGCTCGAGATGCGGTTCATACCATCGGCGAATCATCTCGAACTCAGCAGGCCAGCCACTTTCACGCGCGCAAACCTTCGCCATCAACCCTGCGAATACCGGCCAGTCCTCACTCGCTCTTGGCGGCGGCACAAATGCCGCGAGCGCTGACGCCGTGTTGCCACGTTCCGCAACCTGATCAAGCACTCGTCCGGCAATGGCCGGCCCGATACCCGGCAGCAACTGCACCACGCGAAAGCCTGCCACACGATCACGCGGATTCTCGGCCCATCGCAACACGGCCAGCACGTCCTTCACATGCACGGAATCGAGAAACTTCAAGCCGCCGAACTTCACGAACGGAATGTTGCGCCGGGTCAGTTCGATTTCGAGCGCGGCGCTGTGATGCGCGGCGCGAAACAGCACCGCCTGCTGCTTGAGCGTCATGCCGCCTTCGCGGGCTTCGAGTATCTGCTCGACGATGTAACGCGCCTGATCGGCTTCATCGGCCACGGAAACGATCCGTGGACGTTGCGCCGATGTCTTGTCTGTCCAGAGGTTCTTTGTGTGTCGCTCGGTGGCCAGTCCGATCACCGCATTCGATGCCGCCAGGATAGGCTGCGTAGAGCGGTAGTTGCGCTCGAGCGTCACGCACTTCGCCGGCGGATCGAAGTGATTCGGGAAGTCGAGGATGTTGCGCACCGTTGCGCCGCGAAACGAATAGATGGATTGCGCATCGTCTCCAACGACGGTGAGGCCGCGCCCATCGGGTTTCATGGAAAGGAGGATGGATGCCTGGAGCTTGTTCGTGTCCTGGTATTCATCGACGAGGACGTGGTCGAACCGGCTCGACAGATCCGCTGCAATCGATGGCTCGGCCGCAAGGTGCGACCAGTAGAGCAAGAGGTCGTCGTAGTCGAGCACGCTTTGCTGCTGCTTCGCGTGGACGTAGGCGGCGAAGAGGCGGCGCAAGTCGTCCTCCCATTCGCGGCACCACGGGAACGCCTGATCGAGAACGGTCGCGAGCGACGCGCCGGTATTGACCACGCGCGAGTAGATGGCGAAGCAGGTGGACTTGGCGGGAAAACGCTTCTCCTTCGCCGATAACCCCAGTTCGTGCCGCACGAGGTTCATCAAATCAGCGGAATCTTCGCGGTCATTGATGGTGAACGACGGCGACAAGCCGACCATATCCGCATAGTCGCGCAGCAAACGCGCGCCGACGCTATGAAACGTGCCGGACCAGATGAGGCCCTGCGCCATGCCGCTGCGATTACCCAGCGCGTTGGTCGCGATGCGCGTCACGCGCCGCGTCATCTCGTTGGCCGCGCGCCGCGAAAATGTCAGCAGGAGGATTCGGCGCGGATCGGCGCCTTTTACGAGCAGGTGCGCCACGCGATGCGCAAGCGTGTTCGTCTTGCCTGACCCCGCGCCCGCGATCACGAGTAGCGCGCCGGTGGGATGGTCGGCATCGGTTCCGTATTCGACGGCTTCGCGCTGGGCGTCGTTGAGCTTGGTCAAATACGGGGCAACTGCGGGTACGACTCCGGGCGCACGGGCTTGCGCTTCGGTCGAGGAGTCAGCCTCAGTGGCGGGAATGGGCGAAAGCACGTCGCGTAACCTTGAAAGCTCGAAAAACGGGTGACGCACACTGTATATCCATACAACCCGCGCACGCAAGCGCTTGATGCAGCAGGCTTTTGGCCCTAAAAAACAAAAGGCCCGGCAAGCGTGCGCTTGTCGGGCCTTTCGTCACGCGGCAAAGCGGAATCAATCCGCTTTCTTGGCGTTCTTCAGGTTGGCATCGGCGGCGGCTTCGTTCGCCTTCGATTGCGACTCGGTCTTCTGCTTGTCGGCCTTGGCCTGCGCGACGTTCGCGTCTTTATCGGCTTCGGCCTGCTTCTTGGCGGCCTTCTTTTCAGCGTGCGTGGGTTCGGCGGTGGTCTGCGCGATCGATACCGTCGCAGCCGTCGCAAAGGCCCCCGCGAGCAAGGCAGCGCATAAACGATGAGTGGTCTTGGTCATGATGTTCTCCTTCTATTCTTGTCAAACGCGGCCATCAGGAAACGGCCGCTTTCATCGAAACATCGAGCTTAGTGCTGCAAGTTCGTGCTTAGTGCTGCAAGTTCGTGTTCTGCGGGCCATTCGGTTCGGCGGACTTGAGTTCGTCGTTGGCCGTTTGCTTGTCGGCCTTCTTGTTGATCTTGGCGTTGCGCACTTGCTCTTTGTACTGTTCCTTCGCTTGCTTGTTGGCCGCCTTCAGGTCCTGTTGCGACGCTTTCTTAGATGCCTTGTACTCCGCGTTGGCCTGAGCGTTTGCATTGCGCTTCTGCACGAGCGGATCGGTCGGCGCCGGAGCCGTCAGGTTTTGCGGCGCGGGCGTGACCTGAGCGGGTGCCTGAGCACCGGCATCGGTGGGCTGCGCAGTTTGGGCGAAAGCAGAACCTGCGACAGCGATGAAAGCGGTACCAAGCAGCATCTTCTTGATTTGCAACATATTCAATTCCTCGCTAGCGATTGTTTTTCCGGGTACTGACTGCAACGCCGGGCAGCGTATCTCGTGTCCTGAAACGCCCTTGGATCCTGCGCGTTGCAACCGCCCGTCTACTGGACTACGTATTACGATTGACCCTGACGATTGACCCTGCTACCACCACCCGGTTCAGCGAAACCCGTCACTGTTACCGAAGGTTTCATTTGCTGACATGTTGCAAAGGAACGGATGGCCGGAAATTACCGGGACACGGCAGCTATCGCACACGGCGTGCCTGCCTCGGCATTCGACTGGTTTATGATGTGCGCCCTGATTGGCGCCAGCACCGATCCCAACCCGTAAGGAGGCCCTCAATGCCGCGCCTGGAATTCACGCTCACGGGCGATTACGTCGAGTTGCATAACCTGCTGAAGATCATGGGTCTCGCCGACAGTGGCGGCTCCGCGAAGATGCGCGTGGCCGAGGGCGAAGTGAAGGTCGACGGCAAGATCGAGTTGCGCAAGACGTGCAAGATCCGCGCGGGCCAGACGGTTCTTGTCGATGACACCACCATCAAGATTCGCAAGCCGGCATGAACCCGGCACTTGCTGCGCGACGTGTGTGAGAGTGGCAAAGTTTTACATCGGCACGGCTACGAAGGCAGGACCGATAGCGCGATAATTGGCGTTCGGGACCGGTCGCTAACTGCCTGTCACTCAAGCACGTTTTTTTGAGTCGATTTAAAATCATTTCAGGCAGTAACGTTCGGCAGCAATCTTGAACGACGCTGCCGATTGAGCAAGACCCGCGCATCACCCCCGTAACACCCGGACACGCTCCGGCCAGGCGACTCCATCCCGTTAATCATTCCTTCTTTCGCAACGCGTGGACGTCCGCGCATGGACGTCCGATCAAAAGGACCGGCATAACCCTTGCCCGCTTCATCCGGCAATTCTCTTTGCCGGCCTTGCAAATGCTTCCAGGCGCGCGCCCTTCCAACAGGCCGATGACCGGATCATTGAATATTTGTGTCCAGGGCTCGAGCATTTCGCCCGACGCTTTTTTGCCCTCTATCTGGAGCAATTCCATGTACAAGACCAACGCTTACGCCGCACGTTCCGCAACCGAACCGCTCAGCCCTTTCGAGTTCGAACGCCGTGACCTCACGCCGCACGATGTGCGCATCGACATCCTGTTCTGCGGCGTGTGCCACTCGGATCTGCACACCGCTCGCGGCGAATGGGGCGGTACGGTGTATCCGAACGTCCCGGGCCATGAGATTGTCGGCCGCGTGGTGGAAGTCGGATCGGAAGTATCGAAGTTCAAGGTCGGGCAACTTGCGGGCGTCGGCTGTATGGTCGATTCATGCCGCACTTGCCCGAGTTGTCAGGAAGGCCTCGAGCAATATTGCGAAGGAAGCGGATTCGTCGGCACGTATAACGGACCCGACAAACACACCGGCGGCGTGACCTACGGCGGTTATTCCACGCAGATCGTCGTCGACGAAGCCTTCAGCCTGCATATTCCGGAAAACCTCGAGCTTGCCGCCGTCGCGCCGCTGCTGTGTGCCGGCATCACGACCTACTCACCGCTGCGCCACTGGAATATCCAGCCGGGCCAGAAGGTCGGCATTGTCGGACTGGGCGGGCTTGGGCACATGGGCGTGAAGATCGCCGCTGCGCTCGGCGCGCACGTGGTGCTGTTCACGACGTCGCAAAGCAAGGTGGAAGACGGCAAGCGGCTCGGCGCGCACGAGGTCGTGATCTCGAAGGACCCGGATCAGATGGCGAAGCACCTCAACAGCTTCGATTACATCCTGAACACGGTCGCGGCGTCTCACGATCTCGACGCGTTCGTGACGCTGCTCAAGCGTGACGGCGCCATGACGCTCGTCGGCGTGCCGGAACATCCGCATCCGTCGCCGTCCATCGGCAACCTGATTTTCAAGCGCCGCACGCTGGCAGGCTCGCTGATTGGCGGTATCGCTGAAACGCAGGAGATGCTCGATTTCTGCGGCGAGCACGGAATTACGTCGGATATCGAGATGATCCGTATGGACGAAATCGATACCGCGTACAACCGGATGCTCAAGAGCGACGTGAAATACCGCTTCGTGATCGACATGAGCTCGATCAAGCAATAAGCTACAAGGCTTTCGTTCTCTTTTGCCGGTTTCGGGTTCAGTGCAATTGTCCGCAGTTCGCACCTGAACTCCGGAACACGGCCGGAACGAACGGGCGATGCAGGGCCGGCAACGGCCTTTGCATCGCCCGTTCCCGTTTCAACGCCGGCTTTTGCTCCGGCGCATGTTTTCCGATTACCCGTCATGCCAACCCCGATAAATCGCGCGACCGCGCCGCCCAGCTTTTCCCGTCATGCCGTCGATACCGCCAGGCTCGCGGCGCCGCTCGCCATCTCGCAGCTCTCGCAAATGGCGATGGGCGTGACCGACACCATCCTGCTCGGCTCGCTCGGGCCCGATTCCCTTGCCGCCGGCGGCCTGGGCGCCAACCTGTTTTTTGTCGTGGTGGTGCTGCTGCAGGGCGTGCTGACGTCGGTGAGCGTGTCGGTGTCGCATGCGCGCGGTGCGAACAACGATCACCTCGTGCCGAATATCTACTGGACCGGATTCGTGTTGTCGCTGCTGCTCGCCATTCCGGCGTTCGCGCTGCTGAGCTTCGCCGAGCCGATCCTGCTCGCGTTCCACGAGCCCGCGTTGCTCGCGAAAAACGTCGGCGAATATTGCGCGGTGCTGCGCTGGGGCGCGCCGGGAAGCCTGATCGGGATCGGCATGATGCGCGCGTTCCTGCCGGCTATCGGCGCGGCGCGGCGGCTTTTGTGGGTATCGATTGGTGGCGTGTTCGTGAACGGGTTCCTCAACTACGGGCTCATCCACGGCGCGTACGGCCTGCCCGAGCTCGGTTTCCTGGGTTCTGCCGTCGCGACCACCATTACGGTCTGGGGCACCGCGCTTACGCTTGTCGCGTTCCTGCACTTGCGCCCGCGATTCAGGCATTTCGTTGCCGCGTCCCGTCCGCGCCTGCCGTTGATGGGCGAACTGTTTGGTATCGGCTGGCCGGTCGCGATCACGTATGGCGTCGAATCGACGCTGTTTCTTGCCACCGGCATGACCGTGGGCACGCTCGGCGAAGCGCAGCTCGCCGCGCATCAGATCGCGTTGAACGTGGCGTCGGTGGCGTTCATGGTGCCGCTTGCCATCGGCCAGGCGGCGAATGTGCGCGTGGGCTACTGGATCGGCGCCGGCGTGCCTGTGGCCGCGCGCCATGCAGGGTTCGTCGCGCTCGCGCTCGGCGTGGCGTTCATGGCGCTGTCGGGCTGCGTGCTGGTGCTGGCGCCGCATGCCATTGTCGGGCTGTATCTGCATCTCGATGACCCGAAAAACGCCCAGACCGTCGCGCTGGCGGCGTCGCTGCTTGGCGTGGCGGCAGTTTTCCAGATCGTCGATGGCATGCAGACCGTCGCCTCCGGCGTATTGCGCGGGCTCAAAGACACGCGCGTGCCCATGCTCGCCGCCGCATTTGGCTACTGGGGCATTGGTTTTCCGACGGGCTATTTGCTCGCGTTTCACTTCGGCGGCGGCACGAAAGGCCTGTGGTGGGGACTCGCGGCGGGGCTGGCAAGCGTCGCGGCGCTGATGACTTTCCGTTTCGACCGGATGAGCCGCCGGCTTGTTGCCGGTGAGACGCTGGCCGCCGTTAAAAACGCGCAAGCGTCGCGCAATAGCGCCTGAAAGCGGCAAGCAGGAGCAGACGGCCGAATAAGTTAAGCAGGCATTGTTGGTTGGAATCCGGCCGCTCCCCGGATACGATCAAGCCGTCTCCTTGAGACTCATCCAGTAACAGGGGTATTAGGCCCGCTTCGTTGAAGCGGGTTTTTTTTCGTCCGCGATCCGCCGCATTCCCTCCCCGCTTTTTCTCAAATCGATCCGTTCAGCGTGTCCATACCCGATTTCCCATAAAATGTGTCCGCGTGATCCTCGCCCGTTTGCACGAGATCCAGCGCTGAGAACGACAACGAAGGTGCGTCTAAAGCGCCGTCAGATCATAAAAACGCTCGGGAAAGAAAAGAAATGGACGTGTCGCAACGCAGCAGGCAGTCATTGAAACGCCAGGCATTTCACGCGGGATCCAGCGATTTTTCGCAGTTTCTGAAACTCACCGTCGCCGCGCTCACCGCGTTGACGCTCACCGCATGCGCCACGCGGCCACCGGCAAGCGCATTCGACCATCCGGTCACGCACGCGCTCTCCGTCACTGCCGATACGCCGCTGCGCGCGGCCATCGCGGCGAAAGAAGCGGCGCACCCGGACGAATCCGGCGTGCGGCTCCTGCCAACCGGCACCGAAGCGCTGCAGGCGCGCATCGCACTTGCCCGCGCAGCGACGAAAACGCTCGACATGCAGTACTACATCGCCGAAGAGGACAACACAGGCAAGTTATTGCTCGGCGCAGCGCTTTATGCAGCGGACCATGGCGTAAAGGTCCGCATGCTGGTCGATGACCTGAATTTCAAGGACATCGACAAGATCATGGCCACATTGAATTCGCACGACAACATCGACATCCGCGTCTTCAATCCCTTTGGCAGCGCGGCGCGCGGTTTCGGTGAACGCACGCGCAACCTGTTCACGAACGTCGATCAGTTCACGCGCCGGATGCACAACAAGGCGATGATCGCGGACAACCAGATTGCGATCATCGGCGGCCGCAATCTCGGCGACGAATATTTCAGCGCAAGTCCGACGATCCAGTTCCGCGATCTCGATGCGTTTGTCGCGGGGCCGGCGACGCAGGAGATATCGGCGAGTTTCGATGAATACTGGAACAGCTCGATTGCGTATCCGCTGCGCGCGCTGAACAAGCAGAAGTTCGATCCCGCCGATCTCGACAAGACCCGCGCCGACCTGCGCCAGCACTGGAAAGAACAAGCCGACCCGCTGAACGCAAAGCCGCTCAATGCCACGCCGCTTGCCCAGCAGATCGCGCAGGACAGCCTGGGACTCACATGGGCGCGCACCGAATTCAAGGCCGACTCGCCTGTCAAGATCGAGCATCCGGATCCGGACTACAAAAGCCCGCCGCTGGAACGCCTGATCGAATTGTCGAATCAGGCGAAGAGCAGCGTCCAGATCGTCTCGCCGTATTTCGTGCCGCACGACGAAGGCGTCAAGGCGCTCGCCGCGATCACCGCAAAGGGCGTGAAAGTCGAAATACTGACGAATTCGCTCGCCGCGACCGACGCCGTCGCGGTCCAGGCGGGTTACGCGCCGTATCGCGTGCCCATGCTGAAAGCCGGAGTCGATTTGTACGAACTGAAGCCCGTGATTGCCGAAGGCGCCGGACAGCCGCGCGCAGGCCTGTTCGGGTCACAATCGCGCTCGAGTCTGCACGCCAAGGCTTATGTGATCGATCGCAGTATCCTTGTAATTGGTTCGATGAATCTCGATCCGCGCTCGGCGTCTCTCAACACCGAACTCGCGCTGGTCGTGTACAACAAGAAGATAGCCGGCGAAGCCGCCGAGTTGTTCGATCGCGGCATTGCGCCGGCAACGTCGTATCGTGTGGAGCTTGCCTCCCCCACAGTACTGGGTGGCCTCCAGAACATCGGCTCGTCGACGTCGCGGCTGGTCTGGATCACCGAAGAAAACGGCCAGGTGCGCACCTATGACTTCGATCCGCAAGCCGGTTTTTACCGGAATCTGCTGACGGGATTGTTCATGTTGCTGCCTGTCGACTCTCAACTTTAAGCGTCTGGTTCCAACCGAACCTGAAGGAGCAAGTAGTCATGACGGACAACGTAAGACTCGAGAAAGACACCTTCGGCGAAATCGCCGTGCCGAACGCGAAACTCTGGGGCGCACAGACGCAGCGCTCGTTGCAGAACTTCAAGATATCGAGCGAGAAGCAGTCGCCCGAACTGATCGATGCCCTCGCGATCGTCAAGCGCGCATCGGCGGAAGTGAACGCCGAACTGAAAGTGCTCGCCGACGATAAAGCCAAGGCCATCATTGCCGCCGCAGACGAAATCCTCGCTGGCAAGCATCCCGATGAATTCCCGCTCGCCGTGTGGCAAACGGGCTCGGGCACGCAGACGAACATGAACTTGAACGAGGTGATCGCGAACCGCGCGAGCGAACTGATGGGCGGTGAGCGCGGGGAGGCGCGCAAGGTTCATCCGAACGACGACGTGAATCGCGGACAATCATCGAACGATGTATTTCCGACCGCCATGCACATTGCCGCGGCTGTCGCGATCGTCAAGCATCTGGTGCCGTCGCTGAAAACCTTGCGCGCCACGCTCGATAAAAAATCGAAGGACTTCGATTCCATCGTGAAGATTGGCCGCACGCATTTGCAGGACGCAACGCCGCTCACGCTCGGGCAGGAATTTTCCGGCTACGTCGCGCAACTGGACCAGGGCATTCGCCACGTCGAATCCACTTTGCCGCATCTGTATCAACTGGCGCTCGGGGGCACCGCGGTCGGCACAGGTTTGAACGCGCATCCCGAGTTCGCGGTAAAGGTCGCGAACGTGATCGGCAAGCTCACCGGCCTGCCCTTCGAAACCGCGCCGAACAAGTTCGAAGTGATGGCCGCCGCCGACGCGCTCGTGTTCGCGCACGGCGCGCTCAAGACCATCGCGGCGGGTCTGATGAAGATCGCCAACGACATCCGGTGGCTTGCCAGCGGACCGCGCTGCGGCCTGGGCGAGTTGTCGATTCCCGAGAACGAACCGGGCAGCTCGATCATGCCGGGCAAGGTCAATCCCACTCAATCCGAAGCCGTGACCATGTTGTGCTGCCAGGTATTCGGCAATGACGTTGCGGTGAACTTCGGCGGCGCGAGCGGCAATTTCGAGCTGAACGTGTTCCGCCCGATGATCGCCCATAACGTGCTGCAATCGGTTCGTCTTCTCGCCGACGGCGCATTGAGTTTCAACGATAACTGCGCGGTTGGCATCGAGCCGAACAAGCCGCGTATCGAGAGTTTGCTGAACGAATCGTTGATGCTGGTCACGGCGTTGAATCCGCATATCGGCTACGACAAGGCCGCGAAGATTGCGAAGCAGGCACATAAGGAAGGCACGACGCTGAAAGCATCCGCCCTCGCGTTAGGCTACGTGACGGAAGCGCAGTTCGACGAGTGGGTGAAGCCGGAAGAGATGGTCGGGAACAGGTAAAGCTGGAGACGGCAGCGGTTGACTACGCGCAACCGCTGCCGTCATGCAATGAATCTATCGTGACGTTTTTCGTGCGGCGGGGAAAAACCCTTGTTCGACCGCATAAGCGAGCAGCTTCTTGCCGGAGTCTTCGAAGATATGGCCAAGACGTCTGTCGATGTCGTCGTCCGCCACGTCCTTGTCCCCAACCCGCAGTTTCAGACCCGTCGCAGCCACCGAGCGCTTCGTGCGCGCGACCAGTTCATCAATGTCTTTGGTGAGCGCCTTCACTGGATCAGCCTTTTCATGAAGTGCCGCGAGCATCAACTGGTCCAGCGTGCCGATGCCCGCGCCGCCGCCCTGGCGCGGTGCGGCCAGTGCATCCCAGGGCTCTCCGCGCTCGGCCCGCGAAAACAAGGCGGTGTTGAGCCGGTCCGCTGCGGCACGCGGTTGTTCCGGGCCATAACGGACGACCGTCTCGCCAATGGCAATGGATAAACGCAGCAACTTCAGGATTGCATCGAGCGGAAGTCCTGCAAGCTCGGGGGCATCGAAGACTTCCGCGAGCGTGGTTTCAGACCGGCGCAGAAGATCGAACAATGACTTGTGAAAAGTGTCAGCGCGCGTGATCGTGGAGTGTTCCAGGCTCACCTCCGACTTGTAGACCATCGCCGGGTTGCCCCACAAATGAATGTGCCGGGCCTGCTCGCGCAGGCGGATATCACTGAGCGACACTTTGCCCCTCACGAAGATATCCGAGCGAAATCCCCGGTTGGCAAAATAATCGCGCACCTCTTCTGCTTCGATAGGATCGGTGACCGTTTCGAGCATTTTCCGCTGGTTTTCACCCAGCCACGAAACGGGCGCCATGTGTGCAAATCGCGCGCTGCCCGCAAAGCTCAGCTTGGCCTCCGCCATTTCGCGTGCAATGTCCGTGATGTGAAACGGCGTCCATTTAGCGTGCAGGTACTCGTGGACAAGATAGTTTTTATCGAGGTTTTGAAAGCCGTCCACGCGGCTCGCCGAGTCAGGGTTGCGCACGAAGTGCAGCGCTTCCAGGCCCTTCACCTTCGTTACCAGTTCATTGCCCTTCGTCCAAGCGTCGCTGCCCTTTCCGGCACCGAGCATCAGCAGCCGTTGCAGCGGCATGATCTGCGCGCAACCAACCATTGCGTTGTAGCTCACCTGCACAACACCGCCCGGCTTCAGATATCGCGTGAGGAACTGCATGATGTGCGCCCGCGTGTCATCCGATACCCACGAGATGATGCCGTGCAGCGTAATGTAGTCGAACAAGGGCAGAGCGACCTTGCCTTGCGCGAGCTCGTGAAAGCCGTTTTCAAGCAGCGTGAGGTTCGGCAGGCGCGCTTCGTCGCGTATGGATGAAGCGCTCAGCACGTGCAGCGGGTTGAAATCGCAGGCATGGAACTCGCCGTTCGGATGCGTCGCAGCGAGGATGAGCGACGTCAGTCCCTGACCGAATCCAAGTTCGCAATAAGTGAATTTTTCGAGCGATGGCGGCTGTACGCGCTGCATCACGAGGCATGCGTTCAGGAAGCTGGGACTTTGTTCCTGATAGTAACCAGTCGTGTAGGCGACCGAGCTGTTATAGCCGGCTGTCCAGGTCATTGGTGTTTCCTCATTCATGTTTGGAGTTGTGCTTTAGCCCGTTCGGCGGCCAACGCACGGGCTGCCGAACTATGCCGACAACGCACACACTCATGAATGAGAAACGTCTTATTTACTTGTTTTGCCCGGCGAATTTCTAGACCTTGCCGGCCGCGACCTCTTCCGGCTTCAGCTCCACGATGGCATCGAGTGCGTCCTTCACGTCCATCGCGTATCTTGCGAGCCGTTTTTGCTCGTCAGTCACCGGCACGAAGGACGGGACCGGCACGGGCTTGCCCTGTTCGTCGACGGCGACGAACACCATCAGGCAATCCGTCGTCTGTTGCAGGACGCCGCTCTTCGGATCGCCGGCATGCACCGAGATATGCAGATGCATGCTCGTCCGCCCGGTTGCGACAACCCGTGCGCGGAGTTCCACGAGATTGCCGACGAGGATCGGCCGGCGAAAGCGGATGTTGCCCACGCTCACTGTCACGCAATAACGCCCCGACCAAACGGCGGCGCATGCATACGCCGTCTCGTCCATCCACTTCATCAACGCGCCGCCGTGGACCTTCCCGCCGAAGTTGACGGACGTTGGCTCGGCGAGGAAACGAAACGTGGTTTCCGACCGATCGTTGATGGGGGCATCCGTGGAATCCGAAAGCGGCGCTGCAGTGTTCATGTCGTTGTAAGGCACGCCCAGCGGGGCTGCCGGTCAAGTGGAGTTGCCGAATTATACGAGTCGCAAAATGCGGACGGGCTTACGACAAACCATCCAACGATCCTATTTGCGCACCGAGATACCCTCGTCCACCACGCCGTACATGGTGATGCCGCTCGACCCGCTCGCCGACGACGATCCGCCCGACGCTCCCGCGCACCCGGCGCATACCGCCGCAAGCAACGCCACAACCAACAGTTTCAGCATGACAAGCTCCTGCAAGACCGCACTTCAAGATGAAACATTATTCTAGCCCGGTGCCCCGGGGCGCATCGATACTTCACGCCGCAGTGAAACATCGCGTGCACAAAGCCGCTAAAGTCGAGGCAATCGAAGGAGGTTCCCATGACTCTCAATCACGACGATGCACGCCCGTTCCCGGGTTTGTCGCGAATCGGCGCGCTGCTTGCCGACCCCGGACGCGCCGCCATGCTCTGGGCGCTGATGGACGGCACCGCCCGCCCTGCCGGCGAATTGACCATGATCGCAGGCATCTCGCCCTCGGCGGCGAGCGGGCACTTCGCGCGGCTCATCGAAAGCGGCTTGCTCGCGCTCGAGGTCAGCGGGCGGCACCGCTATTACCGCATCGCCACGCCGGACATCGCCATGGCAATCGAAGCGCTCGCCAATCTCGCGCAGGCCAGCGCGCCGCTGCGTGAACCGGTGGAAGCGCACCGGCAGGCGCCGCGCCGGGCGTCGGCGGTACCGCTCGACATGCGCTACGCGCGGACCTGCTACGACCATCTCGCAGGCGAACTGGCGGTGCGGCTCTTCGAGCGCATGTTGACATCGGAATGGCTGGAAGTCGTGCCGGGAACCACGGCCGGCTCCGCGCGCCCCGGGCCCACTTCGCTCGATGCAACCGCGCGGGGTATCGACGCGTTCTCTCAAATGGGCATCGATCTGAGGGAGCAGAAAGCACGGCGGCGGCGATTCGCCTGCACGTGCATAGACTGGAGCGAACGCCGGCCGCATCTGGGCGGCGCGCTGGGCGCGGCTTTTCTCGATGCCTGCACGGAACATGGCTGGGTTGAAACCACGTCCCGGCGACGCATTCTGCGCGTGACGCCATCGGGCGAACAGCATTTCGCAGGGGTCCTTGGGGGTGAATAAAGATAGCTGAGCGTTCGAGCGGGGGCAGTTGTTTCATCGGGTGCGAGCCGACCAAATATGACAATTTATCAATCGGTTCACCTGTAAAGTTTTTAGTTCGCTGTCCTTCAAAGGTGCCGGACGATTTACCTGCCGGTGAACGACGCGGTATTCCCGACAGCTTTATTAGGATACCGAGTTGATTCCACTGGTTGCCGGATCCCGATCCTGACAAGTCGGGAACATGCCTTGTACCGGACCGAAGCGTGAACAACCAACCAGACCTCTCAATGAAGACAACAATAATCACAACGCCGCACAGGCTCACGCTCACCGCGCTCGCTGCCCTCAGCATGCTTGCCGCGCCGTTCGCACTTGCGCAGCAAGCCGCCCCCGTGCCTGCCAAGGACGCCACGGCCATCACCCGGCAAGACAACCTCGCTGTCTACAAGGAACTCCCCTTCGCCGACAAGACCGACTTCGAGGACGCGCAACGCGGCTTCATGGGCACCATCCCGACCGGCACGTTCAAGGCAGACGACGGCCGTACAAGCTGGGACCTGAACAAGTACAACTTCCTTAAGGGCGAAGCGCCGGACACCGTCAATCCGAGCCTCTGGCGTATCGCGCAGTTGAACATGTTCAACGGCCTCTTCAAGGTGACGGATCGCGTGTATCAGGTGCGTGGACTGGATCTCGCCAACATGACCATCGTGGAAGGTGACACGGGTGTCATCCTCATCGACGTGATGGTCACGCGCGAAGCCGCCCGCGCCGCGCTGGACCTATACTTCCAGCACCGTCCGAAGAAACCGGTAGTGGCGGTCATCTACACGCATAGCCATGCGGATCACTACGGCGGCGTGCGCGGGGTGATCGACGAAGCGGATGTCAAGAGCGGCAAGGTCAAGGTCGTTGCACCGGCAGGCTTCCTGCAGGAAGCGGTCGCCGAGAACATTTTTGCCGGCAACGCCATGGGCCGCCGTTCCCTGTACCAATATGGCGCGCTGCTTCCGCCCAGCATGCGCGGACAGGTCGATGCCGGACTTGGGAAAACCACGTCGGCGGGCAACCTCGGGCTGATTCCACCCAGCGATACGGTTGAGAAGACCGGCGACACCCGCACCATCGACGGCGTTCAATTTGAATTCCAGATGGCGCCCGGCACGGAAGCGCCGTCCGAGATGCTGATCTACATGCCTCAATTCAAGGTGCTCGATACCGCCGAGGACACCACCCACACGCTGCACAACCTGTACACGCTGCGCGGTGCGCAGGTACGCGACGCAGCCAACTGGTGGAAGACGCTCAACGAGGCGATTCTCCGCTACGGCAACCGCACGGACGTCGTGATTGCGCAGCATCACTGGCCGACCTGGGGTCAGCAAAAGATCGTGAACTACATGGCCGATCAGCGCGACATGTTCAAGTATCTGCACGATCAATCGTTGCGTCTCGCGAACTCCGGCTACACGATGACTGAAATCGCAGAGCAGATCCAGTTGCCTGACAGCATCGGAAAGAAGTGGTACAACCGCGGTTACTACGGTTCGGTCAATCACGACGCAAAGGCGATTTATCAGCGTTATCTTGGCTGGTATGACTCGAACCCGGCGAACCTGCACCCGTATCCGCCGGAAGAGGAATCAAAACGTTTCGTCGACTTTATGGGCGGCGCCGACGCTGTGATGACCAAGGCAAAGCAATCATTCGACAAGGGCGATTACCGTTGGGTCGCGACCGTGATGAACAAGGTCGTGTTCGCCGACCCGTCGAACAAGGCTGCTCGCAATCTCGAAGCAGATGCGCTCGAGCAACTCGGTTATCAGACCGAGAACCCGACCTGGCGCAACGAATACCTGATGGGTGCATTCGAATTGCGTAACGGCGTGCCAAAGCTGAAGGGCGTCAACACGGCAACACCTGACGCGATCGCGGCGATGAGTCCCGATCTGCTGCTCGACTACATGGGAATCCGGCTGAACGGTCCGAAGGCGGACGGCAAGCACACAGTGATCAACTGGGTTCTCGGCGACGGCAGGAAGTACGGTATCGAACTGCGCAACTCAGTGTTGATCTACACCGAGGGCGTGACGCTTGCGAACCCGGACGCCACGCTGACCATGAGCAAGGATGACTTCGCCGGTCTCCTGATGGGCGGTCAGCAACAGCAAGCTGACGCGAGCAAGGTCAGCGGTAACGGTCAGAAGGTGACGGAACTGTTCGGCATGCTCGATCGCTTCGACCCGATGTTCAACATCGTTACGCCTTGACGTCTTGAAGGCGTGTCACGGCTTCGCATGATGGAAGCCGTGACGCACGCACGTCTGCGTTAAACCGCAATTGGCGCCTTGATGCCCGGGTGATATTCATACCCTTCGATGACAAAGTCCTCGTACCGGTAATCGAAGATCGACTCGGGCTTTCTCGCCAGCTTGAGCTTGGGCAGCGGATACGGTTCGCGGCTCAATTGCAGGTCCACTTGTTCCAGATGGTTCAGGTAGATATGGCAATCGCCGCCCGTCCAGACCAGTTCACCCACATCCAGATCGCACTGCTGCGCGAGCATATGCGTGAGCAACGCGTAACTCGCGATGTTGAACGGCGTACCCAGAAACACATCCTGGCTGCGGCAATACAGGAGGCAGCTCAACTTGCCGTCGTTCACGTAGAACTGCGCGAGGCAATGGCAAGGCGCAAGCGCCATGCGGCCAGCGCGGGCATTATCAACGGGCGACATGGATTCGTCCGGGAAATCCGCCACGTTCAACGCGGTCAGCATCAGCCGGCGCGAATTCGGCCGTGTCTTGATCTGGTGGACGAGGCCGCTTACCTGATCGACCATCGTGCCGTCACTTTTCGGCCAGAAGCGCCATTGATGACCGTAGACCGGACCGAGATCGCCGTTTTCATCGGCCCATTCGTCCCAGATCGTCACGCCATGGTCGTTCAGATACTTGATGTTGGTATCGCCGTTCAGGAACCACAGCAGCTCGTAGACCACGCTTTTCATGTGAATGCGCTTGGTCGTCACGATCGGAAAACCCGCCGCCAGATCGAACCGCAATTGGCGGCCGAACGTGCTGATCGTCCCCGTGCCGGTCCTGTCCATCTTCCGAGCGCCGCGCTCGAGAATGTCTTTGAGCAGTTCTTGATACTGGATCATGGGAAGGGTTGTGCGTAAAAGTGGTGGCCCGTGGCCGGATGCCTGCGGAAAACAGCAGGAATCCAGCCGCCGATAAAACCAAACCACGATTTTACCAAGGCCCGAACGGTCTGGCGCGAAGAGGTCTTGAAGGGGACAAAACGGTAGAAGCCGCAGTAGTTCGGATGAACCCCGGGTTTGGACGTTGGACAAGCACGAGCAGCCCACGGACTGTCATGCGCGGCCGGAAATCAGCCGCGCGTGACGTGCTCCGTGGGTGCGTCGACTTCGATATGGCGCATGCCATGGGCGCTCAACAACCTGTACAACGTGACGCGCGATATGCCCAGTTCCTGGGCGGCATCGCCGAGACGTCCGCGATGGCGCAACAATGCGAGTTCGATGGCTTGCCGCTCCGCGGCCTCACGTGCCTGCGCGAGGGACACCGGCGCAACTTCCACGTACTCGCCGAGTTCGAGATCGCGCGCGCTGATCTGCCGCCCTTCGGACATCACGATTGCGCGACGCACGCGATTGATCAGCTCGCGCACATTGCCGGGCCAGCCATAGTTATGGATTGCAGCGATGGCATCAGGCGCAAAACCGCGCAAACGCCGGCTTGCGTCTTTCTTGAAGCGATCGAGCATGTGCTTCGCCAGCAATTCGATGTCCTTGCCGCGCGCTCGCAGCGGCGGTTCATCGATTTGAAGCACGCATAAACGGTGATACAAATCGGCGCGAAAGCGCCCTTCGATCATCGCCGTTTGCATGTCCACGTGCGTGGCCGAGATGATGCGCACGTCGACTGGCGTAGAGCCGTGTCCGCCAAGCCGCTCGACCTTGCGCTCCTGAAGGAAGCGCAGCAGGCTCGCCTGGCTTTCGAGCGGCAGGTCGCCGATTTCATCGAGGAAAAGCGTGCCGCCATTGGCCGCTTCCACCCGGCCGATCTTGCGTTGATTTGCGCCGGTAAACGCGCCGCGCTCGTACCCGAAGAGTTCCGATTGCAACAGATGCGCGGGGATGGCGCCGCAATTGATTGCGACGAACGGCTGTTCACGCCGCGCGGAACGTTCGTGGATGGCGACCGCCGTCAGTTCCTTGCCCGTGCCGGATTCGCCCGAGATGAAAACCGGCGCATCGGTCATCGCGACCTTGCGGATGGAGCGGAACAGGCTGAGCATGGCGTCGCACGAGCCGACCATTTCGCCTTCGGCGCGGCCGTCGCGGGCATCGTTCGATGCGTTTTCGTGCAACGCCACCATGCCATACGCATGGCCGACCGCGTCCACCACGCGATCATTCGATGTCGGCAACGTCACGTAGTCAAAGCAGTAGTCGCGGATCAGCCGTCGCACAGCCGCGTCTTCGAGCTGGCCCGCAACGGTAGCCGCGACCCAGCCGACGTTGGTGAGCGTCAGCGACGCTTCAAGCGCCGCGAGTTCATGTGCTTCGAAATTGCTCGACAAATCCAGCAAGCCGCCGGTTGCCAGGTCGTTGCGAAGCCACCGGCGAGCATCCTTGGCGTTGGAAACCACCTCGATGTGCCAGCCCCTCTCCTCGAACCGGGCGCACAAAGGCGCGCTCGGGTCACGAGTCACATAGATTAATTGCCGCCGAGCGACTTCCATTGTTTTGATCCTTTCGTCAACGGTCGTTGAAAAGGTCGCGCCGGTAAATGCCCACGATCTCGTTGCAGACGTCGAAGACTCGCAAAGCATAAGCGAACGGTCATTCGGAAAACTGCAAACGGTGATACCCCGGAAGCGACGAGTGCTGTCGCGCGGTTCATAAACGAACCTGTTTTGTTTCTGCCGCTGTTTTTGAGAGACTACTATAAAGCGAATACTTCGAAAACAAATATCCGCAACAATGTCCCCGTTCGCGATCCTGAAGCATTGCCAGCATACGAATCAATGAAGCGTTTTGTTTTAATAAGCGGTTTGTAAATACTTTAAATAAGACAATTTCATTTCCGCGCAGCCTGACAAATATGGCGGCTGACTGCACATCGTTTCAGTGGTGAAACATTTTCTTCAGTTTTTGGAATCCTTTGTCGAACGCATTTTCGATGCAGTCCCATTAGACGGGCGAATGCGGCCGATGGCACATGTCTCGCTATTAAGGACAAACCTTGGAGACCGCCATGGAAATTACCAGCAGCGCCGTCAGGTGCGGGAAAAACGCCATTCCGCAACGCTTTGCCGCGGTTGCGACCGCGTGGTTTGTACTGGGGAGTTCAGGCGGCAACGTTTGCGCGCAAGATGATTTTAATAAGAACCGTCTGATTATTCGCGCGTTTGAATCAGGGTTCGTACCTCTGGTGTCCGGATTTGAAACAAGTTTGGCACCGACTAATCCGCCAGCCATTTTTAAAGAACAATTTATAGGAAAGATTGATTGGGGCGAGGGGTCATCAGTAAGTCGCATTATTCAAGAACCGGCAATGGCGCAGATTGATCCGGATCTCATTCATTCTGTACGGACGGCGTCATTTATGGCACAGGACGAAGGCGCGTTGGAAAAGGTGACCGTGACAGACGGGTGGACGCCTGTGCTGCCGCACACGCCAACCAGCGTCACGCTGTGGGACGAGATCGCGCCACCGGTGCCGGCCCGTGTTCCGGTCGATGCAACCCTGCACGCAACGCCCAACGACGTCGCGGACACGGAGGCACCCACACCCCAGTAGTCGAGTCAGGCATCCTTTCCGGCGTGGTGATCATGTCCAAGGCCCGATGAACGGCGCCGTACATGCTCGCCATTCCGGCCGAGACAACGTTTTGCGCTCGCTCAGGAGGTCGTTCGTGCACGATCCTGCTCCCGTCTCCCCTGCCGCATCGGGAAACCGCCTGCGGGCTTCACGGCCGGCAAGAGTGGCGATACCAGCCATCGTGGCCGGTTTGCCCGATCTACCGGATGTGTCCAGCGTTACCGTCCCAGCCGTGCGCCACCTGCTTTACCTCGCGCAGACGCCGAACCAGGCGCTGGTCGGCTACCTGAAAGGCCGCGGCTGGAAAGTGTCGGCCGGTACGCTCGCGGCGAACGCCGGCGTGCTGAAAAGCGGTGCGCCAGTCGCCGGGATTGTGGATTTGACCGGCTTTTCCGCGCGCGAACTCACCGCGCTCGAGCCCGCGCTGCGGCATCAGCAGATCGGCTGGATCGCGCTGGCCGATGCCACCCTCCTCGCCGACCCGATCGTCTGTCACATGATCCGGCACTACTGCTTCGACTTCGTAAAGGGGCCGTTCGCGCCGGCGACCATCGGATATCTGGTCGATCATGCGTACGGCATGGTGAGTCTTGGCGACATCGACCTGATGGACGCGCCCGCTGCCTCAGGCGATGAACAAATGGTCGGCACGTGCGAAGCCATGCAGGAACTCTTTCGCACCATCCGCAAGGTCGCCAACACGAACGCCAACGTGTTCATCTCCGGCGAATCGGGTACGGGCAAGGAGCTGACCGCCGTTGCCATCCACGAACGCTCGCCGCGCCGCAAGGGGCCATTCGTCGCGATCAATTGCGGCGCGATCGGCAATCACCTGATCCAGTCGGAACTCTTTGGCTACGAGCGCGGCGCCTTCACCGGCGCGCATCAGCGCAAGATCGGCCGTGTCGAACAAGCCGATGGCGGCACGCTTTTCCTCGATGAGATCGGCGACCTGCCGCTTGAGAACCAGGTCCATTTGCTGCGCTTCCTGCAGGAAGGAAAGATCGACCGGCTGGGCGGCCACGAGTCGGTTCCCGTAGACGTACGCGTGATTTCCGCGACGCATATCGACCTCGATGCAGCCCTGCGCGACGGCCGCTTCCGTACCGACCTGTTTCACCGGCTATGCGTGTTGCGCGTGGACGAACCGCCGCTGCGTTCACGCGGCAAGGACATCGAGATTCTCGCGCTGCACGTGCTGCACAAGTTCAAGAGCGACGGCAAACGCAAGATTCGCGGCTTCGCGCCATCGGCAATAGAGGCCATGTACAGCTACGCCTGGACCGGCAACGTGCGCGAGATGATCAACCGCGTGCGGCGCGCGATCGTGATGGCCGAAAACAAGCTGATCACCGCCGATGACCTCGGCCTCGGCCACTGCACCGGCATGGAATCCACGACGCTCGCCGCCGCCCGCGACGCCGCCGAAAAACGGGCAATCGAGCTGACGCTGCTGCGGCACCGGCACCGGCTGAACGAGGCGGCGGCCGAACTCGGGATATCGCGGGTGACGCTCTACAGGTTGATGGTGGCGCACGGTTTGCGCGCGCCGGCGGCGGTCAGCGAAAGCGCCGTCGGTTAGAATCCA
Organism: Burkholderia sp. PAMC 26561; assembly: GCF_001557535.2. Lineage (NCBI taxonomy): Bacteria > Pseudomonadati > Pseudomonadota > Betaproteobacteria > Burkholderiales > Burkholderiaceae > Burkholderia > Burkholderia sp. PAMC 26561. The sequence continues at coordinate 270,056 of NZ_CP014306.1, forward strand.
GGGCTTGATTTATCTCGAAAGCCTGACGGATCGACATCATGACGACGCTCACCCTGATCGTCGCCCGCGCGCGCAATGGCGTGATCGGACGCGACAACCAATTGCCCTGGCGCTTGCCGGAAGATCTGGCGTTCTTCAAACGCACGACCATGGGCGCGCCGATCGTCATGGGCCGCAAGACGCACGAGTCCATCGGACGCGTGCTGCCGGGCCGGCGCAATATTGTGGTGACGCGCGATGCACAGCGTCGTTTCGATGGCTGCGACACGGTCCCGGGCCTGTGCGAGGCGCTGGAAGTCGCGGCGCGCGACGACACGAAGGAAGTGTTCCTGATCGGCGGCGCGGAGCTGTTCCGCAAAGGCTGGGCGCTCGCGAACAAACTCGTGCTCACGGAAATCGATGCGGATTTCGAAGGCGATATCTCGATCGATGCCCCCGATCCGGCCGTCTGGCAGGAGATCTCGCGCGAGACGCATCGCGCGGCCGCGCCGAACGACTTCAACTATTCGTTCGTGATCTACGAACGGCGGCCCGCATAAAACGAAAGAGCCCGGAACGACGATGAAAACCGTTCCGGGCTCTTTCGATGCAATCTGCAGAGCCTTTACTGCCCCGCGATCGTCATCTTCTCGATCAGCACCGAGCCGATTTCCTTGTTCCCGCGCACGACTGTATCCGCGCCGATTGCCTCGATGTGCCTGAACATTTCCTGCAACGTGCTCGCCACCGTGATTTCCTCGACCGGATACTGGATCTTGCCGTTCTCCACCCAGAATCCCGACGCACCGCGCGAATAGTCGCCCGTCACGTAGTTCACGCCCTGCCCCATCAACTCGGTCAGCAACAACCCGGTGCCGAGCTTCTTGAGCATTGCTTCGAAGTCATCGCCGGGTTGGGTCAGCGAACTGCGCAGCGACAGGTTGTGCGAACCGCCGGCGTTGCCTGTCGTCTTCATGCCGAGCTTGCGCGCTGAGTACGTCGACAGGAAATATCCCTGCACCACGCCGTCCTCGACCACATTGCGGCGGTGCGTGCGCACGCCTTCTTCGTCGAACGGTGCGCTGCCCATGCCGCCCTTTACGTGCGGATCTTCGACCACCTGGACGTGCGGCGCGAAAACGGGTTTGCCGAGGCTATCGACCAGGAACGTTGTCTTCCGGTACAACGCCCCGCCGCTCACCGCCTGCACGAACGCGCCCAGGATGCCCGCCGCCAGCGGCGCTTCGAACATCACGCGGCATTTGCGTGTGTCGAGGCTGCGCGCGCCCAGTCGCGCCAGCGCACGATGCGCCGCGTACCGGCCAATCGCTTCCGGGTCGGCCAGATCGGCCGCATTTCTCTTCGAGGTGTACCAATCGTCGCGCTGCATGTCGCGCCCCGATCCCGCGATAGGCGCGCACGCCACGTAATGCCGCGAGAACGGATAACCACCCATGAACCCGCGCGATGTTGCCAGCACGAATTGCGAATGTTGCGCCGAGACGCTCGCGCCTTCCGAATTCTGAATGCGTTTGTCGACGGCGAACGCTGCGTCTTCCGCGCGGCGCGCAAGGTCTGCCGCTTCTTCGGCGTTGATATCCCACGGGTGATAGAGATCGAGGTCCTGCGGCGCCATTTCGAGCAATTCCGCTTCGGCGAGGCCGGCGGCACTGTCTTCGGCCGTGAAGCGCGCGATGTTGTACGCAGCGGCCACCGTGTCCTTCAACGCGGCGCGCGAGAAGTCCGAGGTGCTCGCATTCCCCCGCTTCTTGCCGATGAACACCGTCACACCCACCATCTTGTCGCGATTGTGTTCGATGGTTTCGACTTCGCCACGACGCACGCTGACCGAAAGGCCATCGCCTTCCGAGATTTCCGTAGCGGCATCGGTCCCGCCGAGTTCCTTCGCGTGCCGCAGGATGTCGGACGCAATTTCTTTCAGCTCGTCCTGGGTGTGCGGGAAAAAGCGTTGCCTCACGTCCATGTCTGCTGCCATTTTTGTCTGCCTGTGGATGCTCGAGTTGCAGAAGGGTTCAGAACGGTCGCGCCGGAATTCAGTGGCGCAGCGCTCGCCATGACCGCTTCCGTGTATCGCAAGATCATAGCAAGTCCAGGGGTGTTTGGTTTCGTTCGTCCATGCCGCGAGGCGCCAGCGGGCCCCTGCGAACAAGTACAATATCGCGATGAACCGTAAAACCCGCACGCAACCCATAAATCCGGCCGTTGCCACCGAACAGGATGGCAGCGAGCACGGCTACGACCGCCCGAGCAAATCGCAGCTCAAACGCGACATGCTCGCGCTGCAGGTGCTCGGCGTGGCGCTGATCGAGCTTCCCAAAGATGCGCTCAAACGCATGCCCATGCCGGAAAAGCTCGACGACGCCGTCCGCGACGCCCGCAAGATCACCGATCACGAAGGCAAGCGCCGCCAGGTGCAATACGTCGGCCGCGTGATGCGCTCCCTGACCGACGAGGAAACAGCGGCGCTGCGCACGGCGCTCGACACGTATCGCGGTGTCAATCGCGCTGAAACCGCCAAGCTGCACTGGATCGAACATACGCGCGAAAAACTCCTCGCCGACGACGCCGCCCTTACCGTATTCATCCGCAAGCATCCGGGTGTCGATCCGCAGGAAGGCCGCACGCTGATCCGCAATGCCCGCAAGGAACGCGAGCAGAGCAAGCCGCCGCGCTACTTCCGTGAGTTGTTCCAGTGGATCAAGACCGCTGCGGGCGTGGACGAAGAAGACGACGAAAGCGCAATCGAAGCCGAAGACGGTGACGACGTTGAATTCCCGCAACGAGATGACGACGATGGCTACAAAGCGTAATCATCCGGACGAATTGCTGATCGGGCTGGTCTCGATCAGCGATCGCGCTTCGGACGGCGTGTACGAGGACAAAGGCATTCCGTCGCTGAAGGAATGGCTCGCGAGCGCGCTGAATTCACCCTGGCGCGCCGAAACCCGCCTGATTCATGACGACACGGCCACCATCTCGGCCACACTCCTGGAACTCGTCGATGAAACCGGCTGCGATCTCATCCTGACCACGGGCGGCACAGGCCCGTCGCGCCGCGATGTGACGCCGGAAGCCACGCTTGCGGTCGCCACCAAGCCGATGCCCGGCTTCGGCGAGCAAATGCGCCAGATCAGCCTGAACTTCGTGCCTACCGCCATTCTTTCGCGCCAGGTGGCCGTGATTCGTGAAACGGCGGATCACGCGGCGCTGATCGTGAATTTGCCGGGCCAGCCAAAATCCATCCGCGAAACGCTGGAAGGACTGCGCGACGCTGACGGCAAAACGAAAGTGCCCGGCATCTTCGCGGCGATCCCGTATTGCATCGATCTGATCGGCGGACCTTATATTGAAACGCGGCCGGAAGTGATCGCCTCGTTCCGGCCAAAAAGCGCGCTCAGGCCGTCAAAGACCTGAACGCTGCCACGTTCCTTCAGCGTTGCTTCATCTTTCAAGCGGCCGCGCCTGCTGCGCCGGTCGCCGACGGGATCAGGAAATGCTCGCGGTAGTACTTGAGTTCGTCGATGGACTCGTGAATGTCGGCAAGCGCCGTGTGCATGGCGCGCTTCTGGAAACCCTTATAGATGGCCGGTTGCCAGCGGCGGCACAATTCCTTGAGCGTGCTGACATCGAGGTTGCGGTAATGGAAGAACGTTTCGAGTTCCGGCATCCACCGCGCCATGAAACGCCGGTCCTGACAGATGGAGTTGCCGCACATGGGCGACTTGCCCGGCGGCACATATTGACCGAGGAATTCGCGGATTTGCCGCGTGGCTTCGGCCTCATCCACCGTCGAAGCCCGCACCCGTTCAGTCAGCCCCGAGCGGCCATGCGTGTTGCGGTTCCACTCGTCCATCTTGCCAAGCGCCGTTTCGTCCTGATGGATGGCGAGGACCGGCCCTTCAACGAGTTTATCGAGCGTCGAATTCGTCACGACCACCGCAATTTCGATGATCCGGTCGTTATCGGGTTCGAGACCCGTCATTTCCATGTCGAGCCAGACAAGGTTCATGTCGCTGCGAACGAGGTCTGACGGGCTAGCGGAAGTAGAGGAATCGAGCACGGAATCGGCCATAGGAGGGCAACCTGAATGGGTTTGACGCCTGGAACGGCGCGCAGGTGATTTGCAGGACCCGGCCGTTCGGCTGACGCGCAACAAGCCATGCGCGCGGTGACGGCCAAGAACCTATAATTCTCGCATAATTTAATCGGGTTTCCGCTGATGTCCAATTTCAATCTCGCGTTCTCGGTCGTGTTTGTCGTGGCGCTGGTCGGCATGGTAGGCACGAAGCTGTGGCTCGCTTCGCGCCAGATCCGGCACGTCGCGGCGCATCGCAAGCATGTGCCGTCGCAGTTTCTTCAAACCATTCCGCTCGCCGCCCACCAGCGCGCGGCCGACTACACCGTCGAGCGCACGCGCCTGACCATGGTCGAGGTCGTGGTGAGCGCCGCTTTGCTGATTGCGCTGACGCTGCTCGGCGGCATCCAGCAGATCGATCTTGCCGTAACCGACTGGCTCGGCCGTGGGTACGTCGGGCAGATGGCGCTGGTCGCTATCGTGGTGGCGATCACGAGCGTGGTCGACCTGCCGTTCGATTACATCCGCCATTTTGTGATCGAAGAGAAATTCGGTTTCAACCGGATGACGAAGAAGCTCTTTTTCCTCGATCTGATCAAGGGCGTGGTGCTGGGCGCGGCTGTCGGCTTGCCGGTGCTGTTCGTGACCTTGTGGCTGATGAACCAGGCTGGCGCGTTGTGGTGGCTCTGGGCGTGGGTGCTGCTCGTTGCGTTCCAGATGCTCGTGCTGATCCTGTATCCCACGTTCATCGCGCCGCTTTTCAACAAGTTCGAGCCGCTGAAAGATGAAGCGTTGCGCGCGCGGATTGAAAACCTGATGTCGCGTACGGGCTTCGCCGCGAAGGGCTTGTTCGTGATGGACGGAAGCCGCCGTTCGGCGCACGGCAACGCGTACTTCACGGGTTTCGGTGCGGCGAAACGGATCGTTTTCTTCGATACCCTCCTCGCCCGGCTTTCCGGCAGCGAGATAGAAGCGGTCCTCGCGCACGAACTCGGGCACTTCAAGCGCCGCCACGTGATCAAGCGCCTGGTCGTCACGTTCGCGCTCAGCCTCGTGATGCTTGCGCTGCTCGGATGGCTTGCGCAATGCGTATGGTTTTATGAAGGGCTGGGCGTGCGGCCATCGCTGATTGGCAACAACAACGGCCTGGCGCTCGTGCTGTTCATGCTGGCGCTGCCTGTCTTCATGTTCTTCGTGACGCCGCTCGGCAGTCTCAGCTCACGCAAGCACGAATTCGAAGCCGATGCCTTCGCCGCGAGCCAGACCGACCCGCGCGACCTCGTCAACGCGCTCGTGAAGCTGTACGAGGACAACGCGTCCACGCTCACGCCGGACCCTATCTACACCGCGTTTTACGCATCGCATCCGCCAGCATCGCAGCGCATCGAGCGCCTGATGCAATTCGCCGCATGAGGCCGCGCGACGCGAAGAAACCGGCGAACGCGCGCATTGAAGGAAGGGTCATTGCCGCTCACGGGCGGCATTACCTCGTAGCTCCCGCTGACGGCAGCGCCATGCTGCAATGTTTCCCGCGCGGCAAACGCAGCGAGATCGCGGTGGGCGACGTGGTGCAGTACGAACAGTCATCGGCGGATCAGGGTGTGATTGTCGAGATTGGCGAGCGAAGAAACCTGCTCTACCGGTCCGACCAGTTCAAATCAAAGCTCTTTGCGGCCAACCTCGATCAATTGATGATCGTGCTGGGTACCGAACCGCACTTCAGCGAGGACTTGCTCGGGCGCGCGTTGATTGCGGCGGAGGCGCACGGCCTCGAGCCGCTGATCGTGCTGAACAAGATCGATATGGAAGGGCCGCTCGCGGTTGCGCGCAGGCGCCTGGCGCTGTATCGGGAGCTTGGGTACACGGTCGTGGAGTTATCGGCGAAAGCGGCTCCCCAGCACGTCCACGATGAACTCGATGCCCGCCTCGCCGACCGGTCGACGCTGCTGCTCGGACAGTCGGGCATGGGCAAGTCGACGCTCGTGAACATTTTGATTCCGAATGCCGAGGTGGCGACGCGGGAAATATCGAAGGCGTTGAACAGCGGCCGGCACACGACCACGTTCACCCGGTTGTACCCGTTGCCGGGCGGCGGGTCCTTGATCGATTCGCCGGGCTTCCAGGAATTCGGATTGCATCATCTCTCAGAGGGACAACTGGAGCGAGCGTTCGCGGACTTCCGGCCGTTCCTGGGCAAGTGTCGCTTCTACAACTGCCGGCATCTGCACGAACCGGGTTGCGCGATTCTGGAAGCAATGGCGGAAGGCAAGATTCGCCCGGCGCGGCATCAGTTGTATGCGCAGTTGGTGCACGAGGCCAGCCAAATTGTCCGATAACCCCATCGCATGAAAAAATTGACGCGGGCTCCGAACCTGATCACGGCGCATCACTGGATGAATGTGCTGTCGACGGCGGGCATTGCGTGCGAGTTGCACAACCGTTATTTGAGTGGTGCGATGGGTGAGATTCCGGCGGAGCAATGTGCGCCGGAGATCTGGATACCGGATGACCGCGACGAAGCGTTGGCGACCGAAATATTGAACCGTGCGAGAAACGGCCCGGCATCGAACGCAAAGGCGTGGCGATGCCAGCAATGCGGTGAGATGCTGGAAGCACAATTCACGGTGTGCTGGCAATGCGGAACGGCGAGAGACCCGTTGCACGACGAATAAAAACAGGAACGTGGGGCCAGCGAGACCAAGCAGGCGGTACGACCTGGCAGGCGGTACGGCCTGATAAGCGAAGCGTGTGAAGTAAAATTGAAAGGCGAGAAGGTTCTTTTCAACGGCGGTGGATAATTGTGGGCGGTGGCAGATGCGTGCCACCAGCGAGGCTGTGCGCTGCGGGTAATTTAGTGGTTGTGGTGTGAAGGCGTTTTCTTTGCTTCGTTTCTTTTTCGCCGTTTGGAAAAAGAAATGAAGTGCCGCCCCGCACAGGGGCAACGCTAATAGACCGAAGCGATCAAGTTCCCAGACAGCGAAGAACACCAAAAGCACAGCGCGAGCAAACCCCTCAGGCCAGCCAAACCGCAATGCTCAGCATGAGCAACAACAACATCCACAAGATCACAGCGCGCCAAACAAGCCCAACTGCAGACTGAAGCGTCCGTGGCGTGCAATCATCGCCCACTGGCAGCGGACTGGCATCACCAACAGCCAACGCCTCCACGCTGAGTGGTTCGGCCAGAGGCCCGGCCAGCCGCGCTCCCAGCGCCCCGCTCCCGGCGGCGAGCAAAACACCCTCATTGGCATCGGGCCACTGCTTGGCGTGATTGCGCCACGCATAAATGGCGTCCTCGAAATTCCCCACAATAGCGAACCCCAAAGCCGTCAACCGCGCAGGCACCCAATCGATAAAGAAAAACGCCCGCTGCGCAAACGTAGAAAACGCCGGCGTGCGTTCATCCGTCGGCCGGACCCACGACCTCGCCAGATATTCAGCGATCCGATAAAACACCGCACCCGCCGGCCCGATAGGAATCAGAAACCAGAAGAACACGCCGAACACGTGCCGGTGCGACGCCACTACGGCATGAACCAGCGTATGCCGGACGATCTCGCTCACGGGCATATCGAGTGTATCGATACCGGTCCACTCGTTGAGAATTTCGCGGGCGCGCGGAACATCGTCGTTGTTCAACGCGAGATGGATATCGGTGAAATAGTGGCTGAACTGCCGGAACCCGAGCGTGAAATACACGATCACCACGTTCCAGAGGAACGCGAGCGCGAAGTTGATGTGATAAAGGACGTAATAGACCAGCCCGACGGCCAACGTCCACGGCACTACGACAATCAGCCACGCGAGCACGCCATGCCGCGGCTTGCCGGCATCGAAGCCATGAGCCGCGGATTCCGCATGGTACTGAAGCAACGCCGATATGGGATTCTGCGGCGAAAGCGCGCGCAACTGCTCAATGATAAGAGCCAGCAATACAGAGAAAAAAGTCATGCGATGCGCCGGGACATTCGAGTTTTACGAATTTCGTGTAAAGATATCACAGCGCCGATGCAGCCAGAGGGACACATCGGCTGAAGCGCTATTCGGGTGCCGACACATTACGCGTCACGCGGCGAGGAAGCGATAGAAATTACGTAACATACCCGCCGTTGCACCCCAGATGAAATACGGAGCCGCATTCTCGGCGGGTGTGAACGGCATCGCAAAAAAACGACGTTCGCCGCCTTCCCATCGAAACACGCGGACTTGATGATTGGCTGGGTTCATGAGGAACGCGAGCGGGACTTCGAAGATATCGGCGACTTCGAGTGTATCGGCGTGAAGTTCGATCGGCGGATGGACCAATGCGACGACCGGCGTGACGCGGAATCCGGTACCGGTCAGATAGTCGGGCAGCTCGCCCAGCACTTCCACATGCACGGCCTCGAGCCCCACTTCCTCTTGCGCTTCGCGAAGCGCGGTCGCGGCGGCATCGGCGTCTTCGGGTTCCTGGCGTCCGCCCGGGAAGCTGATTTGCCCGGCATGGTTCGTCAGGTGATCGGCACGCTGCGTGAGCAGCACGGTCAGGCCGCCTTCGCGCACGACAAGCGCAATGAGCACCGACGCCACCCTCGGATCGCCCCCGAGCGCCTTGACCTTGTCATCGCGTGCGTCCGGCGTCCAGTCGAGCGTCTGTGAAAACCTCGCACGCATGCCGTCGGGCGTCAGCACGTCTTCACGCACGCGAGGCAAGTCCGAGCTGGTCGATTCGATCGGCAGGATTTCGGGCTCGAGAATGCGGGGAGTCGACGGCTTGGGGGCGGACACGTGGGACTTGGCTTCTTGATTGGTTTTGATTTCAGGCGCCGTGAACGATGACGCAAGACATGATTTGACCACACCAAAGAAAAAAGCACCCGCGAGGGTGCTTTTTCCGGTGCAGCGGTCAGCGCAACACTTACGCCTTGGCAGCAGAACGGTCTTTCGACACGAGCTTTTCCTTGATCCGAGCCGACTTGCCCGAACGTTCGCGCAGGTAGTACAGCTTTGCACGACGCACATCACCGCGACGCTTCACGACGATGCTAGCGAGCAGCGGCGAGTAGGTCTGGAACGTACGCTCGACGCCTTCGCCCGACGATATCTTGCGGACGATGAAATTCGAGTTCAAACCACGGTTGCGCTTCGAGATCACGACGCCTTCGTAAGCCTGGACACGCTTGCGCGTACCTTCAACCACGTTGACGCTGACGATCACCGTATCGCCGGGGGCGAATTCGGGAATCGACTTCTCGCCGAGTGCGCGCGCGATTTCTTCTTTTTCGAGTTGCTCAATCAGATTCATTACTGACTCCTGGAGCCATCTTGCCGGAGTTGTTTGCCATGTTGGTGGCCCCGGTAGAGGATGGGTTCACATCTGGCGCCGGCTTGATTCAAGCATGGCGCCGCCCTTTGTCCCGCTTCGAACCTGGCTGAAAGCCTACTGCGCCTTCGACCCTTCCTTGGCGAGACTTGCAAGCCATGCCTCGTCGGCACGGCTCAACATCTTATTCCTGCGCGCCTTGTCGATCAGATCAGGCCGCTTTTCCTGCGTATTCTTCAGCGATTCACGCCGGCGCCATGCTTCGATTTCCTTGTGATGGCCGCCAAGCAGCACATCCGGAACCCGCACACCGCCGTATTCTTCCGGGCGCGTGTAGTGCGGACAATCGAGCAGCACATCGACAAAACTGTCCTGCACCGCCGACTGCGAGTCGTTCAGCACGCCGGGCAACTGACGCACGACGGCGTCCATGAGCGCCATGGCCGGCAGTTCACCGCCGGACAAAACGAAGTCGCCAAGACTGATTTCTTCGTCCACCACACGATCGATCAAACGCTGGTCGATCGCTTCATAACGGCCGCACAGCACGATCATCCCGGGCTCCTGAGCGATTTGCATCACACGCTCATGGTCCAGCGTCTTGCCTTGCGGCGACATCATCACCACACGCGTGCCGCTGATACCCTGCTCTGCCTGCGCCGCTTTCGCAGCCGATATTGCGTCTTCCAGGGGGCGCGCCAGCATCACCATGCCCGGGCCGCCGCCATAAGGACGATCGTCGATGGTCCGGTAATTGTCCGTGGTGAAATCGCGAGGATTCCACGTGCGCAGACCGAACCGTTCCTGCTTCACTGCCCGGCTGGTAATGCCCCAGTCGGTCAGCGCGCGAAACATCTCGGGAAAGAGCGTCACGACGTCAAACTGCATCGCCCTCTCCTTGTGATCGGTGATTCCGATAAATCAATAGTCGACATCCCAATCGACGACAATCTTTCGCGCCGCCTGGTCCACTGTCTTGACAAACACGCCTACGAACGGGATGAGCCGCTCGCCGGTAATGGGCGAGCCGTCCTTGCCCGTAGTCGGAAATTCCACGCGCATGATGGAATGCGCGCCATTGTCGATCATGCCCGCAACCTGGCCGAGGGCCACGTTCGCTTCATTCACGACATCCAGGCCGATCAGATCGACCCAGTAGAATTCGTCTTCGCCAGAGAGCTTCGGGAAGTCGCTGCGCAACACATGGATAGTGTGGCCGCGCAACGCATACGCTGTATCGCGATCGTCGCAGCCGGCAAAATGCGCGACAACCGTGTCGCTATGCACTTTCGACTGCAGGCAACGAACCGACTTGCGCTCATTCCCCTTGACTAGCCACCAGCGCTTTGCAGCAAGCATTGCGTCGCCGCCGTGCCCTGCATGCGCGTGCGGCGCAATCTTGACCCAGCCCTTGAGGCCGTAAGCATCAACGATGGCGCCGACTTCGATTGCGTCGTCGGGCAATGCTTCGACGGCCTCGATTGAACCCGAGTCGTCCAAAGCGTCGATAGCCACGCGACGCGCTGCCGGCTTGCGGACAAATGCGCCAAACGTGGCATCGTTCTGCTCAGGCTTCTCGCCACGTGCGGCTTTCAAACCTGAGTCTGAAGCAGAATCACGCGTCGACATAAGCCAGTCTCCCGCAAACATCGGCAGCAAAAATCGGCCGGATCACTTGGACCCGAGCGATTGACTGCAGCAACCGCACTTAAGCAGCCGGCTGAGCTTGTTGCGATTGCTTGACCAGACGGGCAACCGTCGGCGACAGTTGCGCGCCGTTGTCTTGCCAGTACGTCAGGCGGTCCTGAGCGATGCGCAGCGCTTCGCCTTTAGTCGCGACGGGGTTGTAAAAACCCACGCGTTCGATGAAGCGGCCATCACGGCGGCTACGCGAATCGGTTGCAACGATGTTGTAAAACGGGCGCTTCTTGGAGCCGCCACGAGCCAAGCGGATGATAACCATGCTGAAATCCTTGAAAACCGGGGTTCGGAACTACCAAAACACGCGATTATAGCGGCAAAACGATGCCTTAACAAACACTTGCATCGATTAATCGAGATGAGAAGGGCTGCTTTGCGTGGTCTTTGACGTACAGCCAATAGTCGCAAAGCACCGTGCGCCGGGCTTTTCGGGAGTTCCACGCAGGCTTTAGGAAGACAGATAACGGTTTCGAGCAGGAAGCGTTTTTCGGCGCGTGGTCGCGAATCGGCGAGCGCCTGCTTGGACCCGCGGCTGCGGCGTAGAATGCCGCTTCAGAGCGAACGTTTCGTGTCTCGTGTCTCCCCGCCCTTACCTGCCTTCAACGCCTCTCTTTCAGCTTCCCGATGAACAACCCGTCGTCCACTGTAACGCATCCTTCCAATCCGGCGCCAAACGGACGCTTCCGTTCGAAAACGCTGACCGCCGCGCTTGCCTTCTTTCTTGGCAGCATTGGCGCACATCGCTTTTATTTGTACGGTTTGCGCGACAAATTCGGCTGGGCGCATATTGTCGGCCTTCTGCTCGGCCTCGTGGGTTACATGCTGCTCGCCGCGACCGAACGCGCGTCGGTACTCGGCTGGGTGCTCGTCGTGCCCGGCGCGGTTTCGCTGCTGTCAGCGTTTCTGTCGGCGATTGTCTATGGCTTGCGGCCGGATGAAAAATGGGACGCCCAGTTCAATTCGCAGACCGGACAACACAGCGACTCAGGTTGGACCGTGATCTTCGTCGTGATCTTCTCCCTGCTATTTGGCGCGTTCATATTGATGGCCGGTCTCGCGCTTACCTTCCAGACGTACTTTGAAGGCCAGGTTCAGGCGGCGAAAGAGCTGTCGCAGTAATTTGCCTAACGGGGTCGTGAAGGGTTCGCGAATCCGGTCCCAGCTAGAACAGCTTCATCTGCGGACTTTCCACGACGCGCTGCTTCGGCGCGCTCTCGCCGCGCCGGAACGCCGACATGTCCAGAATGCCGCGATGCCGCTGGTTCAGCCCAAGCCGTCGCGCGGCATGGTCAAAACGCTGCTTGAGCATGTCGGCCCATAGTCCTTCGCCTTTCATACGCTTCGCGAAATCCGAATCGTAGTCCTTGCCGCCGCGCATATCGCGCACACGGCCCATCACGCGCTCTGCCCGATCGGGGAAATGCGCCGCCAGCCAATCCTTGAACAACGGCGCGACCTCCCACGGCAGCCTCAAGACAATATAGCTCGCGCTCCTTGCACCGGCTTCGGCGCAGGCTTCCAGCACGCGTTCCATATCGGGTTCGGTGACGAAGGGAATCATGGGCGCGACGCTGACGCCGACCGGGATGCCCGCTTCGGCAAGTGTGCGGATGGTCCGCAACCGTCTGGCCGGCGTTGCCGCGCGAGGTTCGAGCGTGCGGGCAATGTCGGCGTCGAGTGTGGTGATGGTCACCGCCACCATCACCTGCCCTTTCTGCGCCATGGGAGCCAGCAGGTCGATATCCCGCTCGACCAGCGAAGACTTCGTGATCGCCGCGAACGGATGCCCCCGCTCGCTGAGGATTTCAATGACGCGCCTCGTGATCCGCAAGTTCCGCTCGACGGGCTGATACGCGTCCGTATTGACGCCGAGCGCTATGGGCTCGGGTTGGTAGGACGGCTTGTCCAGTTCGTGCTCGAGCAACTCCCCGGCGTTGATCTTCGCGTAAATGCGGCTTTCGAAATCGAGTCCCGGCGACAATCCCAGATAACTGTGCGTCGGCCGGGCGAAGCAATAGATACATCCATGCTCACACCCACGATAAGGATTCAGCGATACCCCAAACGGGATATCAGGCGACGAGTTGCGTGTGAGGATGCTCTTCGCACGCTCCTCGAACACTTGAGTGCGCAGCGCCGGTGCGCCTTCTGCCTCGCCGTCCTGATCCGTATGCGTCCAGCCGTCGTCGACCCGCTCGCGCTCGTCCTTCTCGTAGCGTCCCTGAAGGTTCGTGACCGCGCCTCGGCCTTTGAGCGGCGCGGGCGGAGCAACGGGATATTCAGAGTCATGCAGAACCATGATCGAAGCTTGGAAAAGAGCAAAACACTGTATGAATATACAGTAAATCTGGTCTTTCGCAAGCGGCCTCAGGTGGAGGGATCAGTCCGCTACGGCAATGGCAAGACTCTCCTTGATCTCCTCCATGACTACATAGCTTTTGGATTGCACGGCCCCGGGAAGCTGCAGCAGGATATCGCCAAGCAGTTTCCGGTAATCGGCCATTTCGCCAATACGCGCCTTGATCAGGTAGTCGAAATCGCCGGAAACGAGGTGGCATTCCAGAACCTCGGGAATGCGCTGCACCTCGCGTCGAAACTGCTCGAACATGTTGCCGCTTTTGTGATCGAGCGTGATTTCAACGAACACGAGCAGCGACGCCCCCAACTGATGCGGGTTCACACGGGCGTAATAGCCGGAAATGACGTCGTCCCGCTCCATGCGTTTTACGCGCTCGATACACGGCGTTACCGACAGCCCGACCTGCTCCGCGAGTTCCTTCATCGCGATGCGGCCATCCTGTTGAAGGATCCGCAGAATCCGCCGATCGATCTTATCCAGCTCCCGCACCAAATTTCGTTGAGTTCTCATTCGATTCAACCAAAAAGTAAGCAAATACAATAACAAAAACTACTGCTCTCTCAATACTATAGTCGATACCACTATGTAACCCGCTACTCAAACGGCTTCATGAAAAACGAAGCAATGACCGGCGGAATGTCACTTTGCACGGAGCAAGACATGCAAGTCGTAATCTTGGGAAGCGGTGTTGTCGGAGTGACGAGCGCCTACTATCTGGCCCGTGCGGGGCACGACGTGACGGTCATCGACCGTGAAGCCGGGCCGGCGCTCGAAACGAGTTTTGCAAACGCAGGGCAGATCTCGCCAGGCTATGCATCGCCATGGGCGGCTCCCGGCGTGCCGCTCAAAGCGGTGAAGTGGATGTTCGAGAAACACGCGCCGCTCGCCATTCGTCTGGACGGGACATCGTTTCAGTTGAAGTGGATGTGGCAGATGCTGCAGAACTGCACGCAGGACCGCTATTCGGTCAACAAGGGCCGCATGGTTCGCCTGGCTGAGTACAGCCGCGATTGTCTGCAGGCGCTGCGTGCGGACACGGGCATTCAATATGAAGGCCGGACCGGCGGCACGCTGCAACTGTTCCGCACGCAGCAGCAACTGGACGGCGCGGCGAAGGACATCGCCGTGTTGCGCGACGCGAACGTGCCCTTCGAACTGCTCATGCCTGCCGACCTGCATAAGGCGGAGCCGGCGCTCGCGGCGGTATCGCAGAAACTGACGGGCGGTTTGCGCCTGCCGAACGACGAAACCGGCGACTGTCAGAAATTTACCACGCGTCTTGCCGCCATGGCCGAACAGCTCGGCGTGAAATTTCGCTACAACACGCCTATAGATGCCCTCGCAATCAGCGGCGGCCGTATCGCCGGCGTGCAGTGCGGCGGCGAGATGATCCGCGGCGATTCTTACGTGGTCGCGCTCGGTTCATACTCCACCAAGCTGCTCGGCGACCTCGTCAAGATTCCGGTTTATCCGCTGAAGGGCTATTCACTGACGGCGCCTGTCGTCAATGAAAGCGCCGCGCCGGTTTCCACCGTGCTCGACGAAACCTACAAGATCGCGATCACCCGTTTCGATGACCGGATCCGTGTTGGCGGCATGGCGGAAATTGTCGGCTTCGATCAATCCCTTCGCCAGGCGCGCCGCGAAACGCTCGAAATGTGCGTGAACGACTTGTTCCCCGGCGGCGGCGATACGGCGAAGGCATCGTTCTGGACCGGCTTGCGCCCCATGACCCCGGACGGCACGCCGATCGTTGGCCGTACGCCGATCGCGAATCTGTACTTGAACACGGGACACGGCACGCTCGGCTGGACCATGTCGTGCGGCTCCGGCCAATTGCTGGCGGACCTGATGTCGGGCAAGCAGCCGGCGATCCAGTCGGACGATTTGTCGGTGCATCGTTATTTGGGCGAAGCGCGTGCGAGCGGCAGGCCTGCGTACGCAAGGGCATGACCTGAAAACAAAGTATAGAAACGTAAAAGGCCGTCCCCGCGAAGGGACGGCCTTTTCATTTGCGTTGCGCCGAACG
Source organism: Burkholderia sp. PAMC 26561 (assembly GCF_001557535.2). Taxonomy (NCBI): domain Bacteria; kingdom Pseudomonadati; phylum Pseudomonadota; class Betaproteobacteria; order Burkholderiales; family Burkholderiaceae; genus Burkholderia; species Burkholderia sp. PAMC 26561. Next base: position 285,522 of record NZ_CP014306.1, read on the forward strand.
AAGCAAATCAGAACTGTTCTTCGCGCATCGCGAGATACCCTTCCTGCCCGTTGGCGCTGACGATCGATGCTTCGATGCCCGGCGCCTGCAATAAAACATGCTCGGCAAAGAACTGCGCCGTGGCGATCTTTGCGCCATGGAACGCTTCGTCCTCTGCGCGCTTGTCCGAGGCCACCAACAGCGCCCGCGCCATCTGCCAGCCACCGAGCACGATTCCCGCGAGCTTCAGATAAGGCACACTGCCCGCAAACACCGCGTTCGGATCGCTTTTCACCTTTGCGACCATGAACTCGACCACGTGCGCCAATGCGAGACTTCCCGCGCTCAAATGCCGGTGCATGGACTTGAACGCCTGGCCCTCACGATCGGCCAACAGCGCGATGGTCTGGTCCATCTGCGCAAGAATCGCCAATGCGGTCGCGCCGCCGTCGCGCACGGTCTTGCGGCCAATCAGATCGTTCGCCTGGATCGCGGTCGTCCCTTCGTAGATGGTGAGAATGCGTGCATCGCGATAATGCTGGGCCGCCCCCGTTTCCTCGATGAAACCCATGCCGCCATGAACCTGCACGCCGAGGCTCGTGACATCGATGGAAAGCTCCGTACTCCAGCCCTTCACGACCGGCACGAGAAATTCGTAGATGGCCTGATGCTGTGCGCGAGCGGCTTCGTCCGGATGGTGATGCGCCAAGTCGCAATGCGCCGCCGCCACGTAGGCGAGCGCGCGCGATGCTTCGGTCAGCGAACGCATGGTCAGGAGCATGCGGCGTACATCCGGATGATGAATGATCGATACCGGCTGCTTCGCCGAGCCATCGACCGGGCGGCTCTGCACGCGATCTTTCGCAAACGCGACGGCCTGCTGGTAAGCCCGCTCGGACACCGCCACGCCCTGCAGCCCGACCGCAAAGCGCGCGGCGTTCATCATGATGAACATGTACTCGAGCCCGCGATTTTCCTCGCCGATCAACTCGCCGACCGCGCCGCCATGGTCGCCGAATTGCAGCACGGCGGTCGGGCTCGCCTTGATCCCGAGCTTGTGTTCAATCGAAACGCAATGCACGTCGTTGCGCTCGCCGAGCTGGCCGGTTTTATCGGTGAGAAACTTGGGAACGATGAACAGCGATATGCCCTTCACGCCATCGGGCGCACCGGGCGTGCGCGCCAGCACGAGATGGGCGATGTTCTTCGCCATGTCGTGCTCGCCGTAGGTGATGAAGATCTTCGTGCCGAAGAGCTTGAACGTGCCATCGCCTTGCGGCTCGGCGCGCGTGCGCACGAGCGCGAGATCGGAACCGGCTTGCGGCTCGGTGAGGTTCATCGTGCCGGTCCATTCGCCAGAGATCAGCTTAGGCACGTAGAGCTGCTTTTGCTCCTCGGTACCGGCCGTGAGCAATGCTTCTATAGCGCCATCGGTCAGCAGCGGACACAACGCAAACGACAGATTCGCCGCATTCAACATTTCGATACACGGCGTCGCGATGAGTTTCGGCAAACCCTGCCCGTCGTATTCGACCGGATGCAGCACGCCTTGCCAGCCGCCTTCGCCGAATTGCCTGAACGCTTCTTTGAAGCCCGGCGTGGTGATGACTGCGCCGTCTTTCCATGCGCTCGGATGCCTGTCGCCCTCAACGTTCAGCGGCGCCACCACTTCGCCGTTGAACCGCGCAGCTTCTTCGAGCACGGCGCGGGCGGTGTCGAGGCTTGCGTCCTCGAAACCCGGCAACGCCGAGATGCCTTCAATGTCCGCGAGTTCCTTCATCACGAACAACATGTCCTTGACGGGCGCGTGATAGCTCATGCTTGTCTCCCCCACTAGATATGAAAAGGGGCGCACATGCGTCGCCCCTTTTTTAGTCCTTCCTGACCAGCCGATCAGCCCAGCTCTTTCACCAGATCCGGCACCACCGTGAACAGATCGCCCACGAGCCCGTAGTCCGCGACACCGAAGATTGGTGCTTCAGCATCCTTGTTGATCGCGACGATGACCTTCGAGTCCTTCATCCCGGCCAGATGCTGAATCGCGCCCGAAATACCGACGGCGACATACAGATTTGGCGCCACGATCTTGCCCGTTTGCCCGACCTGATAATCGTTCGGCACGAACCCGGCGTCGACCGCTGCACGCGATGCACCCAGCGCCGCGCCCAGTTTGTCGGCGAGCGGTTCAAGCACTTTGGTGTAGTTCTCGCCGTTGCCGAGACCCCGTCCACCCGACACGATGATCTGCGCCGACGTCAGTTCAGGCCGGTCCAGCTTCGTCACTTCGCGGCTCACGAACTTCGAGATGCCGGCGTCAGCAGCGGCTTCGATCTTCTCGACCGATGCACTGCCGCCTTCTGCTGCAACCGGATCGAAACCCGTGGAACGCACGGTGATGACCTTGATGGCATCGCTCGATTGAACAGTTGCGATGGCATTGCCCGCGTAGATCGGACGCTCGAATGTATCGGCGCTGTCGACCGCCGTGATGTCGCTGATCTGCGCGACGTCCAGATGCGCTGCGATACGCGGCGCGACGTTCTTGCCGTACGCGGTTGCCGGAGCCAGGATATGCGAATAGTTCTTCGCGATCTGCAACACCGTCCCGTCGATATTTTCGGCGAGTCCGTCGGCAAGCTGGGGTGCATCGGCCAGCAGCACCTTCGATACACCCGCGATCTTCGCGGCGGCATCGGCTGCTGCCTGCGCGTTCGCACCCGCGACCAGCACGTGAACGTCGCCGCCAATCTTCGATGCAGCCGCGATGGTGTTCAGCGTTGCCGGCTTGATGGATGCGTTGTCGTGTTCTGCAATTACAAGAATGGTCACTTTCTCAACTCCCTCACAGAACCTTGGCTTCGGTCTTCAGCTTCTCGACCAGCGTCTTCACGTCCGGCACCTTCACACCCGCGGAGCGCTGCGGCGGTTCGGCGACTTTGAGCGTCTTCAGACGCGGCGTGACATCCACGCCCAGGTCTGCCGGCTTGATGGTTTCCATCGGCTTTTTCTTGGCCTTCATGATGTTCGGCAGCGTGACGTAACGCGGCTCGTTCAGGCGCAAGTCCGTGGTGATCACGGCAGGCAAGGTCAGCGACAGCGTTTCCGACCCCCCGTCGATTTCGCGCGAAACCGAAACGCGGCCGTCGGCCACCGTTACCTTCGATGCAAACGTCGCCTGCGGCAAACCAGCCAGCGCGGCGAGCATCTGACCGGTCTGGTTCGAGTCGTCGTCGATGGCTTGCTTGCCGAGAATGATCAGTTGCGGCTGTTCCTTGTCGACCAATGCCTTGAGGATCTTCGCGACCGCCAGCGGCTGCAATTCCTCAGTCGATTCGACCAGGATCGCACGATCCGCACCGATGGCCATGGCCGTGCGCAGCGTTTCCTGGCACTGCGTCACGCCGCACGACACGGCGATCACCTCGGTCGCCAAGCCCGCTTCACGCAGGCGCACGGCCTCTTCGACGGCGATTTCATCGAACGGGTTCATCGACATCTTCACGTTTGCGATATCGACTGCACTGCCATCCGGCTTTACCCGGACTTTCACGTTGTAGTCGACCACGCGTTTGACTGGTACCAAGATTTTCATGCACACGCTCCTGAGTTACGAATACGTCACCAATCCCATTATAACGAGTGACTCCGGTCATCGAACGCTAACGGCGGATCGGTGACAACCGGCCGCTGGAGAATTCCTCAAGCTTAAGACAATCGCCAAAGCTTATTCGTTACAGAACGATCGTACTATTTTACGCATATCTTGCCTGCCAGGACAATCGGGGATTTGCTCTAGACGCTTTGCACGCGGCACAGACGCTATCATCGGCGGCATCCCGAGCCACCGAAATCGCCATGCCGAAAGTCGAGCGCAGCACGTATTCCACCAGCAGCATTGCCACGCGCGATGGCATCGACCTCTATCTTCATCGATGGGAGGCCGCTCCTTCGTTTCCCAAACCGCTTGCAAGGATCGCGCTGGTTCACGGACTGGCCGAGCACGCGCGGCGCTATGAGGCGCTGGCGTTGCGGTTGAACGCGGCGGGTATCGAGCTGATCGCGATGGATCTGCGCGGTCACGGCAAGTCGCCGGGCGAGCGCGTGTGGGTGAATACCTTCGACGAGTATCTGCTCGATACCGACGCCCTGCTCGCCGCCGCTAAAACGACCGTGCCTCTGGACGTTCCGTTGCTGCTCATGGGTCACAGCATGGGCGGTGCAATCGCCGCGCTGTATGCAGCCGAGCGGTTGCCGGAAAGCGGGCGCAGGCTTGCGGGCCTGATTCTCTCGAGCGCGGCACTGAAGATGCCGGCCAGTGCACCCCGCTGGAAACTGGCGATGGGAGGCACGATCAGCCGCTTCATGCCGCATTTTCCAGCAATGACTATCGATCCCGCCACGTTGTCCCGTGCGAACGGCGTAGTCGAAGCAAACCGGCGCGATCCGCTGGTTCATCACCAGGCGATTCCGGCGCGGACCGTGGCGGAGATCGGCACGGCGATGGCGCGCATTGAAGCCGGACGGGCATCGATCACGTTGCCGTTGTTCGTTTTCCACGGCACGCGGGACGCGCTGACGAACCCCGACGGCAGCCGCGAATTCGAAGCCCATGCCGGTTCGACAGACAAGACGCTGTTGATGCTGGAAGGCAGTTATCACGAGACGCTAAACGACCTCGACCGTGACCGTGTGATCAAGGCGTTGATCGACTGGACGCTCGTGCGCGCGGATCTTCAGCGCATGCGCATGTAACGCGGTTCAGATCTCGGCGAGCGCGCGCACATGCGCGACCACGCTGCGCCCGAGCGCCGAGAGGTTGTAGCCGCCCTCGAGCGAACTCACGATACGCCCCTTCGCATGCCGTTTCGCCACGGCGCAAATCTGCTCGGTGAGCCACGTATAGTCGTCCTCGACGAGACCCATGTTGCCGAGATCGTCCTCGCGGTGGGCATCGAAGCCTGCCGAGACGAAGATCATCTCCGGCTTGAACTCATCGAGTTTCGGCAGCCACATCATGTCGACGGCTTCACGTACCGCCATGCCTTTCGTACGCGCGGGCATCGGCAGGTTGACCATGTTGGACGCGTGATTGTCGGCGCCGCTATATGGGTAGAACGGGTGCTGGAAAAAGCTGCACATGAGCACGCGCGGGTCGCCGCAAAACGCGGCTTCGGTGCCGTTGCCGTGATGCACATCGAAGTCAATGATCGCAACGCGTTGCAGACCGTGCACCTCGAGCGCGTGACGCGCCGCGATGGCGATGTTGTTGAAAAAGCAGAAGCCCATGGCGCGAGCCGGTTCCGCGTGATGTCCGGGCGGACGCACGCTGCAGAACGCGTTGTCGTACGTGCCCGCAATCACCGCGTCGGTTGCCGCGATCGCCGCGCCCGCCGCACGCAACGCCGCCTGGTAGCTGCCCGGCGACATCAGCGTATCGGGATCGATTTCCGCGCGTCCTTCCAATGGCGCGGTCTTTCTCACAAAGTCGATATGCGCCCGCGTATGAACCCGCGCCAGATCGTCTTCACTGGCAAGCGGCGCTTCTTCGCGCTCGATCAATGCATCGATACGGCTGCCGATCAACTGGTCTTCAATCGCCTGGAGGCGCGCCGGACACTCGGGATGCCACGGCCCCATGTCGTGAAGAAGGCAATCTGGGTGGGTATAGAAGCCGGTAGCCATAATGTTTGCCGCGCGGGGCCTGGCCGCTCGCACGTGTCTCGAATCGTTCAGGTGTTTTTGTCGTACGCGATGCGGGTATCAATCGGTTGAAGCATGGGGCGGAAGCCGGATCGCGCGGGTTCTTGGTAAGTTACCACACTGAAATCGATACGCATGGGAACACCGCTTTTGTATGCTTGCGCGCCATTTGAAGGGCTTTCGGGATAGCCTCGAAAACACGTCGGTTATACTGATCCGACTCTCGTATGCCCCGCGCGCGTTTCCCGCGTGCCTCGCGTTACATCGCCACAATTTCGCACACTATGACCTTCAAGTTTGCTTCGTCCGTCTTGCCTCTTTCGGCGCGATCCGCGCGCCTCGCCTCAATCGCCTGCCTTGTTGGCGTGATCGGCACACTCAGTATCGGCCAGGCGGTGGCGCAAGGGTCGCCTCAACCCGCGGTGCCGCAAGGGCAAGACTTCGAAGAAGAGATCGTGCCGCAGCGCTACGCGAACAACCCGAATGTAGATGCGTTCATCAACGATCTCGTCGCGCGCTACGACTTCGATTCCGGCTCGCTGCACGCACTCTTTAACCGCGTGAGTTATTCGGCAACAGCGGTCAAGCTGGTCTTGCCGTCGCCCACGCCTGCTACCAAGAACTGGCGCGCTTATCAGTCGCGTTTCATCGAGCCGGTGCGCATTGCGGCCGGCGTGAAGTTCTGGCGCGCTAACCAGGCGGCATTGCAACGGGCATCGGATCAGTATGGCGTGCCGCCCGAGGCGATTGTCGGGATTATCGGCGTGGAGACCATCTATGGCCGGTACATGGGTAACTTCCGCGCGCTCGACGCGTTGACCACGCTGACCTTCGACTACCCCAACACGCCGAATCGCGACGAACGTCAGGCGACGTTCCGCAAGAATCTCGAAGACTTGCTGGTCTGGACGCATGACCAGCAAATCGATCCGACTACCGTGCTGGGTTCGTACACGGGTGCTATCGGCATTCCGCAATTCCTGCCCAGCAGCATCGTGAAATACGCTGTCGACTTCGACGGCAACGGCCACATCGATTTGCGCACGAGTACCGCGGACGCCATTGGCAGCGTGGCGAATTACCTGAAGCAGCACGGCTGGGAGTCCGGACGTCCGGTGGTCTGGAAAATCGCAGGCGATGTCGGCAGCCAGGGCATTGCGCAAGCCGCCGCCGACGGGCAGCCCGAACCCCACTGGTCGCTCGCGCAGCTCACCAAAGCGGGCATGCTGATGGGCGAGCCGGGAGTCAATGTGTCGACGGAAGCAGGCACGCCGGTGACGGTGGTCGATTTACCGACACCGGGCCGGGCAACCGAGTACACGCTGGGGCTGAAGAACTTTTACGTGCTGACCCGCTACAACCGCAGCTTCTTCTATGCGCTCGCCGTGTATCAGCTTGGTGAAGCGGTGAAGGCGCAGATGAATGCCGGCGGAGCGGTAGCGGCTTCGCGATAATTCAGCCTTCGCTCAGACGTTAAAAAGCCCGGACTTGTCCGGGCTTTTTAACGTCTTCTTTTCACTGATATCAAGCCGGAAACACACCCGTCGACAAATACCGGTCGCCGCGATCGCAGACCACGAACACGATAGTCGCGTTCTCGACCTGACGCGCCACGCGCAGCGCCACTTCACACGCGCCCGCGGCCGATATGCCGCAAAAGATGCCTTCCACCGACGCCAGCCGCCGCGCCATGGCTTCAGAGGCCGCCTGGCTCACGCTTTCCGTACGATCCACACGGCTGCGATCGAAGATCTTCGGCAGATACGCCTCTGGCCATTTGCGGATGCCCGGGATCCGCGAGCCTTCTTCCGGCTGTGCCCCGACAATCTCGATCTTCTCGTTTTGCTCCTTCAGATACTGCGACACGCCCATGATCGTGCCGGTCGTGCCCATAGCGGAAACGAAGTGGGTGATGCGCCCTTCCGTGTCACGCCACAATTCCGGACCCGTTGTCTCGTAGTGAGCGAGCGGGTTATCGGGATTGGCAAACTGATCCAGGATGATGCCTTTACCGTCACGCTGCATTTGCTCGGCCAGATCGCGTGCGTACTCCATACCGCCCGTCACCGGCGTGAGCACGATTTCCGCACCGTACGCGGCCATGCTCTGGCGGCGTTCCACCGACAGGTCTTCCGGCATCAGCAATACCATCTTGTAGCCGCGAATGGCGGCGGCCATGGCGAGTGCAATGCCCGTATTGCCGCTGGTCGATTCGATCAGCGTGTCGCCAGGCTTGATACGTCCGCGCTCTTCCGCTTTCTTGATCATCGATAACGCCGGACGGTCCTTCACCGAACCCGCCGGGTTATTGCCTTCGAGCTTGCCGAGAATCACGTTGTTGCGCACGCGAATCTCGTCGTCCGGAATACGGACCAGTTGAACCAGGGGCGTATTGCCGATGGTGTCTTCAATAGTTTTGTAAGCCATAGCGGGTGTGTTGCAGAGCGTAGAGCTTTTGATTGTAGCCCACGGGTCTTTTTGATGCCGCGCGGCCCTGTTGGGCAGAGGGGCGTACGGGCCTTGAAAGCACCTTCTTGCAAGCCGGGAGTGCATCGGCCAGCCGGCGCGCCAGCCGATGCGTCGTACCGCTCTACTTCTTCACAACAACCGCGCCGGCGGCTGGCTTGGCGGCAGCTCCCGCAACGGGCCTCCCTGCTGCTGGAGCCGCCGCTGCCGTGCTTGTGCCAGTACCGATAGTCAGGCCCTCGGCCTGCAAGCGTTCGACCGTCTTGCCGCCCATCCCCTTCACGCGTTTGGTGAGCTCGGCTGCATCCTTGAACGGACCGTGCGCCTCGCGTTCGTCGAGAATGGCTTTCGCCTTGGCCGGCCCGATACCTTTGATACCGCGCAGTGCATCGGAATTGGCTGCGTTGATATCGACGGCTGCAAACTCCGATGCCATGGATACAGCCAGAGTGAATGCCGCAACGAATTTCTTGATCATGTGAGTCTCCCTTGAAAACCGGTCCGCGCTGATCGCTGACCCGGAGACCCAGTGTAGAAAAACGGCAAGTGCTTTTATAGCTGACCGAATAGCCAACGCACGTAGCGATCAACGCCTTCCTGCACCGTCAGGAACGGCGCGTCGTAACCCGCCTCGCGCAACTTCGACTGGTCCGCCTGCGTAAAGCATTGATACTTGCCGCGCAGTGCGTCGGGGAACGGAATGTATTCGATCAGGCCACGCTGCACGAGCTCGGCGAGCGACAACGGCGGCTCGCCATTGATGGCGCGCAATGAATTCACGACCGTCGATGCAATGTCGTTGAACGGCTGAGCCCGCCCGGTGCCCAGATTGAAGATGCCCGACTTCTCCGGGTGATCGAAGAAATGCAGGTTCACCTTCGTCACGTCTTCCACGGAAACGAAATCGCGCGTCTGCTCGCCCGCACCATAACCGTTGTATTCGCCGAACAGCTTCACTTTCCCTTCGGCGCGAAACTGGTTGAAGTTGTGGAACGCCACGGACGCCATGCGTGCCTTGTGCGTTTCGCGCTGACCATAGACGTTGAAGTAGCGGAAGCCCGCTATCTGGCTTTTCGCGGTCGGGAGGACCTGGCGAATGATCTGATCGAAAAGAAACTTCGAGTAGCCGTAAACGTTCAGCGGCTTTTCAAGTTCGCGGCTTTCCACGAACTTGCTCGATCCGCCATAAACCGCCGCCGAGGATGCATACAGGAACTGCACGCCATTTTCGAGGCACGTGTCCAGCATGTCGCGGCTGTAGCGGAAATTGTTTTCCATCATGTAGCGGCCGTCGGTCTCCATGGTGTCGGAGCACGCGCCTTCGTGGAAAACCGCTTTGACCTTGCCGAAATCGCCGCGTTTGAAGCGCGCGACAAACTCGGTCTTATCGAGGTAATCATCGATCTCGCAGTCGACCAGATTCTTGAATTTGTCGGCGCGCGTGAGGTTATCGACCGCGATCACGCGTTGCTCGCCACGCTCGTTGAGCGCCTTGACGAGATTGCTGCCAATAAACCCGGCCGCGCCGGTAACGATGATTGTCATGGTGTTTTTAGCCGAAAGATCAGGCGAAAAGTTCGTTGTAGTCGACGGTCGCCGTACCCAGCTTTCCGACGACGATTCCCGCCGCCCGGTTCGCGTAAGCAATACAGTCAATCAGCGGCACGCCCGCGCCCAGCATGGTTGCAACGGTTGCAATGACCGTGTCTCCCGCACCCGAAACATCATACACTTCACGTGCATCGGCCTGCGTGTGGACCACCTGGTCGGCGGTGAAAAGCGTCATGCCTTCTTCCGAGCGCGTCAGCAGCAGAGCACTGATTTCCAGCGATTCACGCAGCGCCGTCACCCGTTGCAGCAGATCTTCCTCGGAGCTCCAGCGCCCGACCACTTCGCGCAATTCCGCGCGGTTCGGCGTGATCAGCGTGGCGCCGCGATAGCGGTCCCAATCGTCGCCCTTCGGATCGACCAATACCGGTTTGCCGGCGCGGCGGGCATCGGCGATCATTTGCGTGACGTGAGTCAGACCGCCCTTCGCGTAATCCGACATCAGGATCACGTCGTGTTGCGGCAAAAGCGTTTCGAAGCGCGCGAGACACGCGCTCAGCACTTCGTGCGTGGGCGAGTTCTCGAAGTCCACACGCAGCAGTTGCTGCTGCCGCGACAACACCCGCAGCTTGATGGTCGTGAGCAATGCCGGATCGCGTTCCAGATGAGCCGTCACCCGGCTTTCGTCCAGCAACTGGACGATGCACTCGCCGGGCTCATCGTGACCGACCACGCACAACAGTCCTGCTTGCGCACCAAGCGCCGCCGCGTTGCGCGCGACGTTCGCCGCGCCCCCGAGCCGGTCTTCCTTGCGCTGCACGTGAACGACCGGCACCGGCGCTTCCGGCGAGATGCGGTTCACGTCGCCGAACCAGTAGCGGTCGAGCATCACGTCGCCGACAACCAGCACGCGCGCCGCCGCAATGCGCGCGCGCGGGACTGGCGTGACCCGCGCGAAAGACGCGGCCGATGCGGTTTCAGGCGTGAGGGAGTTCGACATGGGGACGTCCTATTGCAAAATAATCGATGCCGAGTTCCGCCATCGCTTCAGGTTCATACAGGTTGCGGCCATCGAAGATGACGGGCATCTTGAGCTCGCTTTTCAGATGCGCGAAATCCGGGCTCTTGAATTCCTTCCACTCGGTCACGATCACGAGTGCATCCGCGCCCGGCAAGGCGTCCTTCTGCGACTCGACGAAGTGCAGGCGTTCGAGCTGACCGGGTTTATCGGCGAGATCGAGCGCGAAAACGCGGCGGCTTTCCGTCAGCGCCACGGGGTCATAGGCACGCACCGTCGCGCCCCGCTCCAGCAGCGCGCCAATCAAACGGCGGCTCGACGCTTCGCGCATGTCGTCGGTGTTCGGCTTGAACGCAAGGCCCCACACGGCGAACGTGCGCCCGCGCAGATCCTCGCCCATGCGCTTCGTGATCTTCGTGACGAGCACTTCCTTCTGCAGATCGTTCACTTCTTCCACGGCTTCAAGTATTCTCAGCCGATGCCCGTTTTCCCGCGCCGTTTGGGCGAGCGCCTGGACGTCCTTCGGGAAACACGAACCGCCGTACCCGCAGCCCGCATACAGGAAGTGATAACCGATGCGCGGATCAGAGCCAATCCCGCGACGCACTGATTCGATGTCCGCGCCGATCGCATCGGCGAGATTCGACAGGTCGTTCATGAACGAGATGCGCGTAGCCAGCATGGCGTTGGCTGCGTACTTCGTGAACTCGGCCGAGCGCACATCCATATACAGCGTGCGTTCGTGATTGCGGTTGAACGGTGCGTAGAGGAGCTTGATCTTCTCGCGCGCGCGTTGGCCGGCTTCGTCGTCGTCGACGCCGAGCACGATGCGATCAGGACGCATGAAGTCATCGACCGCCGCGCCTTCTTTCAGGAACTCCGGATTCGACAGCACGGAAAAGCCGTTCTGTCCCGTCGGTTCGATGCCGCGTGCGCGCAATTCCTCCTCGATCACCCGGCGAACGTGCTGCGCCGTGCCGACCGGGACCGTGGATTTATCGACGATGACTTTGAAGCCGTTCGCGTACCGCCCGATATTGCGCGCCGCTCCGAGCACATATTGCAGGTCGGCGGAACCGTCCTCGTCCGGCGGCGTGCCGACGGCGATGAACTGGATCTCGCCATGCTCGGCGCTTTCCTTGATATCGGTCGAAAAGCGGATCCGCCCGGCTGCACGAGTGCGCTTGAGCATCTCGTGGAGACCCGGTTCGTGGATCGGCACGCCGCCGCTGTTGAGGATGTCGATCTTGGTCGGATCGACATCGAGGCAGAGCACGTCGTTGCCGATTTCAGCGAGGCATGCGCCGGTCACAAGTCCGACGTAGCCCGTCCCGATAATGGATATTTTCATATGCGTTCCGGAGAATCCGGTGAGTGTCGAAAAATCAGGCCGCGAGGGCCACGAAGTCCGATCGGATAAACATTACATGCACCGCACAGGACGGTGGTCCTGACGGGCGATGGCGGTTGAACGCCGGCGATCGATGCAGCCGCCTCACGCGGCAGTGGTGATCGGCTCGACCCGGCGCGGCGCATAGGTTTCCCAGCCACTGCAGCCCGGGCATTGCCAATAAAAAAGACGCGCGCGAAAACCGCAATTCTGGCACGTGTAGCGCGGCAAATTCTTGGTCCGCTGCTTGACCAGCGCGCGCATGAGTTCCAGTTCGCTGCGGCGCGGTTCTTCTGCAGTAGCAACTTGCGCCTCCAGCAGCCGCGTCATGCCGGCCAGGTTCGGCGACGTCTGCATCTGATGGCGCGCGAGCGTGTGCGCGGCGTCGAGACCGCGCAGCTCCGAGACATGCTTGAATGCGACGTCGAGCAGATCGTTGGTCGGATAGCGGTTCACAAAATCGACCAGCAGATCCACGCCTTCCGCCGTCCTGCCGAGTTGCGTGTACGCCTGAACCAGTTTCTCCGCGACCAGCGGAAGATAGGCCGCATTCTGCGCTTCCACGCGACGCCAGCACGCAATCGCAGCTTCGAGATCGCCGCCGGCTGCATCGACGTCTCCTACCAGGATAGTCGCACGCACGTTTTCCGGATTCGCCGCGAGGGCGAGCTTCAACTCGGCGCGTGCGTCGGCGGGATTCTTACGCTGCAGCGCTTCTTGCGCGAGTTCGCAGTGGAATTGGGCAACTTCCTTGGCCAGCGAGGCCGCACCCATTTCTTCGATGCGCTCGGCCGTCGTGATCGACTTGTTCCAGTCCTTCTCGATCTCGTAAATGGTCAGGAGCGCACGTTGCGCCCCCAGCGCGTACTCACCCGCCTCGAGCGACCGGAACGTTTCTTCGGCGCGGTCAAGAAGGCCTGCTTTCAGGAAATCCTGTCCGAGTTCGTACAGCGCGTGGTCGCGCTCGGCGACAGGAAGATCCGGACGGCTCAGCAAGTTCTGGTGCACGCGAATCGCGCGGTCGGTTTCACCGCGCCGGCGAAACAGGTTGCCAAGCGCAAAGTGCAATTCGATGGTTTCGGGATCGAGCTTCGCCACTTCGATAAATGCATCGATGGCCTTGTCGTGTTGCTCGTTCAGCAGGAAATTGAGGCCGCGAAAGTACGAGCGCGGCAGGTTGGCGTTTTCGGACAGCAGCGTTTTCAGATCATAGCGGGAAGCCATCCAGCCAAGAGCAAACGCGACCGGAATGACAAGCAGCCACCAGAAGTCTAGATCCATGCGAATTCTTGTTAGAGGTTAAATACCGGACCACGTACAAGGCGCGGCCGGCTGCACGAAGCAACACCGGCCGCGGCCTATCAGATCAGCGGCGGCATGGGCGGGTCCAGCGGCACGACAGGCACATCCCGCGCCGTGCGCAATTCCCGTTTGAGCCGGGCATTTTCCATCCTCAGGCGGAACACGGTTGGCAGCGAGGACAGCAAGCCGGCCAGCAGTCCGACCACGAAAAACGCCAGCCCAATCAAGATGAGCGGTGCGTCCCACGAATAACCAGCGAGGAAATTGAGCGTCGCCGTTTGCGTGTTGGCGAGGGCGAGCACCAGCAACACGACGAAAACGAGGATACGAATCAGCCAGACAAAAAATTTCATAGGGGTCTCTTTGACGGCGGTAACTGAATAAAGCAGGCACAACCGGACGGAGGGCATGGATGAGGAGCGCAAAGCGCGCGCCACATCGCCGGAGCCCATGAGCGTCCGGTATTGTAATTGATGCGTATGGCGCGAGGCGCAAAGGCTGAATGCGACTAGTCGATCGGCCCGACCAGACATTGGAACAGTCACCCCGTTCGAAGCGCGCAGACATAAAAAAAGCACCCTTACGGGTGCTTTTTCGGTCATTTGCCACTGACTGCGCAGCGCGCGAACCGGTAGGAATCTGGACGCCGGTCAAACATCGTCGTCTTCGTCGCTATCCGGCTCATTCGACTGTTTCAGCGGTTCGCCCGCGCGTCCGTCGACACGTTCCCGCAACTCCTTGCCCGGTTTGAAATGCGGTACGAATTTCTCCGGTACCAGCACCTTCTCGCCCGACTTGGGATTGCGGCCAACACGCGATGGCCGACGATTGAGGCCGAAACTGCCGAAGCCGCGAATTTCGATGCGATGGCCGTTGGCCAGGGCGTCCGACATTGCATCGAGCATCGTCTTCACAGCGAAATCCGCATCTTTAAGTACAAGTTGCGGAAATCGCAGCGCCAGTTGGGCGACCAATTCCGATTTGGTCATGCTGCAGCAATACCTGCGGCTTAGCCGTTCTGGCCGTCGAGCTTGGCCTTCAACAGCGCGCCAAGGTTCGTCGTGCCGGTTGCAGCCGTGCTCGAGTCAGCCGAAGCCAGACCACGGATTGCTTCCTGTTGCTCAGCCGAATCCTTGGCTTTGATCGACAGGTTGATGCCACGCGACTTGCGATCGATGTTGATGATCATCGCGTTGACCTTGTCGCCTTCTTTCAGCACGTTGCGAGCATCTTCCACGCGGTCCTGAGCGATTTCCGACGCACGCAGATAACCTTCCACGTCTGCCGTCAACGTCACGACTGCACCCTTCGCGTCAACCGACTTGACCACGCCGTCAACCGTCGCGCCCTTGTCGTTCATTGCCACGAAGTTGCTGAACGGATCGCCTTCGAGCTGCTTGATACCCAGCGAGATGCGTTCCTTCTCCACGTCGATGCCCAGGACGATTGCCTGAACTTCGTCGCCCTTCTTGTACTTGCGAACCGCTTCTTCGCCCGTTTCGCTCCACGACAGGTCCGAGAGGTGAACCAGACCGTCGATGCCGCCCGGCAGGCCGATGAACACGCCGAAGTCGGTGATCGACTTGATGGCGCCTTCCAGCTTGTCGCCCTTCTTGAAGTTGCGGCTGAAGTCGTCCCACGGGTTCGGCTTGCACTGCTTCATGCCGAGGCTGATACGGCGGCGGTCTTCGTCGATTTCGAGAACCATGACTTCGACTTCGTCACCGAGTTGCACAACCTTCGACGGTGCAACGTTCTTGTTCGTCCAGTCCATTTCCGACACGTGAACCAGGCCTTCGATGCCCGATTCCACTTCGACGAATGCGCCGTAGTCGGTGATGTTGGTGACCTTGCCGAACAGGCGCGTGCCCGACGGGTAACGGCGGGAAATGCCTTCCCACGGATCGTCGCCGAGTTGCTTGATACCCAGCGAGACGCGGTTCTTCTCCTGGTCGAACTTGAGGATCTTCGCGGTGACTTCCTGGCCAACCGACAGAACTTCGCTCGGGTGACGCACACGACGCCATGCGATGTCCGTGATGTGCAGCAGGCCGTCGATACCGCCGAGGTCCACGAATGCGCCGTAGTCGGTGATGTTCTTGACCACGCCTTCCACGATAGCGCCTTCCTTCAGCGTTTCGAGCAGCTTTGCGCGCTCTTCGCCTTGGGTCGCTTCGATCACGGCACGGCGCGACAGCACAACGTTGTTGCGCTTGCGGTCGAGCTTGATCACGCGGAATTCGAGGGTCTTGCCTTCGTACGGGGTCGTGTCCTTGACCGGACGCGTGTCAACCAGCGAACCCGGCAGGAACGCGCGGATGCCGTTGACCATCACGGTCATGCCGCCCTTGACCTTGCCCGTGATCGTGCCGGTCACGAGTTCGTTGTTGTCGAGCGCTTTTTCCAGCGACAGCCACGAAGCCAGACGCTTCGCCTTGTCGCGCGACAGGATCGTGTCGCCATAACCGTTTTCCAGGGCGTCGATGGCCACTGAAACAAAGTCGCCCGCCTGCACTTCTACCTCGCCCGCGTCGTTCAGGAATTCTTCGAGCGGAATGTAGGCTTCGGACTTGAGACCCGCGTTGACGACCACGAAATTGTGGTCGACGCGCACGACTTCGGCGGAAATGACTTCACCCGCACGCATGTCCTGCTTGGTCAACGACTCTTCGAACAGAGCCGCAAAAGATTCGGTATTCGGGGTAGATGTTTGCAGGTCGGACATAAAAATCTATAGTTGCGCAGCTACTTCGCGTTTGCCTGCCCGAACCATTCGGGCCAATTGCAAGAAAAAACGAGCGCCACACGGGGTTGAGGGGTTAATACACGCTCCATGTTTCTCATGGAGCTCCAACGCAAAGCCAACGGACTTGTCGGCTTTTTGCAACGATTGCAATCAGTTTCCAGCACCTTACACGCGAATTGCGGTGTACCAACCGATGATCTGATCGACCGCCTGGTCGATGGATAGCCCGGAGGTGTCCAGCGTCTTCGCGTCCACTGCGGGCTTGAGCGGTGCGGCTGCACGGCTGCTGTCCCGTGCGTCCCGCTCGCGCAAATCTCGCAGCAAGTCTTCCATATTAGCAGAAAAGCCTTTTTGTATCAATTGCTTATGCCGCCGAGCGGCGCGCGCTTCTGCGCTCGCCGTGAGGAATACCTTGAGTGTTGCGTCGGGGAAAATAACGGTTCCCATGTCGCGGCCGTCCGCGACCAGCCCCGGAGGCCTGCGGAAGGCCCGCTGGCGGGCAATCAGCGCGGTCCTAACCTGTGGGTGGACCGCGATCGCCGAGGCGCGCTTGCCAATTTCTTCAGCACGGATTTCGGTGGAGACATCCACGCCGTCGAGCTGTGCCAAGCCCTCGCGAAATGTGATGTGAAGCTCGGCGACCAGTTCCGCGAGTGCATCGCCGTGATCGGGTTCTATGTTGTAGCGCGCGCTTGCCAGCGCCGTCAGCCGATACAACGCGCCGCTATCGAGCAGATGGAAACCCAGCGTGGCCGCGACCACGGCGGCGACCGTGCCTTTGCCGGAGGCCGTCGGGCCATCGATGGTGATGACGGGCGTTTGATGAAAAGGACGGGTCGGTTTCATCGCAGGCGTCCGGGTCGGCCGAAAACGGCACGCTTATATATATTAGTCACGGTCATCACGCCTTCGCCAGCTTGGCAAATTGCTCGAAATAGTCGGGGAAGGTCTTCGCCACGCACTTCGGGTCGTTGATGCGCACCGGCACGCCGCCCAGGCTCACGAGCGAAAAACACATGGCCATCCGATGGTCGTCGTAGGTGTCGATAGCCGCGTTTGGCGTCAGTTGCGCCGGCGGCGTGACCACGAGGTAGTCCGCGCCCTCCTCGACCGTTGCGCCGACCTTGCGCAGTTCGGTGGCCATCGCGGCGATGCGGTCGGTTTCCTTCACGCGCCAGCTCGCGATATTGCGCAGCGTGGTCGTGCCGTTGGCGAACAACGCGGCAACTGCAATGGTCATGGCCGCGTCGGGGATCAGGTTGAAATCCATGTCGATGGGCATCAGCCTGCCGTCGTCCGATTCCACGCCGCGTACTTCGATCCAGTCGTCGCCAAGCATCACGTTCGCACCCATGCGGATCAGCGCGTCGGCAAAATTCACGTCGCCCTGGATGCTCGCGCGGCCCACGCCTTCCACGCGCAGCGGCCCACCGCCGAGCGCACCGGCCGCGAGAAAATACGACGCCGACGATGCATCGCCTTCCACCGCGATCGCGCCTGGCGACTGGTAACGCCCGCCCGCCGGCAACGTGAAGCGCGACCAGCCGTCGCGCTCGACGCTCAGGCCGAAACGCTCCATCAGCTTGATCGTGATCTCGATATACGGCTTCGAAATCAGTTCGCCTTCCACTTCGATCACGATCGGGCCGCGTTGGCTTTGCGCGAGCGGCAGGCTTATCAGCAACGCGGTCAGGAACTGGCTGGAGACATCGCCGCGAACCTTGATCGGTTTGTCGATGGCAATGCCGGCAGCGTGGATCTGCAGCGGCGGGAAACCGGCGTTGGCTTCGTAGTCGATCGACGCGCCGATCTGGCGCAGGCCGTCGACGAGATCGCCGATCGGCCGTTCATGCATGCGCGGCACGCCATGCACGCGGTACTCGCCGCCGTTCAACGCCAGCGCGGCCGTCAACGGACGCACCGCGGTGCCGGCGTTGCCAAGGAAAAACTCTGCCGACTTCACCGGAAAGCCGCCGCCCGTCCCCTTCACGACGCAACGCTCGCCGTCATTCTTCACGTCGATGCCGAGCTTCGCGAGCGCGGCGAGCATCACACGGGTATCGTCGGAATCGAGCAGATTGGTGATCACCGTTTCGCCCTCGGCCAACGCGGCGAGCAGCAAAACGCGATTAGAAATGCTCTTCGATCCGGGCAGCCGGACCGTGCCGGACGCACGCGAAAAAGGTCCGAGATCGAGGTGTTCCATGTGCAAGTCCAGTTAACTATTGTGCGGAATCATCGGCGGCCTTGAGTCCACCGCCTTGTTGCCATTGGCTGCGCGCGGTGCGCGAGCGTTCAAACGCGGCTTCGAGCGCAGCGGCGTCCGACGCCTCGATGGCCTCGCGAAAACGCGCCAGCACCTTGGTATAAGCATCGATTTCGGTCAGCAAGGCCGAACGGTTTGCGATACACACGTCGCGCCACATTTCCGGGCTCGACGCCGCGATGCGCGTGAAGTCGCGGAAACCGCCGGCCGCGAACGAAAACTTCAGCGCGGCGTCCGGCGCTTCAAGAATTTGCTCGACGAGCGCGAACGACAGCACATGCGGCAAATGACTCACCGACGCGAATACACCGTCGTGCTGTTCGGCGCTCATCAGATGTACCGAGGCGCCCGTTGCACGCCACATCTCGGCGACGCGCTCGACGGATTCCGGCGCGTTTTCGGGCAACGGACACAGGACGACGTTTTTATCGACGTAAAGATCGGGCAGCGCGGCATCCACGCCACTCGACTCCCGGCCCGCTATGGGATGGCCCGGCACGAATTGCGAAGCACGCGCGCCGAGCGCTGCGCGCGCCGCGATGACCGCGTCGCTTTTTGTGCTGCCGGCATCGGTGACTATGGTGCGCGCGTCGATGAACGGCACGATCCTTCGCAGCAACGGCTCGGTTTGCGCAACGGGCGCCGCGATCAATACGAAATCGGCATCGTGCAGGGCTTGCTTGAGCGCGTTGTCGTCGTCGATCAGCACGGCCGAGTCGATCACGCCGAGTTCCAGCGCCCGCTCGACAGACTTCACGGATCGTCCGACGCCGATGATTTCGCCCGTCGCGCCGGCGCGCTCGCGAAGGCCGCGCGCAAGCGATCCGCCGATCAGGCCGACGCCGAAAATCACGAGTTTATTGAATGAGAACGCAGCCACGGGACATCGATAAAAACGCGCCCGAAGGCGCGAAGGGTGAACAATCGAGGGCGTTCTATCAACGCCCGACAAGACAATCAGGCCGTTGCGGACAACGCCTTTTCGAGCGCGGCGATAAACGCTTCGTTTTCTTCCGGCAGTCCGATCGTGATACGCAGCCACGGTAACAAGCCGTAGTTCGCGACCGGCCGCACGATCACGCCTTGCTTGAGCAAAGCGAGATTGACGCGCTGACCGGCGGCGTCATCATTGCCCACGCGCACCATCACGAAGTTGCCGTCGGACGGCACGTATTCGAGCCCGAGATTATCGAACGCTTCAGTGAGCCGGCGATAACCCGCCGCGTTGATCTCCGCACTCTTCGCGAGAAACGCCGTGTCCTTCAACGCAGCGATGGCCGCGGCTTGCGCGAGCGAATTCACGTTGAACGGCTGACGCAGACGGTTGAGCAGATCGGTTTGCTCCGGCTGGGCAATGGCAAAACCCACGCGCAATCCGGCGAGACCGAACGCTTTTGAAAACGTCCGCGATACGATCAGATTCGGATATTTGCGCACCCAGGCAATCGAATCGTAGCGTTTGTCCTTCGCCAGATATTCGGTGTATGCCTCGTCCAGCACGACCGCCACGTGGCGCGGCACGCGCGAGATGAACGCTTCAAGCGCGGGGCCGTCGATGAACGTACCTGTCGGATTGTTCGGATTCGCAACGAACACGAGGCGCGTGTCATCGGCGATTGCAGCGAGCATCGCGTCGAGATCGTGACCGTATTTCACAGCCGGCACGACGATCGCACGCGCGCCCAGACCTTGCGTGGCGAGCGCATACACCGCGAACGAGTACTGCGAGTACACGACCGACTGGCCCTTCTCCACCAGCGCATGTGCGGCGATTTCGAGAATGTCGTTGCTGCCGTTGCCGAGCGTGATCCACTCCGGCGGCACGCCATAACGCTCGCCAAGCGCTGCCTTCAGTTCGAAACCGTTCGAATCCGGATAGCGGCCGAGTTCGGCCATGGCTTCGGTCATTGCGCGCTTAGCGGATTCCGGCATGCCCAGCGGATTTTCGTTCGATGCGAGCTTCACGATATCCGCTTCGTTCAGCCCGAATTCACGCGCCACTTCCGAGATCGGCTTGCCGGCAATGTAAGGCGCGATCGCGCGCACGTAGGAAGGGCCGAATTGCGATGTCATATTTTCTCCAGCGTATCTGCGTATGGAAATGCGTGTGGAAAGCGAGGGCTCAACGAGCGCGCGGGTACGATCCGAGGACCTTGAGGAATTCGGCTTTTTGGCCGAGTTCGGTAAGCGCGGCGGCAACGGACGTATCGTCGCGATGGCCTTCTACATCGATATAAAAGTAGTACTCCCACGTGCCGACGCGCGCCGGACGCGATTCGAAACGGGTCATGGAAACACCATGCCGTGCCAGCGGTTCCAGCAGCTTCAGCAACGCGCCTGGCTCGTTCGCCACCGAGACGATCAGCGACGTCTGGTCGTGCCCGCTCACGCCCGTGCGTTCCTTGCCGATCATCACAAAACGCGTGCGGTTGTGAGGATCGTCCTGGATCATCGATCGGAACACGCCCAGACCGTAATGCGTTGCGGCACGATCGCCGGCGATCGCCGCGATGGTAGGGTCGCCCACCGCAAGTCGCGCTGCTTCCGCATTGCTCGATACCGCCTGACGCTGCAACTCGGGCGCATTCGCGGTCAGCCAATGCTGACACTGCGCGAGCGCTTGCGGATGCGCGAACACGCGCGTGACGCCATCGAGCGTGCCCGACGCCGTGAGCAAATTATGGTGAATCGGCAAAGCCAGTTCGCCGCCGATCACAAGCGACGTCTGCAACAGCAAATCGAGCGTACGCGATACCGCGCCTTCCGCCGAGTTCTCGACCGGCACGACGCCAAACTCGGCCGCGCCCGCTTCGACCGAACGAAACACTTCGTCGATGGAAGGACAAGGCAGGCCTTCAATGGAATGTCCGAAGTACTCGAACATCGCCTGTTCGCTGTACGTGCCGACCGGCCCGAGGAACGCGGCACGCAGCGTTTGTTCGAGCGCGCGGCTCGCCGCCATGATTTCGCGCCAGATCGAGCTGATGTGATCGCCGCCAAGCGGTCCTTCGCTCATGTCCTGAAGCCGCGCGATCACCTGCAGTTCACGCTCAGGACGAAACACGGGCGCGTTGAAATGCTTCTTCACCTCGCCCACTTCGAGCGCGACCGCGGCGCGCTGATTCAGGAGCGCGATGAGCTGCGCGTCGAGCGCATCGATGCGTTTACGCAGCGGTTTGAGTTGAGAATTAAGGTCGTCGTCCATGCGATGTTTGGATTAAGTCGGTCCAGCGTGGTGAAGCATTGAAGGGCAGATCAGGCGCTGGTCTGCTCGAATTCCTTCATATACTCGACAAGCGTCTTAACCGCTTCGAGCGGCACCGCGTTATAGATGGACGCGCGCATGCCGCCGACCGACTTGTGGCCTTTCAGCTGCAGCAGGCCGCGCGCTTTCGCGCCGGCCAGGAATGCTTCGTTACGGGTTTCGTCGGCGAGAAAAAACGGTACGTTCATTCTCGAGCGCGACTGACGCTCAACTTTGTTCAGATAGAAACTGCTCGAGTCGATGGCGTCGTACAGCAGCGACGACTTCTCGATACTGCGCGCCTCCATGGCTTCCAGGCCGCCCTGATTCTTCAGCCACTTGAAGACGAGTCCGGCAATGTAGATTGCATACGTGGGCGGCGTGTTGTACATCGAATTGTTCGCGGCGATGGTCTTCCATTCGAACGCCGACGGGCAGATCGCGAGCGCACGATCGAGCAGATCCTCGCGCACGATCACGACCGTCACGCCCGCCATGCCGATGTTCTTCTGCGCGCCGCCGAAGAGCACGCCGTACTTCGCGATGTCCATTGGACGGGAAAGAATGTGCGATGAAGCGTCGGCGACCAGCGGCACGGAGCCCAGATCGGGGATCTCGAAAGTCTCCACGCCGTCGATGGTTTCGTTCGTGCAAAGATGGACATACGCGGGGTCGTCGGACAGATGCCATTCGGCGATCTTCGGGACGTGCGTGAACCCCTGATCCGTCTTGCCATTCGCCGCGATATGCGGCGTGCCGTATTTCTGTGCTTCCTTGAACGATTTCTGCGACCACGAGCCGGTCACCACGAAGTCCGCGGTCTTGCGCGATCCAAGCAGGTTCAGCGGCACGATTGCGTTCTCGCCAATCCCGCCGCCTTGCAAAAACAGAATCCGGTGCGACGCGGGCACCCTCAGCAGATCGCGGAGATCGGTCAGCGCCGCTTCGTGAATCGACATGAATTCAGCGCCGCGATGACTCATTTCCATCACGCTCATGCCGCTGCCGTTCCAGTCGAGCATTTCGTCGGCGGCTTGACGAAGAACTTCTTCG
The DNA here is from genome assembly GCF_001557535.2 of Burkholderia sp. PAMC 26561. Classification (NCBI taxonomy): domain Bacteria; kingdom Pseudomonadati; phylum Pseudomonadota; class Betaproteobacteria; order Burkholderiales; family Burkholderiaceae; genus Burkholderia; species Burkholderia sp. PAMC 26561. Next base: position 308,234 of record NZ_CP014306.1, read on the forward strand.
GGCATTGCAGCAGGACCAGCGGAGAAATTGAATACGCGCATGAATAAAGACCCCGAAAAGCCGGACGCGATTTAAGCCAGTAAAACCTGAAACCGCGCCTGAAAAAGAAATGGCTGTTTGCGTCTGAACGCAAACAGCCATTATCGCACCGTCCCGAAAACCCGCCAAACAACCGCCGCGTGGACAACTCGCTCGCGGCCGCGGGTTCCGGCGACCGGCTTGAACTTACTTAGCCGGCTTGACCGATGCCACTTCCTTGTCTGCTTGCGTACGCGTCGCCTTGATGGCTTGCGGCATGTACTTTTGCATCAGGCCATTCACCACGTCACGACCAACCTGGTCCTGAACCTGGATGAACTTGCGTCCTGTCGGGCTCTTGTAGAACGTCGTCAGGTCGTTGATTTCAGCCGTGGTGTAGTACTTCGCGTAAGCGTCGTACTGAGCTTGCATGGCGTCCTGACGGAACGAATCCGTTGCAAACACTTGGCCAGCCGAATCAACCAGCTTCGGTACCGTGTCCTTCTGGAGCTGAGGAACGGCAGCTTGTTTCTGCTTGTCGTTCAGCGTCTTGTTTTCGCTCAAAGCGTCGGACAGGATGGCCGGAACCAGTTGCTTCGACTGCATTTGTGCGCTGTTACCAATGGCGCCGACGAGCTTTTGCGCGTCGATTGCGTCCAGCAGGTTCTTGATCGCAGCTTGCTTCGCCGGATCCGGAGCCGCTGTGGCCGCAGCCGGTGCCGGCGCTGCCGATTGGCTCTGGAGCGATTGAGCCGATGCGAAAGCCGGTACCAAAGCAGCCAGCAAGATCCATTGTTTAAACTGTTTTTGCATCATTACTCCCTTAAAAAATTTTCGTTTCTACTGCTGCGCGAGCCGGCATGTACTTGGGACATGCTCAGGTTCGCGCAGCTTATAGATTCAAGCTTTCAGAAACAGAACGAGTGCTCGCCGATCAGGCGGCGTTCAGGACGTTGTGTCCTCGCCGCCCTCGGACGTGTCGTCGGGACTGTCGCCAGCGTCGCTGGCCGATGGTGTGTCGAGTGTGTCAGCCGCGTCACCTTCCAGATCCGCGTCGAGTTCGACCGCCACTTCCGCCTCGGCGATGTGCTGCAGGCCGGATAACTTCGTGCCGTCGTCAAGACTGATGAGTGTAACACCTTGGGTTGCACGGCCCATCTCACGGATCTCCGACACGCGTGTGCGAATCAGCACGCCCGTATTCGTGATCAGCATGATCTCGCTTTCCGGCTCCACGAGCGTCGCAGCGACGACCTTGCCATTACGTTCCGATGTCTGGATCGCGATCATGCCCTTCGTGCCACGGCCATGACGGGTGTACTCGCCAATCGGCGTACGCTTGCCGAAACCGTTTTCGGTCGCGGTCAGCACCGACTGGTTCTCGCCGCCCGCCACGAGCAGCGCGATGACCTGCTGCCCGTCTTCCAGCTGCATGCCGCGCACGCCCCGGGCTTCACGGCCCATGGCGCGGACGTCGTTTTCGTCAAAGCGAACTGCCTTGCCCGAATCCGAGAACAGCATGACGTCGTGCTCACCGTCGGTGATCGCAGCGCCGATCAGGAAATCGCCCTCGTCCAGTCCGACCGCGATAATGCCCTTGCGCAGCGGCCGGCTGAACGCTTCCAGCGGCGTCTTCTTGACCGTGCCCAAAGACGTAGCCATGAAGACGTACTTGTCAGCCGAGAATTCCTTGATCGGCAGCACGACGTTGATCTTCTCGCCGTCCTGCAACGGGAACATATTGACGATCGGACGGCCGCGCGAGTTCCGCGAACCTTGCGGAACTTCGTAGACCTTGATCCAGTAGACGCGTCCGCGATTCGAGAAGCACAGCATGTGATCGTGCGTGTTCGCAATGAACAGCGTGTCGATCCAGTCGTCTTCTTTCATCTGCGTGGCTTGCTTGCCGCGGCCGCCGCGCTTTTGCGCGCGGTATTCCGACAACGGCTGCGACTTCACATAACCGGTGTGCGACATGGTCACGACCATTTCCTGCGGCGTGATCAGGTCTTCGGTGTTCAGTTCCGTGGCGTTCAGTTCGATGCGCGAACGGCGGTCGTCGCCAAACTCGGCGCGAACGGTCGCCAGTTCGTCCACGATGATTGCGCGAATCCGCTCCGGACGCGCGAGGATATCGAGCAAATCGGCGATCTGCGCCATGACATCCTTGTACTCGCCGACAATCTTGTCCTGCTCGAGCCCGGTCAGGCGTTGCAGGCGCATTTGCAGAATTTCCTGCGCCTGAACGTCGGAAAGCTTGTACAAGCCATCTGCCTGCATGCCGTAAGCCGGATTCAGACCTTCCGGCCGGTACGCCTGTCGCCCGCCCGATTCTTCGGTTTCCGCGCGCGACAGCATTTCGCGAACGATTTCCGAATCCCAGGCGTTGTTCATCAAGTCCTGCTTCGCGATCGGCGGAGTGGGAGCAGCCTTGATGATGCGGATGAATTCGTCGATATTCGCCAGCGCCACCGCCAGGCCTTCCAGCACGTGACCACGATCCCGCGCCTTGCGCAGTTCGTATACAGTGCGCCGCGTCAGCACTTCCCGCCGATGCGACAGGAAACACTCCAGCATCTGCTTCAGGTTGAGCAGACGCGGCTGGCCGTCGACCAGCGCGACCATGTTCATGCCGAACGTGTCCTGGAGCTGCGTCAGCTTGTACAGGTTGTTCAGCACCACTTCGGGCACTTCGCCGCGCTTCAGCTCGACCACCACGCGCATGCCGCTCTTGTCGGATTCGTCGCGGATGTCCGAGATGCCTTCGATCTTCTTCTCGTTCACGAGCTCGGCGATACGTTCGAGCAACGTGCGTTTGTTCACCTGATACGGGATTTCGTCGACGATGATCGCCATGCGCTGGCCGCGATCGATCTCTTCGAAGTGCGTGGTCGCGCGCATCACGACGCGCCCGCGTCCTGTCCTATATCCATCGCGCACCCCCGAGACGCCGTAGATCACGCCGTACGTCGGAAAATCCGGTGCCGGAACGATTTCCATCAGTTCGTCGATGGTGGAATCCGGGTTGTTCAGCAGATGCATGCAGGCGTCGACGATTTCGCGCAGGTTGTGCGGCGGAATGTTCGTCGCCATGCCAACCGCGATGCCGGCCGAGCCATTGATCAGCAGATTCGGAATACGCGCCGGCAGAACCAGCGGCTCGCTTTCGCTGCCGTCGTAGTTCGGACCGAAGTCGACTGTTTCCTTGTCGATATCCGCCAGCAGTTCGTGGCCGATCTTCGCCATGCGGATTTCGGTGTATCGCATGGCCGCGGCATTGTCGCCGTCGACCGAACCGAAGTTGCCCTGTCCGTCCACCAGCATGTAGCGAAGGGAGAACGGTTGCGCCATCCGCACGATGGTGTCGTAGACCGACTGGTCGCCGTGTGGGTGATATTTACCGATCACATCGCCGACAATACGCGCCGACTTCTTGTAGGCGCGATTCCAGTCGTTGTTCAGTTCGTGCATGGAATAGAGTGCGCGACGGTGGACAGGCTTCAGGCCGTCGCGGACATCGGGGAGCGCTCGCCCCACGATCACGCTCATCGCGTAATCGAGATATGAGCGGCGCATTTCCTCCTCGAGGGAGATTGGCAGGGTCTCTTTGGCGAATTGATCCATTTATCCGTGTCTTGAACTGTGCGGCGCCGGCGCGGAATAAACGTGCGTTTTGCGACGTTTCCCCTGAATTCACCGGCGTTTGGCATCGGCATTGCGAACGCAACGCATCACGCGATTCTAACATGCGCGGCATCCGTGCCCGGCAGCGGCGCGTATATACATACAGTGCATGCGCGGTAAGCAGCCGGGCAGGACGGACCCGAGGGAACTTTTCCGGAGAATCGAGAATCGCTGTAGCCGAAGCTTACAATTTGCTTTGCATGAGGAAGTGAAAACGTCAGACTAACCCGCTATGATTCACGACCGAGATTTTTGCAGTCGCTGAAAAGTGCACAAAAAATCAGCAAAAAAAATGTATTGATGTTTTGCCAAAAAGTTCCGGGTGGGCACGTATCATGCGCATAAGACGCGCATATCAAACCCTGCTTTTCCCATGCCCCGTCTTGTTGCGCATGCACCACATAAGGTTGCAGGCATTGGGGCCCCGGGGATATTTTTATCGTTGCAAGGGAACGATATGGCAAAATGCCAACGCACAAAGTTAGACACTGCTCGAAGTCTACACACAGCGTTTTGTTCCGCGGTAATGTTATACTTCGAGCAATGTATGACTTGTCTTTGTCAACAAGGCTCGCAGTAAACCTGCGGTAATCTCAATTTCGAGAGGAGAAATATGAATAAACTTTCAAAGCTCGCGTTCATTGCAGCTACCGCAGTTATGGCTGCATCGGCTATGGCGCAATCGGTCCCGGCTTCACGTCAGGCAGTCAATGACAACTGGGTGAACGGCACGGGCGAATATGTGTGGATGAACGGTACGAACGAGCTTTGCTGGCGCGATGCGTTCTGGACCCCGGCTACGGCAAACGCAAAGTGCGATGGCGCGCTGGTAGCGCAAGCACCGACGCCGCCGGCTCCGGTCGCTCCGGTTGCTCCGGTCATCCAAAGCCAGAAGGTTACGTACCAAGCTGACGCTCTGTTCGACTTCGACAAGGCAATCCTGAAGCCGGCTGGTAAGGCAAAGCTTGACGATCTCGCATCGAAGATTGGCGACCTGAACCTGGAAGTCGTGGTCGCTACGGGTTACACGGACCGCATCGGTTCGGACAAGTACAACGATCGTCTGTCGCTGCGTCGTGCACAAGCTGTCAAGGCATACCTGGTCAGCAAGGGCATCGAAGCCAACCGTATCTATACGGAAGGCAAGGGCAAGCGCAACCCGGTTACCACCGGTTGCAACCAGAAGAACCACAAGCAACTCATCGCCTGCCTCGCACCGGATCGTCGCGTGGAAGTCGAAGTTGTTGGAACCTCGCGTCAGCCGCAGTAATTTAGCGACTGATTGCCGCAGGATCAAAGCCCCGCTTCGGCGGGGCTTTTTTTATGCGCGCCCGGCGCCCACAAGCTGCCCCCTTCTTTCTCCGGCCCGTTTTACCCGGTTCCGTCACCGCCTATATACTTGGTGCCTGACTGTTCACGACTTTCGTTTCAAGGCTATCCGCACATGATCAATGCCGATCCCCACGAGCTTCAGAAATTCAGCGAGCTGGCTCATCGCTGGTGGGACCCGAATGCCGAATTCAAACCGCTGCATGAACTGAACCCCGTGCGGCTCGACTGGATCGACGGCCTGGCTCACTTGCCGGGCAAACGCGCGCTGGATGTCGGCTGCGGTGGCGGGATACTGTCCGAGTCCATGGCGGTGCGCGGCGCGAAGGTGAAAGGCGTGGATTTGTCGTCGAATGCGCTGAGCGTGGCCGACTTGCACAGCCTGGAAAGCGGTGTGGAAGTCGAGTACGAGGAAATTGCGGCAGAAGCGCTTGCTGCGCGTGAACCGGGCACCTATGACGTCGTCACGTGCATGGAAATGCTCGAACACGTACCCGACCCCGCCGGGATTGTCCAGGCTTGCGCCACGCTGGTGAAGCCGGGTGGCTGGGTGTTCTTCTCCACGCTCAATCGCAATGCCAAGGCGTACCTGTTCGCGGTGATCGGCGCGGAGTACATTGCCCGGATGCTCCCGCGCGGCACGCACGACTATGCGCGTTTCATCAAGCCGTCAGAACTTGCGCAACTTGTGCGTTCGGCGCAATTAGATATCGTCGAGATCAAGGGGATTACGTATCGCCCGCTCGCCAAGCGCTTTGGCATCTCCGACGACACTAGCATCAACTACCTGATGGCTTGCCGTCGCGTGGCATGACGAAAACGAACATGAACGACCGACCGAACGACAACTCGAACTCCACAGATGCGGACCCGACGCCACCGAGCGTCATTGAACCCGTACGGACTTTCATGAGCGACGACCCGACGCCCTCTTCGCAGCAGGAATTGGACAAGGACCGGCTGAAGCTGTGTCAGGCGGTCTTGTTCGACCTCGACGGCACGATCGCCGATACCGCGCCCGACCTCGTCGCAGCCGTCAACAAGATGCGTCACGACCGTGGGCTCGAGATGCGTCCGCTGGAGACGTTGCGGCCGCTAGCATCGGCGGGCGCGCGGGGTTTGCTTGGCGGCGCGTTCGAGATCAGTCCCGAACATCCGGATTACGCAGCCATGCGCGAGGAGTTCCTGGCGAACTACGAAGCGGATCTGTGTATTGAAACGACGCTGTTTCCGGGTATCGATGAACTGCTCGATCAGCTCGATGCCCGCGGTGTTCGATGGGGCATCGTGACGAACAAGGTCACGCGGCTGGCTGAACCGCTCGTGGCATTGCTCGGACTTGCGGAACGGGCGGCGTGCCTGGTTTGTGGCGACACAACCTCGCACTCGAAGCCGCATCCGGCGCCCTTGCTTCACGCCGCCGAGTTGATGGAAGAAAAGCCCGAGCAGGTTGTGTATGTGGGCGACGATCTGCGCGACGTTCAAGCGGGTTTCGCGGCCGGCATGGTCACCGTGGCGGCAGCCTATGGCTATTGCGGCACGGACTTGCCGCCCACGCGCTGGCATGCTGATCACGTGGTAGAAACGACTATCGAATTGCAGCAATTGCTGCGGGATGTGCAATAGGTTGCGGTGTCCTTCAGTCCTTGCGCTGACGCTGATGGCGGCTGGATCTGTGAGATAATACGCAATGCTTCGGGGGCGACCTGGTTTCGACAGGGGTTGCGAAGCGGCTAGGGCATACCGAGGACCCGTCACCTCGTAAATCAATGGGAAAAACGTAACTGCAAACGACGAAACGTTCGCACTGGCAGCCTAAGGGCCGCCTGCCTCTCCCTAGTTTACTGACGGACTAGAGTCGCAAGACCGGTAGCAATACCGAGAGAGGTCATATACGTCAGATAAGCCTTGTCGGCGTCGCGACGCCAAGGTCGAAAATTTAGTGAATCGCCGAAGCGAAGCGTGTTCGTCCGCGTCGCCAGGTTAAATCAAATGATAGAACTAAGTATGTAGAACTGGTCGTAGAGCGCTACTGGACGCGGGTTCGATTCCCGCCGCCTCCACCAATATCGCTTCCGGCTTTCCCGCCGGATGAACTGAACCCCGCTTGCCGCAAGGCAGGCGGGGTTTTGTTTTTCCCACTCCCCACAATCCGCCAAACCCTCCTTCCATGTTCGCTCGGCAACGGAACGTCGCGCCGCTACACTTCAAGCTGCCAGATTCACTGATTCAGCAGACAAAAAATTCCATACGGGGGAATCATGCAAGTGAGCCGTTCCATGCGGAGATTGGCTGTTGCGTGCTTATCGATACTGCTGTGGGCCATCAGCGCCCTGCTCTCACCGGCCATCGCGCAAACGTCGGCGCAACCATCCGTTCCAGCCGCCGATTGCCACGCCGGGTCGCTCATCACTGTCGTAGCCCATCTCGACGACGATCTGCTCTTCGTCAATCCCGGCATCAGCGACAAGCTCGCGGCCGGCTGGTGCGTGACCACCGTTCACTTGATCGGCGGTGCGAACGGCGCGAACTTCGACTACGTGAAACTCCGCGAAAAAGGCACGCGCCTCGCCTATGCGCGCATGGCAGGCGTGGCGGACGACTGGATTGAATCGACAGTCGATTTCGCCGGCAAACCCGTGCATCAAATGTTGCTCAGGCAGCAACCGCGCGTGAAGCTGCTCGAAGTCCGGCTGCCCGGCGGCGGCGTGCGCGGCGGACGCGTGCCGCTCGGTTTGCTGTGGGACAAGGGCGAAAGCATCGACACATATCCGCTGAACGCGGACGGATCGAACACGATCAAGTACGACCGCGCCGCGCTGATCGCGACCGTGCGCGCCATGCTCGCACCGGCGACCGAGATCTACACGCTCAATCCGGATACGGTGCCGTTCATCGAGCACCCGGATCACATCTACGCCGCGCGCATCACGCGGATCGCGGCGCAAGGGCTCGGGCGCGATATCCCGATCGGCTATCACGTAACGTATCCGACCGGCGGACTGCCCAAGAACCTCGACGCCGCCGATACCCAAAAGAAGCGCGACGACGTGGCGTCGTACTTCGCCATCGATGGCGACGATAACGGCGGCCACGTCTTCGGCGAATATCAGTGGGACGGCAACTGGGTCGCGCGCCGCTACTGGACACGCGCGCACGCGAGCGACCCGGGTCCGGATTTCCAGCCGCGTTCAATGCAGATCGTGAACGAATATTCGAGTCAGTGCGTGACATCGGCCGGCCTCGGCGCCGCGCCGACGCTTGCCGCGTGCACAGGCGCGAAGACGCAGGACTGGCACTGGCAGCAGGTATCGGCGGCGCCGGGGACCAAGAACACGGCACAACTCGTAGATGAAACCACGCGGCAATGCGTCGCCGAACGCAGCGGCACGTTGATCGAAGAAGCATGCGCGCCGCCGGATTCCGCCGATGCCGCCCAGAAGTGGACGCCCTGGGACTTCGGCTATGTGTACACGCCGCTTGGTCATTGCCTGGCTGGGCGCAACGGTGCGCTCGCGGCGGGCAGTTGTTCCGCGCTGACGACGGAGTCGCGCTGGGCGCCATCGGCGCAAACGCAATGGACCGATAACCGCGAGGAAGGCGGCCTCTTCGGCGACGTACGCGGCGATAACATCGACGACGCCGCAAGCGCCGCCACCGGTGAGCGCCGCTCAAGCGTAGTCTACGTGCAGCGCCGCAAGGACGGACCGGGCTTCAACGTATGGGTCGCAGATATGTCACGGCTGGAAACGGCGGAGCCCTGGTATCTCAACGCCATACCTTTCGATGCCCACGCCACGGCGCCCACGTGTTCGGCCAACCGGCTTTGCTTCGACAGCGTGCGTTTCCTGCTGGGCGATTTCGATGGCGACGGCCGCGCCGACCTGATGGTGATCTCGCCGCGCAACGGCGGCACGGCGTTCTGGCTGATGCGCAGCACGGGTGCGCGTTTCGAAGCGCCGAAGCTGTGGTATCAGACAGGCACGGCGTGGACGCCGGCGAACGCGCAGCAATATGTGGCGAGCAATTTCACGGGAAGCGGCCGCGCCGATGTAATGATCGCGCACAAACGCGGCGATGGTGGCCTGAACCTGTGGGTGCTGGCGAGCGTCGGCAAGAACGGCCGTGCGCCTGCGTTGTGGATGCAGGCTCACGACCTGAGCACGAACACGCGTTTCCTGCCGATGCACACAGCCGGATCGCCGCGAACCGGGCTTGTGGCGATCGAGAATATGAATGGCGCAATGGCAATAACGCAGCTCACAAGTTCCGGCAGTGCGTTCGCCGGGACGCTGCGCGGCAACACGTATCCGCAGTTTTCATCGGCGATGACGAAGGTGACGGCCGGCGATATCAACGGCGACGGAACCGATGACCTCGTGATGCTGCAACCGCGAGGCGATGGCCCGGATATCGATGTCTGGACGCTCAAAGGCGGAGGCACGCCGGTGCTCGCCGGGACGCTGAAGGAAGCGTCGTACGCGGATGCATTGCCGCACATCGTGCAGCGTGAGCGACGCTCGACGCTCGTGCTGTTCAAGCGTGCGAACGCGAAGCTTGGGCCGTTCTATTACACGGGCGGTGCGCCGATGTTGATCGGCTATGACTTCGACAGCGCGCTCAAGCTCGGCCCGGCGCAAATCTGGAGCGAGATGCCCGGACTATTTTCCGAGTCGCTGTGGCTTAGGAACCTGCAATAAAAAACGCGCCGCCGAGAATATCGGCGGCGCGTTTTTGAGTACCGCAAATCAGCCCATCCGCACCTGCAGATTAAGGACGTCGGATGCAATCGCGAGATACCGGTCAGCCGTACTCTGCAGCGTCAGTCCGTTCAACGGACGTGTCGCGCGCGGCTGCGACAACGCAGCGAGCAATGCGCGGCCGTAGGCATCGGCGTCGCTGGTATCGAGCAGCGCGACGCCGGGAAAAGTATCGGCAAAAGCAAACGACGGGATTGCGTTCCCGACCACCGGAATACCCGACGCGAGCGCTTCGAGAAAGCCGATGCTGTGCGCCTCGAAACTCGAGGGCATCGCGAACGCCCGTGACTCGCGCAGGATCTCGGCCACGTTGGACTGCGGCCCGATTATCTTCACGCGGTCGTTCAAGCCGAGTTCGTCGACGAGTTTCACGATTGCCGCGTGATACGCGAGATTCTCGATCACGCCGCAAAGCAGCAGACGCACGTCGGGATCGACAGCGGCCACGCGGGCGAACGCCTGGACGGTCTGCAACTGGTTCTTCTCGGGGATATAACGCCCGATCTGGACGATCTGGCGGATTCCCGTCGATGTCAACGGTTCGCTCGTCTGCGTGAAGCGCGAGATATCGACGCCGTTCGGCACCACGATCATGGACGGATGCGAACCGACTTCCTTGACGTAATCATCGATATTCTTCTGCGATACCCCGATCACCGCCTTGGCGCGCCCCGACAGCAGGCGTTCCGCAAACAGCAGCGCATTGTTCGCGAAGTCGTTGGCGCCGGAGTGCATGACCCACACAATCGGCACGCGGGTCGGCAACGCGCGGACGTACAGCGCGGGTATGGTCGCGTGCGCGAAGATGATGTCGGGTTTGAAGCGGCGAATGGCGCGATGCAAGAACAGCAGTCGGCCGACCTTGCCGAGCGAGCGCTGCGGAAACAGACACAAGACGTTGTTCGCCCGCAGCTCGGCGCTGATGTGTTCGAAATCGTCGTGCTCCGGCATCAACGACGTGATGCAAACATCGTGACCACCTTGCTGATGCCCGATCGCTACGCCCTTCGCAAGCACCTCGGCCCCTGATAACCGGGGTGCAAGAACGACTTGAAGAATTCTCATTTGGCTGTCTTCCCCTCGCCTTTCTAAAGCGTGTCCTGCTAGCCATTGCCGTCGGGTGGACACTGCCGTCCACGTGGCCCTCTCGGCACGCCTCGTTCGCGTGCGGCCACTTAGCTGGCTTGCTTCATTGTTTTTTATGAAAGTTAAGTGCGTTTGTCACTGCGGACCGTTCAACGCACGCAACGATAAGATACCCGAGCGCATGCCGTACGCGCCGCCATCAAGTAGCATTAATCGGTCGGTAATGAGTGGTAACAGACGCTTAGACAAATGAAGCGTTCAGCGAAGCGCGAGGCGGTGAGAAATCGAGGGGTGAAAGCAGGGTTAACGCTGCCGTTGCGGCAAGTGCTGCGAACGCCGCGGCTAAAAACGGGACACGCGTAGTGAACGCACACGCTTCGTGATCGATGACCGAGCGAAGCCGTGTGCGTTGAAAAGTCGCGCGCTGCGATGCGCTAAAGGCGGGTTACTCGTCCTTCGGGCACTGCAGGTTGCAACCGTTTGGATCGCCCAGATCACCACGGCGGCGTTTGGCCGTTTCCTTGTTCTGGTACTTGTCGGACGGCGCGGAAGCCGCGAATTGCAATTGCGGGTGCTCCTTCAGCCGGAACTGGTCTTGCAGGATACCGCCCGGAATGCCGGGTGAATTCTGCGCAAATGCAACGGGCACAAAGGCAACGGCGCCGGCAACAAACGCGATGGATGCGGCAATACTTAAAAGCAGTTTCATGGCGGCAGTACAGTCTCTAGCAAGTCGATGAACAGACTTCGGTTAAACGTCCGGTCACGAATGTTTCAGAAAAGCTCACACCGAAGATTCGGACCGCGAAATCTGATTCTAAACGCTTGCTCCGCAATCGGCCGGTTACGCGGCCCTCGCGCATGTATCGGCGTATTACATTAGCTTACAACGCGCTGTCTTGGCTCACGTAGGCACTGAGCCGCCGAGTGCAGCTTCCAGGTCCAGCAGTTCGCCGCAATGCAGCGGATCGTAGCCTTCGAGTTGCGCCACGCCGCCCTTGAACGCTGCGCTGCGCAGCACGTCGAGCACGCCGGCTAGCTGGGCATCGGCGAGCTTGTCGCGGTCGCAGGCGAACAGATAATCCTCGTCGATGATCGGGATGAAATCGAGCGCGAACTGCTGCGCCGCCGGCTGCACGCCGAAGCCGAGGTCGGCCATGCCGCTCGCCACGAATGCAGCAATCGCCGAATGTGTCAGTTCGGCAGTCGCGTAACCGTTGATGGTCGCCGGATTCACGCCAATTTGCCGCAGCGCCAGGTCGAGCAACATGCGCGTGCCCGAGCCGGGTTGCCGGTTCACGAAGCGGATGTCGTCGCGGGCGAGATCGCGCAATCCGCGTATGCCTTTCGGATTGCCCTTCGGCAAGAAAAGTCCCTGCGTGCGTCGCGTCAGGTGAATCAGGCCGTGCCGCCCCGCATCCAGCCACGGCCGATAAATCTCCGCGCAACTCGCACGGAACTCGCCGATCGGCAAATGAAAACCCGCGAGCTCGCATTCACCGCGCGCCAGGGCGCTTACGGCTTCGGCGCTCTCCCGGTATTTGATATCGGCGGGAATCCGTTTTGCGGCCAGCGCACCGACGAGCGCCGCAACCGCATAACCGTGCGACGCGTGAATACGGACTTCACTGACCGCGCGCAACAACCGCCGGTTCAACTCACCGGCTACTTCGCTCGCCACCGCCTGAAGCGGACCGTCGAGCCGATCGTTCGACATACGCTGCGCCCGCAAGACGGCATCACCGAGTTCCGACAACACCGACCCGCGCCCGCGCGACTTGGTGATCAGCGCGCCGCCCAACCGTGTCTCGATTTCGCGCAACAGGCCCCACGCATGCCGGTAGGACAAACCCTTAGCCGATGCTGCCTGCGCAATACTTCCGGTCTGCGAAACGAGCAGCAAAAGCGGCACGGCCGCGCTGAGACTGGCTTCGCGGCCTGCTGCATCGCGCAAGACGAGTTCGGTCCGGCATTCAACGTCGATCATATGCAGTTGTTGTTCCTATTGCCATCGACTGGATAGCCTCGTATCTTGCATATCAGAGGCTCGGTACAGCGATTATAAGACCGATATATGCATTAATAAAACATATGCCGAGCGATGGAGACTCCCCACATGGTCCAGATTGCCAGTAGCAACCCGAATGAACCCGCCGTCACGCCCGACGAACGCGTTGCGCGCCACTTGAAACCCGGTGCGTCGCTGATCGCCGTGCTGCACGCAATCCAGGACGAGGCCGGCTTCATTCCTGCCGATGTCATCGCCCCGCTCGCCGTGGCGATGTCGCTTTCGCGCGCCGAAGTGCATGGCGTGATCACCTATTACCACCACTTCCGCTCGGAACCGCCGGCGCGCGTCACGGTTCAGCTATGCCGCGCCGAAGCGTGCAAGAGCATGGGAACGGAGGCGCTGGCCGAGCATATCGAAGGACATACCGGCTGCAAGTTCGACTCCGGTCATCAGCCCGATACCGAACTCGAAACCGTCTATTGCCTCGGGCAATGCGCGTTGTCGCCGGCCATGACGATCAATGGCGAGCTGTACGCCCGCGTCACGCCGCAGAAATTCGATCGGCTATATGAAGAGGCGCGCGTTCACACGAGCGTGGAGGACCTGGTATGACACGCATCTACGTTCCCTGCGATTCCTCGGCGCTGGCGCTGGGCGCCAATCGCGTTGCGCTGGCCGTTGCTTCGGAAGCCCAGAAACGCGGCATTGAAGTCGAGATCGTGCGCAACGGTTCGCGCGGCATGTTGTGGCTCGAACCACTCGTCGAAGTCGAGACGGCGGAAGGCCGTATCGGCTATTCGAACGTCGATGAAGACGATGTCCCCGCCCTCTTCGACGCCGGCTTTGTTACCGGCGCTGCGCATGACAAGCGCATCGGCGTGGTCGACACCATGCCGTGGCTTGCGAACCAGCAGCGGCTGACATTCGCGCGCGTCGGCATCACGGACCCGCTTTCCACCGATGACTACGTCGCCCACGGCGGCCTCGAAGGCCTGCGTCGTGCGCTCGAAACCGATGGCGACGCCGCATGTGAAGCGCTGCTCGAATCGGGCTTGCGCGGACGCGGCGGCGCAGCGTTCCCGGCCGGCATCAAATGGCGCACGGTTCGCGCGGCCGTGGCGCCGCAGAAGTACGTGGTCTGCAACGCCGACGAAGGCGATTCCGGCACGTTCTCAGACCGCCTCGTGATGGAAAGCGATCCGTACATGTTGATCGAAGGGATGATCATCGCGGGGATCGTGACGAACGCGACGAAAGGCTACATCTACGTGCGCAGCGAATATCCGCACGCGATCACCACGCTGAACCGCGCGATTGTCAAAGCGCGCGAAGCCGGCTGGCTCGGTGCGAATGTGCTCGGCAGCGGCAAGGTGTTCGAACTCGAAGTCGCCAAGGGCGCGGGCTCGTATGTTTGCGGTGAGGAAACCGCGCTGCTGGAATCGCTGGAAGGAAAACGCGGCGTGGTGCGCGCGAAGCCGCCGGTTCCTGCGCTGGTCGGTTTGTTCGGCCAGCCGACGGTGATCAACAACGTCATCACACTGGCAACTGTGCCCATCATCTTCGCCAAGGGCGCGGCGTTCTACCGCGACTTCGGCATGGGCCGTTCACGCGGCACGCTGCCGTTCCAGATCGCCGGGAACGTGAAGCAAGGCGGTCTCGTGGAACTCGCGTTCGGCGTCACGCTGCGCGAACTGATCTACGAATATGGCGGTGGCACGGCAACCGGCCGGCCGGCGCGCGCTGTGCAAGTCGGCGGTCCGCTTGGCACATATTTGCCCGAGAGCCAATGGGATATCCCCATGGATTACGAAGCGTATGCGGCGGTGGGCGCGGTGGTCGGTCATGGCGGCATCGTGATTCACGACGACACCTCCAACCTCGCCGACCTCGCCCAGTACGCAATGCACTTCTGCGCCGTCGAATCCTGCGGCAAATGCACGCCGTGCCGGATCGGTTCCACGCGCGGCGTTGAAGTCATCGCGAAGATCCGCGCCGGCGATACGTCGCCGAAACAGGTTACGTTGCTGCGCGAACTCTGCGACACCATGCTTGCCGGATCGCTCTGCGCGATGGGCGGCATGACGCCCTATCCGGTGATGTCCGCCCTCGATCATTTCCCCGAAGACTTCGGTCTTTCGCGTAAGCCGTCGCAGAAAGCGGCTTAAAAGAAGGAGCACATATATGTCCAGTTCTTCCTGCGGTTCCGGTAATTGCGCCTGCAAAACGAAGCTGCGCGATCCCTTCGACGATACCGACTACGGCACGCCGCTGCGCCATGCCGATATCGATGTGACGCTGGATATCGATGGCACGCCGGTCACCGTGCCGGCCGGAACGTCGGTGATGCGCGCGGCGATCGAGGCCGGTGTAAACGTGCCGAAACTCTGCGCGACGGATTCGCTCGAGCCGTTTGGTTCGTGCCGTCTCTGCCTGGTCGAAATCGAGGGCAAGCGGGGTTATCCGGCATCGTGCACGACACCCGTTGAAGCCGGCATGAAAGTGCGCACGCAAACGGACAAGCTGCAGTCGCTGCGCAAGAACGTGATGGAGTTGTACATCTCCGATCACCCGCTCGATTGCCTGACATGCCCGGCAAACGGCGACTGCGAACTGCAGGACATGGCGGGCGTGGTCGGTTTGCGCGAAGTGCGCTACGGCTACGAAGGCGCGAATCACCTGAAGGACAAGAAGGACGAATCCAATCCGTATTTCACGTACGACGCGTCGAAGTGCATCGTATGTAACCGATGCGTGCGCGCGTGCGAAGAGACGCAAGGCACGTTCGCGCTGACCATCGCGGGACGCGGTTTCGAATCGCGCGTGGCGGCAAGCGAAAACCAGCCGTTCATGGAATCAGAATGCGTGTCGTGCGGCGCGTGCGTGGCGGCATGCCCAACGGCGACGCTGCAGGAAAAGACCGTCATCATGCTGGGTCAGCCCGAGCATTCGGTCGTGACCACGTGCGCGTACTGCGGTGTCGGCTGCTCGCTGAAGGCGGAAATGAAAGGCAGCCAGGTCGTGCGCATGGTGCCGAACAAGAACGGCGATGCCAACGACGGCCACGCCTGCGTCAAGGGCCGCTTTGCATGGGGTTATGCCACGCACAAGGACCGCATCACCAAGCCGATGATCCGCGCGAAGATCACCGACCCGTGGCGCGAAGTGAGCTGGGAAGAAGCGCTTTCGTACGCGGCGAGCGAATTCCGCCGCATTCAGGACAAGTACGGCGTGGATTCGATCGGCGGGATTACATCGTCACGATGCACGAACGAGGAAACCTACCTCGTGCAAAAACTCGTGCGCGCGGCGTTCGGCAACAACAACGTCGATACCTGCGCCCGTGTTTGCCATTCGCCGACGGGTTACGGGCTGAAGACAACGCTGGGAGAATCGGCGGGCACGCAGACCTTTGCATCGGTTGAGAAGGCCGACGTGATCATGGTGATTGGTGCGAATCCGACCGATGGCCACCCTGTGTTTGCATCGCGTCTCAAGCGGCGCGTGCGTGAAGGCGCGCAACTGCTCGTGGTGGATCCGCGCCGGATCGATATCGTCGATACGCCGCACGTGAAGGCTTCGCATCATCTGGCCTTGCGTCCGGGCACGAACGTCGCGGTGGTCAACTCACTCGCCCATGTGATCGTCACCGAAGGGCTCGTGGACGAAGAATTCGTAGCCGAGCGCTGCGAAGCACGCGCGTTCCAGCAATGGCGCGACTTTGTATCGTTGGAAGAAAACTCGCCTGAAGCCATGGAAGCCATTACCGGCGTTCCGGCGCAGTCCGTTCGCGAAGCCGCGCGCATTTATGCCAACGCACGCAACGGCGCGATCTATTACGGCCTCGGCGTGACGGAACATGCGCAAGGCTCGACGACGGTCATGGGCATTGCGAATCTTGCGATGGCAACGGGCAATATCGGCCGTGAAGGTGTCGGCGTGAATCCGCTGCGTGGCCAGAACAACGTGCAGGGTTCGTGCGACATGGGTTCGTTCCCGCACGAGTTGCCGGGCTATCGCCATATCAGCGACGCGGCTGTGCGCGCATTGTTCGAAGAAGCGTGGAGCGTCAAGCTGCAGTCGGAACCGGGCCTGCGCATTCCGAACATGTTCGATGCCGCCGTTCACGGCAGCTTCCTCGGCCTTTATTGCCAGGGCGAGGACATCGTCCAGTCGGACCCGAATACGCAGCACGTATCGAAGGCGTTGTCGTCGATGGAATGTATCGTCGTGCAGGATATCTTCCTGAACGAAACCGCCAAGTATGCGCATGTGTTCCTGCCGGGTTCGTCGTTCCTGGAAAAGGACGGCACATTCACGAATGCCGAACGCCGCATTTCGCGCGTGCGCAAGGTCATGCCTCCGCTGCCGGGTCTTGCCGACTGGGAAGTGACGATCAAGCTGGCGCGCGCGCTCGGTTATGAAATGGGCTACACGCACCCGTCACAGATCATGGATGAGATCGCAAGCCTCACGCCGACGTTCACGGGCGTGTCGTACAAGCGTCTCGATGAACTCGGCAGCATCCAGTGGCCTTGCAACGCGCAGGCGCCGGAAGGCACGCCGACCATGCATATCGATGAATTCGTGCGCGGCAAGGGTCACTTCGTGATCACGAAGTTCATCGCGACGCCGGAGAAGGTCACGCGCAAATACCCGCTGCTGCTGACGACGGGGCGAATCCTGTCGCAGTACAACGTGGGCGCGCAAACGCGGCGCACGGAGAATTCGCGCTGGCACGACGAGGACCGGCTGGAGATTCATCCGGTCGACGCCGAGGACCGTGGGATCAAGGCGGACGACTGGGTGGGTATTGAATCGCGTGCGGGTCAGACTGTGCTGCGCGCCAAGATCACCGAGCGCATGCAACCGGGCGTGGTGTACACGACCTTCCACTTCCCGGAATCAGGCGCGAACGTGATCACCACCGACTCCTCCGACTGGGCCACGAACTGCCCCGAGTACAAGGTGACGGCCGTGCAGGTGATGCCGGTGGAACAGCCGTCGCAATGGCAAAAGGAGTATTCGGCGTTCAATGTTCAGCAGCTCGAGTTCCTGAACTTGCGTGAATTGCCGGTTACGTCGGGGAAATAATCATGGATGTGAACAGCCTGGTGGACATGGCAAATCAGATTGGTGAGTTCTTCGATTCGATGCCGGATCACGAGGAAGCGCTCGATGGCATCGCCAATCACATTCACAAGTACTGGGCGCCGCGAATGCGAACGCCGATTCTGGAAGCGCTGGATGATCCGGAGTTAAGCGCGAAGCTTCATCCGATCGTGGTGAAGGCGCTGACCAAGCATCGGGAAGTGCTGACGCCGGCGGTTGCGGCTTAGGGGTTGGGGTGTTTTCGATACCTGAGAATGGGGACCGCTGCGGCGGTCCTTTTTTTCGCCGTTTTTATGGGCTCGAATCGAATATAATCATTTTGATTAGAATTGACTGGAGGTACAAGATGCCGCGCACGATGACCGCACATGTGGAAGACGCGTTAGCAGAACGCGTAGATGAGCTCGCAAAAAGGCTGGATCGGCCCCGGGGTTGGCTGATAAGCAAAGCGCTAGAGCAGTTTGTTGAACTCGAAGACACCAGAGACCGGCTGACGCGTGAGGGCATCGCGAGCCTGCGGGCGGGAAAGAGCGTTCCCCACGAAGATGTGAGGGCTTGGGCGGAGAGCTTAAGTACCAAGAAGCCGTTGTCATTTCCGAAAGAGAAACGTGGCGCTTGACGTTACATGGTCCCAGGAAGCGCTGGACGACCTCAAACGCTTATACGACTTTCTTGTCCTGAATAATCCGGCCGCCGCTACCCAAAGCACGATTGATTTAATCGATGGTGTTGACTTCGTCGTCGACAACCCGGGGCTTGCTGTCAAGTTGCCACAATTTGCACCTGTAGACATTCGAAGAGCGTTTGTGAGCCGTTACGAGATACGTTTTGCGTTCAATTTGAGCGACGATCAGATTGACGTTGTGCGTATTTTCAGTCAGCGAGAAGACCGCTAGATTGACCGTGATCGGGGGCATGCGTGTGGACCCTACTCCTCCGTCCCCGCCCCGAACCACGTCTCGCAGTGCCTCAACAACCCTTGCGTATCGGAAGGCGCGCGTCCTCGCGCTGCAATATATCCATCCGGCCGCACCAGATAAAAACACGGCCGCGTCCTTCCATACGCTTCAGTCAACGAACGTGCGCCGTCATCGCCTTTATCGGTGATGCGCCACACGCGCACACTGTTCGGCAACGCCTCTTCTACTGATTTCGCCAATTCATCGAGCTCCTTGTCGCGCAATGCGTGCGCCACGGTCAGCGTCGCGGGCGCAAGTGCAATGTCATCGTCCTCCGAGGGCTTCACCATCAGGAACAGCGAGAAATACGCGGGATCGTGAAGATCGAAGAGACAACCGACACCGGGCGCACGCCCAAGCGGTCCATCGACCACATGCACCCACGCATCCGGCGCGCGATCGCCCGCACGCGGGCCGCCATCGAGCCCGCGTTCGAGCGTCAACGGACTTTTCCGATATTGCACCGACAACTCGCTGACCGTGCGCCGCGCGGCATCGCGCAAGGGACCGATCGCCGATAACACCGGCATCACGTGATCGCGAATCAGCTTCATCGGGCCATGTTCGGCGGCGGCCATCTGCGTCATGAAACTCGATGTCCGCAGCACTTCGCGCTCTATAGGATGACGCTCGGTGTGGTACGTATCGAGCAGTCGATCCGACGCCACGCCCGCCAGCGTCCGCGCGATCTTCCAGCCCAGATTGAACGCTTCCTGAATGCCCGTATTCATGCCTTGCGCACCGGCAGGACTATGGACATGCGCGGCATCGCCGGCGAGGAACACGCGCCCGGATCGCATCTGGTCCACCATGCGGTTGTTCAGCCGGAAATACGATGACCATGCGAGGTTCGTCACCGTCACCCGATGATGAATGCGCCGCGCGATGAGTTCGCGGCATTCATCGAGCGTAGGCGCCGCGCTTTTTTGCAGGCTGTCGGGCGCGTCCGGCGATCGTGCCGCGACGCGCTGATCGGCGATCAGGCGCGTGCGCCCGCCACCCATCGGGAACAACGTGGCAATGCCTTCACCCGACGCAAAGATATGGAATTCGTCGTCGGGCCATTCGGTGTCGGCGTGAAGATCGGCGAGCAGGAAAGTCTGCTCGAAGGTCTTTCCCGTGAACTCGATGTTCAGTCTATGCCTCACCGTGCTGTGTGCGCCGTCCGCTCCAATCAGGTACGACGGCCGCACATGCTCTTCCGCGCCGTTGGCATGCTGCAGCGTGGCTTCAAGCCCCGCCGCCCCCTGGTTGAAGTGGATCAATTCCACGCCACGTTCCACACGCACATCGAACGTTTCAAGATGTTCGGTCATGAGACGTTCGGTGACGGATTGATCGAGGAAAAGCAGAAAGGGATAACGCGTTTGCAAGGGATCGAAGTCGAGTTGCGTGAGGCGCTGCCCGTTCGAATAAAGGTTGCCAGTCCGCGCCCGGTGACCCAGTTCCAGAAACGGCTCGACCAGCCTGTGCTGTTCGAACAATTCGAGCGTGCGCGCCTGGATGCCGATGGCGCGCGACCACGGCGAGGGTTCGGGGGCTTTATCGACCAGGCGCACCGGAATGCCGGCGCGCGAGAGGCTCATGGCAGCGGCGAGACCCGTGGGACCGGCGCCCGCGATGAGCACCGGCGATACATCGAGCGTTTTGTGTCGGTTCGGCTTCTGCGCGGACATGCGCTTCTCCATCAAACGTCACTGACTTCCAGTGTACGCCGGTCGTAATCGGCAAACGCGGGGATCCAACCCTCAGTGCGCGTGCGCCTTTTCACCCAGCGAACAACTGTGCACCGTCGTGCCCATTTCCACTTGCAGGGTCGCGTGGTGCATGGCGTAGTCGCGGCGCAGTGTTCCCACGATTGCATCGACGAAAACATCGCCCGGATGTCCCGCCGGCATCACGATATGCGCGGTCATCGCGTTTTCGGTGGTGGAAAGCGCCCAGACGTGGAGATCGTGGACGTCGGTGACGCCCGGCAAGTCGGAGAGATATTTTTCGATACGCGGCTTGTCCACGCCCGGCGGCACCGCGGCCATGGCAAGACGCATGGCGTCGCGCCCCAGCCCCCACGTCCCGGCCACGATCACCGCGACCACGACAATGCTCATCACCGGATCGACCCAGCTCGCGCCGGTATAGAGGATCACGAGGCCGCTCACGGCGACCGCGGCCGAGATGCCGGCATCGCCCGCCATGTGCAGGAACGCGCCGCGGATGTTCAGGTCTTCCTTGCTGCCGCGCATGAAAAGCCACGCGGAGAAACCGTTGACCACCAGCCCGATCGTCGCAACGATAAACACATCGAGTCCCGCAACCGGCGCGGGATTGAGCAGGCGCTGGACGGCCTCGAGCACGATCGCGCCGCACGCGAACAGCAGCAGCGCGGCGTTGGCGAGCGAAGCGAGTATCGACGAACTGCCGAGTCCGAATGTGTATCGTTCCGATGGCTTTCGCGTGCCGAGCCAGACCGCGCCCCAGGCAAGCAGGAGGCCGAGGACATCGGAGAGATTGTGGCCCGCGTCGGCGAGCAGCGCGGTCGAATGCGCGATGAACCCGTACACCGCCTGCACGGTCACGATCACCACGTTCAGCGCGACCGCTATCGCGAAGGTGCGGCCCTGCCCGGCTTGCGGCGCATGGTGGTGATGATGGCCGCCTTTGTGATCGTGGCCGTGTGCCTCGTGAGCCTCGTGGTCATGCGCGTGACCTTCGTGCCCGTGGTCATGATGCTGATGTTGATGCGTCGGTCGAGGTGCCATTTAATCGTTATCCGGTCTGAAATCGGCGTGCGGCTCGGCGATATGCTCGAGCAATTCAGCCAGCATGCCGCTGATGTGCTGGTCAGCGGCGAGATAGAAAACCTGCTTGCCTTCGCGCTCTGCCCGCACGATTCGCGCCGCCCGCAGCAAGCGCAAATGGTGGCTCACGAGCGAAGCCGATAACCCCAGCGACTCAGCTATGGCCCCCACGGGCGTGCGCCCTTCCACGCACGTCAACACGATGCGCAAACGCGTCGGGTCACCCAGCAGGCGGAACAGGTCGGCGAGCGGAACGACACGCTCGTCGGTTGAAACGTCGTTTAGCAGCAGCGCTGAAGGCACGATTGTTGTATCGAACATATGAACAGGTGTTCACATGTTATCGAGACCAGGTCGCCGGCGTCAACGCAAAAATCGGGATCGGCGGTGAACGTGTGGGAAAATGGCGTGTTCGCATTCGATTTCCCTCAATGGATACAGTTTTTGCGCGCGGCTTCGCAGCACATCGCGACGGCCGCCTCACCGAAGCGGAACGCGACTATCAGGCCGCGCTCGCCGCAGAGCCCTCCCACGTCGACGCACTTCATCTGCTCGGCGTGCTGCGCCACCAACAAGGCCAGCACGCGGAAGCGGCCGATCTGGTGCGCCGCGCGGCAGACCTGCGTCCCGCCGATCCCGCCTTGCAGCTCAATCTCGGCAATGCGCTGAAGGCGCTCGGCCGGATCGATGACGCCATCGAAAGGTTTCGTAACGCGTTGCACCTGGAACCCGGCTTTTCGCTCGCGCAATACAACCTGGGCAATGCGTACGCTGCGGCGGGCCGTCACGAAGACGCCGCCGATGCCTTCGAAAAAGCCCTGCGCCTGCAGCCCGGCGACGCGCCTACCTGGAACAATTTCGGCAACGCGCTGCTTGGAATGCGCCGTTTCGAGGAAGGCGCGAAGGCGTTCCGCCGCGCGCTTCAAATACGGCCGGGGCACGCGGGCGCGCACAACAACCTGGGCATGGCGCTCAATGCGCTCGGCGACACCCACGGCGCCATCCAGCAATTTCGCGAAGCCATTGCCGCCGAGCCGAACTATGTCGCGGCGCATTTCAACCTGGGCAATCTTCTCGATACCGTCGGCCGTCCGCATGAAGCCGTGCCCGTGCTGCAGAAAGTGCTGCGCATGCAGCCGCAATTCGCGCCCGCGCACTTTGGACTCGGGCACGCGCTTGCGGGTATAGGCGAGCATGAAGCCGCGTTGCCGCAGTTCGAGCGCGCGGTCGGACTCGATCCGAAATACAGCGTGGCGTGGCTCGGACTTGGCAATGCGCATTTCGCGCTCGGCGGTCATAAAGCGGCGCTGCGTGCCTTCGATCAGGCGTTGCGCCTCGATCCAGGCCTCGTTGCGGCGAACCTGAATCGCGCGCTGACATTGCTTGCGCTCGGCGATTACGCTCGCGGACTGAGCGCTTATGAATGGCGCCTGCGCGCGCCAGCCAGCGTCCCGGCGCCGGGCCTGCCCGTGTGGAAAGGCGCGCCCATGCCGCGCGAGACGCTGTGGATCCGCGCAGAACAGGGCTTCGGCGATACCTTGCAGTTCGTGCGTTTCGTGCCGTTCGCGGCGAAGCTCGTCGGCCAGATCGTGCTCGAGGTGCAACCGGCGCTTGTCGCGCTGCTCGAGCCGGCGGCAAACGCGGCGGGCGTCATATTGAAAAGCACGCTGACACCGCCTCCCGCCGACATTGACGCGTTCATCCCACTGCTCAGCTTGCCGCTGGCGCTGGGTGTATCGAATACGGAAATGGTGCCGGCGCGCACGCCCTATCTCGTGGTGCCAGCCGCGTATCGCAAGAAATGGCGCGGGTCGCTCGGCGGCCAGTCGAAGCGCAAACTCGGCATTGCATGGTCGGGCCGGATCCAGCCCGGCGAGACGCGTTCGGCGCCGCTCGCGTTACTGGAACCTTTGTTCATGCTGGAAGGCATCGACTGGATCGTTCTGCAGCCTACGCTCACCGCTGAAGAACGCGCGCTGCTGGACAAGCATCCGCGGGCGCGTTTCATTCAGCGGCTGGAAGACAAGCTGGAGAGTTTCGCCGATACCGCCGCGATCATCGATCGTCTGGACGGCGTCGTATCCATCGATACCGCCGTCGCGCATCTGAGCGGCGCGCTCGGAAAACCGCTGTGGCTGATGCTGCCGTTCGCAGCCGACTGGCGTTGGGGTATCGATACACCTTCGAGCGCGTGGTATCCCAAAGCCCATCTGTTCCGGCAGGCGAAACCTGGCGCGTGGGATGGAGTCATCGAACGGGTGGCGAAGGATGTTGCGGCGTCTTCCTAGTGTCTCCAACACCAGCGTTTGAAACAAAAAACCCCTCGCCACGGCGAGGGGTTTTCGTTTCAGGCCACAGGTGACGGAAAGTCAGGCCGTCTTGTACTGATTGCGCGCTTCCGTTGAGCGGTAAAGCACCAGCGTCGCGATCAACCCGCAGATCGCCGCAAGCCCCATCCAAACGCCGGGCGCCGCCTTGTTGCCGGTCGCGTGAATCAGGTAGGTCGAGATGGCGGGCGTGAAGCCGCCGATCGTCGTTGCGAGGCTGTACGCAAGCGAGAAGCCCGTGGTCCGGACTTCGACCGGCATGACTTCCGTGAGCGCCACGACCATCGCGCCGTTATAGCTTCCGTACAGGAACGATAGCCACAACTCGACGCCGAGCAGACGCAGGAACGATGGATCGGCGACAAGCCATTGAACGGCCGGATACGACGTGAGAATGGTCAGGATCGTGAAGAACAACAGCACCGGGCGACGTCCGACACGGTCCGACACCGCGCCCGAAAGCGGCAGCCAGACGAGATTCGACAAACCGACGAACACCGTCACCACCAATGTATCGATGGAAGAAAGCTTCAGCACTTCCTTGCCGAACGTCGGCGTGTACGCCGTGATCATGTAGAACGACACGGTCGTCATGATCACCATGCCCATGCCGGCCAGCACGATGCCCCAGTTCGACGCCATGGACCTCATGATCTCGCTCATCGACGGACGATGTTTGCGCGCGAGGAACTCCTCCGTTTCCTGCAGCGAACGGCGGATGATGAACAGGAACGGCACGATCAGGCAGCCGATGATGAACGGCACGCGCCAACCCCAGGCGGTCATCTGGTCGGGCGGCAAGACCTGGCTCATGACCACACCGATCAGCGCGGCAAACACCACCGCCACTTGCTGGCTACCCGACTGCCAGGAGCAATAGAAACCCTTGTTGCCCTTGGTCGCGATCTCGGACAGATACACGGACACGCCGCCAAGCTCCACGCCGGCCGAAAAGCCCTGCAGCAAGCGGCCAGCCAGCACGATGATCGGGGCCAGCACCCCGATGGTCGCGTATCCCGGGATCACCGCGACCAGCAGCGTGCCGATCGCCATCATGGTCAGCGTAAGAATCAAGCCCTTCCGCCGGCCGTGGTGATCGATATACGCGCCGAGCACGATAGCGCCGATCGGCCGCATCAGGAAGCCGGCGCCGAACACCGACAGCGCGAGCATCAGCGACGCGAATTCGTTGCCGCTCGGAAAATACGTCTTCGCAATGGACGAGGCGTAATAGCCATAGACCATGAAGTCGTACATTTCAAGGAAGTTGCCGCTGACGACGCGAAATACCGACTTCGCTTTCGACTCGTTCACGGGCGTTGCATGTGAAGGGGTGGACATGTCTATCTCAAAGACTTTGACTAAAAACGCCGGCCGGATTGCTTGGACGGCGTGTGGCTCGACGCGGCGTGAAACGCTGGAAACCGATGCACTCGTTCGCGGGCTGCGTGGTGGCAAAACGCCGGATGCATGTGTAAGCTTCGCCGGTTGAAGACCGGCAAAAAATTCCTCGGCACGGCGCAAACGACCAAAAATAACTACACAAGGGTTAACCCTCGATAGTTAACACCGTTATTTCGGTAATTGTCCGCGTCGCCAATCTTACAACGCGAACGCGAAACACGCTCATTCGAACTTCGCGCAATTGCTGCTAAAACAGCTTAACTTTAGCTTTCATATGTCTATAAATAAGCTTACAAATTCGCAATCACCGACCGGATTCGTTTTGCAACTGGCGACATTAAAGGATGCGGCACTTATAGCCGACATGCATGCAAGGAGTTGGGCAACGGCGTATCGAGGGATCCTGCCGGACACGTATCTCGATGACGAACTGACGGTGGATCGCGCCGCGCACTGGAGCACGCGCTTCGACGAACTTGCCAATGGCGCGGGCGAAGTGTTCATCGCGTACATCGGCGAGGAGCCGGCCGGGTTCGTATGCGTGATGGCACCCGATGAAACTGGCAGCGCGCTCGTTGACAACCTGCACGCCATGCCGCAAGCCAAAGGCACGGGACTCGGCACCGCAATGCTCGAGCAAGCCGCGCAATGGGCGGAAGGTCACGGCGCGAAGAACTTGCACCTCTATGTGCTCGAGCCGAATGTTGCGGCAATCGGGTTTTATGAATCGCGTGGATGGCGTTTGGCGGGACGTGAAGATGACACGATGGGCGGCATACCTATCATCGCGCTGCGCTATACCCGGCCGATCGGCTGAGGTCTCCGGGTTTGCTTTGCCTTCATGGAATCGCTGGCGTAATCTCGTTCAACGCCTCTTGCAGGATGTAGCGCAACACGTCCCGCGTGCATTGGCGTGGCCCGTTGAAATGTACGTTGCGTCCGTATCATTCAGCGATCTTTCTTCCCTCCGAGCGCCTTCCAACAATGGAACTAAGAAGGTTCTGAGCGACGCCAAAGCAGGCGCTGGGTATGATCGAGGGCTGTTCTGTGGCGGTCCGGCAAGGTGAAATATCTGTCACCTTCGCAGCAACATCCGGGCGATGTCCACACGGCTGCCCCGCGTGTTATTTCGCTGAGCAGTCCTGACGCCCGCTTTCGGATATGAGAAAAAAATGAATGCTCCTCTGGTCGTTGTACAAGGCGATCTGCTTCTGCCAACCCTGTACCCGCTCGCCGGTATGCCCAACGCCGTCTATGGCGAAGAGTGGACGCTGAAGAGCGCGCGTCCAGCATTGACCGAATATGAAATTCCGTTTTACGCGGCGCGATTTCTCACGGCTTATGTCAGTCCGATATCGCTTCGCAACGAGCGTTTTCCATACACGCCGGCAAGTCTCTGGGGCAAGTTCAGACGCAATGATGAAATGCTGCAGACGGAGCAAACGAGCTTCGCCGCCGCGCCTGTTGATAACGCACCGGCCGCCCCGGAACCAGCATCGTTTGCGTTCGAGCCATTCACCGCACCCGACGATCGCGTGGTCAAGACGCCACCTGCAAACGATCGTCGCAAACAGGTTGCCGGCGGTGCGATTGCGCTGGCTTGCGCTGCGTTTATCGCCTGGGCGCTGTTCGGCACGCGAATCGGCCATCAAAAGCCGGAACAAGCGGCCATGGTTGCGTCGAATGCAACGCCCGCGGCTGATGCATCAGCTGATGTCGTTGCTGCTGAACCGTCTGCAGTTTCTTCTGTGCCGCCTTCCAGCTCAGCTACCGTGTCTACTGCAACGTCCGGCTCTCATCCGGCTGAAGGTTCCTCCAAGCCTTCGGCTGTCGCCGCTGCGGCTCTAACTGCGTTGCAGACACCTTCAGCACCGCCGGCCACGACAGCTTCGACCACAACAGCCAAACCGTCGCCCAACACCGCTTCAGTCGCCAGCAACAGCGGAACGGCCAGCGCCGGCGACACGTCGGCACGGGTAATGAAACCGCAAGTCGTTGCGAAGACAAAACCGCTGGTCGTTGCGCAAGCATCCGAGCGCGGCCGCGCGAAGAGCCACGTCAAGAACAAGCGTTCAGCTGCGCTTATCCGCGAGGCGCGCAGCTACGAAGTCGTGCAGCGGCGCCACGGTCACGAATACCAGGGCACGCCCGTATATCGCAGCAGCGGGTTCGATGCGCCGCTGGCCTCGCCAGGTCGCCGCGCTCAGTCGCGCGACGACATGCGCACGGCTTCGTCGGGTTCTTCGCTCAGCGTGACCGAGATGTACAACATGCTCGCGCATTCGGCCGTCCTCGACGACAACAGCGGCGTCTCCCGCCAGACGGTGCGCGCAAGTTCAGTAGCCACGCCACGCTCGGGCTCAGGCGATTCATCGAACTGGAGTTCCGATATCAGCCAACGCCGTGTCACCGAACCAGGATCGCAATTCCTGAAGTAATTGCGCGCGAATGATCGCGCATCAACCAGACGGTTCCCTGGCGGCGAGGTGACGCGTTTTGAACGCGTCACACCTCGCGTCGATCCTCAATCAATCTAGAAGCCTCGCACTATGAAGTTCTGCTCCACCTCCGCCCTTCTGCAAGCGTTGTTTGTTGTTGTCATCGGGTTCGGCTCGACCGTGGTCAATGCTTATCAGCCCGTGGGCACGCTGCTCTCGGCAACGGGTCTCGCTGACCCCGTCCGTCCCGTACCCGCTTATGGTTCGATGGACGATTTCAAGGACGGCACCGACGGCGCGGAGAGCGGCCAGGCGGCGGGGAACGTATCCGAACTCCGGCAAATGGTTCAGGCGAAGAAGCTCACCGAGTTGCGCGTCACGAATAACGGCAGCTACGGGGCGGCGCTCTTTTTCTATCCGCAAGAGATGGTGTATTACGTCGCGCTGTTCCAGGACAAGAATTTCTGGCGCGTGGTGAAGTCGCAGGACAACATGCACGCAGAAACCGTCTACGCGCAGTTCGCGAGGAAGAGTTATGCGCTCGCCGAGGGCGAGATCCAGCGCACGCAATTGCAGGCGCAAAAGGCGCTGCTGGAGCGGGTGATTGCGGTATCGAACGATCGGGCGCAGCGGCTGACGGCAGACCTTTCCATTGCACGTGCGCAAGAAAGCGAAGTGTCGCAACGGCAACAGCAAATGCAGGCGGAATCAATGGCGTTGCAAAACGACAAATCCAATGCCGAGCGCCGTTTGCGGGCGCTGCAACAGCAGGTCCAGCAGCTCCAGGATCAAAACGAAGCTGGGATCGTGCAGTAATTCTGGTTGCCGCATGAAGGACAAGGGCCGCTTCAACTGATGTTGAAGCGGCCCTTGTCGTTATAGCCTGATTTCGTTCAACGCCGATTCAGAAGCGCGTCTCACGTGCCACGCGCAGGAACGTATCCAGCAGCGGCGTGCAGTCCAGCAACTCGTCACCACCCGCGCGATGAAACTCCGGATGCCATTGCACGCCCATCACGAACGGCGCGCGCCGGTAACGCACAGCCTCGATGATCCCATCCGCCGCCGATACCGCCTCAATGTTCAGGTCGCGGCCAATCGTCTTCACTGCCTGATGGTGGATCGAATTCACGAGCGCTTCGCGGCGGCCCGGGAACATGTTGACGAGCGTCGAGCCATCGGGGAAACGAATCGGATGCCGATGCTGGTCGTATTGCTCATTGACATGGATGCCGGCGGTCGGGACATCGGTGGCAATGTCCTGATACAGCGTGCCGCCGAACGCCACATTGATGAGCTGGCAACCGCGGCACACGCCGAGCACCGGCTTGCCCGATTCGATGAACTCATGCAGCAACTCGAGCTCGTACATATCGCGCACACGGTCTCCCGGCCATTCGTGGCGCGTTGCCGCTTCCGCGTAGGACTGCGGCGAAACATCCGCGCCGCCTTGAAGCAACAGGCCGTCAAGATGCTTCGCGTAATCGCGCAAACGAATATTGCTCGGATGCAGCATGCCCTGATGCCCGACCGTGGGGATCATGAACACGAGCACATCGCGCGACATCACCCAATGCGCAATCGATTCTTCAAGGTATTGCAGCGTCTTGCCGCGCAGACCTTTGGCACCCGGTTCGGGATGAAAGATCCGCGCCGATACACCGATCTTCAACGTCCGCTGTGTGATGCGCTGTCCGGCGCGATCGAAGATCTGACGGGCGCGCGCCTTCATCACACGGCCGAACACCGACCATGCGGAATCGCTCTGCCGCAAGTACGCGGGCGGCGCTTGCTTGCCGGGCGGAGCTTCAGGCGGTATGGGAGGCGGATGAAACGTGCCGAAGTCAGGCGCGGCGGTAAATTCCGGAGGCAAGGCGCTGGCTCGCGGCGGGACGGTCTCCGAGTTGATCTCCACGGTTTCCGCGGCTTGCGCTTCAGTCGCGATCTCAACCTCTTCCGCGAGATTAGCGTGCGCTTCAGTCGCCGACTCGACCTCTTTCGCGAGGCCTGCATCTACAGTGGACGGCGCGTGAGCGGACACAGGCCTCGCGGCGTTCTCCTGTGCAAACGTGGCGCTCGCCGCCGACTTGCGCGCTTCGGCGGCATCGTCGCGCTGGGCCTTCGCTACGTCTACGGGCTCGACCGTCGACGCACTCGATGGCGCATCCGTCGACGCCCGCTCCGCCGCGCTGGCATCAGGCCCAGGCTCGGCAGCGGCGGGAACTTCAGTGCTTTTTTGAGATGACGCGGACGGGACGGCCGGATCGGGATTGGGGATATGCGGACCGGAGCCCGTAGAACCCACGGTATTTTCGGGCTTGCCCGAGTTTGACGTCTTGTTTTCGCTCATTCCGATAGAGGCGCGATGCGCTTTGAGAATGGTCAGAGTTCAATTATCCGCCTCTGGTCCGGGGGCGGCAAACCATCAAACAATTGCTCACATTACCAGAGGAAAGAAACAATTCATGCTCATTAATGATCGCGAGGCTCTTCGAAAGTTTCTCGCAGTGCGATTTGCATGGTCGCGTGGATCTTCACGCACCAGCGCCACAACACGGTCAATAACAGCGCCGCGCAAACGAGCACCGCAATCATCAGGCCGAACGGCGGGAGAATCGCGCCCGACAGCACGGTGACCAGCAGAAAGACGCCGAACATCGCGAGAATCGGGATCAGCCCGGAAATGGCCGAGCGCAGCGCGCTCGTGAAGCGCCCGGCCTTCGCGGGCTGCACGCTCACTTCGGCGAGCATCAATGCAAGCGACTCGAGCTTTCGATAAACCGCGACAAGAAACGGCATCGACACCAGCAACGCCACGCTCCAGATGGCTACGCGCTGCGCGTCGTTGGTCGGCAGCCAGCGGGCGAGAAACGCTTTGGTGCCCGGCGCCGAGTACGAAGCGGCGAGAAAGATGGCGGCGACCAGCGCCAGATTGACCGCGATCTGCAGCACGATTCGCCGTGTCATGCTGAAGAGGGTTGGGCCGGCGGTATCGGGCGAAAGGCTTGCAAGCCATTGCGAATACAGCCCGAACGTATTGGCGACCGGAACCGGCATGGATTGGGCGATGCGCCGCGTGATGGGATCGGCGGCCTTGATCAGGTATGGCGTGAACAACGTGGTCAGCGCGGAAACCGCGACCGCGATCGGATACAGGAAGCTGCTGGTCACTTTCAGCGACACCCCCAGCGACGCGATGATGAACGAGAACTCACCGATCTGCGCCACGCTCATGCCGACGCGCATCGATGTACGCCCGTCGCGCCCGGCGAGGAACGTCCCGAGCCCGCACGATACGATCTTGCCGAACACGACCGCTACGGTGATGACGGTGATCGGCCACCAGTAATCGACGAGCACCCCCGGGTTCAGCAACAGCCCGATGGTCACAAAAAAGATGGCCGAGAACATGTCGCGAATCGGCGCGATCAGATGTTCGATGCGCTGCAGATTCCGTGATTCGGCCATGATCGCGCCGATCAGGAACGCCCCGAGCGCGATGCTGTAGTCCAGCTTCACGACGAGCAGACAGAAGCCGAAACAGAAGCCGAGCACGGTGACGAGCAGCATTTCATCGCTCTTGGCCTTGGCGACGTAATCGAGCGCGCGCGGCACGATCAGGATGCCGATCACCATCGATACCGTCATGAACAACAGCAACTTGCCGAGCGTCACGAACGCCACGCCCGCCGATACCGATCCGGTCTGCGCGATCCCAGAAAGCAGCACGAGCATGGCGATCGCAAGAATGTCCTCCACGATCAGAATGCCGAAAATCAGTTGCGCGAACGGCTCGCCCTTCATGCCGAGTTCCGAAAGCGCCTTGACGATAATCGTGGTCGACGAAATGGCGAGCATCGCGCCGAGGAACAGCGAGTCCATCGTATTCCAGCCGAACCATTGGCCGATTTCGTAGCCGATCCAGATCATCAGCAAGATCTCGGAGGCGGCCGCCACGAACGCCGTGGCCCCGACCTTGAAGAGCTTCTTCAGGCTGAATTCGAGCCCGAGAGAAAACATCAGGAAGACCACGCCAAGTTCGCCGAGGGTCTGGATGGTGGCTTCGTCGTGGATAAGCTGAAAAGGTGGCGTGTACGGTCCGATGATCACGCCCGCCACGATGTATCCCAACACGACTGGCTGCTTCAGGCGATGAAACAACACGGTGACGACGCCCGCAATCGCCATGATGACCGCCAGATCTTGTATGAAGCCGATCGCGTGATGCATCCACAAATCCTTACAAATAGCACACAGGGATGCCGATAGTACCGCAACGAATATTTAGATTGATGACGGGAATGTACGGAACGAGGACAAAACAGGATGCGCCATCGGGCGAGGCCGATAACGATAAATGACCATTGCGACCGTCGACCGGCCGCACTTCAAAGAATATGACGGCCTGAAGCTGTGTCAGGCCGCCATTGAACGAAGCCCGCTCAGACGGCTGCTTCGTCCTCCTCGCCGGTACGAATGCGGATCACGCGCTGGACGTCGGTCACAAAAATCTTGCCGTCGCCAATCTTGCCGGTACGAGCCGCCCCGATGATGGCATCGATAACCTGATCCGTCTGCGAGTCCGCCACGACGACTTCGATCTTCACCTTCGGCAGAAAGTCGACGACGTACTCCGCCCCGCGATACAACTCCGTGTGACCCTTTTGACGTCCAAACCCCTTGACCTCGGTAACCGTCAGGCCGGTAAGACCAGCCGTTGCCAGTGCCTCGCGGACTTCGTCCAGCTTGAACGGCTTGATGACTGCGGTGATGCTCTTCATGGCGCGCCTCGTTTAAATGATGACGCCACATGCGTGGCGAGATGTGCGAATGGTAGATAACGAATTTCAAATCGATGCTTTGATTCTAGCCGCGTTTTCATGGTTCACCGCAAGCATCTCGCGCCAACGACTCGAAGAACTCACCGCAATTCACCGATTTCGTCGGATTTCACGCGCAAATCTGGTGCAAACGGGTCATTCCGCGGGAATGTTCTTCAAATCGTTCATCCAGACGATGGATTCCGAGTCGCTAGGTGCACGCCAGTCGCCACGAGGGGACAGTGAACCGCCGGTACCCACCTTCGGCGCATTCGGAATGCACGAACGCTTGAACTGACTGGTCCTGAAGAACCGGTCCAGGAAGATGCCCAGATTGCGCTTGATGTCTTCGAGGTTGTACTGATTGCGCGCAACGTGCGCGCCTTCGGGCCACTCGCCCGCATCGCGATCCTTCCAGGCCGTGTATTCGAGGAACGCCACCTTGGACGGCGAGAAGCCGAAGCGCAGCGTGTAGTAGAGGTTGAAGTCCTGCAACTCGTACGGGCCGATCACGCTTTCGGTTTTTTGCTCGGGCTCACCGTTCGCTTTTCCTGGAACGAGTTCGGGACTGATATCCGTGTTCAGGATGCTGATCAGGACGTCCGACCCCGAATTGCCGATTTGCCCCGTCTCGGCAACCCATCGGACCAGATGTGTGATCAGCGTTTTCGGGACGCTGGCGTTCACGTTGTAGTGGGACATGTGATCGCCCACGCCGTAGGTGCACCATCCAAGCGCGAGTTCGCTCAGATCGCCCGTGCCGATCACAATGCCGCCCTTGAAGTTCGCAAGCCGGAACAGATGGTTCGTGCGTTCGCCCGCCTGTACGTTTTCGAAAGTGATGTCGTACTCTTCCTTGCCCGACGAATACGGATGCCCGAGGTCCTTCAGCATCTGCTCGCAGCTCGGCCGGATATCGATCTCGCTTGCCGAACAGCCAACCACTTCCATCAGTTGCCGCGCTTGGGACAGCGTCCGGTCGCTGGTTGCAAAACCCGGCATGGTCACGCCGAGAATGTTCGTGCGCGGCAGCTTCAGGCGGTCCATTGCTTTCGCGCAAACCAGCAGCGCGTGCGTTGAATCCAGCCCTCCCGAGATACCGATCACCACCTTCGAAATACCGCTCGCCGACAAACGCTGCACGAGCGCCTGCACCTGGATGTTGTAGACCTCGTTGCAGCGCTCGTCGCGGCGCTTGGCTTCCGACGGCACGTACGGGAAACGCTCCACGGCGCGATCGAGCGGCAGCGCGCGGTTCAGCGGCAGTTCCAGGCCGAAGCGGATGGTTTCGAATGCGGAAACTTCGTCGGCATGGCGGCGAACCGACTGGCCGAACGTGGTCTGGCGCATGCGTTCGCGCGAGAGACGCTCGAGATCGACATCGGCGAAAACGAGGTGCGACGTGTCCAGGAAGCGCTCGGATTCGGCGAGCAGTTCACCGTTTTCGTAGATGATCGCCTGGCCGTCCCAGGCGAGATCCGTCGTCGACTCGCCCCGTCCCGCCGATGTGTAGAGATACGCGGAAAGGCAACGGGCGGATTGCTGCGAAACCAGTTGATGCCGATAACCCGCCTTGCCGACCACCACGTTCGATGCCGACAGATTCACCAGCACGGTGGCGCCCGCGAGTGCCGCGAACGACGACGGGGGAATCGGCACCCAGACGTCCTCGCAGATCTCCACGTGGAAACGGAACAGCGGCATGTCGGCGATTTCGAACAGCAGCGAAGAACCAAACGGCACGTCCGATCCCAGCAGGTTCACCCGGTCAACCGATGCGTTTTCCGCCGCGCTGAACTGCCGCGCTTCGTAAAATTCGCCATAGTTCGGCAGATAACTCTTCGGCACGACGCCCTGGATCTTGCCGCCCGCAACTACGATCGCGCAGTTGAAAAGCGTGTGCTCCACACGCAACGGCATGCCGACGATCATTGCTACGGACAAGCTCTTCGAGGCAGCCACCACCGTTGCAAGCGCCTCTTCGCAAGCGTCGAGCAAAGCGCGCTGGTGGAACAGGTCGTCGCAGGTATAGGCCGAGATCCCGAGCTCGGGGAACGCCACAAGGACGGCGCCGTTTGCCGCCGCCTGCTTTGCCAGTTCGATGGTTTCAGCCGCGTTGAAGGCCGGATCGGCGACCTTGCAGCGTGGGACGCCCACCGCCACGCGCGCGAAATCGTGGCTATAGAGATTGAAGAATCGATTTTTCATCTTGAGCTTGTCCATACGATGCCCCGCATTCGGGGGTCCTGTTCCGGCGCATGACGGGTTGAGGGTTATCGCCGTAAAAGCGAAAGCATTTCGACATGATGATAAGTCGAGTTGCAATTTCCAGGCAGGTATTGGCGCTGACGTTAGCCATTTGGCCAGCTTTCGTGCAAATCCTTAAACCTTTTTACGGAAGGGTGTATGCGCTTCAAGTTCCTGGATATGCTGGTCCATCGCGGCGGTCTCTTCGTCGAGGAACTCGCTGATTGCGTGCGCGAACCGCGGGTCCGCCACCCAGTGCGCGGACCACGTCGGCGTGGGAAGCATGCCGCGCGACATCTTGTGCACGCCCTGCGCGCCGCCCTCGAACCGCGCTAGGCCGTTCACGATGCAATACTCAATGCCCTGCATGTAGCACGTCTCGAAATGCAGCCCCGAGACGAACTCTTTCGTGCCCCAGTATCGGCCGAACATCACGTCGCCGCCGATCATGTTCAGCGCACAGGCGAGCCGCTTGCCGTCGGCCTCGGCGATCACGAGCAGCATGCTTTCGGGCGCGGCCGCGTGGATCTGGCCGAAGAATTCACGCGATAGATACGGCGGATTCCAGTGCTCGCGGTACGTGTTCTCGTAGCAGGCGTAGAAGAAATCGAGCGCGGTTTCGTCGATCTGGACGCCGCGAAGCCAGGTGTAGCTCACGCCTGCATCGGTGACGCGCCGGCGGTCCTGCTTCACCTTCTTGCGCTTGTCGTGGCTCATGGTGGCGAGAAACGCGTCGAAGCTCTCATAGCCGCCCGGCGCATTTTCCCAGTGAAACTGCACGCCTTCGCGCAGCATGTAGCCCGCTTCGGTCAACGCTTCGAGATCCTGTTCCTGTGGAAACAGCACATGCAGCGACGACAACTCCAACTGCTTCGACAACTCGATCGCCCCGCGCGCCAGCATCACGCGCTCCTCGTGCGTGGCGGCGATCAGGCGGGGACCGGTCACCGGCGAAAATGGCACCGCCGACAAGCCCTTCGGATAATACGGAATGCCGTTGCGCTCGAAGGCGTCGGCCCACGCGTGGTCGAAAACGTATTCGCCGCGCGAGTGTTTCTTGAGGTAGAGCGGCATGCCGCCGGCGAGTTTGCCGTCGCGCTTGAGCAGCAGGAAATGCGGACGCCAGCCGGTTCGCGCGACCGCGCAGCCCGTGTCCTGCATCGCCGAGAGGAATTCGTGGCGGACGAACGGGTTGTCGCCGGCAAGACGGTTCCATTCGTCCGGGCTCACGGTGTCGAGCGAATCGACCACATGTATTTCGACCGTGCGGTTCAACGGGCTTACCTCGCTTCGGGCTTGTTCGTGGCTATTGCCATGCGCTTGATGCAGCGCGGAATGGTTATTCTCGCCGAAGTCGCGGGTTTTTGTCGGAGCGGGGTTTATGAGGGAGGCTTGAGGGATAATGCGCGGCATCCGACGTCCACCTTCAGACTCATGCCCTGGTTCCTGTATCTAATAGAATGCGCCGACGGAAGTCTCTATACCGGGATTGCCACCGATGTCGATGCGCGTTTCGCCAAGCATCTGAGCGGCGACGGCGCGAGGTACACGCGATCGCGCAAGCCGGTTGCCGTACGGGCGTCGTTTGAGTTGAGCGGCCGGGCTGAGGCTTCGCGGGCGGAGTATTGGGTGAAGCGACTGACGACGCCGAGGAAATGGAAGCTGGTCGCGGGCGAATTGACGCTCGTGGACGTGATGCCCGCGGAAGCCGAAGAAGTCCCGCCGGTCGAGACATGAAAAACCGCCCGGTCCTGCCGTGAGGCAGGACCGGGCGGTCTTCGATACGTCAAAAGCTGGAGGCTAAGCTTACTTCTTGAAGTTCGCCACGCCTTCGGTAATTTCCTTGTGGGCTGCGTCCACGCCCTGCCAGCCTTCCACCTTCACCCACTTGCCCTTCTCGAGCGCCTTGTAGTGCTCGAAGAAATGCTTGATCTGATCCTTCAGGTATTCAGGCACGTCATCGACGGTTTTCATGTGCGCCGTCATTGGGCAGATCTTGTCGTGGGCGACTGCGACCAGCTTGGCATCGACGCCCGATTCATCTGTCATCTGCAGCATGCCCAAGGCGCGTGCGCGAACCACCGAGCCTGCCAGCAGCGGGAACGGGGTGATCACCAGCACGTCGACCGGGTCGCCATCGCCGGAAAGCGTTTGCGGAATGAAACCGTAGTTGGCCGGGTAACGCATGCCCGTGCCGATAAAACGATCGACCACGAGCAGGCCCATGTCCTTGTCCGCTTCGTACTTCACCGGATCGCTTTGCGCCGGGATCTCGATGATCACGTTGAAGTCCTGCGGAAGATCCTTGCCTGCGGGTACGTTGTTGAAGCTCATGTGCACTCTCTTCAAAGTGGAAATTCGGGGTCGGGAAGTAGACGAACCAGACGGAGCCGGTACGCGGCGGAAACCAGGCTTTGCTGCGTTGCGGCAACCCACGCAAAAATTGAACGGCCGGGCCGCAACGCTGATTTCATGCCGCATGCGCGCCCATCAAGCCGCGTATTTACGTCATTATAGCCAATCGAAGCGCGCACTCCAGCGTCACTACGCGTCCGGAAAAACAGCGTAAAGCAGGCCAGAAGCATCGTGCGCGGCATGGCCGTTGGCCCGGAAACGAACCGCGTGCGTCCATCCAACCAAGCTACGGAGACAGGAGTCAGGCATGGAAGAGGCAAAGCATTTCATCGGCAACAAGTGGGTTGCGGCGGCGAGCAACGAGACGATTCCCGTCCTCGATCCCTCCGATGGCCAGGTTTTCGCACAACTCGGCCGCGGCAATGCTGCGGATATCGACCGGGCGGTCCAGGCGGCGCGGCGCGCCTACGAAGGCGCCTGGGGTCATGCGAGCGCGGCGGATCGCGGGCGCGTGTTGTACCGGCTGTCGATGATCATCGCCGCTCATCAGGAAGAGCTCGCGCAACTCGAAGCACGCGATACAGGCAAACCGCTCAAGCAGGCGCACGCCGATGCCGCCGGTATCGCGCGGTACTTCGAGTTCTACGCGGGCGCCGCCGACAAGCTCCATGGCGAAACCCTGCCCTACCAGAACGGCTTCACCGTGCTGACCATCCGCGAGCCGCACGGCGTGACCGGGCACATCGTGCCGTGGAATTACCCGTTGCAGATTTTCGGACGCAGCGTCGGCGCGGCGCTGGCGGCGGGCAACGCGTGCGTGGTGAAACCGGCAGAAGACGCATGTTTATCGATATTGCGGATCGCCGAGCTCGCCGCCGAAGCCGGATTGCCGGAGGGAGCACTGAACATTGTCACGGGCTATGGATACGAAGCCGGAGCGGCGCTCGCGCGGCACGCGGGTATCGATCACATCTCGTTCACCGGGTCGCCGGTAACGGGTGCCGCCGTTGTCAAGATGGCCGCCGATAACCACGTGCCCGTCACCCTCGAACTCGGCGGCAAGTCGCCGCAGATCGTCTTCGCCGATGCCGATTTCGACGCCGCCATCCCGGTGCTGGTTTCGGCGATCGTGCAGAACGCCGGGCAGACGTGTTCGGCGGGCAGCCGCGTGTTGATCGAACGATCGGCGTATGAGCCGTTGCTGGATCGTTTGAGCGAAGCGTTCAGCGCGCTGAAGGTCGGGCCGAGCAAGCTCGACCTGGATTGCGGACCGCTCATCAGCGCGAAGCAGCAGCAGCGCGTGTGGGATTTTCTCTCCGATGCACAGCATGACGGAATCGCGATGGCCGCGCACGGCGAGGTGGTATCGGACGCGCCCGAAGCAGGCTTTTATCAGGCGCCGACGCTCTTGCGCGATGTCCCGCCATCGCACCGTCTGGCACAGGAAGAGGTGTTCGGCCCGGTCCTGTGCGCCATGCCTTTCGACGATGAAGCCGATGCCCTGAAACTCGCCAACGGCACCAACTTCGGCCTGGTTGCGGGCGTCTGGACACGTGATGGCGGACGGCAGATGCGCATTGCCCGGAAGGTGAGATCGGGGCAAGTGTTCATCAACAATTATGGTGCGGGCGGTGGCGTGGAACTGCCGTTTGGCGGCGTCAAACATTCAGGACACGGCCGTGAAAAAGGCTTCGAAGCGTTGTATGGATTCACGGTGCTTAAAACCATTGCGATCAAACACGGTTAAGTAACCACAACTTGGAGACGACATGAGACTGCAAGGCAAGACAGCAATTGTGACGGGCGGCGGATCGGGATTCGGCGAAGGAATCGCGAAGACATTTGCGCGCGAAGGCGCGAACGTGGTGGTGAACGACCTGAACGGGGCATCGGCGGAACGCGTTGCGAGCGAGATTGCCGTGAGCGGCGGCAAGGCGATCGCGGTCGCCGGCGATGTTACGAAACAGGCCGACTGGAAGACGCTGTTCGATGCCGCCATCGAAGACTTCGGCAGCATTCAGGTCGTGGTGAACAACGCCGGCACGACGCACAGGAACAAGCCGGTGATGGAAGTCACCGAAGCCGAATTCGACCGCGTCTATGCGGTGAACGTGAAGAGCATCTATCACAGCGTCACGCAATTCGTGCCCTACTTCCGGTCGGTGGGCGGCGGGTCGTTCATCAACGTGGCATCGACGGCGGGCGTGCGGCCGCGCCCCGGTCTGGTCTGGTACAACGGCAGCAAGGCGGCGGTGATCATTGCGAGCAAGGCGCTGGCGGTCGAGCTCGGACCCGACCGGATACGCGTGAACTGCATCAACCCGGTGATGGGCGAAACGGGTTTGCTGTCCGAATTCATGGGCGTGGAAGACACGCCCGCGAACCGGCAGAAGTTCCTCTCCTCGATTCCGTTGGGACGCCTCTCGACACCGCAAGACATCGCGAACGCGGCCTTGTATCTGGCCTCCGACGACGCAGAGTTCATCACCGGCGTGGCGCTGGAGGTGGATGGCGGACGTTGCGTCTAGGGTCTTCGGGGAAGACGCCTCGCTTGGTGTTTTCCCCATATAAAACAGATGCTTGAGGGCCATTGCCAACGACTAGAATCGTTGTTCCAACCGATAATAAAATTCAGGAGACAGCATGGCGAGTACTGCGGGTGAGTATCACGGACCGGGCGCGGGCGCGGGCGCGGGCGCGCCGCCTTCGGCCTTCGAAGCGGCAACGTACAAAAAAGTCGCGTGGCGCCTGTCGCCCCTGTTGCTGCTTTGTTATGTGGTCGCATATCTGGACCGCGTGAATGTGGGTTTCGCCAAGTTGCAGATGTCCACCGATCTCGGCTTGAGCGACGCTGTCTATGGCTTCGGCGCGGGCATCTTTTTCTTCGGCTATTTCATCTTCGAGATCCCGAGCAACGTCATCCTGCACAAGGTCGGCGCGCGGGTATGGATAGCGCGGATCATGATCACGTGGGGCATCCTCTCGGCGCTGACGATGTTCATCACCACGCCCACCATGTTTTACGTAATGCGCTTTTTATTGGGCGTGGCCGAAGCGGGATTTTTCCCTGGCATCATCCTGTACCTCACGTACTGGTTCCCGGCCGACCGGCGCGGACGCATGACGACGTTGTTCATGACCGCGATTGCCGTATCGGGTTTGATCGGCGGCCCGGTGTCCGGCTGGATCATGAAGAACTTCGATGGCGTCAACGGCTGGCATTCGTGGCAGTGGCTGTTCTTGCTGGAAGGCATTCCATCGATCGTGGTCGGCGGGCTGGTCTTCATTTTCATGGACGACCGGATTGCGAAGGCCAAGTGGCTGAGCGCCGAAGAGCGTGAGTTGCTGGAACGGAACATCGCGAAGGACAATGTCGAGAAGGTCGACATGCCCGTGCGCGAAGTGCTCAAAAGCGGCCGTGTCTGGCTGATGAGCCTGACGTACTTTTCGTTCGTGATGGGCCTGTACGGCGTGAGTTTCTGGCTGCCGACGATCATCAAGGCGACCGGAGTGACGGATGCGCTGAATATTGGATTGCTGTCTGCTATTCCCTTCGGCGCGGCGGTGATCGGGATGCTGCTTGTTGCACGCAGTGCCGATAAACGTGGCGAGCGGAGGTGGCATATTGCCGTGCCGGCGGCTGTTGGAGCGTTGGGGCTGGTTTTATCGGTCATATGGTCGACGAACACTCCTTTGGCAATGCTCGGGCTTACCTTGGCAACGATGGGCATTCTCACTACCTTGCCGTTGTTCTGGAGCTTGCCTACGGCGTTCCTGGCCGGGACGGGCGCCGCTGCCGGGATTGCAATGATCAACTCGCTCGGGAATCTTGCGGGTTTTCTCAGCCCCTATCTCGTGGGGTGGTTGAAGCAAGCCACCGCGTCCAATGCAAGCGGCATGTACATGTTGGCCGCGTTCATGGTGCTCGGCGGGTTACTCGCGCTGAGCGTACCGAAGCGGATCGTCAATCGATAACAGTTGCTGGACATTCAGGTCAACTGCACGGAAGACTCCTACTATAAATAGGAGTTTTCTAGTATCACCTTTCAACTACCTTATTCAGAATCGTCCGTTCGATCATTTGCGAATTTTTAGCGTTGCAAACGATTCATAACGGGCGGTGGCTGTGTGTCAATGTGTGTGCGCCGCCCGCTTACAACAATTAGAGAGCGGAGCAAGCATGTCAGAAAGAAGTTCGTTGAATCTTGAGTCTTCGTTTATCGCAACACGTTTTAGTGCAGACCCTGTCTGGGCGAATGGACTAGATAGAGTCAAGACAGACGAAGCCGCATCGCCGCTAACCGGGTCGTTCGATCCCCTGCCCAATCGGGGCGCATCGTCTGTGGCAATAGGATCGCCGGGTGTGCTTCAGCCCGTGTACACCGCGATCGGCTCGAACGGCCACTCTCTCGATAAATTCCCGATGTTGCTCACCGATCATTTTCTGATCTTCGATACACGGGGCATCAGCAGAATGACATCGGACGGAGAACCGGTCTCCTTTGACTTGCTGGAAGGCGTGAAACTACTCGAAGCGAATGGCATGACCGTTAAAAGCTACACCGACAAAGACGGTTTCATCAGCATCGAAGTAGACTGGATGTCGTACCTGAAAGCTCATCCTGACCCATACCCTGCATTCGATTTTGTCGCACATCGCCATATCGCCAACGACAAAGGGGGACTTGATCTCTATGACTTAGTTGGCACGCCTCTTCTTACCCCCTTCGGAAACATGCTCGACACATGGATACCGATGCCCGCAGTGATTGACGGTCGTTTGCAACCGGCCACTCCGCCTGCGGCCACCTTCATCACGGGCATTTATGACACATTTACCGACGAGTCCGGTAACACGGTGCAGTCGTTCATTCCTGACGGCGGTGCGACCGGAAATTCAACGCACAAGATTGTGCTGACGTTCAGCGAACCGCTGGCCCAAAGTTGGCTCCCCGACTCATGGCAGGTTTATCGCGATGGCGTACCTTTGTTGTCCATTGGTCATTTGCGGGACGGCGGATACGATCGAGCTACCAATACGGCATGGATAATTGATACCGACGTGCCGCCTGGTCCGCACGTCTACACCGCGCAGATTCAACGTAAGTACGGTGATCAGGGCGCGATGTCGGAAAGCTATCACATCGTGGAACCCAGCTTCGCTCCTTTGGCTGTCTCCACCATCACCAGCGCGCTCGATGAGTTCGTCGACCCCAACGGCAATCATCACGACACCACGATCCAGAACGGTGGCACGACCTCCGATATCTCGCCGCGATTGCATGGCATGCTCAGCGCCGCCCTGCACGAGGGCGAAGTACTCGCCGTCTATCGCGACGGACAGAAGATCGGAACCGCTTCAGTCACGGGGATTGACTGGTCCTATCAGGACGATGGGCTCACTTCAGGCGAGCACGTTTACACGGCCAGTGTCATCTCCGATCTGGGCGTACAGGGCGTCCATTCCGGGGAATTTGTCATCACTGAAACGGCTGGAACGAGCTCCGGCAGTTTTCAATTCCTTGCAACGGAAGACTTCCTGATTTTCGACACCCGGTTCGCCGCCAGAGCCACAACCGACGGCAAAGCCATTTCCGTCGATTTGCTTGAGGGCGTAAGGATGCTGGAAAAGGCCGGAATGACCGTCAAAAGCTACACTGACGACGGCGGCATGATCAGCATTGAAGTCGACTGGATCGCTTATGTGAAAGCGCACCCGGACGCGTCCTTCGATTTGCTCTTGCACCGTCATATCGGTAACGACGAAGGCGGCGTGAACTATTACAACCCAATCGCCGTTCCGGACTTCTCAATTCTGTTGAACTTGCTCGGCAGATGGGAACCGGCGTATTTTGTACAAGATGCCGGCGGGCACTCACCCACGCCAGCAGCGGCAGTGGCGATCACCGGCGTATTCGATTCTTACGTCGACTCAGGAGGGCATACACAACTTTCCCTGGTTCCAATGGGAGGGACTTCTGCCGAAGCCTCGCACAGAATTGAGGGAACCCTTAGCGAACCGATGAGCAAATGGAGCGACTCGCTTGTCATTTACCGCGATGGTGAGAAGCTGACGGGGGATACTCATGCGTTCAATTCGTCCGCGAATCATTTCAACACCACGTGGTGGATCGTAGATAACGACGTCCCGCCAGGGCCGCACGTTTATACAGCCCGGGTCGAGCGCGAATTCGAAGCTCAGGGACCCTGGTCGCAAAGCTACGGAATTCAGGCGCCGGTTCACGAACCAACCCAGGAGTCGTCGACCGCTCGCATGCTGATGAACGACCACTTGCTGATCATCGATACGGGAATTCTGAATCACCCAAGCGCGGATGGCAGTGTTGCCTCGATGCAGATGAAAGCGGAGCTCACGTCGGCGGGTGCCGCCGTTGCAGTCTTTCAAGCCGCCGTGGATGAGAACGGCAAAGCCTCGTTCGAAGCTGACTGGGCACGATTGATCGCG
Organism: Burkholderia sp. PAMC 26561; assembly: GCF_001557535.2. Lineage (NCBI taxonomy): Bacteria > Pseudomonadati > Pseudomonadota > Betaproteobacteria > Burkholderiales > Burkholderiaceae > Burkholderia > Burkholderia sp. PAMC 26561. The sequence goes on from NZ_CP014306.1 coordinate 352,045, forward strand.
GCAAATCCGAATGCAACGCTCACGATTTTTGCGCACGACAATATCGACCAGTCGGACCAGGTTGTCGATAAACACCTGATAGGAACACTCGCGGGTCAGATCGGCCATTGGGTAACAGCAACCCCGGATGGCGAAAGCGTGGTGTTCTTCAGCGCGGCAGACCGAAGCAGTCACATCCATGGGAAGGCGGGTATCAATACGATCACAATCGCGGACGATCACCAGCTAATCGACCTGACATCGCTCACTGGCAAGACTGTCGGATCGACAGTCACAGGAATTGAACGCATTGATCTTGGCGGTCAGAACAACACCCTGAAGATTTCAATGATCGACGTATTGAATCTCGGCGAGACCGACCTGTTCAGGGCGGATGGCAAGCAACAATTCATGGTCAACGGCAAGGCCGCGGATGCCGTGGAACTCTCCAACACCCGGGTAGCAGGAATTGCCGATGGTGATTGGGAACGCCAGGGTAAAGCCACGATCGGAGGCGTCGCCTACGACGTCTTTGAACACTCGACAGCGCACGTGGAACTGATGGTTCAGCAGGGCGTGCAATTGTCGATGCACTGAATCCAGCATAAGTCGAGCATCGAAACTCGCAGGCCGGCAAGGCCTGCGACCTAAGGTTACGCTCCGTCAGATTTGTTTCATTGCGAACGCTGCGTCGGCGGCCTTCGCCATGTTTGGATCAATATGTGTTGAGTCTTCGATCCAGAGAAAAGCTACTGGACAACGAATCGATCGAAACGGAAGTCGCTGTCGCGGGCCAAACACCTGCGCTAACCCGTCGCACCGCGCACCGAGACAAAGCGCGACACATACCCACGCACCAAAACCATGCATCCGACGAATCCCGTCGGCGTGCGTCCTCGCCCCGACCAGCCTGAAACCCAAGCCAGTCCGGCATTTCCTACTCATTGGCATACCCCTTGCAGTGTCCTATTGACTGACTCTCCGTCAGCGATATTAAAAATCCATAGACACCCGCTTTAAAACAAACATATCGGCAAGGGGAATTACATGAAACGACGCAGTCTCCTGAAATTCGGCTCCATGTCGGGCGCACTGGCCGTTGCGGGCCAATTGCCCATCACAAAAGCGCAAGCCGCCGATACCGGACCGATCAAAGTCGGCGTTCTCCATTCGCTCTCGGGCACGATGGCGATCTCCGAAACATCGCTGAAAGACACTGCGCTGATGACCATCGCCCAGATCAATGCAAGCGGCGGCGTGCTCGGGCGTCAACTGGAACCGGTGGTGGTCGACCCGGCATCGAACTGGCCGCTCTTCGCCGAAAAAGCCCGCCAACTGATCTCGCAGGACAAAGTCGCGGTGACGTTCGGCTGCTGGACGTCGGTATCGCGGAAATCGGTGTTGCCGGTGTTCGAGGAACTCAACGGCCTGCTCTTCTACCCGGTGCAGTACGAGGGCGAAGAGATGTCGAAGAACGTGTTCTACACGGGCGCGGCGCCGAATCAGCAAGCGATTCCCGCAACCGAGTACCTGATGAGCAAGGAAGGCGGCGCAGCAAAACGCTTCTTCCTGCTCGGCACCGATTACGTCTATCCGCGCACGACGAACAAGATCCTGCGTTCGTTCCTGCACTCGAAGGGCGTGAAGGACGAAGACATTCAAGAGGTCTACACGCCGTTCGGCCACGCGGACTATCAGACCATCGTGGCGAACATCAAGACGTTCTCGCAAGGCGGCAAGACTTGCGTGATCTCGACTGTGAACGGCGATTCGAACGTGCCGTTCTACAAGGAACTCGGCAACCAGGGCCTGAAAGCGACGGACGTTCCGGTCGTCGCTTTCTCGGTTGGCGAAGAAGAATTGCGCGGTATCGATACAAAACCGCTGGTCGGCAACCTGGCCGCATGGAATTACTTCATGTCGCTGAAGAACCCGGAGAACACGAAGTTCAAGGCGATGTTCGCCGACTGGGTGAAGAAGAACAACCTGCCGGGCGGCACGAAGCGCGTGACGAACGACCCGATGGAGGCGACCTTCGTCGGCATCCATATGTGGAAGCAGGCGGCTGAAAAAGCGAAGAGCGTCGATGTCGATAAAGTGCGCGTGGCCATGGTCGGCCAGAAGTTCGCGGCGCCGTCGGGCTTCACACTCGAGATGGACGGTAACCACCATCTGCACAAGCCGGTGATGATCGGCGAAGTGCGTGCGGACGGTCAGTTCAACGTCGTGTGGCGCACGAAGACTGCAATCCGCGCGCAACCGTGGAGCCCGTACATTCCGGGTAACGAAAACAAGCCGGATGTGGTCAGCTCGATTCCGGAGTTCCTGCGCCGCCGTCGTGTTGCGTAAGCCTCGGTAAGTATTCAGTCGAAGACCGGACCGCCGCGCTCGAAGCATAAATACAAGAGCGGCGGTTCGTACGTTCTACCTGACAGGCCATTCATGACTGATTCGATTCTTCGCTTCGCTCGCCGTGGCCTCTGCGCAATCCTGATTGCCTGCATGCCCCTCGCCGCGTTCGCCGCGCTCTCCGCCGATGACCTCGCACCCCTCGCGGCCGACGACTTCGATGCCAAGTCCGCCGCCATCGACAAACTGATCGCCAACGCCGACGCGCCCTCGGTCGCGGTTCTGAACGCGCTCGCCGACAGCTCCCTGGTCGCCACCGACGCCGGCCGTGTCCTGATCCAGACCGACGACGGCAACAAGGACCCGCTGACCAACAAGACCGTGGAAGCGCCCGACGCGCAACCGGTCACGCTGAACAACTTGCTGCGCTCGAAGGTAGCGGGCGCGTTGTCGGGGTTGCAATTGTCGTCGCCGGATATCGAAAAGCGCCGTGCAGCAATAGATGAATTGCTGAAGAACGCCGATCCGTCGATCAAACCGCTCGTCGATAAAGCCCGCGCGCAAGAGACCGATCCCGCGCTGAAAAAGCGCCTCGATACGCTCTGGGCCACGACCGCCCTCCACGATACCGACGCCAACAAACGCCTCGAAGCCGTGCAACTGGTCGCGGCGCGCCACGACCTGGACATGAACGAATTGCTGCGCCCGATCGTGGTGAAGAACGCCGACGGCACCTTCGCCGAACCCGATGCGCGCGTGCGTGCAGCGGCGCAGGCGGGCATTGAGGAACTCGATTCCATTCAACGACGCGGACAGGTCGTCGGCACGATCTTCGCGGGTTTATCGCTGGGAAGCGTGTTGTTGCTGGCCGCGCTGGGTCTCGCGATCACGTATGGATTGATCGGCGTGATCAACATGGCGCACGGCGAGTTCCTGATGATCGGCGCGTACGCCACGTATGTGGTTCAGAATCTCGTGCAGCATTACGCGCCCGCTGCGTTCAACTGGTATCCGCTGTTTGCCGTGCCGGTTTCGTTTGCCGCGGCCGCGGTCGTGGGTATCGTGCTGGAACGGGTGGTGTTGAAACATCTCTACGGACGTCCGCTCGAAACGCTGCTGACCACGTTCGGCATCAGCCTGATCCTGATTCAGGCAACGCGCACGATCTTCGGCGCGCAGAACGTGCAGGTGACGAACCCGTCGTGGATGAGCGGCGGCGTGTCCGTCATGCAGAACCTGATCCTGCCTTATAACCGCATCACCATCCTCGGCTTCTCGCTGGTCGTCGTGCTACTTGCCTGGGTCGTGCTGACCAAGACGCGCCTCGGCCTCTTCGTGCGCGCCGTCACGCAGAACCGGCGCATGGCAGCGTGTGTCGGCGTGAAGACGGCACGTGTCGATTCGTATGCGTTCGCGTTCGGCGCGGGCATTGCCGGATTGGGTGGATGCGCGCTGTCGCAAATCGGCAATATCGGACCGGACCTGGGGCAGAGCTACATCATCGATTCATTCATGACGGTCGTGCTCGGCGGCGTCGGACAACTGGCGGGTACGGTTATCGGCGGCTTCGGGCTCGGGCTTGTCAGCAAGACGATCGAGCCGTTCTGGGGCGCGGTGCTCGCGAAGATTGCGGTGCTCGTGCTGATCGTGTTGTTCATCCAGAAGCGTCCTCAGGGCATGTTTGCACTGAAGGGCCGAAGCGCCGAGGTTTGAGATGAATACACCCAACGTCTCCGCGAATCTCGATGTCGCGCCACAACCCGACGATCAGGCGAAGCGCGAAGGCTTCGCCTTGGGCCTGCCGCCGCGCGCCGCCCTCTTGCCGCGCAGCGGCTGGGTTGCGCTGATCGCATTCATCATTGCAATGGGCATCTGCGTGCCCATCGCCGCGTTGGTACTTCCCGAGTCGAGCGCGTTCCACCTCAGCGCTTATTCGATGACGCTCGTCGGCAAGCTCATGTGCTACGCGATCGGCGCGCTGGCGCTCGATCTCGTGTGGGGTTATTGCGGCATCCTGAGTCTCGGGCACGCGCTCTTCTTCGCGCTCGGCGGCTACGCCATGGGCATGTACCTGATGCGCTCCATCGGACGGGAAGGGAATTATCAGAGCGACCTGCCCGACTTCATGGTGTTCCTCGACTGGCACAAGTTGCCTTGGTACTGGCAAGGCACCGAGCACCTCTGGTACGCGTTGTTGCTCGTGATCGTGGTGCCGGGCGTGCTGGCGTGGGTGTTCGGATTCTTCACCTTCCGCTCGCGCGTAAAAGGCGTGTATCTCTCGATCATCACGCAAGCCATGACCTTCGCCGCGATGCTGCTGTTCTATCGCAACGAAACAGGATTCGGCGGCAACAACGGCTTTACCGACTTCAAGCGCATTGCGGGGTTTCCGATCACCGCGGCAAGCACGCGGACCGTGCTGTTCCTGATGACGCTCGGCGTGCTGATCCTGGCGTTTATCGCGGCGCGGGCGATTGTCACGTCGAAGCTCGGACGCGTCGTAACCGGTGTACGCGATGGCGAAGCGCGGCTAATGTTCCTGGGCTATAGCCCGCTCGCGTACAAGCTCTTCATCTGGACCGTGTCGGCGGTGCTGTGCGGCATCGCGGGCGCGTTGTATGTACCGCAAGTCGGCATCATCAACCCGAATGAAATGTCGCCGGGGAATTCCATCGAGATGGCGATCTGGGTGGCCGTTGGCGGACGCGGAACGTTGATTGGACCGATCATCGGCGCGTTTGCGGTGAATGGCGCGAAGAGCTTTTTTACGGCGAACTTTCCTGAGTATTGGCTGTTCTTTCTGGGCCTGATCTTCACGCTCGTGCCCTTGTTGCTGCCAAGCGGAATCATGGGTCTTATCGACATGGCGATGCGCAAGAAGAAAGCCGGAGGGCATTCACATTGATCACCTCATTGACCTCACCTAACGCATACAACGCCTTGATCGTGGACCTGCCGCCCTTACCCGAACTCAACGAGCGTAACCAGAACGGCATCACGGGCCTGGGCCATGTGCTGGATCCGGGCGCGATCGATGTATCGCACGGCACGATTCTTTATCTCGAAGACGTGACCGTGAGCTTCGATGGTTTTCGCGCGCTGAACAAGCTGACGTTGTCTATCGACGTCGGCGAACTGCGCTGCGTGATCGGCCCGAACGGCGCGGGCAAGACCACGATGATGGACGTCGTCACCGGAAAAACTCGTCCGGATTCGGGCAAGGTGTTCCTCGGGCAGACGTTCGATCTGTCGCGCATGTCGGAGCCGGTGATTGCGCGCACGGGTATTGGGCGCAAGTTCCAGAAGCCCACCGTGTTCGAGAATCATCCGGTCTGGGAAAACCTCGAACTCGCGATGAAAACCGACAAGGGATGGCTTGCGTCACTCAGGTCGAAGCTGGATCGCGAGGCGCAGGCGCGCATTGAAGAAACGCTGGAATTGATCCATCTCGAAGCCGACGCCACGCGTTTCGCCGGCGAGTTGTCGCACGGCCAGAAGCAGCGTCTGGAAATCGGCATGCTGCTGATGCAGCAACCCGCCCTGCTTCTGCTCGATGAACCCGCCGCCGGCATGACGGATCACGAGACCATGCAGCTCGCCGAGTTGCTCAACAAGCTGCGCGGCACCTGTTCGATGATGGTCGTCGAGCACGACATGGAATTCGTCGCGGCGCTTTCCGGCGAAACAGGCCGCGTGACGGTGATGGCAGAAGGCAGCGTCCTCGCGCATGGCACGCTCGACGAAGTGAAGCGCAACGAGAAAGTGATCGAGTCGTACCTCGGCCGCTAATTTGGCCAACACGGGAATCCAGAAATGCTCGAAGTCGATTCACTCAACCAGTTCTACGGCGGCAGCCACATCCTTCGCGATGTGAAGATGACCGTGCCCGATGGAAAACTCACCGTATTGCTTGGCCGCAACGGCGTGGGCAAGACTACTTTGCTGCGCTGCCTGATGGGCGTCGTCCCCACGAAAAGCGGCACGATTTCATGGCGCGGCGCGAAGATTTCATCCATGCCGACTTACAAGCGCGTATCGAGCGGTCTTGCTTATGTGCCGCAAGGACGCGATATCTTCGGGCGGCTGACGGTCGAGGAAAACCTTCTGGTGGGCGCGGCGAGCCGCAAGTCGCCATCGAAAGTACCGGACCGGATCTACGAGCTTTTTCCCGTGCTCAAAGAGATGAAGCATCGGCGCGGCGGGGATTTGTCGGGCGGTCAGCAGCAACAGCTTGCGATTGGCCGCGCGCTGATGAGCGAACCGCAACTGCTGATTCTCGATGAACCCACCGAGGGCATTCAGCCATCGATCATTCAGGATATCGGGCGCACGTTGCGCCAACTCGTCGATGAAATGGGCATGACCGTGTTGCTCGTCGAGCAGTACTACGACTTCGCACGCGAACTCGCCGACCGGTATTGGGTAATGAGCCGCGGCGAGATTGTCGCGGGTGGCGCGGGCGCGGATATGGAAGCGCAAGGCGTGCGGGAGTTGATCGCTGTCTGACGCACGCCGTAACATGGCGGCTCGTCCCGATCTTTGACGCCTTATGCATCACGAACCTATCGCTGCACTCTTGCCCTTGCCCGACGCTGATGAATGGCATGGCAAACTCGAACTTGGCTTCACGCAACAGTCGCCGGCGCGTACGGCGCTTACGCATCGCAGGCATGTTGGCCCGTTGCGCATGCAGCGCGCGCTGTACCCGGAAGGCGATGCCATCTGCCACGCGGTGATCGTGCATACGCCGGGCGGTGTGGCGGGCGGTGACCGGCTGGCTATCGATATCGATCTGGCCGCGCAAACGCACGCTGTCATCACCACGCCCGGCGCGACCAAGTGGTACAAGGCGAACGGCAAGCTCGCCACGCAGCGCATCAACATCCATGTTGGCGCGAACGCGAAGCTCGACTGGCTGCCGCAGAACAACATTGTGTTCGAGTCGTCGAATGTGGCGCTGGATTTCACGCTGACGCTGGATGAGACCGCCACGGCTATCGGCTGGGACGCAATGCAGCTGGGCCGTCAGGCAGCGGGCGAACGATGGTCCGAGGGAAAGCTCGCCTCGATTGCCCGCATCAAGGACAACACAGGCCGGCTGCGATGGTTCGAACGCACGCTGCTCACGGCCGACGACCCGCTGCGCAAGGCGCCGCAAGGGCTCGCCGGTTTTCCTGCTTACGGCACGCTCTGGGCAATCGGCCCCGCTTGCGACGACGCGCTGGCGGAATCCATCGCCGCAAATCTCCCCTTCAACGACACCGTCCGCGCCGCCGTGTCGTGCGTGACGCCGGGCGTTCTGATCGTGCGCGCCGCGAGCCATTCCATGGAGCCGCTACAGCTTTTGATGACGCAATGCTGGTCAACGTTGCGTCCGATCATTCATGGTATCGATGCAAAACCGTTGCGGCTTTGGACTACGTAGCCGGGTAAGTACGCAGAAAACTGGCACCACGAGAGCGCATAAAAAAGCCCATAATTTGTGCATCACTCAAACACGTACGACGCACAGCCTTTACCATCAAGGCGCGAAGCCGGTGGCACGACTCTCGCTTAAACACCTTTCCGACGAGTGCATCCAATAGACGATACGCACCGCGCCACACAGCCTCAAGGAAAGCAGACAAATGACCAGCACGCTTCGCCGCACCGCCCTTCGGTTCGCATTCAGCACGCTCGCCTCCGCCCTTCTCGCCATTCCGGCGCTCGCCCTGACCTCGAACACCGCTCACGCCGACGCGCTCGACTCCATCACGAAAGCCGGCACGCTCAAAGTCGCGGTGCCGGAAGATTACCCGCCGTTCGGCGCGGTCGGCGGGGACATGAAACCGCAGGGCTATGACATCGATATGGCAGCGCTCCTCGCCAAATCGCTGGGCGTGAAGCTGGAACTGGTTCCCGTGAACAGCGCGAACCGCGTGCCGTACCTGACGACGAACAAAGTGGATCTCGTGATTTCGTCGCTGGGCAAAACGCCGGATCGCGAGAAGGTCATGGACTTTTCCGCCGCATACGCGCCGTACTTCCAGGGCGTATTCGGTCCCGCGGATATCAAGGTCACTGGCCCGGCCGACCTGAACGGCAAAACCGTCGGCGCGACCCGTGGCGCGCTCGAAGAAATCGCGCTGACGCAAATGGCGCCGACCGCAAATATCAAGCGCTTCGAGGACAACAACGCGACCATCCAGGCGTTTCTCTCGGGTCAGGTCCAGTTGATCGCGGCGGGCAACATCGTGGCGGCGGCGATCCTCGCGAAGAATCCGCCGCGCCGTCCGGAACCGAAATTCGTGATCAAGAACTCGCCATGTTTCGTCGGCATGAACAAGAACGAACCGCGCCTGCTCGCGAAGGTGGATGCCGCCATTGCCCAGTCGAAGAAGGACGGCACGCTCGAAGCCATGTCGCAAAAGTGGTTCAAGGCGCCGCTGCCGGCCGGTCTGTGAAGTCTGAAATCTCGCTCGATCATCTGAAATAAAACAACAAGGCGCCGGTCAATGGCATATCAACTTCAGTTCGGCGACCTCGGGCAGTACGCCGGCATGTTCGTGAGCGGCGCGGCGGTCACGCTGGGGCTCACCGCTGTATCGACGGTGCTCGGCCTCACGGTCGGCATCCTCGGTGCGGCGGGCAAAGGCAGCAAATATCCGGCGCTGCGCTCGTTCGTGGGCGGCTATGTGGAGGCAATCAGAAATACGCCGTTCATCGTCCAGTTGTTCTTTGTGTTCTTCGGGCTGCCGGCGCTGGGAATCCGCATCGATGAATACGTCGCCGCCGTCCTCGCAATGACGCTGAACCTCGGCGCGTATTCGGTCGAGATCATCCGCTCGGGAATCGCGGCCGTGCCTAAAGGACATCTCGAAGCGGCGGCATCGCTTGCGATGACGCGCGGCGAGACCTTCCGGCACGTGGTCCTGCCGCAAGCCATCGCCAAGGTGTTTCCGGCGCTGACCAGCCAGATCGTGATCACGATGCTCGGCTCTGCGGTCGTATCGCAGATATCGGTGTCTGATTTGACGTACGCGGCGAGCTACATCCAGTCGCGCAATTTCCGCGCGTTCGAAACCTACTTCCTGATCACCGCGATGTACCTCGTGATGGCGATCATCCTGCGCTTCCTGCTCAACGAAGCCGGCAGGCGCATGTTCGCCCGCAACATGCGAGGCGCGCGATGATCGAATTCACCTTCGAACAGATCCTCACCAACTTGCTGCTCGCGGCGCGCTGGACGATCGTGCTCTCGATCGTCTCGTTCGTGGCGGGCGGGATCGTGGGCTTCGTGCTGCTGGTGATGCGCGTATCGAGTTCGCGCGTGTTGCGGACTATCGTGAAGGTCTACATCGAGATCTTCCAGGGCACGCCGCTCCTGATGCAACTGTTCCTCGTGTTCTTCGGCCTGCCGTTGCTCGGCGTTGAAGTTCAACCCTGGATCGCGGCAACGGTCGGACTCACGCTGTTCACGAGCGCGTATCTCGCCGAAATCTGGCGCGGCTGCGTGGAAGCGGTTCCCAAGGGTCAATGGGAAGCATCGTCGAGTCTTGCGATGAACTACTTCGAGCAACTGCGTCACGTGATCATTCCGCAAGCCACGCGCATCGCCATTGGCCCGACGGTCGGTTTCGGCGTACAGGCCGTGAAGGACACGGCGCTCGTCTCGATCATCGGCTTCACCGAACTCACCAAGGCGGGCACGATGATTTCGAACGCGACCTTCCGGCCGTTCGTGGTCTACGGTCTCGTTGCGGTGATCTACTTCGTGATCTGTTATCCGCTTACCCGTTACGCGCGCACGCTCGAAAGGAAATGGAATGCCGCTCGTTGAAACTCAAAACCTCAAGAAGCAATTCGGCACGAACCAGGTCCTGAAGGGCATCGATTTTTCGGTGGAACCGGGACAGGTGGTGGCGATCATCGGGCGCAGCGGCTCTGGCAAGAGCACCTTGCTGCGGACCTTGAACGGACTTGAAAGCATCGACGAAGGATCGATTGAAATCGACGGCGAACACATCGATGCTCGTCACGCCGACCTGCGCGCGTTGCGCCTGAAAGTGGGCATGGTGTTCCAGCAGTACAACCTGTTTCCGCATCTGACCGCAGGTCAGAACGTGATGCTCGCGCAGACGGTGGTCAAGAAAGTCCACAAGGCGAAGGCACGCGCCACCGCCGAGCAGGTGCTAGAACGCGTGGGCCTCGCCGATAAATTCAACGCCTATCCCGAACAACTATCGGGCGGACAACAGCAACGTGTGGCAATCGCACGCGCGCTGGCGATGAAACCCACCGTTCTTCTCTGCGATGAGATCACGTCAGCGCTCGATCCCGAACTGGTGGGCGAAGTGCTGGCCGTGGTCGAAAGCCTCGCCGCCGATGGCATGACGCTCATCATGGTCACCCACGAAATGCGTTTTGCACGGCGGGTATCGAACAAGGTCGTGTTCATGCATCAGGGACGCGTGTGGGAAAGCGGCACGCCGGAAGAGATTTTCGAGCGGCCGACGACCGTCGAACTCCGCAAGTTCATACAATGAAATCGTAGGGAAGCGATGCTAGGATTCTTCAAAAATCGCGTCCTGACTAAAACACGTCCAAGCCATGAAGCTAACTCACCGCGAAAAAGACAAGCTGCTGATCTTCACCGCCGCATTGCTGGCCGAACGCCGCCGTGCACGCGGGTTGAAACTCAATTACCCGGAAGCCGTCGCCTTTATTTCGGCGGCATTGATGGAAGCGGCGCGCGACGGCCGCACGGTCGCCGACGTCATGCACTACGGCACCACCCTGCTCACGCGCGATGACGTCATGGACGGCGTGGCGGAAATGATCCCCGACATCCAGATAGAAGCCACCTTCCCCGACGGCACCAAGCTCGTGACCGTTCACCATCCGATCCCCTGATTCCCTGAAGGAGCCGCGCATGATCCCGGGCGAATATCTCATCGACGATGGTGAGCACGAACTCAACGCGGGCCGCGAGACGGTGTCCGTGACGGTATCGAATACTGGCGACCGGCCCGTGCAGGTCGGCTCGCACTTTCATTTCTTCGAAGTCAACACGGCGCTCACGTTCGAACGCGACAAGGCGCGCGGCTTCCGGCTGAACATTGCGTCGGGCACGGCGGTGCGCTTCGAGCCGGGCCAGGAACGCACGGTCGAACTCGTGGCGCTTGCCGGCGACCGCAAGGTGTATGGCTTCAACGGCCTCGTGATGGGTCCGCTTTGATCTCTACTTCAGGATTATTGAAATGACGCTACGCATCGGACGCCGCGCCTACGCGGAGATGTTCGGCCCGACCACCGGCGACCGCGTGCGTCTCGCCGATACCGACCTGCTGATCGAAGTCGAACGCGACTTCACCACCTATGGCGAAGAGGTGAAATTCGGCGGCGGCAAGGTGATTCGCGACGGCATGGGCCAGTCGCAGCGCGTGCATGCCGAAGTCGTTGATACGGTCGTGACGAACGCGCTGATCCTCGACTACTGGGGCATCGTGAAGGCGGATATCGGCATCAAGGATGGACGCGTGTTTGCCATCGGCAAGGCGGGTAATCCGGATATCCAGCCGGGCGTGACGATTGCGATCGGCGCCGCCACTGAAGTGATCGCAGGCGAAGGGATGATCGTGACGGCGGGCGGTATCGACTCGCATATTCACTTCATCAGCCCGCAACAAATCGATGAAGCGCTGGCCTCGGGCGTGACGACCATGCTCGGCGGCGGCACGGGTCCCGCGACCGGCACGAACGCAACCACGTGCACGCCAGGTCCGTGGCACCTGGAACGCATGCTGCAAGCCGCCGATGGCTGGCCGGTCAACCTCGGCTTTCTCGGCAAGGGGAACGTGAGCTTGCCCGCGCCTGCCATCGAACAGATCAAGGCCGGCGCGATTGGACTGAAGCTGCACGAGGACTGGGGCACGACACCCGCGGCCATCGACAACTGTTTATCCGTTGCCGACGATACCGATACGCAAGTCGCCATCCACACGGACACGCTGAACGAAGCAGGGTTCGTGGAGACGACCGTCGCTGCTTTCAAGGGCCGCACGATCCACACGTATCACACCGAAGGCGCGGGCGGCGGCCATGCGCCGGACATCATCAAGGTCTGCGGCGAGCCAAACGTGCTGCCTTCCTCGACGAATCCTACGCGGCCGTACACCATCAACACGCTCGATGAACACCTCGACATGCTGATGGTCTGCCATCACCTTGATCCATCCATTGCGGAAGATATCGCGTTCGCCGAATCGCGCATTCGCCGGGAAACCATCGCCGCCGAGGACATCCTTCACGACCTGGGCGCGTTGTCCATGCTGTCGTCGGATTCACAAGCAATGGGCCGGGTCGGCGAAGTCGTCATGCGCACGTGGCAGACCGCACACAAGATGAAAACGCAACGCGGCGCGCTGCCCGAAGACAACGCGCGCAACGATAATTTCCGCGCAAAACGCTACGTCGCCAAGTACACCATCAACCCGGCGATCACGCATGGCATCGCACACGAAGTGGGTTCCATCGAAGCGGGGAAATGGGCCGATCTCGTGTTCTGGGAACCGGCGTTCTTCGGCGTGAAACCCGCGATGATCTTGAAGGGCGGCATGATCGCCGTCGCGCAGATGGGCGACCCGAACGCGTCGATCCCGACGCCGCAGCCGGTGCATTATCGCGAGATGTTCGCAACGCGCGGCGGGGCGCTGGGCAAGACATCACTGACCTTCGTCTCGCAGATGGCGCTGGATGACGGCATCGGTGAGAAGTACGGTCTGAAGAAACAGGTGGTCGCGGTGAAGAACTGCCGGAATATCTCGAAGGCCGACATGATTCACAATGCGTACAGGCCGTCGATCACCGTCGATCCCGAAACGTACCAGGTCGTAGCCGACGGCCAGTTGCTCACCTGCGAGCCGGCAACCGTCCTGCCGATGGCGCAGCGCTACTTCCTTTTCTGAGACCTCAATGCGCACGATCGACAAACGTATCGAAGCGAAACTGGCCGCGCCGCTGATCAAGCGCGCGCCGACGCTCACCCTCACCTTCGATGACCGCTGCAAAAGCCGCCTCGCCGCCACGCTGGATAACGGTGAGGAAGTGGCGCTGGTGCTGCCGCGCGGCACGGTGCTGCGCGACGGCGATATCCTCGTTGCCGACGATGGCGGTCTGGTTCGCGTGATCGCCGCTCCGCAAGACGTGCTGGTGGTTCACGCGCACGACCCGGTCACGCTGACGCGTGCCGCGTACCACTTGGGCAATCGCCACACGCCGGTGGAAGTGGCAGCCGGACAATTGAAACTGGAAGCCGATCCGGTGCTGGAAGACATGTTGAAGCGCCTCGGCGCGCATGTGGATCACGCACTGACGCCGTTCCAGCCGGAAACGGGCGCGTATGGCGGCGGCCACAAGCACGGGCATGACGAGACGTTCGTGGAAGACTATGCGCTCGCGCAAAAGGTCTTCGACGAACATCACGGGCATGGGCACGACCACGACCATGGCCATGGCCACGATCACGGCGACCATTCGCAATGCTCGCACGGGCATGAAGGCCATGAAGCGCACGACCACGGTCATGCGCACCGCTGAACTCACGGCGCTTCTGCACCTGGCGTCGCCGGCGTTGCCTATCGGTGCGTTCAGTTATTCGCAGGGTCTGGAATCGGCGATAGAACATGGTTTTATCCACGATGGCGACAGCGCCCGCGACTGGATCGCAAGCGGCCTGACAAACGTGCTGGCGCGCGGCGAACTCCCGTTCCTCGCGCATCAGATGAACCGCTGGCTGACGCACGACGCCGCCGCACTCACGCAAGCCGACGAAGAATTCCTCGCCAGCCGTGAATCGGCGGAATTGCGCCGCGAGACGCAGCAAATGGGCTGGTCGCTTGCGCAGTTGTGCACGCAACTCGAATGGGGCGACGCCGCGCGCCTCGCCACGCTCAACGCGATCAAGCCGGTCTCGCAGCCAACTGCGTTCGCGTTCGCCGCTTATGCCCACGATGCCGCGCCCGACGCCACCCTCGCCGCCTACGCCTTTGCGTGGGTGGAGAATCAGGCGGCAGCAGCGTTGAAAGCCGTGCCGCTCGGCCAGATCGCAGGGCAACGGATCATCGTGGCGCTGCGCGATCCCATTGAAACCGCAGTCCAGCGGGCGCTCGCGACCTCGCCCGACGAAATCAACACCTTTGCGCCGCAACTCGGCATTCTTTCCGCACGTCACGAGTCGCAATACTCGCGCTTATTCCGCTCCTAGCTCAAATCCATGAACGCACCTGTCTATTCCGCCGCGGCACGCCGCACCAAAAAACTGCCGCCGTTGCGCGTAGGCGTGGGCGGCCCGGTCGGCTCGGGCAAGACCACGCTGCTCGAAATGCTTTGCAAGGCGATGCGCGAAAAATACGACCTCGTCGCCATCACGAACGACATCTACACTAAAGAAGATCAGCGACTCCTCACGGTGGCGGGCGCGTTGCCGGCCGAACGCATCATGGGCGTGGAAACGGGCGGCTGCCCGCACACCGCCATTCGTGAAGACGCATCGATCAACCTGGAAGCCGTCGACCAGATGATCGAGCGCTTTCCGGACGCGGATATCGTGTTTATCGAATCGGGCGGAGACAATCTCGCGGCCACGTTCAGTCCGGAATTGTCGGACCTGACCATTTATGTAATCGATGTCGCCGGCGGAGAAAAAATCCCCCGTAAAGGCGGCCCGGGTATCACCAAATCCGACCTTCTGGTGATCAACAAGATCGATCTCGCGCCTTACGTGGGCGCAAATCTCGACATCATGGCCTCCGATGCCAAAAAGATGCGTGGCGAACGTCCTTTCGTGATGTGCAACCTGAAAGCGCTCGACGGGCTCGATCAGGTGGTGAGTTTTATCGAAAAGAAGGGATTGTTGAAGGTTTGAACCCCGGCATGGGCAAGTCCGGGACGCGGGGAAACTGCGTCGGGTATGTCGAGTGCGTTAGGATATTGCCTTCATTATTCCTATGGCCGTAGCCAGCAACTGGGAGAATTCCGATCGACAGTCCCGCCGACACCGCCGTGATACTGGAACGCGCTTCCGTGGCCTCTTCCGCGCCTGCCAAGGCCGCAGAACAGTCTTCGGGCCGCGTTTCCGTGCTGTTTCATGTCGCGGATTTCAACGACGGGGGCATCGAGACTTCGCTGATGCAATGGTTACGCATCTTCGAGCGCGCCCGCTACGCGGTGACGCTCTCGGTGATGTTCACATCGCCTGCGTTCGAGCAGCGATTTCGCGCACAGATTCCGCCGGACGTAGCCGTCGAGATCCTGACCGACAAACCCTGGCTCAATACCTTTCAAAAGCGCCGCTACGCGCATACGCTCAGCAAGCTTGGCCGCGTCGGGCGCGATGTGTTCAACACGCTCGCCGTGCGTCCGTACGTGAAAGCGCGCGTGGCCGAGTTGGCGCAGCGTAACGACATCATCATCGACTTCGACATGTCCTTGCGCCGGCTTGCCGGCCGCTTCGGCACGGCATGGCTTGGCGTGAATCACTTCAGTTTCGATGCCCGGCTCGGCGGCCGGCGCCGGAAAATGAAGCGCATGCTGGCCCAATACGGCCGCTACGACGGCATTGCGGCGCTGAACCGGCACATGGCCGAAGAAGCGACCGCGCTCTTCGACGGACATCTGCGTAACGTGTTCGTGCTGCCGAACGCCATCGATATCGACCGGATTCGCGAGAACGCCGCCGCTCGGGAAACGCCGCCATGTCCCGGGCCGTACATTGTTTCGGTGGCGCGGCTCGATGAGATCCAGAAGGATCACCGCACCTTGCTGCGTGCGTATGCGCGCCTTGCCGCGACCCATGAAGGCGCGCTGAAGGAAGACCTCGTGATCGTAGGCGATGGCGGCTTTCGCGCCGAGCTGGAAGCGCTCGCGGCTGAACTGGGCGTGGGGGAACGCGTGCACTTCACGGGGTATCGGAACAATCCGCACGCGGTGGTCGCGGGCGCGAGCGCGCTGGTGCTGAGTTCGCGCTACGAAGGCATGCCGATGGTCCTGCTCGAGGCGCTGGCGCTCGGGAAACCGGTGATTTCCACCGATTGCCCGACAGGACCACGCGAGATTCTCGACGATGGCAAGTTCGGCTTGCTGGTTCCCATCGGTGATGTAGACGCGATGGCGCTGGCGATGTCGCGTTTGCTGCTGGACGACACGCTACGCGATGGCTTCATGCGCGCGGCGTCGGGGCGCGCGCGGGACTACGGGCTCGAAGCCAGCAACGAGCGGTTTGTGGCGTGTCTTGAGCGGTTGCTGGCGGGAAGGCGTTAGCCCCGGCGTCAGCAACCGCCGGCTCGTGCTTCACGCCGGATCGTGTATTGAAAAGCCGTTTCCTGCTTCCTCTGCATTTGCCCGCAACAACACCCCCAACGCATCCACCGTCCTCGCCGTCGCTCCGCGATGCTTCGCCGCGAATGCCGATGCCGCCGCGCTCATTGCCAGGCGGCGGGGTTTATCGGTGAAAAGATCGCGCAGGCCACGCGCCAGTGTTGCCGGGTCGCTGACACGCAACGCGGCGCCTTCCGCGATCGCATCGTTGGTTGCCTGCGTGAAGTTGAACGTATGCGGTCCAATCAACACCGGCACGCCCGCTGCACACGCTTCGATCAAGTTCTGCCCGCCCAACGGCAGCAAACTCCCGCCAATAAAAGCCACATCCGACGCCGCGTAATACGCGCCCAGCTCGCCCATTGAATCGCCGAGCAGGACGTTGACATCCAAAGGCAAAGGCGGCGCGGCATCGATACCCGATCCGGCGGCGGTCGCCCGTCCAGCCCACGTCGAGCGCCGGGCCTGGGTCAGCGCAGCGCCGTTGATCAGTGCGGCGACTTCATCGAACCGTTGGGGATGGCGCGGCACCAGAATCAGCAACGCATCGGGCACGTGGTTTCGCAGCGCGGTGAACGCCTGCAGGACCAGCGCCTCCTCGCCTTCGCGCGTGCTCGCCGCCACCCAGACCGGGCGGCCGCCCATCGCCGCGCGCCACGCATGGCCGCGTGCGGCGAGTTCGGGCGGTGCGGACATATCGAACTTGAGGTTGCCGAGCACCGCGATGTTGCGCGCACCCAGCGCGCCGAGGCGTTCGGCGTCGGAAGAAGTCTGGGCCAGAACCCGCGTGAAACCGCCGAACACTTCGCGCGTTGCGTTGCCAAATTTCGCCGCGCGCTTGAACGAACGCGCCGACATCCGCGCGTTCGTCAGCACCAGTGGAACGCCGGCGTGCTTGCACTCATCGATGAGCGTCGGC
This sequence comes from Burkholderia sp. PAMC 26561, assembly GCF_001557535.2. NCBI lineage: Bacteria > Pseudomonadati > Pseudomonadota > Betaproteobacteria > Burkholderiales > Burkholderiaceae > Burkholderia > Burkholderia sp. PAMC 26561. Next base: position 369,647 of record NZ_CP014306.1, read on the forward strand.
CAGACCTCCGTCTCCATCACGATGCCAATCGATGGCCGCCACGCGCGCAAAAACCGCCGCACGAGCGACGGGGAGTCATAGGGAAGATAACTGCGCGATACACGCTCGCCGAACAACTGCTCGCCAGTCGCGCGACCGCTCGGCGTCATGTGCGTGAGGAGAATGCGGGCGTCGGGAAACGCGCGCTGCAACGCTTCGATCAATGGTTGCGCCGCGCGTGTCTCGCCCACCGATACCGCGTGAACCCAGATCAGCGGCGAAAGTTCATCGCCACGACGCGCGGGGCCAAAACCAAACCGCTCGCCAATATGCTCGCGATACCCACGCTCCCGCCGCGACCGGATCAAAAGCCGCAGCACGGCAAGCGGCGCGACGATCCACCATAGCGCGCGATACACGAGCCTCAGCATCGGCGCTCCGTCAAGGACTGAAGCCGGGCGGCGCTCAAACCAGCGCCCTTCCCTTCAGGCGCTGCAAGATGCCGAGCGGCGCGCATTCGGGCTGCACCATCGCGTTCACCGGAAGGAAGAAGGTTTGCTCCATCATGTACTGGCCGGCCATTACGGCGTGCGAGGTTTGATCGGAGAAACATACCCAGACGCAGCCGGGCGGAAACGGCATTTCCTGCTGCGGCGATGTCTTTTGATAACCAAGGTCCGCTTTCATTGAATCGTGCAGATGAAGCATCAGGTGATCGTATTCGCTGCGAGGTGTCTTGGTGATTTTCAGCAGGTTCATGAGCCACGCGGAGCCGGGAACCGGCGATTTTATCGATGGCAGAAAGCGCTTTGCCATGTCTTCGAACGGCTCGCCAACACGCCAGACGCGCGGGGCGCCATCCGGATTCACGTTCGTGAACACGCGCAGGATGCGCTCGCCGTGATTGGGCCGCGACGGGAAGGCATCGACGTGAAGACGGCTGTCGTCCTTGCGCCACGACGTTTCGCGCGTTTCCACCTGGTGCAGCCGCAGACTTGTCGGCGCCACGCGCAGCTTGCCGCGATATTCGGGAAAAAGGCCATCCACGAGCGAGCGCGCGTTCGCCTGATAGCGCGCGACCAGCGCACGCACGGCGGATTGCGTGACGGCGTCGCCAAGCACGCCGACGAGCGCGCCGCCGTTGGGCGCGAGGCTGATGTTCTTGCGTTGTGGATCGGCGACCTTGGGGTCGAGCAGCGCGCGCTCGCCACCTTCGATCGCAAACGCCAGGTTTGGAAAGTACAGCACCTTGCCGCGTTCGACACCGGCCAGCAGCGCTTCGCGCGGCACGGAGAGCTGTTGGCCCTGCCAGTCGGCGGAAACGACTTCGATGATTTGAGATTCGGTCATGAGCCTTCGATTGTTTGGATGAGCGAGGGAACGGTCAAGCTGGAAACGCGCTTCCGTTCGACGAGTGAGCCGCATTTTCGCTCAAACCGGCCGCAAAACTCGCTGCATGAAACGTCAGAGCTTGATGGGCCTCAAAGGAGCTGCCTTCAATGCCAACAAGGCAAACGCTTCGGGGCAACGTATCACGGCGACGTTTCAACGCGCGCTTTACAGCAACCCGAACCCTGCGAGCGTCGCCTTGACTTGCTGCAAGGTCGGATGCTGGGAGGCGCTGCCGAGATTCACCACGCGTGGCGACCAGTAGCCGCCTGTGCGCCACGCGGTCGAGAAATTGTACAGCTCGATGGTCGGCCGCTTGAGCGCCGCCGCGATGTGCACGAGTCCGGTGTCCACGCCGACCGTGGCTGCGGCGCCATCGATCAGCCCGACCACCGCCGGCAGCGACAATTTTGGCGGCACGACGGCCGCCGCACCGAACTCCCTGGCGAGTTTCTCGCTCGTTTCGCGTTCGGCGTCGCTGCCCCAGGGCAACACAATCGATACTCCGCGGCGGATCAGTGACTGGCCGAGTTCGATCCAGGCGGTGTCGGGCCATTGTTTATCGGCGCGGGACGTGGCGTGGACGAATACCACGTAGGGCACCGGCAGGTTCAGGTCTGCTTGCGACAAGGCCAGCGCTGCGCGCCGGGTGTTCAGTCCGAACTCAATGTTGTCCGTGGCTTCCGGGGGCGGGTCGCCGAGCGCGGCGGCCACGAGTTGGCGGGTGCGTTCGACCACGTGCGTGCGGGCTTCGATGGGGATGCGTTTGTTGTAAAAGAAACGCACGGGCCATTCGTAGCCGGCGCCGTCGGTGCGGTTGCCGAGGCCGACGAGCGTGCCGCGCGCCCAGCTCGCGACCCAGGCGGTCTTGATGAGCCCTTGGCAATCGATGACGAGATCGTAGTTTTCGGCTGCGAGTGTTTGCCGGAAGCGGCGAATTTCGCGCCAGTTATCGAAGGAGAAGAAGCGTTTGCGCCAGCGTCGCAGGGAAAACGGGATAGCGCGGCGCACGCCTTCGACCAGTTCGACGAGGCCGGTGAAACTTTCTTCGACCAGCCAGTCGATTTGCGCGTCGGGGTGGCGGCGGCGGATATCGGCGATGGCCGGCATGTTGTGGACGACATCGCCGAGGGATGACACCCGGATGATCAAGATCTTTTGCACGCTGGATGAGGAATTTGAGATTGGGCGGAGTTTACCGCTGGCGCTCGGGTGGGGGGTGGGTTTTTGGGGTTTCGGGGGCTTGGGGGTGGGGGGTGGGGGGTGGCGGGTGGCGGGTGGCGGGTGGCGGTCGGGGTTGATGCTGAGTTGCTGCTTTTTAAGTTTTCGCGCGTTCGTTGCTAGCTTACTTTTTTAGCACTATTAGCCACTATCCGTGGCGGGACTTCATTTCTTTTTCCAACGGCGAAAAAGAAACGAAGCAAAGAAAACGCCTCCCAACCGCTAATTCTTAAGTGTCCCGAGCGTGCACTGACAACTGTTTGGTACTTCAGAAGAACGCTCGACGCCATAACCACGAACACTTGAACCCCTCCCCCTCCGAACACGGATATCCACACGCTTCGCCACCAGTAACTGTGGCAGTCAATACGGAAACCTCGCCCACGTAAAACAACGGTTTGAGCCCATAGCGGCCCTACAACATCTTGAACTAGCCCAGGACTTCGTCACCAATACAGCCACCCCCTGCGTTTGGGCGTTTGGGCGTCAGCGCGCGCAGCGCGGAGGCCTAATTAGCGGATTCCCACACTGGTGGCGAAGCGTGTGGGTTGCCGTTGACGGAGGGGGAGGGCTTCAAGTGTTCTTGATTGCGGCGTCGAGCGTTCTTGTGAAGTACCAAACAGTTGTCACTGCACGCTCGGGACACTTATGTGCCATCGGTGGAGAGGCGTTTTCTTTGCTTCGTTTCTTTTTCGCCGTTGGAAAAAGAAATGAAGTCCCGCCACGGACAGTGGCTAATAGTGCTAAAAAAATCAGCCAGAACAAACCGCACGGTAGCCTGAAAAGTAGCAACCCGGCATCAACCCCGACCGAAAAGAACACTGTCCCGAGCGCCAGCGAATAACTCGAGAAATGAAGTCCCGCCACGGACAGTGGCTAACAGTGCAAAAAAGAACAGCCAGAACAAACCGCGCAGTAGCGCAAATAGCAGCAACCCAACACCACCCCAAACCAAAAGCGCCAGCAGACCACCCCGGTCCACCAGCGCCAGCAAAATCAAAACGGTAATTGAGCGTCAGCCTTCTCCGCCAAAATCACCCGACGGAAATCTTCCTGAATCCGTTTCAGCGCCTCCTCGCTATCCGCCTCGAACCGCATCACAACCACCGGCGTGGTATTCGACGACCGTGCAAGTCCAAACCCATCCGGGTACTCGACCCGCAACCCATCGATCGTCACAATATCGTCCGCGCCAGTGAACTTTGCGTTCTTCTGCATCTTGCCGATCAACTCGAAGTTCTCACCCTCATTCAACTTCAATTGCAACTCAGGCGTAGACAGCGAATTCGGCAAGTCATTGAGCAACTTGCTCGGATCAGCCACCCGCGACAGGATTTCCAGCATCCGCGCGCCGGTGTAAAGGCCGTCATCGAAGCCGTACCAGCGATCCTTGAAGAACACGTGACCGCTCATCTCACCCGCCAGCGGCGCACCCGTCTCACGCAACTTCGCCTTCACGAGCGAGTGTCCCGTCTTCCACATCACCGGCTCACCACCCTGGTCGCGCACCCACTTCGCCAGGTTGCGCGTGCACTTCACGTCATAAATGATCTGCCCACCCTTGTTGCGCGACAACACTTCCTGCGCAAACAACATCAACTGACGATCCGGATAAATGATCTGCCCGTCCTTCGTGACAACGCCCAGACGGTCGCCGTCGCCATCGAATGCAAAACCAATCTCCGCGTCCGTTTCCTTCAACGCCTTGATCACGTCCTGCAAGTTCTCCGGATGCGCCGGATCAGGATGGTGATTCGGGAACGTGCCATCGATGTCCGTGAACAACTCCACGATCTCGCAACCCAGCGCCTTGAACAAACGCGGTGCAAGTTCGCCGGCGACGCCATTGCCGGCGTCGATGACGATCTTCATCGGACGGACCGGCTTGATGTCGCTCACGATCCGGTCGAGATAAACCTGCTGGATATCGTATTCGGTGTACGTGCCTGCACCGCTTTCGAAATTGTCATTCACGATGCGCTGATACAGGGCCTGGATCTGCTCGCCGTAGATTGCGGCGCCGCGCAGGACCATCTTGAAGCCGTTGTAATCCGGCGGATTGTGGCTGCCCGTCACGACGATGCACGAGTCCACGCTGCGCTCGCCCGACGGCAGCGCGAGCGGCACGCTGGCCGCGAAATAACCGACGGGCGTCGGGACCATGCCGACATCGACCACATCCACGCCCGCTTCGCGCAGGCCGTCAGCCAATGCGCCGACGAGTTCGGGGCCGGACAAGCGGCCATCGCGCGCGACGACGACCGAGTCGCCGCCAAGTTTGCGGATCTCACTGCCGAACGCGCGGCCGATGTTGCGTGCAACGCCGGCATCGACTGTCTTGCCCACGATCCCGCGAATGTCGTAAGCCTTGAAAATGGACTGGGTAACTGATGCTTGCGGTGACTGGCTCATGGAATGGCTACCTGACTAATAATTGAAATGGTTCCGGGGCATCCCGAAGCGTCCCGGGTCACGAAGACCCTGTGATGCAGACCTGCTTGAAACTTGCGTGTTTCTACTCTTTGCCGGCCCGGAAACGATACCCGGACGGAGCGCGAAAAATAACGAAAGAAATGGGCCCGGGCGGTTCAACCTGCGCCCTGGCCGCCTGTCCGTTCGCGGTCGAGTTCGTCAAACGCGCTTATATATCACGAGCGGGCGGTATCGGACCACGCGTTTGCGCACACTGTTCGCCCCTATAATCGCAATCTTTCGAAACCCGGGCCGCCCGGACACGTTCCGCGTCTGCAAGGTCATGCGAACCTGCGCAAATATTCTAATCCAATGCTCCGACGCTTTTTCATAACGAACGACAAAGGCGACGGCAATCGCCTCGCTGATTGGCCGGACAGCGTGCCCGAAGGTCTGCACCATCGGATGATGTCAGCAATTCGCATGCCCGTTCCTGACAATTTCATCACGCCAGCGGCGAGCGCCAGCCACGCATGCTGAAACGGATATCGAACCCGGACGTCGCCCGCGCGCTCGCGAACATCGTCTGGCTGGGGCTTGAACGGCTTACGCAGATTGCCGTGGCGATCGGCATCAGCGGGTTGCTTGCGCGCTATTTCGGCCCCGATGTATTCGGCAAATGGCAATACGCGAACACGCTACTGCTCGTGATCGCGCCGATCACGTGGGTCTGCGGCGCGGAAATCCTCGTGCCGACTATCGTGCATCGCGATCCAAAGCAGATCGGCACCGTGCTCGGCAGTGCGTTTGTGCTGCGCATCGGCATCTCGGCGGCGGCGCTCGTCTTGACGTGGATCGGCATTGCGGCAGGGTTCACCGATCCGCTCGTCGGCGCGATGCTCGCCGGCCTCGCCGTGACCATGCTGTTTCGCGAACCGTTCGTGGGCGTGATCAACGCGTGGCTGCAAAGCATGACGTACAGCAAGCCGCAATTGCTGACCAGCATGGTCACGGCCATCCTGAAGGCTGGCCTCGTGTTCCTGCTGGTGCGCGCGGCCGCAAGTCCGGCGCGTTTCGGCTGGCTCTGGGCGCTGGAATCGGCGGCTATCGGCGGCGTATTGCTGCTGTATTACATGCGCCGCAATGGCGGCACGCTGGGCTGGCATCTTGACCTGTCGCTCTTCAAGCATTTCGCGAGCGCCGGCACGGTGTTCTGGCTCGGGCTGATCTGCATGTCGGTGTTCATGAAACTCGACCGGCTGATGCTGGAACGCCATATCTCCTTCGCCGATCTTGGTGTGTACTCCGCCGCGCAGCAACTGAACGAAAACTGGATCGCGCTCGCGCTGATGCTCGCGCAGACCATCGCGCCGGCGTTTGTCTACAAGGTGAGCGATGCCTTGCAATTGAAGCGCAATATCATGCGACTTTTCGCAATGACCGCCGTGCTGATGATCTGCGGCGCAATCATCCTCGATCTGCTTGCAGCGTTCATCATTTCGCATGTGTTCGGGCCGGCGTACACGGCTTCCATCGATATCTTTCGTTGGGCCGTCTGGCTCTCGCTGCCAGCAGGTATAGAAGCGATTGGTAATCTGGTCGTGCTCAAATACCAGGCGAAGTTCGTATTGCTCGCGAAGTGGCTGCTGGCGCTGGTGGTCGCGGCAATCGTCAACCTGATCGCGATTCCGCGCATGGGCAGCTACGGCGCGCTGGTCGGACTCGCCGCGGGATATCTTGCGGCGGCACTGGTGAATCTTTACTACATCCGCTTCCGGCTGGAGACATGAGCACACCTTTTCTCGACGATGTGGCCGTGCTGCTACCGGCATTCAATGCGCAGCATGATGTGGAGCGTACGCTTGCATCGTTTTGCGAACGTGCGCCGGTGCGGGTGCTGGTCGTCGATGACGGCAGCCTGCCGCCAATCGTTGCGCCGGCGGTGGCGAACATGACGGTCGAAGTACTGCGCATGCCGGACAATGGCGGTATCGAGCGGGCATTGCAGGCGGGCATCGATGCGCTGGCCGCACGCGGCATCAGATACGCGGCGCGTATAGATGCGGGCGATCTCGCGACGCCATACAGGCTCGAAAAGCAGCGCGAACATATGGAAACGCATCCGCAAACGGCCGTGCTAGGCATGTGGACGCACGTGGTCGACATGGAAGGCGCGCCGCTCTTCGACTTGCAGCCGCCGACCGGACCCGCCGATATCCGGCGTGTCATGCTGATGCGTTCGTGCTTCACGCATCCGTCGCTGATGCTGCGCGTGGACGCCGTGATCGGCGCAGGCAATTACCGCGCACAATACCGGGCGGCCGAGGACCTCGATCTGATCCTGCGTCTTCTGCAACATCACGATGGCGCAAATCTCCCCGAATTCGGCGTGTACTACGAACTCAATGAACACGGCATCAGCGCGACCCGACGCCGGACACAAGTGTGGTCCACGCTGCGGCTCCAGATGAAGTATTTGCGTGCGACAAACCTGCCGGACTGGATCGGCGTGGCGAAGAACGTGGCGCACCTGGTGTTGCCCTATCGCGCGTTGCGTTCCCTGAAAACACGCCTGCTCGGTGCTTGAAACAACGCCTTTTTTAAATGGAAAGAATGAACGCAGAGACCTCCCGCCTTCGCATTGCCCTCGTCTGCAACACCGCCTGGGCGATCTATACCTACCGGCGCGGTTTGCTGCGAATGTTGATCGAACAGGGCGCCGAAGTGTCGATCATCGCGCCGCGCGACCGCACGTTCCCGCTGATGGAAGCAATGGGCTGCCGGTGTGTCGACCTGCCCATGGCGTCGAAGGGAACGAATCCACGCGATGACCTCAGGACGCTCGCCGCGCTGTATCGCGAATACCGCGCAGCGCGTCCGCAGATCGTCTTCCATTACACGATCAAGCCGAATATCTATGGGACGATCGCCGCGAAGCTCGCGGGTATTCCATCGATAGCCGTGACCACCGGCCTCGGCTACGTGTTCATCCAGCAAAGCGGAACGGCGAACATCGCGAAGAAACTCTACAGGTTCGCGTTCCGCTTTCCGCGCGAAGTCTGGTTCCTGAACAAGGACGATCGTCAGGCTTTCATCGATCAAAACCTGCTCGTCAAGCCCGAACGCGCGCGACTTCTGCACGGCGAAGGCGTCGATCTCGACGAATACGCTTTCCAGCCGCTACCGCGCGCCAACCCGCAGACGGAAGGCTTTTTTTTCGTTTTAATTGGCCGCCTGCTGTGGGATAAAGGCGTGGCGGAATACGTCGAAGCCGCACGCCGGATTCGCGCGAAATATCCTTACGCGCGCTTCCAGTTGCTCGGGCCGGCCGGCGTGGACAATCCCAGCGCGATCACGCTCGACGAAGTCCAGGCGTGGCAGCGCGAAGGCGTCATCGATTATCTCGGCGAAGCGACCGATGTCCGCGCGTTCATCGGCAACGCCGATTGCGTGGTCCTGCCGTCGTATCGCGAGGGCGTGCCGCGAACGCTGATGGAAGCATCGGCGATGGGCCGCCCGATTGTTGCGACCGATGTCCCCGGTTGCCGCGAAGTCGTTGAAAACGGCGTGACCGGTTTTCTCTGCGAAGTGAAAGACCCGGACAGCCTGACGCAACAATTGGAACGCATGCTGCTCGCAAGCCATGCAGCGCGCGCCGAAATGGGCGTGGCGGGCCGCGCCAAGGTCACGCGGGAATTCGACGAAAACGGCGTCGTCGAACGTTATAAAGGCACAATACGCGCGATTACCGGATTCTCGGCGACCGGCGTCTCACTTTAAAAAGCACCTCCGGGAGCGACACTCATGACTGAACAAACCAACGAAAAAGGCACCATTCTCGTGACCGGCGGGGCGGGTTTTATCGGCTCGCATACCTGCGTGGAATTGCTGAATGCGGGATTCGGCGTTGTCGTGATCGACAACCTCGTGAACAGCAACGCGCAATCGCTCAAGCGCGTGGAGCAGATCACCGGCAAGACACTCGCGTTCTATGAAGCGGACGCCCGCGACGAATCCGCCCTCGCCCGCATCTTCGACGAACATGCAATCACCGGCGCGATTCATTTCGCGGCGCTGAAGTCGGTGGGCGAATCGGTCGCTAAGCCGATCGAGTATTACCGCAACAACGTGGACAGCCTGCTCGTGCTGCTCGACACGATGCGTGCGCGCAACGTGAAGAAGATCGTGTTCAGCTCGTCGGCGACGGTGTATGGCATGCCGAAGAGCGTGCCTATCGACGAATCGTTTCCGCTTTCGGCGACCAACCCCTACGGCCAGTCGAAGCTGATCGCCGAGCAGATCCTGCGTGACCTGGAACTCTCCGATCCGACATGGCGCATCGCCACCTTGCGATATTTCAATCCGGTCGGCGCGCACGAAAGCGGTTCGATCGGCGAAGATCCGGCCGGCGTGCCGAACAACCTGATGCCGTACGTAGCGCAAGTTGCGGTGGGCAAGCTCGAACGACTGCGCATCTTCGGCAGCGACTACCCGACGCCCGATGGCACCGGCGTGCGCGATTACATCCATGTGGTGGATCTGGCGCGCGGCCACATCAAGGCCATCGATGCACTGCAATCGCTTGACCGCAGCTTCGTGGTGAACCTCGGCACGGGTCAGGGTTACAGCGTGCTGGACGTGGTGAAGGCGTTCGAGGCGGCGTCGGGAAAGCCGGTGCCGTATGAGCTCGTAGCGCGCCGTCCGGGCGATATCGCCGAGTGTTATGCGAACCCCGCCGCCGCGTCCGAACTGATCGGCTGGCAGGCCGAACATGGCATCGAGCGGATGTGCGCCGATCATTGGCGCTGGCAGTCGCAGAATCCGAAGGGCTTTGCCTGACCCGTCCCGTTCTTTTAGTGATTATTTTTCATGCTTAGCTTCGCGCTCGGTTTTCTGGTTTCGCTGTTCATCACGCTGTTGATCGTGCGGTTTGCACATTTGCACGAAGGCATCTCCGGCGACACCGATATGACCGGCGTGCAGAAGTTTCACGCGCGGTCGGTGCCGCGCATTGGCGGCGTCGGCATTCTTTTGGGGCTTGCCGTCTCTGCCGTGCAGCTTCGATGGAGCTATCCGGCTGTATCGAGCGGGATTCTTGCCGTGGTCGCGTGCGGTTTGCCCGCTTTCTTTTCGGGGCTCATCGAAGACCTGACCAAGCGCGTGACGCCCGTCGTGCGCCTGGTCTGCACCATGGCCGCCGCCGCGCTCGCGTATTTCCTGCTCGGCATTGCAGTGACACGTATCAGCGTGCCGCCGCTCGACTTCCTGCTGACCTATGGCGTGATCTCGTGTCTCGTGACCGTGATCGCGGTGGCGGCGCTGGCGAACGCGATCAATATCATCGACGGCTTCAACGGCCTTGCATCGATGGTCGCATTCATGATGTTCGCCTCGCTCGCGTACGTCGCGTTCCAGGTCCACGATCCGATCGTGTTGTCGGCTTCGTTGATCATGATGGGCGCGGTGATGGGCTTTTTCATCTGGAACTTCCCGGCGGGCCTGATCTTTCTCGGCGATGGCGGCGCCTATTTCATCGGCTTCATGCTCGCCGAATTGTCGATCATGCTCGTGATGCGCAATCGCGATGTATCAGCGTGGTTTCCCGTGCTGCTCTTCATGTATCCGATCTTCGAGACGTGTTTCTCGATCTACCGGAAAAAATTCATTCGCGGCATTTCGCCGGGCATTCCCGACGGCGTTCATCTGCACATGCTGGTGTACAAACGCCTCATGCGATGGGCCGTCGGGGCGCAGAACGCACGTGAGCTCACGCAACGCAACTCGCTGACATCGCCGTATTTGTGGTTGCTGTGCCTGATCGCCGTGATTCCCGCCACGCTGTTCTGGCGGCATACGGTGCACCTGTTTTGCTTTGTCGTGGTGTTTGCATTCACGTATGTGTGGCTGTACGTGAGCATTGTCAGATTCAAGTCGCCGCGATGGATGGTGTTTCGCCGCGCGCACCCGGTGAAGCACAAGCCATGACACGCAATGCGCCGGCTCTCCAGCCGGCGCGTGTCTTTTTAGCTCGATGCAAATTCCAGCAAGTCCGCGTTCACCTTGTCCGCTTCGACCACGCACATGCCGTGCGCGCCGCCCGGATAGACCTTGAGCGTGGCGTTCGGCACGATCTTCGCTGACATGCGTCCGGCTGTGTCGATAGGAACGATCTGGTCGTCATCGCCATGCAGGATCAACGTGGGAACGTCGATCTTCTTCAGATCCTCGGTGTAATCCACTTCCGAAAACTCGCGCACGCACGCGTAATGCCCCACGATCCCGCCAAGCATGCCCTGCGCCCAGAACGAATCGATCACACCCTGTGATTTCTTCGCGCCCTCGCGGTTATAACCGAAGAAAGGCAGCGCCAGGTCCTTGTAGAACTGCGATCGGTCGGCGGCGACGCCGGCACGGATGCCGTCGAACACCTCCTTCGGCACGCCGTTCGGATTGCCTTCGGTTTTCAGCATCAGCGGCGGCACGGCGCCGATCAACACTGCCTTCGATACCCGCCCCGTCCCATGACGCCCGATGTAATGCGCAACCTCGCCGCCGCCGGTGGAATGGCCCACAAGCATGGCGTCCTTCACGTCGAGCGCATCAAGGACCGCGGCCAGGTCATCGGCGTACGTGTTCATGTCATTGCCCTGCGCCGGCTGGCCGGACCGCCCGTGGCCGCGCCGGTCGTGCGCAATGACCCTGAACCCCTTCTGGACCAGGAAGAGCATCTGCGAGTCCCACGCGTCAGCATCCAGCGGCCAGCCATGCGAAAACACCACCGTCTTGCCCGACCCCCAGTCCTTGTAAAAGATCTCCGTGCCGTCCTTCGTCTTGATCGTGCTCATCGAACGTGCTCCTTAAGGTGAGATTGCGCGTTGCGTCCACGTTGAGAATCGCCGCCTTGGTGTGCGCAACGCGAGGGACCTGCAAAGGCATTCGTACGTCCTCGTCATGCGACAAAACTGCGCCGCTCGTGCGGCGTCTTGGTGTTGATCAATGTCCGGGATGTGCGCCGCGTGCGGCGCGAAGTGCCTCAGGTTACGGCAGGAACGTGTCGGTGAAAAGACTTGCAAAATCAATTGGGATGCATGAGCGGACGACTCCTGATACGCGCTACCCGAATGAAAATAATTGTTTTTGCTGGAGTTAATCGGGGCTGTAAACCAGACCGGATTTTTGCGTGAAATCGATATCAAGCTTTTTTTACCGGCGCCTTTTGGAAAACCCTAACGCCTTTGTTTAGCCAATATCGTAAAAACAGCCGAAGGCAGGGCTTGCCTTATCAGTACAAACACTTATGTCTGAACATATCCTATTGCGTTGATTCCACGGCTTAACTATCGTGACAGTAGCGCTCGCCCGCGTACACATTATGAAAAGTCCAAGCCTATTTTCTTTGCATTCCTCGTCTATTCCGCTTTCTATCGCCCTGCGACGATCGACCAGACAATTCGGCACCTTCGCCCGCTTGTTTGGTAAGCCATGCAATAAAAAAAGCAAACGTTAAACCGCGCATTAAACCAAGTTGGAGACCAAAATGAGCACGCGCTCAGATAACCCTATTCACCCGTCACCCAGTTTCTTTTCAAAAGAAGCGACCGTCGCACAACCCGGATTTTCTCGTTGGATGGTGCCCCCCGCCGCGCTTGCGGTGCATTTGTGTATCGGTCAGGCGTATGCGTTTTCGGTTTTTAATTCGCCGCTCACCCGCGTGATCGGCATTACGGAGTCCGCGCCCGACGACTGGTCGCTGACCACGCTCGGCTGGATCTTCTCGCTGGCGATCGTGTTCCTGGGTCTGTCGGCGGCATTTGCGGGCAAATGGCTCGAGAAGGTTGGCCCGCGACGCACCATGTTTACAGCCGCCTGCTGTTTTGGCGGCGGCTTCCTCGTGGCGGCGCTCGGTATTCATTTGCATCAGATCGTGCTGGTTTATCTCGGCTATGGGGTGATCGGCGGAATCGGGCTCGGGCTGGGATACGTATCGCCGGTTTCAACGCTCATCCGCTGGTTCCCGGACCGCCGCGGCATGGCGACCGGCATGGCGATCATGGGTTTCGGCGGCGGTGCGATGATCGCCGCACCCGCATCGGTTGCGCTGATGAACCACTTCAAGAGCGCGACGAGCAACGGCGTGACCGAGACCTTCGTGGTGCTGGGTATTGTCTACTTCATCTCCATGTCGATAGGCGCGCTCGCCATCCGCGTGCCGCCCGCGAACTGGGCGCCCGCCGGCTGGACGCCGCCTGCCGACAACGGCAACAAGATGATCACGCGCAATCACGTGCATATCGACCAGGCTTTGAAGACGCCCCAGTTTTATCTGATCTGGCTCGTGCTGTTCCTCAACGTGACGGCGGGTATCGGCGTGCTGGGCCAAGCGTCGGTGATGATCCAGGAGAGCTTCAAGGCGACCATTACTGCCGGCGCGGCGGCCGGGTTTGTTGGCTTGCTTTCGCTGTTCAACATGGGTGGCCGGTTCGTATGGGCGTCGGGCTCGGACTGGCTTGGACGCAAGAACACGTACTTCGTGTTCTTCGTGCTGGGAGCCGTGCTGTACTGGCTCGTGCCGCAATTCGCGCAGAGCGGCAATGTAGCGCTGTTCGTGCTCTCGTACTGCGTGATCCTCTCCATGTACGGCGGCGGTTTCGCAACCGTACCGGCCTATCTTGCCGATATCTTCGGCACGAAGTTCGTCGGAGGCATACATGGACGTCTGCTGACAGCGTGGGCGGCTGCGGGGATCGCAGGACCGGTGCTGGTGAACTATATCCGCGCGTATCAGGTGGCGCATGGCGTTGAAAAGGCGCAGGCCTACACGACCACGCTGCACATCATGGCGGGGCTGCTGGTGCTTGGGTTCATCTGCAACTTGCTGGTAAAACAGGTGAACGCGAAGCATCACATGAGTGCGTCGGCGCTTGCGTCGGAATGAAGCCAGAACAACGATAAACCGGAGAACGCAATGAACACTCGCATGAATCAGGATCTTTCGTCCAATGCTGCGCCGACCAACAAGGCGTTGCTTGGGGTCTTCTGGATCTACGTGGTCGTGCCGCTGGCATGGGGCGTGATCAACACGCTGGTGCAGGCGACGAAGCTGTTTCATTGATCGTGTAGGCAGAACGGAGAACGCCGGCTATCAGCCGGCGTTTCTCTTTCTAGCGCTTCTAGCAGTCTTCTTCAACTCAAGCCGGGGCCCCCGCCATCCCGCTCGTCACCTCTCGCGCCACTGCAAGGTAACGCTCAGCGGTGTCTGCAAGTGTAAGCCCGCCCAGCGGTCTCTGCGCCCGTCCTTCGCCCAACGCCGTCACCAACGCTCGCGCATAACTCGCGGTGTCTTCCGGATCGAGCAGATGCACCGCCGGGAAATCCTCCGCGAAGCTGAAAGGCCGGATCTGGCTGGCGACGATCGGCACGCCTGAAGCAAGCGCTTCAAGAAACGCGATGCTGTGCCCTTCCGAACGCGAAGGCATGGCGAATACGCTGGCCTTGAACAAGATATCCGATACGTCCGAGCGCGGCCCTTCCACGGTGACATGCTGTCCGATCCCGAGCTTGGCCACGAGATCGTTCACGGCCGTGAAATAGGCCGGATCTTCGATCACGCCCACTAGCAGCAAACGCGCATGCGGCACGAGCTTCACCACCTCCTTGAAGGCGTGCACCGTCTGCAACTGGTTTTTCACCGATGTGTACCGGCCAATCTGCACGATCTGCGCATGGTTATCGGCGGGAATTGCGGTCAGGCCTTTCGAGAAACGCGCCATGTCGACGCCATTCGGAATGAGCTGCATCGAAGGATGGCGGCCGACGGCGGCCACGTAATCATCGATATTCGCAGGCGACACCGCGATCACCGCACGCGCACGCCGCGACAAAACGCGTTCTATACGCCTGAACAATCCGCGCTCGAAGTCATTGGTCGCCGAATGCATCACGTACACCACGGGCGCCGCAATTGGCAACGCGCGCGCATAAAACGCAGGGATGGTCGCGTGGGCGAACACCACGTCCGGCGCGTAGTGATTAACCGACTGGTACAAATGCCACAACTTGCCGAGCGTTCCGTGCGACGCAGCGGGGAACATGCATTCGACATGGTTCGCATCGAGCTCGCGACGCAGCTCGGTGAAGTCTTCATGCTGTGGCCGAAGCGAGGTCATGCCGACCGTTTCACCGCTGTTCTGCTGATGGATCGCCAGATCCTTGGCCAGCACTTCGGCGCCTGAAAGTCGCGGTGCGAGTACAAGATGAAGGATGCGCATCACGCCTCCTTAAGGATTCGGAACAGCATCCAGCCGGCAGCGGCCGCGAGGCCGCCGGTCATCGCCCAGGCAATGCCTGTCACGCCCCACATGTGCGTCGCTACCGGCACCGTGGCGAGCAGCACCACGGCCTGGATGATCGATGCGTGCGTGGCGACCTTCGGCAATCCGACTGCGCGAAGATACGACACCAGCACCGCGATCACTGCGCCAATCGCCATGTTGACCACGAAGATGCGAAAGAGCGGGACGGCAGGCAGCCACGCGGTTCCCAGCACGATCTGGAACAGCGGTTCAGCGGCAAAGCGCAGGATGATGACCAGCACGACGAGTCCTCCCGCGATGAGTCCGAGATAGCGGCGAAAGAGCCGCGCTGCAAAGTCCGCGTCCTTCCGATGATGCGCCGAAAACGTCGGGAAAAGATATTGCGACATGGCGATAGCCGCATCCGCCAGCAACATTTGCGCAAGCTTCGACGACATCTGGTACGCGCCGAGTTGCGCGGGTCCGAGCAGCTTTGCGACGATCACTTTATCGAACTGGTTCAGCAGCAGATTGACCACGCTGCCGGCCCAGATCCACCGGCTGAAGTTTACGTAATGTCCAATGCCTTTCCACGATGCCCGCAGCGGCGGCCGCGGCCCCATGGTGGTCCACGTCAGCACGGTCTTCAACGTCTCGCCTGCCAGCATGCCGAGCAACACCGAATAAGCGCCGGCGCCGCTCAGCGCAAACCCCAGGCCGATTGCGCAATCGAGAAACGCCGACGACATCTCCACGCCCGCAATGCGCATGAAGCCGCGTTCGCGCGTGACGATGTAATACGCCGGCGACGCCACGCCGCGAATCAGCGGCAAGAGCGCGGCCATTTGCAGCAACAGCAGCGAGCCGCCGAGATGGAATTGTGAATCCATCAATGGCGCGGCGCACACGATCAGCACGGCGATCAACGCTCCGCGCGAAGCCAGCGTGGTCCAGACCGCACCAAGCTGCGAGCGGTTGGGCGTCTCACGGCCCTGCACGACGGCTTGCGCCAGGCCGGTATCGCTGAGCGCTTCGGCAATCGCGACCGCAAGCAGCGCCACGCTGACGCTGCCGATAGCAGCGGGTCCGAGAATGCGCCCGATCGCCAGGAACTTGACCGCAACGAATCCGCGCACGACGATCTGCTGCAGCAGGACCCAGATGGCGGCGTCCTGGTCGAAACGCACGCTCGCGGTTGAAAAAGGTAAGCGAACTGCTCTCACAGACATTCCTCGCGTCGGGTCGGTTTTTTGTATTTAGAGCACGACAAACGGATTGCCGGCGAGACTTGACTTTTCATGAGCGATGCTTGGGTCCAGGGTTTCCGCAAAGGTAACGTGCCACGCCATGTGTTGTGCGCCATCTCGTAGTTGATATCGGCCCTCATGTACGCTGGCTCACTGTCTTTTTTCGCCAGAGGAATACCCTACGTTTTGTCGCTTGCAAATCTTGCTGCAATGCTAGTGTTGCCATTAGTCGCCGGGTTTCCGGCGCCTTGACTGTATGTTCCACGCGATTACGCCGGCGTTCTGCGTCTTACCGCCCGAACATCACGACCTTTTGTACGTTTTCCGATAAAAAAACAGACCATGGCCAATGAAACGCGGGACACCGTGCTGATTATCGAACCGAATTTCACCGGGCATCGGTGGCGGTATGCCGAGTGGGCTGCAGCCGCCTACAGCGAAGCAGGTTACCGGTGCGTGATCGTGACCGATCCCGCCAATGCAGCGCATTCGCTCAGCAAACGCATTGCAGAGGAGAACCGGCCCGAACTTGGAATCCAGTTCGTGGCGCCGCTCGCGCATAGCGGGAAAGGCTTGGCGAAAGTCAGCTACGTGCGTTTCTTCCGCGATTTCAAGCATGCTTTCAGTGTCGCAAGCCAGGGCCGCAAGGTCTCGCTCGTGGTGGTGCCTTACATCGATTACTTCTTTTACGCGTTGCCTTTCACGGGTTCACCGTTTGGCGCGACGCCGTGGGTCGGCATTACGATGCGCGCCAATTTCCATCACGCGAAAGTCGGCGTGAGAGCGCCGCGCGAGCCCTTGTTGAACGGCGTGAAAGCGCAGTTGTTCCGGCGCGCGATCCGCACGCAAGGGTTGAAGACGCTGCTGACAATCGACCCGACGCTCACCGAATGGTGCGCGGGCACGCCCGGTCAACGGGACCGTTATCAGGCTAATCACGGCGCGGCCGTGCAATATCTCGCCGATCCGTTTCCCGATGCAAGAGCGACCGAGCCTGCCATTGCACGTCAGCGGCTGGGACTGGGCGCGGGCAAGCACATCCTCGTATATGGCGCGATCACCGAGCGCAAGGGTATCCAGGAACTCGCCGCAGCGCTGGCGCAACGGCAAGGCGCAGATCAACCCACGCTTGTCGTCGCCGGCGCTCAGGACGATGAAATCCGGGCGTTCTTTGCGTCGGCGGCTGCGTTGTCTCCGCCGCCGGTTTTCATCGACCGGTTCGTTACCGCCGAAGAAGAACTCGATCTCTTTTCAGCCTGCGATGTCGTGTGGCTCGGCTACAAAGGACATTACGGCATGAGCGGCGTGCTCGTGCAGGCATACCGCTTCGGCAAGCCGGTGATCGCAACGGCCGATGGGTTGATCGGCTGGTTCTGCCGTACGGGTGAGCTCGGACCGGTGGTGCAGGACCTGTCGGTGGCATCGATCAACAGTGCGCTCGATCAGGTCTTCGAACCTCGCCCGCAAGCGGCGGCACGTGCGCCGCATCTGCTCGAACGCAACACCTTGAGCGAGTTCAAGCAGACGCTGCGGCAAGCTATCGCCTGACCGCCTCAAACGCCTTCGGTGCCGTCCACTGCAACACTTCTTGCACGGATGCGCGCCGGGTCCGCCGGGTCTTTGCCCAGCCATTCACGCACCCAGCGTGCGCACGGTTCCTCGATGCGCCGCGCCGTGATTCTCGCGCCAATGTAAGCCAGGGCCGTAGCCGCGATCATCGATACCGCGAAGACCAGAACTGCATGATCCTCGGCGAAGTCATCCACGGCGTCGAGCCTCACAACGGCCCGCACGGCAAGTATGGCGACGAAGTGCCATACGTAGATGCCGAAGCTGTATTTTCCGAGCATCACGGTCGCCGGCGCTTTCAACAATCGGAATGGAACGCGCGTCAGCAACAGCATCAAGGCGGCCGTCGCAAGAGCAGCGAACGTCGGCGCGACGCCGTGTGCCAGACCGCGTCCTGTGCCTGCGAGAAACAATGCAACCAATGCGGCGAGGCCGCCTGCCGCAAGCCTCGCGCAAGCACGTGAGGACAGTTGGCGGTCGCCGACAAGATAATCCCTCGCCAGCCGCCAGACCCAGAATCCGATGATGAAACACGGCAACTGCATGGGCGGCCAGAAGTAGAAGAACTCGTTGTTCACCACGCGGCACGCAGGACCGCCATCGCATGCGCCGAAGTACCAGCACGACAGCGCGAACAGCGCCGTCGCCAACGAAACCATGATCAATCCACGCAGCGTGCGGCAAACGAATACGAGCGCCGGCGCGATCATGTAGAAGAACATCTCCACGCCAATGGACCACCCGCCCGGCACCACGCTGTCCGTTGCCGACGGAAACCATGCGTGGATGAAAAGCACGTTCAGGAAGACATCGGAGAGATCGTGCGGCGTTTGTATATGGCCATGCACGAAGTGCAGCGCGAACTCGGTGCTGGTGTAACCGAGGATCGCGAGGTAATAAAGCGGCGCGATGCGCGCAATACGCTTCACATAGAAGTTGCGCAGCACTTCACGCGTTGCCCCGAGACGTTGCGCGTCATGTTCTATCGATGAAAAAATCGTGATCGCGCTGATCACGAAGAAACATTGGACACCGTACTGTCCGAGATTGGCGAGCGTATCGAGCCACACGGGACTCGTCACCATCCAGGGCGCGAGATGAACCGCGATCACGCCGATGACGGCAAGCGTGCGGCCGGCATCGAGCGCTGCAATGCGAGCGGGCGATGTCATCGGCAGGTCCTCGCGGCGTTTGCGCAACAGTAATGAAGTGCTTGCATGGTCGGCGTCGGGCAACAGGTTGGCGCGGCACGGACACAGCGCCCGTGCTGTTCGGACTATCGGAAAAACGGAGAGAGGAAACCGCTTGGCGCTGCTGCTTGCCAGGCGGTTTCAGTCGATACGCTCAGGACACGTGAGTGCTCACCACGGGCACTTCCATTTCGCCCTTGCGCTGTTTGGCGGGGAACAAGGCATCGCGGATCTTGAGGAACGGGAACTCGACCGCACGCGTGGTCACGTAGCCGATCACGATTGCAATGCAGAACTGCGCAGCCAGTACGACGAACCACGCGGCAAGCGGCGGAACGTGCATGGCCGCGGTCTTGCGGATGAGGATGTCGGCGGGCGCAAGCGCCAGCGAATGCCAGAGATAGATGCCATACGAATACACGCCGATCCATGCAATCCCGCGATACAGCAGCGAGTCGCGAATGCCCTTCGAGTATTCGATCGCAAGCACGATGGCAGCGGTGAAACCAATCGCCTGGATGGTGAAGCCGATACTTTCATCGAGCGCAATGTGCGTTGTTCCCAGCACGAGCCATGCAACCAGCACGGCGACCATGCTGAGGAGCAGCCATTTTTTATCGGCGAATTTCTTGTAGACGTCCGGCTTCATCCAGTAGAACGCGGCGAGGATCACGCCGAACAGCAAGCTGTCTATGCGGTATTGCGTCTGGAAGAACGCAGCATCGACATCCCCGTTCGATACCACCGCGCAACGCGCCAGCAACACGATCCCGCAAATGGACAGCAACGTGCCGATGATCGCATTCACACCCACCTTGAAGCGCACGAAAATGAGCAGCAATGCCGGCAGGAACAGGTAGAAATGTTCTTCGACCGCAAGACTCCAGGTCTGGCTGATCGACGTCCCCAGATAGTTCTGCATGTGGGTCAGGTTCTGGAACAGGAACGTGTCCGTGGGGTGACGTCCGGCGAACACATGAAACAGGATCAGCACGTAATACGCGGGCCAGATCTTGAAGATGCGTCGAATGATGAAGCGCCAGGCGTCGATGCGTCCATGCTCGGAATATTGCTTGAGCAGCAGGCCGCCGACGAGAAATCCGCTGAGTGTAAAAAACAGGTTCACGCCCTCGCGGCCAAAGCTCTTCAGCGGATATTCGATCGCGCTGACGAACCAGTAACCGGTCTTGACGGAATGAAAGTGAAAGCCCATCACGGCGATGATCGCAATGCCGCGGACGAAGTCGAGCTCGATCGTCCTGTTCGATGTTTGTTGTGTACGTGGTTTGCCGAACAAGCCCATGGTGATCCCCTTTGCTGCGGCGATTGCTCCGCGTTTCCGACCTGATGTTCGGTAGTTATTTCCTGACTTATGTGCCGGCTTTCATCCCGATGTGCAGGCAAAACGCCCGACGAGTCTTCCATCTGGCGGTCCCTGAATATTCGTCCCACTGACCCGGTTTCATCCGCCAACATCACGCCGTTGACGGACAGGGAGTGCGGCGTGCCGCACGCAACGGTTTCATATCGCGTTTTGAGCGCGTTGCATTGCGATACGGTGGGGAGCGCTGCGGTAACGAACGCAGGCCCTGTGTAGAGGGGTTGCATGCGGCAGCGCACTGGCCGCGCTCCGTTGATTCACGACGAAGACTAGTGCTTAACCGCCTGCGCCGATGCAGCCGATTCGGCCACTGCTATATTCGCAGCGAGCGGTTGCAGGCTGTCGTATATGTGCGCCAAAGCGGGATACCGATGCGCTCGAGTGCGCCGAAGCCGGGCTGCAAGCGAATGTTCGTTCGCGCACTCATGCAGCATTCTTCCGGCGGTTTCGATGACGCTATGCGATACATGCAACGGAAGCAACACGATGGTTGCCGCATCCTTGGCCGACCAATCCGCTTTGCATCGCCCAAGCCCGAATTCATCAGCCGCGCCTTGAAGCGAAGCCTCAAAACCGAGAGTCGAAGAGAGACCCGCCATGCGCAACAAATATACGAACTTGTGGATCTGGCTGTTTCTAATCCCGCTGTCGCTCGACTACAAAGCGGCGGAAGACGCGGGAAGCCACGTGATACAGGTGCTCATGACGCTGCCGGTGCTGGCCGGGGGCCTCGTGCTCTGGCTGATTGCACCGAGCTTCACACGCCGTTCGAGGTTCCGCTCGATCATCACGGCTGCCACGATCATGACGGTGGTCGGCAGCATCGTGGCGCAAGTCCTCCAAGGCAATGACTTCGGCAACTACCTGCGTACCCTGCTGCCCTTCGGCCTGTTCCTGCTTGGTTATCTCGCTGCGTGCCGGCCATGGGAAGGCGATCGTCTTGCTGCCTTCGAAAAGGCGATCTTCTGGTCGATGGTCATTTCACTCGTTTTCAGTTTCGTGTACGGCATGGTGACGAGCGGCGGTCCGCTCGATGACGTGCGCTACCGGATCGTATCGGTGACGTTTCTTGGTTTGCAGGGTGTCATCCTGCATCAGTTCGTCGTTGCGAAACGCTTTACGAAATTCACGCTTGCAATCTTCCTCGGCACGATCCTGATCGAGTTGCTGAGCGTCACGCGAAGCCTGCTGGTCGGCACTGTCGTGCTGTTCATGTTCGCGACCTGGCTGTCGGCGCCGTCGCCGCGCCATCTGGTTCGGGCAGGCATGCGCGCGCTCATGACAGGCGTGCTGATCGCTGTGATGACGGCAGGCGCTGCATCGTTTTTCCCTGAAGTCGCCGATCACTGGACGCAGCGCATCTTTGCATCGAAAGAGACCACGTCCGGGCGCGATCCGACCACGATCACCCGCCTGGCCGAAATGAAAGACCAGTACGACCAGGTCACATCGACGCCTTCTGCGTTGATCGCGGGCAGAGGCTATGGCGCGGTGTATCACTACTCGCCTGATTACCTGCCCTACCTTGCCGGCCAGTTCTCCAAGAAGGACTTCTATGCGATCCGCGAGTTTGCCGCGGGTCACAACTTCTGGGTGTATCAACTGTTTGCCGGCGGCCTGATGTTCGGCCTCTGGATGCCGCTTGCGATCTTGTTCGCACTCGCGATCGGCGGCTTTGCGTATCGCACATGGCGCCGGCGCGCACCCGACCTGCTGTACCTGCCGGTCATGGGACGCTCGCTATTGTTGCTGGCTGCATTGCCTGCGACTTCCATTGGCGGTAATCCACTCGGTCCGCGCTATTCGGGTCTCGTGTTTGGTGTTGCGCTCGGCTTGCTGGTCGCGACCTACACGCGCCTTTCATATGCAATGAAAGTACGCAACGCAGAACTCGCGGCCTCACGCGGCATGCCGAAGAAGCGCCGTCCCGGAACACCCGCGCCGGCGCCTGCCGGCACGCCCGTCTCCATGCCGATGCATCCGTCGGGCCATGTGTCCGCGCTGGAAGAAAGCCGTGACGGGATGTCGCGCTTTACATCGGCATAAGGCTCACGCGGCTTTTTATCAATGACACGATTCAACATCGAGCGCGCCTGGCCATGAAGATCCTGCATTTGTTATCGACTATCGACCCGCGTGCCGGAGGTCCTACCGAAGGCGTGCGTCAAAGCGGCGTCAACATGGCGGCGCTCGGTCACGACGTGGAAGTCGTCACACTCGATGACCCTGCCGCACCATGGCTCGCTGCGTTCCCGCTGACGGTGCATGCGCTGGGTCCGTCGAAGGGCAATTACGGCCTGACGCCGAACCTCGTGCCGTGGCTCAAGCAAAACGCTATGCGCTTCGATGCCGTCATCATCAACGGCTTGTGGCAATACCACAGCTATGGTGCATGGAAAGCGCTGCATGCCATGCAGGTGCCGTACTACGTCTTCCCGCATGGCATGCTGGACCCGTGGTTCAAGCGCACCTACCCGCTGAAGCATTTGAAGAAGGCGCTCTACTGGCCGTGGGCGGAATATCGCGTACTACGCGACGCGAAACGCGTGCTTTTCACGGCAGAAGAAGAACGCGTACTCGCGCGGCAATCGTTCCGTTTGTACAAGGCGAACGAAGAAGTCGTGGCATTCGGTACGAACCCGCCGCCGGCAGCATCGGCGCCGGTACGCGACGCATTCCTCACCGCATACCCCGAACTCAAGGAGAAGCGGCTGTTGCTGTTCCTCGGTCGCATCCATGAGAAGAAGGGATGTGATCTGCTGATCAAGGCATTCGCGCAGATCCGCGATATTGATCCGGCGGCGCATCTGGTGATGGCCGGCCCGGACGGTGGCGACTGGACCCCGACCCTGCAAAAACTTGCAGCGGAGCTTGGCATAGCGAACCGCATCACGTGGACAGGCATGCTGCTTGGCGATATGAAGTGGGGTGCATTCCAGGCGAGCGATGCATTTGTTCTGCCGTCCCATCAGGAGAACTTCGGCATAGCGGTTGCTGAGGCATTGGGCTGCGGCTTGCCGGCGCTCATCTCTGACAAGGTCAACATCTGGCGCGAGGTGGAAGCAGACGGCGCGGGTTTCGTTGCAACCGACACGGTAGAGGGAACGGTATCGAGTCTTACGCGATGGCTGGAACTCGACCCATCGCGAGCGGCCGCAATGCGTGGGCAAGCGAAAGACACGTTCCACCGCCGCTTCACGGTCGACGCCATGTCGAAGGACCTGCTGCGCGTCTTGCAGACAGGCGCAAGAGAAGACGCCGGCCCCCTCCAAAGCGTACAAACCGCATAGAGCCGCAACAATCCAAAGCCTTAAGAACTTGCCCGAGACCACTGGTGGCGAAGCGTGTGGATGTAGGGGTTCGGAGGGGGAGGGGTTCAAGTGTTGGTGATTGCGGCGCCGAGCGTTCTTCTGAAGTACCAAACAGTTAAACGTGCACGCTCGGGACACTTATGAGCCCTTGGTGGGGAGGCGTTTTCTTTGCTTCGTTTCTTTTTCGCCGTTGGAAAAAGAAATGAAGTGTGTAGTGGTCCAATGGTCGTGGACACCTCAAAAAGGGATAATTCTCTAAATGAGGTGAGAAATGGGCAGACGAGACTTTCCAGACGAATTCAAGGCCGACGCGATCCGCCTTGTAGTGGAGCAGCGATATTCCTTTGCTCAAGCGAGCAAGGCGATGGGCGTTGGCGACACGGCTTTACGGCGCTGGGTGGCGCAATGGCGCGCGCAAAAGGCGGCGCCCCCGCGCACGGCTGACCAGATTAGCGCGGACGCGCAGCGCATAAAGGAGCTGGAGGCGCGGGTAGCCGATCTGGAAAGGGAGCGGGAGATTTTAAAAAAATCCACGGCCTTCTTCGTGAAAGAAATGGATCGCTCATTGAAGTGATTCATTCGTTGAGGAAGGCCTATCCGATTATCGCCATGTGCGCCCTGACGGGCGTGTCTCGCAGCAGCTACTACGCATTTGTGCGGCCACGTGTGCAGCGCCGGCACTCTTCGCAACTGCTCGATGCTGCGCGTCAGATACACGATGAAAGCCGAGCCAGCTACGGTAGCCGCAGGATGGCGCAGTCGTTGCAGCGCAAAGGCTATGCAGTCGGGCGCCACCGGGCAAGAAGCTTGATGAGAGAAGCAGAGTTGGTGGTGCGCAAGCGGCGCACTCACCGGTATCGAAAGGCTGAAGGCGAGGCGCACGTGGCACAGCACCTGTTGGAGCGCAAGTTCGAACCCGGTGCGATCAATCGTGTCTGGGCGGGCGATGTGACGTACGTGAGAAGTAAGCAAGGTTGGTCGTATCTGGCCATCGTCATGGATTTGCACTCGCGCCGCATTGTAGGCTGGGCGTTTGACATCCAGGCTGACACGGAACTCGTGATTCGGGCTTTGCAGCACGCGTACCGCAGCCGACAACCGGGTGCGGGCCTCATGTTCCATTCGGATCAGGGCTGCCAATACACGAGCGCACGCTTTGTCGATGATCTGAAGAACGCCGGCATCACACAGAGCATGAGTCGCAAAGGTAATTGCTGGGACAACGCGGTGGTTGAGCGTTTCTTCAGGAGCTTAAAGAGCGAATGGATCGGCGAACACGAGTACGAAAGCCATGAGGAAGCAAAAAGTGACATCCGAGAGTTCGTGGAAAAGTACTACAACTATCAGCGTCTTCATTCGGCAACCAACAATTTGCCGCCGGTTCTGTACGAAGCGAGTTCTTTATGAAATCCCCTTTGCGGGTGTCCACAATTACTTGACCACTACAGTGCCGCCACGCACAGTGGCTAAAAGCGCTAAAAAAGTCAGATAGAGCAAAACGCGCGATGACCTGAAAAGCAGCAACCCAGCATAGACCCCGACCGCAGCAAAAACCCCTTCGCAAGCATCATCAAACACCGCGCGAAAGCCCAAAACGAGCGCCAGCAAAAAGAAAACCCGCCGATGTCTCCACCGGCGGGTTCCTCAAATCGGCTACGAATACCGGATAAAAACAACCAAACCTATCCGATAAACAAGCCGCCCTACTTCTTCGCCATGAAGGCAAGATCCGAAGGCGCATGAAGTTTCGATGCGGCATACGGCATCGACTCTTCGGACACGCGGCGCTCGGCGCCCGCTCCAATCGATGTCACCGATGCCAGCGGCGAGACTTCACCCCGCAACGCCTTCAGAATATGTTCCGACAGCCGCAAGGTCATTGCTGCAATCGTGATGGTCGGGAAATTCGCCCCGACCGTGGGAAATACCGAACTGCCCGCCACAAACAAGTTGCTCATGCCGTGCACCTGGCAATTGCGATCGACCACGCCGTACTTCGGCGAATCGTGCATGCGGGTCGTGCCCATGTGATGCCACGTGCCTTCCAGTTGCGCCGGCCACGGCTTGCCTTCCAGCGGCTCGTCGAGTTGCACGTCGGCCACCCCCGTGCGCTGCATTTCTTCTGCGAGCAGCGTGACGGTACGGTCGAACGTGCGCTTGACCAACTCGGTCAGTTGCCAGTCCACCTTCACGCGATTCATGCCCAGCGCATCTTTTTGCGACGACAAGGTGACACGGCTGTCGCGATTCGGCTCGGCCTCGACGATCGTCTGGAATTTGACGTCGGTGATGAGCGGACGCGGCTGCAACAGTCGCGCAAGACCGAAGCACGCAGTGTCCACAGGATGCGACGCCATGGTCAGCAGGTCCTGCGAAAAACTCCAGCCAGGCTGATCCTTTTGCAAGACGGCCTGCTTGCATCGGATCAACGCTTCAGCGCCTTCCGTGTTCTCGCCGCGAAACACCGAGTAGAACCACACGCGCGCATTGAGCAAACGCTCGCGCTCGAGCACCTTTTGCGTCAATGCGAACTGGGACGAGATGAACTGTCCATGCGCCGACACCGATGCATTCTGATAGTGATACTTGATGTCGTAGAGCTTGTTGCGCGCCCACGGCTTCTTGAACTTGATGCTGCCCTGCATGGTGCGCGGATGGTCCATGAAGTAGCGGCCGACCACATCGTTGCCGTTCCCGAGCCCTTCCGCCTGCACCTTGTTCGACGCAAGCAGCAACCGCGCATTCTCGATACCACCCGTCGCCAGGATGAAGATCTTCGCGGAGACAGAAAACCGCCGGCCGCTCAACGTGCCGACATCGATCTGCGAAACATGCCTCGCTTCGCTGTCAGTGCCGATGTTCATCGCGTTCGCGTTGAGAAACACGCGCACATGCGACGACTCGCCGAGCACGGCCTTGTACACCTTGCCAAAGCGCACCGGCGGGCTGAACTGGGAGATCGTGTCGCGGATCGTGCCGCTTGGCAGCGGATGACGCTTCACATCGTCACGGCCGATGGCCGCTTCCCAGTACGCCGGGTCGAAATTGTTTTCGCCGAGCTTGAGCAACGCATGCGTGCGGGCATAGTAAGGACGCAACTCGTCGAGTCCGAATGGCCAGCCGCTATCCTTCACCCAATCGCGTTTTTCGAAGTCCCACGAATCGAGCGGACGGCACCAGCCGCCCCAGCAATTGCTGCTGCCGCCAAGAAAGCGGCTGCGGCTGCCGTCGGCATACGTATAAGGAATACCTACGTTCTCGCCGCGATACAAATCGCGCGTGGCGTCGTCCGGCTTGTACCCACCGCTTTCCAGCAGGACGGTATCGACGCCTTGCTTATCCAACTCGAGCGCAAGCGTGATCCCCGCGACCCCTGCCCCGATGATGCAGACGGTCGTCTTCACTACCGCGTTCTGCTCTACATTCCGGCTGTCAATGAACATCCCCGTGCTCCCTCTCGTGTGCAGCGCTTCGCCAAATCGTCTTGCCGGCTTATCCGCTGTCGCCACCCGTTATAGAAACGCTTCGCTGCCGTAGCGCGTCGCGCGGTCCGCTGTACCGCTGTACCGCCGGCGCCGGACAGAACCCGGCCATCTTTCATCTAACGAAACATCACACGAGTCCGAACAGTCCACATGCAGTCTGGAGATCATCCCAGCCAGATCGACCAGCCTTATCAGCCAGTCTTACCTGCGTGTAATAGTCGTAGGACGCGCGCTTCGTTACCCGCCAAGATAAAGGCACATGCGGCCAAGCGCGCTGGTCTACGCGCGCGGCACATTGCGAATGAAACCCTACATGAATACGGCCCCGTTTTAGCTCAGGCGGTGAAACGTTTCCTGATAAACCGTACCGGATTGCCGCCATACACACCTTCTGCTTCAAGCGACCGATGTACCACTGACAGCGGCGTCACCACTGTCGAGCGGCCGATGGTCACACCCATTTGTACGACGCATTTCGATGTGATCCACACACCGTCCTCGATCACGATCGGCTTGACATGCAAATCCATGTTCGTCGCGAGATCGTGTGAGCCGGTCGTGAGAAATGCGTCTTGTGAGATGCAGACATTCGAGCCAATGCGAATCGAAGTCTGGTTGTAGATCCAGGCGTTCACGCCGAACCAGCAGTTGTCGCCCACTTCCAGATTCCACGGCGCCTTCACGCGGATCGGATGGGGCATGCGGCATCCGGCGCCAATGCGCGCGCCAAAGCGGCGCAGCAGCCAGACGCGTACGGCGGATACCGGTATGAACTTGTTGTTGATGATCGCGGCTTCGAGGAAGAACCACACGACTTCCGTCAACGCGCCGCGTTTCGCGACGTAGTTGCCCTTGCCCGCCAGGCTCAGGTCGATGACACGGGCGTTGCTTACGGCCGCCCCTGCTGAAGCATGGGGAATGCCCTCTTCAGCAATATCCTCTTCGATGCAATGTTCGTCGATTGTTCTGTGCATGTTTGCCGGCCCCCGAGCCCGTAGCGGTGAGTGCATTGCAGCACCGCATGAAACGATTATGGTCGATGCGTCTTGTTGTTCTGGTGCGCCAGCCCACTAATGGCCGCAAGGGAAAGACTTTTGGCGGCATCTGCATGACCGGAAAGCGAAAGATTTGCTACCTTGAAACAAGGGGTGCCGGCCGCTATACAGCGCTGCAAGTTTGGGATAACAATCTGCTTCATCTTGAGCGATACATCGGAGTGCGTCATGAAATCATCTATTCGCAGGCTAACGGGTCAACGCGTATTGGCCATGCTTCTCGCTGGTGCAGCGTGGTCCGCTTTGCCGGCCGCGCATGCAGCTGCCGGCGACGCCGGCACGCGTGACTACGCGGCCGAAGACAAGCTGCTGGGGGGCCCGTCATCGTATGCCGGGTATGCCGATCCCTACGGCCAGGCGCCGAACGCAAATGGCAACGGCGCGAAAAACGGCGCGAAAGCGGGCACCGCCACCACATCTGCCGAGACCATGATGAACAACAATGCGGACCCCGCGCAAACCAATGCATCGTTTGTCAAGCCGGGCACGGTCGTCATGAAACGCGGCGCTCGGGTACAGGACGCGAACGGCAAGATCGTCGCCACGCCCGATACCGCCGCACAATCCGTGTACGGCGCGAACGGCGTCAAGGTTGCACGCAAGCCAATGGAGATCTACAAGTCGCCGTATTGAAGACGAACATACCCGCAGCAAATAGAAAAGCCGCCCGGCAAACATGCATTGGGCGGCTTGAAAATCCGGCATACATCAATCGATCTTCTCGATCTCCACGAGCTTCACCGCGGCACTCGCCTTGGGTGCGGCAACCCCTGAATTTCCCGTCTTGACGTCCTTGCGCTCCACCGTCCGCACGCCGGCACGTTCTCCCCGGAGCGTGCGCAACTTGTCGTCGAGCCGTCCGAGCACCCACGCCGGCGACAGATGCAGTTCCGCAAACACCCGGCCCTCTGCGCCGAGCGCTGCACGTTGCTCCGGGTTGGCCACCAGGGATTCGATCGCGGCAGCCAGCGCATCGACATTCTCGGGCGGCACGACCACACCACGCGATGAAACCACGTTATGCAATTCGGTTCCTGGGCGAGCCATTGCAATCACGACGCGCCCACTCGCGAACATGCCCGTGAGCTTGGACGGCATCACGAGATCTGCCGCATCGCCGCGTTGCGGGAGGACGTGGATATCGGCGAGATTGAGCAGTTCGTTCAGGCGTTCGACCGGCTGCAGCGCAATGAACCTGCAGTTGCTCAGGTTCTCGCAGGATTTCTCCAGGTCAGCTTTGGTCGCACCGTTGCCGCAAAAGACGAACGTGATGTCCTCGCGTCCAGCCAGCGCGTGCGCCGCGCCCGCAAGCACTTCTATGCCTTGCTTCGACCCCATGTTACCCGCGTACAGAACGACCTTGGCGTTCTCGGGAATGGCGAGCTCGTCGCGAAACTTGTTCGCACGTTGCAACGGATAGATCGCGCTGATGTCCACCCAGTTCGGCAAACGGAACATCTTCGATGACGACACGCCCTTCGTCATCGCGCGCTCGATCATCTTGTCGGAGATCGTCGATACCATGTCGAAGCGGCACAGGATCGCGCGCTCCAGGAACCGTGCGATCCGGCCCGCGCGTTCGCTCTTGAGCAAGCCAAGATCGAACGCAGCATCGACTTCGAAATCCTGAATGTGCAGCCACGAATGAGCGCCCGTCATTTTCGCGAGCATCAATGCGGCGGGCGCGTTGAGCATGGTCGGCGCAATCGTCATCACCACATCGGGACGCCACCTTGCCTGCTTCAAAAGCGCAGGCAACGAAGCCGCCGCAAACGATGCAAGATGAATCATCCGCTTCAAGCCACTCGGGTGAGCAGGCACCCATAACGGCGCACGCCAGATCCGCACGTGATTGCGCGTTTCACGTGCATTGCGCCACGCCGAAAAACCCTTGGCGATTTTCCATTCCGGATAATACGGAGGCGCGCATACCACACGAACC
Organism: Burkholderia sp. PAMC 26561; assembly: GCF_001557535.2. Taxonomy (NCBI): domain Bacteria; kingdom Pseudomonadati; phylum Pseudomonadota; class Betaproteobacteria; order Burkholderiales; family Burkholderiaceae; genus Burkholderia; species Burkholderia sp. PAMC 26561. Next base: position 400,120 of record NZ_CP014306.1, read on the forward strand.
TCGTGGCCGTGCTGCTGCAGCGTCTCCGCCATCTCGGCAGTGTACTTTCCCGTACCCGTCAGCTCGGGCGCGTAGTTCAGCCCGTAGATTAGGATTCTCATCTTGCCTCCACTTCCGCCGGACAAGCGCGCTCCGGCGAAACGGATTTATGCCAGACATCACTCACGGGACTCGCTCCGGCGCGTGCGCGTCGGGGCGACCATGTGTGGCTCTCTTGGTTGTTGGGTCGAAACCGGAAGCGGATGGCGCAGTCAGTCGCTGAGCATCATCGCGCAGCCCCTTGCAATGTTTGCGGCCGCGGACGGCGGGTCGAAACGCTGGATCACATCCATACAGCGCCTCGCCGAACCTGCGGTATCGGCGAATGCTTCTATGGACTTGAGCATCGTGCGTTGCAAAGCCGGTACGTCACCGGCGGGGAATGCATAACCCGATACACCATCGATCACGAGTTCCGGCACGCAGCCGCAGCTCTCGCTCACAATCGACGGACAACCATGGCTCAACGCCTCGTTGACAACGAGACCCCACGGTTCGCTCATGCTCGGCAACACCATGCACGTCGCACCGAAGTATTCGATCGAAAGCGGCTCGTCCTGCAAGCTGCCGAGGAACGTGATCGAATCCGTCATGCTCATGTCCGCGACCTTGGCCTTGAGTTCGTCGCCCATTGGACCGGTGCCGACAATGCGCAGCGATGCATCGGGAATACGTTCTTTCAAGCCGCGGAACGCATCGATCAGCGTGCCAATGCCCTTCTCCGGCGACAACCGTCCCACGTAGACGAACACCGGCTTCGATCCCGCGCGGTAATGCATCCGGTCCTCCAGCGCGCGTTCAGGCGAGAACGAACGCGGCAACGCTGCTGCCTGGCACGGGATGAAAATCTTTTCCTGCTTTGCACCAAGCGACATCAGATATTCGCGGCTGCGTTCCCCGAAGCCGAAATAACCATCGCATAGCGAGAAGAACACGCGCTTCGGAATCGACGTAAGCATCTTGCGCGGCCGGTCACGTCCCGTGGAATCGCAGAATACGGCGCGGCGCTTGCCCGTGAGAATGCAGGCCGCCATCATCGCCCAGTATTCGGGGCGGTGATAACCCGGCAGCACGACCAGATCCGTCTTCGCCTTCAGCACTTCCCACGTAAGGCGCGCTGTCATGCGCCAGGTCGGAACGTCTTCATAACAGCCGTTGTAGAGCTTGCGCATCGGATAGCTGTGGAACGAATAATCCACGTCCGAAAATCCAATACGGTCATGTTCGGTATCGGCGATCTGCACCATCGAATACTTGATCGACCCCGAGCCTGAAATATTGTGCAGCGCAGACAAGACCGCGCCTTTATGCCGCGACCAGACGACATTATGGAAAATGGTGACCCTGGCGTTCATGTTCTAGTTATCCCTATTGGTAGCGTGTACTTCACGAGGCATGAGGCACCGCCGGCCTCATGCGTGAGCCGGCTGCTGGCTCAGCACCTCGTAGTGCTGCAAGAAGTCCTGGTAGGTCGCGCGAATGCCCTGCTCGAGCCCCGTCGATGCAAGCCATCCCATGTTGCCGAGCTTCGATACATCCAGCAGCTTGCGCATCGTGCCGTCGGGCTTGGTCGCGTCGAACACGAGTTCACCCTCGAAGCCGACAACGCTGCAGACCGTTTCTGCGAGTTCGCGGATCGACAGGTCTTCACCCACGCCCACGTTGAACACGCCTTCCTCATGCGCGCTTTCCATCAGGAACACGGACGCGTCCGCGAGGTCATCCACGTGCAGGAACTCACGGCGTGGCGTACCCGATCCCCATACCGTCAGCGTGCTTTCGCCGTTGAGCTTCGCTTCGTGCGCCTTGCGAATCAGCGCCGGCAATACGTGGCTGCTTTTCAGGTCGTAGTTGTCGTTCGGACCGTAAAGGTTGGTCGGCATCAGCGAGATGAATTTGCAACCGTACTGGCGGTTATAAGCCTCGCAAAGCTTCAACCCTGCAATCTTCGCAATCGCATACGCCTCGTTGGTCGGTTCCAGCGCGGAGGTCAGGAGGTACTCTTCCTTGATCGGCTGCGGACACGCTTTCGGGTAGATACAAGACGAACCAAAGAACACCAGTTTCGAAACATTCCAGCGGCATGCCGCATGGATCACGTTGGTTTCGATCGTGAGGTTTTCGTAAATGAACGATGCCGGCAGCGTCGAATTCGCAAGAATCCCGCCGACCTTCGCGGCCGCGAGCATCACGACGTCGATGCTCTCCTTCTCGAAGAACATGTTCACACCCACCTGATCCGTCAGGTCGAGCTGCGAACGCGTTCGCGTGATGATGTTCTTGTATCCTGCGTCGGTGAGCCGGCGCACCAGCGCGGAACCCACCATGCCCCGATGACCCGCTACAAAAATGCGTGCGTTTTTGTCCATGATTTTTTTACTCGTGGTGTTCAAGGGCTTTGAATCCGGCCAGCGTGACGAGGGCGTCACGCCGTGCGATCTGGTAATCCGAACGAACCATCTCCTTGACGAGCGCGGAGAAAGTCGTAGTGGGACGCCAGCCAAGTTTTGCGTGTGCCTTCGAAGGATCGCCAAGCAGGGTTTCGACTTCGGTCGGACGGAAATAACGCGGATCGACGCGGACGATCACATCACCCTTGACGAGTTTGGTTTCGCGCCCTTCAACCCGGTCGACGATACCGACCTCATCCACGCCCTTGCCTTCGAAGCGCAGATGCACGCCAAGCTCGGCCGCCGCCTGAATCACGAACTCGCGCACGCTGTGCTGCTCGCCCGTTGCGATCACGAAGTCTTCCGCCTTGTCCTGCTGCAGCATCAGCCATTGCATCTCTACATAGTCGCGCGCATGACCCCAGTCGCGCAGCGCCGAGAGATTGCCGAGATACATGTTCTCCTGCAGGCCGACTGCGATACGCGCCATGGCGCGCGTAATCTTGCGCGTGACGAACGTCTCGCCGCGCACCGGCGACTCGTGATTGAACAAGATGCCGTTGCACGCGTACATGCCATACGCTTCGCGATAATTCACCGTCATCCAGTACGCATACAACTTCGCAGCGGCATACGGACTGCGCGGATAGAACGGCGTGGTTTCGCGCTGCGGCGATTCCTGCACGAGGCCATAGAGCTCGGACGTCGATGCCTGGTAGAAGCGCGCTTTCTTCTCCATGCCCAGGATGCGGACCGCTTCGAGGATACGCAATGCACCCAGACCATCGGCATTCGCTGTGTACTCGGGCTCTTCGAACGACACCTGCACGTGGCTCTGCGCGCCCAGGTTGTAGATCTCGTCGGGCTCGGTGCGCTGCACGATATGCATGATGCTCGAGGTATCCGTCAGGTCCCCGTGGTGCAGCACCAGCTTCGGGCCGTCCTCATGCGGGTCGCTGTAGAGATGGTCGATGCGATCCGTATTGAAGAGCGAACTCCGGCGCTTGATGCCGTGTACCTCATAGCCTTTTTCCAACAAGAGCTGAGCCAGGTAGGACCCATCCTGTCCCGTCACGCCGGTGATCAAAGCGACCTTGTGTTTCATCTTGTGCCTCTCGTCTTTCTCAGTGAAAGTGGCGCGTCCCGCGCGCCGCGGCGTCAACGTGTCCAGGGCATCACTCAGGGATGCTCTCGTAGCCGTAGTAGTTGGTATATGAACTGCCTGACATCAGTTTCGATTGCGGCACGTCGGTGAGAAGCACACCCTTCATGTTCACGCCACCATGCTTCAGGCGCTTCATGGTTTCTCCGATTTCTTCGACCTGGTTGCGGCCATGGCGCACCACCAGCAGGCTCGTGCCAGCGTGTTTGCCGATCACGGTCGCGTCGGTGACCGCGAGAACCGGCGGGGTATCGATGATCACGAGGTCGTACTGGTGCTTCAGGAACTCGAGCACTTCGTGCATGCGGTCGCTCATCAGCAGTTCCGACGGATGCGACGGCAGCGAACCCTTGGTCAGCAAGTCCACGCCCGGCAGCACGTCATGCAGCACGGCCGCTTCGATATCCGAACCCATCAGCACGTCCGACAGACCCGGCATATGACGCACGCCAAAGTGCGAGTGAACGTCGCCGCGGCGCATGTCGCCGTCGATCAGCAATACGCGTTTGCGTGTCGATGCAACCAGCGTCGCCAGGTTGACCGAGAGGAACGACTTGCCGGCATCAGGACGCGAACCCGTGAGCATCACCACGTTGTTGCGGGCATCGGCCATCTGCAGTTGCAGCGAGGTCCGCAAGCCGCGAATGCCTTCAACCGCAGCATCTTCCGGCGATGTCGCAGCAAGCACGTGCAGGCCCTGACTACGCGAACCGACCTTCTGTTGCAGGCGAAGCTGCTGGTTGCTGCGCGGAACGATGGCGAACACACGCACGCCCAGACGGTTCTCGATTTCTTCCGGACGTTCCACGCCGCCGAACAGCGACTTGCGAACGAACGCCACGATGATGCCGAGCAGCAGTCCCGTACCCAGGCTGATCAGGATCACGATCAGGCGCTTCGGACGGACAGGATCATCAGCGGCTTCGGCGAAGTCAACCACACGCACGTTGCCCACTTGACCGGCCTTGGCGACGCGCAACTGCTGCGCGCTGTTGAGCAGGTTCGTGTAGAGCTCGGTATTCACGCGGACATCACGCAAGAGACGCAGCGCGGTCTGCTCGGTATCCGGCAGCACCGAAACGTTCTTGGTCAGCGAACCTTGCGCGGCTTGCAGTGCACCGATCTGTGCATCGAGCGCGGCCACCGACGGATGGTTCGCCGTGAAGCGCTGCGACAGTTCTGCGCGTTGCTGTTGCAGATCCATCAGCTTCGTCTTGTTGTCGACGACTTGCTGCAGCAGCAAACGGCTTTCTTCGCCGAGATCGACCGTGCCTTGCTTGTTACGGAAGTTGTTGTACTTCTGCTCGGCCTGGTCCAGTTGCGTACGCAGTTCCGGCAGTTGTTGCTCGAGGAACGCGAGGGTCTTGCCGGCTTCAGCGGAACGCGTATCCATGTCCTGCTGGACGAAGCGGCGTGCGATGTTGTTCACGATCGCCGACGTCAGCTTCGCGTCATGACCTTCGAGGCTCAACGCGATGATTCCCGACTGCAGCGTCGTCTCAGCAACCGTGAGGCGCTTTTGCAGCGCGTCCACCGTGCCGAGCGTCGATGCACGCGTCAGTTCGAACTTCGCGCCCGGCTCACCGGTCATCTGTTCGACGAGCAACGTCACCGGACCCAGCGCGCTCGAACCGTTCGCTTCCTGGCCGACCTTGCCGTTCAGGATGGCAATGCCGTCAGGATCGCTAAGGACGTAGCTGCCGCCCTCGCCTGCCGTCAGGATGTACGTCTTGTCGTACGCTTCTTTCGGCGTGTCGAACTTCGGCACCGAAATCGCTTCGTTGCCCCACGCAAAACCCGACAGCCAGCTCACCGGCGCCTGGCCATTGCGTGCGCCGAGAACGTCGCCGATCAGACCGCCCACAATCGGGAAATAACGCGGACGTGCCGTGATATCCAGATGCAGCTTGTTGACCGTGTCCTCGACCACGAGCCGCGAGCGCAAAAGCTCGATCTCAGCGGCGGTCGTCGACTTCGCGTCGAACATCTGCGAAACGGTTTGCACCGCGTTCGCATTGTTATTGTTATTGGCGCCTGCCTGGCTTTCAGTGACCTGGATCATCGCGTCGGCGCGATACACCGGCGGCGCAATGAACGCGTAGGCCGTGCCGAGCAGCAGCACTGCGAGCGTGACCATAACGATGATCCGCCAGCTCCCCAAGATGGCCGCCAGGTAATCGGACAAGCGCAGCTCGTCCCCCGTCGACACTACATCCGCATAGCGGTTTTCAAAATTGATGGCCATTTTTTGTCGCTCACTCAAACGATCAGACGATCAAACGAAACGCGCCGGCGCCTTTGAAAAGGACGGCGCCGGACACAGCTTCAGTAACTACTTGGTAACGATCGCGGCAGTCAGGCCCGCGTTGATTGCCGGGAGGAACAGATTCAGCACGCGGTTCGCACGGACCAGGCCGCTGTTATCGACGTAGACAATGTCTTTCGACTCCAGCGGGAACTGGTTCGCAAGCAGCATGGAAACCGGCGAACGCGCATCCAGGCGATAAATCACCGGCGTGTCCCCCGCTGTCGAGCGCAGCACGAAAAGCTGCTTCGGATTCGACGTTTCCTGGTTCAACTGGCCCGCTTGTGCAAGTGCTTCGGCAAGCGTGAGCGTGCCGTCGCGCAACGGCGGAACCGGTGCAGGCTTGTTCACTTCGCCCATCACGTAGACCGTGTTGTCTTCGCGTGCGTCCACATGCAGCATGTCGCCCGGTTGCAGCATGATGTCGGCGGGGTTCTTGCCGTTCTTCATCATCTGCGCAACGTTCACCGGGTAGGCCGTGCCGTTGCGCGTGATCGTCACGCGGCTCTGGTCGGCGGTCGGTGCAAAACCACCGGCACGGTTCACTGCTTCGGTCAGCGTCATCGGAATGTCGTTGACGGTCTGCGCACCAGGTGCACGCACATCACCATCCACATACACCTGCGATGACCGGAACGAAGCCACGCGAACCGTGACTTGCGGCTTCACGAATACCTTGCTCAGCTCGCCATAGATCTCGCGCTGAATCTGCTCGGCAGTCTTGCCCGATGCGTGGATTGAACGGTTCACATACGGAAACTGCACGTTGCCTTCGCCGTCCACCACGAAGCCGGGCGCCGCATCCGACGTCTTGGTGTTCTGCGCCGGCTGACCGACTGCAGCCGCGAGTTCAGGGTGATCCCATACCGTGATCTGCAGTACGTCGCCCGGTCCCAGCTTGTAGCCGGTCGCCTTCGCGAAGAGACCGAGCTGGCTGGTCGTCTTGTCCATGTTCTTCTGATCCGCGCGGATCTGACGGATCAGCGTCAGGTCGATCTGCTTGATCGGAATCTGGATGTCGCTTGTCACGTCGCCGTTGTCGGCGCTCGTGACAGGCAATGCAGCCGGTTCGATCATGTGCTGGCCAGGAGCCAGCGAACATGCAGAAAGCATCGCAGCGATCGCGAGGGAAAGGGCCACACGCGTTCCAGGCACGGCATGGCTGTTTTTGTTCGGCGCCGTGGCACCGGATATTTGTTGGCTGTTCATGTTGTCGTCCCCTGCTTCAATAAGCGTTGGTGTGGCGCAAACCTTTGAAGATCGTCGCAAAGATAATTTTCATATCAAGTCCGAACGACCAGTTACCCAAGTAGTACAAATCATGTGCAACCCGTCCCTCCATTTTTTCGATGCGATCAGTCTCGCCGCGAAATCCGTTGACCTGGGCCCAGCCGGTGATGCCTGGCTTGATCCGGTACCGATGGATGTAACCCGAGACGACTTTCTGATAAAGATCGTCATGCTCGAGTGCATGCGGACGCGGTCCCACCACCGACATGTCGCCGCGCAGCACGTTGAAGAATTGCGGCAACTCGTCGAGGCTCGTGCGGCGCAGGAACGCGCCAACACGGGTGATGCGCGGATCGTTGCGCGTGGCCTGCCGCAACTCCCCTTCTTTCTCCACGTGCATGCGCATGGAGCGGAACTTGTAGATGCTGAAGACACGGCCATCGGCGCCTTTTCTGCGCTGCTTGAAGAACACCGGGCCACGCGAACTGATCTTGACGGCGACCGCGCAAGCGATCATCACCGGCGCTACGGCAATGAGTGCTGCTGCTGCGAACACGCGATCGAAGATCTCTTTTTGCATCATCGCGTTCGGTGGCAATGGCGAAGCAGCCAGATTGATGGTCGGCACGCCGAGCAGGTTCGTCACGCTGCCTTCGAACAGCGAAAGCGTGCGGACGTCCGGCATGAAACGGATATTGATAAGGTCGTTGCGGAATTCGTCGACGAGCTTGAGGATCGTGCGTTCTTCCGTCAGCGGCAGCGCAAGCCATACTTCGCCCACGTTCTGCGTGCGGACATAATTGGCGAACGCTTCATGATCTTCGAAGACCGGCACGCGGGTATTCAGCTTGGCGCCAGTCTGTACGTTGTAGGCCGCCGTCGCACGAAAACCAGCGGCCGGTGCCAGGTCGATCTTGCGGACGATCTCGTCGCAATGATCACCGCAGCCTGCAACCGCCACCTGCTTCAGATTCAGGCCCGCGTTGCGGACCCGGCCGAGCACCGTATGGGTCACCATGCGGCCCGCGATCATTCCGGCACCCGCCAGCCCGGTCCAGTACACGAACCAGAGACGCGACACGAAGTCGATGCGGTGAAGCGAGAACATCAGCACCATCGCGCAAGCCTGCACAATGAGCCAGCTCAACGCGACCTGTCCGGCGAGCGCACTCTTCGAGCGGCCGCGCCATGATTCGTAGACGCCCAGCGCGGGAAACACGGCAAGCGAAAACGCCGCCGCGAAAGCCACGAACGCCAAATAAAAGCTGCGTTGCGATACATCGTCGAAACGGATCTGCGACGCCACGAGCGCACCCGCCACGATCATCGCGACGTCGAACATTCTCGCCAGCAGGTTGGTCATTCCGCGCATTTTTATTCTCCCCGAACCGCTCAAATCTTTCGCTTGACGGTTAATTAACTGCACCGGCCGTACTTGTCGTCAAATCTGACGATGTCGTCTTCGCCGAGGTAGGTCCCTGACTGCACTTCAATGATTTCGAGCGGCACGCGACCCGGGTTTTCCAGGCGATGACGCACACCGAGCGGGATGTAGGTCGATTCGTTTTCGCTCAGCAGAAACTCTTCTTCTCCGCGCGTCACGAGGGCCGTGCCACTCACAACGATCCAATGCTCCGCGCGGTGGTGATGCATTTGCAGCGACAGGCGCGCACCCGGATTCACCACGATGCGTTTAACCTGGAAGCGCTCGCCATGGTCGATGGAATCGTAAAAACCCCAGGGACGGCGAACCTTTCTGTGTGTATCGGCTTCGGGCGCCTTCTCGCGCTTGATCCGCGACACGAGGCCCTTGATGTCCTGAACGCGTGAGCGGTCAGCCACAAGAACAGCGTCATCGGTCTCGACCACGATCAGGTTGTTCGTCCCGACACACGCGACCAGCCTGCCACCTTCCGAACGCGCATAACTTGCGGTCGATCCTTCGAACAACACCCGGCCGCTTGACGCGTTGCCTTGATCGTCCTTGTCCATCGCATCCCAGACCGCATCCCATGAGCCGAGATCCGACCAGCCGGCTTGAAGCGGCACGACCACACCCATGAAAGGCGAATCGGGCTTGCCGAGATGCTCCATCACCGCATAATCGATGGAGTCAGATGGCGATTTCTGAAACGATGCAGCACATGGACGCAAGTATTCGTCAGTGTTAATCGCTTGTTCGTGCGACAAGACACATGCCGCGTACATCTCCGGCTGGAGCTTTTCGAGAGCGGCAAGCCATACCGATGCACGCACAATGAAGATGCCGCTGTTCCACCAGAAATTACCGGATGCGACGTATTGCGCGGCGAGTTCGGCTGCCGGCTTCTCGACAAAACGGTCGATGCGATGCGCGCCGTCTTCCAGCGCGTCGCCCAGACGGATGTAGCCGAAGCCGGTGTCCGGTCGTGTTGGCGGAATGCCGAGCGTGGCGATCTCGCCGGCTTGCGCGTGACGCGCGGCGGTATCGATGGCAGCATGCAGTGCCGGCACGTCTGCAATCGCGTGATCGGCAGGCATGGCAACGAGGATCGCGTCCTGGCCGTCAGCGCAAGCGGTGAGCGCTGCGAGCGTGAGTGCGGGCGCCGTATCGCGGCGCGCAGGTTCGACCACGATCCGCGCGCTCGCGCCGCTGTCGCGAACCTGTTCAGCCGTGGCAAAGCGATGTTCTTCGCCGCATACGATCACAGGCTCCGCAGCAACATCCCATGCAGCGGGAAAACCCTTCATGCGCAATACGGTTGCTTGCAGCAAGGACTCGGCGCCTACAACGCCAATGAGTTGCTTCGGAAAGTTTTCGCGCGATACGGGCCACAAGCGCGTGCCTGAGCCGCCTGCCAGGACCACCTGAACGAGACGCCGGCAGTCAGCCGGCAATCCTTCGGCGCCCGTGACTACGTCTCCTTCTCCCTGCCTCACCTTCGTGTTCATTTTAGTAATCCTATCTTCTTGAACGTCTTCCCCGGGTGAAGCTGCGCATTATGATTGCGCTCGCTGCACCGATGATTCGGCGCGGCCCGGTTCGAGCCGTCCTGCACGTCTATGGCCTGTGTCTGATCAGACGCCCGCGTCGCGGCGGCTTTGCATCCGGTATTCGGTAGGTGAAATGAGAAGGCGCTTGCGGAAGATCTTGGCGAGCCGATCGCCGTTGCCCATGCCGCTGCGACGCGCGATCTTGTCGACCGGCAGTTCGGAGTCGGTCAGCAACGTACACGTCACGGCAAGGCGCGCCTGCAGCAGATAGTCCGACGGCGTGATGCCCATCTCGATCTTGAAACGGCGCAGGAAATTGCGCTCGCTCATGGCCGCCACTTGCGCGGCGTCGACCACCGAGATCGGCCGTTCGCAGTTGTCCTGCAGCCAGCGGGCAGCCGCGCGAATCTTGTCGCCGGCAGAAGCCGTGCCGCTGTCGCCGAGTAACGGCACCAGCTTTGAAGCCGAGCCCGGCATCAAACGTTCGGCAACGCCGCGCGCCACGTCCACACCCAGATCGCGCTTGATCATCAGCAGCGCGCCCTTCATGGATTCATAGCGATCACCGGCTTCGCTTGCCTGCTCTTCGCGAACTGCGTTCATCATCGAATGTCCGATGCGGATTTGCGATTCCGCCGCGTGACCAATGCCGGCTGCGTCGAGCACCTTGCGCCCTTCTGCAATTGACTTGACCACGGTCGTCTTCGAATGAACGCGACGCAGCCATTCAACGATGCGTTCATCGCCCGCTGCGTTGTCCGCGCCCTTGCCGCCGGCCACGAACAACGCGTCGAAGCCGCCGTAATGACGCGCGTCGAGCCCGTCGGTCCAGACGCGCACCGACGAAGAACACGCCACGTTGCCGCCTTCGACGGAAAGGAAACGTACGTCGTAGTTCCAGTCGTTCCGGGCTTTCAGGACCGCCAGTTCGTTTGCGACATGGAAGACCTCAGCGACGATGCCGGCGCCGAGCAGCGAGAATCCGTCGTACAGCAGGATCGCGATGCGGCGGATCTCGGCTTGCGTGCTTCTGGGAGCCGGTTGCAGCCAGCCCATTACGGCGGGTTCAAGACTGGCGTAAGGCATGGCATTCCCCTGCGAACTTGTTGAATCCAACATGATTGGATAGTGCGTTCTCATTGCGGTGCATCATAGACACCCTCAAGTTTTATTAGGTTGTCGTGACTGAAAGTAGCGAGATGTTGGCGGAAAAATTCCGGCGTCGCCATTCAAATCCTTTCAATGCGTGCGCTGGCCATCATTCACCCCTTTTCCAATACGGCCGTTCGTTTCAAACACAACGAAATGGGCGGGGGGCGAATTGATTTCGAATAGGACATTGCAAGACGAATGCCAGTTGGACCAGATAGCGCATATCGGACAGGGCAGTCAAAACCTGCCAACGTCATACAAATCAACGCTCAGCGCGGTTTCTGAAGCCACGCGCCGCGGGGCTTTCCGGCGTGTCCGCAGCTTGTCGAAGAAGGCGATTCAAGCACTGGACGGTGTAAACGTATCGTCCGTGATACATCGAAAAAGCTGGTTAGCGAATTACACCGTAAGTAGCTGGCGTTTAAACCGTGGCGGAACGCACTGAGATAACCACTTCAAATTAAATTACAAGCGTTATGCGGCGCATTTAATCCCGTCTTCCGATTAGCAACACAAACTTTAAAAGTGCGGTGGCGCACATACATTCCCATACACGATAAATTCCACATAATCGCGTTTCATGCGAGTAACGAATTCCATTAATCCTATGAAATTATGTAACTCGCCTGACAAACAGTGCCAGAAGGCAATCGCCCTCGGACAAACAGGGTGCGACGGTCCGTAAGCGCGTCGGAGTCGCTTGCGCAGTGGCGTAAATAAGCGAACCTCTGGCGGTTCAGTCCGGCCCACTCCAACCAATTCGATACCACCTGTATTGAAGCGGTCTTCAACCGGGCTTGTGTGGGGCTGCCCACATAGACCGGTCGCAAACCTCCACTTGAGTGCGTCGTGCGATTTGATACAGATTAGTTACGCGTCTTTCCTTACAGTTTGGGACCACCCGGCCACGCCGGATCAGACACGTGGTCGCGCAATCCCGCCATCCATATACGATTGGGCAGCCCAATGCAGTGAGCATCCGCCAACGTTCATCGCCATGACTGGCGCGATTGTTTCGCCTCGCCTATCCTCAGCACATTAAAAAGCCTTATTCGATGGGCCCCGGCACGCCGGCAACCGGTTGCAGCAGCGCAAATGTGGCCCTTTTTGCTGCGTTGCAGTATCGAAAGTTTCGGGGGTTTCATCAGGACAAGGTACCGGACGGCAAACGGGCCAAAAACGTTTCATCCAAGTAGCACGAAGGTGGCGAAACGGCCTTTTCATCGGTGGAAACACTTAGGCCGCAGTCCGGACCATCCAGCTTTGAACTTCGGGGCGTAATGAAAACGACATCGACAACACATCCGGTTCGTGCGGGCCGCACGCTCGCCCGACGCACGAGGATCGCGCTGATCTGCATCCTGGCCGTGGCGGTATCAAGTTGCCGCGGGGAGTCGGCAGCCGCCCAGGATGCGGAGCCGTCGGACGATACGGTCAAGATAGACGGCGCCTTGTGGACGCCATGCGCAGCCGAATACGAGCGATGCTCCTTCGATGGCGCCAGAAAGGTGCTCTATGGCACGCCCGAAAAACACTCGGTCAAGACATTCACCGGCGGCACGGGCTGCGACAACGGCGTTTTCGACGACCCCGCTCCGGGCGCGACAAAGCGTTGCTGGGTGGAAACAAGCTCGAAACCGAGCGGCGTCGCACGCTTTATTGCCGATGCACCGCCGCCGTCCACCCCGCTCGCGATGCAATGCACGGCCGCCGCCCCGGTTGAAATCTCCGGTTCGAGCCCGACGGCGGACAGCGTCGAAGCCGATACCCCTGGCAGCAACGGCACGCGCATGTTCCCGAGGCGCCAACCGTTCGACGTGACGCTGACCACGCGAACGAAATCGACCGGCACGCTCGTCTGGCAGGTCCAGGACGCATGGAACACGGTCAAGGCGAGCGGCCGCATTGCCGTCGCGCCGGGCGTGCACGGGTCGTCCATCCGATGCATTTCGCAGGCAGCAGGGTATTTCGCCGTCTCGGCACGGCTCGAATCTCCCAATGCGTCGCCGGTGACGCTTCCGTCCAAAGGCACACGGCCGGCAGGCATCGCTACGTTCGGCGTGCTGCCCGACCTCTCGGGCGTGTTGCCGCCGGTCAAGTACAAGCACGTCGACCTGCATCGCTTTGGCGGTCAGGGCGCGGCATATCTGCGACCGGGTCAGTCATGTTGTTCCGGCGACGGCTACCGGCCGCTCTATACGGACCTCGGTCTCACGTGGGTGAACGACAACCGCAACTGGTACATGACGGAGCCGAAGGCGCCGAACACCTTCAACGCCGCCGCCGATAACCTCCAGCCTTTCTTTAAACCAGGCGACCTGCTGCGCCTGATCCAGCTCGATGGCATTCCGGGCTGGGCAAACCAGACAGGCAAGGACACACATAGCTACGCGCCCTCCTCGCTCACCGACTACAGCGCATACATGAAACGCGTGGGCGAAGAGTCGAACCGTGTGCGCTCGACCGTATTTCCGACGCAATCGAGCAATTACTACCAAGTGAGCTGGGAGCCTGATTATGAAGGTGGTCTTCCGTGGCGCGATTCCGACGCCAATCTCGTCGCGATGTACAAGGCCACGTACGAAGCTATCCACGCGACCGATCCGCATGCGGTGGTCATGGGGCTGACGTTGTCATCGCTGGGAAAAAACACCGAGTGGCTGAACCGTCTCGCACCGCTTGGGATTGCCAAATATATCGATGGCGTGAGCGCGCACGGTTATTACGATGTCGGCACGTCGCCATCGCATCCGCCCGAGCGCATGGCGGGCAACAGCGATCCGCAAAAGGCGGCGCAAAGCTTGCCGGCCATGATGCGCACGCTGCGCCACACCATGACGCAGATGCTCAAACCCGGCGCGAAGCTTTTCATAACCGAGTCCGGGATCAGCTATGACATCGGCACGAAGTACGGAAGCACGACGCCGTCCGCGAACGTGTTGTATGCGCAGGGCGCGCTCGTCGCACGCCTGCATCTGATCCTGCTCGGCGAAGGCGCCGACATGAGCTACATTTTCTACGCGACCGATCCGCCCGAAGTGGGGTACGGCATATTCTTCGACCTCGTGAACGCCGAAGGCGGTTTCGGCCAGACGCAGATCAGCCCGAAACCCGCCGCCATGGGCGTGGCGGCAATGACGCGTGCGATAGACGGCACGACCACTTTAGGCCACGTCAAGGACACCCCGCCCGGCGTGTATGCCTATGCGTTCCAGCGGCTGGACGGCGGCAAGGTCGTGACCGCGCTATGGACCCATGACAATGCCGCATGGCCCGGCGCCTCAGGCTTCAGCGCCACGCGGGGCGTGCGTTATTCGCTTGCCGTCGATGCACCCGGCACATCCGGAACGCTCACCGTGCTCGACATGATGGGCAATCCATCGACGCTGCCTTACGCAAACGGCCGAGTAGCGTTGACCCTCACCGAAGCGCCCGTGTACGTCATTTCGCAGAACGCCGAGGTGATGAAGAAGAACGTCGACGCGCCAGAGGGGTATGCCGCGAGGTAGCTTCATGTTCCATTGCGCTTCAGACTGTTTCGACGAAGCTGCCGGGCCTCTACGAAAGTTCCGACAGTTTCATCGTCAGGCGTCCCTTAAATTCGATCTCTCCAAGATCATTTGAGGTAACGGCGCATGCCGTTGTAATCGCCATGAACCAACACGATACATCGCGCGCTTCGTCGCTCGGCAGCAACCTTCTTCTCGCCGTATTGATCGGCTGCGCCACCGTGATGACCGCATGTCCGGTCGACACACCCGACCCCGCCGACACAACGCACGCTGAAAACACTACGCTCGTACCGAATGAACTGCGCTGACTTCCTTTTGGCTTACGAACACGATCTTTCGTCGGTTTCTGCCAGTCCATCGCCAATACGGCGGCTCTGGACGCGCGCTAAACTGAATTGCCTGCATTAAGTGCCGGAACAGTCATCGATGCACAGGAAAACTTTGCGTCCTGGCGCCACATGATTGTGTTCCAGTAAGCGGTATCTGAACACGCCTGTCCAAGAACAACGACCATGACTGAGGTATTTCGAGCGTGACAGACCTTTCTTCGTTTTCCGCAGTTGCCGATACTCACGGCACCGCCCACCCGGCGAAATCCCCGGCTACTGCCAGCGCTTCTCATCTGAATGAAGCGGATTTTCTCGATGTCGTTCGGCTGACACCGCTTGTGTCCATCGACCTGATCGTGACCGACGGCAATCGTCGCGTGCTGCTCGGGCAGCGGCGCAACCGTCCGGCGCAAGGCATGTGGTTCGTACCGGGCGGACGCGTGATGAAAGGCGAAACGCTCGATACCGCGTTCACGCGCGTGGTACGCGACGAGCTGGGTATAGCCAGCGTCCAGCGTTCAGCCTCGCGTTTGTTCGGCGTATTCGAGCACCACTACGACGACAACTTCGCCGGCGTTGCGGACATCAAGACGCATTATGTGGTGCTCGCTTACTCCATCACGCTCGGCGGCGCCGTGCCTATAGGCCGCTTCGTTCAGCACAGCGGTTACGCGTGGCTGCTGCCCACTGAAGTGCTCAGTCGTGACGACGTGCATCCGAACGCCAAGGCTTATTTTCGGTAACACGCAGCGACGCAGTCCACTTGATTGGCGAGCGGCTTCATGAGCCGCTTTTTTTTGGCCCATGCACATACGAAAAAAAGCCCGCACGAGGCGGGCTAAAGACCATAGCGCGCACCGGGGGGCTAGCGCTACTTGAAACACGGCACATGCTGCAATTGATTACGTGTCCCCGACACGGCCGGACCTGCCTGCAGCTGACAAACTCCGGCGACGTCGTTATCAGGCATCGACTGCGAGTTCGGGCGTTTCATCCAAAGGCGGTTCGTCTTTCGGCTCGACTTCGGGTTCGGCTTCGGGCGCAGGGCGACGGCTTGCAAGGAACGCCTTCAGATAGGCGTCAAACTGCTGCGCCACTTCCGGATGCCGTAATGCGAACTCGACAGTCGCTTTCAAATAGCCGAGCTTGCTGCCGCAATCGAAACGCTTGCCTTTGTACCGATACGCCAGCACCTGTTCGTCAGCGAGCAACGCCTGGATTGCATCGGTCAACTGGATCTCACCGCCCGCGCCCGGCTTCTGCGTGCGCAGATGCTGGAAGATGCGCGGCATCAAGACATACCGCCCCACCACGCCGAGGTTCGACGGCGCCAGCGCCGGTTCGGGCTTCTCGACCACACGCGCGATCTTGAACAGATGATCGTCCCACTGACGCCCGTCGATCACGCCATACGATCCTGATTCGCTCGGATCGATCTCCTCGACACCAAGCACCGACGAGTGATATCGATTGAACACTTCGACCATCTGCGCCATGACGGGTGGTTCGCCGTCGAGCAGATCGTCGGCGAGCATCACGGCAAATGGTTCGTTACCGATCAGCTTTTCAGCGCACAGCACGGCGTGGCCAAGGCCCAGCGGTTCGGCCTGACGCACGTACACGCAGTCCACATGCGACGGCTTGATGTTGCGCACGAGGTCGAGCAACTCACGTTTGCCGCGTGCCTCGAGCTCGCTTTCGATTTCATATGACTTGTCGAAGTGATCTTCTATGGCGCGCTTGCCGCGGCCCGTGACGAAGATCATTTCCGTAATGCCTGCGGCGACCGCTTCTTCCACCGCGTGCTGGATCAGCGGTTTATCGACGATCGGCAGCATCTCTTTCGGACTTGCCTTCGTTGCAGGAAGAAAACGCGTTCCCAGTCCTGCGACGGGAAACACCGCCTTGCGTACTTTCAGCATATCCGCCCCTTGTTTGTCCGGCGCTCGCGAGCGGGCCAGGATTTCTAGTGAGTGTGACTTGTTTGACTTATGTGGCTTATGTGGCTTATGTGGCTTGGCGAACGCATCACGCTCGTGCGCCATGCGCGTCGCAATTTCGATCACTAGCGATCACTAAGGGCCAGCTTATTACTCGAATATCGAAACCATCTGCCAACATCTCGTGCTTTTCAGACGACTGATATGACGCATCATCATCGCCGCGTATAGTGCGACGCATACGAGACCAAATACCCGCCGCTCTGACCGACAACGGAGAAAGTTGATGGGACACGCCAATGGCATGAGCCGGTTGCAGATTGTGCGCCCGACCGGTGCAGATATCGCACTCGCGCACGAGCTGCACGATCAATCATCGCCCGATGCAACTGAACACGATCTGTCCGCCCCCAGCCAGGATCCGGCACACGAAACTGCCAACGACGCAATGCAAGACGTTATGCACGAAGCCAGACTCGAAGGCACGCCGGCACCCAAGCGAATCGGCATTCTTATCTTCGAAGATTTTTCGCTTGTCGAAGTCAGTTCGATTTCCGAAGTGTTTTCGCTCGCCAATGAGATTCACGAACTGTCGGATGCAGCCGCGATCAAGGGTGGCGAGACGCCGGACTATGCGCTGCTGTTTTTATCGAGCGATGGCGGCAGCGTTGCCAGCAGTTGCTCCATGCGCATCTGGACCGAAAGTCTCGACACACGCTGGATGAGCGATTGCGATGCGCTGTTCATTGCCGGCGGAGAGGGCGCACAGCGCGCGAAACTCGACACGCAGTTGCTGCGCCGCTTGAGCCGCGTCGCGCCGAAGATTTCCTTCGTGAAGGCAATCGGCGAAGGCTCGCAGATTCTCGCCGCGGCGAACCTGTCGCTGCAGAATCGCGCGCCCGACTTCGAGGACCCCGCAGCGGCGTCCGCGTTGACGAGCTCGTTGTTCATTGCGGAACAGACGCTCACGCTCGATGACCCCAAGGGTCCGATCGCAGCCGCGTTGTCGATCATCAAGCGCGATTACGGTCCGGCGCTGGCGCGGGAAGTATCGGAGCGATCGATCCCCGGCGCGTGGCCGAAGCTGTCCGCCGTGCTCGAAGACACCGACGTGGGCGGCGTGCGGCAAAAAATCGACGCAGCCGCGCGCTGGATGCGTGAGAACTATATCCGCCCTATTTCCATCGCCGATGCCGCGCGTGTCGCCGCCATGAGCGAGCGCAACTTCCTGCGCCGGTTCAAGGCGCAGATCGGGCTGACGCCATCGGAATATTTATTGCGCGCCCGGCTCGATGCAAGCTGCATGTTGCTCGCGGCGACCGACCTGCCCGTCGACAAGATTGCACGCCGATGCGGCGCGGGAAGCGGCGACGGACTGGCGAAGATCTTTCGCAAACGCCTGTCTATCTCGCCGACGGAATACCGGCTTGCCGGACGCAGGAAAGCAGCAGAAGATTAAATAGATACGATGTAAAAGCACAGCGCGACAAGCCGTGCGCGACGTTTTCGGTCGCAGCACGGCGCGCGTTTTTCGGGGGAAGCATGACAAGTACCACCTTGATGGCCATGTTCACCAACCTGGGTGACGTGGCGGTGACCATTCCGGTCGCGGCGGGATGCGCGATCTGGCTGCGGGCAACGGACAAGCGCGAGGCGCTGGTCTGGATTGCATCGCTTGGCGCCGCGCTGGCGCTGGTCGGGATCAACAAGATTCTCTATGCGGGCTGCGGCATCGAAGTCCGATCGCTCGATTTTCGCGTGATCAGTGGCCATACCATGCTGACATCGGCGGTATGGGGCGTGACGTTCGGATTGCTGGCCGGGAGTTGGCGCGCGGGCTGGTACGGGCTTGGCGCCGCGGCAGGGTTGGCGCTCGGCGCGCTGATCGGGTTCTGCCGGGTCGTACAGGATGCACACACGCCCATTGAGGTCGTTGCCGGATGGTTCCTCGGCAGCGGCGTTGCGCTGTTTTTCCTGCGGCGCTTTTTCGGTCAGCCGCGCAAGATGACAGGGTCGATATTCGCGGGGCTCGGGCTGCTGGTTGTATCGACGATTGCTTACGGGCATCACGCCCCGATTCAGCAAATCCTGGTCGCTTACTCGCCGTGGTTATGCCGGTGGTTCGATTTCTGATTCTGTCCGGACTTTGCTCGCACCGGTCCATTCGATGATGCGAGCCGCGTCCTATTCAAGCACAGTCAGTTCCGCCTGTTCGATCTGCTCGGGCACGGGCGCCGGCATCAGCTCCGCCATGCATTCACGCAGATAAGCCTCGAAACCCTCCCGCACCTCCGGGTGTTGCAACGCGAGTTGCACGGTCGCCTTCAGATATCCGAGCTTGCTGCCGCAATCAAAGCGCGTGCCGTAATAACGGTAAGCGAGCACCTGTTCGGCTGAAAGCAATGACGCGATGGCATCGGTCAGTTGAATCTCGCCGCCGCTTCCTGGCGGCGTCTCGCGCAGATGCGAGAAGATCCCGGGCATGAATACGTAGCGTCCGACCACGCCGAGATTCGATGGCGCCAGCGCCGGCTGCGGCTTCTCCACGATGCCCGACAACTTGATGATGTCCTCCTCCCACTCGCGCCCTTCTATCACGCCGTAGGACGCGCTATCGATGCGGTTGATGCGCTCCACGCCGATCACCGAGCTATGGTAATGATTGAAGACATCGACGAGCTGCTTCATCACCGGCTCCTTGCTGTGGAGCAGATCATCCGCGAGGATGACGGCGAACGGGTTGTCGCCAATCAGCTTCTCGGCGCACAACACCGCATGTCCCAGGCCGAGCGCGTTCGGCTGGCGGACATAAAAACAATCCACGTTCGCAGGCTTGATCTTGCGGACGACGTCGAGGAGCGCCTGCTTGCCGCGCGCTTCGAGCTCCGCCTCGATCTCGTACGATTTATCGAAGTGATCCTCGATCGCACGTTTGCTACGGCCCGTCACGAAGATCATTTCCGTGATGCCGGCGGCAATCGCCTCTTCGACGGCGTACTGGATCAGCGGTTTATCGACGACGGGCAGCATCTCCTTCGGGCTCGCCTTGGTGGCGGGCAGGAAACGCGTTCCAAGTCCGGCGACAGGAAATACGGCTTTGGTGACTTTCAGCATCGCGCGCTTCCCAAATGAATTATTTTATTGAGGCACGAACAGCCGTTCGTGCGGTTTCGTACATACGCATTGCCGATGACCGTGGTTATCCACGAAGAATCCGCTTTGATTCAACAACCCGCTCCAGCTCGGTCGTTTCAATCGAGCACTATTCGATGTCCTCAGCCTGCGGAAAACGGATGCCTGATGCATTCATCTTCGACATCGGATCGTTGCGCAGCGCGTCTCTGTACGCCGAGACCGCGGCGAGGACCAATAAAACAGCAATACCAGCGAGTGCGTGCATGTCCATGGCGTTACCCTGTTTTCGAATGGTTTGAAATGAAGTTATCAGAAAAAAAACGGCAAATAATTGCCGCCGTTTCCAGCCGAATTAATTCGTTACCTTTCGAACAGACCCCGACGAGTTTTTTCCCGATCATGCGCAGTACGAGGTGTTTCCAGGCGGTTGCCGCGCATATTTTTCCATTATTTGCGGGACTAACATGACACTCACGACACCTACTGAGTGAGCGCGTCCCAAAGGCGCCGTAGGCCCGGCATTGACCGGTCCCGCTTATATGAACGAAACATCGCGGACATGAGGTTTTTAATGAGCGACTCCTCCCTGCTCGATCCGGCGGCTTCTTCCCTGCAGTTATCGCCGGAGCGGGTAGCCACGGTCAGCGTGGAAGACAAGGACATCGCCATCAATGCGTGGCGCGGTTTCGCCGCGCTCCTGGTCGCGTATTTTCATTGCCGCCAGATCACGTGGATCGGCATCCAGCAGTTTCACAAGACGGCTGCAGGCTTCGATCTCAACACGCTTTTCAGCTATCTCACCTTTCCAATTGCGTGGGGCTCGGCCGGTGTGCCGATCTTCTTTGTGATCAGCGGCTACTGCATTCATCGTGGAACGGCGCGCAAGCTGCTCACCAACCCGTCCGCACCCTTCGATACCGGCAATTTCCTCATGCGCCGGTTCGCGCGGATTTACCCGGTGCTGCTCGCGGCGCTCGTGCTGACGTATGTGCTCGATTCGTGGAGCCGCGGCTTTTCGCCGGTTAGCCCGAAGATCGGGACGCTTGACCTGCATTTGTTTATCGTCAATCTGCTTTCGCTGCAGGGTGTAGCAGGCGGGACATTCGGGTCGAACGGCGCGCTGTGGACGCTGTCGCTCGAGGTGCAGTTCTATCTTGTGTATCCGCTCTTGATTGCGCTACGCCGGCGGATCGGCATGAAGGCGGTGCTGGCGAGTGTGGGCGTGGTCAACGTGGTGTCCGCGCTCGTGTTCGAGCGTCACGAGATCATCTTGTTTGCGTCGTACTGGTTCTCGTGGACGCTCGGCGCGTGGATCGCCGAAGCGAAGGCCGCGCCGGATGCGGTCAAGTTGACGAAGGGATCGTGGAAACTGCTGGGTGCGGCACTCGTGGTTGCGTTGGCTGGATGTGCCGCGTTCCAGGTTGCGCAGTATCTGGCGTTCCAGCTTTGGGCAGTGGCGTTCGCGCTGTATCTGTATCAGGTACTCGATAAACCCATGCGAAATTCGTTGCCCGTACGGGGATTTTCATGGCTCGGCGAGTTCAGCTTCTCGCTGTATATCGTGCATATTCCGATTCTGATTTTCCTTGGATCGCTGCTGTTCCGCTCGACACTGCAGACCGCGATCTGGCCGTCGTTCGTGTTCATGATCGTGCCGGTGGCGGTGGGGTTCGTGTTTTATATGCTTGTAGAACGGCCTGCCATGCATTGGTCGGCAAGTTTTAAGCGGAGGTAGGTGAAGGGCGGTGAGGCCGTTGCCAAACAGCGCACGGATGTTTATAAACGACCAGCCGACCGCCGCTCAACGGATGACGCCGTTTCGGTTTGGCTACTGCGCAAGCCGATCAAATCACGGATTTACTTGTCGTCATCCACATCGCCGGCTTGTTTGAAGCGCCGTGCTTCCAGCTCCAGCCGCGTCTTGGCTAACTCTTTAGCCAGCAGCTTTTCGTCAGGCAATACGGTCTGGTACTCTGCGGCCAGCACTTTGTTCGGCAGGCCTTCGAGCGCGTAACGAGCTTCTGCCGCGCCTTTTTCGGCGCAGAGAATCAAGCCTACGGGTGGATTTTCTCCAGGCTTCATCCAATGTTCGCGCGCGTAGTTGAGGTACAGGTGCATTTGGCCGGCATCGGCATATCCAAATTTGCCGACCTTGAGGTCAATCACCAGCAGGCACTTGAGATGACGATGGAAGAAAAGCAGATCGACGCGGAACCAGGTGTCGTCGATGCGTAGCCGGCGCTGACGGCCTACAAACGCGAAGTCATCGCCCAATTCCAGCAGAAAGTCGGCCAGGTGCTGGATTAATGCGTCTTCCAAGTCGGATTCGGAGTATTCGTCCTTGAGATTGAGAAATTCCAGAACGAAGGGGTCTTTGATCGCCTGCTCGGGTGTAAGGGCGTCGCCTGGTTTGACCACCTCGCTTTTTTCCAGCATGGCAGCCTTGTTGCGGGATAAAGCCGTGCGTTCGTAAAACTGGCTGCCAATTTGTCGATCAAGCTGGCGTACCGACCACCCTCCACGCAGAGTTTCAGCTTCGTAGAAGGTCCGAGCCTGCTCACTTTTGACCGAAAGCAGACGCACATAGGCCGACCAAGGCAGGGGAAAGGCATTTGCAACGGTGAATAAGTCAACTACGTTACGCCGCAGGGAATCTGACGTTTTTGTGCTGAAAGAAACCGCAGACGGTATCTGCGGATTTTGATGTCCGCTCAATTTCGCAGACACTGTCTGCGAAATTCGCTCCGTCGGCCAAGCCTGGTAGAACGAGCGCATTTGCTCTAGGTTGCGCGCGGAGAAGCCGCGGCCGAATCGGGTAGACAAGTCGGCGGATAGTCGCTTGATCAGCGCGTCGCCGTATGCCGCCCGATCCTGCCCGCGTTGTTCGAACTCGACGACGCGTCTGCCAATCTCCCAGTAACTGGCAGTCATCAGCGCATTGACGCTGCGTGCGGCAGCGAGACGTGTACTTTCCAGCAAAGCCACGATATCGCCGTGGATGCCGACATAATCGGAATGCGAGGAAACGAGATCGGTCATACCGTGGTCTCGTTTTTCAACGTCGAGTTTCGGCGCAGCGAACGCTTCCCGCTTCTCACCGCGTCATTGTTCCTGTTCTCGATCACCTCTGCCTCCTCGCCCACTGTCCATAGCCTCTCGCACGCTAATCAGTTCAGGACGACGGCTTCGATGAAGTCGTGCCTGAAGCAGACGCACCTAACCCCGCGCAGCACCGGCACATTGTACCGGCGACACCCGCAGGCGATGCGCTACCGTTGGCAACGCTTAGCGTTTTCGAACAGTCCGGTAGGCGAGCTTTTTGCAACTCATCCCCGCTTCGACCTTCCCCTCCCGGCAACATCCGACAGGATCTTCTGCACGCTTTCTACATACCGCTCCGTGCCGAAGCGGTTGATCGCGTTTGCATAACCCTGCTCGACCAGGCGGCCGCGCAAGTCCGCATCGGCGGACAGCTCGCCAAGCACGCCCGCCAGTTCAGTCACATCTCCCGGCGTGCACAGGATGCCGTTCTCGCGATTCGTCACGATATCCACCACACCGCCGGCACGCGCGGCCACGACCGGCCGCTTCGCCAGCATGCCTTCGATGATCACGCGACCGAACGGCTCCGGACTGATCGACGTATGCGCGATGACATCGACTGCTTTCATGCACGCCGCAATGTCATGCTGGAACCCCAGAAAATGCACGCGATCCCCAATCCCGTGCTCAAGCACATAAGCCCGCAATTCCGCCTCGTAAGCATCCTCGCCAAAGAGGGCGGCGCCTACCAGCACGGCGTGCATGTCGGGCGCCTCCAGCAGCGCCTCGAGCAACACGTGCTGCCCTTTCCAGCGCGCGAGCCGGCTGAACGATCCGACCAGAAACGCATCCTGCGGCAAACCAAAACGCGAGCGCAATTCATGTTGCGCGACCGCTTCGAGTTCCGTGAACGGCTCGGCTGAAACGCCGTTGAACACCACATCCAGACGCTCTTCTTTCATCCGCGTCAACGCGGTAAGCGCGACCGCCGACGCAGTCGAATTGGCGATCACACGTTCCAGCATCAGCTTCGTGCACCACTTGATGATGGTGAGCTGCGTCTTGCCGAAATGCTCGGGGCTGACGATATCGCGAAGATGCCACACGACCGGCCGCCGTGAGATCAGGCCCGCGATTGCGCCAACGACCATCGCGCGCTGAGTGTTCACATAGATTACGTCGGAGTTGCGGGATTTTTCCAGCGTGCCGCGCACGAGTCCCATCACGCCGCCGATCATGCCGGCACTCGGCCGTTTCATGCCGCTGTCCTTGCTCACGCCGCCGAGCGCGGCGCCATCGAGCACGTCGACCTTGATGCCGACCGCTTCCAATGCAATGCGAAACGGACCGTCATCGAAGAGAACTGTCTCGTTGTTGCCGCGCATGTTCTTCATGACCTCGAGCAGCGATAATTCCGCGCCGCCGAGCACGCCGCTTTGATCGACTGCGAGTACGCGCATGCCATCGGCGGCTTCGTTGTCTTCGTCCTGCTTCGGCGTTGTCGTCTTGACCTTGCGCACGAGGGGAACCGGCGGCAACGCCGGCGGTGGCAGCGTGAACTGCGGTGCGACGCTTTGCACGTAGGCGCGCAGGTTATCGCGGAAATGCCTCACCGAAAAACGCTCGGCATTCGCGCGGCAATCCGCAGGTTCGATCTTCACCGCGCCGAGCTCGAAGCCATCGACGGCATCGATGATCGATTCGGTCGTTTGTTCATCGAAGAAGAGGCCCGTCGGACATGCGTTCGAACTGTCGAGCACGGTTTCCAGCGCACCGCCCTTCCCGTAAGCAATCACGGGCGTTCCGCACGCCTGCGCCTCGACCACCGAGATGCCGAAGTCTTCTTCGGCCGCAAACACGAACGCCTTCGCGCGACGCATCTTGTCCTGCAAGACCGCGAACGGCTGATATCCCATGATCTCGATGTTCGCGGTCGCCTTCGCTCGGATCTTGCGCATGTCGGGACCATCGCCGATCACCACCAGCTTGCGCTCGGGCATCTTTGCAAACGCCTCGACGATCAAGTCGATCTTCTTGTACGGCACCATGCGCGACGCGGTCAGATAGAAGTCCTCTTTCACCTCGCAAAGCTGGAATGCATCGACATCTACCGGCGGAAAGATCACATGCGAATCGCGGTGATACACCTTGTTGATCCGACGCGAAATGAACTCCGAATTCGCGATGAAATGATCCACCGAATTCGACGTCCGGATATCCCAGTTGCGCATGTAGTGCAGCACAAGACGCGCGAGTCCCGACTTGATGCCGACCGTGAGGTTGGATTGCTGCAGATACTGATGCTGCAGGTCCCACGCATAGCGGATGGGCGAATGCACGTAGCTCACGTGGATCTGATCCGGACCGGTGAGGATGCCCTTCGCAACCGCATGGCTGCTCGAGATCACGAGGTCGTAACCGGAGACATCGAGTTGCTCGATGGCAAGCGGCATCAACGGCAAGTACGATCGATACCGCTTCTTCGCCTGCGGCAACTTCTGGATGAACGACGTGGTGACCTGCTTGCCGCGCATCCACGCTCGCTCCTCCATGAAGTCGACCACGCTGAACAGATCGGCTTCCGGAAAGCAGATAAGGATCTGTTCGAGCACCTTCTCGGCGCCCGCAAACGCGACGAGCCAGTCGTGCACGATCGCTACGCGCGGTATCCGCTTTGCAACCCGTGCGCGATGCTTTGGCGGCGCATCCATCACGGAAGGCGGATTCACATCAGTGCGGTCAGCGTGATCCTGAACCGGGTCGATGAGCACTTCATCGAGATCATGTCTCATGCGCCACTCCTCACCTCAAACCGTGGATTTCACGCGTCGTTTCAGACGCGTACTCAACTCGCGAACGAAGCTGCGCGCCATGGAGCGCAGCGCGGGTCGCGTCAACAGGGAACAGCCGGCATTGAGGCCTGCAATAACGAACGCCGCGGCAATTGACTGCAACGGGTATTCAATTGGATCGATGAGGTAAGCGACACCGAGTCCCGCAACAAGAAACGCGAGGTGCAGGAGCATGTCGGCGGCGATTGGCCGGGCGTTGACGCGTGAGATCCACAGCAGCAGACCGTAGTCGACGAGCGAACGCGCGACGACCACGCTCGCCGCGCCGATGGGACCGAAGTGCGCAATACCGAACCACAGCGCCGTCACGAAGAACGGCAGTTGCACGAGGCCGATGCGCGCGGCTGTAGCGGGATTGATCTGCGACTGGATCATGATGCGTGTGACGCTTGCCTGCCCGACAAGCCACACGCCGATGATCAGGATCCGGCCAACGGGTGCGCTCGCGATGGCGATTTCCTGCCCGACCCACAGATGCAGAAACGGTGCGAGCACGAGCATCACGAACAACGCGATCGGTGTGAACACTCCGTTCAGGAACTCGAGCGACTGGCGGACCATTGCATCGGCGTGATCGCGCTTGATTGCCGACAGCCGCGGAAACAACGTGCGCACCAGCGAATTCGGCAACATGTTCAAACGCGTGACGAGGTTCTGCGGCACCGTGTAGTAGGTGACGAACCGCGCGCCGAGATTTGCGCCGAGAAGGATGCGATCGAGCGAATCGGTGATCATGCTGGAGATGGTTGCAACCAGCATCCATCCGCCGAACTTGAACAAACCGCCGGCCACGCCAAGTTGCGGCCATTCGATGCGTTTGATGTCGAGCACCTTGATGCTCGCGCGGGCAAGCAGCACGACCGCGATAACACGGGCGACCACGGCGGCGGCAAGCACCGTCTGCAAGTTCGGCGCGATCTTCCATGCAGCGGCGAGCGGCAACAACTGGAAGAGGAACGTGCCGATTGTCTGGTTCGTGTTGTAGATACCGAAGCGTTCGACGCCGTTGATGGCGCCCGCGCATACCCATGAAACGTTTGCGATGGGGATGGCGAGCGCGAGCCACGGAAGCGCGTGATAGACCTCGCGCTGCATGTACGGGGATGTGTGTGCCACGTAGGCCGTGTAGGCGAATGCGCCGAAGTAGATCAGCGCTCCGCCGATGATTCCCGTGCCCAGGTTGAGCCAGATGGCGCTCCAGAAAACGCGCGAGCGGGCTTCGGGGTCGTTTGCTGCGTGCGCCTTCGAAATTTGATGCTGCGCGGCCATGCCCATGCCGAGATCGAGAATGCCGAAGTAGCCGATAAGCGTCCAGACGAGGCTGATGACGCCATAGCGTTCGACACCTACGAGATGGATGTAGGCAGGTACGGTGATCAGGGAGACGAAGGTGGGCAGCACCAGTCCCGAGAAGTTGATCGCCATGTTTTTGATTAACGATTTTTCCATCGGGGGCGGGTCGTTGGCTGTTGGTTTTAGGAGGTTTTTGGGTGTTGTGGGGCGGGGTTAATGCCGGGTTGTTGCTCTTAATTTTTTCTCGGGTTTCTCGTTAGTAATCCTCTTTATCGCCGTTAGCCATTGTGCGTGGCGGCACTTCATTTCTTTTTCCAACGGCGAAAAAGAAACGAAGCAAAGAAAACGCCTCTCAACCGCTAATTCTTAAGTGTCCCGAGCGTGCACGTTTATCTGTTTGGTACTTCAGAAGCACGCTCGACGCCGGACTTCAGAACACTTGAAACCCTCCCCCTCCGTCAACGGCAACCCACACGCTTCGCCACCAGTGTGGGAATCCACTAATCAGGCTTCCGCGCTTACGCGCGCCGGCGCCCAAACCGAAGGGTCGGCTGTACTAGTTCCGTTGTGTGCCGTGCTTGCCGGCCCCCCGGCGGCGAGGTCTTGGGCAAGTTCAAATGCTGTAGAGCCGTTATGAGTTGAACGGTTGTTATGCGTTGCGCAGGTTTCCGTATTGACTGCCACAATTACTGGTGGCGAAGCGTGTGGGTATCCGTGTTCGGAGGGGGAGGTTTTCAACTGTTCGGGGTTATGGCGGTAACCGTTCTTCTGAAGTACCAAACAGTTCAAAACTGCACGCTCGGGACACTTATGTGCCGTCGTTTGAAAGGCGTTTTCTTTGCTTCGTTTCTTTTTCGCCGTTGGAAAAAGAAATGAAGTGCCGCCACGCACAGTGGCTAATAGTGCTAAAGAGAACGACTAACAATGAACGCGCGCAGACTCAGAAAGCAGCAACCCGGCACCAACCCCACCCCACACTTCCACCCCCCCAGAGACCCTTACGGTCTCCACCTGTACATCATCACCTTCCCCCGCGCATCCTCTTCTACAAAAATCAAATACTCACCATTAGCCTGCCGGCTAGCACTAATCCCATTCGGCACATCAACCCACCCAGACGCACCCCCCACTTCCGGCCCCGGCTTGATCACTCCAACTTCACGCCCCGTATCCTTCTCATACACATGAACCATCCCGACCGGCTCTATCGAAAAGAGATACTTGCCCTCCACCGTCAGCCCGATCGTGGTCGCAAGCGGCTTGCTCTTCGTATCCCACGGCAACGCAATCGAATAACGCTGCTTTGGCGTGTCCGAAGACCAACGGTCATAGCGCACCAGGCGTCGACCCACTTCCTTCCAGTACCCACGATCAAACGGCTCGTCGGCGGTGTATCCCGTCAGGTACATCGTGTCGGTATCGGCCTCGTATATGGCGCGCTTCACCACGTTGAACGACGCAGGCATCGGATAGTTTTGCGCGTTGTTGTACGTGTAAAGCGGATTGCCTACCTTGTCCACACCGCCATACCTGAAGCGATTGATGCCGCTCGAATCGCTCGTGTGCCAGATGTCACCCTTGGTGTCGACCCACCATCCCCAACCGCCCGGATTGGGCAGCATCGCGCTGTTCGACTCGAACTCGTTCGGCTCGAAGCGGCCGTTGCCGTTGTCATCGCGCCAGATCCAGTCGCCGCCAGCCGGATGATTCGGGATGTTCGCGGCGCCACGTTCGCGACCAGCGAAATACCCCGAAGGAATGGCCAGTTCACCATCGCGCTTTGCATCGAACCGATAAATCTTCAGGTGATCCGAATACATGTCGGTCAGATACAGGAACGTCCGGCCGTCGAGCTTGCGGGCGATCGGCTGGCCCGGCCAGTCATCCACGCTGAAACTCGGGTCCTCGGGATACTTGAAACGCCCCGATAGAAACCCCGCGTACTTCCATTCCTGTCCCACCGGTTTCGATAAATCCAGTTCAAAACGCTTGTTGCCGGTGTACACGCTGTTCGGCCGCGACGGATCCATCCACGCGCCGTCCACGAACAACAAGCCCTGCACTTCCCATAACTGCTTGCCATCTGGCGCGTAGCTTTCGAGCGTGGCGCCAAGCCCCGCGCCCGTCGACCCCTGGCGCACGCCAATGCCGTTCGTCGATACATAGATGTTGCCCGCCGCGTCGGCGCCCACGCCCGTCAGTCCATTGAAACGCTGCGGGCCAGGCTTGCCCGCGACGCCAGAGAAAATTCCGCCTCGCTCACCCAGCGCGCCCGTCTCGCGATACTTGTTCGCCCCGCCATCGCGCGTAAAAATCAACACCTGTTGACGTGGGCCGTTGTCTGCGACCAGCAAACGCCCTTGCGTATCGACAGCGACATCTACTGCATCCGTGCCGGTCGCGAACGCCGGCGCATCGTCGATCACCGCACCCGCCGGCGTGTAATGCGCGAGCCGCGCCTTTGCGCCTTGCGTGTTGGTCAGCGCCCAAAGCGTGCCGTCCTTCGCGAGCGCGAGACGCCCCGGTTGCGGCGCGCTCCAGTTGCTCTTTTGCTGCATCGTTTCGGCGTCGTACACTTCGATGCGATTCGCCGATGTGTTCGCGACATATAACAACGCATCGGTCGCCGCCAACCCGCCCACGTCCTGCCTGAACTCGGCCTTCGGTGCGCCCCGCTTCTCATCCGGCGCCTCGTTGACCATCAGGAACGCGGCCGCAAGCTGGGCGTGCCCGTCGGCTTTATCGGCGGCGAGGCTCGCCTGGAATGTGGCGGGCCGCTTCATATCGGCAAGTTCACGGCGCGACACGCCGAACCACTGCTTGCCCTTCGGCGGCCATACACCCGGCTTCGACAGACCGCCGCGTTCATTGCCTACGGCGACCGCCACAAACACATAGCGCTTGTTGATCGCTATTGCGTTGCCGCCGTAATGGCCCCAGCCGTGTGTGCCATCGGCTCTGCCGAGCACCTTGCCGTTCTTGTAGACACTGACCTCGGCGCCGCTCTCGTCCCACGGCGAGTTGGTGAACACGCGGCCGTCCGGGGCCACGGCGATCGCGGTGATGTTGATCTGCGTCCATGCGCCATCGCCGAAACCGAACGTGTTGCCAATCCAGGATGTGCGCGCCTGCAGCACCGTCGCCGGCGCCACGTACGCCGGATATGCCGGAGCCGCTGCCGCCACGCCAAGCGCACCCACCACTACGAACCGCGAAACAACAACTGAAAAACGATGCAAAGTGCGAAGCAAGAGGTTTTCTCCATCTGAGAGCGGCCGGCTCTGCTCGATCGGCCAATGGAGCAGTAGAGGCGTCACGGCCGTTACTCGGGTTAATCAAGCCTACCGTTCAAATATTGCAAAAAAATCTGAAATAAATGGAAGGTGAAATGAGAACTGGTGGGTCGGAATTCCGGTCCGACTTATTTTGTTCAAAAAAATTGTTTCGAAAAGTAATAGCGCGCTTGACTCAGGGCGCTTACAAAACGCCGTTGGATGCCATGACAAGCAAGGGGCCACCAAATATTTCCATAATTGTTTCGCCATAGAATTAATGACGATTTTGCGCGATTTATCTGTGCGGCCCGCATCGGAACGGTGGAGATCACGCGCGGGAGCTTCACATTCCAAAACCGCTCAACCCGATTTCAACGAGTTTTCCAGCCGTTTCCCGGCGCGAGCCCCACTGCCGCTGCAGCGAATAATCCGGTTTGTTCTGTCCCCTTGCGTAATGACCCGCATGTTAAAATTCTCGGCTGAATCGATGCGAAAAATGGCCCCGGCACCTCGTTGGCGCGCAGCACGAAGCTTGCTTACCAATAACTTGCTCAAGGGTCGCCATGTCGGAATGGCGCAAACAGAAGGCGCTGCAATCCACCCGCGACATGATCGCCGCACATACCAAGCGCAATGAACGACACAAAACATCCTGATGGCGGCAAGAAGCGTCGCCGCGCTCTCATCACGGGTCTTTCGGGATTCACCGGACGCCACATGGCTGAGCGTCTGCTGGACGAAGGCTACGACGTGTGGGGCACGACCTCGCCGGCATCGGAAGCCGATGTACCGGGGACGACCGGCGTGCCGGTCGATCTCCTGGATCTCGACGCCGTGCGCGCTTGCGTGTCCGACGCGAATCCGGACGTCGTCGTGCATCTGGCCGGTCTTGCGCACGTTACCGGCAATCCGCCGACACAAAGTTATCTCGTCAACATCATGGGATCGCGCAATCTGCTCGATGCCCTTGCGCTCCTCGATAAAAAACCTCGTGCGGTGCTGATGGCGAGCACATCGAATGTGTATGGCAACGCGAACGTGGAAGTCATCGACGAGAACGTGCCGCTCAATCCCGGCAACGACTACGCAGTCAGCAAGCTCGCCATGGAGAACATGGCGCGTTTATGGCTCGACCGCCTGCCTATTTTCTTTACGCGGCCGTTCAACTACACGGGAGTCGGCCAGGGCGAAGATTTCCTGTTGCCCAAGATCGTCAATCACCACGCGCGCCACGAACAAAAAATGTCGCTGGGTAACCTCGCGGTGAGCCGTGATTTTTCCGATGTCCGCGATGTCGTCGAGGTCTACACGCAATTGATCGAAAAAGCGCCCGTGGGCGAAGCGTTCAACACGTGTTCCGGTATCGGCCATTCGCTTGGTGAAATCCTCGGCATGATGCGCCGTATCGCGGGGTACGAAATCGAGGTGTTCGTCGACCCTCGCTTCATGCGCCGCAATGAGATTGCGAAGCTCGTTGGTTCGAATGTCAAGTTGCGTCGTGCGATTGGCCGCGTGCCGATTACGCCGATCTACGACACGCTCGAGTGGATGTACAACCACGCGCGTGCAAAATTTGAAAGCGCGGCGACCGTCAAGACGTAACGTGCCCGTTCCTGACTTGCCCGTTAGGCGGCGAGTGGTCTGCAAGCCGCGTCTGGCCGGCAAGCGGATCGTCCGCAGGCACTTGCAGCGATGATTGGCGCCTATACACCTCTGCTATCCATTCAATAAACACTTTCACGCGACGCGGCTGATGCCGGTTGGCCGCGTAAAGAATGGACACGATCCGCGGGTACGATGGATACGCCTGCAGCACCTCGCGCAGGTCCCCGCTTTCCACATACGATGTCAGCGTGTAGCCCGACGCCTGGATCAGTCCAAGTCCTTTCAAGCCACATTCCACGTACGATTCGGCGTCGTTCACGGCGAGCATCGCCTTGAGTGGAACGGTGCGCGTTTCCCCGTCCACGACGAATTCCCATGGCCTGACGCGTCCCGTCTTGCTTACCAGATAGTCCACACAATAATGATTCTCGAGATCCTCGAGCGTCTTCGGTTCGCCGTATTTCTCGATATACGATGGCGCCGCGACCGTGATTTGCGAATATCGTCCGATGGTCTTCGCGACCAGGCCAATATCGCCGACAGCGCCTACGCGGATCACGCAATCGACACCGGCTTCGATGATGTCGACTTGTTTATCGGTGAGACTCATTTCTACCCGGATATCCGGGTAGGCCGCGAAAAATTCCGGCAGCGCGCCGATGATCGTGCTTTTCGCCATGAGAGCTGGCAGGCTGACGCGCACGGTCCCTTTCGGGCTGAGTTTCGAGCGTGAGAGCACGGATTCCATGTCATCGACTTCGCCGAGGACGCGCACGCAGCGCTCGTAATAGATTTCGCCGTCTTCGGTGATGCTGATGCTGCGCGTGGTGCGGTTGAGCAGGCGCGCGCCGAGGTGAGCTTCGAGGGCTTGCACGGTGCGTGAGACGCTGGCGGCGGGAAGGCGCAAGGCATCGGCGGCCTTCGAGAAGCTGCCGCTCTCGACGACACGGACGAAGACTTTCATCGCTAGGAAACGGTCCATGGATGGGGGTTCCAGGCTAGAGGTTATACGGGGAGGCGCTGGGCGCGCGGGCCCTGAAAGATGAATATTACGATGGAAATGGGAATGGGGCGTTGGATGGGCGGGGCGGGGGTGGGGCGGGGGTGGGGCGGGGTAGCGGTCGGGGGTGATGCCGGGTTGTTGCTCTTCAGGTCTTCGCGCGTTCCGTTCTAGCTGATTTTTTTCGCACTATTAGCCACTGTCCGTGGCGGGACTTCATTTCTTTTTCCAACGGCGAAAAAGAAACGAAGCAAAGAAAACGCCTCTCAACCGCTAATTCTTAAGTGTCCCGAGCGTGCGGTTTTGAACTGTTTGGTACTTCAGAAGAACGGTTACCGCCATAACCACCAACACTTGAACCCCTCCCCCTCCGTCAACAGATACCCACACGCTTCGCCACCAGTAACTGTGGCAGTCAATACGGAAACCTGGCCCACACATAACAACGGGCGGATCCCATAACGGCTTCACAACAATTTGAATTTGCCTAAGACTTCGCCATCGATGATCCCAAACGAGCACGGGCGCAACGTAACCAGTACAGCCCCACCCCTCCGTTTGGGCGCCAGCGCGCAGCGCGGAGGCCTAATTAGCGGATTCCCACACTGGTGGCGAAGCGTGTGGGTTGCCGTTGACGGAGGGGGAGGGTTTCAAGTGTTCTTGATTGCGGCGTCGAGCGTTCTTGTGAAGTACCAAACAGTCTGGAACTGCACGCTCGGGACACTTATGTGCCATCGGTGGAGAGGCGTTTTCTTTGCTTCGTTTCTTTTTCGCCGTTGGAAAAAGAAATGAAGTCCCGCCACGCACAGTGGCTAATAGTGCTAAAAAAATCAGCCAAGACGTAACGCGCGAAGACCTAAAGAGTAGCAACCCAGCATCAAACCCCCACCGCAGCACAAGACCAACTCAATGCAAAACCCCCACCTCAATAGCCTCGCTATAAACCGAAGCCACGCGGCGAGCGATCACCGGCGTATCGAAATTAGCCTTGGCATAATCCCGACAAGCTTGCTCGCTTGGCAAAACAAGCGACCCATCGAGCGCACCGATCAACCCCTCGGCGATCGCATCAACCCCTGTAGAAGGCAAAACAAGATTCCCTGACAAAGGCGCAACCGCCTCCGGCAACCCGCCAACCGGCGTAACCAGCACCGGCGTGCCAGACGCCAGCGACTCCACCGTAATCAACCCGAACCCCTCGAGCGCAACCGTCGGCACGATACTCACATCAGCCGCCCGATAAAGCGCCGCCAAATGCCGATCAGGCACAAACCCGAGAAGACGCACGTTATCGTCGAGACCGGCTTCGGTAATGCGCGCCTGCAGCTCTTCAGCTAGCCGCCCCTTCCCCGCGATCAGCAACAACACATCGGGCTGCTTCGCCTTCACGCGCTTCATCGCTTCAATAAGATCTTCCAGTCCCATGCGCCGCACGAGTCGCCGCACTGCAAGCACGACCGGACGATCCTGCGGAAGCTGCAAACGCCGGCGCGCATCGGCACGGCTCAACGGCACGTTGAACTGCGAAACATCTACACATCCCGGCACCACGCGAATCCGGTCTGCAGGAATGGAATATCGCGACTGCAAGATCTCGCCGAATGCCTCCGATAAAACAATTAGCCGCGTCGAACGCGCATACACACGTTGCTCGAGCATCCGCTTGGTACGTTGCCCAATGGTGTCCGCGCCTTCGACATGACTCTCGTCGGCCCAAGGTCCCTGGAAATGCGAAACCTGCGGAATGCCACGCGTGACATCGAGTCCAGGGAATGTATAAAGCGCAAAATGCGACGAGACGACGTCGGGCGTTTCGCGGCTCAGCGAGGCACGCAACGCACGGCGGGCCGCCATCAGCCGGCGCGGCAACGATTGCGCGGCAGGACCGAAACCGTGAATGGCGCCTTCTGTATCGGATGCGACTCGCGCCGATCCCGCGACCACGCCACGCACGGTGACGCCCGCGCCCGGCAGCGCGCCAACCAGCGTGTGATACATGCGGTCGAGACCGCCCGCGCGCTCAGGGAACCAGTGCATCCCGATCTGCAGCGACTTGATGGCTTGTGTGCTCATATCCCTGACCCCGCTTCAATATCGTTGAAAAATAAATTGCTTATATGGAGGCCACGCTTTCGGCCTTTTGCGCATCGCTTGTATCGTTCGATGAAGCCACTGCACCCTTCTGATTCGCAAACCCGCGATACAGATCCAGATAGCGCCGCGCCATCCGCGCCCATCCGAACTGGTCCGCAAGCAGGCGCGCGGCCACGCCCATTTCACGGCGTAGCTCAGGTGCATCCGCGAGCTTCAAGACAGCTCCCGCGAGCGCAGTGGCATCGTCGGGATCGTCGAGCACGATGCCGCAATCCGTGCCGATGATCTCCGCCCCGCCCGCCGTCTTCGCCGTGATGACCGGCAAGCCGGCCGCGAGCGCCTCGAGCAGGGACAAGCTCATGGCTTCGTATCGCGAGGGGAAAACGAATGCGTCGACGGAATGCATGAGCGTCGGCATGTTCTTCACGAGCCCGAGAAAATGCACGCGATCGCCGATGCCGAGCGCCTTCGCTTCATCGGGGTAAGGGCTGCCCGGGATGTAACCGGCGACCGCCAGATGTACGCTCGACGGTAGCTCCAGTAGCGCCTTCAGGACGGTGTCGAGGTTCTTGCGCGGCGTGCGCAGGTCGCCCACGAACAACAGCAGGCAGGCATCGTCGGGAAGCTGGAACTGCGCCCTGTCGCTGCCAGTGCGACGTGCCGCTGTGAAAGCGGTCGTATCCACGCCGTTGTAGACGACCTCGATACGCTCGCTCTCCGTACCGTTTGCGCGAATCTCCACGGCGACCTTCTCCGACACGGCCGCGATGATCTTCGAGCGCTGGTACGCCCAGTGTTCCAGCTTCGCATTGACGTGGCTGTAGACGACTTGATATGCAGACCACAAACCGCCGGTGAGCTTGAATGGATAGTAAGGACTCCGCAGCCAGCCGCCATGCACGAAGTGAGCGGTGTTCACATCGGCTTTGGTCCACGATATGAATCCGTTCACATGCAGCACGTCATAGTCCTTTTTGTGTTTCTTTAGCCACAGTGCGGTCTTCAGCGCGAAGACCTGCTGCTTGAAAAGCTTGGTCGGCCAGAAGCGCCCGACCTTGATCGCGACCCATCGCAAACGCGTTTCCGATGCCAGTTCGGGCGCCACATGCGACGCAAGCAACGTGACCTGGTGGCCCTCCGCCAGCGCGGCGCGTGCGATCTCGTAGTTCACGCGGCCTTGCCCGTCGTTATGACGCACGACATGGGTGACGATGGCGATTCTCATCGGATTGCCTTGTGTGGAATGGATTGTTCGAAGACCGCGCGTGCCCGCTTCTTTTCGAGCCGCATGTGATGGCGAGCGGCCAGGACCGAGCACAGGCCCATGTAAAGGATCATTCCGCCAATCGATGTGAAGGTGTTGGTGAAGACCAGCATGCCGACAATCGCAAACGCCACGCTCAATGAGGCTTGCGCGTACTTGTCATCGCGCAGGGAAAACGACGCACGGAATGCGCGCATCAACAGCAGGCCGAGTCCGGCGAGGTACATCAGTGAACCTGGCCAGCCGAGCACGAACGGCACGTTCATCACGCCGCTGTCGAAGCTGCCGTATTTTCCCAGATCACCGTTCGATGACGAAAGCTTGGTAGAAGAACCTGTCGCCCCAAAACCTTCGCCCGACACATCCGTAAAGGCTGTTTTCGCAAACGATGCATAGAACTCGTTGCGCGCGGCGTAGCTGTTGTCATCGCTGAGATTGGTGATGGATTGCAGGCGCGTCGCCATCTTGTCGGCGATAGGACCGAAGGTCAGCAACGGCACCGAGAGCGCGACCAGCACCACTCCGCCAATCAGAATCCGCACGCGTACCTTGTTGCTCGCCTTGATGATTTGCAGGACCATCGCGATGACCCAGCCGCCCCACGTCGAGCGCACCATGCAAAGTCCGAACGAGATAAAGCCGAGACCACCGGCAAGCCATCGCACGCTCTGGGTGCCGGCCATGGTGAAAGTGAGCGCGGCCATCATCGCGAGGGCGAACGGGCCGGATGAATTCATGGTGCTGAACACACGCACGCCAAGGCGAACGGGGTCGCCCTGCGACGCCATTTGCGATCCGATCATCCACATTGCGTCCCATGCGGGCATGATGAAGAACTGCACGAGCCCGTAACCGCCCATGAACAGCATGCCCCAGATGAATGTATCGAGAATCGCCTGGCGATACTTTGGATATTCGCGTGCATGGACCATGATGTGGAATCCGATAAGCACCGGATAAAGCCACGCAGCGAGATCGTAGGTAGCCGCCATGGGGCCGTTTGACATCACGCCGATCAGATACGCATAAGCGAGCCCGAGGAAGATCAGCAGGACCGGCACGCCGCGTCTTTCGGCAAGCACGCGGTAATGCCGCACAACGGTCAGCGCGCATATCATCGTGACGACAACCGGCGCGATCTGGATCAGGCTCGTCGGCGTGAAGCCGCCCTTTGCGTAGTCGGCAAGGCGCCGGACTTCCGGGCTCAGGAACCATTGCCACCAGACAAAGCCGATGTATCGGGCGGGGCTCTTGATATAAAGCCACAAGCCGACCGCTGTCGATAAAAACGGAAAAGCCAGCGTCAGCACCGTGCCCTGATGCGCGAGGATGAGCAGCAGCGTGAACGCCCAGAAGCCGGTCTGCGGCACCCAGTGTTTGGGTTCATCGCGGAACAGTCCGAGGAACCCTGCGCGCGCGGGCTTACCGCCGTTCTCGATCAGATCGGCAATGAATTTGGGCGTGCGCGGAGCGGCTGGCGTGCTCATCGTCAGTGCGCCCTGCGTGATGATGCGATGCCGTGAAGATCGGCATGCGCCGGCGTTTCGACGGGACGCGCATTGCGCATGAACTCCTGCGTGATGCGGACGTGCTGCATCGCGAACTGATGGGTCGTGTAATCACGCGCCGCAAAGTGACGGCTCGCGGCCTGCGCGCGCTGCAGCGCGAGTTCGGGATTGGCGACGATTGTCTCGAGCGTGCCCTGCAACGCCTGCACGTCGTGCGGCGGCACATAAAACACATGCTCGGGTCCAAAGTAATCGCGCAACGAACCGACGTCGGAAACAATCACGGGCTTGCCCAGCGCAACGGCTTCCAGCACGACTGTGATGCCTGAAACATGCGTGTTATGGCGCAACGGCACGAAGATCACATCGGCCCAATCGTAGAGTTCACGGGCCGCCTTGAGGCCGATGGCCGGCGCGATTATCACGTTGCCGGCATGCAGTTCCTTCGATACCCGGCGACGCGTCGCAATCCGCACTTCACATGCAGGATTCTGCCGGAATGCCTTGACCAGCGATTCCCAATCGCGATCACGATCATTGCCAATCGCGCCAATTCGAACGGGCGTATCCGGTTTCCACGCCGCTGGTTCCTGCAACGGAAAGTCGCGCGGATTGATGCCGTAGAAAACCTGCTGCACCTCGCGCTTCAGGTAGTCACGCGCCATCTGCGCATTCTCGGTCGCGTGGGTGGTCAGCACATCGGCGCGTGCGAGCAGCTTCTTATAGAAGAATTTCCTTATCGCACCGTAGCTCGCCCATTTATCGAAGAGCCAGACGCTTTGCGCGAGCAACATTGGATTGCCGCGGGCGCGTCCCTTCAACAAAAGCAACAACGCCGCCGATAAATGCTCGTGCTCCGTATGCGTCCACACCACGTCCGAATTCAGGATCTCGTCGCGATTGCGCCACGTATGAACGAAATCGAAGCCGAGCACGGCTTTCAATCCGCGGCGAGCGAGACGCACGATCTTGTTCTCGGGTTTGTCGCGCGAATACGTCAGCGTCATCTCCGGCGACTCGGCGTGGTGATATCCGTAAAGACAACCAATGTTCTCGCCCTTCCGATAAAACCGCGGATCGGAGCCATAGAAAAGATGCACGTGAACCTTCGTAGGCTGCACGCCGGAAGCCTCGGCGTCGCCGTGTTGTCGCTGTGAATGCAGGACCCTCGATACGCGGCTCATGCGGCTTTCGCTCCATCGGAATGGCTGCGCATGGCGAGCGCATACGCTGCGGGTTCGTGCTGCGCGTCGCGGCGGGCGTCGCGGGCGCCTCGACGCATTGCGCGATAACGCGTCCAGCAAGCGGCATTGCGGGTACGTGCGAGCGCGAGGAGCGTCTGAGCGAATCCCGGCATGGCACGCGTGCCGATGGCCGCGTACCAGTACCAAGCGACATGCCGTGCGATGGGACCCAGATGTTCACGCAACACGAGATGCACGTTGTAGGCGGTGTCCGCCAGCGCGCCGAGCGTTTGCGCATCCCGGCCGTTGTCATCGAAACGCTCGGCCGGAAAATGATCGACAGCGACGCGCGGATCGTAGACCATCTTCCAGCCCGTGCGCTTCACGCTCAAGCTGAACGATAAATCGTTGCAAGGCTGCGCGCCCTTGCCTCGCAAGCGGGTATCGAAGCGCAACTGGCCGACAGCCGCGCGCCGGTAAATCATGTTCGCGCCCTTGAGCAACCAGACTTCGCGCGGCGCGCCAACGCCCAGATGATGATTCCCGATGATCTTCCCCGAGCGGCGAATCTGGCCGACCTCGGTGCGTTCGCCATCGAGCAATGAACCGTGTTCGAAGACCCAGTCGCGGCCGCCCAATGCGCCCAGTGACGCATCGCCGGAGAAAGCTTCATCTATGCGTGCAAGCCAGTCGATTCGCGGTGCCGCGTCGTCATCGGTAATCGCGACGATGTCACCGCGCGCTGCATCGAGGCCACGGTTCAACGCCGCGACCTGACCGCCGAGTCCGGTTTCGATCACGCGCAACTCGAACGGATTTCCCTCGGCCATTTCCGTTTCGATCGCGCGATGCGTGGCATCGTCCTCAGGCCGCGCGACGATCAGCACTTCATCGGCCGCGCGCGTTTGTGTACGCAACGCCGCGAGGCATCGCTTCAGATCGGCCGGACGGCGATACGTCGGAACCAGCACGGAAATAGTCAGGGTCGATGTCATGCGCGCTCCGATGCGTCAAACGTTCAGGTAGTCTTCAACCGCTGCGTAGTGCCCGCGGTTATAGCCGCGCGAGCGCTGCGCCATGCCGTTCATGATTGCGCCGGCGAGCGGAATGCCCGCTGTGCGCAGACGCCGGATGGCATCGGAGATTTCCATTTCGTTGTGCGCGCCCGAGCGCATCACGAGGAAGTTCGTGCCCGACAACTTGCCGATGATCGATGCGTCCGTCACCGCGAGAATCGGCGGGGTATCGATGAAGACCACGTCGTAGACACGTCCCAGGCCATCGAGATATTGCTGCAGGCGCGGCGACATCAGCAGCTCCGACGGATTCTCCGGGCGCTTGCCTGCGGGCATGAAACTGAGCAACGGTGTGCGCGTGGTACGTATTGCCTGTTCCAGCCCGATAGTTCCAGCAAGCAGTTCGGCCAAACCATTCGCACGATCGAGGCCGAATGACCGCTCGAGTTTGCCGCGCCGCATGTCGGCATCGATCAGCAAAACCTTTTTACCCGATGCCGCAAGCAGCACTGCCAGATTCACCGCCAGGAAACTCTTGCCGACGCCCGATGCCGGGCCAGTGAGCATCACCGTATGGTTGCGCGCTTCCATGAGCGTGAATTGCAGCGACGTGCGCAGGCTGCGCATGATCTCCACGCAGACGTCGTTCGGGCGCATGACTGC
Source organism: Burkholderia sp. PAMC 26561 (assembly GCF_001557535.2). Lineage (NCBI taxonomy): Bacteria > Pseudomonadati > Pseudomonadota > Betaproteobacteria > Burkholderiales > Burkholderiaceae > Burkholderia > Burkholderia sp. PAMC 26561. The sequence continues at coordinate 441,083 of NZ_CP014306.1, forward strand.
GAGAATGGGCAGGACACGATCGCGATCACGCTCGGTACGCTTGGCTTCGGCATCGAGCTTCGTTTGTTCCACGCTCAGCGGCACGAGTCCGATCAGCGGCAAACCGGCCAGGCGCTCGACCTTGTCCGGGTCCACGATGCCCTTGAACATCGCGCGGCGCAGGAACACGAAGCCCGTGCCGAGGATCAGTCCAAGGATCACCGCAGCCGACATGATCAGGACTTTCTTCGGCTTGATCGGCGCGCCGGGGCGCAAGGCGGCATCGACTATATGCACGTTGCCGCCCGTGCCGGCCTTCTGCACCGACAATTCCTGCACGCGGTTCAGCAGCAGAACGTAGATGTCCTCGGCCACTTTTGCATCGCGTTGCAGCGATACAGCCTTAACTTCCGACGCCGGCAAGTTACGAAAGCGCTCGCCAAACCTCGCGCGTTCCGCTTCGAGCTGACCGAGTTGCTGCTGCGCCACGATAAGCGCCGGATGAGCACTGTTGTAGCGCTGATTCAACGTCGCAATCTGCAACTTCAGTCCGGATATCTGCGCCTCGTAGCTGATGCTGCCTTCGAGGTAGACCTTGGCTTCATCGCTGGCGTTGATCGAACCGGACTTGCTTTGATATTCGGTCAGCGCAGCCTCGGCGTGCTCCAGATCACCCTTCAAACGCGGCTGTTCGCTCTTCAGGAACGCGAGCATCTTTTCGGCATCGGCTTGTTTGCTTTCGATGTGCTGATGCAGATATGAATCAGCCAGTGCATTCGCAATTTCCGCGGCGCGTGCCGGGTCGCCGTTCTCCAACGATATTTGAATGACGCCCGTCGCCTTCCCCTGCTCCGCCACCGTGATGCCCGACTGAAACGACGCGATGGCGTCCAGGTCGTTCGCCCGCAGCACGGTGAAGCGCGTGCCGGGACGCGCGACGAGTTTCGCCACGTTGATGTTCACGCCGTTGCCGCTTTCCATCGTGCCGACGGTGCCCTCAAGCAGCATGCGGCCATCCGGCGTCGCGAGCGAATAGCGGTTGTTGGCAAGCGCGGTCAACGTGAGCTTCTGCCCTTCGAGCGGCTGCACGACTTCAATGGAATCGATCGCCGCCTGCTCACCGCCCCAGGCATATGAGCTCATTCCAAGCCACGGCTTCGACGGCTTGCCCGGCGTCGCAAGGCGCCCTGCCAGGCTGCCGAGCAGCGGCACGGTCATAGGTGTGACGGAGAAGTTGAGCTTGCATTGGGTGACAACGGGCGCAACCACCCCACGGCTCTTGATGATCTCGATCTCCGCATCCGTTGGCAGCGCGCCCGACGAATTGCCGATAGCCGCGCCCGTCTGCGTTTGCGTGAGCGCTTGCGACGTGTTGTCGGATTGCTCGACACGCACATGGGCATCGGCGGAATACACGGGCTTGGCGACGTAGCAATACGCGCCAGCTGCGAGCACGATGAACGCCGCGATCCCGATCAGCCACCAGATGTCGTCGATGATCACCTGCAGCAACTGCCCGAGAACGACGTCCTCTTCTTCTGTCTTGCCCTGATAGGAATGTGCTGGCGTGCTCACGTTTCAATCCCGGTTGATATGACGCGCATTGACGATTAACGCGTCAGTTGCTTCAGGTAGAAGATTGTCTGCAGAGTCGGCAGGACCTGGTTGACCAGACGGTTGAACTGCACCGTCCCGGCCGTGCCCACATACACCACGTCGAGCGGTTGCAAACGGAATTGCGTGGACAGCAGCAACGAGTCCGGTTGCGTCAGGTCGAGCCGGTAGATATCGGGCGATTCGGGTTTTTCTCGCGCACCGCGCACCACGTAGATCTGCCGCGCGTTGGCGTCTGTATCGAGAATGCCGCCGGCTTGCGTGAGGGCATCGGCTATCGTGAGGCGGCCTTTCATCATCGATACAGGCAGCGGCGTCTTGACCTCACCCATCACGAATACCCGGCTGTCCGTGCGGTCCGGAACGTTGACGATATCGCCTGCTTGAAGCATCACGTTCTGATCTATTTCACCGCGATCGAGCACGCCGTCGGCATCGAGTTGATACAGCTTGCCGTTGCGCGTAAGACGCACGCGTTGCAGGTCGGCGTCGGCAGTCGTTCCGCCGGAACGCGTGATGGCATCGACGAGCGTAAGCGGCACGTCGCTCATTGCAAGCGGCCCGGGGGTCTTCACTTCGCCCGTCACCGACACCTTCTGGCTTCTGTACGCAAGCACGCGCACATCGACCTGCGGCTTCTTGAAATACGGCGTCAAGGCTGCTGCAAGCTGATCGCGGATCTCGCCTGCGGTCTTGCCCGCCACGCGGACCTTGTCGAGAAACGGAAAGAAGATCGTGCCGTCGGGAGAGACGGTCTGACCGAACGGATCGGCCTGGCCCGGCAGCGCCGTGGTGTACGGCTGCGCGAGCGCGCCGGCCACCGTTTGCGTGGTGTTGCCACCGGCAGACAAGGTCTGCCCCTGCTGCGTGGTCAGTTCGGGATGATCCCAGACCGTGACGCCAATAATGTCCTGCGGCGCCACGCGATACACATATTGCGCCGGATCGGCAAAACGCGCAGGCGGTAACGGCGCGGCAGCGGCCGGACGATTTTGCTGCAGGATGACATCGGCCGAAATCAGGCGGACCGGATAAGTCGCCGTTGGCGTAGGGTCGTTGTCCTGCAGGCGCGATGTATTCAGGCTATAGCCCGGCAGCGCGCCACAAGCCGACAGAAAAGTCGTCAGCGAAAGGACCACGGAAACAGTAAAAGCTAGAGACCGGTTCACCATATTTTATTCAGCCATCCCTGGACCAGACGTTCAATAAGCCCGAAGCTCTCGCGATAGGCGCTTTCATGGCGACCATATGGATCGATCACTTCCGAGTCTTCCCACTTTCCGAGCAAGTGCACCTTGCCGCGCGTGACCGGTTCCATCTCCTCGATCGCCGTGATGTGCTTGCGTTCAGGTACCAGAATCAGATCGACTGCACGAGCCATGGCGCGATCGAGCTGGCGTGCAGCATGTCCCGATGAATCGACGTCGCATTCCATCAAGAGCCGCGACATGGTCGTATCGATAGCGCGGCCCTCTTGCGCAAAGAGCCCTGCCGATCCGAACTCGATTCCGCGTCTCGCATGTTTGTTGACCATCCGGGCCGAGTGCGCGCGAAACAGCATCTCGGCGACGGGGCTCCGGCAGACATTTGCATGGCAGACAATCAAGACGCTTTGAAACATGTGGGCGGTGTCCGTGAATATGTTCGATACTGCGGCGCATGGCGCGAGCACCGGGTCCTTCGGCCGGTCTTCGCGCATGAGAGTTCTACGGGTTAAGCCGTGACCGGCGACTTGGCCGCTTGCCGGACGCCGCGCCCGATCGCGTGATATTCAATACCGATCTCAGCCATCGTTTCCGGCTCGTAGAGATTGCGGCCATCGAAAATAAGTGGTGTTTTCAGGCGGCGTTTCATGCCATCGAAGTCCGGGCTCTTGAACGCCTTCCACTCCGTCACGATGATCAACGCATCCGCGCCATCGAGCGTATCGGCGTGGTCCTTTGCGTAGCTCAAACGCGCGAGTTGCTCGGGGGTATCGCGTAGATCGAGCGCGATCACACGTTGGGCTTCGTCCGTTGCGACGGGGTCGTAGGCGCTGATCGTCGCGCCGCGTTCCAGCAGCGCCGCGATCAACACGCGGCTCGGGGCGTCGCGCATGTCGTCGGTATTCGGCTTGAACGCGAGGCCCCACAGCGCAAATTTCTTGCCGCTCAGATCATTGCCGAGGCGTGCAACAATCTTGTTCGCAAGCGTCTGTTTCTGCGCCTCATTCACCGATGTCACCGCCTTCAGGATTTCCATCTGCTCGTTGTGCTCGCCGGCCGTCTGGATCAGCGAGCGCACGTCCTTCGGAAAACACGATCCGCCATAACCGCAACCCGCATACAGGAAGTCGTACCCAATGCGCGGATCGGAACCAATACCGCGACGCACCGCTTCAATATCCGCGCCCACACGATCCGCGAAATTCGCGAGTTCGTTCATGAACGAGATGCGCGTGGCAAGCATGGCGTTGGCCGCGTATTTCGTGAACTCGGCCGACCGTACATCCATGTAAAGCGTGCGTTCGTGGTTCCGGTTGAACGGCGAATAAAGACGCTTCATGCGTTCGCGCGCGCGTTCGCCGGGGACATCGTCGTCACAACCGAGCACGATTCGATCGGGCCGCGTGAAGTCGTCGATAGCCGCGCCTTCCTTCAGGAACTCCGGGTTCGACACCACGGAGAACATGTGTGTCTCGCCGCGCTCGGCGAGTTCATGATCGATCGCCGCTTTCACGCGGCGCGCGGTACCGACGGGCACCGTGGATTTGTCGACGATGACCTTGAAGTTGTTCATGTAACGGCCAATGTCGCGCGCCGCAGCGAGCACGTATTTCAGATCGGCGGAGCCGTCTTCGTCGGACGGCGTACCGACCGCAATGAACAGCACTTCGCCGTGCTCGACAGCAGCTTTCACATCGGTCGAAAACGTCAGGCGCCCCGCTGCGCGATTGCGCGCAATGACTTCCTGCAGGCCCGGTTCATGGATCGGCACGCCGCCGCTGTTGAGAATGGCGATCTTGCGTTCGTCGAGGTCAAGACAGAACACGTCGTTGCCGATGTCGGCGAGGCACGCGCCCGTCACGAGGCCTACATAGCCGCTTCCGATGATGGTGAGTTTCATAGCACGTGCTCCAGGGTTGGCAAATTATTCAAGCGTTATTCGATGATTCTTCTAGTAGGCGTTGGCGCCCGCAAAACCCTTCCACAAAGTCATCGCGACGATCTTCATGTCGAGTCCGAAGGTCCAGTGCTGCATGTAGTACAGGTCGAGCTTCACGCGTCCCATCATCTTTTCGATGCGGTCCGTTTCGCCGCGAAAACCGTTCACCTGCGCCCAGCCGGTAATGCCGGGTTTGATGCGATACCGGTACATGTAGCCCTTCACGAGATCCTTGTAGATGTCGTCGTGTTCGAGCGCATGCGGGCGCGGACCGACCACCGACATCTCGCCGCGCAGCACATTGATGAACTGCGGCAGTTCGTCGAGGCTCGTGCGCCGAAGGAAAGCACCTACGCGCGTCACCCGCTTGTCGCCCTTCTTCGCTTGTGTCACGTGCCCGGCGGTTTCCTTGTGCACGCGCATGGAGCGGAACTTGAAAATCTCGAACTCGTTTCCATCGATACCCTTGCGCTTTTGCTTGAAGAACACCGGTCCTGGCGACGAAAACTTCACCGCAACCGCGAGCGCGATCAACAGCGGTGCGAGACTCAGCAACACGATGGCGGCAAACATGCGATCGAACACGCGCTTGGGCAGTACCTTCAAATCCGTGATCGGCGACGCCGCCAGGTTGATCGCCGGCACGCCGAGCAGATCGACCACGGCGTGATTGAAGAACGACAGGCTGCGTACGTCCGGGATGAAGCGGATGTTCACGAAGTCATCGCGGAACTCGGTAACCAGTTTGTGGATGGTGCGTTCCTGTGAAATCGGCAACGCCAGCCACAGTTCACGAATTGCGCGACGCCGAACGAGTTGTGTCAGGTCGGCCAGATCTCGGCTCACCGGCACGCCTGCGAGCGTCTCTTCGGCGAAGGCATCATCGAACACATACACCGGACGAAAACCCGCTTCCGGTCGGCTGCGCATCTGCTCGATCAGGAACTGGCCATAAGGCGCCGCGCCAACGATCGCCACCGCTTTCTGATTGAAACCTTCGCGCCGCAGCGACTTGAGCGCTGCATGCACGCTCGCCTTCGAAATCATCAACAGCGCTGCCGTGGCCACGCCCCAATAAAGCAACCACATACGCGACAGCAAATCTGCACGATGCACGCTGAACGTAAGCAGCACGCCCGCGCCTTCCACCATCAGCCATGCGACCGTCACGCGCAGCAACAGGTCGTAGACGGGCTTGCCGCGCCACGACTTGTAGATTCCAAACGACGGGAACGTCATGATCACCAGCACGCAATTGAATGCCAGCAGCGTGCTTTGCATGTCGTCGAGCCATACCGCATTTCCCGCGTGCAGCGACGCGGCGAGCAACGCGCCCAGCGCGACCATCGCTATGTCGATCATTCTCGAAAGCACGCTCAACATGTAGAACACCTCGGGTGAAATGCGCGGCGCGCTGGAACTCGTTCTGGCGTCGAAGCCGCTTCAAAGCGAGTACGCCAATTACCTTGGTACATACCCGTATAAGGCTGGAATTTAATTCATGCTGCAACCGCAAAATAATGCGTGAATTAATTCACCGTTTTCAACGGATTTATTTTCGTCATATGCGGGATTGACTGGCGTTTCGATCGTCGGTTGTCGCGCGGCGTTGCGGATTTTTCGCGGACGTCGTCAACGACTTCGATGCTTACTCCGCAAGGGTTTCGGCCGAATCTTAGGCAATTATTTTCGAATAAAAAATTCGCGCTTCGTAAGAAAAAAATTCAGGCGTCAGTCTCAGTTACATCGAATGGCCGGCATACCGGCCCGCATATAGCTGTCGATTATTTTCTGGTTTTTTGATTTATCGGCTATTTACTCCGTGCTAAAAATTGCAATACCCGTTCAAGCCCAGGAGTTCCCTCTTCATGACCGCCATCGATACAACGCTTGTCAGCGCGCCACACTTTCCTGCCGCCTCCGAAACCCGGCTGAGAATCCAGCCCGTCATCCTCGCCGGTGGCGCCGGAACCCGTCTCTGGCCCATGTCTCGCGAGCATTTCCCGAAGCAGTTGATCGGCTTGATTGGCGAACAGTCGCTTTTGCAATCCACCGCGCAACGGCTCGACGGCCTGACATACGGCACGGCCCGCGTCGACGACGCCATCATTGTGTGCGGCGAGGATCATCGTTTCACGACGGCAGACCAGTTGCGCTCGTCGGGCCGCAAAGCCGACCTGCTGCTCGAACCGGTCGCGCGCAATACGGCCCCTGCGTTGACCGTTGCCGCCATGCATGCATTGGCGTACGGCGATGACGCCGTTCTCGTCGTGATGCCCGCAGACCATGTTGTTACGGATACCGAAGCGTTTCACAAGGCAATTGGTGCGGGCGCGAAATGCGCGGAAGACGGTGCGATTGTCACGATGTGCATCGTCCCGACACATGCGGAAACAGGCTACGGGTATATCAAGGTCGGGCAGCGGATGCTTGGCTCGGGCGCATGGCCGCTCGAAAGATTCGTCGAAAAACCGCATCTCGAACTTGCACGCCAATATGTGAGTTCCGGCGAGTACTGGTGGAACGCGGGAATTTTTATCGTACGGGCGTCAGTGTGGCTGAAAGCCATTCAACACTTCCAGCCCGCAATACATGCGGCCTGCCGCGCCGCGTGCGATGCCGGCACGCGCGACGGCGAATTTTTCCGCCTCGACAAACAAGCGTTCGCGGCCTCGCCTTCGGATTCCATCGACTATGCGGTGATGGAGCAGCTCGCCGCCGATCAAAGCACCTGCACGGGCGCCGTCATACCGCTTAACGCGGGCTGGTCCGACGTCGGTTCATGGGACGCAATCTGGAACATCCTGCCGAAGGACAGCGAAGAAAACGTCGCACGCGGACGTGTGATGTTCCAGGGATCGACATCCACATACGCGCATTCCGAAGGCCGGCTGATCGCGTGCGTGGGAACGCATAACCTCGTGGTCGTGGAAACGGCCGATGCCATTCTCGTTGCCGACAAGTCGTGCGTGCAGGACGTGAAGGCAATCGTCGGGCGCATCAAGGCCGAGCAAGGCAAGGAGGCAGCAGATCATCGCAAGGTGCACCGGCCCTGGGGCCATTACGATTCCGTCGATAACGGCGACCGGTTCCAGGTCAAGCGCATCGTGGTGAAACCGGGCGCGAGGTTATCGCTGCAAATGCATCACCACCGCGCTGAACATTGGGTCGTGGTGCGCGGCACGGCGCTGGTGACGCGCGGCCAGGAGGAGTTCATCCTTGCCGAAAACGAGTCGGTCTACATTCCGATTGGCGTGCAGCATCGGCTGGAAAATCCGGGAAAGATGCCGCTCGAAATCATCGAAGTCCAGTCGGGCACGTATCTGGGCGAAGACGACATCGTTCGTTTCGACGACAAATACGGTCGCCAATGAGAAACGTCATGCGGCGCGCGCTTTATGCGCGCCGCATGACGTGAAGTCTTGCGACGTCTAACCTTGCACGTCCGCAAAACGCCGCGCTTCGACGGGCGTCGCGCGTTCCAGTTGCGCATGATCGAGGTTGGCAGCAGCATCCATTGCGACTTCCGTCGACGCAGCCTGACCCGGATGCGAGACCCGCGTGGATTGCGACGCGATCCATCTACGCGACCATTCCAGCGCGTACGCCGCCGCTTCCTCCGCATTTCCGTACCGCGGACCAATCAGGCCCGAGCGCTCGACGCGCCGCCCGTCTTTCACGATCTCGGCCCAGCCGCGGAACATGCTGCCCGCGACCGGGCGCGCGATCGCATAGATGGCGTAGCCGTGCGCGTCATGCACCGGCGTGCAGTCGGGTTCGAAGGCCATGGGCACCGGATCGAGCCGACGTCCGGCCATGCGCGACGCATCGTGATACATGGGACGCGGCACATTCATGAGCATCGCGGCGCGACTCGCGGACAACGCCGTGGACGCATTCGCGCGTGCGACATCATGCGCATCCGGCAAGCGGCGCGGCACGGCAGCGAACAGCGCGTCGACGGCATTTGCACCGCGTCCGTCGCCGGCGCCCCACGATTCCGGGTTCTGCCAGAACACGCCGCGCAAGCGGTCGCATTCATACGCGCTTTGTGTTTGCCGCTGCGGCGCTTCGACCGGCGGCGAGGGAACAATGGCGAATGACCGGCCGCGCGTGGCGAGCTGGGTGACCATTTCTATCAGTGTGCCGTCCATTTGCCAGTCATTGAAACGACGGCGGCATGTCGGCACGGTTGGATAGTGGCTGGGAAGCTTCGACCACGTGTCACCGGTTGTCAGGATCCACAACACCGCGTTCACGATGGTGCGCGGATGTGCGCGCGGCCGGCCCCGACGATGTTCACGGACTTCGCCTTCGGCCACTAGCGGGGCGATCAGCGCCCACTCTTCATTGCTGAGTTCGTCGAAAAACATTGGGTTGCTCCGTGCAGCCAGACCGCTCTGCGAAAGTTGAACCAGGCGTTGAACCATGCGCGAAGGTGGAATCCACCCGCGCGACGCTGAATCAGGAAATTCGATGTGTTCGCAAACGTTTGCTAAAAACGACAAGTTGGTGCATACGAAATGCATCTAATCTGCGCCGTGGTGCACAACCAGTTCCATCTCGGCGCACAAATCGTCCTACGTCATAGGATATGAAGAATACGTGCAGGAAGCATACCATCCTAATGGTTTGCCCGAATATGACAAAAGAGTAGATTTTCAGCGACTCATATCATATTTTATTCTTACAACTTCAGGTAATTTATTCCGACTACATTGCCGACGCTTGAGTGCATTGAATTTAACGACGTTAAGTAGTTTCTGAAAAGAATGCCGGTGTTGCTATCCCGCGATACGCACGCTCGATCATTCGTATGTCGCCTGCCTGATTGCTCGCTTGAATGCCCTCCAATTGCGGCAGCGGCAACTCACCGAATGACAAAACGGGTAATCGCGGACCCGCAAGTCAGGGGAAATCGTGGTGAAAAAAGCCGTGGTGGGAATGTCGAAGCCGGCAGCAATATGAAGTGCGGCGGTATCGGGAGTGAAAAGATAACGTGCACCCCGGATCCACGCGATGAAGTCTGCAGTGCGCGGTGAGCGCGACGTGAGATCGATGTAATGCGCATGGTCGATCGCGCCAAAGCCCGCCACAGGCAGCCCGAAGCGCTGCCACAGCGCTTCAGCCAAGCGCGCGTGCTGCGACGCTGGAATACTTCGTACAGGCGTGCTCGCCGTGGGGCACAGCAGGACGTAATCGCCGCTCGTCGCCTGTGGCGCCGGCAAGCACAGATCCTCAAGCCAATGGTTGCGCTTGAGTTCGGCGGGAATTGATTCCGGCTTCACGCCCAATGCATCGATGAAAAAATCGATCATCGGCATTCGCGTGAATTTTGGCCAGAACAAATGGTTGCCGATATCAATGCGTAACTCCCCCTCTTCAGGGGCGGCGAGCCGGATTGGCAAATCGACAATTTCGCCAAGTTGCGGCGCGGCGATTTCATAAAGCTGCTTGACGTATGCGGGCGTATGTTTCGGTCGATAAATAGTAAAGGAAATTTGCGAAAAATTCGCTTTGATCGCGTGCAACGCCGTTATGCCAATGATGGAATCCCCAAGTGTCACGCCCATGCCGTTAATGACGCTCACCCTTGAGACAGTTGCATAATCAGGATCAAATTCAGCCAATGCAGCGTTGAAGACACCATTAGACAAACCTAGCGCACAATAATCGGCAGCTGCGGTATCAGAGACTTCAAGATCGTACGGCGCTACGATCTCTTTTTTGGCAGAAATTAGTGATCCCATGTTAGTTAAGGCAGAAATTTCATCCAGTAACATTGCGCTTTCCAGTTAGTATTGTGACATCTCCGACTTGGCCGCCCCGTTTCGAAATACGCGGCAGTGGGTTTGCAACGCACAACTCAAACTAAAAAGACAGAAGGCCTTGTAACAACATTATGCCGGACTGCGAGAACCTCAGGCAACGGTCTCAAGACATAAGCCTGAGCATACTGAGTGCTGCTGGACAAGCTCAGTTCGGCCATACTGTCGAGCACCCTCATCTCCGAAATGGTTTTTGGTGGTAACGGCGCAATGAGGACAGCTTTCTAGGTAACGGACGCGGACGAAATTTATTACGATCGATATGTTAGACGTGCGAAGACAAGGTCAGCAATAACCAACGGTAAAAAATCTCCTAAAATAAATCGAAATAGTCCATGTTTACGCTAATCCTTTCGTTCAACTTTTTGCTCACTCGTCACCAAGCGGTAGTTAAATCAAGATTATATCGCGACGTATTTTTAATCTAAAAAGACAATAGCTAGCATCTATACAACATCATTCTTCGCCATGAGGTATTGATTACTGTTAGTCTAATATAAAGCAATTATTTTTTATTTATTAAAAAGTCGAGAAATTACTTCAAGGAATTTGTTCGTAAATCAGCGAGCTAATAATAAAATACGTTTTTTCATACAAACCAATTCCACTAAAGAGTCGCGCAAAAAAACCTCTTTGTCCGAACGAACAAATTTAAGTATTTCTTTGGACAACAACTCACTCTAACTCCCAGATTGCACTGCTTGCAACCAAAACTTGTTTGTATATTCAAATAATTAACTAGAAAGGTTTTTAAGTTGTTTTGGTTAACTAAGGTGGTTCCAGCTATGTCTCGGCAGCTTTGTTGTGCCCATTGATTTGGACACTTACAGTGGCCGGAATGTTCAAGCGAATGCAGAGAAGAACATCTCATGTGGAGGTCAGGTGCGATTGTTCCTCTCCTCACCCTAGAAGGTCTTGAAGATTAATCGATGGCAAAAACCGGCCGCGACTTCACAGCGGAATGCCCCACCGAGGTAATTGAAAAAGTGATCCGGCAGAGCGCCAGTGTTGTTCTGTGCGATGAAGGCTATCACCAGATATGACCGACTCGACCCGGCTATGACACGGAGTTCTTTTCCTCCAGATCCCTCGGATAGAATCGTTTGCAGATCAGGTGCGCCTTTCTTAATGCTCTTGAAGCGAGTGCGTATGTCGTGGCTCGGGTCGATCGGCCAATCTTCTCTCTGGTTTCTCAGGGGATTTGCCCGCGTTCACCGTATGTCATGATGCTCGACTGACTGGCGATCCAATAGCGAGGTCTGCGCAGCCTTTCGCGAGATGCAGCTCCTGATACCCGTCCCACCTGTGTGCGAGACCAATTCGCTCTGGCAGCTTAAGCGCCATCGACTTCGCCTCCGGTTTCGTCATGCGCCCGAGCTTAACCGGCGCGAAGGTAATGTTACGCAGATTGGACATATGCGGAAACAGCGTCTATTCCTGAGACATCATGCCAACATCCTCACGCAGTTTTGTCATTTCGCGACGATCATGGGCGTTGGTCGTGACGTCACCAAGCGTAACGGTGCCTTCAGTCGGTATTTCCAGATCGTTCACGCAGTGAATAAAAGTGGATTTGCCAAAACCACTCGGCCCGTTAATCGTCACTATTTCGCCGCGGTGAACATCACGCCCCACGCCCCGTACGACTTCAAGAGGGCCAAAGTGCTTGCGCAGTCCTTGGATCGAAAGAAGAGGTTCATCTCGATGCCACCATCCGAGTTACGGCCTAGAGATCTGCGTGCGCCTGATCGATACGATCGCGCCATCCCTTGATCGCCACTTTTGCTTCGCTCAGACGTTCGAACGCGGTGCTCGCATGCGCGCGTAACATCAACGGGCTCGGGTCGCCGGTCGAGATGCGTGCATTGACGTTTTTGATTGGGTCGAGACACGCGCACGGCCTCAGCGTCGATGCCAAGCGGCTTGCCGAGCTGCTCAATCGCGGCGGACTCAACCATCTCGGCATCGATCAGATCAGCGGGCACCCGATTGTCCATGGCGCGGTGCACGACTGCGCCCTCGACAAGATGTGCCGCGCGAAATGACAGATCGTGATCCCGGACCATCAGGTCGACCAGCGCCTTTATGGTGGAAAGGTCGCGTGCCGCTTGACGCTGCGCGTTCTCGCGCATCGGTCGTGCGGTGCGCAGAACTCGGTCAAAAAGGTCGAGACAGCGCACGACTTCGCGCGCCGTATCTTAAAAGCCGCTAATCGCCTCACGGCTTGACTCACCAGAGTAGCTGAAGTGGGTACCTAATACCCATGGTGGCGGCCACCAGCGCGGCCACGATATGACCGCAGCGTCCCTTTAGGTATTCGAGCACTACGGATTATTCTTTTGCGGCATGTTGTTTGACGTCGTTGCGACGCTGTCGGGCAACTCGATTAGTCCGAATTCGTGCGTGGTCCAGACGTAATAATCCTGTGCGGCCCGGCTCCGGAGAATTGCGAGGAGACTCATGCCCGAGATGCTCTCCAGCAGGAAATTACGCGATGCGACCGCGTCAAGCGCGTTGTCCACGTAATCGTCAAAGCCAAGCAAGTCCGCGGTGCGCTTGCGGTCGATTCCGAATGGCGTGCCCGCGAAAGCTGCCGCGCCGAGCGGACACACGTTCATGCTCTTGAGCGTACCGATGAGTCGCTGGCTATCTTGCTCAAGCGCCTGTGCGACGCCCGCGAGACAGAAGCCGTAGGTCATCGGCTGGGCAGGTTGGAGATGTATGTACTCGGGCATAACCGCGTCCGCATATTTCTCGGCTTGTTCGAGCGCCGTGGTACGCACCTTCGACAGCGCATCGATCACGTTGACCAGCACCTTGCGTCCACGCAAGCGGTGGAGCGTCGCCATAATATAGTTGTGGCTGCGGCCCGTGTGCATGCGTGCGCCGACGTCCGCGCCGACTTCATTCATCAGATGCGCCTCGTAATTGAAATAGGCTTCCTCGCGGCCCGGATCACGTGCGACAACACCCGCGCCAGTCGCTTTCATCTTCTGAATGCCGCGTACCAAGCAGGCAGCGTGCGCCTCGCTCAAGAGAGCCTGCTCCATAAGCATGATCACGTGTGCCTTGTTGATGTCGTATAGCCGGCCGAAGATGTCCTCAAAGCTCTGCAGACGCGGCGCAAAGATACCGCTCTAAATTTCAGGCCAGCCCGCTTCGGTCAAACGCGCATGCGACGTTAATAGTAGCGTGAAAGAGCGCTCAGCGACGAGCAGATGACAAAGTAGACGAGCAGCATCAGCGCATACACCTGAAAGGTCGGGCTTCGCCCTCGCATGATGGTCGCCCGCTCGATCACGTTCTGGCCGACCTTAGAAACTCGCCGACCCCGACAAGCGCACCGATCGCAGTGGACTGCACAAGCAAAGTCAGCAAGCCTGTGAAGGCCGGTGGAGGATCGACTTGAGTGATTGCGGGCCGGCGATGAACGCCTAAATCTGCTAGCGGCGCAGGCCGAGCGCCGTCGCGCTCTTCCACTGATGCGGCGGCACCGAGTTCAGGCCGCCCGATACCTTCACCGTGTCGTCTGCGCCGCCCCCAGCGACAGTCACCGTCGCGGCAACGAACGGCGGCAGGTCGAGCCCGAGCAAAGGCACGCCGAAAAACGCGAAGAAGACGTTGACCACCAGCGGAATCCAGCGGAAAAGCTCGAAAAAGCCATGAATCGCCCATTTGATCGTGCGGTTTGGCAGCGCCGCAAGCACACCGAGAAGCGACGAGATCACCGTCGTGCAGCGTGGTTAGAAAGCAGATCGTTTAAACCATGCACGGCGACTTTGGTCAACATCCTGTGAACACTCTCCAGCCCAATTCGGGCCCGTTATTGGACAGTGACGGTGATCCGATGCCACGCTGTGCTCAGATAGCCTTTGAAATTCCATACATCGGCTGCTTGCGATACCTGAGTCTGTCCCGCCGCGTCCCATGCTCGTACTGAGAGTTCATGAGTGCCCCTCGTCAGCGTCAATTCAACGTTCCAGAGCGTCCAACTCCACGGGGTGCGAGGCTCAACGTTGAGTGCGGCTTGTGTCCACGTCACCCCGTCATCTAACGACACTTCTACGCGCGCTACCGATGTTCCCGTCGCCACGGCGTATCCGGAGACCCGGACAGGACCTGTGCACAATGTCGCTCCTTCGTTCGGTTCGCAAATGGCCGAGTTCAGCGGCATATCGTTGATCGTCGTCCCGTTCTCCCAGTTCGCGCTGGTTTCATCGACGGAAGCGGGGAACAATTTGTACTCGCGTTGCTGCATGTGATTGTCCGATGGTTTGTCGCGCACCTCGATTGATGCCAGCCACTTCGGACTGCGCACGCCCGCGTATCCTGGAACCACTACGCGCAACGGATACCCATGCTCCGGGCTCAACACTTCGCCGTTCATTTCGTAGGCGAGCAGCACATCGCCCGATAGCGCTTTGCTCGCCGGAATTGACACGCCATAGCGGAAGCGTTTGCCTTCTACTTCGCAGTCGTCGCACGCTGAAAATACCACGTGCATTTCTCCACCACACACGATGCCGGCCGATTCGAGCACGTCCTTGAGCCTCACGCCGGTCCAAACCGCATTGCCAATCGCCCCCGGCGCCCATGGGTCACCCGAGACGGGTTTCACCGTCAGCAGGTCAGCACGCCGATTTCCAGCGCATTGCATTACGGCACTGACGGACACGCGCTCAAAGCGGCTTCTAAGATCGTTCAGTGAAAGACTCATCGGACGGCTTATTCGGCCGGAGACCGAAATCCGGTGGAGCGCCTCGTCGATCACCGGCACATTGCCGTGATTGCGCACGTAGAAATCGTCTTGAGTCGTAAGCATGCCGGCGATAAGGCGCTTGAGTTCCGGCTCTGCGTTAAGCGGCGATGTGGAATGGATCCGCTTGTCGAGCCCTTTTGGTGTCATTCGCATCTCCGGCGCTAAATCGGCGTTTGGGAAGAGGTGTTACGGCACTCTACGCGATGCACGAAGCGCGCCCGGTGCCGAATTCGCGTTCAACAGCCGACGTCAAATACTTCGGCAATCGCGCTCACGGATGGCATTGCTGCCGCAGATCATCGCAAACCGGTGTCTAAAGTGACTTAACTGAGTCACCTTGTCGAACCAGCTAACGATGTCTACGCGTTCCTGGGTCCAGGAATCGGTAAGCTCGTGCGCTTGGCGCGCTTTCCTCGCGGCTTTCGCTGCCCAGGTTTGAGGTCTTCTTACTTGGCAATTCATGAAACGTTTAGTCTTCCCCGAGCAGTTCGCCATGCTGCCGCATGTGGCGCGCTGGCTTTTGCTGTCGGGTCTTGTCGGTGCCTTGGCGATAAGCGCCTTGGCCTTTTTCTCCGGGCGCTCAATATCGCGACGAACACCCGCGTGGCGAACCCCTGGCTCATCTGGCTGCTGCGGTCGCCGGCTTTTGCGTTGGCTCTGGGTTTATCTGCGGATCGGAACCAGTGTCGAAGGTGGAGTGCGGGCGGAGGGTATGCTGCGGGTGTAGAAAGCCTATTTTGGTGCCCAGAAAACGCCTAAAAATCGAACGGACGAAATGGAAAGCGCGTCATGGTTAGTCGAAAGGAGGAAAGCGAATTGACTGAGAAAACCGAAATAGTCAGCGGGGACCTGGGGCGATCTCCAGAATCGTTAGAGATACTTGCGAAATATCTCGAGCAATCGCTGGACAACGCTGAGACCATTTTGATGGTGCGCTACGAGGACAGTGTATGCACCGTCTACCTTGGCGACCCGTCGGGTCCGCGCGACGAACTGCGCAAAATCGCCACCATAGCGGTGTCTCTGGCCAACGAGATGCTTGAGCTAACGCGGTCTGGAGAAAACCAGTTATCGATTGGCGGGCAGAATTATCGTTTTGTCCGCAGTTTCGCGACAGTCGGTGTTTCAGCAGCCATTGTGTTCTTTGCAGGCTAAGCCACGCTCTTTTCATGCCGAAGCGGCGCTCAGCCGACGGGATCGTGGAACCCGAATAGCGGTCGCTCGAGGCAAAATCGCCGCAGCTGCCTCAAGCATATCGCCTTCGTCGCTTAAGCCAAACGCGGCGGAACTCTGCGACGCGCCGTGCGGCTGCACCGATGCTGCTAGGCACGACATTGAGGAACACCTGCTTGCCTCATTAACTTTTTGAATGCTCGTCTTGATGTGCTACCAGCCGACATCTCAATGACTAATAGGAAGGTTTCCAGTCAAACGAGTCCTTGGATCCGTGCACTGCATTGCACAGGCGCGAAATCAATTTCACTTGTGTCATTTCCTCGGCCATGGGTACGGCCGGAATTGCATATTCTTAAATTTCAACACGACGCGGCGCACTTATCGTGAGCCGTGCAAGACGGTTTAACCACATTTGCGGGATTTGGGGCGTGCCTCCTGGTTCCGTGAAATGAGGTTGGGGACACTTCAGCGTGGACCCGGCCGCCTGCCCCAGTCATCCATCGAATGCCACCCGCATCGGTGACGCTTTCGTTGGCCACCGGTATCTGAATGTGCAGGGCCGCCGCCGAGCAGTGGTAAGAGAAAGAGGAAAGTGCGACACGTGTCGCCGTAAGCCGGACGTAAATCGGCACAGGTGGTAGACGGCAAAGCTCTTTCTTGCCTTGTCACATTCAGCAATCGGAACATTGGAGGTTGAAGCCGTGACCTGCTGTACGACCAGCAGTTGCCTACCCGGGCATGCGCGATGGGTGACCGTCGGGTATGAAGCCTCGGGGACAACGTACTTCTCGATAGACGGCTCATCTTGGCGACAAGAGAGGAGTCGACACTGCCAGCAGCCGTGCGGTGTGAAGGCCAGGCAAATTCCGCATGCACAACGCAAGTGAACTGCCGATGGAAGCCTCGTTATTCTCGATGAGCCCAAGCTGCTGTTGGCTCTAACCAAAAGGTGGATGGCCGGTTGCCCTTCTTTTCCGTGTGGGCACGTCGTCGTAGCGCCATCGGGGTATAGGCAGATGCTAAACGGACAGGCATACCGTTGTTTAGGTGTGTCGGCAGGACTGGGAACGTGGTAAGCCTGATTCTCCGCCTTGTTTCAGCGTATCGAACCAAGGCAGGTGCCCCGCAAGGGAAACTGTTGGAGGAGCAGGTATGAGAATGCGCAGCAAGCGAATGACGAGCTGTAATGGTTCGTATAGGGGTTCGAGATTTGCCCCGACCTGAAAGGGTGCCCACTTGCGCATGGTGCAGCTGTCGCAGGCCAACATCTGAGATTCAAACGAAGGGAAGCTTGTGAGTGACCGGTTGGGCTACGGTTCAGCGCCCTTCGCCTCAGTAATGAGGCGAATCAACGATGTGACGTTTGCGAAGGGCTTGCGCTGCAATGGCAAGACCGGCGTCGATACGACGCTTAGCGCTGTGCTCGAGCTGTATGCAGGGAAACTTGCACGTACAGTTCTTCGGGGGCCCCGCTGCCGAGAGGCAGTGGGGCTACCCACTAGAGGAACGGGTTTAGATGCAGGTGTGCCGTTCTGGCAACTGGCGGCAAGTCGTGAGATCGGGGAATGACCCACGCGACCCAAAAGCGATAACTGGCTGCCGATACACCGCTAGTCCGACGATGCTTCGGTGCGCGGCGCACGCACAGGTAGGCGAATCAATACTGTTGTTCCACATCCCTCGCCATCGCTCTTGATTTCGACCGTCCCGTCATGCAGAGAGACCAAATGCTTTACGACAGCAAGACCGATCCCGAGTCCACCCTCTCGACTCGCGTCACAGATTCTTGACTGTACGAACATGTCGAAGACGCGAGGCAATGCGTTCTTCGAAATCCCCATTCCATTATCTGTAATCTCAATTGACGCTTCTGTGCGCCCAGCGCTTTCCAGCGGGGACGGTTCACGTGTCGTCACGCTCACGTGGATGAATCCACCATCGGGTGTGTACTTCGCTGCGTTGCTTATGACGTTTGTGAGAATCTGGATGAGCCGTCCTGAATCCGCCACAACCACGACCGAAGCCTCTGGCAAATTCAGTTCAAGCGAATGCTTCCGGTGGTTTATGTCTGGCAACAATAAGGCGGTTGCTTCTCTGACAATTTCTTGGAGCACCATCTCGTTTCGCTCCAATGCGACTTTGTCGTAACGAATGCGTGAGGCGTCAAGCAGGTCGTCAACGAGCCGTCCCAAATGCCGCGTTTGTCGCTGCGCTATATCGAGCGCCGACACAAAACCCTGCTTCGAATCAGATAGCCGGTAGATTGCCTCCAGGGCATTGGTCATAGGCGCCAATGGCCCTCTCAACTCATGAGCAATCATAGCAATGGCATTGCTCATGGCGTTTTCCGACGCCTGTAAAGCGACTCGGGCCGCTTCTGCCTCTTCCGCTCGTGTTTCGGCAGCCGTCTTCGCCCGCTCGACCACCAACGCAGCGCCGACGAAACTCGCAAGGCTCATCAATACTCGGGCGTCCTCCGCGTCAAACCGAGCATTCTCATCGTGTGACATCACCCAGATTGTTCCCCATGGCTCGCATTGGCCAAGGATCGGAACGACCAAACCCTCGACTACTTCAGGCATGGGCCCTTTTAAGCAATCAAAGTGGCGTTGCGGATACGCAAAGAGCTGAACGCCGCCAAGCGCCAGCGTCACTCCACAAGGGCTTTCGTCGATTGGCGTCGTATTGCCGGTGTAAGTTGAGAGGAAGCCTGCGGTCGCGACCCAACGGAAATAACTTAAGCCCGTGTCATCGCGCTCAATAAGGCTGATCCCTGCGCTTCCCGCATCGCATAGCAGCAGCGCGGTGTCGGCAAGCGTTTGCAGCATCTTTTCGCTTGAAGTCGCGAGCGAATGCGCAAGCGCATAAACGCACTGAAGCTCGGCTTCATGATTGGGACCACGACGCGCGCGCTCGCCTAATAGACCGGTAGTTAGGAACCGCTCGCGTTGTGTGCGCGCAACCTCTGGTAATAAGTTTTCAGACACGATGTCCCTCAACGGCGGTGGTCTATCGTTAATGATATTCGTATTAGGTAGAAAGTTCGGGTTTGCGATCTTTAACAGCAATTATTACCCATTTGCAGCCTTTTGAAGTGAAGATACAGGATTTAGGAAAAGATATCTCTAGTTTACTTGTTACCTAATCCAGGCGTCCTGGCCGAAATTTCGGCACGAACGCGGCCTCCAAATCTGGATCCCCTCTTTTTGATTGTCCAAAAGCCATACCTTTCGTACGTTGGAGGAGGACGAGTGCGCGACTTTGCTTCTCAAGCAGACCATGCTGCTGTGCCGCGGAGTTTTTCGTCAACGAAATACATTCTGCTGTTCGTGCTGGCTATATCGGTCCTGGTTCCATCTGCCTTTCTTTCCGCTTACGGGTTTTACGATTATCAGCGCAGAATCACCGAGGCTGACGACATCGTCGACCGTATTGCGCAAGTCGCTGAAGAACAGGCTCTGAAGGTGCTTGATTTGAATGGCGAAATTAGCGGGCGCATTGTCGACATGCTTGGGGACGGCGACGACCTCACGATACGCGACAGTGAAGACACGATTCATAAGAACCTGATTGTGATTGGCGGCGCGTTTCCGCAGGTGGCCGGGATATCGGTCTTTGGAGTGAAGGGGGACCTGCTCGCAACCAGTCGTTATTTCCCAGCCCCGCCGGTGTCGATACGTGACAGGGACGATTTCAAGCAGGCAGAGGCCATTCGTCCCGAGGCCTACTTCTCGCTCCCACTGCGCGCCAAGGTGGCGCAAACCGACGTATTCACCACGAGTATCGGTCGCTCAGGCTACGACGGCAAATTTCTAGGTATCGTTTCCATTGCTTTGCGAAGGGAATATTTCAATAGTTTTTATCGCGCCCTGACCAATGACGCAGCCGCCGTGAACGTTGCGCTCTATCGCAAGGACGGCGGCATCTTAGTTCGGTACCCCGACACTCAACCCGCCGCGGCGGCAGCCGCCTCCAACACCGCCTTTACCCGAGCAGTGAAGAACAACGAGCTTTACGGTCACTTACAGATGACGTCGTCGGTCGATAAGCTTGAGCGAATTGTGGCTTTTCGCCGTGTTGGCGACTATCCCATCTATGTTGTTAGCGGGATCTCTTCGGCGGCGATCGCAAGCCAATGGCGCAATCATCTCGTCTTCATCACGCTTATCACCGCTATTCCTTGTGCCGGAATATGGCTATTGGTTATGTTCTCGCTCAGGCAGTTAAAGGCAGAAAAGATCGCTTGGGACAAATGGCAAACGGAAACTTCCAGGCGTGAATCTGCAGAGGCTTCAACGAGACAACTTCAGCGCGTAAGCGCATTGAGTAACCTCGTGGCGAGCATAGCCCATGAATTCAATAATCTTCTGATGGTGGTCTCAACGAATTCCGCTTTGGCTCGAAAGAAGGAATTCATGAATGTTGAGAAAGAAGTTGTCGCAGTGGAGCGCGCCGGCGTTGGTGCAGAATCGCTCGCAAGGCGGCTCATGAGCGTTGCGCGAAAGCAGCCGCTCAAGCTTGAAAGTGTCGACCTTTTTTCATGGCTGTCATCCGCCAAATCGCTTGTTGCTACTGCACTCGGTGAACGGGTTCATGTGAGCATTGAGGTCTCGCCCAGCGTCTGGCCCATCTTCGTCGACAAAACCGAACTCGAATCAGCCATCATCAACATCGCAATGAACGCAAAGGACGCGCTGCCCGATGGCGGGCGATTTGTGATTCGGTGCCAGAATTCGCAACTCCCGGCAAGAAACGACCTTTTGCCCGCGGGCGACTACATCTCCATTGCTTGCACCGACAATGGTTCTGGCATGAGCGACGACGTACTAAGCCGTGCATTCGAGCCTCTTTTCACGACCAAAGCACAAGGCGCACGCCTCGGGCTGGGGCTCGCCCAAGTGCTGTCCGCAACAGAGCAAGCGGGCGGTACGGCTCGCGTCAATAGCATCCGTGGGAAAGGGACCACCGTCAGGCTTTATTTCCCTCGTTACTTGAAGCAACCCGTAGCGGTCGAGGAAACGGCGGCGGTCGTGCCGCTGCCGACCCTCCGCATGAGCACGTCCGTATTGCTGGTTGAGGATAACGAAGAAGTTGCAGCCGGGGTGTCGGCGGTCCTCGAAATGATGGGGTGCAAGGTCCAGCATGAAGTTACCGCAGACGGCGCGATGGATCTTCTGAATACAGGAGCGACCTTCGACCTGATTCTTTCCGACATTCAAATGCCTGGCGCGATGAACGGCATAGACCTCGCCGAGCATATTCTCAAGACGTGGCCCAATGAAAGCATAACGCTGATGACAGGTTACGCAGACGAGATTGAACGGGCCACCCACGCCGGTGTGAAGATTTTAGCGAAGCCGTTCGACTTGGCCGAACTTGAAAAACTGGTCGCCGAGAGCCGGTCCGACCAGGTTACTTGACTGCATCGTTGAGTTCAGACGGCCAACCCCGAGCGTGCCCATCAGGACCGGATGTCTTGCTGCGAGCCAACGTCCTCTTCTGGCTCGACAGTGAATAACATGAAGATCTCAAAACGCACTTCGATACGATGTCCGCGTTTTAATTCCCATGGCACGTGCCATGCTACACGCTAAAACGGACGAACTCGGTGTTCTCGTCGCGCAAACCGGAGAGGTCGTTGCACGATGAACCTAGCGGGCTCACCGTCCCGAATTTGAAAGCGCTGGTACTAGGTTTTAATCGACCGTTGAACTATCTACATGTCGAATCTTTCATGCTGAAGCCCATCCTCCTCGTCGAAGACAACTCCTATGATTTAGAGTTGACTCTGCTCGCACTCGAGAAGAGTGATCTTGCCAATGATGTCATTTCTGTACGCGATGGAGAGGAGGCTTTAGCCTACCTTCGCCGGGAAAGTCAATGGAGCACACGTAAAGTCGGAAACCCGGCGGTAGTGCTGCTTGATTTGAAATTACCGAAAATTGATGGCGTACAGGTCCTTGAAGCCATGCGCGCGGACGAGAAACTCAGAGAAGTCCGCGTCGTAGTGCTGACCTCATCTAAAGAAGAGCGCGACCTTGTGCGCAGTTACGACGCGGGAGCCAGCGCATTTGTCGTGAAGCCCATCGACTTCAGCGAATTCATAAAAGCGGTGGCTGATTTAGGTGTTTTCTGGGCGGTGTTGAACGAGCCGCCACCGGGCTCGGCAAAGGTAGCGCGTGAGCGAATCAATGCCGGTGGGCGCGTTTAGGCTCACGTGTGCTCACGCCCTCGCACATTGACGTCTTGATGTTCTTAACTGGATGCCGTCCGAATTGAAAAGAGCGCCACAATTGTGCATCCAACCAATCTATCTATACGAAACACGGTCGTTGGATGTCGACACGAATACGAGGTTATTCTCCGAAAGGTACAAATCCTACGCATTGCGAAACTCAACGATGATGCGGCTATGCGGAACTGAGCGATCGACCTGCACGCTATTATTGCCCATCCCCGCATAGGCCGTCACAAGCCGCATGCCAAGACCCGTTCCCTGCGCTTTCGGAAATGATTCCGGGAATCCCAAACCCTCGTCTTCGACTGTTAGGCGAGACATCGCGCCTGGGGTTTCAAGGACCACTCTGACTTGACCTCGGCCGTATTTTAGCGCGTTGGTCACGAGCTCGGCCGTGACAAAGCCAAGCGCAGAAAGTCGCGCAGCTGACAAGACTGTTGGCGCTGCTTCTAAGATGATGGACCGCTCAGTGGATAGATGGGCAAGGTCCTTTATCAGATCCGAGAGATAGACACTCGCGTCCGCTGTTTGCGCACCATCGTCCTGGTAGAGCCTTTCGTGCACCGAGGCAATGGTCATTACCCGGGCTGCCGCTGTCTCCAAGTGTGCGGCTACAGTCTTGTCCCCAGATAGACCTCCTTGTAACGCAAGCAAAGTTTGTACAAGCTGCAGACTATTGCGGACACGATGATGTATTTCCTTTACCTTGAGCGCGGATTCGTCGATTCGAAGTTCTTGTTTTTCAATTAGCTCAATAAGCCGCTCTTCTTCCAAATGCCGGCCCGTGATGTCTCGGGCCGCGAAAAGGATGCGCCTCACCTCGCCAGTATTGTCCGCAATGGGGGCGACCGAGACGTCCCACCACCGAGCGTTGCCGCGATAGGTCGCGTTGAACGCTTCGAAACGTGTCGATTCTCCGCGGGCGGCAGCATGCAACGCGCCAGAGATCGCTCGCGCTTCAGTGTCTGGCCACAATCTGCTGTGAGCGCTCCCGCCGACCTGAGAGAAATCATCGAGCTCAAATTGCGCCAAGCCACTGTCATTCATATATTCGATTAGGCCATCGACGGTCAGCACTAGAACGCAGTCAGTGCTCGCGTCCAGTACCGCGGTCGAAAAAAGCTCCTGGGGTCCTTCCTGCTCCTCCGCAGCAAGTCGCTCACGGGTTATCGAGACCACATTCGCAACCGCCTCGAGGAAGACGATATCCGTCTCAATAAAATCTTCGCCGTCGGCACTGTCCGCTTCCAACACCCCGTAAGAAACGGGGATGCCGCGAATCGGCACGTTTATGGCACGCTTGACGCCGTATTTTGCCAAGAGAGCTGGTGTACGGAATCGATGCTCCTCGCCCAAGTGGTTGGAGAGGACAGGGAGCCCGCTTCGGTATGCGTGGCCCGCAGGGCTCGCGTCGTCCGCTGCGAGCTCTACCGTTCCAATGTCTGATGTGTCCCAGCCCACTCCTGCTTCAAGCAGGAGTGAATCGCTTTCAGGCAAATATTTCAACAATTTAACGAATCGTGCGGATTTCGGCGATGGTGATCAGCCGTTTCGGCGAACGTGATCAGTATGGAAGTTGGTGTTGCGCGGTCAGAGAATTATAACGAAGGTGATCACGATGGGGATGAGTCGGATTGCTTTGCGTTGGTCTTTCGCATCGAGTCACCTTTTATTGGAAGCCTATGCGCTTGATGCACGAGCCGGTCGAGGATGGCGTCGGCGAGCGTGGGGTCTTGCAACCACGCATGCCAATGTTCAAGGGGCAACTGCGAGGTGATGATCGTCGAGCGTGAGCCCACGCGATCGTCGATCACTTCGAGCAGGTCGTTTCGCGCGCCCTGATCGAGTTCCTGCAGTCCCCAGTCGTCCAGCAATAGCACGTCAATCTTGGCTAGCTGAGCGAGGCGGCGTGTGAAGCTGCCGTCGCCATGGGCGATGCGTAATTCTTCGAACAGTCGCGCGGCGCGCACGTATAACGCGGAGAACCCTTGGCGGCACGCCTGCTGCGCAAAGGCGCACGCGATCCAGGTTTTACCGGCGCCGGTCGGTCCACTCAGGATGATGTTCTGGGCGTTGCGGATCCAGTCGCAACTAGCGAGCGTGGCAACGACTCGCTGGTCTAAGCCGCGGCTTTGCCGGATGTCGATGTCCTCGATACAGGCTTGTGGGTTCTTCAGCCTGGCGGCCTTCATCAGGCGTTCAAGACGGCGCGTGTCGCGCCAAGCCAGTTCGCGTTCGACGACCATGCCGAACCGGTCCTCGAACGACAAACTGGTGCTAGCGGTTAGTGCGGCTTGTTCCTCGAAGGCGCGGGCCATGCCGTCGAGTTTCAGGTTCCGAAGTTGCGAGATGGTTTGCTGCATCAACATGGTGACCTCCTTCGGTCAGTGGTAATAGTCAGGCCCGCGCACGTTCTCGTGTTCGGGAGATTGCCATTCAGTGAGTTCGATCGGCGTAGATGCCTGTCGGTCCAATCCGGACTTGAGGATCGATAGGACAGAACGACGCGTGGGCGAGCCGACCACGAGGGCGCGCTGACAGGCCGCTTCAAGGCGCTCGCGCCCGTATTTGCGGGCCAGCGCTAGCAGTCCCAGACAAGCCCGGTAGCCCATTTCGGGATGCGGGCGGTTGGTCAGCAGGTGCCGGACGATTGCCTCGGCGCCGGGGCCAATGGATGCGCCCCAGTTCAGCAGGCGCACGGGAGTCCACTCCAGGTGAGCGCGGTGAGCGACGGGCATGTGCTCGGGCAACGTCGTGTGTTTGTTGCGCAGATGGCTGCGGGCGTGAGCCGCTACCCGTCTGCCACCGTGAAGGATCTCGACGCCGAAACGGGTGAGGCGTGCGTAAACTGGCTGGCGCACGAGGCTGTGCGGGGCGCTGTAGTAGTGGTGATCGACCTCAACATGGTAGTCAATGTTGACGACGCATCGCACGAAGGTCGCGATCTCGTAGCGCTGGGCGGGTAACGGCCGCAACGCCGGCTGGTCGAGCCGCTCGAACCATTCGCGGCGATTACCCTGAAGCTTCTTGAACGGGCGTTGGTTGAGATCAGCGATGAGACCAGCGATCGCGCGGTTCAACTCGGTCAAGGTGAAGAAGCGGTGGTTGCGCAGACGAGCAAGGACCCATCTCTGGACCACTTGAACTGCTACCTCGGCCTTCGCTTTATCACGCGGCTTTCTTGGCCGTGCTGGGAGCATCGCTGTCGCGTAGTGGTTCACGAATTCCTGCGCCGTGCGGCCAAGGCCCGGTTCGTATCGGTCAGGTCGCGCAATCAGTGCGCGCGGATTATCTGGGACCAGCAGACTCGGAGCGCCGCCGTAGAATTCCATGGCGCCGATAAGCCCGCCGATCCAATCGTGCGTGCCCTCCGAACGCGTCGCACAGGCATACGTATAGTTCGATGCGTTATGCAGTGTTCTTCATAAGGCGTCTTGTACTAAACCGCTGACGCGGTAGTGGGAGGTAGGCGCAGGTCAGTGGCTGACGTTTCATGAAGAGGGTTGTCTGGCGCTGAACCCCGGCGAGGTGGTGAATGGTATCGCCGGGAGCAGTATGTGAACGCCCGGTTGGGCATTCCACCCACTGCTTCCAGGAGGCTCGCCATGACGCCACTGCGCCAACGCATGCTGCATGACATGCAGATCCGCAACCTTGCAGAGAATACCCAGAAGTCCTATCTGATTCAGGTAGCCAGTTTCGCCCGCCACTTTCGCCGTTCGCCCGAACTGCTGGGTCCCGAGGAGATTCGGGCCTGGCTCATCTACCTCCGCGAAGAACGCAAGCTGGCACCCGCCAGTCTCGGCGCAACGATCGGCGCACTCCGGTTTCTCTACCGTGTGACGCTCAAGCGACCCTGGAGCGACGAGGACTTTCCGTTACCGAAGAAGCCGTTCCGACTGCCAGTCGTCCTCAGCCTGGAGGAGATCACCACCTTCTTCGAGTCGGTCGCCAGTCTCAAGCACCGCACCATCCTGATGACCGCGTACGCCGCCGGACTGCGTGTCTCCGAAGTCGTGCATCTGAAGGTCACTGATATCGACAGCAAGCGCATGGTAATCCGTGTGAACCAGGGGAAGAACCGTAAGGATCGCTATGTAATGCTCTCGCCCAGGCTGCTCGAGATCCTGAGACTGTACTGGCAGGACGCCCATCCGAAGGAATGGCTCTTTCCAGGCAGCATTCCGGGGCGGCCCATCACCCGCCATGCCGTGGGCGACGCATGCGAGCTTGCACGCAAGCGCAGCGGCATCACCAAACCCGTGACACCCCATTCTTTGCGACACGCGTTCGCCACGCATCTGCTGGAAGCCGGTACTGACGTGCGCCGGATCCAGCTGCTGATGGGCCACAGGTCCCTATCGACAACGTCCCGGTACTTGAAGGTCGCCACCAGCACCGTGTGCGCCACCACCAGTCCCTTCGACCTGCTGCCGAACCCTGCACCCATTCCATCCCCGCCACCTGCGCCCCAGTACTTCTGAGCGCAGTCATGCGACCGGCGCTCGAAGTGGCGGACATTTTCCGCCAGTGTGGGCCCAGTTTCCGGCTATCCCATGCCGGGGGGCTCAGTCGTGTGCAGCGACGCGTTATGAGTGCCATCGAGCTGTGTCGTACCGCAGCGCTTGGTGCCCATCTCGAGCAGTGCGATGCATGCGGCTATCAGCGCATCAGTTACGACTCGTGTCGTAACCGGCACTGTCCGAAGTGCCAGTCACTCGCCCGCGCGCAATGGCTCGAACGCCGGCATGCGGAGCTCCTCCCCTCGACCGAGTATTTCCATGTCGTCTTCACGCTTCCCGAATCCATCGCCGCTCTCGCGTTCCAGAACAAGAGGACGCTCTACGATCTGCTGTTTCGCGCCAGCGCCGAAACGTTGCGCACGATCGCCGCCGATCCGAAGCACCTGGGCGCCGAGATCGGCTTCCTCACGATCCTGCATACGTGGGGACAGAATCTGCAGCATCACCCTCATGTGCATTGCGTTGTGCCGGGCGGCGGCATCTCCCCGGACGGCAAGCGCTGGATCGCCTGCCGTCCCGGCTTCTTCCTGTCCGTGCGGGTCCTGTCACGGCTCTTTCGACGCCTGTTTCTCGAACAGCTGCGCCGCGCTTACGACGCCGGCGGGCTGCGCCTGCACGGTCAGTTCGAGTCCCTGAGTGATCCCGTCGAATTCGCAGCCTGGCTTGCACCCGCGGCACGGGCGGAGTGGGTCGTCTACGCCAAGCCACCCTTTGGCGGTGCCGAACACGTGCTCGATTACCTGGGCCGCTACACCCACCGCGTCGCCATCTCCAACAACCGGCTGCTCGCCTTTGACGGGCACACCGTGCAGTTCCGCTGGAAGGACTATCGGCACGAGTCCAGACAAAGAACCATGACGCTCACCGCCGACGAGTTCATCCGTCGCTTCCTGCTGCATGTGCTACCTGACGGCTTCAAGCGCATTCGCAGCTACGGGTGGCTCGCCAACTGCCACCGTGCCCACAAGCTCGCCACCTGCAGGCGGCTGCTCGGTGTCGAGGCTCCCGCCGCTGCCGCAGTCGAGCCCGGGCAAGACTACCGTGACCGCTACCAGCGACTCACCGGCAAGTCACTGCGCGACTGCCCCGTATGTGGCAAGGGACACATGCTCCGCATCGAAGACATGCCCGGCAGCCTTCCACGAGCCCCACCAGGTCCCACCCATGCGCGCTAGTCGCCATCGCACCTGTTTCCGTACACGTTGGCCTTTCCTGACGAGGCCAACGCGGCTGCACTCGTGCCCTCGATCTGCTGGCGCACCAGCGTACTCCGAAATGGCGGGTGATTTGCCGGTTCACGCGCACATTCGCGCTTCCTTTACACGTGATGTTTCCCACTCTCGCCGGAAGTCCGTGTGTGATCACCCCTCCAAGACTTCACAAATTACCGCGGCGGTCATTCAATGCCCATAGCGGCCACCGCCTGTGGAGCGGTTTAGCACAAACATTTTTTTGATTACCGGTCGCGGATCAGGTCCGACGACATGGCGATGCGCTGCTTGCCGCGACCGCCAACCAAAAAAATCTCTGCCTAATGCGAATAGCGGTTTTATGTAGATTCAACCTCGACAAGTGCTTTGCCGCGCTCGCATGGGACCGCGGCCTGTCCTCCATATGGTTCACATAATCACAGCGTCTTCAAGAATCGCAGAAGCGTCTCGGGCGGCTGGTATCGCGCTCGCTTCACTGCTGGCGGATTCAACCGAGCGAGGGCGCGCTCCTTCATCTTGAGGTCCGCCTCGACGTACATGTGCGTCGTCGTCGGGCTCTCGTGACCAAGCCATAACGCAATCTCCGTAGGCCATACACCGGACTGAAGCATCGCCATTGCAGTCGAATGCCTGATGCGGTGCGGTGATACCTTGACATCGGCGAGTTCGGGATGTTGATCCGACGCGGCTTTGGTCGCCAGCTTCAATCGCTGAGAGACGGTGGCCCGGTTCATTTCGTTTCCCTGACGGGTTGGCAGCAGCGGCGATCGCTCGGTTAGTTGTGGGTTACGGCCAAGCCAATCGCGAATATCTCGGGCTGTGCTCCTCCAAAGTGGCAGTGACCGCTGCTTGCGTCCCTTACCATGCAAATGAATGAAGGAGGTCGGGCCGAGGATGACATCGCTGACCCGGACACCGACGATCTCCGATACGCGAGCGCCGGTGTTTGAGATAGGCTGAAGAAAGTGGAGATCAATGTTTCGTAGAATGAGCGAAATGGAGATCAAATGAATCGAGGACCGAAAGGCCGCTACACGAAGGAGTTTCGCGAGCAGGCGGTGAAGCTCGTTCTTGTCGATGGACTGTCGCAGCGAGAAGTTGCGGGCCGATTATCTTTGTCGGTTAAAACGCTTGGCGCGTGGGTCGTTGCCGAGCGAAAAGGGACGCTAACGAAGGTAGGCGAGACGCAAAAGCCGCAGAGCGAGTTGGAGGCGGAATTGGCGCGGGTCAAGCGCGAGCTGGCGACGGTCACGATGGAGCGCGATATTTTAAAAAAAGCGACGGTCTATTTCGCGAAGGAGTCGCGGTGAGATGTGACCGGATCGAAACGATGCGACAGGACTACCCGATTTCCGTGCTGTGCCGTGTGTTTGAGCTAGGGGCCAGCAGTTTCTACGCTTGGCGCCGACGGCTCGACTCGCCACGTGCACAAGAGAACGCGCGCCTTGAAATCGAGATTGTAGCGGCGCACGAACGAACTCGGCAAACGTATGGGCGCGAGCGATTGCAGGCGGATCTGCTTGATCATGGCGTGTGCGTTGGCCTTCACCGCATTAGGCGCATTCGCACCAAGCTGGGACTGCGTTGCAAGCAGAAGCGCAAGTTCAGAAACACGACGGATTCGAAGCACGATTTGCCAGTCGCACCGAATTTGCTGGAACGCAACTTCGACATGAGCATGCCGAACCAGGCCTGGGTGAGCGATATCACGTACGTGTGGACAGATGAGGGCTGGTTGTATCTAGCCGGCATCAAGGATCTGTTCAACGGCGAGCTGGTCGGCTACGCCATGAGCGAACGTATGACCCGCACCTTGGTAATGCAGGCGCTATTTGCCGCGGTCGCACTTAAACGGCCCGCAGCCGGTTTGATCCTACATTCGGATCGTGGCAGTCAATATTGTTCGCATGACTATCGGGATCTAGCAAAGCAGTTCGGCATGACGATGTCCATGAGTCGCAAAGGCGATTGCTACGATAATGCGCCGATGGAAAGCTTCTGGGGGTCGCTCAAAAACGAACTCGTGCATCACCGCCGGTTCACGACGCGCGCCGAGGCCCGGCAGGCCATCACCGAATACATCGAGATCTTCTACAACCGGCAACGCAAGCAAGCCCGTCTTGACTATCTGTCGCCTGCTGCCTTCGTGCAGCGATTTTATAAAACGCGACTCGCGGCTTAACCCATTGCTCTCCACTATTGACGACCGACCTCAGTTATAGAGCAAGGTCAACAGTAGCCGGTCTCGATGGCCAAGCCAGCTCGCAGTCGAGATGTCCATGATTGCCAGCATCTGCTCCCTTGACAGAAAGCCGATCATTGGCCTGTCGAAGCGTTTCGTTGGAACTGCCAGCGCCTGCTCGATGACACGCAGGTTAGCGAGATCGCGCCGAGCGGCGAACCGCAGGAACGACCGAATAGCTGCAAGCCGAATATTTCGGCTGCGTACCGTGTTGTGCCGATCTCGTTCTAGGTGCTCAAGGAAACTTGCCAGGAACTTTGCGTCAATGTCAGCCAACTGCAATGCCGACGGCGACTTGCCCAAGGATTGCTCGGCAAAGCGCAACATGAGCAAGAAGCCGTCGCGATAAGACGCGATGGTACGGGGGCTGAGTGCTCGCTGCTGCACCATGTAGTCGGTGAAGAATTCCTGCACCAAACCAGCGAAAGTGGGGAAGGTTGAGCTACGCATGACGCACCTCCTTCAGAGCGAAACTCTCGAACTTTGCGCCCACCATTGACATTAGTTCCGGCGTTCCGCTGAGGTACCAATAAGTGTCCGAGATGCTGGCATGGCCAAGGTAGGTGCATAACCAGAGCACGGCATGATCGACGGTCTGGCCGGTTTCATACCATCGCTGCAATCGAGCCACGGCGAAGCTGTGCCGAAGGTCCTGAATGCGCGGATGCGGGTAGTTCCCGCGTGCCTGCCAATTCAATTGCCGACGCAGTTGCACGAAGACGTCTTGAACCGTCCTCTTCGGCAGGCGGCATCCCGACTGCGACACGAAGAATGGCATGTCTTCGCGGGGTTCGATACATCGATCACGAACTTGTCGATAATCATTTAGCACTTGTACGACGGTGCTATGCAACGGTAGGCATCGCGACTTGCCGAACTTGGTGTGACGCACCGTCAAACAAGCACGTTGCAAATCTACGTCTACATCAAGAAGGTTCAAGGCTTCCGAGAGGCGAAGGCCAACCGCGGCGATAAGGCCGAACATTGTTCGGTAGGTCGCCGGACGCACTCCATCCAACGGAGGAAGGCGACCCGCCTGCTCGAGCAAATCGCGCACTTCCTGTGCGGTGTAAATGTGCGGTGCCAGCCGCCGGTGGCCTGGCCCAAACGTGTGTAAATCGGGGATCTCAGTGGCCGGCTGGAACTGGCGGTAATATGCCGCGAAAGGTCGAACGACTTCCAGCCTGCGAGCCCAGGTCACAGGCCCGGTGTGCCTAACATGCTCGCGCGCCCAGTCGAGTTGCAGCTCCAGCGTCAGAGGCCCTCGATGTCCGTGGGCATCCGCGTACCGTGCAAAGCGCATCAGTTGCTGGCCTGTGAAGCTCAGTTCGAAACCAAGCTGCCTGCGCTGTTTCAGATAGCGTTCAACAGCGAGCTGGACCGTGTCGGTGGATGTGCTCATATCACACCTCCAGGCCACGGCATTGCAACGGCCGCTAGGTGCACCATATCAACCTTGGTGTAAATCATTGACGTGTCGAGTTCGCGATGACGGAGCACATCGGCGATATCCTTTAGGGTGCTTCCGGTGGCGAGCAGCCGACTAGCCAATGCGTGACGCAATATGTGCACGCGCGTGTGGGGTAATCCGCTGCGCCGATAGGCTTCACGCACGATCTTACGTAGCACCTCCGGGCCGATCGGAACATCGACCGGAGCGACGTGACGCACAAAGACTCGCCTGCTGGCCGTCGGAGGTCGCTCCACGCGGAGATAGATTGCGATGGCTTGACCCGTGGTCTGCGGCAACGGTAGCACGTCCACGCGGCGCGACTTGTTCTTTGCAATGCGAAGCGTGCCCGTTTCCCAGTCGATGTCGTCCAGATCAATGCTGACAACTTCGCTGGCTCGCAGGCCCAGATCGACGAGACAGCGAACCATGGCGTAAGCACGATGCCCGGATGCCAACCCTTCTGGGAATGCGTGAAGCAATTGCACAACTTGCTGCTCCGACAGTGTCTGTGGCAATACCCCTAAACGATGGTTCGCAGGTGATGCGATGACTGGGATTAAGTGCGTTACGCTGTCCCCCAGCGTTGCCCGGTAGCGGAGGTACGCGCGCAGCGTGCTCGCTATTATCTGTGCACTGCCCGGGCGCAGTCCCTGAAGCCGAATATCGATAAACTGCCGCAACTCGTCTTGGGTTGGACAGATCACCAAGCGCGAGCTAACACCTTGGCGCTGTTGCAGGAAAGATTCCATGATCCTGAGACGTTGCGTTCGAGTGCTTCGTGCTAATCCACGTGCACGATTCATGTGTTCATCGAAGCGGCGGAGTTCGTCGTCGATCTTAGAAGCAACCTCGCCATTGTGTAGCACCTTGGCCTCGTTCAGCAAAACGAGCAGATGCCTCAGCGCCGCTCGAACCGTCCGGGCGTGTCTTTGCACTGGCGGTGGACAGGTACAGTGCGCGAGGTGTTCGGTGATAAACCGCCGAACAACATCGTCTGTAAGGTCGCATGCGGCAACTCGGGAGCGTCGCATCCAGCGGGCAAAGTGCGCGACGCTATACAGGTACATCGTTACGGTGTGGTCGGCGTAGCCTCGCCTAACGAGGTGCTGCCAATAGCCGGTGACGTACGGAGCGAGAACGCTGTCGCGCAACCACGAGGCCGGGACAGCGTGTAGCAAAGGAAACGTATCCATGATAGCTCCTGAAGGGATATTGCCACTACAGGAAACGCCCTTTTTTATGCGAAGTCCAGTTCGCCCGAACCAGCTGACGACCGCAATTCGACAGCACCGCTGCTAGACTAAATTCTGCTAAATCTACATAAAAACGCTGTTCGCATTAGATGCGCCGAGTACAGCGACAAACACGTGCGCACGAAACGCAACGCCACCGCGCCCGTCCAGGATCGGCATGGTGTGCCCGGCAAAGTCGGCAAACAGCTTCTCGCCGGCGCGGTGTTGCTGGCGCATCGAACGTTTGAGCGTCTGCGCCCAGTCGCGGTAGCGCTGGCAGAACTGGGTGTAGCGGTAGGTGCGCTCGCCGAGGTGCGCCTCAACGTACTCCTCCCACAATAGTTGCAGCGTCACGTTTGCCCGCCGCAACTCGCGATGAACCAGCGCGTAGTCCAGGTCGACACGTCGGGCCTGCGAATTCTGATCGGCCGGCAGGCTCAGCTTGGCCTCGAGTTCATCGTCAGCCAGCGGTTCGACGCTCGCCCAGTCCAGATCGGCAGCGCTTGCACGCGCTGCATACGCCGATATCGCTCCCACGCTGATACCCGCGGCCCGGCTGATCTGGCGGTGCGACAAGCCGCACACCCACTTCAGCCGCAGGACTTCTTTCAATTTGCGCATGCTCATCCGATGTGCCGGCATTTACCTGTCCCCTATAAAAGAGACAAGGCTAACGCCCGTCGTTGATGTCATGCGCAACACCACCGCCAGACCGAAATAGCGTTCCCGTTTCGGTCCGGTGATCACTCATTCCGGAAGCGTGATCACCTGTTTCGGCAAGATGATCAGTCGTTTCGGAAACGGGTGATCAGCGATCACCATCAACCGAAATGCCTGATCACGTTCCTCCGGATTCACTGATCACGTTCAACCGGAATCCGTGATCACGTTCGCCGAAATACGCAGAATCGCGATGAAAGGCCGTCGGATGCGACCTCGCATGCCTGCTGAAGCACTGCATCGATTCGATGCGCTTTCAGCGCCGCTAGGCCAAAGTTGGCTGCGAGCGCGTGTTGATGACGCAGACGCTTCGCGGAAAGCTGCAACGCGCTTCGAATGGTTTCTTGCGGCGACAAGGGTTCGGTCATGATGAGCTGCTAGATGAAGCAGAGCCGGAATTCGGCCGCTCTAACGAAACACCGAAGAACGAACAAAACTATGAAAGATAAAATAACTGATTATCGGTTAATTGCGGTACGAAAGCTGCTTTAAAACTACGAAACCAGGCATGCTTTCTTTCGCTATGACCGACCCTATCCTAAACAATCTTTGTCAAAACTGGTCCATGCGAAGACTTCATTCTTCGAACGCACCTAAGCGCGTGATGGTAGTTGATGACTTCCCGGCAGCTGCAGAGGCACTCGCTACATTTCTAAGCTTAGAAGGCTTGGACGCTCGCGTCGCATTCGGCGGAGAGGAGGCTCTGAGCCAAGCCGCATCATGGCTGCCAGACATTATCATTTTAGACATTCATATGCCCAGGTGCGATGGCTTCACCACGGCTGCGCTGCTTCGCAAGGAAGCTAAATCCTCAGCCATTGGCATTGTCGCGTTGACCGCCATCGATGCCGATGAAGTGAGACAACGCGCTGCAGTCGGAGAATTCGACGGCTACTGTCAAAAAAGGTGCGTCTCCGACGATCCTGCTCAGCCTTTTGAACCAGATGTGGTAGTCCAGCACTCGCTGCGTCTACACCTGCCTGGTCCAACGGCACGAGGCACCATGGGCGAAATCCGGCAGACACGGGCAGTGATTCGGGAAAGCATTACTCGACGGCGTTGGGGTGCGGGCGGCGAGCTGGCTGCTGCTTATCATAGCCCTACTGACCGGTAACAAACGCCCGACTATAAAACCAACATGCAGAGCCGACAGGCCAGTTACGAGAGAAACGCTACCAAGGCGGTAAGGTGGTTCCCGCGTTGGTTTAAGGCCCGGCATGTCTGGGCTTTTTCCCGTGCGCCATCGCTGAGTAGGAGCAGTTGAAGCCCCGAGGGTGACGATGGTCTATAGCGTTCCCAGCGGAAATGTTTAAAAAAGTGCCCCAAACGGGGCGTAAGGTGTCGACTCTGGGTTTAAGCAACCGCGCAGGAGATTTCCAAAAACTTGACCGGCCCAACATAGCCAGATACCTCGGAATCATCGTCCTGCGGGTTCTTCAAGTCGGAACGTGTGCGGATCCAGGGGCAAGATATTTTTTACCGTTCCGGCAAACGAATAGAGTTTTGCAGCAGCTCGCGTCGATCGGCTTGCTTAGCCATTTTTTTATTCGGAGTTTCTGCTTGCACCCATCATTTGCCATCAAGCTCAACTGGCCGCAAATTCAATCTTGGGCTGTGCTGAGGCCTTTCGCAAGTTTATTGCGCTGAAGATGATGGGCTTCGAACTGCGAATTTCGGGCAACAATCGCCCAAGCGATTCGGGCGAATTTGTTTGCGAGGGCGCACGCGACCACGCTCGACGGGCGGCGCGCGCTGAGCGCGCGGACCCATTCAGCAAGTGGCCCCGACTCCTTAGGCAGGCGAAACATATAAAGGCGTGCGCATAGGACGAGCAGCGTGCGAAGGTCTTTGTCACCGCGTTTGCTTATCCCGATAAGCGTCACTATCCCACCAGTACTACGCTGGCGCGGAGTGAGACCAAGCGAAGCGGCGAAATCACGCCCACATGAAAACTGTGATCCATTTCCGAGCTCACCTATCAACGCGCTTGCAGTGATAGGGCCAATCCCCGGAATCGAAAGGAGCCTCTGCCCAGCAGGGTCGCCATTCAGAAGCCGGATCATCTGCTTTTCTAAGTCTCTGATGGCAGCGCTTGCTTGCGCGACCGCTGTTCCAGCTGGCTTAGAAGACTCGCGATGCCCAAGGGCAACTGTCCTTCTCCCGTCACCACAGCTAGGCGTTGCGCCGTAAACATCCCCCGTGACGCGGCGATCCCAAATTCGAGCAAAAACGCCTGAATTTGGTTATTCAAGACGACTCGCTCGCGCACGAGCGATTGGCGGACCCGGTGCAGGGCAGATATGGTTTGTTGTTCTTCGGTTTTTGGCGACACAAAGCGCATTGTTGGCCTGGATGCCGCCTCGCAGATCGCCTCCGCATCGATGAAGTCGTTCTTATTGTTTTTGACAAACGCTCGTACGAAGCGGGGAGATATCAGCCGGGGAGCGTGGCCCATCCGAGCGACCTGCCTAGACAGAAAGTGAGAGCCTGGACAAGCTTCCATCGCAACCGTACAGGGCGGCAAATTGCCGAAAAATTCGAAAATTTGGGATCGCGCAATTTTCTTTCTCATGACGGCGTGGCCGCTACCGTCTTGACAATAAACATGAAACACATGTTTGCCCAAGTCAACGCCAACTAGTGTGATCTCGTTCACCGCTGCCCCCTCGGTACTTGACCGCCCCCCCCGCGCGAATCTTCCCCGTCGAAAAATTGTCCTGCCATATGCACGGCGAATCACCTGACAAATTGCGGTGCCCCCTAAAGTTTCGGACAGAGGGGCCGAAAACCCAAATAAGCGGCCGAAATGACGGGCGCTCGCGATGAAGCAAAAGCGTCACGCACCCATTCCTAACAACGTGCCATACGAGGAAACATCATGATCGGTATTAATAGCAACATCAACTCGCTGGTTGCTCAGCAAAACCTGAACGGCACGCAAAGCGCGCTGTCGTCGGCAATCACGCGTCTGTCGTCGGGCAAGCGCATCAACAGCGCAGCAGACGATGCGGCCGGTCAGGCCATCGCTTCGCGCATGACGACCCAGATCAATGGATTGAACCAGGGTGTGTCGAACGCGAATGACGGTGTGTCGATGACGCAAACGGCATCGAGCGGCTTGAACCAGATCACGGACAACCTGCAACGTATTCGCCAATTGGCAGTTCAGGCATCGAGCGGTTCGCTGTCGACATCGGACCAGGCAGCTTTGCAAAAAGAAGTGACGCAGCGGATTGCTGAAGTGAACCGTATCGCTTCGCAGACTCAATACAACGGCACAAACGTGCTGGATGGCTCGGCTGGCAACGTCAGCTTCCAGGTTGGCGCGAACGTCGGTCAGACGATCAGCATCGACTTGAGCAATGGCGTGTCCGCAGCAAAGCTCGGCGGCGGTGTTCCGCAGTCGGGTTCGACGA
Source organism: Burkholderia sp. PAMC 26561 (assembly GCF_001557535.2). Lineage (NCBI taxonomy): Bacteria > Pseudomonadati > Pseudomonadota > Betaproteobacteria > Burkholderiales > Burkholderiaceae > Burkholderia > Burkholderia sp. PAMC 26561. The sequence goes on from NZ_CP014306.1 coordinate 478,618, forward strand.
TCGGCTCGATCACGGGCGTGAGCCTGAAAGCTGATGGTACGGCAGCAACGTCCAACGCCGCCATCACGACGGTTAATGTGCTGGCCGACGGCAAGGGCGGCTTCACATTCACCGACCAAAACAATCAGGCTTTGTCGTCGGCGGCGTCGACAGCGCTGTTTGGCACGAGCACGAAGGGTAGTGGCTTGCCGCTGACCTTGACCGCAGCAGCCAGCTCCGCATTCACGCCGCCGGTTCAGGCAACGGCTCAAAGCGCTGCTGCGACCTCCCTTGCAACGATCAGCACGACGAACGGCGCAACGGCTGGAACGGGCAGCAATCCATACGCGGCCAACAACGTCAATCTGGGACAAGTCACGGGCGTGGCGCTTAATGCAGACGGCACCGCAGCAACGGGTGCAACGGCGGCGATCACCTCAATCAACGTGCTGGCTGATGGCAACGGCGGATTCAAGTTCACTGACCAGGGCGGCAACGCACTGAGCGGTGCGGCAGCGGCGCTCTTCACTTCGACTGCAGGCACGGGTACGCCTCCGGCCGGTAGCACGCTCGCCTTTACGGCCGGCGGCGCGCTCGGCGCAACCGCACCCACAGGCTTCGGCAACGCCAATGAACTGGCAGCCAAGGCAGGCATGTCGACGGTCAACGCCGACAACAACCCGCCGCAAGTGTCGGGCATCGACCTGACGCAACCGAACGGTGCAAACTTGGCTATCGAATCGATCGACGCAGCTTTGAACACGGTCAACGGCATCCAGGCTAACCTCGGCGCAGCACAGAACCGCTTCACGTCGATCTCGGCCACGCAAACGGCTCAATCGACGAACTTGTCAACCGCTCAGTCGCAAATTACCGACGCCAACTTCGCGCAGGAAACGGCTAATCTGAGCAAGGCGCAAGTGTTGCAACAAGCGGGTATCTCGGTGCTGGCACAGGCCAACTCGCTGCCGCAACAGGTTCTGAAGCTCCTCGGCTAAGCATTCACCGAAAGCTAACCGGCGCGCATACCGTTACAATGCGCGCCGGTTGATACACTGGCATCACAGCGGTGGTTGCAGCAACAAAAGAAGCACAAAAACCGCTGGGAGGCTTGCCTCCCAATTGACGTTTTCGCGTTTTAACCACTGTTTTCGGTAATGCACGAACGGAGCAATGAATGAGCACGATAACCACATCGTCAACCGGTTCCACCGTTGACCCGAACAGCGCCCTACAGCAGGCTGCACAGTCAATCATCAGCGGCTCCACCGGCTCGACCGCAGATGTGAACGCGCTTGTCTCAGCGATCGTTGGCGCAAAAGTCGCACCGCAAACAGACGCGATCACTAATAAGACCAACACGGACAACACCCAGCTCACGGCGCTTGGCCAGTTGAAATCGGTCATGTCCTTGCTTCAAAGTTCGCTTACATCGCTTTCTGACGGCACGACCATGTCCGCCTTCACGGCAACCGGCGATGGCAAGGGAATCACCGCTAAGGGTACCGCAGGCGCGGTAGCGGGCTCTTATACGGTTCAGGTATCCAATATTGCGACGTCGCAGTCGATTACCTCGGGCGCATTTAAAACAACCGACACGCTCGGAACCGGCACGATGACGCTGTCAGTCGGCGGCAAAAGCATGTCGGTCAACGTCACATCGAGCAACAACACGCTCGCCGGCATTGCCGCTGCAATCAACTCAGGTATCGGTAATCCTGGTGTTACGGCTGCAATTGTGAACGGCACGGACGGGGCGCACTTGGTATTGCGTTCAGCGACGACGGGAGTTGCGAACGGCATCAACGTCTCCATAGCAGGCGCAGGGTCGACCGACACACTGAATAATCTCGCAGTGACTTCAGGCACCGTTCCGGCGCCCGCGAGTAGCAAGGAAACTGCCGGAAATTACACCGGCGCCGCGACAAGTGTCACGGCGGGCGCATGGACGCAAAGCGTGGCCGGACAAGACGCCAACTTTTCGATTGAGGGCACACCCGGAACGAGCGCAAGCAATACGATCACTACCGCGCTCAGCGGCCTGTCCATGACACTTGACTCAACCTCCGTCGGCACGACGCAGACACTCACCGTTGCGCCGGATACTACGGGCCAAGCAAGCGCCATCAATGCGTTTGTCACCGCTTACAATAATCTCGTCACAACAGCTACGTCGCTGACGACGTTTGATGCAACACAGGCAAAAGGCTCTCAAGGCGGCGCGCTGCTGGGCGACTCAATGCTCAACACCATTCGCAACACGCTAGCGAGCGCGATCAGCGGCGGCGTGGGCACGGGTTCCTCAGCGGTGAATCTCGGGTCGATTGGCATTACGCTGCAACCGGACGGAACGCTCAAAACTGACTCCGACGCATTGACCGCCGCACTGACGAACGATCCAACCACGGTCTCTAAGCTTTTTAATTCGACCAACGGCCTTGGAACCACCATGAATGGCAGCTTGACGTCGTTCCTGGCGACAGGTGGCATCATGGATACGCGCACGACTGCGCTCAACAGCGACCTAGCGAGTCTGAAGGACCAGCAAACACAACTTACCGCGTACACCGCCCAATTGACGACGTCGTACAACGATCAGTTCACAGCATTGAACACACTGATGTCGCAATCGACAAGCAATGCCAACTACCTGACGGCGCTCTTTGGCGGCACCAACAGTGCGGGTGCACTAGCAACCAATAAGTAAAGGGAGGAAAAGCGATGAACCAGCAAGAACTGATTGCCCAGGCGTGGGCACTGACCGAAGCGATAGAGCAAGCTGCAGCCGACAACGACTGGCTTGGCGCCGCGCAACTCACGAATACGCGCTCGCCTTTACTAATGGCGCTTCAGGCTGACCAGCCCAACGATTCCATGATTAAAATCCGACGGATCCAGACGAGCATTGCCATGATCATGGACATGGCGGCATCGGCAGAAACGACGTTGATGAATAGATACCGGAACTCGATTGAACGCGCATGCGCCGCTAGCCGATACCAACGAGCCGCCCAGTTCTGACAGAGTCGCTATCAAGTAACGAAGGTGCCGCGAAAACTTCCAGCTCCGTGCTAAAAGCCTGTTCAGCTTGCCACGAAATCTTTGTCCAGTTTGAAGAAACACGCAACCTGTCGCGGCAACTTTCATGCAGCGGTTCTACTGAAGTAAAGACGCTGCTTTACCCGTAAGCGTCCACGGATTCCCGCTGACCTCGACGTCGCCCGGCGCAGTAGATCGTGTTCGACAGTGGGCCACCGACTATTGCGATCGACGCTGGTTAATCGCGCTCGCTTGCGAGTACCCGCACGATGTCCTCGGCAAACTCAAGTGCGACCGCTTCCAACTCTGGTGATTCGCCTGAAAAATCCCGCGGCAAGCTCTTACCTCGCGCAGTACGAATCGAGATGACTGTCTGGGCAAGAACCGTTGCCTGTGCCATGAGCTCAGCATCGCCGAAGAACATCGGTCCATCGTTCATCGCATCTCCGCGTCGGCACTCACACTCATCCAGACCTTCCCTGAACTGAGAATACTGCCTCGCCGCTTACCCGGCAAACGCCAGCGTCGATTCGGCCGGCACAATTTTCCCTTGCTCATCGGCACGGGACAGAGACAACAACATCGACTGATCATTGAATCGGAATGCGCAGAGAAGATGGGGTGCTGCGGCGAGCTTCAGCACCTGAGCCATTGTGAGGGTAACAAGAATGTCCGCCACCTTCAAAGAGAGCCCGAGCCGCGCTTGACCAACGGCGCGATCGGCACGCAGCATCTTCTGCGCAAGCATGATGTACGAGAGGTTGATTTCTCGAATGGAGTCGGCGGAATCATTTTTAGTATTCATGGCCTTCGCTTACGACATCAGATGAGAGTGGTGAACGCCCGGAAAATGATACCGGAAATTCTTAATAGCTCGTTACATCTCGTAACAAGAGATCATTCTCTGTTCCATCAGATCAATAAGCAAGGACCTGCAGTCATTTATCTTTTTATGCGGATGCTTAAGCAGTATCTATTGCCAACCTATGGGGGCGTCAAGCTTCGATCGGCCTTCGGAACGCTATGACGCAATAGCACTGCGAAATATTGACGTCATGCTATTGTAAGTATTGGGTGACGTCTTTCATGTCTTCTCGACCGACCATACTGTGTCCGCCGTAACTACCGCGTACGCGTCAATCCTTCAGCAAACGTGCAGCGTCAATGAGGATGGCCCGCGATTTTTCTAAAGCTGCTTGCGGATGACCGAGCGATAAGCGAGCTCTCGCCGTTTTTATCTCATCGTTGATACTGGGATCGCCGTCACAAATTACGGCGATCGACGAAAACAGCGCTTCAATATCCTTGCTTAGTTGGTCGTCGTGGCGCTGTTTAGCGCGATCCTGAAGCGGTCTGATCGATATCCACAGCGTTTCGAGCTGCGCTAGCCTTTCAATGGTTGCCAAAAGTGCCTCCCGTCAGTCTCTTACGAGCAACGGCGATGTTACGGACGCGGGAGTTCACGTAAAACGCATTCGCACGAAAATGCAGGGCGAAAACAGCAAGGTGAGAGATCATTTATTCGGTCGGTTGTATGCAAAATGTAAAATGCACGTGCTATGAAATGACGCAAAACCGTCAGTATTAGGCAAAATCTTCTGAAAGTCCGGCACGATTATCATGTTGTTCGTTGGAAAGCCGCTCGGCGGATCCGACGACATAGCTGCGATTGGGGCCGAAAACGCAGGCCAGCGCTTTCGGGACCATTGTAGGACGCTTTGCTCCACGGAATTCAGCCTACCCTTTTGCTAGCGATTGAGCTTTCGTGACTTAAAGGAACAAGCCACCTCCGCGGATTCCGGTTACACCTAGATGAGGAGATGAGGCGATAAATCAGTCCGCCAGCCTCGGCGTTCACACTGCCCTCAGTCGCTAGGCCCGACAACTGTGGGCTCAGCCTTCAGGCCGCTCGCAAATCGATTCGCCTGCAACCGCATCGGGCGCTTTGTCCACAAGGCGTCGCACGCACTGCATTGCTTGAAGAATTGCCCCCAATCGGACTTCGCGAAGTTGCCGGTCATGCTCGTTCACAATGACAGCAAGCCCATCCATCACATCGCCAGGAAAACTCCAATCCCCCGTTTGCGCACCCTTGACTAGCACGCGGTTCAGGCTGACCTCGGCTTTAGCAAGCTCCGATATTGCCAGTGCGCCGTGCCCCGCCTCGGTTACGTAGGTTGTCAGCAAGAGCGCCTGCGCCATAGCGACAGCTTCCGATCGCCCACTGCTCTGCCGGCGGATGCTTTCCAGCGCGATCCTGACGCCAAGAATGATGGCGTCGGCGTCCGACGCAACCATGGGCAGGAATAGACCTTTCGCGTGACGCTGCGGGGACGAGCCTCTATGCGTCTGCTTGCGTTTCTTGGATGCGGTCATGTTTTCGTCGTCGCTGGAGTTAGGCGAAGCGAAAGGTTCTCGCTATCGCAATGTATTTGCATACAATAACTTTGGTGACTATATGCCACTTCTCTTCAACCATTTAAGCCGGTCGGCTTGGCAAGTTGCGGACTCACGGGCGGGGTCATCGTGGCGACAAAGATGTCGACTACATCAGCCAGTTGCGTGTCCTTAAATAATCCGTATAAAAGATCGCCATCGTGTAGTGATAGGACGACCCTGCTCCAGAACTCGCGCACCACGCAATGGATAAGCTTTGAATGAACTACAGCGTTGAGGATTACTTGCCAGTCGTTGTCTCGCGATGGCGGAAATCGATTTGGAACGTGACGGTACCGGATGGTGCGCTCGCGAGAGGGTATTTCATCATTCCATGCTTGAGCCAACACGCTGCGATGGACATTGCTCTGCAACTTGCGCACGCATACGACCGGCCAGTCCACGTTTGCGACTGAAAAAGCGGCGACCCCAAATTACAAGAAGCTGTAGCCGACCTGTTGTGCAAATCCATAAAGACGAAACTATCGTGCTCGCCCTGCTCCAAGCTCGGCGCCACCTAAAATGATCGGGCGTAGGCCACCCGACCCGGGCAGCTAATTCTTTCGAAAACGGACGCCCCATTGCCAATGGCTTCTAGCGGCTTACTCGCAAAGCTTCAGCTTGATTTGAACGTAAATTGACGTCAAGCTTCACGCCTCGCGATTCATTGAGCCGCGACCCTAGATACCCAAAAGTCTGTAAAGAGAGTGCGCTACCGCACATCGCCAAGCTAAGCGGCTCCACGATCTCGTTGTACGTCATGGGCACATCCCGAAGGTGGAATTGGGAATAGGAAAGCGCGTTGTGACGATCAGCACCGCTTTTCTCAGGCTAGGCACAGTCGCTGCTTAGTGAGGCCAACAAGCGACGAAACTTGATCCATGAACACACCTGCAGTGAGGTTAATAGTAATCGGCGGCTCGCTAGGCGGCCTAGACGCATTTTGTCAAATCGTCCGGGTCCTCCCTTATGACTTCGCCGGCACGATCGCATTCGTTTTGCACACGCCCTCAGACGGTCCTAGACTTCTTCCTGAGATCATCGGACGCTTTACTTCACTACCGACCTCGTATGCTGTCGACGGGCAGGAGATTAGAGCTGGACATATATATTGCGCCCCTCCCGCATTTCATCTGACAGTCAAGTCGCCTGGAAACTTCGCGCTCGACGATGGCCCCAAAGTCAATCACGTACGTCCGTCCGCAAACAGGCTTTTCGAAACGGCTGCGCATGTGTATGGCAGTGATTTAATCGGGGTTATTGTGACGGGCGGAGACGGCGACGGCGCCGATGGATTCAGGGCAATTGATGCAAGCAATGGGCTACGGATCGTGCAGGCTCCTGCCGACGCACGGGACCCGGGTATGCCCCTGTCTGCGCTAGAGCGGGATCATCCTAACTACTGTGTACCGCTCGCGGAAATCGGTCCCTTGCTCATTTCCCTGATCGATGCGCCATCTCAGGCGCCGCATATCAAATAAGGGTTGGACTAAACGGCATTCCATGCGTTGTCGCACCTTCAAAAAGGTGCTCTTCCTCCCCCGCACGCTCGACGAGAGGAACCATCACAAGCGAGGCGGATCTTTAATTATCGAAGTCCTGCTATCTCGATTGTGAGGATCGTGTATTGAGGCTACCCATCTTTTCGCTTGCCAAGCGCGGCAATGATGAGTAGCCGCCAGCGTTGGCGTAAATTAAGCCTCCGCTGACAGCCAAAGTGGACGCACTACAGAGATTGCGGTGACATTCTCTCGCTCGACCGACTATTCATCAAAAACCGATGCGCACCCCTCCTGTCAAGCTGTATGACGTACGCCGGGCGGCGACCTCGGTTTGGGCACCTGCGAACAGATATCCCTGCTTCGCAACCCGCAATGTTCCGCCCAGACCAAACTGACCGAACACTCGTCCTGAGTGCGGCGCCTGCACGCTTAACGGTTGGCCGACCAGCGACCCGTCAATGCTGGTGCGAATGAGACTACCGGTGTCCGTTCCAATTGCCACGTTGAATTTATAGGTGGCAAATTGCATCAGTGGATCTTGGGAGATCGACCCGCCAGACAATCCGGCCAGCAAGCGCGTCCCGCTTGCGGAATAGTCGCTCAGCGTAAGAGCCGACACGGATGCGTCGCCTTCATTGCTGCCATCACGTTGGATATGCTGGAAGAGCGCGCGTGCAAAGGGTTCTATGCGGTAATTGCTCAAAAGGACAGGCAAGCGCACGCCCAGACTTGCGAGGATATCGTGCCCGTGATTGCCCGTCGACAGACCGTTTGTTGTTCCGATCACATCGGAGCGGTCGCTGCTCCAGCTTTGCGTGCCGTAGCCGAACACGCCGTCCATCAAGACATTCCCGACAGACTGCTGACCGTAAATAAAGCCCAAATTGTCTTGAATTGAGCCTGACCCACCGTCAGTCGAGACGACCACATCAGCGTGCGAGAATCCAACGCCGACACGCGTCGCAGCACTGCGCATGATGTCGGCGCCAACTGTGACCTGGTTGTTACGCGCTGTAAAACCCGAAGCATGCTCGTCGGACGACGTATGGTCGTTTGTGTGCGATACGTTCGCCCAAAGCATTTCTCCGTGCGTTGCATCAGTTGCAGGCCCATTCATCAGGTGATCCGTTACCTGCTGTTGGGTTGCCCGACCGGCCTCTGGTGCTGCAGCGGCCATATCTGCATGGATTTCGCCTACGAGTCCTTTAGCCACTTGGGGCAATTGGGCCGCATCAGCTCCAGCGACCGCGTAAAGCAGCTGACTTTGACGGTCAGTCGCCGTGGCGGCGTCTTGCGATGTCATTGTTGCGTCAAGTAGTCCGGCGACCGACCTGACATTTCCGTTGCTGCCGGAGAGATATCCCGCATACGTCAGTGGCGTAACTCGCAAGTCGATGCTGTTGCTGCCCAGCACGTTGTAGAACGCCTGGAAGCGCGTCCCGGCAGCCAATCCTTCTGCCGGTTGGTCAAGCCCGCTGAAACGACCGGCGATACCGCCTTCGGCCGTGACGATGCGGTAAGTGTCGCCTAAGTTCGGCACGAAGGTATTCGATGCATTTCCAGTAATGTTCCGAAGCAGCGGCTGCAAGGTGCCGTTCGCGATAAATTGATGCCCTGCACCCGTGACCAGCAAGCGCGAGTAATTACCTGCGCCAGTACCCGTGCCGGTCCCATCGACGTCAGCTTCGAAGACACTACCGCTATTCATCGTGACGGTTCCATTCACGATAAGGGTGCCCGGCGAATTACCAGGAGCCAGCCTGCCATCGACATTCATTGAACCATTGACGAGGCCTACTCCGCGCAGTGTTCCTGCCGCGTAGACGCTTACATCGCTAATTAGGTCGCCATTAGCGCGCAACATTCCGTCTGCCACGCAAGTACCATGCGAAAGCGTTGCCGAACCGGTCATGCTGAGCGTTCCCTTACCCATCTTAGTAAAGCAAGAGGCGTCGCCCGAAGATGCAATTTGCCCGGAGAGAACCGTCGTCGTGCCCTCATCGACATTAACCCCTGACGCACCGGAGACGATGATCTGCTGCCCCGTCCCGAGCGTGGCTGTGGTGTTTAGCATTCCTCCATTGAGAACAATCGCACCGGTTCCAAGTGAAGATCCTGAATTGATCTGGATTACACCTCCGTTGATGAGCGTGCCGCCTGTAAAGGTGTTGTTTCCGCCGACGATAAGAGTGCCGCCGCCGTTCTTTTGGAGACCGCCCACTCCGCTCATATCGCCATTCTCGACGAGCGTAACGCCCGTCAGTGTGGTGAGCGAAGCGCCTTCCGCACCCAGAATCATGCCCCTGGCAGTTGTCATGGATTGGGTTACCGTCAGATCACCACCGTGAAAAGTGATTGCGTTCGACGGATCGCCCAGGTTTGCGTCGGACGAAACATGCAAGGATCCGCCATTCAGCGTGGTACCGCCTGTATAGGTGTTATTGCCACCCAAAACCAGTGTGCCGCCATTGACAGTCGTGCCGCCTTGATGCGAGGCAACACCGTCGAGCTCGAGCGTGCCTGCGCCGTTCTTGATGAGCCCTCCCGCACCGCTGACCGCCCCACTGTCAGTCGTCGTCGTGCCGCTGTCCGTATTGAATGTGCCGTTGCCCGCGAGCGTGATGTTGCGTGCGCTATTCACATCGCCGGTCGTGTGCAGCGTGCCGCCGTTAAGCGTCAGGTTGCTCGACGCATCGCCCAGGTTCGCATCTGATGAGACTTGCAAGGTACCGGGACCATTGACGCTCGTGCCGCCCGTATAGGTATTGTTGCCACCCAAAACCAGTGTGCCGCCGTTGACAGTCGTACCGCCTTGGTGCGAGGCAACACCGTCGAGCTCGAGCGTGCCTGCGCCGTTCTTGATGAGGCCTCCCGCACCGCTGACCGCCCCACTGTCGGTCGTCGTCGTGCCGCTGTCCGTATTGAATGTGCCGTTACCCGCGAGCGTGATGTTGCGTGCGCTATTCACATCGCCGGTCGTGTGCAGCGTGCCGCCGTTAAGCGTCAGGTTGCTCGACGCATCGCCCAGGTTCGCATCTGATGAGACTTGCAAGGTACCGGGACCATTGACGCTCGTGCCGCCCGTATAGGTATTGTTGCCACCCAAAACCAGTGTGCCGCCGTTGACAGTCGTACCGCCTTGGTGCGAGGCAACACCGTCGAGCTCGAGCGTGCCTGCGCCGTTCTTGATGAGGCCTCCCGCACCGCTGACCGCCCCACTGTCGGTCGTCGTCGTGCCGCTGTCCGTATTGAATGTGCCGTTACCCGCGAGCGTGATGTTGCGTGCGCTATTCACATCGCCGGTCGTGTGCAGCGTGCCGCCGTTAAGCGTCAGGTTGCTCGACGCATCGCCCAGGTTCGCATCTGATGAGACTTGCAAGGTACCGGGACCATTGACGCTCGTGCCGCCCGTATAGGTGTTGTTGCCACCCAAAACCAGTGTGCCGCCGTTGACAGTCGTGCCGCCTTGATGCGAGGCAACACCGTCGAGCTCGAGCGTGCCTGCGCCGTCCTTGATGAGGCCTCCCGCACCGCTGACCGCCCCACTGTCGGTCGTCGTCGTGCCGCTGTCCGTGTTGAATGTGCCGTTACCCGCGAGCGTGATGTTGCGTGCGCTATTCACATCGCCGGTCGTGTGCAGCGTGCCGCCGTTAAGCGTCAGGTTGCTCGACGCATCGCCCAGGTTCGCATCTGATGAGACTTGCAAGGTACCGGGACCATTGACGCTCGTGCCGCCCGTATAGGTATTGTTGCCACCCAAAACCAGTGTGCCGCCGTTGACAGTCGTGCCGCCTTGGTGCGAGGCAACACCGTCGAGCTCGAGCGTGCCTGCGCCGTTCTTGATGAGGCCTCCCGCACCGCTGACTGCCCCACTGTCAGTCGTCGTCGTGCCGCTGTCCGTGTTGAATGTGCCGTTACCCGCGAGCGTGATGTTGCGTGCGCTATTCACATCGCCGGTCGTGTGCAGCGTGCCGCCGTTAAGCGTCAGGTTGCTCGACGCATCGCCCAGGTTCGCATCTGATGAGACTTGCAAGGTACCGGGACCATTGACGCTCGTGCCGCCCGTATAGGTATTGTTGCCGCCCAAAACCAGTGTGCCGCCGTTGACAGTCGTACCGCCTTGGTGCGAGGCAACACCGTCGAGCTCAAGCGTGCCTGCGCCGTTCTTGATGAGGCCTCCCGCACCGCTGACCGCCCCACTGTCAGTCGTCGTCGTGCCACTATCCGTATTGAATGTGCCGTTGCCCGCGAGCGTGATGTTGCGTGCGCTGTTCACATCGCCAGTCGTGTGCAGCGTGCCGTCATTGAGAGTAATTGCGCCGGACGCTGCGCCGAGATTTGCATCCGAGCTTACGTTAAGAGTGCCGCCGCCGCGAACTGTAGTTCCGCCGCTGTACGAATTTGTGCCGGATAGTGTTTCCGAACCGCCGGCCACTGTAATGCCTCCGCCCCCCGCGATTTGGCCTCCAAAAGAACCGGACGCACCCGCTAAGGTAAGTGAGTTCGATCCCAACGACACTTGACCATTGCCGTTCAAGTTTTGGATAGAAACGTCGCCTGTATGTCCCGCGATGTCAAGTGTCCCGTTGTCCGTGACGCCGGAAGATGCGGCGATGCTTCCGTTCCCGTTTAATGACAACGTTGCATTTGTGCCTATGTTCGTTGAGCCAGTGTAAGTATTTGATCCGCTTAAGGAAAGAGTGCCGTGACCTGCGGTGTCGATAATCGAGAGGCTACCTGGTACGCCGCTCGTATCGTCGGAAATGCCAGTGCCGATCGTGGTGTTAACTCCGTGAGTGTCGATGACACCGCCATTGCCAGTAATGCTGAATTGATTGGAAGAGATGTCCGTCCCGTCTGCAACCAAGGTGCCGCCATCGAAGATGTTAGTTGCGGTAGTACCCGAGCCATTCGTGGAAGCGTTAATCGTCGTGGTCGACGCGCCGCCAGCGTTGTTCGTCGCAGCAGGCGTGTACAACGTGGTAAATCCAGATGTTGTCGGGAGAGCACAAGAGCTTGCTGGTCCACTTAGCGAAACGCAAGGCCCAGTGAATGCTCCGACGCGAATGTCGTTCGAGTTGGCGCTATTGTCGCCGCTCAACGAAAAAGTCAGCGTGTAGGTCACGCCGCTGGTTAGTGACACGCCTTGATAAATACCGTCGAAGCTTCCCACAGCGCCGTCATACCACGTGCCGTTGGTGCCTGAACTTGCCGGTGCTTGCCAAGTTCCCGCTGCGTATGGGGCCGAGCCGGTCTGATAGGCAACACCCCAGTTAGCGGGAGCTTGGACACCCGAATTTGGTATTGCTCCGCCATTAGTGAAAGTACTGTTGGTCAGCAAGTTAGCCGACGTCCCAGCTACAAGCAATTCTGGATCTTGGAACGTCCAGTAGGCCGGGTCTTGTCTAAACGCGAACAACACATAGTTGATCCCGGTCGCCGTCGCCGTAAAGGAAACAGAGTAGTTGGACTGTGCCGGCGTGGTGTATGACGCACTATTGGCGGCGTTACCATTGTTGATGTCAAGGATTGCGCCATTTGGCAAGGCTTGAGCCGATGCGTACGCGGGGCCAAGTCCGAAAATGACGGCGGCCATCGTCAGTTTTAACCTCATTCCGACAGGGCTGAGCGCTGCTACTGCCGGAAACTTGCGGCCTGTTTTCGCGAACAGCGCCGGTAGCCTCGCTAACAAATTACCCAAGCCGCAAATGCATGCCGACACCAACTCTCCAGCCACTTTCACCAAACGAAAACCTACAGCCACCTGTCTCATTCCATCTTCCTCAAAATGTGTCATTTTTTCCGATGACACTCCGGGTCAGTTCTTAAGAAGAATTACAAACTGTTTCAGGAGTTTTTGATTCGAGGAATAAGCTGTCGTATAGAGGGTTATTCGACGTTTTAAAATTTTGAAGAAAAAAAATACTAGCAACAGGGTATTGTTTAGACAAATAAATAAACAACAAAATCGGTAAATATGCCCACTTAACCGCGACGTTGCTCAGTCGTGCGTCAGTGATATATGAACGAGGTCAATCGACGCGACTTGTCCGTAAGCGGCTGGTGAAGGCATCTTGAATTGACGCAGTAGCCTTAGGAGCATCGTGTCCACTTGAACAAAAGGTGGACAATTGAACACTATTGACCAAGATGCTCCCTTAGGCCGTCGCAAACGGCGCCGATACCCAGACGACTTTAAAGCGGAAGTGGTGGCTGCCTGCCAAGGACCAGGTGTGTCGGTTGCCGCGATCGCGTTGATGCATAAGCTGAATGCCAACTTGCTGCGGCGCTGGCTGGAGAAAACCGAGAGCGGCGCAACGACGAGCGACAGTGACGTCGTGGCAATGAAGCCGTCAGCAGCGGTGGCAATACCATCTGCTTCTGTCCCACGTCAAATTAACGACGCGAATGATCACAGAGAAATCCGCTTCGAGGTACGGCGCGGCCAACAATCGATCACGGTTAGTTGGCCGACATCAGACGCGGCCCAATGCGCGGCGTGGTTACGCGAGTGGTTGAAATGATCCGCATTGACGAGGCCTGGCTCGCGGTTGACCCACTCGACATGCGCGCCAGTTTCGATACAGTTCTTGCGCGCGTGATCGCCGTGTTCGATGCGGCTCATCCCCACCACGCCTAATCACTTGCTCGTACATGCGCCCCAAATAGGCAACCGAAAGCCGTGCGCTGTCACCCCAAGGCCTTTCCCGAAACGCCCTCGTCGGCTAATACTTTGAAAAATGGCGATACCATTTTTAAAGCGAATAGCATTTGGGAATCAGCGAGCCAGTGCGGGCGGTTGCAATCTGCGCGGCCCGAATGAGCAAGTCGTACTGGCACTGCGCATCAATGGATCTGGCATATATCGATTGTCATGGTGTTCGCCCGGTTTTTATATTGTCCCTGCCATACCGTGGCGCAGCAGTGCCATCATATCCTCGCGGCTAGGATACCGGGGATTGACCGCCACGTTTCCCGACTGCATGGCCTCGTCGATGATTTCGTCAAAGCGATCTTCGGTCACGCCGAAGTCCGCCAGCGTTTGAGTAATGCCAATATCCCGCCGTAGCTCGAGCACCGCGTGCGCTGCTCGAGCGGCCGTGGATTCGCCGAGCAGCGCGGCAACCTTTGCATAGCCTTCCACATTCGACGATGCGTTATACGCAATGATCGCGGGCAGCATGATCGCGTTCACCAGACCGTGCGCAATACCAAACTTGTTGCCAAGCGGCAGCGCGAACGCATGTACGAGTCCCAAACGTGTCGCATTGAACGCGATGCCCGCCATCGCGCTGGCGAGCAACATATCGCCGCGCGCATCGATATCGTCGCCATGCAGGGTCGCCCGCCGCAAGCTTCGGCCGATCAGCGAAATCGCCTGATGCGCGAGCGCCTCGGTCATCGGCTGGTTGGCCGTGTTGACGCATGATTCGATGGCATGCGTGAGCGCATCCATGCCGGTAGCAGCCGTGATGCTGGCCGGCAAACTTCGGGTCAGTTCAGGATCGAGCAAGCCAATGCGCGGACAGTTGTACACACTGCCAATCGATATCTTGATGTCGGCCTCGGTGTCGGAGAGCACCGACCAGATCGTCAGCTCGCTGCCGGTACCCGACGTGGTCGGGATGGCGATGACGGGCGCGCCGGCATGGGGCACCTTACCTATGCCGACATAGTCCCGAATTGTGCCCGCGTTGCCAAGCATCAAGCCAATCGCCTTGGCTGTGTCGAGCGCGCTCCCTCCGCCCACGCCGACGATCAGATCGCATGACTTATTGCGGGCGAGCGCAATGCCTTGCGTAACCGAGTGCACAGCGGGATCGCTTTGGACCTCGGTGAATGCGACCGCCTCAATATCCGCGACCCTCAGCGTGTCCAAAACACGGTCTACAATACCGGCGGCTTTTACGCCTGGATCTCCAACTATCAGCACACGCTTGCCGCCCAGTTGCCGGACAAAGCCCGGCAGCTTAGCAAGGTTGCCCCGTCCATATTCGATGGCAGTTGGAACGTAGAAACTGAATGATGCGGGATACGGCATGAAAGAAACTCCCCGGAGTGATGGATCAGCGTAATGTTTCAGACCGGCTGCGCAGCGACGCCATCCACAGGAACCCGTTCAATGCGGCAGAGCCGAGCAGCGCGTAGCCCGCCACATAAAAACCGCTACCCGCATTTCCTCCGCGCGCGGCCCAGCCCACGAGGATCGGACCCACAGCCCCTCCCCAGTTGCCGATAAAATTGACCAAGCCTGCGGACGAACCAATCTGGTTGCGCGGCACGAGGCTCAGCGTCCACGACCACCAGATTCCGATGCCCGAATAAAGACATATGCCGGTGACGACGAGCATTGTCATCGATACGAACAGGTTGTCGCGGATCAGCGGTTGGACCAGGATCGCAATGCCGCCTACAACGAGCGGCACGATAAAATGCCAGTTGTCCGCGTGACGCGCGCGGCTCGACCAGCGCGTGTTCACATAAAGTCCGAGCGCGGCAAACGCGAAGGGTATAGCGGTGAGCACTGCGACGTTGGCAATGCCGGTGGCCGATAACTGCTTGATGAGCGCTGGCAACCACAAGCCGAATCCATAAAGACCCGTGAGCCACAAAAAGTACGCGACGCCCAGACCCAGAATGAGCGGGCGGCGAAGCACCGCGGAAAACGGCGCAGGTGCGCTAGTTTCGACTTCGCGGCTTGCGAGGATCATGCGGCGTTCTTCGCCTGAAATGCGGTTGTCGTGCTCGGGTGCGCTGCTGCCAAGCCACGCCCAGGCAAGCGCAAGCGCGAGCACCGGAATGCCCTGAACGATGAACATCATGCGCCAGTCGGTCAGGTGGATCAGCGCTCCCGCGATCGGAGCCATCAGTGCAGACGACAGCGGCAATACATACTGCGCGAGGTTGACCGCGCGGCTGCGCTCCGCGCTCGGGAACCACCGCATGATGATGGTTGCGAAACTTGGCCAGATGACGCCCTCGGCCACGCCCATCACGAAACGAATGCCGACGATCTGGTCGTACGTGGTCGCCAGTCCCGATGCAATGCCAGTCACGCCGACCACCGCAAGGCTAGTCACGATCACCCATTTCGGCCCGAAGCGGTTAGCCAGCCAGCCGCCGGGGATCTGCATCACGACGTATCCCCAGAAAAACGCAGCAAGGAGGAAACCCGTGACAACGCCCGTCATGCCGAACTGGCGCACCATTTCCGGCGCGGCGACGCTGATATTGCTCCGGTCGACGTAACAACCGAGATAGGCGAGGAAGATCAAGGTGCCCATGCGGATCCAGCGAGCGCGCGGAATCGGCTTGCCGGATTCGGCGACTTGCATGCCCGGGGAAGCAAGATCCGCGCTTGCCGTTTTTGCGAATGTGTTAGCCACGGTGTCTCCCAAATGGCGTTTTTTATATCGATATGCAAGTCCGGCTGACAACCAAGAATCAGTCGAATAAATCGGGCTCGTGGCGCGCGATCGCGTCGTAGATTGGCTGGAAGTGCAGCCACGCCATGAACGGCGTCGCAAGATGATTGCGCGAGTGAATCGCGGCTTCGCGTCCAATCAGTTTCAAGGGCGAGCCGGTCGACTCGGCTTTGATCTGGATCTCGCATGCCCGCTCAAGCGCGATGAACCACCACGCGGCTTCATCGACGCTTTCGCGTCCCGCCGAGAACAGACCGTGGTTTTGATGAATCGCCGCCTTGTTGTCTCCGAATGCGGCGGCGACAGTGGAGCCTGCGTCTTTGTCGACGACCACCGCGCCGGCTTCTTCCGTGATCAGAGCGTGGTCTTCATAAAAGCCGCAGGCCGTCTGAGTGATCGGATCGAGCGGGCGGCCCAGCGCTGCCCACGCCATACCGTTGGTCGTATGGGCATGGCAGGACGCGACGATGTGCGGATTGGCCTGATGGATTGCCGAATGCAGCACGAAGCCGGCGCGGTTCACGGCCCACTTGCCTTCCACGACGTTACCCTCGTGGTCGACCAGCAGCAAGTCGGACACGCGCACGCGGCCAAAATCCATTGCAAATGGGTTGGTCCAGAACAGGTTTGTATGTTCCGGGTCGCGCACCGTGACGTGACCAGCAAAACCATACTCGTACCCATATTTCGCAAAGACCCGGCACACGGCAGCTAAGCGCTGCTTTCGATGCAGGCGCTCCTCAGCTACTGTCGCGAAGCTTGGATACTGTGGGAAATAGAGGCCCTTTTGATCGGGACGGTAAATAGTCTTGGGTTCGGCGCGCTGAAGCATGGACGGCTCTCAAAAGGAAAAACGTCCACGAAGTCTAGGAAAAGGCGGGCTCCCAATCCAATCATTAAATCGCTCTACTCCATAAGCTACAGTGATGAACTAGGGTTGACCCTCTAGGGTTGACCCTCTAGGACTGACCCTCTAGGACTGACCCTCTAGGACTGACCCTCTAGGACTGATCCGCTAGGATTGGTCCTATTAGGCAGCCGCCGCTTGCGCGCGCAGACAGTCGATGAATTCAAGCACAATGCGCGAACGCGGAGCGGATCGGTTCAGAATTAGAAGGCTCTTGAATTCGACCTGCGGGACCAGCGGACGACTGACCATTCCAGGCAAGCGCATCGCCCGAAGCAGGTCCGGTTCGACCAGCGCGACGCCTGCGCCATTGAACGCGAGCATGATTCCGGTAATCGATAGGCCTACTTCGACGCTGATGTTCAACGCGACGCCGGCATCGCTCATTGCCTTGTCCACATAGGGACGAAGCAGTGCTTGCGGCAAATAAGTGACGATGGCATAGGGCACCAAGTCGGCCGGCGATATCGACGATCGATTCGCAAGCGGGTGCGACTCGGGCAAGACGCACGTAATGCTTCCCCGCGAGAGGACTTCAGTTTCGACTTGCGCGCTGATGATCGGCTCATAGGCCAGTCCGATGTCGGCTTCCCGGTTCAATACACGCTCAAGGACCACGGGCGAACCGAGCGATTGAAGCGCAATCTTCGCGTGGGGACGCGCCTTGGTGAAGCTGGCAACCGTCTGCGCTAGGAGCCCATTGGCAAGCGGCGAGGTTGCCGCAATCGATAGCGAGCCACGCAAACCGCCCGCAAGGTCGCGCGACAAACGCTCTACCGCGTCAAGCCGGTTGAAGATATCCGCTACGTCCGGCAGCAACGCTTCGGCCTCGGGCGTTGGACGCAAACGGCCGTTCACTCGATCAAAAAGCGGCATTTGAAGCCGGCTTTCAAAATGCTTGAGCACAGCGCTCACTGCCGGCTGAGTAATGTTTAGGGATTCGGCCGCTGCGGTTATCGACCCGGTGCGCATGATCGCGTGGAAGATTTCGATATGACGCAGGTTTAACATTTCTAGTCACACAGTCGTGGTGAAAATTCATGCGATGTCGTGAGCGCAGATCAACGGAAGATAACGTCGCAAACGCAAACTGCGCAAGCGGCGCATTGTTGATCACGCTGGTGCTTTGATTGCTGTGAATCGCGTCTAGGCGAGGCGCATGTCATGGAGATAGAGTCGAAGCCGTGAACGAGTCGGGCTCGACACGGATTACAGTGTGTTTCGCTCACCTAGCCCCTTCCTGCTTGCCCGGTGCCCGGCCTGTTACTTCCGGGCATAGAGCGTTCCAGGCATAGAGCACAAGCGCATCATACTGCTACACCAACGACGAAGAGTCGCTCCCCTCACCCGAGCCCTATAGTTGCGGTTGGACGATGCTCGCCGTGCTCATTACAGGGACACCGGCAGGCATCGCTCAACGAACCTGTTCTGCGCTCGGTGACCGGCATGCGACGCAAGTCACGCCGCCGATCAGCTCTTGCGATCAGCTCTTGTCCAGCGATCGCGCTTGGTGTGAACCGTTTGAGTCGATGATCGTAAGTTCGCGAAATGAAATTCGCTACTGTCGAAGGATGTGACACCTTGCCCCCACAGCTTACGTAAAGCGGTCCACGCCAGCCGCGCGCGGGAACTATGCGAATTGGAGGCAGCGCGATTCAAACGCGGCAGAGGGAGATTTGGCAACTGTTCCGTCAGATTGCCAATGGTCTCGGGCGCCGCTCTGATTAGCCTGTGGGGCACGCAAAACCGGGGAAACCGGTGAAACCGGCGCAACGCGCGCTGCGATCACGCTCAGGCACATCCAACAAATGTTCGTCACAGATACAGCCACACGACCTAAGCAGTTGCGCGTCGTCTTGCGCGCGTCCCACACCGTTGACAAGTTCTTGTTTCCAAAGACGTCCCCGTTTAGTTAATCCCGCTTTCTCGGCGCACCCTCACGTCGATGATGGGGCTGCGCTAGTCGCCACCATTGCAGCGTTACGTCTGATGAATGTGGGGTGACGCACGGAACCGTCCCGTGTCACCCGCTTAAAGTAGCTCCATGCTGAATTTGCTAGCACCCGCGCTTTCTTTGTGCGTCTCGCGTCCTCTCAAACGAAAACATGGCACTCGTTAAAATTTCGGCTCACGAACTGGAACTCGACACGCCTTTGCGCTTTCGCATTTACTCCGCCGTTGGGAAGCTTCTCTTAGGCGAAGGCAATGCTTTGCGCTCTGAGGCGCAGCGAGAAAGGCTTCTGACGATCGGCGCTTATCGCGAAGCCGACGCGCCCGGGCCCACACCTACTGACGCGGGCGTGGGCGATGCTGTGTTGATTTCAACGGCCGCGCATACCACGGCCGAGCCGCTTGCTCTGGAGCCCCTGCAAGGGCACTTCCCGACACTGCCCACCGGCATTGAACAATTTCAGTTGACTTCGTGCACCGGGCATACCGCGTCGTTTTATGTTCGATATGTCGGTGCAATTCCTGAGCTCGCGCTGCTTGTCATGGTTCAAGGCGAAAGCGAACATCTTCAAGTAGGCGCGGAGCTCGAGGCCAAGGTGATATTTGGGCGGGCATTCTATGCCTTTCGCACCCGGGTCGCCGCGCGGGACAGTCGCATCCCGGCGCTTCTCCAACTCGAATACCCTGCGACTATCAAAAGACATACGATTCGCAAGCACATGCGAATCAACACCCGACTATCCGCGCGTCTCATTCGCAATGACGTGGTGGCCACCGGGTTCGATGCGCAGATCACGAACCTGTGCGCGAGCGGCATCGGCGTCTTCTTGCCTGACGCGACGCTTGAAGTTGGCGAACACTTCAAGATCGCCGTGCGGCTGAAGGTCGATGGGCGTGAGCATGCCCTCGTGTTTCATTGCGTCGCACGCAATCGGTCGTTCGAGGGAAAAGGCCTCAAGGTGGGTGCTGAATTCAGTGCACTGCCTGACGAGACTCGGCGTATGACCCAGGCGTATATTTTTCAGCAAGCAACGGGCACTTCTCAGGACTGAGTTACGGCGCTCAGACAAGTAGCACCGCAGGTCCAAAATTTGCGTCGCCTCGCGAAGACTTAACCACAAAACGAGAACGCGATATGAAAATTTGGTCCTATATCACCGTTGCTACCGTGATCGGGTCGGCAAGCCTCAGCGCTCAAGCGCAAGTTGCCGGAACTCAGCCCTTAAGCGTGACGGTGCAGCAGTCAGCAGCATTGCTTCAAGGATGGAGTGCTAAAAAAGGCATTCTCGGCAAAGCGGTCTACAACGACGCCAACGAGAAAATTGGTTCGATCATGGATTTGGTGATTTCGCCGGACACTACGGTTTCAGCAGCCATTATTGCCACGGGCGGATTCCTCGGTGTCGCGACCCATGATGTCGCGGTACCGATCGGGTCTCTCGATATTCGTAACGGCAATTTCTATTTGGCCGGCGCAACGAAACAAGCACTCAAGGACACGCCCGAGTTCCAGTACAACAAAGTGCAGACGCCAGCCAAGCCAAGAAAGCTTCAGGCTAAATAACACCTGAGCGCGTACGCGGGGCCTTTCCGCAAAGCGGCGGGAGCTGACCAAGCGTGAAAGGAAGTCGCGACCTGCAAAGGGTCGCGGCTTTTTTTGCACTGGGGCGAGCGTTCGATGTCCTGAGCGAGCCGGAGAACAAGGCGCCCTCGTCGCCGTAAGAGCGCAATTGTCACCACTTCAGGCTCGCCCCTTATTTGCTTATCGCAAGCGCAAACGTCTTGAACACCTCGAGTTGGGTAGGCGCATAAACCTGTGCGCGCTCCCGCTTACCACGTGATGAATGGGTTGTGCCGATGACACCGAACGTTTTTGCGACGGCACACGCGCCACGTGCGGCATCGGCTTGTGCCATCACCCATTCGTGGCTTGCGTTATCCAAGCTCGCACTTCGGCTTTTTGGACCTCCTGTCGATTGCATCGATGGCCTGCGACACAACCACATGGGGCTTTCGGATCTCGAAAAAACGAAGCAAGCGAAGCCGGAGGTAGTGGTAGAGCTCGTCTGGCGCAAGGATTGACTCGGGCAGCAACGGATGGATTTGGCAAGGCGTCGCCGCAGCGATTGCCAGCCCCTCAACCGGACACCCATACACGCTCAGGAGCGAACGTAACGCGCGCAAGACCGCTGCAAGCCGTCGCACCGGCGCGGTGTGAAGCACAGCCCCATCCTGAGCGTGCGCTGCGATCAATGTCTCGGCGTCGAGCCCTGGTTCGACGCTTCCCTGAAACGGCATTACGCACACAACAAACGCGCCGAACGGCGTTACGACCACCACATCCAGATCCGTAATCGCGCACTGTGTGTGAGGCGCATGGACAAAGCGCAGCCCGCAACGTATCGCATAGTCGCCTACCCCTAAGCGACGCAGCACCTGCTCGAACAAGGCCGAGACACCCTTGACCATTTCATCCATGCCAAGAACAGGCGAACGCAGATTTTTACTACTTGTCTCAGATGCGCTTTCGGCCAAACGCCGGGCACCGCAATCGCTCAATACCGATGTGGTCAAAACAATCCCCTCTTCAAAGTAGACCTTACCAGCCTAAGCAAAGAAGAAGAAAGTCAAGCAGCCTGCGAGGCGCACCGATCGCAAATGATGCGCAGCCGGCCGATCATCAAGCCGCGCGTCCGGCCGCGCCTCTTGCACAATGAATGACGAGTCGTGGGAGCGCTGAAATTTTAGACAGTCACGCTCTCGTCGCTCTCGTCGCTCTCGTCGCTCTCGTCGCTCTCGTCGCTCTCGTCGCTATGGTCGCTATGGTCGTTCCCCTCATCGCCGTCCCGCGCTGCAGCGCCGCCGCTCACGCGAGCGCTTGGATCGCTTACCTTGGAAAGCACGCGATACAGCGCCTGGCGCGAGATGCCCAGTGACTTCGCCGCGTGCGACTTATTGCCGTTTGCTGCCGCGAGTGCCACGAGCGCTTGCTCGCAGCTCACCACCGGCGCATCAATCTTGCGAATCGCTGCAAACGAAGAAATGTAGGCGCCCGCCTTGGTCGCTAATCCATGCCCGGCCGCAGCGACAATCTTTTCCATCGCAAGCTGGTGCAATTGCGGATCGGGCTTTTGATCAGAACGCTTGATCGGTGCAGGCACGCCGGTCACTTGCTTGTACATGCGCTGCAAGTAGGCGTGGCGCAAGCCATGCACTGTCACCCCCAAACCCTTTTGCGAGACGCCCTCATTAGCTAACACTTTATAAAAATGGCGATACCATTTTTTGAGCGAATAAGACTCGGGAATCATTGAGCCCGTACGGGGGTTTGCCATCTGCGCGGCCCGAATAAGCAGGTCATACTGCCAGTCGGCATCGATGGGCACCACACGCGGGCGCCCGCCTTTGGTCCCATCGGTCACGTGAAGATGGCCGGACACGCGCAGACACTGAAGTGGGCGCAGCAGCATGCTCTCTTGCGCGCGTAAGCCAAACGCGGACTGTAACTCGACCTGAATCGCAACCCACCGGTCGCTGTGCGATAAGCGCGCGATGACCTCATCAACATTCACGTCGGCGGCCTCCCACGATTTGTCCCGTTGCGCTACGTAATACCGGCGGTACCCGTCGGGGCGCGTGATGTAGTCATCGACCGTACCCACTAGCTGGTGTTTGCCCATCCATGCTGCGAGCGTGCGCCAATACGTGAGTTTGTTTTCGACCGTCCCTGGGCTCTGTTTATTTTTAATCACCCACACATTAACCAGATGCCGAATATGCTTGCTCGAGATATTCCACGGTGTCTCAATGGCAAAGCCATCGCGCCTTAGCTCTTTGAAACCGGCAATCAAAGACAAGAGGCGCCGCTCCTGTGTTTTAATTGAAATGGCATTGGCTGTCACCCGCGTCTTACTATGCGCATGAGACAGGAATTGTTGGAAGAGTTTGTCCAGCTCTCCGGTTAAACGCTTAGGAAGACCCGATCGTTCAAGTATTGCGCGATAACTGACTACGACTTTCATTTGCTTTCCTCATATTTAAACGGCACGCGGTTAAAAATTAATGCCGTCTTCAGTTAATTAGTCTAGACATACAATTCGCCATCCCAACGCCTCAACCAACTACTAAGGACTCTGCGCGAACACCAATCACACTTCGACCGCTGCGTTAGCAGCACGCGAAAACGAAGTTCAGGCGATGTCTCCATAGAAAAACGTTCTCAGTACCGCGTCGTTATGCATCGTTGGGTGCCGAGCACTACCCATCCCGGCGCACAAGGCACTCAGTTTCCAGCACCCATTACGAGCGCGATAATTCGCGTGAATCTATAGGCGTCGCGTGTTGTTCCGCCAGCGACGATTCGCGTCTTCGCCAAGTCACCGGTTTTGCGGCGCGCACAATGCTATTACTTAACCTCCGCTATGATTCTTGCGTTGATTTCGTTTTAGGTCTTTCGTTTTTTTTCGCATACGTGACGATCAACCCACATGACCTCCAATTTTTCTCGCTCCCTGAAAATTCTCGGTGATTTTTAAACAATCTCCGATTTGTTTTTAGGTTACGTAACCGGAAGTTGCAAATCTCACTCAATGTTTATTGATCCTCCTCAACGCATTCTGGAACACTACGCGTCCCCTTCTAATAAACTAACGCATCGCACGCCAGATAATTAAACAGGGCAAAGCCGCCGCACCTAATGGAACACACAGCGCGAATCTCAATAAGAAAACCAGTTAAGCACGAATGTCGTATCGCCGGTAATGGTGGACACAGGAAATTTCGAAGGTGAACTTTATTGCGATCGCGTATTGCCTCGATGCTGCAGGTGAACTAGGTTGATCAAATGGCAATTTAAGGTCGGTTGATACGACGGACTGTGCTCCTTATTTCGACACGGCTTGGCTCCCGTTCTCGAGACGCCGATAGAGCGTTTGACGTGAGATACCTAAACTCTTTGCCGCATGGGATTTGATTCCCAGAGCGTTGGCAAGGGCTGCCTGTGCTTGTTCAGCCGTCACTTCTGGCATGGCGACGCGAACGCGATCTATCACTAGATACCTGCTCGCCTTAATTTCCCGACTGAGGCCCGCCGCTTGCACAACGCGCCGCATGGCGGCACGATGACTGTCGCGCTCCGCGCGTTCAGATGTACCTTTCACCGGGGCGGCCATGCTTGTCGATCGCTCGTACACATCCTGCAGATATTGGTGGCGCAAACCCAAACTGGTTATGCCAAGCATCCTGTTCACGATCCCGTGTTTGTTCAACACAGCGTAGTAGACATTGCGCCATTGACTCGTCGTCAATCCTTGTCTCATTGTCGTGCCGGTAGATTTGTTGGATAAACGCGCCGCCTCTGTTAACACCGCATATTGCAGTTCGATTGGAACGGATCGCGCATGACCGCCAATCGTTCCCCGCATCACATTCACGAACGCTTTGTCTCGCAGCGCCTGCGCGGGCTTTAGCATGAAGCTTTCTCCCACCTTCAACCCAAATGCCATCTGCAACTTCAGCTGAACGGCAACATTAGGGTCGGTGCGTGCAACTTGTTCGATCAGGAGCATCGCATTCACCCCGCTGCCGTCCCAGGATTTATCTCGAGATGCCAAATGCGACCTGACTAATCCGTGCGATTCTCGATCAATGTAATCACTGAGCGTTCCAACTAATTCGGGCGTACCAATCCATTCGCCAAAGGCACGTAAATGCGTCAGCTTGTTTTCAATCGTGCCGCCGGAATGACCGAGACGGACCCACAAGTTAACCAAAATCTGCACGTCGCTTTTGTTGATGTTCTGGGGGTATCGCAATGGTTGACCGTTCATGTGCAATTCAAGGAACGATCGGCAGATCGCTCGTGCACGGACCTCTTTGGTCTTTGCCGACAATGATTTCGATGTGATTCTCGCGCGGCGGTGATACCGTTCGATGTTATCTGCTAAGAGACATTCAAGGGCAATCCTGAAGGGTAATGGCAACTTGTAGTCGTGAATTACGGCGGATACATCGAAGATCGGTGCCATAGTCTTTCCTTCGCAAAAAAATTGGTATAGATACGGGCTCAGAACGTGCGAGTACCTCACCCGTGCGAAAAGCGTATGTGCTCAAGGGCGAACTCGCGCGCTGCGCCAACATTAGTCAACGTTAATACATTGGGCTCTCTTCCCAGCGGGCTGCACTTCGTCCGCGTCGCTAAGCACGCGTGTCCCAGCACGGCCGCAGCATTTCTATCAAATGATGTTGGTCACTAGATTTTCCGCTGGCTGGCCGACGCTTCTTGCTTGCAGGTCTGTGCGTGCACGGTGCCATGTCGGGCGGTCGTCCGATCGTTTGTTTCGAATGTTCTCGATTTCGCCGTTCAATGTTCTTTGTTAGTAACCGTCGTGCCGATCGATACGACGGGTGGGTTTTAGGAAACTACGCGCTTGCATTCCGGGACTTTAGCGATGATTGTTTGATCCACCCGACGCAGGGAAGCGGCTGCGTTCCGATGGTCCCAAGTCAGCAATGCAGACTCAGGCTACTCAGCCGACGCACGCTAGGGCGGCAGCTAAGCAATTCTATTTGCGCATTTTGGTTCGGCTGCGCGTGCCGATCGATTAGTTCTCGGAAACTCGTACATGCTTCGTACATGAAGTTTCCCGCCCCTGGCAAGCCGGTGCATCGTTGCCGCGGTGTATCGGGCAACCCACACCATGCCCAGCGACAATGCTGAAGGGGCGAGTTGAATGGCCTCGAGCGCAGTGAGTCCGGTCACACGCTCGTTCTTAGTCACATGCTCCGCGCTTAGCGCACGCGGGTCATGGACGGTCAATATGCCTTGGACGCCCGAATGTCGGGACGGCGGCATGTGATGCAATTGGCGGACGTCCAGGACGTCTTTCATGAAGATGGCGTTCATTGGAAAGCGTTGTAACGGAGTCGGGGCCCTCAGGCTCAAGTCGATGCGTCGATGGCGCGGTGTATGAATGAATCGTACCGCTGCGTGCGGCGCGCATTGGCTTGCAAAGCTCACGAATTTGCTATGTCTTTCGCCGCAAGCGGCTGAAATTAGCGTTATCTGTGAGCCACGAAGCCGCTACGCGCGCGTTTTTGGGTTTCCTGACACGGCCCATACAGTGATGCAGGGGCCATACGCAGCGCTCAATGGCGGTGACACGCCCACTGCGTTGTCGCAGCGTCCGCCCAAAAATAATACTGAGCGAGTTGCGCACTCAGTTGTCGCGTCGCACCACCGGTTGAATCGGCGCCAAGCCCTGTCAACAAGCTCCTGCGCATGGGCTGGAGATACCCTTATGTGGATAACTACAAGGCTTCCCTTTTAAAGGCTCCAATGGGTCATCCTCTGAAATGTAGAGAAGGGAAGCGCGTCGGTTTGGGTTCTGCCACCGCGCCGACGCTGTGGTTGTGCCGCCGCCTGACGCCACCACTGGAGACGCCGAAAGCACCGGAAGCACCGGAAGCACCAATGCGGGAGAGCGGACCCATCGCAATCACCGAACCGAACGACATGCAATGGGCCCGGATGTTGAGACGTCCCGCACGGTCCGTTTTGGCGACGCCACAAGGACGCTTTTCTCGCCCGACTTAGCGCACGCGATGCCCCATAAGTTGAGGCGATGATCTGGACCGCGTTTATGCGTCATCCGTTTTGATAAGCCCGCCAGGTCATTTGCATCGGTCATAGTTAGACGGGGCAAGTGCATCTTGAGCCAAATCCAAGAGTGTGAGAATTCCCTTAAGGCGCATGCGTTGAGCCGGAACAAGCTCGTATGTATCGGCCAAGTTTCGAATTCGTTCGCGCCAGTAGTCGGGGTTGAGATTGATATAACGGCCGCCTTCGGCCTGCACGACGGCATATCGAACCACAGCGTCCAGGTGCCTGAGTTCTGCATCAGCGAACATTGACGGATGGCGTTTCGGTTGATTCAGGACCAACTGACGTTTAATAAGGCCCCTCATAGCACTACCTCTGGCCACCGGATCGTCGCGGGCAATGCATGCGTGACCCAACTGACGCGATGCGATTGTTCGTGCTCGTCAGTACGTCTAACTCGGTCTGCAGTCCTATTGAAATATCTTAAAAAATTTTTGTATGAATACGATTGCGTCCTACTCATGGTGACTGCTTGATGAAACCGACACGAGGCGACGACGATACGTTCAAATAGGGCAATGCATGAAGCGGAGGCAGAAACATGATTTGTGCGCATTGGAAGAAAGATTCATTGGTGACAATCCATCTTCTCGGCTTGGCGGCAATGTCAAGGCGACGACGGCGCGCTTAACCTGCAATGGCCTGCGGCACTCGCGTCTTTGGATTGAATCACTCATCGCCGACCGCGGCCGTCGTCGTTTTTTTCTCGTCGCTCATTGCCCACCCTTTCAAGAGGGCAATCGGATTGCATGCCGCGACCGTGCATAGTCCGCGATTTTTTTAGATGTACGCCAGTGCGCCATGTATTCTGGAAGCGGAGTATCGCGTGCAGACGTCCAATTGCGCATCCGCCTGTGCCAACGTCGAGGGCGGCTTTCTTAACACCCACCCGGATACTTCGAGAGCAAATGTCGATAGCGCGTCAAAGCTGGCCTTAGCGGTTCAGAGATTTGGATGCGGCTGCTGGGGCAATCGAGCGCCCCTTTGCACCTTGCGTGGTTTGAAAGAGGCGACACCCTGATCGCCGTACAGGGTCTTTCTCACAAAGACGCTATAAAACGTATCTCTTTGCAGCACCCGACCGGTCAAAACAGATGGCGGACGCCCCGGAATGCCCGAAAAACGTTTTCCAGATTTTTTATTTTGTTATCCGAGGTGTTTTTCGAATCTTCTTATTTATAATCAAAAACTTAGAAAAAATAACATGTCGCGAGACCCTGAGTGCCGATCAGGGTCTCCTGAAACCCAGATCACCATACGCGTCGCCCGTCCGGTCAAGCCGCTACCTCAACCTCATTTGCCAATACTGTGGTGCGCCCGCAGTATTGGCTAGCTTCGGAAGCCAGAGCTATCAGTATCGCGAAGACTGCGACACGCTGTAGCTCTGTGAGCCCTGTCAAGCGTGGATTGGAGCTTCTGCACTATTCACCAACTTGTTGCCGGCTGAAATCGTCAGGCGAGCAGTCGTCGTGATTTTTTAGTTTGTGCTCACCGCGAAAACGCGCCTGCTCCAGTTGGACAGCGCACATTCGGAAGAGAACAGCCGGAACCGACTTTCACAGAGGCACCGTCGCCTAAAGGACATTATCTCCCGGGCGGGACAGAGATTATTTGAGATCTGACAGTATTTCGTAATGTTTCTCTCGGAAAGGGATATGTTTTTCCATAGCTTTCTCAATTACCCCTTATATGCCGTATGAGGGGTCTCGGGAAACGCAGACCATCGATTGGCGAAGGAACGCGAGGCGTGAGATTCGTCCAGCTTTGGCTAGCGTGCACACAAGGTTGTGAATTGCACACCGGGCGTGATTGTGCCCGAGACAGCGGATACGAATGCCGGGCGCCGATTGTCTCGTGCGGAGAGCTTCACGCGCGATCGGCTCAGATCTATTTCTTCGGGGCTTGCTTTAGTGTTCGGTGCTCGCGAACGCGCTAGGAAGATATCGAGAGAACCGCACATTCTGTAACTGGCGGGCAAACCAACGAAGCGCAGGAGGCCGCCCGTGCCGAACAAGGTATGGGAGGTGTAAGCGCGCGGGATTGTCCAGATGAACGAATGAGCGAATCCGAGGTTGCTTTATCGTCAATCTCACGACCGCCTCGCCTCCAATTAAGTATGCGGGCTTTGGAAATGATGACCGGAACCGGTACGTGGGGTTCAAGTGGTGCGACGTTTTAAGCGTGTCGTGTCCAGACCGCACCAGGCAAGAAAACCGGTAAATTTCTATAATAATCAAATATTTATTAGTTTTTCATGCGCAATCTGACCACATCATGATGTGTTCCAAAGTTTGCAAACGGTTCACCTACGCATCTAGGCCATCATAGCGCGTGAAATTGCGTAGATAGCTGAGGATTCAACTAAAGGCGCTTTTGTGAATGTTTCAAAGGGGAACTCTTTGCGAAGCCGGTGCTAGGCGTGAGGATATATTCCGAGATTTACGGCGCCGGCATTGCGCAAACGGCGGCGCGCATTTCCCTGTCGTCAGACGTTCGAGATAGCCGATCAAGAATGAACGGCGCGTCAACAGCGGCAATTACATGCGGGTCAAGTCAAGGAGCTACCAATCCCAGTGGGCACCAAATTTCATCGCACCTTGTGTAGGCTCCTGGCCCGACCTTTTGCGAATCCCTTGTTGAGCGCAAGCTCAGCGGCACGCCATATTTTGCGCAAAACTCGTCCGCGTCGCTTCTCGGCTAGAAACGAAGCGAAGATGAGAACCTCGGTTAGTGACTGGACAACCGGCGAGCCAGCCCCAGGTTACAAGCGCTTGCAGTGCACAGTGCGCATGCCGCGATGGAGATTGGCTTCCCGAGTTGAGATTGGATATGCTTCGGGTTCGACTGGCACGCCCGCACTGCTTGACAAATATGAGTGAGAGGGCACGGTACGGGCCATCTCTGGAAGTTTTTATATGCTGGCTAACGAACGCGGCGCGTTTCATTTGAAAGGCCGGTGTCAACCATCGTCAGCGGACAGTTATCGAGCAGTGGGCACCTCTGCAGGACAAAGATCTACAGATTTCTCAAACTAGCCCCCTTTTTAACGAGCGATTTCTTAATTAAAACAATAAATTGCGGCGACGCCTATTTTCGACGGTTATACGCCGTGCGGGGGGCAGCTTCAATCTACCCAAATTACGCGCGTCTGCCGCACTGGAAACGTAATCAAGTTAAATAAGCACGTCACGTGAAGCCAACTACGCGGCCACAGCCCTATCGGCAGTATCGACAAACAGGATGCACACAAGCCAATCAGCCAATCTTGCTTCCTCTTGTTTACAAGCATCGACTCAAGCCTTCGCACGCCAAGATGGGGGTAATCATGAGGTATAAGGGGGCTGAAAATTGGGCTCGTAGGACTGCGCAGATCGTCCGCCTTCGGTATGCGGAAATGCCAAAATTGTCGGTTCGAGTGGAAAGGCATATGGTTTTTGCGAGCTTTGCAAACTAAGACACGTCGTCGGAACTCTATACTCTGTGAATCCCCGCGCTGACGCGCATCGAACTCCGGCGAAGCTTTTACGTCTCGTCGCTCGTATTTTAAGCAATCTTTTAGATGGTATCGACTGAAGCTGCCAGCGACTAGCCGACAGCGGAAGTGTGCTCGTCGCGACGATCCTGCAATCGTCGCTCCGAAGATTGATCTCTTGTAATTGGCCAGCCCCCTCAGCATTTTTTCCGCGCTGTTTAATTTGTAGCGCTAACCCCGCGGGAGAACTCCCGTTGGGGAGAATGCTCGCATTTCCGAAGAGGTTTAACGTAATGAAGCTTGTTCCAGTGACGATCCGATATTCATGCGGCACTATCATCAATGACCGCGTTTCGCTGGATCCAGCGACCCACGAGGTGCATTTCAGCTCCCGCCTGACAGTAATCTTTTTAGAAATGGCGAAAACCGAGGATGCACCCATGATCTCGATCAATTTGAACGGGCGCAATCTCCCAGTGGTCCATGGCAGCGATGGGGAACTCACCCTCGGTTCCGAGAGCGATCCAATGCGCGTCGGTGCACTTCGATCAATCTTCCAGCCTAATAGAAGACAGCGGCACGCGAACGGCCACTTGGCTCATCTCCTTAGCATCGCATCGTTCGCGGGGGCATGCTGGAGCGCGTCTTCCGTCACGACTTGGAATCTTACCGCCGCTGCAGACGTGGCAAGTTTTTTGGTCTGCGCCAGTCTCCTTGGCATCGTAGGTTTGTACTGCAAAATGGATTAACGAGCATTCCACTTGCGATGAACGCTATCGCACCCTCCTAACGGCTAATGCTGGTAAAGATCTGACAATGACCAGTAGGATCGATTAGAGCCATCGAAGTCAACCGCGTCCTGATAAGTCGCACCCGACTTTGCTTTCGCAATGTTGACGCTACAACGCACCGCGCCCATCAGGGCGCGGTTTTTTTAACGAAGGACGACCCGGATGCAAACCAGCAAAGCCGCTTCAAGCGTTGCAACCCGCCATGGCAGCATGTCGCCCAGTTTCGCCTTAGCAGACTAGACTAGAGAACGATTACTAGTGGACGGGGATCGTGTACCAAGGTGTACAAACGCGCGCTTTCGGCGCGAGTACAACGGTTCACCAGGTGAAGTTTCAGCCTCCGCCCTGAGAGCGGGAGGAGTTCAACTCATCGATCTGGGCCTTCGAGAAATTCGACATGTATTGCGCGAGCTCCGCTTTCGAAAACAATTCAGTGACATCTCTTTTGTCGCGCCTCCTCTTTATGATTTGCCTGATGGCTGCTTCAATCTCTTTCCGGTAGAGCAACGCCACGATCATATGACTGCATTCAATCTTCAAAAACCTATTTTGATACCCTGGTCGTACGTGTATTTTGACCTTCTCGCGCCATGTACTGCGAGAAAGATCTAGCTCATGTAATACGGTCTTTGCAGGTCTTATTGCACTGCAACGCTCTGTGTTTCGCGCATTCGATTTGAGTTGCAACATCCCGATTTCGTTCTGAATCGCAATGAGTCTTGCCCCGACCGCAGGGGTCAACGTATCGCCCATAAACAATCGTCTAACCTCGTCAGGCAGCTTATCTATCGACATCGCTCGGCTGACGGTAGTCCTCGGCACCTTAAGCCCTTTAGCACCATCGGTTATGGTGCGCCACTCTCCGCGTGCCTGTCCGGCTTTTAAAGCCTTTGCGATATCGAGCGAGTCGTTTCCGGATTTCGATATTGGGCTGCAAGGAAATTTGTCTATTAATGGTGTTGCTCATGTTGGTTGGAATCATTCCGGTGCCAATCCGGGTCTTTGGTTGACACGCTTGCAGCGCGGCTATCGCGACAGCAGGACGTCGATCGTTTGAGATAGTGGCTTAAGAACGTGCCCTAGCAATGATCGTGGGTAACCCTTCTCGTTTGTGTGCGACATAAGCCGTCCGGAGTTTCCTGGACATCCCCAGCCACGCGTCATGATAAGTCAACGCCTTGCACTTTGGCTGGGCGACTTACCGGAGAATGCCAATGATCCCGATCGAGTACATTCGCGCAGCATAGCAATACCGCGCTGAGTTGAAAGTCGAACTGACAGCCGCAGCTTTACTTGGTCTGATCATCAGCTACCACGCCATGACCAGTCCTTTGCTTAATTGGTTGGCTCCGTAGCGCCACAACATTTCGCGCGCCCCTATCAAGTGCTATTGCCTATTTCCTGCAGATTTCGCCCCCCCTTATACGGCGTATAACCCCCCGGAACTACCTCAATTAATGTAACCCTCTGAAAACAAAAGAATTCGAGAGAGAAAGCCGGGGGGGGTTACAAACGGTCCAAAAACAGTCCAGCACTGCCGCAGAACAGAATTTTTGGTCTCCGCGATCGTGGTCGCTGCTGCATAGAGGAAGAGGTTTCAACGAGGGCGAAGGAGATACAGTTCTCGTTTTACCAACGCGAGAAACTTACGAGTTAGTAATCAGTTAATTCACTCGGAGAAAACAGATCCAAAACGCTAACTAACACAAGCCATCGGGGCGTTCTAACCGAAGAAGGCCCCTATAGGCCGTATAACCTGTTTTTTTCGCGATCACAATTTTTATCATCATGATTTTTAATCAGAATTTACATTTTTTGGCTAATTCTGTTCCTCTGAACGGCATGCACATTCAACGGGATTCGCGATGGCCGCCGCCCAACCAGAGGCGGGTTTCTTTACTTCGAGCAACTCGGAGACAGCAGGCAGCGAACTGCGGTGCGATCTCCAAGACGTCGAGACTCAGGCGGCACATCCGATTATCGGCAAGATGGCTAAAAACTTGAGTTCCTTTTTGACCTCATGAACTGAACGCCAAAGGACATGCGACAAGGCACAGGAAACGACCTGACGTAGTCTTGCATCAACTTTGTGCACTTTTTTCGACTTTGCATTCGTGCGGCCCATATCTTGGATCAGGGTTCCAGATAAATTGGTGGGTATCACTGTCGCCTTGCTGCACACTCGCTTGTCGCTTAGCGGGATAACTGCCTCGACTGCAAAGTCACGTTGTACCATCGATTTATTGCAAAAGCTGGCCGCGTGTCCACCGACAAGTGGGCGTTATAGTGATTAACTCAATTCTTTCAAACACTTTTCGCCAGGATCTATTTGATTTTTAATCGGACTTTTTGGTTTTGGAGAATAAATATTAGTGGAACACCGCGCACACCGCGGAGGCCAAATTTTAAAAGCCTCACCTTATCCGGGGTGGCAAGCATACGGGGGCACAACTTTGTGGACAGTGACATCAGAGAAAGGTAAAGCAACAGCGTCTTGCCCATGTCCGGCGCGACCTGCTGCGGTCGACCTGAAGCAGGTGAAAGCGTCATAAGTCCCCGTCGCGACAAGTTTATCATCGTCGATACCCGTCACGCGCGTCCCCCATGCCCGGGACCGTGAGAATAAAAGCGGCCACTTGTGCAATTTCGTCCGTTAATCACCGCAAGTGGCTGCGTCATTCATATTCGTACAACCAGGGCCTCATGCCAAGATTCCGCCAACGCTGCGGCATCGAGAAAAGTAAGGCGCGTAAGGTGAACCTAGCCGTTTTCTGCTAGGTAGACGGCTCACCAATAACGTAAAAAGATCATGAGTTTTAGCAACAAGCGAAGGAAGAGGAGCGTTGGTCGCCCTAGGCCAATTGCAAGATACACGCCGCTCAACGAAATCAACATGAGCCAAACAGTAAAATCGCTCTTGGGGAAGAAACCCACGTCAACGGCGAAAATCAAATAGCACACCACCGCGAAAATCGCTCGACGAAACATCCAATTCAGCCCTTTAAATTTACTGTACATTGTCGTCCCCGCCCTTACGGCCCACGACCGCCGCACGCCAGAACAAAACGATAGATTCGGATGCTGAGAAACTCGCTGCAATAAGAATCCAGAATTGAATGCCGCGAGTCCAGTCAAGCTCGCGAAGGCTTGTTAGTAACGTCATAGTATTGCTCCAATCGATAGTTGACATCGGGTGCTCCTATAGCAGACCCGATATCTTCATCGTCGCAGACCACGGCGAAAGTCAAGGCTGGCACAAGTGCGGTATAAAGCCACCGCTTTACATCCCGATTAGTCGACGCGTGATCGCAGATCGCGAAAATTCATGCGTATTGGTAAATCAGCGTATCAAACAAATAGGATAACTAAGGTATTTAGATAATTACGAATTTACCTCGCAGCTCAGACAGCTCTGAGAGATAAGAATCATCTTAACCGTGGGCAATTTTGGTGGAACGGGAGACGGCAATTCAGCACGAAGAAGGGCACCGCCTTTTAGATTCAACGACACCGCCCTCCTTTGTTTTGCATAACGAAATTTCTGATAAAACCAGAGTTCGTGTGAATTTCGTTCAGGTTAGCGAAGATGCAATACACCACTTGACGTCTATTATCTCAGCAACATCCCGCGCGACGCAAAAAGATGAAGTGGGCACGGAGTTCTATCACTAGCGGGCCCTCGCAGCAAGCGCTGCGTTAGTAGCATTAGAAAGGAGACGTATTAATACATATAGCCGTGATGCTCTGACGGGGACATTCTAAGTGGACGACAGGCTACCTCGAAACTATTCCTCCACATCTTCGAAAATTTGAAAGCATATATGTATCTCGTCGACCACTGCAGGGCAGTGTTGATGATCGAGGGTCACCCATCTCCACCGGCTGGGGTGGCCTCTGGACTCAACGCAAGATGCAGTCCAACACTGAACCGGTCATTAAGTGATAGGTGACAATTACAGCGAGCGCCAATAACATAAGTAGTTCAAGCGCGAGCTTACGGCGAAGGCGATATGCGGCACGTACGTACTCGAAGGGCGACATAGGTTTTCCATCCGGTTGTTTTCGCTCACCATATGGAGAGCCGACTAATGATGTCGCGTCCAGTATGAAGTCAAATATTTAGAGGCTGCGCATACCAACGTCTCGAGAAACTAGGTCGTAGCCCTGACACTTTGCGGAGATCCTTGCCAGATCCCGGAGCTAAGATGCTGTCGAGTGCCTTTTACGGTAGCTTCCTTTAAATCCTCCACGAAAATAAATCTCCGGCGCTTTAGCGTTGAGTAGTGACCTATCAATCTGGACTACATAGTGTCTACTATATCCTCAGGTCCACAGTCGAACTCCGATGACTTTTTGATGAAGGACTTTACTAACGCGAGCGAACCGATGGACGGCGGCTGCGTCGAAAAGAAGGTTGCATGTCCCCGACGATGCGGACTTTGTTGGAAAACGTCCTAAGTAACGTGCTAGGGCGCCTCACAGTAAAACAGAGGTGGATGGGATCTGAACAGACTCCCTAGCGGCTAAGCCTGCCGAGCCCGGATCTTATCGAAGTCGCATGCGGAGGTGGATTACCGATTCGCAGACTGAATAGATTGCAAGACCGGTTGCATAGACGTTTGATATTCAGGCACCCAACGCCGCAGGTCACGACGCACTTCTTCATCCGCCAGCACGCGATGCTGCATAAGCCACGGCAGCAGTTCATCGAGGAAATGATCCGCGACCCCGCGCGCTTGCGCAATTCGTAATTTTGGATGCGGTGTACGGGTAGTGGTCTCGTCGTCAGCGAGCAATTCTTCGTATAGCTTCTCGCCTGGGCGCAAACCCGTGAAAACAATCCGAATCTGCTCCTCAGTGAAACCGTATAAACGGATCAAGTCTCGCGCGAGGTCTACGATCCTCACTGGTTGGCCCATATCCAGTATAAAAATCTCGCCCCCGCGTCCCATACTAGACGCTTGCAACACCAATTGCGCAGCCTCAGGGATGGTCATGAAAAAGCGCGTGATCTCCGGATGCGTCACTGTGACTGGGCCGCCCTTAGCGATCTGCTGTTGGAACTTTGGGATTACGCTGCCCGCGCTGCCCAAAACGTTGCCAAATCTGACCGTCTCGAATTGCGTGTGCGGAGCGGTCTGCTGCAGCGCCTGACATGCCATCTCTGCGAGCCGCTTACTCGCGCCCATGACATTAGTAGGGTTGACGGCCTTATCGGTAGAGATCAGAACGAAATGGCGGACTTGATGACGAATGGCCGCGCGCGCAACGCGCAACGTACCGAGAACGTTGTTGCGCACCGCAGCCCACGCGTTCTGCTCTTCCATCAGCGGCACGTGTTTGTACGCAGCCGCGTGAAACACAATGTGCGGCGCGAAGCGTGACATGGTCTGGTCAAGCAACAGCGAATCCTTGGCGTCGCCGATCACCGGAATCACCGACAGACCCGGGAACCGCTCGTGCAATTCTTCAACGAGCAGATACATTGCGTATTCGCTCAGATCATAGGCCACGAGTTGCGCCGGCGAAAAGCGCAGGATCTGCCGGCACAGTTCCGAGCCGATAGAACCACCCGCCCCCGTCACCATCACAACACGGCCATGCAGCAACGCTTCGACGTGCGGCATGTCGATCTTCACCGGCTCACGGCCGAGCAAGTCCTCGAGATCGATCTGCCGGACGCGGGAGAGGAACGCCTGACCTTGCGTCAGTATGGTGAGCGCGGGGAGGACCATCGCCTTGACGCCGGCGCGAACGCACATGGTCGCGACGCGCCGCTGAGCATCGACCGACGCCGATGGAATCGCGATGATCGCGGTATCGGCCTTGAGCTGTTCGGCCCAGAGCGGCAGTTCGCTGATCGACCCCAGCACTTTGTGGCCCAGGATTTCGCGGCCGCGTTTGGCGGGGTCATCGTCGAGAAGACCGACCAACCGCCATTCGCTCGAACGCGCGAGTTCACGTACGAGGTTAGCACCGGCAGTGCCGGCGCCGAGCACGATCACGGGCTTGCCCTTGCCGATCAGGCCGCCATACAGATAAAACTCCTTCACCGCTCGATACAACGCGCGCGAGCCGCCCGTCGCCATGAACAGCAGCAACGGCGAAACGATGAGAACCGAGCGCGGAATGATAGGCACCGGCTGCAGCATCGCGGCGCCGATCATCACGACCAACGCCCCGCTCGCAACAGCCTTCGAGATCCGCATGAGGTCTGGCAAACTGGCAAACACCCACATGCCGCGATACAGCCCGAAGATGCGAAACATCACGGCATAGATCACGACCACCCACCCGAGCGCGTTGATGCCGCCATGCCAGAAATCGTCGGGAACCGAGCCGTTGAAACGAAGAGCGTACGCGGCCAACCACGTGACGACCACCGCCACGATGTCGAATCCAAATGCAGCCATAGAGAGCCACGAGGGCTTAATTCGCATCGTTATGATTATTTTGAGTGAGGGTGAATTGCCGCCAACTGCGGTCGATCTGCCAGCCAACCAGCGCCAGAACAACATACCAGCCCGCAAACAGCACCCATTGCGCTACGGGCGGCAGGTGAAGTGCCAGAAGCGCCACCCCGCCGCTGCCCATCATGAGCAAGTAATACGCCACGGCAACCCGGGTATGGCTTCCGGTAATCTGTACCAGCCTCTGATAGTAATGCTCGCGATGCGCCAGCCACACTTTTTCGCCCCGGACGAGACGACGACAGAGCGTCACCGTTGCATCGGCAACAAAAGGCGCGAACGCCAGCGCCGGGAACCAGATGGGCCACACGCCGTGCTGCCAGCCCCAGAAACCAAGCGCGCCGGCGAGAAAGCCAAGCGGTATGGAACCGGCGTCGCCTAAAAATATCTTGGCCGGATGATGATTAAAAATCAAGAATCCAATACCGGCGCCTGCGATTGCCGCCGCGGCCGTTGCAAGCGAAGGCTGCACAGCGAGCGCTGCAACGGCATAAAAACCGAAGCCCGATACCGCCATTCCCCCCGCAAGCCCGTCAGAACCGTCCATGAAATTGTAGAGATTCACCACCCACACCAACGCAATGACGGCGAGAAGAGCAAGCCACCAGGCGATATCGACAGCGCTCCATGCGACGGCCGCCGCAACCACCAGCAAGTGCGCCGCGAAGCGGATTCGGGCCGGCAGGCCACGCCGGTCGTCGATCTGAGACACGATGGCCAGCACTAGTGCCCCCAATGCGATCCAGCCAAAGGATGGCGCACCAAGCGCAATGGCGAGGATCGAACCCGGTACGACGCCCCAGCCGCCCACCCGCGGAATGGGCCGCACGTGCAGGGAGCGGTGATTCGGGATATCGACAGCAATATCCCACGCCCAGCCCGTGCGCAATAACAACAGCAGGATGCCGGTGCTGACCACGCCCGCAATGGCTGCGGCAATGCACAAGAGCATGGGCGCGCTCACCGGTGCGCCTCCTGATAAGCGCGCACAGTCCTTTCGATGCCCTCCGCTACCGAAACAGGCGGCGTCCAGCCGAGACCCGTCCGAAGCCGCGTGCTGTCCATGCGCAATGGGCTCGTCAGTCGATCGATCTGCGCAGAACGCCCGGCAATCCGGCCCAACGCGTGCAACCACGAAGGGGGCACCGGCAACAGACGCGCAGGTTTGCCAAACGCGTGCGCGAGCGACCGGATCATCTGCGGGACCGTCAGGTCGTCACTGTCCGTGACGTGGTACACGCCCGTCGTCGGCTCGGAACGCGTTGCGACAAAACGAATGGCATCGGCGAGATTGCCTGCGTAGATCATGCTTCGATGCGCTTGGACCGCGCCGAGCGGCAGCGGAA
This sequence comes from Burkholderia sp. PAMC 26561, assembly GCF_001557535.2. Lineage (NCBI taxonomy): Bacteria > Pseudomonadati > Pseudomonadota > Betaproteobacteria > Burkholderiales > Burkholderiaceae > Burkholderia > Burkholderia sp. PAMC 26561. Next base: position 517,595 of record NZ_CP014306.1, read on the forward strand.
CACCGCGCTCGACGGCTTTCATCAATTGTTCGAAGTTGGCTCGCACACCCGGGCCGTAGACCAGCGGCGGGCGCAGGCTGACCACCTCCATCCCATGCTCGCGGCCGAAATTCGCAAGGACGCGTTCGGCCTCGAGCTTGGTGATGCCGTAGGGATCGACCGGCGCGGGGGTGTCGTCCTCGCGCCAAGGCCGGCCGGGTTCGCCCTCGCCCAGCGCCTTGATGCTGCTCACGAATACAAATCGCTTCACGCCGGCGTCCAGCGCCGCACGCGCCACGTTCTGCGAGCCCTCTACATTCACGGCGCGGTACGCCTTCATCGGATCGCTGGCGCTGTCGTTCATCACGTGAACGCGGGCAGCGAGATGCACGAATGCATCGGCTGCAGGCAACGGCGCGAGGCTCGCGAAGTTGTCGTCGGCAATCAGCCGTTCGTCGACGCGCGGGTCGCAACCGCCCAGACGCCGCACGAGCGCGGTCACGGCATGGCCTGCATCGCAGAGACTTGCACACGTCGCACGCCCCACGAAACCGCTGGCCCCGCTCACGATGATCCTCATGCCGACAACCCGCGATACACCGCGCAAGTCTGAGCGACGGTAGCGTCCCATGTCAGTTCTGCCGCCCGGCGCAAGCCCCTGGCGATCAGTTCGTCGCGCAGCGCTGGATCGCCGAGCAGGCGCTCCATGCCGGCGGCGATGTCATCGATGGAATACGGGTCCACTTCCCAAGTGGCCCCCGCCGATACTTCCGGCAACGATGTGTTATTCGATGTCAGTACCGGCACGCCGCTCGCCATGGCTTCGGCAACAGGCAAGCCAAAGCCCTCGAACAACGACGGATAAGCGAACAAAGCCGCCGATGCATACAGTTTCAGCAGATTCTCGCGCGGCACGTAGCCCGGCATCACGACCTGATTGTCGCGTGCGAGCGGTTCGATCACGCGCATCAACGCGGCGTTATGCCATCCATCGGCGCCGATCAGCACGAGCGGAAACGCGCTGCGCATATCGGCCGGCAAACGCGCGAACGCTTCGGCAAGCCGCAGCAGATTCTTGCGCGGCTGCAACGTACACACCGACAGCACGAACCCGCGATGTTTCAGTCCGAGTTGCGCGAGGGCATCGGCACACATTTCTTCGGGATACGGCTGGAACGCCGGTTCCACGCCCAGATGAATGGTGACCACCTTCGACTCGGGAACGCCGTAGATCTCGACGATATCGTTCTTCGTGTAATGACTGTCCGCAATCACGACCTGCGCCTGGCGCAACGACTTCGGGATCTCGCGGTCGAGATATTCCACCGCCACGCGCGGATGAAACTCCGGATGCCGCCGATGCGAAAGGTCGTGGATAGTCAGCACGGTCGGGCCTTTGTAGCGCGACGCCACGAAGTTCGTCTCATGATAGATAAAGCCGCGACGTGCGTACTCGTCGCGTAATTCACGCGACAGGACTGCCCGCAAGATGGTTCTGCTTCGATAAAGGCCCGGCAGACTACGCGCCTTTTGCATCACTTTCGCCCTGATGCCCTCGCTGAACTGCACGCCCTTGCTCAACGGAACCCGCTGGTTGATCAGTTCCTGCAGTCGCTCGCCTTCGAACAACTGCGTGCCCACCCAGCCTGCCAGCCCTTGCACATCCCGCGTGTCGGTCAGTCCTTCCAGCAGATGCTGGGTGTAATAGCCGACGCCGCTCCGGGGTGGGCGTAGTGAGTTGAGATCGAAAAGCAGTTTCATGCGTGAATGTCTAGTTATCTTTGTGGCAGCTTGATGGGCTTATGAGCGGCGAACCGGGGTCACGACGGCGGGATCGCCGCCATCGACCTTGTCCGCAAGACATGTGGCTCGCGATCGCAACCGGGCCAAGAATGGAATGAATGAAGCCGTCCTCGTTTGCTGACCGACTGGACCTGTTCCGTGTTTCCCCGAATCCCTTCCCGCTGCGCTTCACAGCGTTTCGCCCGGCCCGGGCGAAACGTCGAAATTTAACACACCGGCCCCTGTTTCCCCCGTCTTTGCGGACCCACCGGAGCGGGTCGCGTGCGCCTGCGCAACGCTCCGCGCCTCGGTGATCACGTGTCAAGAAAACTGTCCACACAGTAACAAGACCCTCGCGACGCGGCGAGCCAGGGGCGGTTCCCCTGCTGCAACAACGGTAACGAGATGTTCTTGAAAGGGGCATCGGTGTTCCGAAATCCGCTAAAATCGCGGCTTCAGTGCCCCAACTCAGTCATTCCTGAGCGTTAATGAACATCATTCCCGTGATTATTTGTGGGGGCGCAGGTACCCGCCTGTGGCCGGTGTCCCGCGAAGCCTTCCCGAAGCCGCTATTGAAACTGGCCGATGGGCAAAGTCTCCTGCAGAAGACATTCTTGCGCGCATCGCACGTGGCGAACGCCGGCGAAGTGGTCATCGTCACCAACCGGGAAACCTATTTCCTGACCAAGGACGAATGCGTCGAAGCTGAATCGGGCGTGAGCAAGCTCGGTTTCATCCTTGAGCCGTCCGCGCGCAACACCGCGGCGGCAATCGGCGTGGCGGCGGAAGTCGTGCGCGAGCAGCATGGCGCGGACGCGATCATGCTCGTGATGCCTGCGGACCAGCTGGTGGAAGACGAAGCCGCGTTCGGCGCCGCTGTGCAGGACGCCGCGCGGGCAGCGCAGGAGGGCCGCATCGTCACATTCGGCATCCGTCCGACAAAGCCGGAGACGGGCTATGGCTACATTGAATTCGACAGCGCGCCGCTGCCGGGCGCGGAGGCCATGCATAAAGTGGTGCGATTCGTCGAAAAGCCCCAGTTGAGCGTAGCCGAAGAACTCGTGGCCGACGGCCGGCATCTCTGGAACGCGGGCATGTTCTGCTTTACTGCCAAGACCATGCTGGCCGAACTTGGCAAGCACGCGCCGACGGTCCTTGAACCATCCATTGCCGCGGTGAATAAAGCCAAGCGCAGCACTTCGAAGGACGGTTATACGGTCGAACTCGATGGCGCCCAGTTTGGCCGTGCGGAAGATATTTCCATCGACTACGCGGTTATGGAGCGCTCGGACAACGTCAATGTCGTGCCGTGCGAAATAGGCTGGAGCGATATCGGCTGGTGGCTTGCCATCAGCGAGCTGACCGCGCCCGATATACGCGGCAATCGCATTCACGGCGGCGCCGAGCTGTATGAAGTCGATAACTGCTTCATTCGCAGCGAAAACGGCCGGATGATCGGCGCGGTGGGCGTGCAGGACCTGATCGTGGTCGATACCGCCGACGCCCTACTGATCGCCACGCGCGACCGGGCGCAAGACGTGAAGCAGATCGTCGCCAAGCTCAAGAAAGTCAATCACGATGCCTACAAGCTGCACCGGACGGTGCATCGCCCGTGGGGCACGTACACCGTGCTGGAAGAAGGCGATCGCTTCAAGATGAAGCGCATCGTGGTGAAGCCGAACGCCCAGCTTTCGCTGCAGATGCATCATCATCGCAGCGAGCATTGGATCGTGGTGAGTGGTTGCGCGGACATCGTCAATGGCGAGCAGGTCATTTCGCTGCAGCCGAATGAGTCCACTTATATTCCGGCGGGACACAAGCACCGGCTGATCAATCCTGGCGTGATGGATCTGGTGCTGATCGAAGTGCAGTGTGGCGAGTATCTGGGAGAGGACGATATCGTCCGCTTCGAGGATGTTTATGGGCGCGTGCCTGCCTGATTGCTTTTAGCGTCATTTGGCAAACGCCGCTGAGGATGTCGAATCCGCGGCGGCGCCTTGCATTGCTTCATTGCCGGCAAGATGTCTTGCGCCGGCCCCTCAGCGGGATTTATGCGCGTTTTACACTTCTACAAGACGTACAAGCCCGATTCGATGGGCGGCGTCGAGGAACTCATCGGCCAGATATGTTCGGGCGCGGCCAAACGCGGCGTGACGAGCGAAGTGCTGACCGTATCGAAGGATACGAGCACGGTCGACTTTGGCGACCACCTGCACCATCGCGCCAAACTCGATGTGGAGATTGCATCGTCGGCGTTCTCCCTTGCGGCGTTCCGGCGCTTTCGTGAACTGGCCGAACACGCCGACCTGATTCATTATCACTTCCCGTGGCCGTTCGCCGATGTCGTGCATTTTGCTTCGCGCGTGCACAAGCCTTCGATTGTGACGTATCACTCGGATATCGTGCGGCAGAAAGTGCTGCTGCAGTTCTACAAGCCGTTGCGGGACAGGTTTTTGGCAAGCGTGGACAAGATCGTGGCTACATCGCCGAACTATCTGGCGACGAGCGACGTGTTGCAGCGGTATCGCGACAAGGTCGAGGTGATTCCCATCGGACTGGATGAGACTTCGTATGCAAAGCCCACGGCCGAGAAACTGCAGTATTGGCGCGAGCGTGCGGGGCCGAAGTTTTTCTTGTTTGTCGGGAATCTGCGGTACTACAAAGGCCTGCATGTCCTGCTCGATGCGTTGCAGGGAACCGAGTTCCGGGCGGTGATCGTTGGGTCGGGGCCGGTGGAGCAGGAACTGAGGGCGCAGGCGGAACAGTTGAAGCTGAATAACGTGGATTTTGTTGGGCCGGTGGGTGACGACGACAAGATCGCCTTGCTTACGCTATGTCATGCGCTGACGTTTCCGTCTCATTTGAGGTCCGAGGCGTTCGGGATCTCGCTGCTCGAAGCGGCAATGTTCGGGAAAGCGATGATATCGACCGAGATCGGGACCGGGACTTCGTATGTGAATGTGGATGAAGAGACAGGGCTGGTGGTGCCGCCTAGCGATCCGGCGGCGTTGAGGGGGGCGATGGGGAGGCTTTGGGGGGATGAGACGCTTTCATCGCGGCTAGGGGCGAACGCCCGGGCAAGATTTAAGAAGCTGTTCACAGCGGACCAAATGGTCGCTAGCTACGTGGAACTTTATCGGCGCCTGGTTAGTCGCCGCCCTCTGCGTTTGTAACGCCTCGAAACGCTGAAGCAGATCTGCGGCAGACATGAACTCAAAATCAAGAAAGTTTTCGGTTAAAAGCAGAATCAAGGAGCGGGTTTTGAGCAAGATAGCATTGGGGCGGTTGGCGTTTGCGTTTTTAATCTGTATCTCGCTGTATTTGTGGACCTCAAATCAGATATGGTCGCAGAGCGTCGACCTTGCCCACCATTACGCGCTCATTACCCGATTATTCGACTCGGGAACCGTCGTTGTCCCGGATGCCAGTCTCGGGGAAATGACCTTTTATCCGCGTCTTTCACACCGCATCGCGGCATCGTTAGGGGCATTGTTCGGATCGCCGATCATGGGCATGCAGCTTGCCGCTGTAGGCTCCATGATCGCAGCATGGGTGGGCATGTGCACCATGCTCTCATCGTTTGGTGGTCAAGTCCGCATTCGCGCGTTACTTTTGTTCGCGGTACTGTTGATCGCGAACCGGCTCGTGTTAAAACTGGATATCTTCGGCAGCGAACTGGTCAACAACTACTTCTTTTCGCAGCTCTTTGCGCAAGCAGCAATGATTTGCGCGCTGGCAGTGGCCTTGTTGCTTGACCGGGCAAGAGTTCCGGTGTGGATTCGCTACGCCTTTCTGATCGTTGCCATCCTAGTAATCGAAAGTGCACATTTATTGCCCGCACTTGAGTTGCTCATTTGCATGGGTGTTCTTGTGCTATCCGATCTGATCGAGGTTTGGAGAGACAAGCGACCAGCGATTCGCAAAAGGTTTTATATTTACGCAGCCGTTTCCGGGATTGCCCTTGTCGGAACCGCGGTAGCAGTAGTCGTACATCCGACATTTAGTGCAATGCGGATGATCAGCGAGAACAACGGCGACTTGACGGTGCACCGGTTCAGCTCGCTCACGTCCCTGGTTATCTTGGCAGTCGTCGTGGTTATATCGTCGGTTTTATTGCTGCTTGGCTGGCAGGCGGCACCGACAGCGATTCGCCGCGACATCCTTCCACTCAAATACTTTGGCTCGTTTGGATTGAGCGCAAGCCTCTTGTTTATGCTTCAGTGCATTGCTCTGCACTTTGGTCAAGGATCGGAGTACGCCTGCAAGAAGTACGGGGTTGCGCTCGCCACCATACTTCTGATTCAAGTCGCTCTTCATCTCGTCGCGCGCTTCTCGTTATCGACTCAACCATTCAAATGGCTCGCCAATCGTCGGCTTGCTGCAGCGGAAATCGTGCTTCCTGGCGTAATAATCGCGCTGGCATTTTTTTCGCCAGTCCCTAGACATCCCGAGCTGACGGTCGCAGAACTGCATAAGCTGGAGGTGCAGACTCGTGAGATCGCAGCACTCTCGGCAAAGCAAGTTTCGCCTCTGCCGACGATTGCAGTACATCTGCCGACGAATCGGCCCATGCTCGACTACATGTACACAATCGCAGTTTTCAAGGCGCCACGTAATCAAATGGTGATGCACATTCTGGCCAATAGGGGCCCCTCGGACTACAGTAATCTCTATGCAGTTGTAACCACGAAAGACGATGCAACTTACGACGACAAAGCATGCCGTCTGCCGTGGTCCACCGCGGACCTTGTTGCCATCGACGCAGCTTGTCATCGCAAGACCGAACGCGCAGCTGCCTTTTGCCGAAGCGACTTCGACTTCACAAAGCCCGGCTCCGTAAGCCCTTTAATGTTGAGTGGCTTCAGCGCCATGGAGGAAAGCGGTACCTGGACGGAGGGTCGCGACGCTTCGTTCAAATGCGAGTTGCCGCCGTCGGACGCGTTTAAGCCGACCCGAGTTGAAGTTGTGACGAGCGCTTTCGTCTCAGGTAGTCGCCAACAACACATGACGGTATCTTCGAACGCTTCGACTACAACTCAGGCGGCCACGTTTAAGAGCGCAGGCGAGGTACAGACAATCACATTGCCCCTAACGCACAGCAACAGCGGCTGGCTATCGCTTAGATTTTCGCTGCCTGACGCCATCTCGCCCAAAGAGGTTGGTATGAGCACGGACGACCGTCCCCTTGGCCTGTCTGTCAAAGCCATACGCTTTCGTTGAATATGAACGTGCAAATGAACACATCGACTGCCGTGCAGATACGGCACCACTCAGATACCCCCGGTTGTTCGAATACAATTGGGGATTGTAAGTGCCACGAGCCGGCACGATGCTTATCTAAAGGCATTGTATGAAAACAAGTTCCTTATTCGATTTCGAACAAACCCTGAAGGGAAAACGCATCCTGGTAACTGGTCATACCGGGTTCACCGGAAGCTGGGCTAGTCTGTGGCTCTCGCAAATCGGCGCCGAAGTTGCGGGATACTCGCTAGCGCCCGATCAGACTCCAGCGCTTTTTGACGAGATGGGTATCGGAGGTGCGATTGACTCGACCATCGCCGATATATGCGACTACGTCGCGCTTAAAGACCAGTTCGACCGCTTCAAGCCGGACGCCGTGCTACACCTCGCCGCGCAGCCCCTCGTGCGGCGCTCCTATCGTGAACCCGTGAGTACCTTCGCCGTGAATGCAATAGGCACGGCTCATGTGCTGGAGGCTGCACGCCTGACGCGGTCTGTCAGGGCGGCAGTTTGCATTACGACAGACAAGGTGTACAAGAACAACGAGTGGGCATGGCCGTACCGCGAGAATGATCCGCTCGGGGGCAAGGATCCATACAGCGCTTCGAAAGCGGCAGCGGAAATGATCATTGATAGTTATCGCTCTTCGTTCGGCAAGACCGACGGTACCGGCGTTGCCATCGCGACGGCTCGGGGCGGCAACATCATAGGCGGCGGTGACTGGTCGGAAGACCGGCTGGTCCCCGACTTCGTACGCGCTGTCGTTGAGAGAAAGCAAATGACCTTGCGTTATCCAGATGCAACCCGCCCATGGCAACACGTTCTCGCGCTTGTGCAAGGCTACTTGATGCTCATAGCAGGCCTGCTGAACGAGCCTGCGAAATACGCACGCGCCTGGAATCTCGGCCCGCAGGATCCACGAAATGTCAGCGTACGTGAAGTGCTGGACGACCTGTCGGCGAATTGGCAGCGCCCTGACCTCGACTACATGGAAGCACCGCTTCCGGAAGCCGGTGCACTCGCACTCGACAGCTCCCTCGCCCGCAATCACCTCGGCTGGACGCCACCGTGGGACACGCGTCGTGTCGTTTCGGAAACCGCCAAATGGTATCGCGACTACTACGCAGATCCGACCGGGGCGAAGAACATCTCGCTGAAGCAGCTTCAAACCTGGCGTGCGGATCTCGCCGCCACAGGTAACTAACGTGCTGTCGAACGTCCTCCTGACTGGCGCATCCGGATTCATTGGCACACGTCTGGCACGCTCGCTCGTTGCTGCGAATGTGCGTGTGACTTGCGTTGGGCGCTCGCCGTGTCTGGTTTCGGGCGTCGAAAATCGTCTAGTCGAGACGCTGGTAGTCGAGAAGATCGAGGCTGCGCTTGCAGGCTCCAGTTTCGACGGCGTCATCCATCTTGCAGCTGCGGGTGTGACCCCCGCAGATCGGGACTCTTCCGCAATCTTCCGCGTGAATGCGTTTCTTGCACCGCAGATGGTATCGCTTGCCGCAAAAGTTGGCGCGAGCGCGATTGTGCTTGCGGGAAGCAGCGCGGAATATCGCTTGCCTCGACGTCCAGAGGTGCTCGACGAGGACGATCCGCTGGAAACCAGCAAGTTGTACGGCGCGTCAAAGGCAGCGGGTGGCATTCTCGCGCTGGCCAACGGAGCAGCAGCAAATATTCCAGTTGGCGTGATGCGGCTTTTCAATGTCTACGGTCCGGGTGAGGCACCTCACCGGCTATTGCCATCCCTAGTGCGGGATTTAAGCGGCGGACGTGAAGTCAAGCTTTCGCCTGGAACGCAAGTCAGGGATTTTGTTTACGTCGAAGATGTCTGCGTTGGTCTGACTGCCGCGCTGAATGCCTTGGCAGAAGGAAAGATGGCGACAGGCGCATACAACGTTGCCACTGGCGTCGGCCGTTCGGTGAGCGATTTTGCGCGAGCAGTCGCCCACGCCATGAAGGTCGATCCGGCATTGCTACAATTCGGGGCGCTGCCTTTTCGTCCGGATGACCTGCCTTATGTCGTCGGATCGCCGTCACGACTACGCAATGCATGCGGCTGGCATACGTACACGACGCTTGCTGCCGGAGTCAGCAAGGCGCTGGCAGAACTGTCGCGCCTGAAATCACGAGACTAACGATAGATCGACGAGTTCATGCACATTGACACGACCATAGGGCGTCGCCCACTCATTTCAATAGCCATCCCCGTCCTGAACGAGGCCGACAATCTGGATGCGCTGTATGCCCGTCTCGATAGTCTCTCGAAGACGATGGCGGGAAAATGCGACTTCGAATTTGTTTTCTCGGACAACCATTCGGATGACCGGACCTGGGACATGTTGTGCAACCTCGCCAAGTCTGATCCACGCGTGCGCGCAATACGCTTCTCGAAGAACGTAGGCTTCCAACGCTCCATCCTTGCTAACTATATGCACACACGTGGCGATGCGGTGCTACAGATCGACGCCGACTTGCAGGATCCCCCGGAATTGCTCGAGCAATTTTTCGACCTTTGGCTGCAGGGCAATCACGTTGTCTACGGCGTACGAGCCAAGCGTCCTGAAGGTCTGTTTATCAACTCGTTTCGTAAGTTTGGTTACTGGGTAATCGACAAGATCAGCGAGCACCCAATTCCCCGCGACGCGGGGGATTTCCGGCTCGTCGATCGCAAGGTCATCGACTCCGTCCAAAAGTTCCGATCGACCAGTCCGTATTTGCGCGGTTTGATCGCCGGACTCGGTTTCAAGCAGATCGGCGTGCCGTACGAACGAGCTGCGCGTGTTGCGGGATCCAGCAAATTCGGGTTGGCACAACTCGTTCGCCTTGGCATGACAGGCGTGTTCAATCACTCCGTAGTACCGCTTCGCGTGGCGACGTACTCCGGCCTATTCTTGCTTGCGTTAAGCGTGCTCGGCGCGCTTTACTACATTGGATTGCGGTTGTTTCAGCCCGGGCTCCCGCGCGGCTTGGCAAGCATTCATATTCTTGTTCTCTTCGGGATCGGCTTCCAGTCGCTCTTGTTAGGAATCTTGGGCGAATACCTGCAGCGCATCTACATACTCTTGCGCGCAGAACCCACTGCTATCGTGGAACAGGCGCTGAACATTCCCGCGAACGAACTCAAACTCTGAACATAAGGTGCGCATATGAAAGCGGTAATTTTGGCTGGTGGACTGGGGACCCGGATCGCCGAAGAGTCCGACAGCAAGCCCAAGCCCATGGTGGAAATTGGCGGCCGCCCGTTGCTGTGGCACATCATGAAAACCTACAGCCACTACGGCATCAACGACTTCGTGATTTGCCTAGGCTACAAGGGCTACGTCATCAAGGAATTCTTCTTTAACTATTACCGCCATACGGCGGACCTTGAGATCAATCTGGCGACCGGTGCTCACAGGGTTCTAAACTCCCAGTCGGAGCCTTGGAACGTGACATTGATTGATACCGGTCCTGAGACAATGACTGGTGGCCGGCTTAAGCGTATAGCACCGTACCTCGGCAGTGAGACATTTTGTCTGACTTATGGCGACGGTTTGTCAAACATTGACGTTCGAGCAGAAATCGAGTTCCACCGCCAGAACGGCAAACTTGCAACTGTCGCGGCTACCCAGCCGCCGGGGCGCTTCGGCGTGCTCAACATTGCGGCGAACGCTGAAGTGACGAGTTTTGAAGAAAAACCCACAGACGAAATCGGCTGGATCAATGGTGGATTTTTCGTCCTCGAGCCAAAGGCAATCGATTACATCGAAGACGATACGACATCTTGGGAACTCGCGCCCCTTCGCGATTTGGCGCGTGACGGTCAGCTCGCTGCATATCAGCACCATGGCTTCTGGCAACCCTGCGACACACTGCGAGACAAACGGCAACTCGAAGCTTTGTGGGAAAGTGGAGCTGCACCTTGGGCGGTCTGGAACACCACTCCCGGCGCGACGGGAACTAACTCGTAATGAATGATCAACTGACTGAAACCCGTCCGAAAAGAAAACTGCCCGTTCGTCAGATCCTCGGAGTCGGTATTTCTGTCGTATGCCTGGTGCTGGTTTTTCGCAAGGTCGATTTCGAGCAGCTAAAACTGGCGCTTGAAAACTTTAAATGGCATTTTGTTGCACTCGGCCTTGCGTCGCTTGCTATCGACTACGCCATGCGGATTCAACGCTGGGCCGTCATGTTGCGCGCTGGCGGGGCAACCGTGTCTGGTTGGGATTGCGCAGCGCCATTTCTCGGTTCGATCACGCTAAACAACGTGCTGCCTTTTCGGGCCGGCGATCTGGTTCGGGCGCTGGTTTTCCCATCCGCGATCGGCGTACGCCGCGTCACGGCTACCGCCAGCCTTCTCCTGGAACGACTGGTCGACATGCTGACGTTGTTGCTGAGCCTTGGCATCGGTCTGTCTTTGAGTCCCGTTGCAAAGATGCCGGAATGGCTCGGCCGCTCGGTAACCGCGCTGGCCGTGGTGGGCGTGATTGCGCTAGTGCTGATCGTCACGTTGCATCGGCCGATCGTGCGACTGCTCGTCTATATCGAAAACGGTTTGCTACAACGTAACGTCGCGAAGCTCGCGAACGTGTTTGCTGTGATCGCTCAACTGACGCGGGACATTGGTGAAATGTCGCGGCCGCGCACGCTGCTGACACTCGTATTGCTGTCGATGGTCATATGGATCGGCGAGACCGGCCTGTTCTGGGCCGTGCTGCAAGGCCTCAACATTGATTCTGGCTTCCCGGCCGCCCTAACTATCATGGCGGTGGCGACTCTGTCCACGCTCGTGCCTTCGTCTCCCGGCTATGTAGGACCGTTCCACCTCGCGGCATATTCCGCTGCGGTCATGCTGGGCGGAACTGCGGCCCAGGCGGCCAGCTTTGCGGTGCTGGCGCATCTGGGGCTATGGCTTCCAACTACGCTGGCTGGAGGAATTGCGATCCTCGCCAAACCCGCCCTCTTCAAGGGCCGTGCTAGCGCCCTTCCCGACGCTAAATAAATTTTCTGGATTAAAGTGCAAATGAGCAATCAACACGATGTGGTCATCGTCGGCGCGGGCTTTACCGGTTTGACAGCGGGACTGGAACTGGCTCGTGCCGGACGCAAGGTTTTAATTATCGAAAAGGACGATGCGCCCGGCGGCCTCGCCGGTACGTTCGAATTCAAAAGCGGCGTTACGATCGAAAAGTTCTACCACCATTGGTTCAACAATGACGTGTACGTACCACAACTCGCGCGGGAGTTAGGTCTGGAAGATCAGATTGTCACGCTGCCATCACGCACGGGTATGTATTTCAACGGCAAGTTGTGGCGGCTGTCCACGCCGTTCGACTTGCTGAAGTTCTCACCGCTATCCCTTCTCGACCGTATTCGTCTAGGCCTGCTTGTATTCAAGGTGCGTCAGATCAAGGACTGGAAAACCATTGAACACCTTTCGATCCGCGAGTGGCTGGAACCATTATGCGGCAAGAACGTTTTCCGAATTGTGTGGGAACCGCTCATCGAATCCAAGTTTTCCATCTTTGCTGACGCCGTCAACGCCGTGTGGTTCTGGAAGAAGCTCGTGCTTCGGGGTAGCACCCGCGATAAGCAAGGTGGTGAGCAACTGGCATATTTTAAAGGTGGTTTTGGACGGCTCGCGCAAGGCATCGCCGATGAAATCGTCAAGCTTGGTGGAGAGATTCGCTATGGTGTCGAAGTGACCAGCGTGCAGAGTGAAGGGGGTCGAGTGGTTGCGCTGAATACAAGCGATGGTTCGCTCGCCGCTCGTGAATTCTTGCTGACGCCATCGTTCGCTATCATAGCGAAAATGTTTGATGGTGCCGCAGACGAGAAGTGGTTGACGGCTCTGCGCCGCGTGAATTATCTCGGCAACATGTGCCTCGTGCTGCAGATGGACCGCAGTCTCTCGGACACATACTGGCTGAATGTGAATGACCCAGGTTTCCCGTTTGTTGGCGTGATCGAGCACACAAATTTCGATCCGCCCGAGAATTACGACGGAAAGCATATCGTGTTCATTTCGCGCTATCTGGCGACACAGGACCCCGTCTGGTCATTTGGCGATAAGGAATATCTCGACTTCGCCATCGAGCACTTGCAGCGCATGTTCCCGGAGTTCAATGAGACTTGGGTGAAGGAGTTCAGGGTGTGGCGTGCGGAATATGCGCAACCAGTGACTGAGCGCGACTACTCGAAATATGTTCCGAAGCGCGAGACGCCGTTCGCGAACGCGACCATTGCAACAATGGCGCAAATCTATCCGGAAGATCGCGGGACCAATTACGCAATTCGCGAAGGAAAGGACGTGGCGATCGAGATTAACGCGCGCCTTTAATGGCAACGCGCTGCCCTGCGGGTTGCATCAAGCTAGTGAAAATAATTTGAAGCGCGCTCGCCGGGAATTTACATTTATTCCTACTCGAGCGCATAAAAGACCGAAGGCGAAAAAACACAGTACCTTACCAAACATATCGAAGGTCAATGCTAGTAGCACTTGACCTATACGACAATCAAAAATACAGGCCAAAGGTTAATTAGATAGTCGAGTCACCTATGGCCTGGATTAAGCTGCCGGGCCACGGGCTAGTAGTACGTTTTTCAAAAGTAAATTAACGACACACCTTAGACATTTTGTTACCAAGTGGCCGTTGCATTTCGAACTTTTGCAATGCCTACTATTCACTCGAACTCCTACGCAATTGAATGCCAAATCAAAAAAATGTTCTCGCCTCCAGCCTCAGTGCGGGGACTTCCTCACTACGATTCCTGCAGAAGTCGTGACATAGTTATCGAAGCGCATTTTCAAGTGCGGCGAGCTAGCATAGGGAGGAAGATCAACGTGAAAGTCCAGCACGTGGGAGTCCGGCGCAATGATGAAAGGCTTGACGTCGTGCCCCAAAGCTCGAAGACGCGAAACTACGTCGATCAAATCCCGATGCCTATAAAGCACAGTATGACCGCTTTCGATCGTGTCGTCGGTTGATGAAAGATTTAGTTCGGTGGTGTGGACTGCGACACCGCCGCCCGCCAACGTCTTTTCGACGCTGTTGAGTATGAATTGAATCCCTGCCTCAAGCGATCCAAGATGTTCCAGACAACAGCATGACCAAGTAAAATCGAATCCGGCAATGTCATCGTCGATCGCGTTCATGTCGCAAAACCGATGTGAGACACGCGCGTCAAAATCCGCTTCTGGCACGATGCTTGGATATTTAAGCTCCGCAAGATTGTCGCTATGCTGACCGGTCTTAGTCCACCCGCTGGAGACGCCAATATAGGGCGGCGCGTCCGTCGCCAACACGCTCGCACCACGGCTTGCGAACGCCGCGGGCAACCGCTCCTTGCCAACGCCGAAGCCTACCCCTCGTTTTCCTTCCTGCAACATCCCCGCCTGCTCTAAATGATGAAGGACAAAAATCCATTCCCAGAGCTTCCGGTGAAACATGAGGGGGTGATCAAGCACTGCACAAAGATCCGAATATCTTGGATGAAGGAAGTCTGCAGCACTGCAACTGGAAAAAGGCATAAACGGCTTATCGCGCGACCAATGCGACGTAGTGGGAAGGAAGATGTGGTCTCTGATCGCCTTAGCGACCCGTTCATCAAAAGTATTTTCTAACGCCTCAATCCTGGCTCGGAGCGCCGTTACTTCATACTCGGCTCCGTCGGATGACAATGCCTCCTTTATTCCAACCAAGGCCTGCTCGGAACCACGCATCGCGTCGTGCAACGCTTCTCGTTGTAGCCCAGGCAATTTGATGATTGCCTGATTAATTGTCAGAATTGCAGAATAAGCGGATGCAAACTGTCTAAACGGCGTGTAGTTCTTGATCGACATGGCTCTCCCGCGTATCACTTTGACTGCAGTGGGAATACCCAAAAATTGACATCTGTGGAACTCCTGTCAAGAGTGGTTATTCAAGTTCCGCTGGTTCGTACGATCGATACAGCCATGCCGGCTTCTTACCTTTATCCTCACTGGTCTTTCGGGCGCGAACAAATAGATATTGCCCAAGGTCGTGTTTTCTATATTCGATAAGATGCCCAAATTTATCAGGATCAAGATAAAGAGCGGTCATATTATCGTGAACGTCGGCGCTGAACATTTCATCGATAGTAAAGCCTAGATACGTCAATAAAAGGTATAGCTCGTGTTTGTTGTACTCCCGATTATGTCTTCCATACGGCCCGAATCCGCTATACGGGTCATACATATTTGTTCCGACAACCATGCGCGCGACGTTTTCAATCCGATTTACGTTTGGCGTTGTTAGAACGAGCGTTCCATCATTCTTCAGGACACGCTTAATTTCCCTTAATACTCGACAAGGATCATTCAGCAGATGTTCGATAATTTCACAAAAAAGGACGATGTCGAGCGATTCGGTTTCAAACGGAAAGACGTCTTCTTCAATGTTAAAATGAGAATACGCAAGATCGACCTGTGTTTTATTCTTCGCGTTCCGGAACTCACTTAAATAAACCGTTTGTGACGCCTCGCCCTTTGGTATTTGATCTCCAAAATAATTGCCGAGTCGCCAATCAACTGACGTGAAATTCCTCAACAGCATTGTGGTGAAGTAAGGGTTCCCACCTAACTCCAAACCGGTAAGCGGCCCCTTCACATCTTGAGTCGTGCGCTGCACGAGACCAAATGTCTGCACAAACCGCTCGAAGTCTTGAATGCAATAACTTGAGATCGATTCAGGTGCATCTGATACTCGCACTGACTTGAGCCAATCGAATAATTCCTGCCTCGAAACCCCCTCGGGCAAGGGCAGCGGCGGACGAAGAGGAAATGATTCCAATGTGTACTTCGGCCTGCCGACATCGGCGTCGCTTGTTTCAGGTGCAACTTCCTTCTGGTTCTCGACAATCTCAACAGCAGCAGTTCGTTTCCGCAGGAACATCGTAATTCCTCTGATCGGTTGTATGACTGGCAGCTACACGGGTTTGCAATCGACACTTCAGAACGAAAGTTGCAGGTT
The DNA here is from genome assembly GCF_001557535.2 of Burkholderia sp. PAMC 26561. Classification (NCBI taxonomy): domain Bacteria; kingdom Pseudomonadati; phylum Pseudomonadota; class Betaproteobacteria; order Burkholderiales; family Burkholderiaceae; genus Burkholderia; species Burkholderia sp. PAMC 26561. The sequence continues at coordinate 533,572 of NZ_CP014306.1, forward strand.
AAACGTTTCTCCGGTTATGTAAAGAAGTTGCTATAAATTCGACATCATCGGGCGAACGATGCTGCCGCGCCAATATGCGCCGCCCGCCGCATCAGGGCTTGGCCGCGGCAGGCAGGGAATTGATCCATCGTCCATACCATTCAGCCTCGAACATCACCCGTTCAAGCTGTTCAGTACTCTCCTGCCAAGTCATCCACGGCATCCCGGTTGACGCAGGTTCGCGACCTTCCTTCTGCAGCACCACCCACGCTTTGATGGCGCTAGCCAAATCATTCGCATGGGTGCCCGTGAAGAAAAACACGTGATCGCCTGCAACCTCACGGAACACTGGAATATCCCGTGCGATGATTGGCAGCCCTTTTTGCGCCGCCTCAATCAACGGTAAGCCAAACCCTTCACCCAATGACGCCGCGAGCAGACAAGACGAAACTTCGTAGATTTTTTCTAGATACTCGTCGCTAATGCCCTGAAGCCAAAAGAATCGCTCATTCTGGTCGACATGCGCCTCAAGTCGCTTGACTAAGTCATCCACGCCCCATCCGGCTTTACCCACGATAACCAGGTTCACGTCGACATTCTCTGTCCACAATTGTTCAAACGCGGCGAACGCCTGCAGATGACCCTTTCTTGGTTCGACCGTGCCAACCATGACAAATGTTGGCCTCGAGCGCAGCGCCGTCAGTACCTCCGCAGAATTGTCAGGCAACCCTATTGAAGGTTGACTATTTTCGATGTCCGCACCAAGGTGAAAATAGCCGAGCTTGAGATCACGCAGACGTTCTGACCCGTTGGCGTCGAGCCAGGCACGCAGATCATCAGCTACTGCCCGCGAGATACAAATGAGCCCATCCGCGACAGTGGACAACGTGGTAAGCCAAGGTGGAAATACAGCGGCGATGAACCCTGGGAACCACTCCGGCTGAGCCACCGGCAGAAGGTCGTACACGATGAAATAGACCTTTATCCCGCGACGTCTCTGAGCCGCAAACCAGCCTTCCGCGGCCGGAACACAGTCGGCGACGAGATCGAGACCCAAAAACACGTCACCTTGAGCGCTGTCGACCCAGTCGTCCTCATCGCTCACACCGCGAGGACCGAGGTTGAACTCGTGCATGAACTTGTTCGCATAGCGGTAAACCATCACGCTGCGATCAAGCCGCACCAGTCGCACTTCCCAACCCGACGGCGGGAGCTCGAGCAGTTTGCGGGCGATTGCACGGGTCACACGCTGGATGCCCGACTTTGCATCTATTTCGCAAAGCACAGACACGTCGACCAGCAACTGAGGCATGCGTCCAGTCCGCTGGTTGGACGCGATCACATCCGCACTAGCAATCAAATCAGCGTCCGACACAGGATGATTCAGTGTTGTCAGCGCTTTAACCAGCCTACGGTAGCGCGATTCAGCAGATGAAAGTGCGTTAAATTGGGAATCCACTATTGCATCGGGCGCCGTGGGCAACGCCAAGGCAGCATCAATGCCGTTTGGTCTATCACGACGACCGTGAGCGGCCATCGCCTTCTCGAACGCATCCAAAGCGCGCCGTCCGGTCGCATCCCAAGAGAACTTCGGCACCTGTACAGCAGCATTTGCCAGCAACGATTGCCGATACTCGTTATCACTCAAGCCGCGCTGCATCATATCGGCCATCTGCTTCAGATCGAGCGGATTAAACATCGCGTCGGCGCGGCCGATCACTTCCGGAATGCTCGTAGCTGCAGAGCCGATGACAGCGGCGCCGCACGCCATCGCCTCAAGTGCGGGCAAGCCGAAACCCTCGTGGAGCGACGGAAACACGAACAGCTCGCACGATTGGTACAGCGCAACAAGATCGGCGTCATTCACGTATCCCGACAACACCAGATCGTCTTGGGCAAGCCCGTTTTCGGCTGCGAGATCAAATAGCTTTGTCCGGTTGATTTCCGTCGCCTGACAAACCATGAAAAGTTGATGCTGTTTGCGCAACTTCGATGGCAATTTTGCGTAAGCGACAATCAAACCCTCAAGATTCTTTCTCGGCTCGACAATCCCGGTTGTCATCACAAACGGGCGCGTGATTCCGTATCGCCCGTGAAGCGCGCGACGCTCGACGTCAGTCAACGCATGAATGACAAAGTTTTCCGATACCGCGGAAGAAATGTTAGCGATGCGTTCCTGTGCAATGCCAAGTTCGCGTACAGCCTCTTCACCGCAATATCCGGAGATGGCAAGCAATACATCCGCGCGTTTTAACGCTTCGATCTTGCTGTAATAATGCTTTTTGAAGCCAACATCAGTAAGGTATTTTTCCGGATTGAGGAACGGTATGAGGTCGTAGAGTGTAACGGCGACCAACGTATCCTGATCAAAGGCCTTGACCGACGAAATTGATTCGTCCACATATCCTTCAAACAAGCTGCTGATATGCACAAGGTCCGGCTCAAGTTCTGCAATGGCATGCTCGCGGATAAATACGGCTGCCACGTTCCGCCAGTCGCTGTCGCCCTGATAAACAGAAAAACGCGGAAGGGAATAAACGACAATACGATCGTCGGGCAACAGCCCTTCAAACGAAGCACGAATACCTTCCACTGTCCCAGGAAAGAGATCGTTCAAGGCAATCCAGACCTCGTGATTCCCCGCGTTCCTGACTATCGCCTTGGCCAGCGCGAGGCTGTATCGGCCGATACCGCGCAGACGGCTAACCGATTGGCATCCCTGAAGATCTAAAACAATACGCATTGCAGTACCAGGATATTTTATTTTGTGTTGGCGCTTTTGGCTTCCACCAAATCCGCGTAGATCGCGCGTCCGCGCGTCGTTAGCCCTTCCGTTGATTCGACTGGCGCAAGTGGTGCGCCAGCAACGACATTTTGGGCTGTCGCAAATCCGACGTACCGGGCAACAAAGGCGCGCGCGCGTGGAAACCTTGCGAGCAAATTGGCGACACGCTGCTTCAGCACAGGACGGCATTGTACGTAGGCTACCGCATGGAGCATTACTAGCTTCACAGTACCATTCACCGCGCGAGGGGAACCGCGGAACTTGCGCATCACGGTTCCGACGGCCCTTACCGGCGCCGACAACCGCCAGCTACTGCTGCTTAGCAGCGCAATCACGTGCTGCTGCGATCGATGCGCAAGATCTTCCGCCGCAGCCGCCCGCGCGTAGGTAGCATGAAGCTGAGCCTCAAGTTCCTGGGCCCGCTGCAACTGCGCGGAATTGTTCGCTCTTATCTCAGCAGCATCTGCGCGCTCCCGCGCGTCCGCCAAACGCGCTTGCAGGAACTGCAGACGTCCTAGTGCCTCGCTCAACTGCCCCTGTGCCTCGCTTAACTGCCCTTGCGCCTCACCCAGCCGCAACTGAGTGTCGTCCGTTCGGGCCACGGCGTCATGCAACTGCGCATGCGCGCTGGCAGCCTCGGCGCGCAAAGCCGCGCGTTCCGCCTCCGCCTCAACCACCCGCTCTAACAATGCGTTCACGTCTTCAGTCTCCTTCGCCGAAACAGGCAACGGCGAGTCGCTCACAAGTGAGTCGGCAACCTCGACCAGCTCATTGCCTGCCTTCTTGAACGCAATGATCGCGTAATCCGGCGCCTGCATGAAATTCTGATCAAGCGATGACACCACCTTGTTGATGACACTCGCGCCCGACAATTCCGTGGGCATCAACTCAAGATTATTCTGCAGAAAACCACGATTGACGGGCACGATAACAACGCGCTCAAAACCCGAAAACTCCGCCGCAAAACTCAGCAGTATCGAAGGGATGGGTCGCTCATGAGTCGGGTCGAGATAAAAGTTGCACGCTCCAACCACCAGGTTTGCCGGATTCGGAGTCTCTAGCAGGATCGCACCACCGTCGTCCACGACTCGATATGCTTCCCGCAGAAACAACAGCAGATTCTCAAAGCCAAGATGCTCGACCACGTGGAACGCGCTGATCAATCCGTAGGACTGGTCAGGTTGCTGAGCGAGGTACTGCATTGCATCGGCGCTGAATACGGCAAGGCCGGCCCGCTTTCCTTCCGCGACAAAGTCTTCATTGAGATCAAGACCTTCCGCCGGAACGCCACGCTCGCCCAACAATTCAAGCCATTCAGCGCGGCCGCATCCTACGTCCAGCACCTTCTTTTGCACGCGGTTGGCCAGCGCTTCGACGAGCGGCAAATACACGCTCTGCCGAGACTTGATCAACTCACGACTACCTCGAAAACGATCCTCGAGGGCCCGATAAAAATCATCCGATACCATATGCAGCGCTGCGCCTCGTTATACGTTAGTGATTTTCGACGCTCAATTCAGGCTCGATCCACGCGCATCCCACGAACTTCTTCTTTGACATGTTCAGTACCTGGAATACCACGGCAAAATCGCGCCATTCGTAGTTCTTGACCACGTGCGAGTCACCAGCATGCAGCGCCAGCGCGATTGAATAGCTGCCTTCGCCAAGGTTCGCCGGGAACGTAAAGCGGTAGGAAAGCCGATCACCCGATTTGAGCGCCTTGCTCGAACGTTCCAGGTGATATGTGTTGGTACCAAATATAGGCTGTCCGACGCGGTCCTTGATCATATAACCCAGAACCAGCTCGGAAATATCCGACTTCACCGCGACGTCGACCTCAAGCGTCACCTCGCTGCCTACATCGATGAGTTCGTTCGATCTGCCATCCGCATCAACCAGCCGAATACTGTCGATAACAGCCTCGCCCGAGCCCGACTTTGTCTGCGTCGTGCCGTCTTCGCTCTTTGTCTGAACGACGTTTGCTGCTTCCTTGTCGGCAAGCAGCGCGTTGTAGTAATCGAAAATGGCTTCCGGCGAACCTTCCAGTTCAAGCCGTCCCGCATTCAGCAAGATAGCCCGGTCACAGATTGCCTGAATCGCCGTCTTGTCATGCGACACGATCAGCAGCGTGGTTCCTTGCTCGCGGAAAGTGCGGATCCGGTCGAAACTTTTGTGCTGGAAGTAGGCGTCGCCGACTGAAAGCGCTTCGTCGATGATCAGGATATCCGGCCGATGAAAAGTCGCAACGCTGAAGGCAAGGCGCATCTGCATGCCGCTTGAGTAGACACGCACGGGCTGATCGATGGCATCGCCAATTTCGGCGAACTCTTCGATCCTGCTCATGTTCTGCGCAATTTCATCGACGGAATAACCGAGCAGTTGCCCCGCCATGAAAGCGTTCTGGCGACCGGTGAAATCCGGATGAAAACCCATGCCCAGCTCAAGCATGGCAGCGACACGTCCGGTGATCGTGATGCGGCCGGTTGTTGGCTGCGTCGTGCCGGTGATCATCTTGAGCAGCGTACTTTTACCCGCGCCATTGATCCCGACGATACCCAGCGACTCGCCCTGCTTGATTACAAAATCAATGTCCTTCAGCACCCACTTCAGGTCGTGGCGGACAATCGGCACCGGCGACAGCCACTCCAGCAGTCGTCCGAAGCGCGAGGGATATTGCTTGTATGCCTTACCAACGTTTTGTACCGAGATACTGCCCATGTTCCGATCCACTTTTACGGTTTGAACCGTGAGGGTACACGACCGACAGCCATAGACTATTGTGGCCGGTACCAGACGCGCAACGGACTCACGAAACCGAAACCCAACGCGCTTGCAAGAAACCGCCACGCGTGGCCGTTTGTATTGCGTTTCATTGCATTACGCGAATGTCTGCGCATTAAACAGCCAACAGCGCGCAAGGCTTTGCAGCCTTGCGCGCTTTCCGAAAACCGCTCAACGCCGGTAACGCACCGGCCTGCGGTTTCGCTCAGAACGAAAACCCGGTCTTGTTGCGACGCAGATCTTCCTCGACCATCATCTTGCAGAGCTGTTCGAGCGTCGTCTTGGGTTCCCAGCCGAGCACCGACTTGGCTTTCGCCGGATCGCCAATCAACAGTTCGACTTCGGCCGGCCGGTGGAACTTGGGGTTCACCTTGACCAGCACCTTGCCGTTCGAAGCATCCACACCCTCTTCTTTCTCGCCTTCGCCACGCCACGCCACTTCTACACCGGTGGCCTTGAACGCCATCGATACAAAATCGCGCACCGTTTCAGTACGATTTGTCGCGAGCACGAACGTGTCCGGCTGGTCGGCCTGAAGCATACGGAACATGCCTTCGACATATTCCTTGGCAAAGCCCCAGTCGCGCTTCGCGTCCATGTTGCCGAGTTCGAGGACGTCGAGCTTGCCAAGCGAAATCTTCGCGACGGAATCTGTAATCTTGCGGGTGACGAACTCCCGGCCACGCAACGGTGACTCGTGGTTGAACAGGATCCCGCTCGAACCGAAGATATCGTAGGACTCGCGATAGTTGATCGTGATCCAGTGCGCGTAGAGCTTCGCAACACCGTAGGGACTACGCGGATAGAACGGTGTGTCTTCCTTCTGCGGGATCGCCTGGACCTTGCCGAACATTTCCGAAGTCGACGCCTGGTAGAAACGGATGGACCGATCCACGATCCGGATGGCTTCGAGAACGTTCAACGCGCCAACGCCGGTGATTTCAGCCGTCGTTGCCGGCTGGTTGAACGACACGCCCACGAAGCTTTGCGCCGCAAGGTTGTACACCTCGCGCGGCTGCGCCGCCTCCAGCAAACGGATCGTCGCGCCCAAATCAGTCAAATCATGCTCGATCAGATTCAGCTTCGGGTGATTAAGGATACCCAGCTCATCCATGCGCCAAAAGTTGACGGAGCTCGTACGCCGATAGGTACCATGAACTTCATAGCCACGGTCCAGCAGCAACTGCGTGAGATATGCCCCGTCCTGCCCCGTGATTCCAGTAACTACTGCGCTCGTCAATTCCATCTCCTTTGGGAAGACCTGTCTTTTGCAAAAGTAGCGCAAAACACAGAATAAAATCTACAAAATGGCCGCAATTATATCTGACGGACAAAACCCGCCATCCGCCAAAACACTGTCTCCAAACCTATTGCTGTAGCCCGAAGTTCAAGCTGAGGCGTCCCGGCCGGGCTCGACGCCCAAATTTGCCCAACCGGCAACATCAAAGCTCGTCGACCATGTCGGCCGCGTGGCGGCGAAACAAATAAAGGCCCAGTACGCATAACAGCAAGCCCAGGATCAGCACCGGCCAAACCAGCGTCCAGTCGGGCCACTGACCATTCACGAGAATCGCCTGATAGCCCAGGATCAGGTCAGCCATGGGATTGAACTTAATGTAAGGCTTGATGCTTTCCGGCAATACATGCCACGGATAAACGATGGGCGTGAACCAGAACCAGAATTGCAGGAGTATCGACATGAACTGGCCGACGTCGCGGAAAAAGACGTTCAAAACGCCTACCGTGATTCCGAGCCCGACACTAAAAACGATCTGTACCAGCAGTAATGGGACCAGACCGAGGAAAGTTACCCCGGGAAAGTTGCCGCTCACTACCAGGAAGATTGTAAACAGAGAAAATATGATCAAAAAATTCATCAACGCCGAAAGCGCGACGATGACCGGCAGCGCAATCCGTGGGAAGCTAAGCTTTTTCAGGACATTCGCGTTCTCGATGAATACGCTCTGCGCTCGAGACACGATTTCCGCAAAGAGGCCCCATGTCAACACCCCTGCACACAGGTAGATGCTGAAGCCGAACGTACTGTTCACACCCGGCATTCTTGACTTCATGACTTCCGCGAAGATCACGGTGTAGACCAGGATCATGGCCAAGGGTTGCAAAACCAGCCACAGCGCACCGAGCATGCTGGTGCGGTAGCGCATCTGGAATTCGCGTTTGACGCTGCTAAAAATAAACCCGCGGTACCGGATCAGGGCACCCAACAATGCGCTCAAATCATGTCCTCAGCGTTGAATATTTGACAGCCCGCGTTGCGGGCCTGTCATTGTGGGAAATTTCGTAGATTGCCCCAAACCCGCCATTGTCAGCGATGTTTCCGGCAAAAGGCAATTGCTGCCTCGGTTCCGTGACAAATAGCGCGAAATCAGCCGTCTGCCGCCGGTTAGCACCCCCGCCACTTGACTTCGAGGCCAACAGCATTAGACGGCGCATGATTATAAATGCGAGCAACCACTAACAAAAGCGCCCTGACAACCTGATACAAAGCCGAAAAGTAATAATTCCTGATTAATTTTTTTGCAGTAACTTATGCAACTTTCCTGGTCGCCAGTTTGCGCGCCCGTCAGTCAGCGACGGCCTCGGCTATCATGCAAGGTCGGGCTCACAAGCAATTGACGAAGTCCACGCAAACTTTAGCAGCGACGCAATTGTCCCAAGTTACCGTTGTTGGCCGAAAAAACCTCCGCTGCTAAGGTTCGTCCATCCGCACCATCCACGCTTGGCAACAGATTCATTCCTCTCACCTTTCCTCCATGGCATCTTTACTCCCGCAAAGCCCCGTCCCACTTGCATTCGGCGACATCCAGGGTTGCCGCGAAGCATTTCAGCGTCTGCTGGCAAAAGCCGCCCCGAGCGATGCCACGCCGCTGTGGTTCGCCGGCGACATCATCAATCGCGGCCCGCAGTCCCTTGCCACGTTGCGCGACCTGATCGCGCTCGGCGACCGCGCCGTCGCAGTCCTCGGCAACCATGACCTGCATTTGCTGTCCGTATCGGCGGGGATTCGCAAATCCAAAAAGGGCGACACTATCGATGAAATCCTCGCCGCGCCCGACGCCGCCGATCTCATCGACTGGGTGCGGCACCGGCCGATTGCGCACTTCGATCACGGCATGCTGATGGTTCACGCCGGCGTCTTGCCGCAGTGGGACGTAGCAACAACGCTCGAACTAGCCGACGAATTTCAGAGCGCGCTGCGGGCGCCCAACTGGAAGGAGACGCTTGCAAGCCTCTACGGTAACGAACCGAATCGATGGAAATCCAAGCTCAAAGGCGCTGACCGGCTGCGCGTGATATGCAACGCGCTCACGCGCCTGCGCTTTTGCTCCGCCGATGGCGACATGGAGTTCTCCTCCAGCGGCGGCGTCGGGTCCGCGCCTGCCGGCTTCATTCCGTGGTTCGATGTACCGTCACGCGCTACGTCGGACGTGACCGTGGTCTTCGGCCACTGGGCGGCGATTGGCTTGATTGTCCGCGATAACATCATTGGCCTGGATTCTGGTTGCGTCTGGGGCGAACGACTCACCGCCATGCGTCTCGCCAGCGATCCTGCCCAACGGACGGTGACGCAGGTGGAATGCTCGGATTGCCGCGCGGTGATTGATTAAAGCCGCGATTCCCGCATGCACTGGCGCAGCGCTTCGTCCCACGCGGGCGCCTCGATGCCGAATGTCATCGCCAGCTTGTCGTTTGAAAGCTGTGAGTTCAGTGGCCGTACAGCCGGGGTGGGATACGCGGATGTCGTAATGCTTTTGATCACTTGCCTGGCCGGCTGACAGGAGTTATGAAAGATCGCCTCCGCGAATCCCGCCCATGATGTCGACCCTCCCGCTGTGAGATGGTAGATGCCGGAGCTGCGGATCCAGTCGTCGCGATCGCCGCACAGTAGCTGCGACAACACTTTGGCTGTTCCGCTGGCGACGGTCCTCGACCACGTCGGCGCGCCTGTCTGATCGTTCACCACGCTGAGTTCGTCGCGCTCGGCGCCAAGCCGCAGCATCGTTTGGAGAAAGTTTGTTCCTCGGGCGCCGTAGATCCAGCTCGTGCGAAAGATCAGATGTGCGCAGCCCGACGCCGCAATGGCCTGCTCTCCCGCCAGTTTGCTCACGCCGTAGACGTTCAGAGGATTCGGCGGATCGTCCTCGACGTACACGCCGGGCTTCGCACCATCGAACACGTAATCGGTCGAGTAGTGAACCAGCAACGCGCCAAGACGCTTGGCCTCCTGGGACAACACTCCCGGCGCATCGGCGTTCACTCGCATTGCGCTGGCGGCGTCCGTTTCGGCTGCATCGACTGCCGTATAAGCCGCGGCATTCACAATCAACGAAGGTCTCACGTATTGCACGACGTGCCGTATCCGATTCGTATCCGATAAATCCAGACCGGCCCGATCCAGTGCCACGACGCGGCCAAGGCCCCGCAGACTGCGCGCAAGTTCAAAGCCGATCTGGCCGTTGACGCCGGTCAGCAGAATCGTCTGTTGCGGCAATGCCGAGTCGATCATTGCGGCGCTCAAGGGTAATGGTCGGCATCGGCCAGGCTTGCGCCCCCGGCATCTTTTGCGGACAGCACCGGCTCGAAATCTATCGGCCACTGTATGCCGATATCGGGATCGTTCCAGGCAACGCTTCGCGCATGTTCCGGATGCCAGTAATCGGTCGTCTTGTAGAGCGATTGCGCAAACTCCGACAGCACGACAAAACCATGCGCGAATCCCGGCGGAATCCAAACCTGCCGGCGGTTGTCAGCGGACAACTTCACGCCCGTCCAGCGGCCAAAATGCGGCGAGCTTTTACGCATATCGACGGCGACATCGAACACTTCGCCTTCCACCACCCGAACGAGTTTTCCCTGCGGATGTTCGATCTGGTAATGCAAGCCGCGCAACACGCCACGCGCCGAACGCGAATGATTGTCCTGCACGAATTCCACGCCGGCCTGAACATGCTCGCCGAAGTCGCGAACGTTGAAGCTCTCGAGGAAGAAGCCGCGTGCGTCCGTGAACACATCCGGCTCGATGATCACGACTCCCGGCAACGCAGCGGCGATTACTTTGAAGGCCATGCGACTTGATGAGTAAGAAGGTTGAGCAGATAACGCCCGTAGGCATTTCTTGCGAGCGGCGCGGCAAGCTTCGAGACTTGTTCGCCGTCGATCCAGCCACTGCGAAAAGCAATTTCTTCAGGACACGCGATCATCAGCCCCTGCCGTTTTTGCAGCGTTGCGATAAACGTCGCGGCCTCGATCAGCGAGTCGGGTGTGCCGGTATCGAGCCACGCAAAACCGCCGCCCATGATCTGTACCTCCAGCTTCTGCTTTCCCAGATAGGCCGAATTGATATCGGTGATCTCCAGTTCTCCGCGTGCCGATGGCTTGATGCCTCGGGCGATGCGGCACACGTCGTTATCGTAGAAATAGAGGCCGGTTACTGCGTAGCTCGAACGGGGAATCCGCGGTTTTTCGTGTATCGATATTGCGTGGAAATCCGCGTCGAATTCCACCACGCCGTAACGCTCGGGATCTTGCACATGGTAGGCAAAAACCGTGGCGCCTTCAGGTCGTGCGTTCGCCTGCGCGAGCCGCTTGTCGAGATCCTGACCGTAGAAAATATTGTCGCCGAGAATCAGTGCGCATGGGTCCGCGCCAATAAAGCCCTCGCCGATGATAAACGCCTGCGCCAGCCCATCGGGCGCGGGCTGCACGGCGTACTGGATCTCCATGCCCCACTGGCTTCCGTCACCCAGCATGGCTTCGAAAAGCGGCGCATCGTGGGGCGTCGTGATGACCAGCACTTCGCGGATTCCCGCTGTCATCAGCGTGGACAGGGGATAGTAGATCATCGGTTTGTCGTACACGGGCAGCAATTGCTTCGAGACCACATGTGTGATCGGATAAAGCCGCGTGCCCGTGCCGCCGGCGAGAATGATGCCCTTACGCGCCATCGTCGGTCCTTGTTGTCCTGATACACGCCGTTCGATACGCGCCGGAGATCACATCGCCGACCCACGTCTGATTGTTCAGAAACCAGCGGACTGTTTTCTCGATACCCGTCTCGAACGTTTCCGCCGGCTTCCAGCCGAGTTCGCGCTCGAGCTTGCGGGCATCGATGGCATAACGCCGGTCATGTCCCGGCCGGTCCGTAACGAACGCTATCTGGTCGCAATACGAACCCGCCGTTTTTGGATTCAATCGGTCGAGCCGGTCGCACACCGAGTGCACGACCTCGAGGTTCGTCTTCTCATTCCATCCGCCGACGTTGTAGGTTTCGCCAACTCGGCCTCGCGCCAGCACTTCGCGGATCGCGGCACAGTGGTCGCTCACATACAACCAGTCGCGGATGTTCAAGCCGTCGCCGTACAGCGGCAGCGGCTTGCTTGCCATGGCGCTCATGACCACCAAAGGAATCAGCTTCTCCGGAAATTGATAAGGGCCGTAATTGTTCGAGCAGTGGGTCGTGACCGTGGGCAAAGCGTAAGTATGGTGATACGAACGCACGAGATGGTCGGAAGCAGCTTTGGTCGCCGAATAAGGGCTATTTGGCGCGTACGGCGTGGTCTCGGAGAAAGGGGCATCGTCGGGGCCCAGAGAACCAAAGACTTCATCCGTCGATACATGCAGGAAGCGAAACGCCCTTTGTTCGGCAACGGCCAATGATCGCCAGTACGCGAGAGCCGCTTCGAGCAGCGTGAAGGTGCCGACCACGTTGGTCTGCACGAATTCGGCGGGTGCATCGATCGATCTGTCCACGTGGCTTTCGGCCGCGAGGTGGATGATCGCGCGAGGTCTGTGCCGAGCGAGCAGCGCGTCAATCGCCGCGCGATCGCAGATGTCCGCGCGTACAAAAACGTGATTCTGGTTATGCTGCAGAGGATGCAGCGTGGACAGATTGCCGGCATAGGTCAGCTTGTCGACGTTGAGCACAGCCTCGCTCGACGCGCTGAGCCACTCAAGCACGAAGTTCGCGCCGATAAACCCAGCCCCGCCCGTAACAAGGATCATGTCAATGCCCGGGCGTGAGCCCCTCGAGGTCTTCAGACTCGGCAGCCACTTCTTCTTGCGTTTCAGCCACCGTCACCACACTCAGCCCCGCCTGCATCCGTCTCAACGCGCCTTCAATTGCCGCCTGCGCCTCTTTCGCCAGCACGCGCCGGTCATCCCCCGCCGCGAGCGCATCGCAGACGTAAAGATGCGCGGTCAGCGGCCTGGCATGCAGCATAGCGTTGAGCGTAAAGCTAAGCGTCAGGTCATCGATATAAGCCGGAGCCTCCGACTGCCTTCCATTGCCATCCTCGTACATCAAACAAACCGGCTGAACGGGACAACCCGCCGACACCGCCGCCTGAAACAGATTCGAATGAAACGGCAGCAAGTCCTTGCCCGCCGATGTTGTCCCTTCTGGAAACACGCACATCAACTCGCCGCGCTTCAACCGTTCGGACAGCTCATGCATGATCCGTTTCGCATCGCTGCGTTTTTCGCGCTGGAGAAAGATCGTGTCCAGTTGCTGCGCAAGCCAGCCGACGATCGGCCATTGCCGCACTTCAGCCTTCGATACAAACGGCGTCGGCCGCCATGCGTTCACCACGTAGATATCGATCCACGAGACGTGATTGCCGACGACCAGCGCGCCGCTATCGAGCCGCGCCTGATCGTTATGGACGACGAGCTTCATGCCGCATCGGCGCAACATCTCGACTGACCACGCTCGGTTCAATTCCATCCGCGTTTGGGGCGTCGCGTTGGGAAAACGCGTCGCCACGGTGAACATGCCGTGCAGCAGATGCGCAAAGATGCGGAGCTTGCGGATGGCGAGCATGGTCTTTCGATCCTCAGCCGGGAAGTGCTTCATAAGCAACGTGCCCGGCCACGATCGTCGCCCTCACCCGCGCCGGCAGCTCGTAGCCGAGGAACGGCGAGTTATATCCCTGGCTCTTCAGCTTCGCCGGTTCGACCTGCCATTCGGCAGCGGGATCGAAGAGACAGAGGTCGGCGGTATCGCCCACCGCAATGCGTCCCGCGTTCAGCTTGAGCACGCCGGCCGGCGAATTCGTGATGCGCGTCAGCGCCTTCGACAGCGGCACGTTCGCCTCGCGCGCCCACTTCACGGTCAGCGACAACAGCAACTCGAGACCCGTCGCGCCCGGCGTGGCTTCGGCGAAGGGCAGCAGCTTTTCGTCGTCATCGAGCGGGGTGTGATCGGAACAGATTGCATCGATGGTGCCATCGGCCAGCCCCGCGCGAATCGCATCGCGATCACGCTGCGAGCGCAGCGGCGGATCGAGACGAAACTGCGAGTTGAAATAGCCGATGTCCATGTCTGTCAGATGAACATGGTTGATGGTCACATCGCAGGTCACGGCGAGGCCTTCGGCCTTCGCCTGCCGCATCAGCGCCACGCCCGCGGCCGACGACAAGTGCGACAAGTGCACGCGCGCGCCCGACACGCGGACCAGCTCGAAGATGGTATGCAACGCGATGGTTTCTGCCGACACCGGCACGCCCGACAACCCCAGCCGCGACGCCACCGCGCCGCTCGCCGCCACGCCGCCGCTCGCCATGTAGCTGTCTTGCGGACGCAGCCAGACGGCATAACCGTAAGTGGTCGCATATTGCAGCGCGCGCAAGAGCGTGCGGGTGTTCACGATCGGCGTATCGGCCTGCGAAAATCCGATGCAACCCGACCCGGTCAACTCGACCATTTCGGTGATCGCTTCGCCTTTGAGCCCGACGGTCAGCGCACCCAGCGGATACACGTGCGCCTTGTTCAGCTTGTGCGCGCGAAAACGCAACATTTCGACAAGACCGGGTTCATCGAGAACGGGATCGGTGTCCGGCGGACACACGAGACTCGTCACACCGCCGGCGGCAGCGGCCGCCATTTCGGATTCCAGCGTGGCCTTGTGTTCGAACCCGGGTTCGCGAAGCCGTGCGCTCAAATCCACAAAACCCGGCGATACCACGAGGCCCTTTGCATCGATGGTAAGTGCCGCGTGAAAGTCGGCTGGCGCACTGCCGATTCCCGCGATCTTCCCCTCATCGATAAACACATCGGCGAGTGTTTCGGTGCCCGCGGCCGGGTCGATGACAGTGCCGCCCTGAATATGTATTTGCATTGGCTTAATCACTATTCCCGGCAACGATGCCCATTACCGCCATGCGCACGGCGATCCCGAAGGTGACCTGATTGAGAATCACGGACTGCGGGCCATCCGCGACCTGCGAATCGATTTCGACGCCGCGATTCATCGGTCCCGGATGCATCACGATGGCATCGGGCGCGGCGAGCGCAAGACGCTCGGGTGTGAGTCCCCACGACTTGAAGTACTCCTGCGCCGACGGTAGCAACGCGCCGCTCATGCGCTCGTTCTGCAAACGCAGCATGATGATCACATCGACGTCCTTCAGGCCTTCGTCGAGGTTGTGATACACGTGAACGCCCATCTCGTTCAGGTTGCTCGGCAACAAGGTGCGCGGCCCGATGGCGCGCACTTCGGGCACGCCGAGCGTGGTCAGCGCATGGATGTCGGAGCGCGCCACCCGCGAATGCAGGATGTCGCCGACAATCGCCACACGCAGGTTCCTGAAGTCCTTCTTGTAGTGACGGATCGTGTACATGTCGAGCAGGCCTTGCGTCGGATGCGCATGACGCCCGTCGCCGGCGTTGATCACGTGCACATGCGGCGCGCAATGCTCGGCGATCAGATACGGCGCCCCGCTCGATGCATGACGCACCACGAACATGTCGGCGTGCATCGCGGAAAGGTTGTTGATGGTGTCGAGCAGCGATTCGCCCTTGCTCGTGGACGATGCATTGATATTCAGGTTCAGCACGTCCGCCGACAATCGCTTCGCGGCGATCTCGAAGGTAGTTCGCGTGCGCGTGGAGTTTTCGAAGAACAGGTTGAAGACCGACTTGCCGCGCAACAGCGGCACTTTCTTGATCTCACGATCGGTCACGCTGACGAACTGTTCGGCGGTATCGAGAATAAGCGTGACGATGGCGCGCGGCAGGCCTTCAATGGTGAGCAGATGCTTGAGTTCGCCGTTTTTGGTGAGCTGCGGATTGCCTTTGAGAAAGCCTGGGCGCGTCACCGCCGGCTTCCTGTCCGGCGCGCTGCTTTCGGCAGAACCCTGGGTGGCCATGTTCATGTGGATCCTGGTAGTGCTTGATTCGTGACAAAAAGAAATGCTTACCGCGCGTGCTTGATCAGTGCGTGCTTAATCGGTGCATGATTAATCGGTGCGTGCTTCGGTGCTGAACGAAAGCGTGCCGTCGTCGCGCTGCGTGAGCACGAGATTGGCACTCGCCGATACATCCACCACACCGCCCGTAAAGCGCGCCGCCATGGGCAACTCGCGGCCGCCGCGATCGGCGAGCACGGCGAGTTCCACCTGCGCGGGACGGCCGTAGTCGTAGAGCTCGTTGACCGCTGCGCGCACGGTGCGTCCGGTGGACAGCACGTCGTCGATCAGCAGGATTTTCGCGTTATCGATTTCGAACGGCAGGGACGTCGGGCTCGCCTGACTATGCAGGCCCTTCTTGGCATAGTCATCGCGATGCAGCGCCACGTTCACCACGCCGAACTGCGCCACGTTCAAGTCTTTCGCGAGACGAGTGGCAAGCCACACACCGCCGCTGTAAATACCGGCGAGCACCGGACCACCCGCTTGCGAGAGCGACTCGCCATAAGCCGCGCGAATCTGCCCGAGCAACTCGCGATACAACGCCTCGGCGTCAATGGAACTCATGATTGATCGTCGGAAAGTTGGTCGAAATACTGTTGGAGAATGACGCGGGCGGCTTCGGCATCGATGTCGTCATAACGGCCCTTCGCGTTCATCTTCACGCCGTTGCGTTTCAGTTCGGCTTTCGCTTCCACCGATGAATACCGCTCGTCCACCCAGCTCACTGGCACGCTGAACCGGCCGTTCAACTGATTGCCGAAGCGCGTGGCGAGCTGCGTCATTTCGTGCGGCGTGCCGTCGGGGTGCATCGGCAAACCGACGATCACCGTGCGCGGATTCCACTCTGCAATCAGCTGCCCGACCGCCTCGAACCGATACTCCCGGCTGCGGTTTTCAAGCACCGTCAACGCCCGCGCATGGCGCGTCAATGTATTGCCGACCGCGACGCCGATGCGCTTTTCGCCGTAATCGAAGGCAAGCAACGTGGCTTCGATACGACTTCCAGCCTGGCCGTCACCCGTCATGCGTGGCCCGCTTCGCCCGACAACATGGAAAGCGAAACGCCCAGCAACGACAGCGCCGCCTGCAACTTGTCCTCGGCGGGTACGTCGAAGACGATGCGCGGATCAGCTTCGACCGTCAGCCAGCCGTTCTTCGCGATTTCCTCTTCGAGCTGCCCCGCGCCCCAGCCGGCGTGGCCGAGCGTGAGCAGGAAGCGCTCGGGACCCTTGCCGCTTGCGACCGCCTCGAGCACGTCTTTCGACGTGGTCATGGCAAGGCCGCCCGGCACGCTCATGGACGATGTATAGACATCGCCGTCAGCGGGATCGTGAAGCACGAAACCGCGCTCGGTCTGCACGGGTCCGCCAAAATACACGGGCAAATGCACGAGCGGCTCGATCTCGAGCTTCAGGTCGATGCGGTTGAAAAGCGATTGGAGGTCGATGTCGGTCGGCCGGTTGATCACCAGGCCGAGCGCACCACGCTCGCTGTGATCGCAAAGGTAGACTACAGTCCCCGAGAACGTGGGATCGGCCATGCTGGGCATGGCGATCAGGAACTGATTCGTCAAATTGATGCGATCGGGTGTCTTGGACATAATTCGGATTTTAACAAAGGCGATACTTGATGGCCGACTTTGAGCTGGGGCTAGTCTGGTTTCGACGAGACCTGCGCGTGGCAGACCATGCTGCACTCTATCACGCACTAACACGCTGTCGCCGGGTGCTGTGCGCCTTCGTTTTCGACCGCGAAATTCTGTCGCCTTTGTCGAAAAACGATCGGCGCGTACCGTTCATTCACGCAAGCGTGATTGAACTGGACCAAACCCTGCGCGAGGCCGGGGGCGGGCTGATGGTGCGTCACGGCATGCCGTCGCATGAAATTCCCGAACTCGTGCGCGAATGCGGCGTGAACGCCGTGTTCGCCAATCGCGATTATGAGCCGTCGGCCAAAGCGCGCGACGAGGGTATCGAGAAAAAGCTGGCGAGCGCCGATGTTGCGTTTTTCACGTTCAAGGACCAGACCATCTTCCACCAGGACGATGTGCTGACCGGCGCCGGCAAGCCGTACACGGTTTTTACACCGTACAAGCGCAACTGGCTGGCATCGCTTACTCCGGACGCGCTGAAACCGTATGCATCGGAGGAAAGTCTGTCAGCTTTAGCGAAACTGCCGGCGGGTGTGAAGCACGGGATTCCATCGCTGGAATCGCTCGGGTTTAGCAAGGAGCACGCGCCCGCGTTGCCCGCGGGCACGAGCGGCGCGTATCAGCTTTTCGACGACTTCCGCGACCGCATGACCGACTACGACCGGACGCGAGACTTTCCAGGAGTCAAAGGGCCGAGCTATCTCAGCGTGCACTTGAGGCACGGCACCATTTCCGTACGCGCCCTGGCCCGGACCGCACACGACGCCCAACGCCACGGCAATCGCGGCGCGGAAACGTGGCTGTCCGAACTCATCTGGCGCGACTTCTATTTCTCCGTGCTGCACCATTTCCCGCAAGTGGGCGTACCCGGCGATCACAAGGCGTTTAAGCCGGTGTACGACCGGATCGAATGGGAAACCGGTGAGGTGGCCGACAGCAACTTCGCCGCGTGGTGCGAAGGCCGCACAGGCTATCCGCTGGTCGATGCCGCCATGCGCCAGATCAACACGTCCGGGTATATGCACAATCGGCTGCGAATGGTCGTCGCGAGTTTTCTGACAAAGGATCTCGGGCTGGACTGGCGTCGCGGAGAACGGTATTTCGAGTCGCTGCTGAATGACTTCGAGCTGTCATCGAATAATGGCGGCTGGCAATGGGCGTCTTCCAGCGGCTGTGACGCCCAGCCGTATTTCCGCATTTTCAATCCGATCACGCAGTCGGAGAAATTCGATGCCAAGGGCAAGTTCATCCGCCATTACGTGCCGGAACTCGCCGGGCTCTCGGACAAGGACATCCACGCACCGTGGAAAGCCAAGCCGGACGCGCTGAAGGCGGCGAAAATCGCCTTGGGCGCGGAATACCCGATGCCCGTCGTCGATCACGATACCGCCCGCAAAGCCACGCTGGCGCGCTATGCGGTGGTCAAAAGCGCGTCCGGTCCTGCTCCGGCCGACGACGAGTAGAACTCAGCGGACCACCGCCAGGCCACGCTCGATCATCGCGGTCAGCGCCGCCACCGAAGCGCCGCCCTCCGAAGGCGCAATTCCCGCCGCCGCCTGATGCAGCATCGCGCCGAGCGCCTGAGCGGCGCGCTCGGGAATGGTGGTATCGAGCGGCTGGCCGTCGGGCATCATCTGCGCTTCGTACGCAATGCGCCGCCACGCAAGGCCGAGCGTGTCGGCGAGCAGCGCGACGTGGCCCAGACCCAAGGCGCACGCAGCCGAGCCCAGTCGATACGCCGCGTCAGCCGCCTTGATCGCCGCCTGCACATCGATACGCCCCGCCTCCCGCGCCGCCGCCCCATGCTCGATCAACCCGCCGATAGCCGGCTCGGCGCTCGTCAGGAAATCCTCGTAAGCCGCCGCGTTCACGCGCAGCACGCCGAGATCGCGCGTGGACGCATCGCGCGCCTGCTCCGCAGTCTTTTCCCACGCTTCTTCGGAGGCTTGCGTGCCCGCGACATGCCAGTGGACGGTCAGGCCGTAATCGCGCAGGACGTCGACCTGGTCGGAGTCTTCCGCCGACGCGCCGTATAACGCGTAATCGCGCCACAAGAGCGCGAGCGCGGCGCGTACCAGGGATTTCGGCGCGTGCGTCAAGCCATGCGCCTGGTCGGCCAGGATCAGATTGAAGCGCGCGTACAGACGGCGGGCATCGGCGGCGTTGTCGGCATCGGGCTGCAGGCGCAGCGCCTGAACCACCGCGCCGGCCAGGCGCCAGAAGTCATAGGGATCGGGGCCGGCGAGATCGGCGAGGCAGGCATCGAGGATCGACATGGTTTCAGCCTGCCCTCTTTCTTCGTCCACCTTCGAGCGCAGCAGCACCAGCAACGCGCGCTCGTAGTGCGCGCGGACGCGGCCAAGGCGTTTCGGTGAAACCGAACGCAGCGTGGCCGGCGCAATGGCACGGCCGGCGAGCGCGAGGTCATCGAAGGAAACAGGCGCGGCGCGAGTATGTGCGGCCATCAGCGCGTGGAGTCCGCGATAGTGATCGAAAAGCAGTGTGGAACATGCGAGTTCGCGCAAATTGCGGCGCTCGACGGCGAAACCGAAGTCGCGCAACGCCTGGGCAAACTGGTTGCGCGTCTTCTCCGATAACCCTGCCAGTGGCGACACCAGCACCAGCGTCTCGGCGAAACGCTGCGCGGGCAGCCACCCTGCCGCCTGCAGGGCCCCAATCGCCCGGCGCAAGACGCCGAGCGTGTCGCCCTCACGCAGGAATGCGTGCTGCGCGTCGGTCAGCGCCATTTCAGCAATGCGCACCGCGCCGCCGCGCGGATTGGGCAATGCCTGGAACGTGTTGGTCAAGCCGGACAAAGTAGTCATGGAACGCTCACGAGCCGACGCACAGCGCGAGGCTGTACGTTGGATGGATCTGGGTCGAACCCGGGCGCATGTCGCTTCTTACATGCTGTTCACATCTTGCGATACAAACCCGGACCTACGTTTGCCGAATCGTTTCCTTGGCCAAACACTCCTGCGGATTGGCGTTTTCAGGCGTATCCGGCCCGATGAACGAGCCCTACGCCTTCGCCCGTGGTCGCGTTGTGTGCCGCCTCGACACGCCACGTCATACCGCACGTCCATCTTCTTGCGCTTTGAATTCCCTGCTTCACCACCGTAAACAACACGCGCCGCATGAAGGCATCCCATCCATGCGGCGCGGTTTTAAATGCTTCCCTGCATCATGTCCGAGCCTTTGCTCAGATCTGAACCATCTCAAAGTCTTCCTTGCGAGCGCCGCATTCGGGACACGTCCAGTTGATTGGAACGTCTTCCCAACGCGTGCCGGGCGCTATGCCTTCCTCAGGCAAACCCGTTTCTTCGTCGTAAATCCAGCCACAAATCAGGCACATCCAGCTTCTGTATTCCATGCTTATGTCGCGTCGGGGAATCGGTTAAATGAGTGCATGATGGTACCGGTTTGGCGCCGCGATGCCTAGCAATGCAGCAGCGCTGGCCAATCACACGGTTTCCGTCACGATGGACATCAACATGCACGCCGGCATTTCGCCAGCGATACGAAACGGTGAGCTAGCAAATACCGCGCCGTGCGCGCCGTTTCGGTTCGCTCAAAGTCCGGCGTGATTTTGCTTGCGTCCCCGGAAAAAGTGTTCGGATCAGGTGGCAAGGCGTCATTAGGCCGCATAATCGTGCCGTTTGCACCGAACCATTTTGTATCCGGCTGCCCGACGATTCTTTAGCCGAAAGACCAGAAAAAACCACCCGATGCCTAGCGATACCCCTCCGATTGTTCTTACTTTTGGCTTGTCCGACCCAACCGGCGGCTCCGGCCTGCAGGCCGATTTACTGACCTTGGCCAGCATGGGCTGCCACGGACTGACCGTGCTGACCGGCTACACGGTTCGCGATTCCGCCACCTGCGACGAAGTCACCGGTCTCGAACCCGAAACTGTAGGCACGCAGGCCCGCATGTTGCTAGAGGATATGCCTGTGGCAGCGTTCAAGATCGGCGCGGCGACGCGTGCGGAGGTCGTAGCCGCGATTGCGGAGGTCGTGGCGGACTACGACGATGTCCCGCTTATCCTCGCACCCGATTTCACGCTCGACGACGAACACGTGCTGGCCGCGGACGAACTGCGGGAGTCGATGGCCGATTTGCTGGTGCCGCAAACCACCATGCTCGTTGCCGATCACGCCACCCTCCTGCAGCTTGCGCAGCCCGACGGTGACGCCGAAGCGCCCACGCTCGACGCTGCGATCTCGCACCTGCTTTCACAGGGCTGCGAGTACATATTGGCTACGGAAACGGGCACGCACCGGCACGTGAACACGCTGTACAGCGAGGAAGGCCAGATCCGGCAGGACACGTGGGACCGGACCGAACATCGCATGATGGGCATTACCGATACGCTCGGCTCGGCGATTGCCGCGCTGCTGGCGAACGGGCAGGAACCGGCGGAAGCCGCGCGCGAAGCGCAAGAATACGTTTTCCAGGCGACGCGAGCCGCCTTCAGGCCCGGCATGGGCGCATATATGCCGGATCGATTCTTTTGGGCCCGTTCGAACGATGACGAAGAGACAGCGCCCGTGGTGGTCGACGCGCCACCCGCCGCACCTGGCGAAGCACGCCACTGAAACTGATCTGGAGCGAAACTAAAACATGCCGCTGCGCAAAGCTTCGCTCCCGTCACTCAAGAAACATCCCGTCGGCGCAGTCCGTATAGGCTGCGCCGGTTGGGGGCTCACCGACGCCGTCGGCGAGCACTACCCCGGCGACGGCACGCACCTCGCGCGCTATTCGCAAGTGCTCACGTGCGTTGAAATCAACTCGAGTTTTTATCGGCCGCATCGTCCCGAGACATATGCCCGCTGGCGTGACAGCGTGCCCGACATGTTTCGATTTTCGGTGAAGATCCCGAAGGCCATTACGCACGACGCACGCCTCGTTTCGTGCGAACCGTTGCTCGACGCGTTCTTCGAATCCGCCACACAACTCGGCGACACACTCGGTTGCTGGCTCGTCCAATTGCCGCCCAGCCTCGCGTTCGATGCTGACGAAGCCGAGGCGTTTTTTGCCTCGATGCGCGAGCGCACCGCGATTCCCATCGCGCTCGAAGCCCGGCACGAAAGCTGGTTTGCGAAGGGCGTCGCCACGTTGCTGAAATCGAAAAGCGTCGCTTACGTCGATGCCGACCCGCAACCCGATTACTGCGCGATCAAGCATCGGGCGGATACGTCTCTGGCGTACTTCCGGCTGCACGGCTCGCCGGACGTGTACCGCTCATCGTATGAATATCCTTACCTCGATGCCCTCGCCCTCACGCTTCACGACCGGGCGAAGAAGGCGCACGACGTCTGGTGCATCTTCGACAACACCGCCGCCGGCGCCGCGCAATTCAACGCGTTACGCGTGAAAAGCCGCCGGGCATTGAACGCCCGTCCCAAGAAACGCATTGCCGTAAAGGAGAAAGTCGATGCGTGAATACGTGAAGTGGTTGAGCGCTGCTTTGCTTCTGACTGGCGGTTTGACATCGGCAATGGCGCAGACCGCGCCGGCAACGAACGGAACAAGCGCAACCAACGCGGCCACACCGGTTGGCGATGGAACCTTCCTCCTCACCATCTTCCTTAAGCACGACGAATCGAAAACGCTGCCGCAGATTAACCAGCAGTTAAAGGAGCATGGCTACTTCAAGGCGTTCCCTCCGCCCGGCGTTCAGGTGGTTTCGTGGTACGTGATGATGGGTATCGGCCAGGTGGTGACGCTGCGTGTTCCCGCCGACAAATTGCGCGAAGTGAATCGCGCAATCGAAAACACCGCGTGGGGCGGATACAGGACAGAGTTCTATCCGACCTACGATTACAAGGCCACGGCTGAACAGATGCGCGAACAGATGCGCGAACAGAACAGCAAATAACAGCAAGTAAAACCCGGCTTGGCACGCATACGAAAAAACCCGCACGGGTTGCCCGATGCGGGTTTTTTCTTTGACGACTTCTGGCAAAACGCAGACTTCCGAGGAAGCCTGCGTTGTCACGCAATTCCGGCAGATGCCAAAATTACATGTCCATGCCCATGCCGCCCATTCCGCCCGGCATTCCGCCGCCGCCCATCGGACCGTCTTCCTTCGGCAGTTCCGACACAGCGCAGTCGGTCGTGAGCAGCAGACCTGCTACCGATGCCGCGTTTTGCAGTGCCGTACGCGTCACCTTGGTCGGGTCCACAACACCGGCTTCCACCAGGTCGACGTACTCGCCCGTTGCTGCGTTGTAGCCGAAGTTGCCCGTACCAGCTGCAACTGCTGCCACCACGACGCTGGCTTCTTCGCCACCGTTCGTGACGATCTGGCGAAGCGGCTCTTCCATTGCGCGCAGCACGATCTTGATGCCGGCGTCCTGGTCAGCGTTCAGGCCCTTCAAGTCTTTCAGTGCCAGACGTGCGCGGATTAGCGCGACGCCGCCACCAGCCACGATGCCTTCTTCCACAGCTGCGCGCGTTGCGTGCAGTGCGTCTTCAACACGTGCCTTCTTTTCCTTCATTTCGACTTCGGTAGCCGCGCCAACCTTGATCACTGCAACGCCGCCAGCCAGCTTGGCGACACGTTCCTGCAGCTTTTCACGGTCGTAGTCCGACGTAGCTTCTTCGATTTGCGTGCGAACTTGCTTCACACGCGCTTCGATGTTTGCAGCTTCGCCAGCGCCGTCGATGATCGTGGTGTTTTCCTTCGCCACTTCGATGCGCTTTGCCGAACCTAGCTCAGCCAAGGTAGCCTTTTCAAGCGTCAGGCCAGTTTCTTCAGCGATGACTTGACCACCGGTCAGGATCGCGATGTCTTCCAGCATGGCCTTGCGACGATCGCCAAAGCCCGGAGCCTTGACAGCAACAGTCTTCAGGATGCCGCGGATGTTGTTCACAACCAGCGTAGCCAGTGCTTCGCCTTCGACATCTTCAGCGATGATCAGCAGCGGGCGGCCAGCCTTGGCAACCTGTTCCAGGATCGGGAGCAGATCGCGGATGTTCGAAACCTTCTTGTCGTGCAGCAGCACGAACGGGTTTTCGAGCACAGCAACTTGCTTTTCCGGCGTGTTGATGAAGTACGGCGACAGGTAGCCGCGGTCGAATTGCATACCTTCAACCACGTCCAGCTCGTCTTCCAGCGACTTGCCGTCTTCAACCGTGATCACGCCTTCCTTGCCGACCTTGTCCATTGCTTCTGCAATGCGGTCACCAATCGACGAATCGCTGTTGGCCGAAATCGCGCCGACTTGTGCGATTTCCTTGTTGGTCGTGCAAGGCTTGCTGATCTTGCGCAGTTCTTCGATAGCGGCGGTCACTGCCTTGTCGATACCGCGCTTCAGGTCCATCGGGTTCATGCCCGATGCAACGTACTTCATGCCTTCGCGAACGATCGACTGGGCCAGAACCGTAGCCGTCGTCGTGCCGTCGCCGGCGTTGTCGCTGGTGCGGGAAGCAACTTCCTTCACCATTTGCGCGCCCATGTTCTGGAGCTTGTCTTTCAGTTCGATTTCTTTCGCAACCGAAACACCGTCTTTCGTGACCGTCGGGCCGCCGAAGCTGCGTTCCAGGACGACGTTACGACCCTTCGGGCCCAGCGTGACCTTGACCGCATTGGCCAGGATGTTCACGCCTTCAACCATCTTTGCACGGGCGATATCGCCAAATACGACTTCTTTAGCTGCCATATTCAAACTCCTTGATTCGTTTCAGTTTTGGCTTGTTCCAGGTCGGGCGAGAGTCGCGGGAAAGCGGTTCGATCGCGCCGGCTGGAGGCCGCAGGCTTGAAGGTGATTACTTGACCAGAACGGCCATGATGTCTTCTTCGCGCATCACGAGCAGTTCATTGCCGTCGACCTTGACGGTCTGACCAGCGTATTTACCGAACAGCACGCGGTCGCCCACTTTGACGTCGAGGGCGTTTTGCGTACCCTTGTCATCGCGCTTGCCCGGGCCGACGGCCAGGATTTCGCCTTGATCCGGCTTTTCAGCTGCAGCGTCGGGGATGATGAGGCCCGAGGCAGTCTTGGTTTCCTGATCCAGACGCTTGACGATGACGCGATCGTGCAAAGGACGAAGGTTCATACACACTCCTCTCTTAACTGAGACTATAAAAAACGCGGGAAACCCGTCCGGCGACTCACAGAATCACCGGACGGAAAACTGTTAGCACTCTCGTGCGACGAGTGCTAAGTATATGGCACTCCAGTCGGTAATTTCAAGAAGGATATGGAGAAGGACGAGAAATACGCTCGGGTTTCGGAATTTCAAACTGTGACGATTCAACTGGCGTTCGCTAGCGGTTACCGCAACCGACCGTGAAATCTTCTTGGCGATACGGCAGATCACAGGCAACGCCACTGCTCGTTTTCAGGTGATCTAAAGAGGAACGGTGTCATTCGTGTTTCGGGTATATACCGTGGAACGCCGAGGACTGCCAATGTGCGGTACACCCGAATGCTTGCTGGGTTCAGCACCATTGAAAGGTGTAAGTAAGTGCGGGGCGGAAAAATTGGCAACATAGTTGCTGACCGCGCGACGCGAAATGAGGCAACAAACCGCTAACGACGTGGTGGTTGAGAGCGCTAGTCGACCCGAAAGCGACGGACCCTCAGACTGACTGAGCGGCCGGTTTTTGCGTGGCTCCAGTCGCTCGAATGATCTGATCTCCCGCCTCATACATCCGCACCGCTTTGCGCCACGAAGTTATTTCGACAATACTTGAATTATCGAATCGATTGCTTTATCGTTCCCCGCATGGACTCTAATCTCGTCGTACGCGCCTTGAGCGCCCTCGCCCATGAATCGCGCCTCGCGATCTTCCGCCTGCTGGTCGTCGCCGGGCAAGACGGCATGGCCGCTGGTGATATCGCGAAGCAGCTCGGGCTTTCCCCTTCAAGTCTGTCATTTCATCTCAAGGATCTGTCACATGCGGACCTGGTGAAGCCACGGCAAGAAAGCCGCTTCATCATCTACACCGCGAATTTTGACGCCATGACAGGCCTGATCGGCTTCCTGACGGAGAACTGCTGCGCCGGCGCGACCTGTGCCGCGAGCGATCTCCCTAACTGCTGCGGAGATACACCATGAAGCGCATGCATATCCATGTCGCGGTCGAAGACCTCAACGACAGCATTCAGTTCTACAGCGCCATGTTCGGCAACAAGGAACCCACAGTTCTCAAGAGCAATTACTGCAAATGGGAACTAACCGATCCGGCCGTCAATTTCGCGATTTCGCAGCGGGGCGCGAAACCGGGCGTTGACCACATCGGCATCCAAGTTGAAACCGACGCAGAGTTGGAAGAGATGAACGCGCGCTTCACTGCGGCAAAGCTGCCGGTACAGGAGCAGACGGAGACAACCTGCTGTTACGCCAAGTCGAATAAGGCATGGACGATCGATCCTCAGGGCGTCGCATGGGAGACATTTAGAACCCTCGAAGCGGCGCCGGTCTACGGCGAGTCCCGCGATCGAGCGCGAGAACATGCGCAATCAATGGCCGCATGCTGCTCGCCGGCTGAAACCGTCGTGGCCATTCGGACCCGCACGTGAGCGACAACCCTTACTCCGTTCTGATTCTCAGCACGGGAAACAGCTCGCGCAGCATCATGGCCGAGGCGCTGTTCAATGTTTTGGGGAAAGGGCAGTTTCGGGCGTTCAGCGCTGGCAGCCATCCCTCTGGCGCAGTCAATCCGTTTGCCATTGAACGATGCGAAGCGCTCGGCTACGACACGTCGGGGCTGCGGAGCAAGAGCTGGGATGAGTTCGCTACGCCTGACGCTCCGCATATGGATTTTGTTATCACCGTGTGCGACCAAGCGGCGGGCGAAGTCTGCCCGATCTGGCCGGGCAATCCGATGACAGCGCATTGGGGTTTTGAAGATCCGGCCGCATTCGAAGGCAGCGATGAAGACAAGCGCAAGGTATTCACCAAGGTATATCGACAAATCATGAGCCGCGTGAGCCAGTTCGTTAATCTGCCGCTCCGTGTGCTAGACAGCAACGCGATTCGGCACGAAATTCGCGCAATCGGTGAAAGGCCTGCCGAGGAATCAAATGAGCAGCACTGACACGGCAGTTATCGGCGCACGACCGGCGATTGGATTTTTCGAGCGCTACCTGACAGTCTGGGTCGCGCTTTGCATCGTGGGCGGCATTCTGCTCGGGCAGGTCCTTCCTCAGCTCTTTCAGGCCATCGGTCGCATGGAAGTGGCACAGGTCAATCTCCCGGTCGGCGTGCTCATCTGGGTGATGATCATTCCGATGTTGGTCAAGATTGATTTTGCCGCGATGACTCAGGTCAAAAGTCAGTGGCGTGGAATAGGCGTCACGCTGTTTGTGAACTGGTTCGTCAAGCCGTTTTCAATGGCGTTACTCGGCTGGATCTTCATCCGCCATGTGTTCGCGCCGTGGCTTCCCGCTGATCAGCTTGACAGCTACATCGCCGGCTTGATCCTGCTGGCTGCAGCTCCTTGCACAGCAATGGTGTTCGTCTGGTCGCAGCTCTGCAAGGGCGATCCGTATTTCACGTTATCGCAAGTGGCGCTGAACGACTCCATCATGATCGTGGCCTTCGCGCCGCTCGTCGCCTTGTTGCTTGGTTTGTCGGCCATTACGGTGCCATGGGATACGCTAATTATTTCGGTCGGCCTCTACATCATTGTCCCAGTCATTCTCGCTCAACTGTTGCGCCGGATATTGATGGCGAAGGGCGAAGCGCATTTTCGGAAGAGTGTCACACACCTCGGTCCCTATTCGATCTGCGCGCTGCTCGCGACCTTGGTGCTGCTTTTCGCCTTCCAAGGGCGGGCGATCATCAAGGAGCCGCTCGTTATTGCAATGCTCGCAGTGCCGATCCTCATTCAGGTATTTTTCAATTCCGGCCTCGCCTACCTGTTGAATCGGCGGCTCGGAGTAGCGCACTGCGTGGCAGGCCCATCCAGTCTGATCGGTGCAAGCAATTTCTTCGAGCTGGCAGTGGCCACCGCAATCAGCTTGTTCGGCTTTCATTCCGGCGCGGCGCTGGCCACCGTCGTCGGCGTGCTGATCGAGGTGCCGGTGATGCTGCTAGTCGTCGGCGTCGTCAATCGCTCGCAGCACTGGTACGAAGCAAAACAAAGCATCTAAGGACAACGAGTATGAGCATCACGATCTATCACAACCCGGATTGCGGGACGTCGCGCAATACGCTGGCCATGATCCGCAATGCGGGCATCGAGCCAGAAATCATCGAATACCTGAAAACCCCGCCGAGCAGGAGCACGCTGCAAGATTTGATCGCCCGCGCCGGTCTCACAGTACGTGCTACGTTGCGTGAAAAAGGCACGCCTTACGCCGATCTGGGTCTGGGCGATCCATCAGTGACTGATGAGCAATTGCTCGACGCGATGCTGGAACATCCGATCCTCATCAATCGCCCGCTTGTCGTCACACTGCTTGGCGTGCGCCTGTGCCGGCCCTCCGAAGTCGTTCTCGACATCCTTCCAGCAGCGCAAAAAGGTGCGTTTTCCCAGGAGGACGGCGAACCGGTCATCAATGGCGAAGGACGCAGAGTCCGCGAATGACACAACACCTACCCAACATCAGCACGCCGCATCTCGACATGCCGGATCTGCGCAAACTCGAACCGCGCGCGGTTTCGCAACATGCGCCACGGATCCTGCTGCTCTACGGTTCGTTGCGCCCCACGTCATACAGCCGGTTTTTAACGTTAGAAGCCGAACGCATCCTGCGCCATTTCGGCGCCGAAACACGGGTATTCGATCCGCACGGCCTGCCGGTGACCGACAGTGTCAGCGCTGATCATCCGAAAGTGGCCGAACTACGCGCACTGTCGGAATGGTCGGAAGGCCAGGTATGGTGCAGCCCGGAGCGTCACGGCACGCTGACGGCCGTATTTAAAAACCAGATCGATTGGCTGCCGCTCGAAATCGGCGGCATCCGCCCGACCCAAGGCCGCACGCTCGCGGTGATGCAGGTGTGCGGCGGATCGCAGTCGTTCAATGCGGTCAATGCGTTGCGCGTGCTCGGCCGCTGGATGCGCATGGTGACCATTCCGAACCAGTCGTCGGTGGCAAAGGCCTGGCAGGAATTCGATGCTGAAGGACGGATGAAACCATCGGCTTACTACGATCGCGTCGTCGACGTGATGGAAGAGCTGTACAAGTTCACGCTGCTCGTGCGCGATCGCTCGGAGTACTTGACCAACCGTTACAGCGAGCGAAAAGAAGCGCATCCGGAGCTTGCCACGTCGCTGGCGAGCGCCGCGATGAACCAAGAGGCGGTAAGCGTCAACGCCGATACCGATGACAGCGAAACGGAGTGACGGCGTCCGCGCGACATGGGCACTCGCAGCCGCGCAACTCGTGTCGTGGGGCTCGATCTATTACGCGTTCTCGCTGTTTGTCGTACCGATGGAAAGTGCGCTAGGTTGGAGCCGTACCGCCACGAACGCAGCGCTCTCGATCGGTCTGCTGATCTCGGGACTCGCGGCGTATCCCATCGGGACGTGGATCGATCGCGGCCACGGCCGTCGCGTCATGGTCTGCGGGTCTATCCTTGCTACTGCGATGTTGGCGCTATGGTCTCAGGCACATAGCCTCGCAATATTGTTTGTCGTCTGGGCCGGTCTTGGCGTCGCGATGGCTGCGACGCTCTACGATCCGGTCTTCGCGGTGGTCACACACGATTTTCCTGACAGCTTTCGCACCCGGATCACGCTCATTACGCTGGTAGCCGGTTTTGCGAGTACGGTTTTCATCCCCCTAACTCAAGGCCTCATCAAATGGTGCGATTGGCGGGGCGCATTGCTCGTGCTTGCGGCGTTCAATCTGGCGATCTGCCTGCCGCTGCACATCTTCGCGATCGGCCGGGATGCGCCACGCGATGGCGAATCAAATTACAAGGCGACGCAGAAAGCTGCCAATGCAGCGGCCACACGGCGCGCATTACGCACGCCAACATTCTGGGCGCTCGCAGTGTGCTTCACAGCCTACTACGCCACATTCGCTGCGCTCACGTTCCATCTGGGACCACTGATGGCGCAACGGCGCGTGTCGCCTGCGCTGATCTTGACGACGATGGCCGTTATTGGCCCGGCGCAAGTTTTGGCTTCAGCATTCTGAATCCCACCAGATCTAGTGGGAATCAGAATCACGGAAGTGAGCGCACTAGGCCGCCCCCGCGGCTCAAGAACCTACACACAAGAATTCCGGGAGATGGTCGCAGCGCAAGCTAACGACCCGGAGCGTTCGATCGCTGAGGTTGCTCAGGAACACGGTCTGAACGCGAACATGGTCGCGAAGTGGCGACGTCAACGGTCGCCCTCGCCACCGGCGACGCTATTGCGGGCACAAGAATCATTTCTCCCGGTGCAAATCACGCCATCTACGCAACACCCGACCATTACGGTGGAGTGCGGAGCGGTCCGGGTTCGCTTCGAAGGCAACCCTGATCTGGACGTGCTGCGCATTGTGCCGGCTACCTTGCTTGACGCTCAATGACCCTAGGACCACCCACTGGCACACGTGTGTGGCTGAGGATGCATGTGCGGTTAGAAGGTCAGCGGTAAATCTCACGCCGGTTGCCCAGCCGTAACACCGTAATTGTGATGTGCGCGTCCTCGATCTGGCAGATCAGCCGCCAGTCACTAACGCGATACTTCCAGAATTCACCCAGTTCGCTGCCCTTGAGGGCCTCGCCGATCGCGCGCGGGTCGTCGATCACCGACACCCGGTCCCGCAGAAACGCGACGATGCGGCCGGGCGACCACGCGGTCCAGTTTTGCAAGCTGCTTTTCAGCGGTTTGTGAGACCTCAATCCGCCAGACCAAGCCGTGCCTCCACCTCATCCAGCCCAGCCGTCTGTTCCTTGGCTGCCTGGATACGCTTAACCACCCGCTCAGCCAGATAGAGGTCTTCCAGATCGTCCAGGTGTTGCAGAATGGCCTCACGCGCATAGAACGTCTTGCTGCGCCCGGTGCGCTTGGCAAGCGTCTCTAGGCGAGCTTCAATTTCTTCGGGCAGGCGGATGGCGAGCATGGTTAGCCTCCAGCAGTACGGATATGTCGTGGGATTCGTGCTATACACGTATAACGCATATTAAACGCACTTCACTCAAGGTCCGCCTCGTCATCGAGCGCGGCAGGTTGGATTGTTGACGCTGCGCGAGAGCTTGGCCGGGTGCGTCGTTGTGTGAATGTACCTTCAGCGCCCGGATGTCACGCGCGTGTAGACCTGCGTTGTTTTAATATCGGCATGGCCCAGGATCGCCTGTATATATCGCACGTCCGCTCCGTTCTCCAGCATCAGCGTCGCCATCGCGTGACGAAACAGGTGGCAACTGCCGATGTTGCCCGTCCACCCTGCTCATTCACCCATTCGTATCAGTCTTCCCCGATAGGGTTGTCGGGTCGGCCTGCGCATCGACCTTTTCGAGGTACGGAAACCTACTCGGACTTCCAGTCGATCGCAGGCGGTTGAAGCTCGCTTTTCCACGCCACGCCGTTATCCGATCGTCAATGCAACGTGATGGATTTCCCCACCCAAAGACGGCGGTATGCCAGAGTGGAAATGTGATTGACCACTCAAACCGGGAGGGGGCGTCTACCATCCAGATCACGACAGTCGGGCTTAACCTAGCCGGGAACGTATTTCAGGTCCACAGGGGCCGTTGATCGTTGCGCAAAGCCAACCACGGCTAGAGTTGAATGACAAGTGACTGCGAAGCCTTGTATCGATAGCATCCGCAGTTCAAGGCTCGTTGAACCTCGAAACGAGGCTTGGGTGCCGGCCCGATCTCCAGGTTTTTTACCGCCTGGAAGGCTGCAGGATTGGGATCACATCCGGACGCAAGTCAAGGAAATCGATACAAGCGGCCGGTTCAGCGGCAAATGAAGTCCAATCAGGCCGAGCGGTGCACGCGTGATTAAGCGAGGCTGTGTTCTTATCATGCTCGTTCGTGAGTTCGGCAACTTCTTCACATCGCGTATCTTTCGGCGCCTGATTGACCTCGGTCGGTTTGTTCTCCAATACAGATGTTTTTCTCATGTGAACATCCTTCGATAAAAGCGCGAGTTCAAAATAGGACTGTGCGCAAGACGTTTCATAGGTCAAATTGCTCTTGCGTAATTTTGCACGTTTTTACGCTTGCCCTCACGGCACACTACAATCTAGCCCGCCGATGTCCCTCGATTCGTCCCGCAGACTGTCATGTACAAGCCGCTTTCCCGCCTTTCCCTCGCCTTTCCCCTGCTGATCCTCGCCGCGTGCGCAGGTAAAGCGACGCCCACGCCGAGCTACCAGGCGGAGATGTTTTCCACCGGCGTAAGCCCGTTCGCGCACAACTACGACGCAACCAGCCAGGAAACCTGCGAAGCGTCGCGCCGCGCGTTGCTAAGCCAAGGCTACATGACGACGATGGCCCAGCCCGATACCGTCGATGCCACCAAGAATTTCCAGCCAACGCCGGACACGCACGTGGTGGTGTCGTTTCATGTGGTCTGCACGCCAGGCGAGAACGCGAGCAACACCAGCATCGCTTATGTGAACGCCGTGCAGGACGGCTATACGCTTAAGAAAAGCGATACATCGGCGAGCGTGGGATTGAGTGTGCTCGGATCGTTGTCGCTGCCGATCCGCTCGAACAGCGACTCCATGGTCAAGATTTCGAGCGAGACCGTACCGGCGGGCAAGTTCTACGACCGGTTCTTCGGTCTCGTCGGCCATTACCTGCGCACAGTGCCGCGCAGCTCTCCCATTCCCGGCGACGATGTCACCAGCCGGTCGCTCGCGCCATCGCTGATATTGAATTCGCCGGAGCTGACGCCAACGCCGATCGTCGTGCAGACGCCGGTGGTGAGTGTGCCGGCGCTGCCGGCTTCATCTCCGACCCCGGCGCCCTAAAACCGCGTCTTACTCCGGCACGTTCACCGAACCACCGCTAAAAGTGATCGCGTTGCCGCCGGGCGCGGCTGAGATTGCCGGCAGATTCGCCACCGATAATGCCGGCGCCGCCCCCGCCGCGCCGCCTCGCGGCACGGTACGCACGACCTGCGAAGGCGGCAGCGGCGCATTGTTCTTCAAATGCGCCCACATCAGGTTCAGCGCCTGCAGGTTGTAGTAATGCAGCGGGATGAAGCGGTTATCGAAGCCCGCGACACTCAGGAAAGCATCGAAATGCTGGCCGTTCGTCACCTCATAGAACGACAGATTGCTCGAATTCCCCTCGGCGAGCTTGTTCATGGCGGCGTACGGGCGCGACGCATGGTTGATCGGCACGAGCGTGTCCGAGCGGCCCTGCACGATGATCGCCGGCTTTCCGTGCAGGTTCGCATTCACGCGGATGGCATCGACGCTCGCCGTCATCCGCGCATCGCCATTCGTCCACAGACCGCGCACGCAGAACGCGCCGGCAAAGCTTGCATCGGCGGTGGCGAAGCGATGATCCGCCGCGCCCGAATTCCCCGCGTTAAAGACGAGGTTGATGCCGTTGGTCGGCGGCACGCCGTTGCCGTTGCCGAAGACGGTCGGCATGGGCGAGACGAGCGGCGTTACGCCCGCCGCGCCGGTGAGCGCGTTGGTCGTGCCAAAGCTGAAGTTGCACAGGTTGTCCGTCACGCTCGACTGCGTGTACGCGTTGGCATATGTCACGGCAACCGCCGGCACCGCCTGCGAATCCCACATCGGCGCTTGCAGTAGGTCCGAGTCCGTCTGATATCCCGCCTGATGCAACTGAGCCAACGCGCTGTTCGCCTGACTGATGACATCGCCGCCGGAAATCACGCCGTTGGCCGCCAGCGACGCACATCGGGCCGCACGGATCGACGCCGTCGTGGTCAGCGGCAGCGCCGTCAGATAAGGCGCGCCCGCTGCTGCCGGGGCCAGCGCCGCGCAAGGCTGCAGCAGGTTTGCGAGCGACATGTAGTCGGCAAGCGGACGCCCGAACGATGCTACCGGCACGCCACCCTGACGCACGGACACCTGCGACGGAACCTTCAGATTGATCTGCGGCTCGCCGACAACCACCGCCGTGATCCAGCCTTGCGTATCCTCTTCGGCCGCGGCGAGCGACGCGCCGCCGCCATTGCTCACCGACGCCGCTATCGTCGTCACGTCGCCGCGGTTATAGCGCGTCTTGTGGTTGGTGCCATCGACTGCGCCGTAGGTATCGTTGAGCGCCCAGTACGCGAACTGGATGGCCTGCAACGTGTTCGTGCCCCAGTCCTTCTCCGGGTTCTGCTGCGAGTGGGCGTGCTTGAACGCGTACCGGTTGGGGAACTGCGCGTTAAATGCAGCGATGCTGGTCGCACCGGGATTCGCGGTGAATTCGCTGCTCTTGCCGGCGCCCGTCGCGTTGGACAAGGTGCCGTCGATCAATGTGACGAGGTTCGTCGCGAGTTCGTGCGCGCCATTGCCACTGCCTTTGTCGGTATAAGCCACCGCGCAGCCGCGCTTCAGGCCCCACTCGCCCGCCGCCGATATCGCCCCGTACACGCCGCGAGACCCCGACGATGCCGCCGTCACAATGCAGGGCTGGTCCGGGTTGAAACTCGCCGGAATCTGGACGAGGAGGCTCACGTTCTTCTTGCCGCTGCCATCGTCGGCGTATGCGAGATATTCCTTGCCCGCGATCTTGCCTTCGCCGAGGGTATCGTTGCCGTTCAGATCGACATTCGGCCCCCAAAAACGCCCGTAGCCACCGTTCGCGGACATGTCCACGAGCGCCCGATAGTTCGAGTAGATCGCAAGCCGCCGGAGTTCGGCAGCCGTAGGCGAGGACGCGTTCGCAACAGAAGGCGCACTTGCCGATGCCAGCCCGCTCTTGCCAAGCCCGGCGGTCAGGAGGTCGTCCGTGTTGCCGTCGAAGGTTTGCGTGCGCACGCTGCCCAAGATGAAGCTTGGCAGCGAATTGGTCTGCGAACCATTGTTGTCGTCGTTGCCGTGGCACGCCGTCAGGCCTGCGCCGACCAACGCGGCGAGCGTCATGGCTGCGGGGAATCGCTTCATGGTGTCTCCCTGAATTTTTATCGGTTTGAACGTGCCAAACGCCGACCACGGACACAACCAATATCAAGCGGGAGAGCAATCCGCAAGGTCCGCGCAAGGTCGGCGCAATGTCGTCACTGAACCATAAACCGACGCGGCGCCACTACCCGGCAATACCCGGACCACCAATACAAAACGGGTTCCGGCGCGCAAGGCGCCGAAACCCGTTATTGAACCATTCGATTTTCGTCAAGCCGCGTCGTTACAAAGGACAACGCCGCGGCTTTCCGAAAGCCCGTGGTTCAGGCCTGCATCACGAACCGTTTTGCGGTGCGAGCGAGAGTTTGTTCGATACCGATGTCACGCCGGCCACGCCCTTCGCGATTTCTTCAGCTTTCGGGATCTGCGCGCCGTCCGGCACCGAACCCGTCAGAACGACGGCGCCGCCGCGTGCGCGTACGAAGATATTCGACACGTCGATGCCCTGTGCCTTGCCCAACGCACGGCGCACATCGAGACCGAGCTTACGGTCGGTCTTTTTGGTGATCTTGGCGTCAGCCTTGGCCGACATTGCGTCCGAGGGCGCAGCATCGCTTGATTGAGCATAGGCGCTCGATGCCACCGCGACGCACAGCACGACGCCCAGTGCCTTCAACATATCGACTGCTTTCATGGTTTCTCCTTTTGTTTCGCTTTGGACTTCGCAAGTTGTACTTCTTTGTGCTTCTTTTGAACCGCATCAACCCAGCGGCTTACTACGACATCTTGCGGTTTCCCGACTAACGGTGACCTAGAACAGTCGACGTAGACGGACAATACCGGCGATGCTGGCGACACGGCGTTGCGAGAGACTGGCGAAAAAAACGAATGTCCGGTGATTCTTGTACGGGTGTCATTGCGGATGTCACTCCGTTCTTTCAGGACACGCACTGCCGTACATCGTGCGACGCTTCCGGTTCTGCACGGAGCACTTGCTCCGAAATGCCGGTTGGCGGCGCGGATGCTGGTTCTGCGGCGGCGAACGTCAATTTAATCCAGCCTTGCCAGAAGCGCAAAGCATTTAACACGATGACGCGCATCCGTGCGTTTATCGTGAGGCCGGACATGGAAACTGACGCTCGATGACCACGGCTTAGGGCGTGCCCCTGATTTCGGCGGGTTGGCGTTCATGTACCATCGGCGACGTTTCGGACCGGTTGAATCATCCGCCAGGCGCAGCGGATGGCCTGTTTAGTGAACGAGGGTTTTCCCTTTTATAGTCTGCTTTTCTTCGCTTCAAAGATCCGCGGCTGCAATGTTTCATGGTGCCAACGCGAGTCCAGTCTCAAGTCCTGCCCCAAGTCCTGCATCAAGTCCTGCCTTAGCAAACTCGACAATGATCCAACCTCCCGATCAGAAACCTTCTCCCTCGGACAATCCGCAAAAGCCGCGCGCACGGCGCATTGCGCCTTCCATGACGCGTTTTGTCGCAATCTCTTGGCGCGATCTTGCGATCTCGTTCGGCCCGATCCTCTTGATCAGCGCGGCTGCCATCTATCTCGCCGTGCGCCTGATCCAGCCCGCGCCGCCCAATACGCTCACCATCTCAGCGGGGACGAAGGGCAGTTCGTTCTGGAACAACGCCCAGCAATACAAGAAGATCCTCGCGCGCAACGGCATCACGCTGAACGTGCTGGAGTCGCAAGGTTCGCTCGACAACCTGCAGAAGCTCGAAGACCCGAACGCCAAGGTCGATGTCGGTTTCGTGCAGGGCGGAATGTCGGCGGCGGCGGCCATCGTTCCGGGCAGTGCACCGGCCACATCCGATAAACACGACGACCTGGTTTCCCTCGGCAGCGTGGCTTACGTGCCGTTGGCGGTGTTTTATCGCGGGCCAGTGTTGACGCGGCTGTCCGAGCTGAAGGGCAAGCGCCTTGCAATCAGCACCGAAGGCAGCGGCACACGCGCACTGGCGCTGGCGATCCTGAAGGCGAACGGCATCGAGCCTGGCGGCAATACCGAACTGTTGCCGCTCGCGGGCGACGCCGCCGCCGATGCCTTGTCGAACGGCAGTATCGACGCCGCGTTTCTCACCGGCGACTCCGCCCAGCCGCCGACCATGGGCAAGCTCTACAGGACGCCTGACATCCGCTTCTTCGATTTCACCCAAGCCGATGCCTACGCCCGCCGCTTTCCATACCTGACCGTCCTGAACCTGCCGATGGGCGCCTTCGATCTCGCCAAGAACCTGCCCGAGCATCGCATCCGCCTGATCGCGCCAACGGCCGAACTCATCGCGCGTGAGGGTTTGCATCCGGCACTCTCCGACCTGCTGATCGAAGCCGCGAAGGAGGTCCACGGCCGCGCGAACCTGATGCAGTCGGCCAACGAATTCCCCGCGCCGCTCGCACACGAATTTCGCATCAGCGACGACGCCGAGCGTTATTACAAATCGGGCAAGGGCTTCCTGTACCGGACGCTGCCGTTCTGGATCGCAAGCCTGGCGGACCGGGTGATCGTGCTGCTGGTGCCGATCATCGTGGTGCTGATTCCGGGCTTCCGGCTCGTGCCGGGGCTCTACCGCTGGCGCGTGAGATCGCGCATCTACAAGATTTATGGCGCGTTAATTGCGATCGAACGTGAGGCAATGACCGACCCGGACACCGCCCAGCGCGAAGCGCTGATCGATCGGCTGGACGATATCGAGGCAAAGGTGAATCAGATGAAAATGCCGCTCGCTTATGCCGACCAGTTCTATGTGCTGCGGGAACATATTGGCTTCGTGCGACA
This sequence comes from Burkholderia sp. PAMC 26561, assembly GCF_001557535.2. NCBI lineage: Bacteria > Pseudomonadati > Pseudomonadota > Betaproteobacteria > Burkholderiales > Burkholderiaceae > Burkholderia > Burkholderia sp. PAMC 26561. The sequence continues at coordinate 571,711 of NZ_CP014306.1, forward strand.
GCGTTTGACCCTCGCCCAGAGCGTCGCACTCGACGCGCAGGCAGACAGCATTCAGCACACCACGTAATATCGAAAGCTGAAACGACGGTAACCTGAGTTACAGGCGCCGCGTAATGAGCGTCATGAAGTGCATCACGAGGGGCATCGAAATGCCAGGGAGATTCAAATGAGCGCTTCGCCTTCCACCGATCCGCGCCAGCCGTACTTTTTTTCGACTTCAATTCTCCCTTTTCATATTTGCTACTGGAACAGCATGAAAAGTGGCCGAACATGCCGTTCGAGGTGTTGCCGATCGATTATTTGAAACTGCTCAAGCACTGGGGTCAGCCCATGCCGGGCTCGATTCCGCCCAAGCGCGTCTTCATGTACCGCTACGCGCTGTTCCGTGCCGAGCAACTGGGCATTCCTTTCAAAATGCCGCCGTCGCATCCGTTCGACTCGTCCAAGGCGCTGCGGCTCGCGGTGGCTTCGGGCGGGGAAGTCGGCTGCATCCGCGAGATTTTCCGGTTCATCTGGAAACAGGGCCGCGATCCATCGACTGAAGAAGGGTTCGACGATCTCTGCCGCCATGTCGGTTTGCCCGACGGCGCAAAGATGATCGAGCTCGAGGACGTGAAGGCGACGCTGCAGGCGAACGTCGAGCGCGCGATCGATCTCGGAGTATTTGGCGTGCCGACCTTCGTGGTGAACCAGCAATTGTTCTGGGGCGAAGACACCTTGCCGATGGTCCTTTACGTGGCCCGGTCGCCGAACTGGCTCGAAGCGGCCGAAGTCCAGCGGATCAGCAACCTGCCGAGGACGGCGCCGCAGATGTAACAGTGCGGCGGAGCTGAAGCGCGACGGCGGCCGTTCCTATGCCGCGCATAGCGGCCACGCTATGGCGTGCGGGATCAGGCGGGCTTAACGTAACGGCTCCGGCGTGCATCGCCATGGTTTTCTGTGTAGCGCCCGCCCGAAAAACGCCTTGCCCATGAACGATCCCGCCGACTCCGAAGATTCAAGCTCGACCGATTCCCTCGATATCTGGCTGATCCGCGTCCTGCAAACGCTTCTGACCGAGCGCAGCGTCACGCAAGCGGCGATGCGCCTGAGCCAGACGCAGCCGGCCATCAGCACGGCCTTGCGGCGTCTGCGCGACCTGCTGGGCGATCCGATCCTCGTGCGCGGCAAGCAAGGCATGGTGCCGACCGAATACGGCGCATCGCTGCTGCCGGCCACGCAGCGCGCGCTGCGAGAAGTCGAATTCGTCGCCACGCCGCACGGCATCTTCGATCCCGCCACGTCCCGCCGAACCTTCCGCGTGGCTGCGCCGGATTACCTGAACGACTTTTTCATGCCGACGATGATCCGCGCCTTTCGCGCCGCGGCGCCCAATGCGCGGCTGGAAATCGAATCGCTGAGTCCGACGCTCGACCACGAAGCCGCGCTCGATGACGGCGATCTCGATCTGGTCGTCGGCAACTGGGAAAATCCGGAACCGCGTTTCGCGCGCCGCGAATTGTTCACGGATCACTTCGTCTGCCTCATGCGCCGCGGCCATCCGCTAGCGCGGGAACCGCTCACAGCCTCGCGATATGCGCTGGCCGCGCACCTCGCGCCGACGGCCTATAGCGGGGCGAAACGGCATCCCATCGATATCGGTCTGGAGAGCGCCGGCATCAAGCGACGCATTGTCGCCACCCTTCCCTACTTTGGCCTCGTGCCGCAGACGCTGCTGCAATCGGACCTAATCTTCACCGCCACGCGCCGCTTTGCGCTGCATTACGCGGCGCTTTTGCCGCTGGTGGTGATGGAGTCGCCGATCGAGTTTCCGCCCATCGAAAGCTACCTGATGTGCCTGCCCGAAGTCAGCCGTCCGACCGATCTGGCATGGCTGAAAGCGCTGATGAGCGACGTCTCCCGGGATCTCACCGGACAGCCTCCGCGCGAATAGAACCGGTAAGAATGCCGGTTTTAGACGACGATTTCATTTTTTCAAAAGTTTTCAGTCGAATCTGAAAATACAGCAATCCTTTGTGAGTAGGGCTTCCGGGGTCTTAAGCGGTCGTAGAAATACTATTTACGTCGCACGGCGTGCCCAAACCTGTGGGAAAATCACGCTTCTTCAGTAAGATCAACCCCGCACTTACCCCAATGTCTACCGAAGCCCCGCTGTCCCGCCGCGCCGATCTCGCCATTACCGGGCGAATTGTCGCCGTCGTCGCTTTCACGTTCATTTGTTACCTGACCATCGGCATTCCGCTCGCAGTGCTGCCGGGTTTTGTGCATCTGAATCTCGAATATGGTTCAGTGATGGCGGGCGTGGCGATCAGCGTGCAGTACTTCGCGACGCTGGCATCGCGGCCACTCGCCGGGCGCGCCGCCGACAGCATCGGTCCGAAGCAAACCGTGTTGCGCGGACTGACCGCCTGTGGAATCAGCGGCGTGCTGTTGCTGTGCGCGGCGCTCGCCGAGCAATGGCATTCGGTGAGCCTCGCGCTGCTGATTGTAAGCCGGCTGGTGCTTGGATTTGGCGAGAGTCTCGTCGGCACGGGCGCGATCACGTGGGGTATCGGACGGGTCGGGCCCAATCAGAGCGGACGCGTGATCTCGTGGAACGGCATCGCCACTTATGGCGCGCTCGCGCTTGGTGCGCCGCTGGGCGTGGCGATGGAGCACACGCTCGGGTTTGCATCGCTGGGAACGTTCGTGATCGCGCTCGGCGGCCTCGGCTACTGGCTCGCCACGCGCATGGGTCCCGTGCCGGTGGTTCACGGCGAGCGCATGTCTTACCGGAGCGTGTTCTTCCGCGTGTTGCCGCACGGCATGGGGCTCGCGCTGGGATCGGCGGGATTCGGGTCCATCGCCACGTTCATCACCCTTTTCTACGCTGCGCATAACTGGCCGAACGCCGCGCTTTCGCTGACTGTGTTCGGCACGATGTTCGTCGGCGCGCGGTTGCTGTTCGCGAACACCATCAAGGTCTTCGGTGGCTTTCGCGTTGCCATCGTGTCGTTCGCGTTCGAGTGCGTGGGCCTGCTGATGCTCTGGCTTGCCGCCGATCCGGCCTTTGCGCTGGCCGGCGCCGCGCTCACCGGCTTCGGCTTCGCGCTGATCTTTCCGGCCTTGGGCGTCGAAGCGGTCGGACTCGTTCCGCCGGCAAGCCGCGGTGCGGCGTTATCGGCGTATTCGGTGTTCCTGGACTTGTCGCTGGGCGTGACCGGGCCGCTGGCCGGGTATGTCGCCGGGGAATTCGGCTTCAGCTCGGTGTACCTGTTTGCGGCGATTGCATCGGCGGCGGGCGTGGCGCTGACCGTCGGGTTGTACATGCGCACCGGGCGCGGCCTGGGCGGTGCGGCCACCGCGTGACGGTTTTCGCGGTTGGCATCGCGCGTTGAGAACGTCCGCTTCGGCGGACGTTTCGCATTCATCGGCAGCGTTCTGCGACATTCCACGCCGCCTGATGGTTTCTGCTTACGAACGAAAGCAAACCGCCGTTGCGCCGCTTGTCTTAGAATCGCCGCTTGGTCCTCACTTCCTGCGCAATATGAACTCCACATCGGAAGACCGCTGGCGCGACTTGCGCCCGGACCCGGACAGTGACACTCCGCTTTATCTGCAACTCGCCCGCAAGCTCGGCAATGCGATCCACGATAACCGCTGGAACGCCGGCGAAGCGTTGCCATCCGAACGCGTGCTGTCGGAGGCGCTCGGGGTATCGCGGATCACCTCGCGCAAAGCCATCGCGCTCCTGGTCGAACAAGGACTCATACGGCGCACGCAAGGCGCGGGTTCGTTCATCACGCCGCGCTACGAAGACCCGCTTTCGCGTTTGTCGAGCTTCAGCGAAATGCTGCGCAGACGTGGATTTACACCCGGATCGCAGTGGCTTTCGCGCGTGATCGAACCCGCGAATCGCGACGAAGTGATCCAGCTCGGGTTATCGCCGGCGGCGGCCGTTGCGCGCTTGCGGCGCTTGCGTACGGCCGATGGCATTGTCATGGCGGTCGAGAATTCGACCTTTCCGGCAGCGCTGATTCCCGACCCCGACGCAATCGGCGATTCGCTTTACAGCTTTCTGGAGCAGCGGAACTTGTCCATCGTGCGGGCCTTGCAGCATTTTCGCGCGGTGAATGCGAGCGATGAGATCGCAACGCAGATGGGCATCGCGCCGCACGATGCGTTGCTGCTGATCACGCGCGTGGGTTATACGGCCGATCAGCGCCCGATCGAACTCACCGATACCTACTGCCGCAACGATTACTACGACTTCGTTGCGGAGTTGCGGAAGTAACCATCACGTCCAGCGCGGCTCGTCCGTACCGATTTCTACCGGCGGCGAGGACCAGAACGGTGGCGTCATCGACATACGCTCGGGCGGCTGCGTGAGCGTGAGCGACCCAAACGGCGATTCGATGGTTTGAAGCACATCGCGGACGTCATCGATTTTCGGATCGTGGATCTTTTGCCCGTCCTCGATCAAACCCATCGATTGCAGCCAGCGCCCCGTTCCCGCCAGCGATACCCGCACATGCCAGCTTCCGCCTTCCTCGGCGCGACGTTGCAACGCGGTCATCGCGCCGAATGCCGCGAGATAGCCGGTCGCGTGATCGAGCGCCTGACACGGCAGATGACGCGGCTTCGTCTGGCCGGCGGCCTGGGCTTCGGTCCACGCAATACCGCTCGCCGACTGCACGAGGCTGTCGAAGCCACGGCGCTGCGACCACGGCCCCTTGTGTCCATACGCCGATACCGTCACGTACACGATCCCCGGCCGTTTTAGCGCGGCTTCCGCAGGGCCGAAGCCTTTGGCCTCGAGCGCGCCGGGCCTGTAGCCCTGCAGGAACACATCGGCGTCTTTCAGCAGCGCGCGCAAGGCGGTGCGGCCGGTTTCATCGCGCAGATCGAGGGTAGCGGAGCGTTTGCCGCGGCCGTTGTCGATGACCAAAGGCGCAATGTTCGGCAGATGCGGACCGTTGATCAGGAGGACATTGGCGCCGTGTTCGGCGAGCGTGCGACCCGCCACCGGACCCGCAATGATGCGGCTCACATCGAGCACTCGAACGCCGGACAGAGGCCGCTCGCCATTGCCAATAGGTTCAGGCGGTGCATCCCCGAGTCTGGTGATTTCGAGCAGCGGCGTTTCGGCGATCGCGCGGGCTTGCGGCAGCATCGACCATTCTTCCGGCGTCCGGATCAGCGCGGCGCAGAGGCCGGCGTCGGCGAGGGCTTGGTCGAGCGTGGCGCCGTCCCAGTGGCGGATCTCCTCGCTGACGCCGGCGTGATCGTTGGCGCAGCCGAGGAGTTTCACCACGCCATCGCGATGATGCTTGAAGTTCGTGTGAAGCTGGATCCAGCGGCCATTGCGTGTTTCGTAGAAACCCGTCAGCGGATCGCGCAGCTCGGGCGCGGTATCGGCGTCGATGCGCAAGTAGCGTTCGCTGCGAAACGCGACAGTTGCGCGGTGCGCATCGAGTTCGACTTGCTGCATCTGGCCCGTTCGCTGCCGGAAGCAATCGGCGGCGGCTAATGCGGAGGCGCCAATACTCGCCGATGCCAGCGCGCTCACCCGATACACCGACGGCAACTGCCGCTCGTCACCGGAGAGCGTGAGGTGACTGAGCGTCTCGGGATGACGGCCGGCGAGATGCCAGAGCGTCGCAAGGGGATTCGAGGCGAAATTCATAGCGGTGCCTTCTTAGCGAGAAAACGCAGCGGATCAATCTTATGCGCTGCAGCTTACACTCAGTACCAGGGCCACCCCGCGACCACCCAAAGCCACGCAAGCAGGAACGACGTGACGGTGGGAATCAGCACATCGAGCACGCGCGCCCAGCCCCATTCCCACGGGAACCATCCTTGTTTCCAGACAAGCGCGGTCGACCGCTTCCCTTTGCGTTCGAATTCGACTTCGAGTTTTTTGCGGGACCAGTACCAGATGAGGACGCTCGCGGCTCCAAACCACGGATTGCGTGTGACCAGCGTCACCGGGACCTGGACCAGCAATCCTTCAACACAATGCGAGACCGATCTGTGCCATCGCGCCGCCAGAACCCATCGGATAAACGGAGTCATTCGCTGCCTCCTGCATGGCGGTTGCGCTCTACCTTGGTGTAAAGCGCATTCTCACCGATTCCAGTTCAGCAGGCAGGCTGCGTGCCCGGGGTCGCTTGCGGGCAAGCGCAACAAATCCGAGCCGCCGATACAACCGAGCAGCGGAGTCATTAGTCAGAAGCACATCGAGGACGAGGCCGTCGTTGCGGGGTATCGGTGGCTGAGATGCACCGCTTTGCGCAGCGTTCAGCAGCGCGCTGAATATGCCGCGGCTGCGTACATCTACGCGGGTCGCGCAATGTGCAAGCAGGGTTTCACCGCGGCTCGGCGGCGGCAGTTCACTTTCAAGGATCAGTCCGCGCCGCAACACGCCGACGGTTCGACGCAAACCGAAAAATCGCAGGGTCATCCAGGCGAACCAGAGATTGTCGGAAAGCGTCGACCGGCTGCCATGCGCGGCCAGAATGCCGACCACCTCCCCCTTCGCAGCCGATACCCAGTGCCTGCGCCACGAGAACCGCCCGTGCGTGGACGCGAATGCAGCACGCAGGAATGCGATGCACTGCTCCTTCGGCACGCCGAACAGGAACCCGAACTCGAGCCTGCCCGAAGCGAAGACAAGCGGCGCGGCCTGGGGAGCGTCTGCGGCGCGGGCAGGACGGTCGAGAAGTGCGTTGCCTTGGGCTCGCTTGCTGGAGGATTCCGGCGACAGCAGCGTCATCGCGCGAGCTTGCGCAGTACGGCGACCGTGCGCGAGATCTGCTCCGGTTCATGCGTCGAGCAAATGAAAAACCGCAATCGTGCAGCGCGCTCTTCAACGGCCGGATAGAAGATCGGCTGCGCGTTGATGCCTTCTTCGAAGAGCGCATTGGCCCATTGCGCGGCCTTGAGCGAACTGCCCGTGATGACCGGCACCACGGCAAAACCGGCGCTCGAACCTGTGTTCAAACCGGCGTTGCGCGCTTCATCGAGGAATTGATGGCCGCGCTCGGCCAGCAGCTTCACGCGCCACGGCTCGGCAATCAAGCGCTCCAACGCTGCAAGCGATGCAGCCGCAAGCGTCGGCGCAAGGCCAACGCTATACAGAAAACCGGGTGCGAGGTGGCGCAGGATATCGATCAGAGCGTGCGATCCCGCGATAAACCCGCCGCAGCCAGCCAGTGTCTTGCTGAGTGTGCCCATCCAGATATCGACGTCCTGGCTCGGCATGTTGCAATACTCGCGGATGCCCTTGCCTGTTTCACCGATCACACCCAATGAATGGGCTTCATCGACCATGAGGAACGCTGCATGGCGACGCTTGACCTCCACGAATTGCGGCAGGTCGGGAATGTCCCCGTCCATGCTGTAAAGCCCTTCCACCACGATCAGCACGCGGCGAAATTCATGGCGCGCGCGGGCAAGCAATTCGTCCAATGCGCGCCAGTCGTTGTGGGGAAAACTCAGGCGCTTCGCGCCGCTCAACTGCGCGCCTTGCAGCACACTGTTGTGCGCGAGCGCATCGTGGACGATCAGATCGCCCGGACCAAACAGCGAGCCGATGACCGTAACGTTCGTGGCGTGCCCGCTGACAAAAACGAGGGCGTCGTCGGCATCGTAGAAACGCGCGAGCGCGTTCTCGAGTTCGCCATGCACCGTGCGCTCGCCTGCGACCATCCGGCTTGCCGACGCCGATGTCCCGTACTGATCGATCGCCGCCTTCGCGCAATCGTTCACGCGGGCATCGCCAGCCAGACCCAGGTAGTTGTAGTTCGCGAAGTTCAGGTAGGGCTTGCCGCCGATCTGCGTCGTCGCGCCCGCAGTGCCTTCATGCACGCGGAAAAATGGCGAGTCCACGCGCAGCTTGTCACCCATCTCGCGCAGCAGCTTGACCTGCGTGTAACCCGGCATGGTCTCGAAACTGCACAACGCGTCGCGGGCGGAATCCGCCGCGCTGCCGGGCGCTTGCGCAAGTTCCTGGCCAAGCGATCGCGCCGGCGCCTGCGCTTGCTCGGACACGCGTTCGAGTTGTCGCTGCAATGCCTTGGCGGCGAGTTGCTGACGAAAGTTTCCAGTCAAATCCATGAAGTGTTATTTCCGGTTTTACGTGCGGCCAAGCGGCAACTCATGTGGAGAATTCAGTCCATTCCCATGCGTCGCTCTCGGCCAGAAGCGCGGCGAGCAGCCGATAGTTCATTTCGTGGCTGGGACGCTGCGCCGTCAAACGCCCGAGCAGCGGCGCGCCGCCAAGCGCGAGATCGCCGACCAGATCCAGCACGCGATGCCGCACGAATTCATCCGGCAAACGCATGCCGCCAATGACCTTGCTGCCGATAATCGCCGCCGTGGAGCTCAGGCGAGCGCCTCGCAGGATCGGAACACCGCGCAGATACCCTACGAGAATGGCAAGGGCCGCCCACTTCACGCGGCCATAAGAACGCGACGGCGCGATTTCGGTGGCAAAGCTTGCCGGCGTGATCGCGCCATCCCAATGCAGATTGCCGAACCCGTTGAGATCGTTGCGCACGCTCATTTCGTATCGGTCACACGGCTCGATACGCATGCTGCGAACATTCTTCGTCCCCGCGCCGTCCTCGACGCTGATTGGCCGCAACACGCGGATAAAGCGCTTGCGCGAGGGAAGCGAACGCCGGCCGCAGGCGTTGACTGCCTGAGTCCAGGGCAATGCGCTGCCATCGAGAATGGGTACTTCCTCGGCGTCGAGCTCGACGATTGCATGATCGATCTCGCATGCGAGCAGTGAAGCCAGCAGATGTTCCACCGTGCGCACGCGTACGCCGCTTTGGTCTTCGAGCATCGTGCAAAGCGGCTGCGCGAGGCGGATTGCGGGACTCGCCGGCAAATCGGCGAGCGCACGGCCGCCGCCCATCCGTCGAAAAACGATACCGCCCGCCTCGCGCGGCACCACGCGCACATTCACGCGACGCCCTGTGTGAAGTCCACGCCCGCTCAGTTCGAGGCTGCGGGCGAGCGTGCCTTCATTGCTGTGCCAGCCGGCCGGGACGCTCAATGCGACCCCGCTGTGCCGGGTGCATCGGCGATCGCTTCTTCCTGCTTCAGCGCGTTCGCTTCTTCTTCGAAGCCATGACGCGTGGCCATTGCCGCGACTTCGTCGTGCGGTTCTTGTGGCGCGCCTTCGCCGTCGCCGCTCATGATGGAATCAACGATACGTCGTGCAAGAGACACGACCGTTGCCCCCTCGGCCAGCGCCATCACGGAGAACTTCACGCCGAACGATTCCTCGACCGCCATGCCGAGCTCCATGCCCATCAGCGAGTCCATGCCCATGTCCGCGAGCGACTTGTCCTTGCCGATCTTTTCCGGCGACATGTGCAGGATCCGCGCGATCTGCGATTGCAGCGTTTCCTCGGCGAACCAGAGCGCGTCGGCACGCGACAACCCGCGGATATGCGCGCCGCTTTCCCGTGTGGCTTCCACTGCGCCGCGCGTGTGCAACTCGGCGTAGCGTTGTGCATCGGCGGCGGGCATGCCGCGCGCCACTGCGTTCCAGTCGAGGCGCAAGACAGCTTCGCCTGAGCGGTTATCGAGCAGTGCCTGTTCAAGCGCGGCCAGCGCTTCATTGGATGTAATCGACAAACCGCCAACGCGCGCCTGCAGTGCCTCGCGCGTCTCTTCATTGCGTGCGAGAAACCCAACGTCATCGACCGGGCCCCATGCCATCACGGTTCCCGCGAGTCCGGCCTGGCGGCGCTGTCCAACCAGCGCTTCGAGGAACGCGTTCGCGGCCACATAGCTGCCCTGTCCCGGGTTGCCGAGGAACGTCGTCGCCGACGAATAGACGATGAACATATCGAGCTCATGCGCGAGCGTCGCACGATGCAGATTCCACGCGCCCGCAACTTTTGGCGCGAGCACGGCGTTGAAGCGGGCGTCGTCGAGATTGTGGATCAGGCCGTCGTCGATCACCATCGCCGAATGCACGATGCCCTTGAGCGGCAGGCTGCGTGCATCGATGTCCTGAATCAGCTTGTTCACCGCTGCGCTGTTCGTGATATCGCACGTGGCCAGGTGCACTTGCACGCCGTCCCATGTGCGGAGTTCATCGGCGAGTGCGGTGGACAGCGCGCCGCTACGGCTTGCCAGCGTGAGATGACGCGCACCGCGTTGAACCATCCATCGCGCCGTCGCGAAGCCGAGTCCACCGGTTCCGCCGACCACCAGATATGCCGCCGATGCATCCAGCCGCAGTGTTTCCTTGATCACCCCCGAGTTCGCCGGCGCGGGCGTGCCGCCGGAATAGGTGACGAGCACCTTGCCGATCTGACGCGCCTGCTGCATGTGACGGAACGCATCTTCCACACGCTCGGCCGGGAACGCTCGATACGGAAGCGGATGCAGCACGCCATCGGCGAAAAGCTTCATCACGTCGGCGAACAAACGCGCCGTGAGTTCGGGCAGAACGGTCATCAACTGATCGGCATCGATACCGAAATAGCTGATGTTGTTACGGAATGGCCGCAAGCCGATCCGGCTGTTCTCGTAGAAATCGCGTTTGCCGAGTTCCAGGAAACGTCCAAACGGCCGCAAGGTATCGATACTGCGCACCATCGCTTCACCGGCCAGCGAATTGAGCACGATGTCCACGCCCGCACCGCCCGTCAGTTCGCGGATTTCATCGGCGAAAAAGAGACTGCGTGAGTCGAGCACATGATCCGCGCCCAGCAAACGCACGAATTCGCGTTTCTCGCGGCTGCCCGCGGTCGCGAACACTTGCGCGCCGAAGTGACGCGCAAGCTGGATCGCCGCAATTCCGACACCGCCAGCGCCGCCATGGATCAGCACGCGTTCACCCGGGCGCAGCCGCGCGAGTTCGCAGAGCGCGTACCAGGCGGTGAAGAACGTGGTGGGAATCGTCGCGGCTTCCTCGAAGGTCATCCGCTCGGGCTTGTGTGCAATGGCGACCACGCGCGTGCGCACCCGCGATGCAAACGATGCCGGGGCAAAACCGAGCACGGCATCGCCCGGTTTGAAGGCACCGATCTCACGCCCCACCCGCACGATCCGCCCCGACAACTCCATGCCAATGGTCGCGCCCGCAAAGCCGTTCTCCACCGCTTCGTCGGAGAGCAGGCCCATTGCGTACATCACATCGCGGAAGTTGAGGCCCGTTGCGACGGGTTCGATCTCCACTTCGTCCGCAGCCAGTTCGCGATCCGGCAGCGCGAACCATTCGAGATTGCGCAGCGAACCCGGCGTGCCGAAACCCAGTACGGCCTCGGTGCGTGCCGCCAGCGCAGGAAGCCGGGCGGCCTGACGTAATGCAGCGCTCGATGCAGGCAGCATGCGCGGCACGTAACGGCCCGTCTGGTTCAGCAGGACTTCTTCTTCGGCATCGGCGGCGAGCAGTTCGTTTGCCAGGATTACTGCGGCGTTGGCGCAGGCGGGATGCACGTCGACAAGACGGCAGGACAGCTCCGGATGCTCGTTGGCCAGGACGCGTCCGAGCCCCCACAACGTCGCCTGTTCAGGATGCAACGCGGCCGCTTGCGCTTCCGATGGCAGCAACATGGGCGCGCCGCCGCGCGTGACGATCCAGAGTTTGGGCTTCGACGCACGGGAATCGCGAGTGACAAGACGAACCAGCCGCGCGAGCGCAAGCGCCAGTTCGCGTTGCGCCTGCATGATGTCGTCGGGCGATGTATCGGGCGCAACGAACACCACGTTGTCTGAATTCAGCGCAGAGACCGCCGACAGGGCCGCGTACTTCGCGTCCTGACCGTCGGTATCGAGTTGCGCGGCAACAGCGGTTCCAAAGGCGCTCGACGATCCTGCCGTCAACACGGCCCACGACTGCTTCACATGACTGTGCTGCGCGACGGGCATTGCCGGCGCGGATGGCTGCCGCGCGACTATAAGCGAGGGCGTGCCCTCGAGTTCAAGACCCTGCTCGACGTGTTGCAAAACGTCTTCGAAGCCTGCGTGTTGCAGCAAGTTTGCGATATCCGAAGCTGACAGCCACGCCCGTTTGGCCGACTCGCCGGCATCGAGACTGAAGACAATGTCGGAGAAGCGGCTGCGCCGTGCTTCCGTGATCACGATAAGCGCACCCGGCGACAGCCAGCCGCGCAGTGCATCAATAAAAGCTCGCGGATCCGATTGGCTCGCGAGCGCGTGGCTTGCCACCACCACGTCATATTGATGCGGCTCACCGTTGCCGAGCTTCGGCCGTGCACCCAGTTCAAGCACGACCGTATGCACGGCGGGATGCGCGGAGGTATCGAAGGCGCTGAGCTGCTCGTCCGTGCCCGCGATCGTGCAGTCCACGCGCGACAACGGCAGATGCATCCCGAGCGGCTGCAACACCTCGCTTTCTGGTGAATCGATTTCGAGCAGGCGCAAGCGGCGCGGCTGTTTCCAAGCATCGACCGCTGCGCTCACGCATTCGCCGACCAGCTTGTTGACGTACGACCACGTTGGCGAGCCTTCGAAGAAATGCTCGACCAGGCTGCTGCGTGCAGCCGGCAAGATCTCGACGCCCGACTTCTCACCGCGCAACACGGCGCTCAGTGCGCTGCCGCAATGCGCAAGCAGCGTCAGCTCCGCAACGTGAGAAGGCGACTGCGCGAGCAGTTCGCGCCAGAGCGCATCGGTGGGCGGAAGACTTGCGCAGGCGGCGTCGTCGCGGATCAACTGGCCGCTGTCGCTCCAGTTTGCAAGACCGTCTTCGACGAGGATCTCGGCAAGCCTCGCGAGCAACGCGGGATGAGCGCACAGCGGCAACGCCGGTTGACTGAATACGTTGAGTTCATCGAGCGCGCGCAGCGCGTAGGCGCTTGCAAGCACATCGAGCAGAGGCAGTATTTCGGTCAGGTGTGTCGTGCGGCGCGAGGCTTCTTCCTGAGCATCCTCACCGCGTGACAAGAGCGCCTTCCCAACCAGTGCGGCCGATGCAGGCAGCGTACGCGCGTGGATATCGCGCGGCAGCGGCTTTGCATCGAGCACGTAGGTGAATCGTGCAGGTACGCTCGCGCGCCGGGCGCCCAGGTCCACGCGACGGAAGCGGCAAGCGGTGAGCCGCGCGACGATGCCGCCGTTTTCATCGGCGAATTCAAACGAGGCCACCAGCGAATGCGGACTACGCCGGTCAATCCGCGCAAGCACGTATTTGACCGTTTCCCCGCCGATAAAATCGATACGCCCAAGCTGCACCGGCACATACGCGGCGTGTTCAGCGACGCCTTCGGTTTCCGCTGCGGCCAGCAGCGCGAACAGCGGATGAAAGCCGCTGTCCATCAGCGCCGGATGGAACGTGTAGCCATCGGGCCGGCATGCGGAAATTTCGCATACCGGCGGCATGGCGACTTCGGCGAGCGCGAGGTTGTCATCGGCAATACGGACGTTGCGAATCCAATGAAACGCCGGACCGTAGGCAAGACCAATCTGAGCGGCCTGTTCGTAAAGCAGCGCGCCATCAGTCGGCGGCAGCGTAAGAATGCGCTCGAGTTCGGCACGCGGCACGGCAGCCGCCACGCTCACGTCTGGACCACCGGACAACAGCCGTCCGGCCACATTCAGCGTCCACGCCGCTTCGCTCATGCGGTCGCGCGATTCAATGCTGAATGCCGCCGTGCGCCGATCGATGCTCAGGCGCAAGAGTTTGGATTGCTGAGCGCGGAACACGACCGGCACGCGAATATCGACGTTTTCGACCGCGCAGCTTTCCGTGCCGAAAAACGCGCGCGCCGCCGCCAGCGCCATCTCGACATAACCCGCGCCGGGGAATGCAATGTTGCCGTCCACCACGTGATCCGCGAGCATAGGCAGGCGGTCGGGATCGATATCGTTTTCCCATGCAAGCGCCTGATCGCGCAGCCTGTAGCCCAGCAGCGGATGCTCACGGCGCCGGTTCACCAGGTCATACGCTTCCGCGGTCGGGCCTTGCCAGAAGTGCTCGCGCTGCCACGGATAACCCGGCAACGCGACAAGATGCGATGTTTGCCCCACCGGCGCAAAGCGGTCGAGATCGGCGCGCGCGCCGTTTGCCAGCGCGTTGTACAGCGCATGGTGCAGGACCTGCGCGGTGTCGTGATGACGCTTCAATGTAATCAGCGCGCGGCCCGGCAACTCCAGGTCGTCGCACGTCTGCTTCACATAATGGCGCAGCACCGAATGAGGACCGACTTCGAGAAAAATCCGTATACCGGCGCGGGCGAGATGCGCGATTGCATCGCCGAAACGCACCGGCTCGCGGATATTGCGCCACCAGTAATCGGCATCGAGTTGCGAGCCCGGAAAGTCCGAACCTGTCACCGTCGATACAAACTGGCGCGTCGCTTCCTTCGGCGCGAGATCGGCAAGGCCTTCGGTAACCTCAGCCTGGATCCGGTCCATGTGCGAGCTGTGGAACGGATAATCGAGGTTGAGCATCTGGAAGAACGCGCCGCTGTCGCGCAACGCGTCTTCCAATGTCTTCAGCGCGGCGGGCGAACCGGCGAGCGTGACGGCCTGCGGGCTGTTGACGCCTGCAATCTCCACCGATGCACCCAAGCTCAGTTCCGCAATCCGCGTGCGGATCGCGATTTCGCTCAGGCCCACAGCCGCCATGCGTCCGAGACCTCGCGTCAATCCTTGCGCCCGGCTTCTCACCTTGATCACGCGCACCGCCTGCGCAAGCGTCAATGCACCCGACGCCCACGCCGCCGCGATCTCGCCCACGCTGTGGCCAAGACATGCGTCGTAGAGAACGCCGCGCGCCTCGATCACCCGCACGATGCCTACCTGAATGGCGAACAACAGCGGCTGCGCATTTTCGGTCGCGTCGAGCCATTGCGCCGTGGCGCCCGCGCGCATGACTTCGACGAGCGATGCACTGCCGTCGGCGCACCAGAGCGCATTGACTTCTTCTAGCGCGGCGCGAAACACCGGCTCTTCATCGATGAGCCGCTTGCCCATATCCACCCACTGCGCACCGTTTCCGGAGAACACGAGCGCGAGGCGTTCGTCGTCGCCGGGCGAAGTGCCGTGAGCGAGCGCCGTGGCGCTGGTGTCGCGGCCTTTGCTCAAGCCTTCGAGCAATGCGCGCGCTTCTTCAGTAGTCTGTGGCGCGATGATCGCGCGTTCGCTGAGCCATTGCCGGCTGCGCGCCGCACTGGCCGCGAGCGCGTTCCAGGCTGTGCCTGCGTCGAGCACAGCAAGATAGCGCGCGGCAACATCTGCGAGCGCTTCAGGCGAGCGTGCTGTCAGGCACAGCGGCAAAAGCCCGGCATCCTTCGATGCTTCGATTTGCACCGCGTTACTCGCAGCGGCGGGGGCCTCCCTCAGCACCACGTGTGCATTCGTTCCGCCGAAGCCAAACGAATTCACGCCCATGACGAGCGGCGTTTTGCTGGTATCCAGTGAAGTGAATTGCTCAACGACGCGCAACGCGCCGCCCTCGAAGTCGATACGCGGATTCGGCGTCCTGAAGTGAAGCGATGCAGGCACCGCACGATGCTTCAGGCTGAGGATGGTCTTGAACAGACCGGCCATGCCCGATGCTGTTTCGAGGTGCCCCACATTCGTTTTCACCGATCCGATCAGCAACGGCTTGTCGGCAGAACGTCCCACCGACGCCGCTTCGACCAGCGCGCGCGCCTCGATGGGGTCTCCCACTGCCGTGCCCGTGCCGTGCGCTTCGAGATAGGCCAGCTCGGTCGGATCGATTCCCGCGCGCCGGTACACGCTCTTGAGCAGCGCCGCTTGCGCGGCCGACGTTGGAACGCTGATTCCGCCGCGCGAATGGCCATCCGAATTCACAGCCGACCCTGCGATGACCGCATGGATCGTGTCGCCGTCCGCGAGTGCGCGATCCAGCGGCTTGAGCAGCACGAATGCGCCGCCTTCGGCACGCACGTAGCCGTCGCCGTCGGCATCGAATGCGCGGCAGCGGCCGGTGGGCGAAAGCATCGACGCCTTCGAGAAGCCGATAAACGCCGACGGGTGAGTCAGCACGTTGACGCCGCCGGCCAGCGCCGTGTCGGCGTCGCCGGCCTGCAGCGCCTGACACGCCTGGTGAAGCGCGACGAGCGACGACGAACATGCGGTATCGATGGACATGCTCGGCCCGCGCAGGTCGAACACATACGACACGCGATTCGACGCGATGCTGAGCGTCGTGCCCGTTGCCGTGTATGGATCGATGCCGCTTACGTCGTCCATGCCGCGATGGCCGTAGTCCGTGTTCGCCACGCCCACGTAGACCGCGCAATTGCGCCCCGCCATCTGACGCGGCGGCAGGCCGGCGTCTTCGAAGGTTTCCCACGCGAGTTCCAGCAACAGGCGCTGCTGCGGATCCATCTGCGTGGCTTCGCGGCGCGAGATGCCGAAGAAAGCGGCGTCGAAGCCCGCTACGTTGTCGAGCGCGCCGGCAGCGAACGTGTAGCTCTTGCCCGGCTCGCGCTTCGAGGGGTGCTGGTAGAACTCCGTGCCGAAGCGCTCAGGCGGAATCTGCGTGACAGCGTCGCGACCTGTGGAGAGCAGTTCCCAGAAGTCGTCGGGATTGGCCACGCCGCCCGGAAACCGGCAGGCCATTCCTATGATTGCGATTGGTTTGGTCATATATTTTTTTTCAGCCCCGCGAGACTGGGGAACGGCTTTTCATTGTTCAGTTAGCGCGCCGACACGACGCCGTGCATCTCTTCCACCAGTTCAACGAGAGCCGGTCCAAGCCGCGCCGCACTCAACGGCTTGCTTGACGGCTTGCTGGTTCGTTGCTCCGTGCGGGTGCCGTGGCTGCGCCAAATGAAGTAATCGCTAGTGAGTTGGGGTTGGTTCAACGAATCGAAAATCTTTGGCAGCGCTGGAACGTGATCGCCGTAAAAACACACGATGCTTTCACGTGGCCGTTGCGCAAGCGCCTGCATGAGGCGGCCGATCATAACGTCTGCGTTCGAAAGGTGCCGGAGATAAGCCGTCAAATCATTCCAGCGCGGATCTTCACCTTGGGAGTGGTACCGCGCGGCTTCGCCTGGGTTCACGTCTTCCAGATGCAGCGGACCGTGGTTTTCCATGGTCATCGCCATGACAAATGCCGGCTGGTCGCCGGCAGTATCGAGCGCTTCGAGAATGGCGTCCGCCACCGCCGCGTCCGCCACGTGAGGACCCGCGCGTGGCGCTGTATCGAACGCGCCGATGTCCGTGAAGGTGTCGAAATGCATCAGCGGAAAAACGCGCGCCCGACCAAAGAAGTCGGCGAAATACGGGTGGATGGCGCGTGTCACGTAACCTGCGCGTTTGAACCATGCGGCCATTGTCGTGCATTGCGACCGTACAAACGCATAGGGATAAAAACGCGCATATCCGAGCTGCGCCTCGTTAAGCCCGGTCAGTACCGCGAACTCCGTGCGCATGGTATTCGCGCCCCACGCCGGCACGGTCAGCTCGCCGTATTGCTCGGACTGGTGGCAGGCTATGTCGAAGTGTTTGAGCAGCGATGAATCGACCGAATTCCCCAAGCGCCGGGCATCGAAGAACGACTCGCTTTGAATCACGATGATATCGGGACCGGCGAGCCGCGACGCTGTGCGGGCGAAAGGGCCGGTCGCGAGCGCACTGCGCAGGAGACGAGCGGTCGCGGGTCGAAGCCCGTTGGACAGGTACGCAACGAACGTTGATAAAAAGCCATGACGCCGCTGATCGCTCTCGGGCAGCAGGGACAAGTCGAGACGCGAGGACAGCCGCACTACCGCTGCGAAACTCAACAGGACGACAATTGCCAACGAAACGTCGGAATGGCGTGGCGGCTTCGGACCAAAGATAAACGCAGCGACAAAAAGCGCCGCGCCAATAGCAATGGCGACGACCTTCCCCGCGCTGAGAAACGGGAGATACAAACGTGGATGCGCGAAAAGCTGGCTAAAGAGGCTCAGGTCCGTGAAGACGAACGGCTCGCGCAAGGATTCGTGCTTTGCGTTGCTGACAATCGCCAGCAGCGCAACCAGTGATGCGGTCACAAGCGCGGCGAATCCAGGGCGTGCACTCGCCAGAAGAACCACCGAAAAGACGCAGGCCAACGCGGCCACGCCGATGCCCATCGCACGCCACGACCTTCTCCACGACCCACGCGGCAACGCCACGGCTTCTGCCATGCACGAACCGATCAGCGAGACGAGGAACCACAGCGAGACAGTCACGTATCAACGCCCCTCGCGCGGCAGGTACGACATCGAGGCAAGAATACCGTCGGCAAGCCGCGCCGGAAGGAAGCGTAAAAGACTGATGCCCAATGCCAGCAAACCGGGAAAAGCAATTTCGCGCCGATTCGCACGCAGTCCGCGACGAATGAAGCGCGCTGCTTTCTCGGCGGTCCAGAGAAAAGGTTTGTTGCCCGGAAACATATCGCTCATTGCCGTCTTCACGAATCCCGGCAACACAATATTCAGCGCGATTCCCTCGCGGGCAAGAAGCGGACGTACTGATTCCCCGTACGCTTTCAGTGCTGATTTGCTCGCGCAATAGGCGGGCGAAATCGCCATGCCGTGCAACGCCGCCAGCGAGCTGACGATGGCAATCTGCCCGCGCCGGCGCATGCGCATGCGATCGACCACCGGCAACACCGCGTGCATTGCGCCGAAGAAGTTGGTGTCCATGACCGACGTTGTCCGCGCCAGATCTTCCCATTCCGAAGACGAAGCCAACGTGCTCGCAATACCCGCATTGGCGATCAACAAGTCGATGGGATGGGCGGCGTCGAACTCATGCAGCCAGGTTTGCATGGCGTCGGCGTTGCGGACATCGAGGGCTGCAGTGATGACTTTTGCGCCCGCCTGGCGACATTGCTGCGCGCATGCTTCCAGGCGCCCGACATCGCGGCCGATGAGTCCGAGCACGGTTCCGGGCGCCGCGTACGCGCAGGCAAGCGCGGCACCGAGACCCGCGCTTGCACCCGTCACGACGATGTGTCGCGGCGCGGCATCAGCCATACAAACGCTCGCGCTCAGGCACGTGTAGGGGAACGGGTACAGGTTCGATCACACGTCCGAGCGGTGAGGCTTCGAGTCGCTGCACCGCGCCTGCTGTTGCCATCGCGATGCCGGTCTTCGTGTAGAAGTCGCCGTTGATCTGGGTGTGGTGAATGACGTAATCGAGGAACGCGTAGTAGAGGCCCATGTCCGGGCCTTCGCCGTGAAGCCAGAAATCGTCGATGCTGCCCTGCCACGTCATGCCGGGCATGTCGTAGATCGCCGTGCCAAGCGCGATCAAGGGCCGGCGATGGTGGACAGCCGACAAACCGACGGTGCTGTTCACCACGACCACGCCTTTCGCGTGATCGAGCAAAGTGGGCAGATGGCCGGCTTCGATGTACATCAGCCGATCCTGCATGCCGAGCGTTCGGGCGAGGTCCTGCGAATATCGGCGATAGTCGACAATGCCGGTGTCCAGCGGATGATTCTTGATGACGAGCAGCGCATCGCTTAGGGCGTGCGCTGCAAACGAGCGCATTACCTTTTCGATGGCTTCGCGGATGGAATTGAACGGCGAATGCTCGACGATCTGGGAGTCGGAGTTTAGTTGGAGCGGGAAGACGTAGTACTTCTTTTTCTGCCCAAGCACGGTTCCCGTTACTCGGGCGGCTTCGCGGTTATGAAGTTTTTGGTATGAGAACCGCTTTGCCAATCCGAAATATTCCTTCATACCATTATGCGGACGATGACTTTCGTAATTCGGAAAACGGGAAGCGTATAGGGTGTTTGCCGCGCGATAACGAATGTCGTGCCAAGCGCGTTCGTAAAGGCTGTAACCAGTGGGGTGGCAAGGAGGCGGTGGTGTCAGGCCACGATGATCGAGATACCGGGCGGGATCGCGCGGGAGTTGCGAGCGGCCGTTTACTCCGGGGCTTTCGAGGGTGATCCAATGCGGGCGGACGTAGCCTTCTTCGAAAACGTGAACGTTGACGCCATTGCGCCTGGCGATTGGATGCACTGGCATGTGAATGGCCCGACAGTCGCCGAATAGAAGAATATCGGTAAATGCGCCCGGTTTTAACAAGTCGCCATACCACGCCGATAAACCGCTCGCATTATCGACGTAATTTAGCGCTCGGAAGTTTTCAGAATAGAGGGCATCGCCGCCACAATAATTGACGGACTGCACCGAATGTCCCCGCTCCAACAACGCGCGCGAAAGTCGACTAAAAAATGGTGAAGCCGTGCCCTGAAGGACAAGGATCGATCGCGGCATGGAAGGTCGCTAAATAGCTAATAGCAATGGAAAAATCTCAACATCCGGCGAGAAATTTTTAGCTCGAATTTAAAAAAGACCACATCTTCGCAGTCTACAATAAAATCGACATAGTCCGGACAACAATTGCCAAACTAAGGTACTTCCAACCGTCAAGCCCAAAGCTAAGGCGTTCATTCCACCGCGCAAAACAGCTGTGCCTTCAACAGTTTACAGAATTCGAGAAGCCCATGGCGCCCAAGTCGTTGCAAAGCAACGCCGCTTTCTATTGTTAAAACGATCAGCTAATCCGCGTCACGAAACCGAACTTACGAAGCAGTTTTTCAGGGACGTCTTCAGGAATACCATGACGGCGCGGGTTGCAGCAACAACGACGCATAGCTCGGATGCGCTCATACATGAACACGACCACCTTCGCATGCCGGTGTGCCTTAGCTGAGCCCTAATGAATTCGCGGTGCTTGGCTCAAATTAAATCTTCAACAAGTTCTTGTAGCAGTGCGTCTAGCGTCGATTTCGTATATAGGTGAAGTCACCCGCGAATCACAGATCGCCTCGCTGCCCTGAAGGTCCGGATCCTGATTGCTCCCAACCTATGCGAACCACATGGCCCGCGCGGGCAGATCAAGACCATCGCAAACTGCATTGATAGCCAAGAATGTCAATAAATATTTTTCGAAAACAACCGTCGACTTTTGTCCCTGCAAGGCTAATTGGGTTTCGCAGTAGCAATAAGACAACTTAAGAAATTGTGAAGATGCAAATTGATTCTGCATCGTGAGACAATCGCCGCCAGCCATAGGATGACCGGATCATTTAGTAAATGCAAAAATTAACGCGCAACATATTGGCCATGATTGTCGGTAGTGTAATTGGGCTTGCCGGCTGTTCCGCAGTTCCCACCTCCGGGCCGAGCCGGGCAAAAGTCAACGACGCGGGTGCCTCAAATAATCTGCAAGGCATTCAGATCGTAGAAGTGACAGACGCTGTGGCGCGCGACCTGTTTGCCGAGCGCAGCAATACCGATTTTAGTAAGACGTTGGGTGACGACACGCTTTTTCGCCAGCAACTCGGTGTGGGCGATGCAGTGGATATATCGATTTGGGAGGCTCCCCCTGCCACACTGTTTGGCGACGGACTGGCCGGTGGCGGCGTGACAAGTGGAGCGGGAGGATCGGGCGGCGCGCGCGTTACAACACTACCGGTCCAGGTGGTGAACGGCAGTGGACAAATCAGTGTGCCCTTTATTGGCACAGTAAAAGCGGCGGGCCGTACTCCAACGCAGTTGCAAGACGATATTGTCGAGCGCTTGAAGAACCTTGCACATAAACCACAGGTGCTGGTGCGCCTCGATAAGAACGATACTTCTTACGTGACCGTGGTGGGAGATGTGACGAACAGCACGCGAATGGAGTTGAGCGCGCGCGGCGAACGCCTGCTTGATGCATTGGCTACAGCAGGTGGGGCACGCGATCCAATTGACAAGGTCACACTTCAAGTGACACGGGGTAACACGGTGGCCTCACTACCGCTACAGGTTGTCATCCGAAATCCGCGCGAGAATATTCCGCTCCATGCTGGAGACGTGGTAACGGCCCTGTTCCAGCCGTATAGCTTTACCGTGCTGGGAGCGACCGGCAAGAACGACGAGATCAATTTCGAAGCACAGGGCATTACGCTCGCGCAGGCTCTGGCTCGCTCGGGGGGGCTGCAGGATTCCCGTTCGGATGCGCAAGGCGTATTCGTGTTCCGGCTGGAGCGAGCCAATGCACTCAATTGGCCGAACCAACCGATCCGAACCACAGCCGATGGCAAAGTGCCGGTTATTTACCGGATCAATCTGCGAGACCCGAATTCATTCTTCGTCGCTCAGAGTTTCATGATGGACAACCGGGACCTGTTGTATGTGTCGAATGCTCCAGTCACGGAAATTCAGAAGGTCCTAAATCTCGTTTTCTCAGTCGCGTATCCGGTCGTGACCGGCGTGCAGACGTTCAAATAGGCGCTTGAGACCATGAACCGTGTCGTGGCTCTCGATGGCCATAATCTGGCGTTGCAGCGTGGTACCGGAGTGGCAACGTATGCAAAGAGCCTTGCCGACAATATCGGGGAACTGGGGTGGGAAACTTGGACCTTGTATGGGGCACCAATCTCGTCCAGCCAGTCACCCATGCTTCGTGAAATTTCGTTTTACGATTACTTGGGAGGCGCCACCGAGAAGCGCGGTTTGCTGAACAACGCTTATCGGGACACAAAGGAGTTTGTCCAGGCGCCATTCGGTTATCGCGCCGTGGAGATACCGCAGTCCGGGGTGGTGGAGGTGCGCCGATTCTCGACTCAGTTACCTAAGAACTCGCGAATTTTCAACGTCAACGACTTGTTTCTGACCGCGAGGCGTTATTTCAAGCGCCACAAACGTTTTTTGACAATCCGGTTCGAGGAAAAACCGGATGTCATGCATTGGACCTACCCGTTGCCTGTCCGGGTAGAGGGTGTACCTAACGTATACACAATTCATGATCTGGTGCCGCTGCGTTTGCCGTATACGACCCTGGATAACAAGCGGTATTACCATCGCCTGATAAAGGGATGCATTGAGTTCGGGGATCACATTTGCACGGTTTCTGAGAAATCAAAAGAGGATATCCTGAGCCTCTTCAACGTTGCTCCCGAAAGGCTGACGAATACATATCAATCGGTCAATACGGCGCATCTGTCCAATCTGAGAAGCACACACGAGGCCGAACAAGAGGTTGAGGGCATTTATGGACTTCGGCCGTACAGCTATTTCCTCTTTTATGGTGCGATCGAACCTAAGAAAAACGTTGGGCGCCTGATTGAGGCGTTTCTTTCCTCAAAGGTGGATGCGAAGCTAGTAATAGTTGGGTCATTGGCCTGGAAATCCAACGAGGAAATGAGACTGTTCGAAAGCATGGTGAAGAGCGACGTTGCGATTGCCGAAAACATCAAGGTGTTCGACTACGCACCTCGACCATTTTTGATGAGTCTGATCCGCTGCGCCAAGGCGGTGGTTTTTCCTTCGCTATATGAGGGCTTTGGCTTGCCTTTGCTCGAGGCGATGCAACTAGGCGTTCCGACGTTGTGCTCAAGCGAAGGGGCTTTGCCCGAAATTGCCGAACAGGCGAGCCTTGCCGTCGATCCGTACGATGTGGTGCAAATTGCCCGCGGGCTCAAGTCGCTCGATTCGGATGCCGATTTGAGAGATCAATTGGTGCGATCCGGCTTGGAACAAGCGAAAAAATTTGACGCGACAGCGTACAAAAAGAAGTTGGTGAACATGTATGACGCATTGGCGTAATTTAATTCGGGTCACTTATGATTTCGAAATTCTATTGATGCACTAGTCGAGGAGTTAGTGATGGTGTGGGGTATGGATTCGGTCCGCTCACCGCGAGCAGCCAAGCAATTGCGCACTGCGGGAGACAAGGCTCGAGATAGTGGCGACTGGGAAGAAGCAGCTGAAAAGTATCAGGAATATCTAAAGAGCGAAGCAGAAGATTCCGCTATCTGGGTCCAGCTAGGGCACGCCTTCAAGGAGCAGATGAAGTACGAACAGGCGGAGTCGGCCTATTCAAGAGCAAAGGAATTGGAGCCGGACGACGCAGATGTTCATTTGCAACTCGGGCACCTCTTCAAGATTCTTGGTCGTAGTCACGAGGCTGTTGAGGCTTACACTAACTCGTATGAAATAGAGCCGACATATGCGGCAGAAGCCGAGATCAATGCGCTTGGCGGCGTGGTGGATGAAGTTTTGATCGAAGATAACGCGCGCAAATATACCTCTGAGAACATTGTCTACGTCGAGCTGGATGACATGTTGGGTTACCTCCAGGCGCATAGTACGGTTTCGGGCATCCAGCGAGTACAAAGCGAATTCGCGCGATTCGTGATCGAAAAGGGTTGCCACGTCGACGGCACTCAATATGTGTTCGTGGTGAATACCGCGAACCAAAGATGCGTTTGGGGACTGCAGCCGGATGCTGTTTTGCAGATCATCAAGTACACGACTGGGTCAAATGTAGACCATGACTACCTACGGCGCCTTATAAACGGAGTGCGTGCTTCGGCTACGCGGATTGTTCCGTGTGCGGGGCAGTGCTATATCGCACTGGGTGCATTTTGGGGATATGGATCGGTTACCGCGCGTTTTCTACATCTTAAGCGGATGGGCCTGCGGATCGGCGGATACATCTATGATCTTATCCCCATCAATAATCCGGAGTATTGCGACGAAGGCGTGTGCCACGATTTTATGCTGTCGTTCGGTGACGCAATGCAAGTCTTCGATTTCATCCTGACTATCTCCGATCACACAGCTAGCGAAGTCGTGAAGTACCGGGAGAAACTTGGGCTAGAGCCTATGCCGGTAGAATCAGTGCGATTACCGCATGCCAATAAGGTGCAGCAAACGAACAGTGACGTATGGACGCCAACGATCCGTGCGCTCAAAGGCCGTAACTTCGCCATGATGGTTTCAACGATCGAGGCGCGGAAGAATCATCGCTACCTTGTGGATGCCTGGCGCCAGTTTTACAGCGAGGGCTTGGAGCCGCCGGATTTAGTATTTGTCGGCCGCTTCGGATGGCGTGTAAATGATCTAATGAACACGTTGAAGCAAAGCCGGAACTTCGGCGGCCGGTTGCACGTTCTCCACGGGCTCACGGACGGAGAACTGAACAAACTCTATAAGGAGTGTAGTTTCACCGTATTCCCAAGCTATGCCGAAGGGTGGGGCCTGCCGGTCGGTGAAGGGTTGGCTCACGGCAAGCCGTGTGTCGCCTCTATGACGACATCGATGCCCGAAGTTGGCGGTGACTTTGTCGACTACGTAGACCCTTGGAATCTGCGGGCGGGAAGCGATGTACTTCGCAAGATGTGCTTCGACGAAAAATACAGGGAATCCCGTCGCAAAAATATCGAGCTGAACTTCAAAGTTCGCAATTGGGGAGATTTTTCCAAGAATCTGATTGAGGTAGTCGGTCGGTACCACAAAGCCAAAATCAAGGCTCGGATCCCTCAGGCACAGTTCAAGCCAGGCGTCGTATTCCGACCAAGCGAGCTCGCTTTCGGTAAGGAAATTTCCGCAAAATATGCGGCGAACCCAGTGCGTCTACTTCTCTCTTCTTCATGGAGCACGATCGAGCATTGGGGCGTGTGGATGCTTGGCAATCATGGCGAACTCGAATTCAGGACCCCCTATAAGAGTGGCGAGCAGGTTATTGCCTATATTGAATTCGTCGGGGCGCCACAGGTTGACGACGAAGTCTATTGCACTGCGACGATTTCAGAGCACGGTACCGATGCTCCAGATGAGCAAGGACGAAAATGGATACAAATTCCGCGTACCAAGCCTTTTGTCGTAAAGCTCGAAGGTGTCGTCAAAGAGAATGGTCTGGTGGTCGTGAATGTCTTCGTTAGGGGAGATATCAAGCCCGAAAATGAAAGTCCGCACGCGAGAAAATTCGCAATTGGCGTCATAGCTGCGGCGTATGCACGAAAGAGCGACCTTGAATTGCGGACCGATATCACCGAAGAACTGGTGAGCGGTATCGCGCAGGTTTGACGCCGTAAATCGGGGTACTCGATCCTGTACGGCAAGTCAGGATCGAGTCGCACAACGCCGTTTGTAGTTTAAGACGTGAACATATCTGTTCTCGATGCATAAGAGACCAAGATGGCGCTGATTTGGCGTAGCTTCCGTTGACGAAATGTAGTTAAGTGTATGTACGGGCCCTGCAATGTGCTGTTCGGCGCGTGGAGGCGACCCCATCCCTACCACTTGGAGCCATGTGCTCATGGTTGCTGGTGCTTTCAATTACGACAATGAAGAAGTTACTTCTGCTTGCGTTTGTAGGCCTTATCGTAAGCGTGCAACTGACCGCATACGGGCAAGTAGTCAGCGATCGGAATCAATCTGGCTCCCTTGGTGTCCTAGGCAAAGGGTATTTGCAGGGAAGTAGTGGAGCGTTACCGCGCACAGTATTGTCTCGGCTTCAAGACCACCTTTCTACCAACGACTTTGGAGCGGACCCGAGCGGACAAGCCGATAGCTCTGAAGCAATCAATGCAGCGCTCTTGGCAGGCAGGCAAGATAATTCCCCTAAAGAGGTGCGTTTGCCTGGCGGATCTTACTATGTCAAGCACCCCCTGATTGTCGGGCCAAACGAGTGCCTTTTGGGTGATGGACGTTCAACGACAATCATTAAGGTTGATGCTAAGTTTGAATCGTCAGCGCGAGGAGTGCTATTAATTTCGGGAAAGGAAGTCAGTGGTGAAGCGCGGGCGCCGTGCGTAAGAAATCTACAGATCCAGTTTCAACAACCGACCGACGTCATCACATCCGCGCGCATCGCGTCGCCTGCTGGTTCAACTGAAATCGTCGTCGCGTCACCCGAGTCCATCGCTGTTGGTGATGTAGTTGTAGATGCTTCGACAAATGGCGCAATACCTAATGTGACTTACGTCAGCGAAGTCAACGGCACCAATCTTCGTCTATCAAAAACATTGATCGGCGCAGGCGTAGCCAGTGGTGACAGCCTGCATATTGCGGGCTCTCGGGCAAAAGCGACAACCTTATCTCAAGGTTGCAAAATCACCCCTGGCGCAGCCCCCTGTGCTTACCCACCAGCTGTCTATGTCACAAAGGGAGCGACACGCTGGAAAATCGACAACGTGACGATAGTCGGTGCGTGGGACGGGATTAGTTCTGCTGGTGGCGGGGGCGCCTGGATTAGTGACATCGAAATTAGTGCGTTCAACGCAGGCATTTATCTCGACGAACAACTGGACTTCGATCACGTGCATGGCATACATGCATGGGTGTTCGGACAAAAAGCTGACAATATTGCCTTATATCGAAACATGCTCGATGGCGCTTCTTACTCGATTCGCTTGGGCAAGGCCGACGGTGCGAATTTCTCTGATATCAACAACTTCTACACTAGCATCCAAATACTTTCGAATGCGTCTAACCCAACTTTTGTGGGCGTCACTTTCGATCAAGGTGCTCGCCTGATTGTGAATGGAGGCAGTCCAACTTTTACGGGCGGCTATTTTACGTCGGCATTGTCGAATCTCCCCGCCGATCATTGCCAGCTTGTCGTCAACGGAGGAAGGGTCCAAATCACCGGATTCGCCTATGACAGCGCGGCAACGGCCGCCTGCGTAAGCAACGGAACCCTTAATGTGACTGGCGGCATTGCGGCGAACCTTACCCCGAGTTTGCCTTTCATGAAGGTCGAATCGAAAGGGGTGTTGGATGTGATTGGAGTTAATCTTGACGCACTCGGCACAGAGGTCGCTCGTTCTGCGCCGATTTTTCTTGCGAGTGGAAGCGGCGTTATCAGAATGCATGCTATAGCCTTCCCGACTACGGGCAAAGGCATCGCCGTCAAGATCGAGACCCCGAATTACGCCAATTTTCTATCAGAGAATAGTTTTGGCGTTTGGGTTGTCGATTCCAAAGGTGCGTTGGAAATTGGCGATCCGACGCACGGTATTTCTAGGCAAATAGCGAGCGTCGAGTCACTTCCGCGATGCAACTCGGATAGACGTGGTCTGTTGTATGCCGTGTATGACGCGGTTACATCGACATATGGAAGTATTCTTAAAGGCGGCGGCTCTGCCACGGCTCTTGCTCTTTGCAATGGATCTACTTGGACAACCCATTGATCCAGTGGTTGACGAATAACCACGGGCGAATCGCAAGGCCGCTGTCGCCCATTGAAGCGCGAAAGCAAACTTGCCAAGTTTGCCTACGGCTTGTTCCCTCACAGAATCAAGCGTTTTGGACGCACGCCGGGCAGTGTCGCGGCCACTTAGGCGCGACAAGATAGAAAGCCTATAAAATGCTTCAATGTTTTATAATGAAATAACGTTGGTTTGGATGGAAAAATAAAATGTCAATCCCATTAAAGGGAATCAAATTATGAAACCGGCTATTGCGTTGCTTTGCTACACAAGAGTTAAATATTTTGAACTCACCCTCGCGTCGATTCTTAATCAAAAAATTGATGGTCGAGATGTATCGGATTTTTTTGATATCTACGTCTTTCAAGATGGTTTGCCAGAGGGAGCCTCTGATGAAGACGTAAAAAGACATTCTGAAATCTCCGCGATTGTCGAGAATTCAAACATCGCAGTAATCGGTATCAAACAAGAAAAAAATCTTGGAATTGGCTTGCATTTTGATTTTATCGAGCGTTTTTTATTCATCGATAAAGGATATGCTTATGCGAATTTTTTCGAAGATGATTTGATATTGTGCCCGGGCTATTTAAAGACGATGAAGCTCCTTCAAGACAAATTCCAGGACGATTCGCGCGTAGGCATGGTATCAGCCTCCCCGGCAGGGTTCCAGCGTTCGTCTGAGGAGCAATTAAGTGGCTTGTATGATTACGACAATATGGGTCACAGCTGGGCTTTTGGCTTGGCAAAGAAATCGTGGTTGCGGCGCCAACCATTTGTTGACGAGTATCTAGGATTCATCCGGAATGTGCGCTATGAGAGTCGGCCGAATGTGGAAATACAGGAATGGCTAAAATCGCACGGAATTCAGGAAAATAGCACGAGCCAAGATTATGTAAAGCAAGCTGCCATTGTTAAAGCAGGGGAAGTCTGCCTTTCGACATTTGCAAATTATGGATTTTATATCGGGCGTGACGGTGCTAATTGGGATCGGGAAGCCTATGCGTCTAAAGGTTTCCAGCGCAGCGTAATATGCCCCAAACAACTCGATAAGGTTGTGGATCTCTCTGCCGTCAGATTTGAAGAGCTGCGCGCGGCACAATCGTTTTCGTTTACGCTCGACGCCGTAACGCCCACTACAAACGAAGACGTAGCTGCCGCTTATCGCATATTTTTGGGACGTAATCCAGAAAATTTAAGTGTTGTGGAGGAGATGGCAAAACGAGCAAGACATCGGGTGATTGAATTGTTGATGTGCTCAGAAGAATTCCTCTCTTCACCTTTATCTCGAAAATTGATAGTAGAGGTTTATGATCACTTGAAAAAGTGGGCGAATGAACGTCGCTAAAATTGGCGGCAACCATAATTAGGTGCTTATATGACTGACAACTTCACGCATTACGAGAAAGTGGATTGGGACGAATACTCCCCTATTTTGAAAATTTGCACTGAGCAAATGTTGAGCCATCCGGAGTGGGCCAAGCCTATGCTTAATATTATTTTTCGGCAGATTGCGGAAAGCGCGCTCGATAGTAGAGACCGCCCGCACGAATAACTTTCACGTTTGGAGGCTTTCGCATTAAACAATCAATGGCGGCTAAGATACCTGACTGTTGATTTTGTTGGGGTTAATCAATGCGTTTATTTTCGTAGTACTTATACGCCGAGTCAACGTCTTCGAAATACTTTAGTTGACCCGACTCAATGACATAAGCTCTCGTACAGTGTTCCCTGATAATATTCGAGTCGTGAGAAACAATGATTCTTGATCGATCATTCCGCTTTCCGAAAAGTTCGGCATGACATTTTTTGCGAAAGTCGGAATCTCCAACGGCAATAACTTCATCGATAAGGAAGCAATCAAATTCGATTGCCATCGAAATTGAGAAAGCTAACTTGGCTAGCATACCGCTGGAATAGTGCTTGACCGGCTCCCTCAGATATTGTCCAAGCTCCGTAAACTCTTCAACGAAAGGCAGTGCTTTTTTGTAAGAGGTGTTGTAGACCCGGCAGACAAAGCGAAGGTTATCCAATCCGGTCAGACTTCCCTGAAACCCCCCAGAGAATGCAAGCGGCCACGATACGCTCATGCCCCGCTCTACCGTCCCAGATGTAGGAAGTTCCGAACCGCTAATCAGTCGGATCAGTGTTGATTTTCCGGCCCCATTCTTGCCGAGAATGCCGACATGATCCCCCTTGGCGATCTTGCAATTTATATTGTCGAGAACGAGCCTCTTCCCGGCGCGGACTTCATATTTCTTACTTACGTTTGTTAGGGTAATCATGGCATGTTAAAAATACAATTCATCAACGCTCTTGCCCCGACAATCGACTATTCCAGCATCGCTGGCGATTATCGCGCCTCAACCCGCTTGGACGCTCCTCTAACTGCCAGTAGGGCTAGCCATGTCAGAATCAGGCAGCAGGCGCAAACATAGGCCACGTTATAAATCGGAGTAATTTTATCTCCGTAATAGCCGTAGCGAAGTAGTTCCACGCAATGAGGGACCGGAAATAACATAACCACTGTCCGGAGGTTAGGCGGAAGGTAGCTAGCCATTATAAATGCGCCCGAAATAGGAAGCTGAAAGTAAGCGATCGGATGCCAAATCCTATCAACGAGATCACTATATAGGGTCAAAGATCCAATGAGTATTCCCATCGCCGACGTGTACCATGAAAGGAGTACCCAACCCAGTATCATATTTAGAGAGTTCACAGGGGGCGGAATGAGCCCTACGGCGATCATTATGACGAGAAGGATGACGCTCGAAAGCGTTACTCCACCGATCTCTAGAATAAGTCTGGCGATAAATAGATCGATGACGCGGACGTTCCGATGGAATAACAGTGACGCGTTGGGTTCAATTGCAAGCGTGCACCTTCCTATGCCGTTTCGCCAGTTTAGAACCGTAGAATACCCTGTGAGGGCGTAAGAGATAATATTGATGTGAGCTGTTGAGCCACCTTCCCGATATACACTCCACAAAATTATGATGCCCAAGGTAAATAGCATAGGTTCCGCAAATAACCAGGCAAACCCAATGTTGTGACGGCCGTAACGAGTAATTATTTCGCGCATGATTAAGGCATGAACCACGCGCGCCTGAATGCCCAGTGAATGAATCAGTCGCGTTTTGGCGGAATGTGGCATGCTCAGTCCCGGTGTTCGCGAATACTGGCGATCAACAGACTCAAAACCGCCCAGGAAATGAGGCCGACACAAAAGACCGCGAATATCCCTCGAATCCGCTCCGGCTCGACCGCAATATCCGGAGTATTCGGCTGGACCAAAACCTCTAAATATAATTGTTTCTTCTCCGCTTCCGCGTGCGCGCTTTGCAACGCAGTCATGGCTGCTGCCAACTGTTTATCCGCAAAATCCGAACCAAGTTGTAGCCGCTCATAGGCAGCAGCCTTTTGTGCTAGCGAGTCACGTCCTCCAGTCACGTCCCCCGTGGCGGACTGGATCTGCTTCTTGATGGTTTCAATGAAAGAAGTGAGAACCGGAATTTGCGGATTTTCCGAAGACGCGGTGCGAAGCTGAATGAGTTGTGACTGAGCAGCAAAAAGCTGCGTCTGAAGGGCCGTCACTTGCTGCAGTTGCAGCGCAGATTGCTTGTCCGGATCAAAAACAGTATGCGAGCTTCGGTATGCGGCGAGGGCTGCGCCGGCGCCCTTCGATTTTTCGGCCGCTAGATCGACTTGATTTTGGGCAAATTGAATAGTGTCGCGGGCGGCGCGCGCATTCAATTTATTAACAAGCTCTTCACTGATGGTGATCAGCCGGGAATTGATGAGTTCTGCGCCTTTTGCGGAGTACGACCGGGTTTGAAGCGTTGTGATAGACGACGTCGGATCAAGCGTTACGGTTACAACGTTTTTCCCGTAATACTTCCAAAGGGCTTCGAAGCTGCCGTCATAGAGCGTACGAAAGCGGTCAATGAAATCACCCTCCTTAGCATAGGTGTTGCG
Source organism: Burkholderia sp. PAMC 26561 (assembly GCF_001557535.2). NCBI lineage: Bacteria > Pseudomonadati > Pseudomonadota > Betaproteobacteria > Burkholderiales > Burkholderiaceae > Burkholderia > Burkholderia sp. PAMC 26561. The sequence goes on from NZ_CP014306.1 coordinate 603,603, forward strand.
AATGTAATCATTAGTATTCAGTATGCGCAACGCGTCGCGCGACTGAATATAGTCGATCACCGGATACGTATCATCTGGTGCTTGAGAAAACCCAGTGCCCTGGAGCAACGCGCCTACAACACTTGTTTGAGTTTGTTGTCGCGCGCTGCGCACCACGAACCGCGACTCCGAAACATAGACGTCGGAAGCGATCAGTCCGTAATACAGGATGCCAATAGCTGTAGGAAGTACAACTGTTATGGCGAAAAGCTTGTTGATGCCCTTGATTCGCTCTTTCCAGGTCTTTGACGAGTGAGCCGGCGGAGTTTGCCTGGTCGTAGGGTTATTTTCCAAATCACATTCCAATATGAAAGTACGTGCCGTCTTGGTATCAGGATGACCCGCACAAAAAACGCTCCAGCGCTGCTCTTAGATCGAAAACTTGTGTCGATCCTCAATGCCTAATTGCTGCTGGAACGCCGTGTGCCTTCCAAGCGCTGTCACAAGTTTACCGGCACGCCGTTCGGTAAAAATCTGGCAGGCGATCTCTTCAGTAACGTCAGCGAATTGAATGTCGACTGAACTTGGGTTCGCAGCAGGACGATCGACTTGTGACCGAGCGGGTCCCGGCGTGGGAATTCTCGAAAAGGTACCAAGCAATGCCGCGCCTGAAACGCACGCGATCAAAAAAAAGCTAACCGGCAGTCGCGACATCTAATGGACTTTATGGATATGAATTTGGCGCGAATTGTCTCACGACGTAAGCTAGAATGGCGCGGCAATACGAAACTTTGACTACGAAATGCTAAGCATGGTAACCATTTACCGCCTTAGCCAACAATAAGAGTCTTGCATTCGAGTGCCGAACATCCTCCTGGACATCACCCGCCTTCTAAACCGCCTCTACGATGGCCTCTTGCCAACAGGCGTAGATCGCGTTGGCCTTGCCTACATCGAGCATTACGGCGCGCGCGCGCGCGGTTTTGAGCGAACGTGGCTATTGCACGGTGCTGTCCGAACGGCATTCACAAATGGTTTTCGAATGGCTAAAAAAATCCCAATGCAGTAAGAACGACATAAGAAAATTTGTTGCGTTTTCCTGTCTAAATGGCTTAAGACGATCGAAATTTAAGAACGGCATTCTGTTGCATACAAGTCACAACGGCATCGAATTTCCGCGTTATTACGACGCGTTAAAGAAAAGCAAAGTTGACGTGGTATTCATGGTCCATGACCTTATACCGCTCACCCACGCCGAATATTGCCGCCCGTCAGTCGACAAAGCGCACGCCGCGCGCATGCATACCGCACTCGCCTACGCCAAGGGCGTGATCGCTAATTCCCAATTCACGCTGGACTCGCTCGTACACGAAGCGGGGCGCGTGAATTTGCCAATGCTGCCGAGCGTCGTCGCCCACCTCGCCTCAGGCATCAAGCCTTACCAGGAAAGCCCACGTCCCATCCCCCCCCCTACTTCGTCCTGCTCGGCACCATCGAACCACGCAAGAACCACTGGTTCCTGTTGCACGTCTGGCGCCGTCTCGTCGAACAACTCGGCAACGCTGCGCCGAAGCTCGTCGTGATCGGGCGTCGCGGATGGGAGTGCGAAAACGTCGTGGACATGCTCGAGCGGTGCGCGGCGCTCAAAGGCGTCGTGATCGAGGAAGCGGGCTGTTCCGACGAGCGTCTGCGCAGCTATCTTCAACACGCCCAAGCCTTGTTGTTCCCATCGTTCGTGGAAGGCTATGGCATGCCGCTCGCCGAAGCGCTTGCATTACAAGTCCCGGTTCTCGCCAGCGATATTGCCGTATTCCACGAGATAGCAGATGACATCCCCGAGTACATCGATCCGCTCGACGGTCTGGGGTGGCTTGCGCACATCAAGGAGTACATGCAGCCGAAGAGCCCGGCGCGCGCCGCGCAACTCGAACGCACGAAACGCTTTCGCGAGCCCACCTGGGCCCGACACTTCGAACAGGTCGACGCGTTCATCAGCACACTCGCCAAGTGACAAGACACGCGGCATTGCTAACGAGCCTCACTCCGGGCTTTCGCCTGTTGTCATGGCTTGCCGGACGGTCCGATATCCTATGGACCGACCACTGGAGCGGCCGCGCTGCATTGCGCATCACGCGCGCGGCAAGCCTGAAGGTGACTGCAGCAACGCCGGGACCCTTCGCATCTGAGGTGAGACGCGGCGTCCCGATCTTGTCGTGGTGGTTGCTGCCGGAAGGCGACTGTATCGATGCGCTGAACGCGCGGCTCTCGGACGTGCGCGCGCCGTCTCCGGATATCGCGCAGTTGATGCAGCGGGTCATCAAACCTCGCCGCAACATCGAACGTGATCGGCTCCGCGTGCTATTGATCGATGAACGCGAATCATCGCGCGGCATTGATGGCGCGTCGATCCATCACGCGACTGAAGCTTTCGCGCGGATGCTCGACGCCGCCCGCGCTGCTCACCCCGAGGCAGCACTCTGGCTCGCCAAATCAACAGATCCGGGTTCTGGACGCTGGCTTTCGTCGACCATCGGCGCGTTGCCCGCGGACATCCAGGTAATGGATAACGCCCGCCTCGCGCTCCAGCAAGTCGATCACGTGTACACCATCAGCGCATCGGAAGGCATGCTCGCACTGCTCGCCAACGTGCCGCTGCACGTCCACGGCACGCCTTACTACGCCGGCTGGGGATTCACGCTCGACGCGCGTTACTTCACCGGCCGCACTGCGCGCCCGACGCTTTCCGCGCTCTTCGACGTGATCTTCATTCAGTGGGCACGTTATATAGACCCAGCCACGCACTCTATCGGAACGCTCGCTACGCTACTGGACAGCATCGACTTGCAGCGGGAAGTCCACAGCCGTTTTGCGGATCTAGGAGATGTGGCAGCCATTCGCTTCCAATGGTGGAAACGTCCTTTCGCGACGCCGTTCATCACCGCTGGCGGCGGAAGACTCCGCTGGACAGACGCATCGGCTGCACTCGAAGCGCACGAATGCGGCGTCTTCTGGGGCGCACGCAGCGCAGAGGGCCTGCCGGCAAATGCGCGCCATATTCGCATAGAAGACGGCTTTCTCCACTCCTGCGGGCTCGGCTCGGACATGATCGCGCCACGCAGCCAGGTGGTCGACCGTCGCGGTCTTTATTTCGATGCAAGCCGTCCAAGCGACCTGTCGGTATTGCTCAACGAAACCGCGTTCAGCGAAGCCGAACTCACCCGGGCCGCCTCCTTGCGCAAGCTGGTGAACGATCACGGCGTGACAAAATACAATCTCGGACGACGCGCACCGGAGTGGACGGCCCCCGCCGGCAAGCTCGTCGTCCTGGTTCCCGGCCAGGTTGCGGACGACGCGTCGATCCGGCTCGGGACCGGCGCGATCAGCACGGCGGACGCGCTGCTGCGCGAAGTGCGCGTGCGCCGGCCGGAAGCGTTTATCGTCTATAAACCGCATCCGGACGTTCTGTCGGGAAATCGTTCGGGTTTGATAGATGCACAACGGCTCGCCGATATCGTCGATACCAACGCCGACCTGCTCTCCCTGGTCGATACAGCCGACGAGGTGCATACGCTTTCATCGCTGGCGGGCTTCGACGCCCTGATGCGCGGCAAAGCGGTATTTACCTACGGCATGCCGTTTTATGCGGGCTGGGGCCTGACGCAGGACGCGCTGGCGCCATTACCGTGGCGCGGGCGCACACTGTCACTCGACATGCTCACGGCGGGCGTGTTATTGCATTACCCAATCTACTGGGACTGGCGCTTGCGCCTTTACACTACGCCGGAAGCGGTCGTGCGCCAGCTCGCGCCGGGCGCGGCAAGGCCGCTTGGCCAGGTTCGCGGCAATCGCTGGCGTCCGGTGTTGAAAGCGCTGCGATGGACGCGCAACGCTCTGCGTCACGCGATTTGGCAGTACGGGCAAAACCGCAAACATGGTTTCCGTAAATAAAGCAGAATTGCGGCAATTAAAAATTTTTGAGGGGAGTTGAATGAGTATTCATCCAGTCATTCTGTGCGGTGGCAGCGGCACGCGGTTGTGGCCCATGTCGCGCGGCGGTTATCCGAAGCAGTACCTGAAGCTGACCAGCGACAAAACGCTGCTGCAGCAAACTGCGCTGCGCCTGAACGGCATTGCGGGCATTACCGCGCCGATCGTGGTGACGAACAACGAGCAGCGTTTTCTCGTCGCCGAGCAGTTGCGTGAGTCGGGCACGGTTCCGTCGGCCATCGTGCTGGAGCCGGTCGGCCGCAACACCGCGCCGGCCATCGCGGCTGCGGCCTTGCTGGCGCTGCGTTCATCACCGGATGCGTTGCTGCTCGTGCTGCCATCGGATCACGTGATCCTGAATGAAGAAGCCTTCGCCCGCGTCACGGAAGCCGCAGCCGAAGTGGCAAAAGACGATTATCTGGTGACGTTTGGCATCGATCCGACCGAGCCGCATACGGGTTACGGCTACATTCGCCGTGGCTCGAAAATTGGGGCGAATGAGGGTGCCTTCGGCGTTGCCGAATTCGTCGAAAAGCCGGATGCGGAGAAAGCCGCTCGATTCATCGAGGAAGGTGGCTACTACTGGAACAGCGGCATGTTCCTGCTGAAGGCCTCGACCTATATGGAAGAACTGCGCAAATACGAGCCGGAAATCGCGCGCCAGACCACGCTTTCGCTGGAACTGGCCAAACGCGACGACGACTTCGTGCGACTCGATGCCGGCGCGTTCCAGGATTGCCCGAACGTATCGGTGGACTACGCGGTAATGGAGCGGACCGACCGTGCGTCGGTGATTGCTGCGGCCGATCTCGGCTGGAACGACATCGGTTCGTGGACGGCGCTGGCGGAAATCGCGAAAAGCGACGCCCAAGGCAATGCGCTGCTCGGCGATGTGCTCGTCGAGGACGTGAGCAACTCGTACATCCGCGCGGAACACCGGATGGTGGCGGCGATCGGGCTGGACAACATCGTGATCGTGGAAACGGCGGATGCGGTGCTGGTGACGCACCGGGACAGCACGCAGGACGTGAAGAAGATCGTCGAGCGGCTGAAGGCGTCGGGACGCACGGAGTCGGTGACGCATCGGCGCGTGGTGCGGCCGTGGGGATCCTACGAAGGTATCGACCAGGGTTCACGCTTTCAGGTGAAGCGTATCGAGGTGAATCCGGGTGCGCAGTTGAGCCTGCAGATGCATCACCACCGCGCGGAGCATTGGATCGTGGTGAAGGGCACGGCAATGGTCACGAACGGCGCGCAAGAAATCATGCTGACCGAAAATCAGTCGACCTATATTCCGTTGGGCGTGACGCACCGGTTGTTGAACCCCGGGAAGATTCCGCTCGAACTGATCGAAGTTCAGTCGGGTGCGTATCTGGGCGAGGACGATATCGTGCGGTTTGAAGATACGTATGGCCGTGTGCCAGCGGCGGATCGGCCGTAAGCGGTACATTCAGCCTGGTTAGTTTGTTTTAGATCACCTGCGCGCCCGGGCTCCTTGCCCGGGCGCGTTGCGTTTCAGCTCTCCGCCTTCGTCCGGCACGCCGCGACATCCTTCGATCCCCCAACATCCCGGGTTTCCCCGACTCGTACGAAACCTCGTGCGACGTCACACATACGGCCCTTTTTATCGCGAATACCTTGACGTTGCGCGCGGGGACGTCGCGCTGAAAACCACACGAAAGATGCTTGTCGCCAGTTGGCTCGTGCTTCAGGCATGAAACCAGAGAGACAACAATGATCACCAAAATCATGATTTTGGCGGCATGTGGTGCAGTCTGGATTGGCGGCTCGCAAGCACAGGAGGTCTACGTACAGGGCGGAACATTGGGCGTGGGGATCGGCGGCGCTGTCGGGCTGGGTTCGAATTTCGGACTGCATGCAGATTTCAACGCGATCAACCTGTCGCACGACTTCACCGTGGGCGGCAACCGCTACAAGGACGATATCCACGTTCGTCAAGGCGGCCTCTATGTGGACTATTTTCCGTGGTCGGACCTCGGGTTCCGGGCAACGGGCGGCGCGCGGCTCACCGATGACAAGCTCGAAGGCGTCTCGACGCCGTCCAACGGAATGTATGTCTTCAATGGCAAGCACTACCCCGCATTGCCCGGCGATACCGCGACTGCAACCGCTCGATACCCCACGGTCATGCCTTATTTGGGCATCGGCTATGGCCATCAGCCGACGAGCAAGGGCTTTGGTTTCATCGCGGATCTTGGCGTGGCGTATGGCGTGCCACGCACGAGCTATACGTTGTCGCCGTCGCTCGCGCAACACGCCGGGCCGGTCTTCAGCCAGCAGATCGCGAGCACGGGATCGCAGGAACTGAAAGACCAGGCGTGGCGGTATCGCTGGTATCCGACGGCGGAAGTCGGCGTTTCGTACCGGTTCTGACAACGCAATTGTCGGCAACGCCTCGACGCATGCAGCGCGCCATTCGGTCTTCCGCCCGAGTGGCTGCGCCGCTTTCCTGTCATTTTCGACCACGTATTGCCCGTCGGCACGTTACCTGCGGTTAACGCTCAAATGCCTGTCATGGCTCGCGCGTCGACGTAAAATCAGCCCACTCCTTCCGCCGGCCGCCTTCATGCCCGACACAATCCGCTCGAACGTTCCGTCCTCTCCTTCCCCGCAAGCGCTCACGATCATGCTGTGGCTCGTCGCCACCGGCTTTTTCATGCAGACGCTCGATTCGACCATCGTCAATACGGCGCTGCCCGCCATGGCTCGCAGCCTCGGCGAGGCGCCACTGCGCATGCAGGGTGTCGTGATCGCGTACTCGCTGACCATGGCGACCGTGATCCCGTTCTCCGGCTGGCTCGCCGATAAGTTCGGCACCCGGCACGTCTTCTTTAGCGCGATCCTCATCTTCACCATTGGCTCGCTGCTTTGTGCGAACGCCCATACGCTGATGCAACTGGTGGTTTATCGCGTGGTACAGGGCGTGGGCGGCGCCATGTTGCTCCCAGTCGGGCGGCTTGCCGTGCTGCGCGTCTTTCCCGCGGAACGATATTTACCGGCTTTATCGTTTGTGGCGATTCCCGGGTTGATTGGGCCGCTCATCGGGCCGACGCTAGGGGGGTGGATTGTGCAGATTGCATCGTGGCACTGGATCTTCCTGATCAACGTGCCTGTGGGTGTGATCGGCTGCATTGCGACCCGGCTTTTCATGCCCGATAGCCGCAACCCTGCCACCGCCCCGTTCGATCTCGCCGGATATCTGCTGCTGGCTGTCGGCATGGTGGCGCTGACCATCTCGCTCGATGGCCTCGCCGATCTCGGCTTGCAGCACGCCATCGTGCTAGTGTTGCTGGTGCTGAGCCTTGCATGTTTTGTCGCTTACGGGCTGCATGCGGTGCGCGTCCCGCAGCCGATCTTTTCGCTTGATCTGTTCAAGATCCACACGTTCAGTGTCGGTTTGCTGGGCAATCTGTTCGCGCGCATTGGCAGCGGCGCAATGCCGTATCTGTTGCCTTTGCTGCTGCAGGTAAGTCTGGGTTATTCCGCGTTCGAGGCCGGATTGATGATGCTTCCCGTAGCGGCGGCGGGGATGGTATCGAAGCGGATCGTGACGAAGCTGATCATGGCGCGGGGGTATCGGAGGGTGTTGGTGGTCAACACGGTGCTGGTGGGGCTGACCATGGCAAGCTTTTCGCTGACGAACGCCGAGCAGCCGCTTTGGGTGCGGTTGATCCAACTGGCATTCTTTGGCGGCGTCAATTCGATCCAGTTCACCGCGATGAATACGCTGACGTTGAAGGACCTTGGCACGGGGGGCGCGAGCAGCGGCAACAGTTTGTTCTCGCTTGTGCAGATGCTTTCGATGAGCCTTGGCGTGACCATCGCGGGGGCGGTTCTTGCGACTTTCACGGGAATTCTGCCGAAGGTCACTGAGACGAATTCACTTCCGGCATTTCACGCGACGTTTTTGTGCGTAGGGATTATTACGGCTGCGTCAGCGTGGATTTTCGCGCAGCTCGCCCCGGAGATTCGGGCAGTGAAAAGTACTGAGACCGATCCGTCGGAGGCACACTGATTCACCGCGGACTCTCTCGCGCAAGATCATTACTATCGAATGCGGGTCGAGGTGCCAACCAAAACCGCAAGTACCAAGCACTTCATCACCTCTGCGAAACCCTGAACCTGTGCGAACGCGGACTTCGCCCGCACCAGAAACGTGCAACCATCGCCTCACTATCACCACACGAACCGAGCGGCGCCTCACCCAGCGCCCGATAGGCACCCCCCTCTCGAGATAACCTCAAATGCGCATATTTCTTGCTCTTGAGGGAGGGGTCCTATCCTGTAAACTAGTGCGGTCCGATGTTCTCTCCCACCCGAGCCGCGCTCGAACACCTGCCAAAACACCATGAGCATGGTTGATATCGACCCTCCCGGCTTTCAGCCGCCCCGCCCCGTCGCAGGCGACGAAGGCTCGCGGCGCACGGTCCTGTACGGCGAATACACCGTGTTCAGCGTGTTCCAGCCCGTCTTCTCGGTGTCGCACCGGCGCGCCATCGGATATCACGCATCACTGCGCGCCCGCGACGACACCGGCCGCCAGGTGCCATCGCACGAGGTGTTCACACAGGCAGCGCGGCGCGGCGACCTGCTGGAACTCGGACGTCTCGCCGAATCACTGCATCTGGGCAACTTCTTTTCCTTCGACAGCAACGACGAATGGCTCTTTCTAAGCCTTCATCCGGCGGCATTGATGGACACGAGTTACGGCGACGCGCTCCTCGCATCGCTGAAAAATGTCGGGCTGCCGCCCCAACGCGTGGTGCTCGAAGTGCCCGAACAGGCCGGCGGCGAGACGACGCGTTTTGCAGAGATCATCGATTCATTGCGCAAGTCCGGCTTCCTGATCGCGCTCGATGGCTTCGGCGTAAAGCATTCGAATATCGACCGCGTGTGGCATCTGCGGCCGGATATTGTGACGCTCGACCGATGCATCCTGCAGCAGGCAAGCGAGCATTCGCATATCGAGCGGGTATTGCCGGGACTGGTTTCGCTGCTGCATGAATCGGGTCAGCTCGTGCTGATGGGCGGACTGAGCACCGAACGCGATGCGCTCATCGCGCTGGAGTGCGGCGTCGATTTCGTGCAGGGCGCGTACTTCGCGGGCCCGAGCGTGGAAGCTGTGAAGCCGCAAGCGGCACAAGGCGTGATGGACGCGTTGTCGGCTGCATCGCGTGAACGCGTGGCCGCGCGTGAGCGGGCGCAATCAGCGCGGCTCGCCCCCTATGTAGGCGCACTCGAAGGCGCGGCGGGGCGACTGGTGGAGGGCGCCGGTCTCGCCGATGCAACCCGTGGCCTCCTCCAACTCCACGAAACGGCACGCTGCTTCCTACTCGATGCCTCCGGCCGCCAGATAGGCGACAACATCTTGCCGGCCGCGCGTGCATCGCAGCGCGCGAAGCGTTTCAGGCCACTACTGCATTCGGAAGGCGCGAGCTGGGAACGCCGGCCGTATTTCATCGAGGCGCTGCGCACGCCTGATCGTGTTCACCTGACGGCGCCGTATCTGTCGATCAACGAAGCGCACTTATGCGTGACGGCGTCGATCGCTGCATCGACGCCGCGCGGCATCGAAGTACTGTGCGTGGACATCAACTGGGACGTAACGACGCAACGGCGCTAAGTCTGCGCCGAGCATCGATCTTCAGGCAGGCGCCGCCATCAACGCCGCCTTCACGGTGCGCGCGAGATCGCCGATTTGAAACGGCTTCCTGAGTACCGCGTACCCATCCACTCGTTCTTTCGATACATCCACGTCTGCGTATCCGGTCGCCAGGATCACCGGCAATTGCGGGTGCGTGCGCTTCACTTCGGAAATCACTTCGAGCCCGTTCATGCCGGGCATCGCAAAGTCGACCATCAGCAGGTCGGGGTTATCTTTGTGCAGCCGCTCGAGCCCAAGCCGCCCCTGGGCTGCTTCTGTCACGGTATATCCGAGCATCTTCAGGCAGTCGACGAGGAAGTTCCGTACATCGACGTCATCTTCAATGACAAGGATCCGCTGATGTCTGTCCGAGCGCTCTTCGAATGGCTCGGGCACGGTGACTTCGGCCACGTGCCGCTCGCGCAGAGGCAGCCATAGTTCAACGGTCGTGCCCTTGCCTTCTTCGCTGTGGATCCGCGCCGTGCCGCCGGCCTGCGTCGCAATCCCGTAAACCTGGCTCAAGCCGAGGCCCGTGCCCTTGCCCACCGGCTTTGTGGTAAAGAACGGATCGAAAACGCGTGAGAGCAACTCCGGGGCAATGCCTGTACCAGTGTCGCTTACGCCGATTACCACGTACTGCCCCGCCGGAACGGTTTTGTCCGGCGAGGCGCGCCGGTCCACAGTGATCGTCAGCAGGCCGCCGTCAGGCATCGCGTCGCGCGCGTTGATTCCTAGGTTCAGCACAGCGAGTTCGAGCTGGTTGGCATCTGCGTCGGTCCAGGCTTCGTCCACGTTGAAACGCGTGCCGAAATGAATGCCCGTTCCCAGCGATAACGCCAGCATGTCGCGCATGCCATGCAGCATCGAAATGACGTCTATGGCCTTTAGATCCAGATTGCTGCTGCGTGAAAACGTCAGCAACTGACCGGTGAGCTTGGCGCCACGCTCGGTTGCGCGCTTAACCGTCTGCGCCATGTTCTGCACGCGCTCGTCGCGGCTCACGCGCGTGATCAGTTCGGCGTTGCCCATGATCACGTTCAGTAGGTTATTGAAATCGTGCGCGATACCACCCGTCAGTTGCCCGAGCGCTTCCATTTTTTGCGCCTGCACGAGCACCGCCTGGACCTTTGCGCGTTCGTTGATTTCCTTCATGAGTCGGTCGTTCGCCGACGCCAGTTCCTGCGTCCGCTCGGCGATCCGGCTTTCCAGGGTGTCGTTAAGACGCTCGACCACGAGCTGGCTTGCGAGGATCTTTTCGTTGACCGCATGCCGGTCGGTGACATCCAGCGATACACCGATGATTCTCGTCGTCACTGCGCCGGTCGTACTATTTACAGAGCGCATTGGATGGCCGCGTGACTCGACCCAATGTATCGATCCGTCCGGCCACATCGCCCGATATTCCACCGAGAGATTCGTGTTCTCTTCGATGCAGCGTTCGAGCGCCCTGTGACGCATCTCGCGGTCTTCAGGATGAATTGCTTCCACGAGCTGCGCGTAATCCACAGTCGGCGCCTTGAGCCCGAAGATCTTGCGAAACGCCTCGGTTGAGCGCAGCGCGCCAGTCTCGACATCGAGTTCCCACGATCCCAGCCGTCCGGCCGCGAGCGCCAGATGCAACCGCTCCTGCGATTCAACGCGCTCGACAAGCTGACGCCGCGCCTCGTACTGCCTCATCCGCGCGCGCAACGAAGACGCCACCGCGCGCCGCAAAGTTTCGGCATGCAGCGGCCGTTCGAGCACAATCACGTTGCCGAGCTTTTCGAGCAACTCGAGCGCGTGCTTTGGACGCCGTTCCATGCGTTTCGTGGCGAGCAGGATGAGTGGGAAATCGGACCAGGTCGGCTGCTGTTCGAGCCAGTGGAAAAACTGCGGCATGTCCTCGTCGGTGAGGGCTTCTTCAGCAATCAACGCCGTGCCCGCGCTTGCGCGCAGTTCGGCATTGAGCATTGCTGCGTCGGTGCACACCAGACATTTGCGGCCGTCGCGGCTCAGGACTTCACCGATGACGTCGGCATCTCGGCCGCGGGGGGCAAGGATCAGGACTCGGTTCTCCACGGCTACGCGTCCTTACGATCGACACGCCCGAGGATCTCGGTGTCGCCACGATACGACGGCAGTCCGGCCAGCACGCCATCAAAATCGCGCAGCGCTTCGCTCACTTCTATCCCTCCGCGAGCCAGCCGGAATTGCCGGATCGTGCGCTCGTGTGCGCTGCCACGGCTCTTGACAGCCGCAAGCGCGGTTAGGACTTCGCCCTGATGCTCGAAATAGCGGAACAGGATCATGGTATCGCTGAGATAGCTGATATCGATATCCGTCTCCACCTCGCCCACGATTCCATGCTGCCCGAGCACGAGCATGGTCACCACGCCGCGCTGGTTCAGGTAGCCGAGCAGTTCATGCATCTGCAACAACAGATAACGCTCGCCAGGCATCGCCTGAAGGTACGCATTCAAACTGTCGATGGCCACATAGCGCACGCCCTCATCTTCCACGGCCTCGCGCACATCGCTTGTGAACTGTCCCGGCGACATCTCGGCCGGATCGATCTGGCGCAAGGTTAGCTGGCCGCTTTCAAGGAACGGCGAGACGTCCATGCCGAGCGCCTTCGAACGCAGCAAGAGCGTGCGGAGGGTTTCATCGAAGAGGTAGTACATGCAGCGCTCGCCGCGCTTTAGCGCCGCCATCAGGCAGCACACCACGGTGGTCGTTTTCCCCACGCCCGATGGTCCGATCAGCAACGTGTTCGTGCCAGGAATGAGGCCGCCGCCGAGCAACGCGTCAAGGCCCTCCGATCCCGTGCTCAACGGCGTGCTGGAAAATTCCGCGTGATGTTCGGCCGCGACGAGCCGCGGATACACATCGATACCACCCGTCTCCAGCGTGAAATCGTGGAACCCCTCGCGAAACTTGAGGCCACGCATCTTTGCAACGCGCAGCCGCCGGCGCGCGCCGCCGTAATCGTGTACCAGCTGATCCAGGCTGACCACGCCATGCGCGATGCTGTGAAGCTGAAGGTCGCTTGGGTCGGAGGTGTTGTCGTCGAGCAGGAGGACCGTGCAGTCGCGCGTTGCGAAGTAGCGCTTAAGCGCAAGGATTTGCCGGCGGTATCGAAGCGGATTCTGCGAAAGCAGCCGCAATTCCGACAAGCTGTCCAGCACGATCCGGGCAGGCTTGATCGCCTCGACCTGGTGCATCACACTCTTGACGGTCTCACCAAGCTCCACTTCCGCCGGATGCAATATCGACTGTTCGTACTCGGGGTCCAGTCCTTCGTCCGAAAGCAGCTCGACAATGGAAATTGCGTCGACTTCCCAGCCATGGGCATCAGCTACGGCGAGCAGTTCCGAGCGCGTCTCGGAGAGCGTGATGTAAAGCCCGGCCTCGCCCACCTCTGCGCCCTTGAGTAAAAATTGCAGCGCCAAGGTGGTTTTGCCCGCCCCCGGTGACCCTTCCACCAGATAGACGCGGTTAGGCGTCAGGCCCCCGCCCAGGATGTTGTCGAGTCCGTCAACGCCGGTCGACATACGTGGCGTAGCAGGCACCGGCTGGCGTTTGTTTCTCATAATATTGATTGTCGCTATGCACGCTTTCGCAATACCGCAAGGCAGGAGCAAGGAACAGGCCCACCTTCGGCGGACGCTTAATGCAAAAAGCCCTCTATGTAGAGGGCTTTTTATTTCGGACACGGCGTGAATTTTTAGACCCCATGCCGTTCCGAACGGTTATTGCTGACGAATCAAAGAGCTTGTGAAAGCTCAGGCACCGAAATTCTTCGATGCAAATTCCCAGTTCGCGATATTCCAGAATGCTTCGATGAACTTCGGACGCGCATTGCGATAGTCGATGTAATACGCGTGTTCCCAAACGTCGATGGTCAGGAGCGCCTTCGCGTCCGTGGTCAGCGGCGTAGCGGCATTGCTGGTCGAGACGATATCGAGCGAGCCATCCGGCTTCTTCACGAGCCACGTCCAGCCCGAACCGAAAGTGCCGGTTGCGACCTTCGCGAACTCTTCCTTGAACTTGTCGAACGACCCGTACTTGGCGTTGATCGCGTCGGCGAGCGCGCCGGCGGGAGCACCGCCACCCTTGGGCGAAAGGCTATTCCAGAAGAACGTGTGGTTCCAGACCTGGGCTGCGTTGTTGAACACGCCACCCGATGCCTTCTTGACGATTTCTTCGAGCGGCAGGTTTTCGAATTCAGTACCCGGAATCAGCTTGTTCAGGTTCGTCACATAGGTTTGATGATGCTTGCCATAGTGATACTCAAGCGTTTCTTCCGACATGTTCGGAGCAAGCGCGTTCTTTTCGAACGGCAACGGCGGGAGGGTATGTTCCATGGTGCGAGCTTCCTTCTATGTTGAATTATCGGGGGACGTGAGGAGTGAAGCAATAGAGCACTCGATTGTAGGCGAGTTGGGATAACCCCGCAAATTGCGGGTTTTTATGAGCATGATCGATTACGAAGCCATGGCAGCCGCGTAAAAAACGCTCCTGCAGACACGCTAGCCCGTCAAAACTACGGGCCTTTGGAAACGTGATCCGCAGCCCTCTTCATTGCGCGCATGGAGCGTGCCGCGCTCAGAATTCGTCAGATAAACGGGGTTGTACATCGGCGAGCAAGACATCCGCCGCGCCTTCTGCCAGATGCACGGTCAGCGGCCGCTTCGGCTTCAGCGCATTCGGTGAACGCACCGCGCGCCCCGTTTGGGCATCGATCAACGCGGCGTAGCCACGCTCGAGCGTGCGTTGCGGACTCAGCACCTGCAATCTCGCCGATAACTCCGACACCCGCGCCGCCGCACGTTCATGCCTGCGCCCCTGCGAGTCGCCTAGGCGCTGCGCGAGCCGCATCAGATGTTCACGCTCGGCGGCGAGATCAGGACGCCAGCGTTGCCAGCGCATGTGCACGAGCGCAAAGCGTGCGCGAGCGTCACGCACCGGACGCGCTCCCGCCGACGCAAGTCGCGCTGTCAATTGCCGCAAGTGAACGCGCTGGCGTTCGAGCCGCTCGGTGGGGCTAACGAGCCGGCGCGCGAGCCAGTCGATTTGCTGCGCGCGCCGCCCCATCATCCGGCCGAAACCGCGTGCGAGCGATGCATGCCGATGATCCAGATCGCGCAGCAGCAACACGCGTTGCGGGCTGACGAGTTCGGCCGCTGCCGTGGGCGTGGGCGCGCGGACATCGGCGGCGAAATCGGCGATAGTGAAATCCGTCTCGTGCCCTACGCCGCTGACAACGGGCATCGCGCTTTCGGCGATCGCACGCGCAAGGACTTCTTCGTTGAACGCCCACAAGTCTTCGATGGAACCCCCGCCCCGGCAAACAATCAGCACATCGACTTCGCGGCGTGCGCTGGCGTCGTCGACCATGGCGGCGAGTTTTGCGGCCACGCCCGCGCCCTGCACCGGCGCCGGGTAGACGATCACCGGCACATGCGGCGCGCGGCGCGAAAGCGTCGTCAGCACGTCGCGCAAGGCGGCCGCCTGCAACGACGTCACGATACCGATTGCGCGCGGATGCTGCGGCAGCGCGCGCTTTCTCTCGGCGGCGAACAAACCTTCGGCTTCGAGCTTCGCCTTGAGTCTTAGGAACGCTTCATACAAGCGCCCTTGCCCAGTCCGTCGAACCGCTTCTACACCGAGTTGCAGCTCGCCGCGCGGTTCGTACATGGTGACGAGCCCGCGCACCTCGATCCGGTCGCCTTCGCGCGGCGTGAACTCGGCGTACTGGGCGCGGCCACGGAACATCACGCAACGCATTTGCGCCTGCGCATCCTTGATCGAGAAATACCAGTGACCGCTCGCCGCTTTCGTAAAATTCGAGACTTCGCCCGATACCCACACCAACGGAAACGAGCGCTCGAGCATTGAACCAATCGCGCGATTGAGCGCTGAAACGGGAATGACCGCGTCGGCGCCAGCGGGGTCTGGTTTAGAGAATGGATCGGTGCTCATCGAAGGAAAAGGCCGGTTGATTGCGGTGTCTACGGGTCGAAATTCGGGCGAACGGACGTCCATTCGGCTGGCGAAGTGTAGCAAGTGTCCACAACGCACAAGTTACCGAAAACACGCACACACGAATATGAAATTCACATGAACGCGCTTTAAGCCTTTGTTTTGAATGCCTTTCTTATTTCCCGAAGAGCTGTTCGCCGACGTTAGTCCGA
The DNA here is from genome assembly GCF_001557535.2 of Burkholderia sp. PAMC 26561. Classification (NCBI taxonomy): domain Bacteria; kingdom Pseudomonadati; phylum Pseudomonadota; class Betaproteobacteria; order Burkholderiales; family Burkholderiaceae; genus Burkholderia; species Burkholderia sp. PAMC 26561. The sequence goes on from NZ_CP014306.1 coordinate 619,407, forward strand.
CCAGAGGCCGAATTCCCGCCAATGCACGCCAACTTGTTCACAGAGTTATCCACAGGACCGTCTGTGTAAAACTGCAGAAGCAGACCGGTTTCCTTCGACTGGCGCAGAGCGCACCGCCGCGCTAGAGTGCCGGGTTCGAGGATCGCCCGCCGACCGCTTTCCGTTCAGCTTTTTAGGAGAACCGCCCCGATGCAAAGGTGCCGGCCGTCAAGCTTGGTTTCACCAGTCTCAGCAGTATCGTCATGTTTCGAGCATCGGCCCATCCAGTCCCGAGCCTTCCCGCGACGTGCAGGGAGCGCGCGCCATGTCTGACTTCAAACCGCCGATAGAAAATTTCCTCGCCCGTGAATGGCGCCGGCGCGGCTGGGTCGCGTGGTCGCTGACGCCGTTTGCCGCTGTTTTCGGTTTGATCGCTGCAATTCGACGTATGTTTTTCGCGCTCGGCTGGATCAAGCAGACCAACGTTGGCGTGCCCGTTGTCGTGGTCGGCAACGTCACCGTGGGCGGTACCGGCAAGACGCCGACCGTGATCGCGCTCGTTGAAGCGCTGCGCGCCGCCGGTTACCAGCCGGGCGTCGTCTCGCGCGGTTATGGCGCAAAGATCCATGAAGCCACGCTTGTCACGCCCGAAAGCAAACCCGCCGAAGTCGGCGATGAACCCCTTCTCATCGCTCGCCGCACGCACGCGCCGGTCGTCGTGTCGCCGGATCGCGTGGCGGCGGCGCAGGCGTTGCTGAAGGCGAATCCATCGGTGGATGTGATCGTGAGCGACGACGGCCTGCAGCATTACCGCCTGGCGCGCAGCTTCGAGCTCGTGGTGTTCGATGACCGCCTCGGCGGCAACGGATTCCTGCTTCCGGCTGGCCCGCTGCGTGAATCGATGTCGCGGCATCGCGACGCCACCCTGATCAACAGCCCGTACGAACGCGCGCTGCCGCCGTGGCCGAACACGTTCTCGCTCGACCTCACAACCGGCGACGCCTGGCTGCTCGACGACCCCGCTGTGCGCCGTCCGCTCGCCGCGTTCAAGGGCGAGCGGATCGGGGCGGCGGCGGGCATCGGATCGCCGGAACGGTTTTTCGCGTCGCTGCGTGCCGAAGGCCTGACCCTCTCGACCCGTGCGTTCCCCGATCACTACGATTACCGCGACAACCCGTTTGCCGGCATCGAAGCCGATTCGATCCTGATCACAGAGAAGGATGCAGTAAAATTCGGGGCCTGGCGTGACGCGCGCATCTGGGTCGTTCCCGTGGAAGCCGTGCTCAAACCCCGCCTCATCGCATTAGTCGTGGAGAAAATTCGTGGACGCACGCCTGCTTGAAATCCTTGTCTGCCCGATTTGCAAGACCCAGCTCACCTATGACCGCGCGGCGCAGGAACTCATCTGCAACGTCGACAAGCTCGCGTACCCGATCCGCGACGGCATTCCCATCATGCTGCCAGACGAAGCACGTCAGACGGTTGAAGGCACGCCCGTCGATCCGTTGAAACCCGTTAGCGGAAACTGATCCTCAACGAACACCTGGACGCGAACGCCCCAACATGAACGCCCACACGCCGGTCGTGCCGCCCTTTATTGCTGTCGTGCCCGCGCGGCTCGCGTCCACGCGGCTGCCGAACAAACCGCTGGCCGACATCGGCGGAAAGCCGATGGTCGTGCGCGTCGCCGAGCGGGCGCGTTTGTCGGGCGCATTGCAGGTGCTGATCGCAACGGATTCGCCGCGCGTGGTCCATGTCGCGAGGGAACACGGCTTCGACGTGCTGCTCACGCGCGCCGATCACCCGAACGGCACGGATCGTCTCGCCGAAGTCGCCACGCATTTCGGCTGGAGTGACGAGACCATCGTGGTCAACGTGCAAGGCGACGAACCGCTGATCGATCCCGCGCTCGTGCGCAACGTGGCGGCGCATCTGGCAGCGCACCCGTCGTGCGCGATCGCCACAGCCGCGCATCCCATCCACGATCCCGCCGATGTTTTCAATCCGAACGTCGTGAAAGTCGTGCTCGATGCAAAAAGCGTCGCGCTCTATTTCTCCCGCGCGCCGATTCCCTGGTCGCGCGATGCCTGGCAAAAGGAATGGCCGAACGTGGCCGCGCTGGCATCGCGCCCGCCGATTCCGGCCAATGTGCTGCGGCACATCGGCCTGTACGCGTATCGCGCGAAGTTTCTGCGGGCTTATCCCACGCTGAGCGTCGCGCCCATCGAGGAAGCGGAAGCGCTCGAACAGCTTCGCGCGCTCTGGCACGGCGAGCGCATCGCCGTTCTGATCACGAACGACGCACCGCCGCCAGGTGTCGATACCCCCACCGACCTGGCCCGCGTACGCGCGATGTTTCCGGCTTCCTCCTAACGCGCCGGCCCGCTTCCGGGCAACTCGCGTTAACCCCGCCACGCCCCACATAACAAGCCTTTGCGGCCTTTTTTCGGGTCGCCATAGCGAGGATGCATGGCATAATCGGCCGGTAGCGCGAGCCTTCCGGTCAGCGCCTTTGCTCCCTAGCGCCCATGTCGACTGGTGCCGCGCCGTCTCCCGAATTCGGCTCGTCGCGCCTCGTTTCGGGCGTCTCCCGGGCATTGTGAATAGCGACCGGACGCCAGATAAGCCTCGCAGCGAGAGCGGTTTCTATTCGATTCGGAGATATCACCATGCGTTTGATCCTGTTGGGCGCCCCCGGCGCCGGCAAGGGCACCCAGGCCACCTTCATCAAGGAAAAGTTCGGCATCCCGCAAATCTCGACGGGCGACATGCTGCGCGCCGCCGTGAAAGCAGGTTCGCCGCTCGGCGTGGAAGCCAAGCGCTTCATGGACGCGGGCGAGCTCGTGCCGGACACGCTCATCATCAACCTCGTCAAGGAGCGTCTGCAGGAACCGGACTGCGCAAACGGCTATCTGTTCGACGGCTTCCCGCGCACGCTTCCGCAAGCCGACGCCATGAAGCAGGCGGCGGTTGCCATCGACTATGTGCTGGAGATCGATGTGCCGTTTTCGGACATCATCGAACGCATGAGTGGACGGCGCGTCCATGCGGCGTCGGGTCGCACGTATCACGTCAAGTTCAATCCGCCGAAGCAGGAAGGCCGTGACGACGTCACCGGCGAGCCACTGATCCAGCGCGACGACGACAAGGAAGAGACCGTGAAGAAGCGGCTCGACGTGTACGTGGCGCAGACCAAGCCGCTGATCGATTACTACAACAACTGGTCGAAGCACGGCGACAACAACGGTTTGAAGGCGCCGGAATACCGGCGTATTTCGGGCCTCGGTACCGTCGATGAAATTCGTCAGCGCGTGTTCGAAGCGTTGACCTGATCTCAACGCCTGGCGCCGCAAGCACGCCTTTTCGAAACCCGCTCGTGCTTCATTGGCCGAGCGGGTTTTTTGCTTTAACAGATCTCTTCGCACATCACCACCATTGAGGGGGTACACAGCATGGATATCCAGGACAACGTTTTTCTCATCACCGGCGGCGCATCGGGCTTGGGCGCGGCGACGGCGCGACTGATCCGCGATCATGGCGGCAAGGTTGTGATTGCAGACATGAACGAAGCCGGCGGCGAGACGCTTGCGAAGGAACTCGGCGGCGTGCTCGTGAAGTGCGACGTGAGCCATGAGGAAGATGGTCAGCGCGCCGTGGAGGCGGCTACGCAACTCGGCAGTTTGCGCGGACTCGTGAACTGCGCGGGCATTGCACCGGCGGCAAAGACGGTCGGCAAGGACGGCCCGCATTCGCTCGATGTGTTCGCGAAGACCATTGGCGTGAACCTGATCGGCACGTTCAACATGATCCGGTTGAGCGCTGCGGCCATGGCGAAGAACGAACCGAACGCGGCCGGCGAGCGCGGCGTGATCGTCAGCACGGCATCGGTTGCGGCCTACGATGGCCAGATCGGACAGGCCGCGTACGCGGCATCGAAGGGTGGCGTGGTTGGCATGACCTTGCCGATCGCGCGTGATCTGTCCCGCAACGGCATTCGTGTCATGACGATCGCGCCGGGTATCTTCGAAACGCCCATGCTGCTCGGCATGCCGCAGGAAGTGCAGGACGCGCTCGGCGCCATGGTGCCGTTCCCGTCGCGCCTGGGCAAACCGAACGAATACGCGATGCTCGTCAAACACATCTTCGATAACCCCATGCTCAACGGCGAAGTCATCCGCCTGGACGGGGCAATCCGGATGCAACCGAAGTAAACGAACAACGGCGGCACATCCTGGAAGATGCGCCGCCGTTTTTATAAAGCCAGAATTTTTAGTCGCTGTCGTGCTGCGTGCGTTGCCTGAGTTCGTGCAACTCCGTCTCCACGACCGTTGCGTCCTCGGCGTCCGGACGGTCATCGAGGTATCGACGCAAATCTTCCATCGCCGGGCGCAGATAATCCAGACGCGCATAAGCGAAGCCGCGATCCCGCACCTCTTCAATGCTTCCCGGCATCAGTATCACAAGCCGCTGTTGCACCGCGAGCAAGCGCTGCCAGCGCTCCGTCTGAAGATAAATGCTCTTCAGATTGCGCAACATTCGTCCGATGATTTCCCGCCGCGTCGCTGGTTGCAACAGCACGCGCAACGCGCTGCCAATCGACTCGCCAACCCGCTGTACGTAAGGCTCGAGCATTTCGACCATCGCGGATTCGGAGAGCGAGTGGCCGGTGGTCGGATCCAGCATCACGTCGCCTTCCGGGGTAGTCACGCGCAGCAGGAAGTGCGCCGGAAACGACACACCACGCACGGGAATACCAAGCTGCTCGCTCATCTCCAGATACACGACCGCGAGCGATATCGGAATGCCGCGCCGGCGTTTCAGCACCATGTTCAGGTGGCTGTTATCCGGGTCGTAATAATCGTTGAGATTGCTGGTGAAGCCCAGTTCGCGGAAGAAAAAACGATTCAGCACGCCGACTTTCTGCTTGATATCGGCGTCCTCCGGCATGCGGCGGCGAACCCGCAGCACGAGTTCGTCGATCTCCGCCAGCACGCCCTGCAAATCGAGGTCGGGATACGCGTCCTGCGCAAGCGACAACGCCGCCTCGGTGAGGGGCAGGCTTTCGTCCTCCGCCACCAGCGAAGTGAAATAGTCGAGCATGCGCGTCGTCGTCATCACATCGTTCGCCTTCTGAAATACGCGTATTTGAAGCCCATCGCCGAGAGCATACCGAAATATAGCGCAGCGAATACAACCAGGCTGGCTCCGAGAAGCGCAATGCGCTGCAGCGGCGCAGCGCGCATGCCAATCCAGTCGAAGTTGCCCGAAACCCAGTGCATCACTCCCGCCAGCACGAGGCATGCCCCGACCAGTTGGGCGAAGAAACGCGTCCATCCGGCCGACGGCTGGTAAATCCCGCGCTTCCTCAATCCGATGAACAACATCGTCGCGTTCGCGCACGCGCCCAGCCCGATCGACAAGGTGAGCCCGGCGTGGGCGAATATGGGCACGAAGACCAGGTTGCTCAACTGAATCGCGATCAACACCACAATGCCGATGATCACCGGCGTCCTGATGTCCTGCTTCGCGTAAAAGCCAGGCGTAAGGATCTTGATCAGGATCAGGCCGACGAGCCCGATGCCATACATGGCCAGCGCGCGGCCCACCATGACGACGGAATTTGCATCGAATTTGCCGTAGCCGAAGAGCGTCGCCGTGAGCGGCTGGGCGAAGAAAAACAGCGCAACGGCGCTGGGCGCGGCCAGCAGGAAGGTGATGCGCAGTCCCCAGTCGAGCAGCGCCGAATATTCGACCGGATCCTTGTCCACATGCGCCTTCGAAAGGCTTGGCAGCAGGATCGTGCCGAGCGCGGCGCCGAGCAGCGCACTCGGAAACTCCATCAGGCGGTCGGAATAATTGATCCACGACACCGCGCCCGGCCCGAGCCGCGACGCAATATTCGTGTTGATGATCAGGCTCAGCTGCGCGACGGACACGCCGAAGGTCATCGGCACCATCTTGATCAGCACGCGCTTCACACCCGGATGCCGCAGCGCCTTCACAACATTCCAGCCAATGCGCGGAATCATGTCGATCTTCTTGAGCCCGGGCAATTGCACGAGAAACTGCAAAATCCCGCCGGCAATCACCGCATACGCCAGCGCGTAGATAGGCACTTTCAGATGCGGCGCGAGGAAAATCGCCGCCGCAATGAAGGACACGTTGAGCAGCACGGGCGCAAACGCGGGCAGCGAGAACTTCCGGTACGTATTCAGAACCCCGGACGCCAGTGATGTCAGCGAGATGAAGATGATGTACGGGAACATGATCTGGGTCATGGTCACCGCGTAGCCGAACGCGCGGCCATCGTGCTCCAGGCCTGAGGCGACAGCAAACACGACCCAGGACGCGCCCGCCACGCCCGCCATCGATATCACTGCGAGCGCCCAGGCGAGCACGGTCGACATGGCGTCGACGAGCGCCTTGGTTGCATCGTGGCCCTCGGTGTTCTTGAACTCGGCGAGGATCGGCACGAAGGCCTGCGAGAACGCCCCTTCCGCGGACAGGCGCCGCAGCAGGTTCGGGATGCGGAAGGCGACGTAGAACGCGTCGGTGAATTGACTGGCGCCAAAGGCTCGCGCGATCAGCGTTTCGCGGATCAGGCCGGTTACACGCGAAAGCAACGTGAAACCGCTGACCGTCAGGAGGGCTCGGATTAGATTCATGGGGCGCTCATTATACGGGCGGCACCATGAACACAACGCGTCGCAACAATTCCCGAATCGTTAGAATTTGCAACGGCGGTGGTATCTTGTACAGTCTGCCCGCTACGGCGATGGCGCCGGGCCGCGACTTCGGCAGAACGTGCGGTGCTTGCCAGCCCCATGATTTCGTTGCTATAATCGCCGGTTTCGAAGCTCCTGAATCCGCTTTCGGCATGGGTAAGCAACTACCAGGCACTGCGGTTTCGCGTCTTCTTTCGACGTTTTTTGCGCTTTCGGGCAATCGATCCCGGGAGTTTGATCATAAACAGCGCATCGGATTGACCTCGTTTTATCTTGTGCGGAGCCGGGCCGGCATTGAGCTGGGCTCGCTCCGGAAGCTAAACGGGAAGCGCTGAAACACATAGCTGGAACAGGATAAGGAACCGTCATGGCAAATACCGCACAAGCTCGCAAGCGCGCCCGTCAAAGCGCGAAGGCAAACTCGCACAACTCGGCGCTGCGCTCTAAGTTCCGCACGGCCATTAAGGCAGTTCGCAAGGCAATCGACGCCGGCGACCAGGCCAAGGCTGCGGAAATCTACAAGACGTCGGTCAAGACCATCGACATCATTGCGGACAAGCGCATCGTTCACAAGAACAAGGCTGCTCGCCATAAGAGCCGTCTGTCGGCCGCCATCAAGGGTCTGCAAGCACCTGCTGCTTAAGGATCGCGTTGCGGTCTGCGCGCCTCCGGCGTGACAGGCTCACGCTTTTTGCGCTGAGGGACTAGAGCAAGAAAAGCAGCAATGAAAAAACCCGCCTTGGCGGGTTTTTTGTCGTGTACTTGTTAAACGCCCTCAACACGTATTCAACGTTGAAGAAGCCCTTCCCTGTCAACCTTGCTGCTGCGTTCCGTGATGCGGCGGCAACTCGCAGGCTTCCGTCACGAGCAGGTCATTGTCCTTTGCGAAGTTCATCACGAAGTCAAAGGCCATGGGTTCGATCTCGCGCAACCGCGAATCGAGGATCACCGTCTTCACGTTTCCAAGCAAGGTGGGGCGTACATAGATGGAATATGTCAGTCGGGCATTCGGCCCGCGCTTTTTTGGACCATAACCCGACATCACGCCACAAAGCCGCTCCGACCAGTCACTCGGCCGAAAGGTCTTGCCGTTCGACGTAACGCCCTGGATGAAGTATTCGGTTGGGGTTGTTTCGGCCATGTAGGAATACCTGTTTGACGACCAGCGGAAACCGCCGGCAAACGCGCATGCACGATTGGCAAGATGAGCCAGCAGAAACGGAGCCCGGCTCGCCGACCCTTGTTGCAGTTAAGCCCCGCGTGAACTCCGACGTTAAACCCTGGCGCCCGGCGCGAATTGCCTCAGCGTGCAATAAGCCAGGACACGCCTATTTCGACGCGATTTCAGCTTCCTCTGCGGCCTCCTGGTGGCAGCAACGCGAAAGCATGTCCGCGAACCCGCTGGGTACATTCGCTCAAGCGTACGACGAGATGCAAGGGCCGCTCCGAAGCCGTACTGAAAGCAGTCGACAGGTAGCAGTCGACAGGTGTCAGGACTGCCGGAGAAACGAGCCCGATTATACAGCAGAGGGCCTTTTTCCGCACTGCACACAAAGCCGCTTAACCGCGCTGGACGGGCTGCGAGACAGGCAACCATGGACCGCGTCGGCTATTTCGCCATCTCGTCAAACGACAGAATTTCCTTTATGCTGAAATTCAATACCACCACGACGGCGGAGCCGTCCGGCGCAATTGCCGGCTGAAGCCGCCGTACGCATTTCATGACCGAAAAAAAAATTCGCCACTATCTGCAGTTCAAGGATTTCTCCCTCGACGACTATGACTACGTGCTCGAACGCGCACGTATTCTGAAGCGCAAGTTCAAGAGCTACGAGACCTATCACCCGCTGCACGACCGAACGCTGGCGATGATCTTCGAGAAGAATTCAACGCGTACGCGGCTGTCGTTCGAAGCCGGCATCTTCCAGCTCGGCGGCCATGCCGTGTTCCTCAGCACGCGTGATACGCAACTGGGACGCGGCGAGCCTATCGAAGATGCGGCGCAGGTCGTCTCACGCATGGTCGACATCATCATGATCCGCACGTTCGGCCAGCACATCATCGAGCGCTTCGCCGAAAACTCGCGCGTGCCGGTGATCAACGGGCTGACGAACGAGTATCACCCGTGCCAGGTTCTCGCTGATGTGTTCACGTACTACGAATTGCGTGGCCCTATCGCGGGAAAAACCGTGGCCTGGGTTGGCGACGCCAACAACATGCTGTACACGTGGATCGAGGCCGCGCAGATCCTCGGCTTCAAGTTACGCCTGTCCACCCCGCCCGGCTATTCGCTCGATCCGACCTTGGTGGCGCCGGAAAGCGCGCCGTTCTATGAAGAGTTCGCTGATCCGAACGACGCCTGCACCGGCGCCGATCTGGTCACCACGGACGTCTGGACCAGCATGGGTTTTGAAGCCGAGAACGAAGTGCGCAAGAAGGCGTTCGCCGACTGGTGCGTCGATGCAGACATGATGTCGCGCGCGAATCCGGACGCGCTCTTCATGCATTGCCTGCCGGCCCATCGCGGGGAAGAAGTGAGCGCCGAAGTGATCGACGGTCCGCAAAGCGTGGTCTGGGACGAAGCCGAAAACCGTCTGCACGTTCAAAAGGCGTTGATGGAGTATCTGCTGCTCGGCAAACTCAATCATTGAAACGCCGCATCGTCCCGAAAATGCGGAATGACCGCCATTTAGTGTCAAAATAGCGGTTTTCCGCGCGCTGAAAGCCCGGCGCACACCGTTTTCCAGCCATACGAGTTCACCATGAGCGATATCAAAAAAGTCGTGCTCGCCTACTCGGGCGGCCTCGATACCTCCGTCATCCTGAAGTGGTTGCAAGACAACTACGACGCCGAAGTCGTGACGTTCACCGCTGACATCGGTCAGGGCGAAGAACTCGAACCGGCGCGCAAGAAAGCGCTGCAGCTCGGCATCAAGCAGGACAACATTTTCATTGAAGATCTGCGTGAGGAATTCGTCCGCGACTTCGTGTTCCCGATGTTCCGCGCCAACACGGTCTACGAAGGCGAATATCTGCTCGGAACGTCGATTGCACGTCCGCTGATCGCGAAACGTCAGATCGAAATCGCCCGTGCCGTGGGCGCGCAATCCGTTTCGCACGGCGCGACCGGCAAGGGTAACGATCAGGTGCGTTTCGAACTGGGTTATTACTCGCTCGAGCCAAGCATCAAGGTGATCGCGCCGTGGCGTGAATGGGATCTGCTGTCGCGCGAAAAGCTTTTGGCTTACGCGGAAAAGGCCGGCATTCCTATCGAAATGAAGCATAAGCAAGGCGGCGCGCCCTACTCCATGGACGCCAACCTGCTGCATATTTCATTCGAAGGCCGTCACCTGGAAGATCCGAAGGCCGAAGCCGAAGCCGACATGTGGCGCTGGACGGTCGCGCCGGAAGATGCGCCGGACCAGCCGGAGTATCTGGATATCGAATACGAGAAGGGTGATCCGGTTGCGTTGAACGGCAAGCGTTTGTCGCCGGCGGACATGCTCACCGAACTGAACGCGATTGGCGGCAAGCATGGAATCGGCCGGCTGGATCTGGTCGAGAACCGTTATGTCGGCATGAAGTCGCGCGGTTGCTACGAGACGCCGGGCGGCACGATCATGCTCAAGGCGCACCGCGGGATCGAGTCGATCACGCTGGATCGTGAAGTCGCGCATCTGAAAGACGACCTGATGCCGCGTTATGCCGCGCTGATTTACAACGGCTACTGGTGGAGCCCGGAGCGTCGCGCGCTGCAAGTGCTGATCGATCACACGCAGGACAAGGTGAACGGCTGGACGCGCGTGAAGCTTTACAAGGGCAGTGTGACGGTGGTCGCGCGTGATTCGAAGGAAACACTGTTCGACAAGAACATCGCCACGTTTGACGACGACGGCGGCGCCTACGATCAGGCCGATGCCGGCGGGTTTATCAAGCTGAATGCGCTGCGGATGCGGATTGCGGAAAATGCGCGCCGCAAGCGTGGTGGTTGAGCGGTATCGAAAATGTGAAAAAACCCGCTTCGGCGGGTTTTTTTATGGGGCATCAGTGCCGCGTCAAAGGCATACCGGTTCTGCTTCCAGCTCGACGCCGAAACGCGCGTGGATGTCGCGTTTGATCGCATCGGCGAGTTCGAGGATTTGCGCGCCCGATGCCCCGCCGCGATTGACCAGCACCAACGCCTGCCGGTCGTGCACGGCGGCCGCGCCGATTGAACGGCCTTTCCAGCCGCATCGGTCGATGAGCCAGCCCGCTGCCAGCTTGAATTGCCCGTTCGGCTGTTTGTACGAGACGAGTTCCGGCTCGCGCGCCTTGAGCGCATCGAACTCGGCCGCGCTGATCACCGGGTTCTTGAAAAAGCTTCCGGCGTTTCCAAGCACGCGCCAGTCGGGCAGCTTCGCCTGACGCACGGCGACGACTGCATTGAAGATCGCTTGCGGATTGTCCGACGCGCCGCTTTCCAGCACGCGCGCAATGTCTGCGTATTCCGCACGCGGCGTCCACTTTTTCGGCAGACGAAACGTCACCGAAACGATCACAAAACGTCCGCGCCCTTCCCGCTTGAAATAACTGTCGCGATAACCGAACGCGCACGCGTTGCGATCGAATTCGCGCGTTTCGCCCGTCGATAACTCGATAGCCCGCAAGCGTTCGAAGCGCTCGCCCATTTCCAGCCCATATGCGCCGATGTTCTGGATCGGCGCCGCGCCCACCGTTCCGGGAATCAGCGCGAGGTTTTCGAGTCCCGGGAAGCCTTGCGACAAGGTCCATGCAACGAATTCGTGCCAGTTTTCTCCTGCAGCGGCTTCGACATACACCGCTTCGCCGTCTTGATCGATGACATGACGTCCGCGCAATTCCATCAGCAATGCAACGCCATCGAAATCCTTCGTCAGCACCACATTGCTGCCACCGCCAAGAATTAGCCGTGCCCTGTCTTTGAGACGTTCGTCGTGAGCAAGCGCCACAATCTGTGCTTCTTGCGTCAGCCGAAGCGCGAGTCTGGCGCGGATATCGAAACCGAAGGTGTTGTGCGCGAGCAGCGGGTAGTCGGAGAGGAGTTCGTACTCGGGCATTGAGGCAGCACTAAGGGAGTGGTCTTGGGCAAACCGGGACGGCATCGGTAGAATGACGTTGGTTAGTGATTATAGCGAGTGCGTGCAGGCAGCCTGGCGCCTCGCCTCAACGAAGGGGAATACAAATGCCATCGTTTGACGTCGTCAGCGAAGCAAACATGATCGAGGTGAAAAACGCCATCGAACAGTCGAACAAGGAGATTTCCACGCGCTTTGACTTCAAGGGTTCGGATTCGCGCATCGAGCAAAAGGATCGCGACCTGACGCTTTTTGCCGACGATGATTTCAAGCTCGGCCAGGTCAAGGACGTGATGTTGTCGAAGCTGGCAAAGCGCAATGTGGACGTGCGATTCCTGGATTACGGCAAGATCGAGAAGATCGGCGGCGACAAGCTGAAGCAAGTCGTCGAGATCAAGAAAGGCGTGACCGGCGACCTTGCAAAGAAGATCGTCAAGATGGTCAAGGACAGCAAGATCAAGGTCCAGGCCAGCATTCAGGGCGACGCGGTGCGCATCAACGGCACGAAGCGCGACGATCTGCAAAGCGCGATCGCCATGTTGAAGAAAGACGTGACGGACGCGCCACTTGACTTCAACAACTTCCGGGATTGATGGACCGGTTTCGCAAAGCTTGACGCGTAGAGAAAGAAAGCCGCCTTTCAGGCGGCTTTCTTGTTTTAGCGCGGCCTCTATTGAGGCGTTTGAATCGCCGCCTTCTTCTGCCCGATGCGGCTTTCCTTTCCGTCGAGCAACTTCTTGATATTCGCGCGATGCCGCCAGATCAAAAGCGCGCTCATGGCGGCGACGGCGAGCGATATCCGGCTCGGACCAAACAGGAACACATCGAAGAACGGTGCGAATACCGCCGATACCAACGCGGCCAGTGACGAATACCGGAAGAACACCGCAATGATCACCCACGTCAGCAACGTAGTCAGCCCGAGCACCGGATGAATTGCGAGCAACACGCCCGCCGCCGTTGCAACGCCCTTGCCGCCCTGGAACTTGAAGAATATCGGGTACAGGTGACCGAGAAATACGGCGATGGCCGCAAGCGCGATCGCCGTTGAGTCCAGTCCGAAGCGTGCGCCGAAATGCACCGTGAGCCATACGGCGAGCCAGCCCTTGAAGGCATCGCCAAGCAGTGTCAGAACCGCGGCCAGCTTGTTGCCCGTGCGCAGGACGTTCGTCGCGCCCGGGTTGCCGGAGCCGTACGAGCGCGGATCGGCAAGACCCATGGCCGAACTCACGACGACCGCAAACGAGATCGAGCCGATCAGATAAGCCACCACAGCGACAATCACATTGTTCATTGATTTCTTCTTGTCTTCGGAAACGGAAAGCGGGATTTCAAGACGCGCATTCTAATCGACGCTCGCGCAATTCACGGGCGTGGCCTTCAACAACCCGGTCAATATCTGCGGCCTGATACTCACCAGATACCCGCGCCGCCCGCCGTTCAGATAAATTGTGCCGAGATCGAAAATGCTGGACTCTACGTACACGGGCATCGCCTTTCGGGTACCAAATGGCGACGTGCCGCCAATCAGGAAACCCGAATGCCGGTTCGCCACTTCAGGCTTGCACGGCTCGACGCGCTTGGCTCCGATCTGCCGCGCGAGGTTCTTGGTCGAGACGGTTTTGTCGCCATGCATGAGCACGATCAACGGCTTCGCGTGCTCGTCTTCCATCACGAGCGTCTTGACGACCGAATGCTCGTCTACACCGAGCTGACGCGCCGATTCCTCCGTGCCGCCATGCTCGACATATTCATAAGGATGCTCGCCGAACTCGACTTTGTGCCGGCGCAAAAACTGCGTCGCCGGCGTTTCCGAAATGTGTTTTACCTTGGACATGTCGGCATTGTAGCGGCGCGAAAGCGGGGCCACCATCGGCCAAACGGCCAATTGTGCGAGCCGATTTACTGTGGCACGATCGTTCGGAAATATCGATCAGACCTGCATCACCCGGAGATTCAAAACGTGATTCGCGATTCAGAAACCCAGACGCTGCTCGAGGACGCTATCCGCCGTTTTGTGCGCGAGACGCTCGTGCCGCGCGAAGCCGAGGTCGATGAAACCGACCAGATTCCCGCCGATGTCCTCGCCGCCATGCGCGAGATCGGCCTGTTCGGCTTGACGATACCCGAAGCCTACGGCGGCCTCGGCCTCACCATGGAGGAAGAGGTGCGCGTGGCGTTCGAACTCGGCCAGACATCGCCGGCATTCAGGTCGGTGATCGGGACCAACAACGGGATTGGTTCCATCGGAATCCTGCTCGACGGCAGCGAGGAGCAGAAGCGTCACTATCTGCCGAAGCTTGCCGCGGGCGACTTGATCGGCTCGTTTTGCCTGACGGAGCCGGATTCGGGATCGGATGCGGCATCGCTGAAAACCACTGCAAAAAAGGACGGCGATCATTACGTGCTGAACGGCACGAAGCGCTACATCACGAATGCGCCGGAGGCCGGCATTTATACGGTCATGGCGCGCACGAGCGACGCGAAAGGCGCGAGCGGCATTTCGGCGTTTATCGTGGAGCGCGAATCGCCGGGCGTGTCGCTTGGAAGGCCCGATAAAAAGATGGGCCAGCGCGGCGCACATACATGCGACGTGATCTTCGAAAATTGCCGCATTCCGGCAGGACAGTTGATTGGCGGCGTTGAAGGCGTCGGCTTCAAGACGGCCATGAAAGTGCTCGACAAGGGACGTTTGCACATCGCCGCCGTGGCGATTGGTGCGGCGAAACGAATGCTGCGCGACGCCCTCGCCTACGCAACCGAGCGCAAGCAGTTCGGCCAGCCGATTGTCGAATTCCAGCTCGTCCAGGGCATGCTCGCCGACAGCAAGACCGAGATCTACGCGGCCGAATGCATGGTGCTCGACGCCGCGCGCCGCCGTGACGAAGGCCGCGACGTATCGGTGGAGGCGTCGTGCGCGAAATACTTTGCGACCGAAATGTGCGGGCGCGTAGCGGATCGCGCGGTGCAGATTCACGGTGGCGCGGGATACATCTCGGAGTACGGGATCGAGCGGTTTTATCGCGATGTGCGATTGTTCCGGCTTTACGAAGGCACGTCGCAGATTCAGCAAGTCATCATCGCGCGCGGTTTGATGCGCGGCACGGAGATTTGAGATGGATATCGATGTCGATGCATTGCTTCGCGCGCTGCCCAGGCGCATTTCGGACATCCCCGAACGTCTCGCCGCGCGGGACCCGCAACACGTCGTGCTTATCGAGGACGGTCGGCGTCTGAACGCGGCGGAGTTGCTGCAAGCAGTTGATAAAACCGCTCGTCAGCTCGCCGAACTTCGTGTGAAAGGCGGCGATCGCGTGATGATCGTGAGTGAAAACTGTATCGCGCAGGTCGTACTGATGTTCGCGGCGGCGAAACTCGACGCATGGTGTGTGCTGACCAACGCGCGACTTTCGGCAAGTGAAGTCGATGCCATTCGCGATCACGCAAAACCGCGCGTGGTGGCGCTCACTGTGGAGGCATCGAAGGACGCGGCGAATCATGCAGAACGATTGAACGCGGCGCCGGGCGCTGATGCGTGGCAATTCGTAGTGGACGCGTCAGTCACGCCTGAACCCGTTCACACCGATCCCGCCCGTCAATGCGCCGCGCTGATCTACACCACGGGCACGACGGGTGCGCCGAAAGGCGTGATGCTTTCGCATCGCAATGTGTTGTTCATCGCGGCGATTTCCAGCACGTTGCGGCGCGTGACGCACGAGGACGTGGTTTATGCCGTCTTGCCGATTACGCACGTGTACGGGCTGGCCTCGGTGTGCCTTGGCAGCTTGTATGCGGGCGCCACGCTGAGGCTTGCCCCGCGCTTCGCGCCCGATGCCGTCCGCCACGCGCTGGCCGAAGAAAACATCTCGATCTTCCAGGGCGTGCCGGCCATGCACGCGAAGCTGGTCGAGCACGTGCAGACAAGCAATCAACCCTGGCGCGCACCCCAGTTGCGCTTTGCCTATTCGGGCGGCTCTCCACTCGATCCCGCGTTGAAAGCGCGCGTAGAAGCGCTTTACAACGTACCGCTGCACAACGGCTACGGCATGACGGAAAGCAGCCCGACCATTGCGCAGACCATGCTCGATGCGCCGCGCGAAGACTGCGCGGCCGGACATCCGATACCGGGCATCGAACTGCGTTTTGTCGGGATGGACGGCGTCGATGTGCCGTCGGGCGAAGTCGGCGAATTGTGGGTGCGAGGACCGAACGTGATGCTCGGCTATTACCGCAACGATGCCCAGACGCGCTCGACGGTCACCGAAGACGGCTGGCTTCGAACTGGCGATCTCGCGCGGCTGGAGGCGGATGGCGCGCTGGTAATTGCGGGGAGGAGCAAGGAGCTGATCATCCGCTCGGGCTTCAACGTCTATCCGGCGGAAGTCGAGAACGTGCTGAATGCGCATCCTGGCGTGCTGCAGTCGGCGGTGATCGGGCGAACGGTCGAAGGCAACGAGGAAGTGGTCGCGTTCGTTGAATTGCTGCCGTCGGTGCATGCGCTGCCCGATGACATTGTCCAGTGGTGCGCCGCGCGGCTTGCGCCTTATAAGCGTCCGGCGGAGATCCGCGTGCTCGCGGCGTTACCGGCGGCATCGACGGGAAAGGTGTTGAAGCACAAGCTCAGGGATGAGCTTTAGCTCTTAAGTGAAACATCAACCCCGCGGATGATGCTCCTTGTGCAGCGTCCTCAAGCGTTCACGCGCGACGTGCGTGTAGATCTGCGTGGTCGAGATATCCGTATGCCCGAGCAGCAACTGCACCACGCGCAAGTCCGCGCCGTGATTCAGCAAATGCGTGGCGAACGCGTGCCGCAAGGTATGCGGCGAAAGCGGCGCGCGAACATCGCCAGTCAGTGCGTGGCGCTTGATGATGTTCCAGAATTGCTGACGCGTCATGCCTTCGCCGCGCGTGGTCACGAAAAGCGCATCGGCGGCGCGGGCGCCAAGCAGCGCCGGACGCGATTCCCGCAAATACCGCTCGATCCAGTCATGAGCCACCGCGCCGAACGGGATCAGGCGCTCTTTCGACCCCTTGCCCATCACGCGCACCACACCTTCGTTCAAGCCGACTTCAACGGTCTTCAAGGTCACGAGTTCGGTCACGCGCAATCCGCTTGCGTACATGAGTTCGAGCATCGTGCGATCGCGCAAGCCGAGCGCGGTTTCCACGTCGGGCGCATTCAGCAGGGCTTCGACTTGCGCCTCGTTCAGCGTTTTCGGAAAACGCGGCGCCTGTTTGGCGGAGCGCAGCTTCAGGGTGGGATCGGCCAGCGCGCGATGTTCACGCAGCGCCCACGCGTAGTATCGGCGGAATACGGACAGGCGGCGATTCGCCGATGTCGCCTTGTCTGCACGTCGCGCGGCAAGGTAGCCGTTCATGTCGATTTCGGTGGCGGTATCGATACCACCGCCGCGCGTCTTCGATAACCACTCGGCAAACAACCTCAGGTCGCGCCGGTACGCTTCCAGCGAGTTCTTGGCGAGCCCGTGTTCGAGCCAGAGCGCATCGCAAAACAGGTCGATGGACGCGCTGCTCGACACCATTTCCTGCGCTCGTTCCACCTCGGTCACGTCCATTGATGCTTCCTTTAAGCGTTGCGTCATGCTGCCTGCCGTAGCGCCCATTGCACGTGTTCGCGCACGAGCTCCGATGCATCGCCGGCGCGGGCATGCAACGCGTTGCGTATTTCCGAGCGCGAATCCGCATCGAGCGACGTGGAGCGTAACGCGTTGCCCATGCCCACGGCAATATTGCGCAGCCATCGTTCATGGCCAATACGGCGAATCGCGCTGCCTTGCATGCGCTCATCGAATTCGGCTGCGCTCCAGCCGAACAGCGTCACGAGCGACGCGCGATCGAGCCCATGCCGGACATCGAAATCCGCGACGGGCGCGGCTTGCGCGAATTTGTTCCACGGACACACGAGCTGGCAATCGTCGCAACCATAGACCCGATTGCCGATCAGCGGCCGCATCTCCTCCGGAATACTGCCCTTCAATTCGATGGTGAGATACGAAATGCAGCGCCGCGCATCGAGCCTGTACGGCGCGATGATCGCCTGCGTCGGACATACATCGATACACTTCGTACAGCTTCCGCAATGCGAACCTTCGTGCTCGGGCGCGTGTTCGGGATGGGTCTCGGCGTCGGCAGGAAGCGGAATATCGACCAGAATCTCACCGATAAAAAACAGCGACCCTGCGTCACGTTGCAGCAGCAGCGTGTGTTTGCCGCGCCAGCCGTTCCCGGCTTTCTGCGCCAGCTCAACCTCCAGAACCGGTGCGGAATCCGTGAACACGCGGTACCCGAACGGCCCGATTTCCGCTTCGATGCGATCCGCCAGATGCTGCAAACGGCTGCGCATGACCTTGTGATAATCGCGGCCGCGGGCATAAACGGACACGACAGCCGCGGCCGGATCATCGATACGCGCCCACTCGGCAGCGCGCCAGTCGAGCGGCTCCTCGCCGGCTGTCGAGGTACTTTCGCGCGCCTTGCCATCGAGTGTCGATGCCGGCAGATAGGCCATCCGAACTGTAATAACACGTCGCGTACCGGCCACAAGCTCGGCCGGCCTTGCGCGTTTCATCGCATGTTTGGCCATATAATCCATCTCGCCGTGATAGCCTGCTTCGAGCCACGATGCGAGGCCTTCTTCGGCATCCGTCAAGTCGGCGTCGCTGACGCCGACCGCACCGAACCCCAACTCGCGCCCCCACGCCTTGATGCGCAGCGCGAGTTCAGCCAGCGCAGCTTTGTCATCAATTCTGAAGTGGCGCGGGTTTTCGGCGGCGTCGTCCGACGTGCGCTCGTGTTCCACAGGGTGTTCCGGCAAACGGTTCATCACGACATTTTACGAGAATGCCCGACAGCCTCACTCGATCGATTGCAAATCTGCCCGCCGCGCTCCTCGAACGCCGCTTCGACCTGCCCGGCGAGGACGCAACGCTTGCGTTCGGCGGACAATTCGCACGGGCGATTCTCGCGTTGCTCAGCACGAGCGGCGAACGTTTTCCCGGTTTGCAGGTCCAGTTGATCGGCGACCTGGGTGCCGGAAAAACCACGCTGGTGCGCGCAACGTTGCGCGCACTCGGTCACGCGGGCCGCGTGCGCAGTCCAACTTACACGCTCGTCGAACCGTACTCGCTTGCCACGCAAACAACGCAAACGGGCGCGCTGGAGCTTTATCACTTCGATCTTTATCGCTTCACCGATCCAGCCGAATGGATCGATGCCGGCTTTCGCGAGTACTTCGACTCGGGCGCGATCTGCCTGATCGAATGGCCGCAACGCGCCGGCGGATTGCTGGGTGTGCCGGATCTCGAATTCAAGCTGGAACAGGAAGGCGAAGGCCGCGTGCTGACCGCGCGCGCGTTTAGCGAAACAGGAAAGTCATGTCTCGAAAGTTGTTGATCAAGCCGTTTCATTCGATCGAATCGACCGCCACCGCGTCGCACAACTGGCGCCGGCGCCAGGTGCTGCGCGCAGGGGCATCGACCATTGCGCTTGCATTGCTTGGGCCAAAGCTCGCATACGCGAGTTCGGTGCTCGGCGTGCGCGTGTGGCCCGCTCGCGATTACACCCGCGTGACGATCGAGTCGGATCAACCGCTGCAAAACAATCAGCAATTGCTGCAGGGGCCGGACCGGCTCGTGGTCGACCTGAACGGACTGGATCTCGATCAGGAACTGAAAGACCTGGTCTCGAAGATCACGCCGAACGATCCGCAGATCCAGTCGGTGCGTATCGGGCAATATCAGCCGCATGTCGTGCGCATGGTGTTCGACCTGAAGGGCGCGGTGAAACCGCAGGTGTTCACGCTGACGCCTATTGGCAGCTATAAGTATCGGCTGGTCTTCGATTTGTATCCGGCTGTCGCGCCCGATCCGCTGATGGATCTGCTCGCGCAGTCCGAGCACAAGCAGCAGGCTATCGACCAGAGCAACCCGAATCCAACTCAGCCGCCCGCTACGCTGAGCGGTCCGGCAACGGCGCCCAAGTCGAACGCGCCGGACAACACCGACGAGTTTTTCCAGAAGTACGCGCAGGCCAATGACTTGCCGCGTGCGCCATCGCCCGCGCCGGTCGTGCCCTCAGCGCCGGCCGTCCCTCTCGCCAGGCCGCGACCGACGATCAAACCCGCGCCGCCGACGGCCATCGCCAAAGATGACTCGTCCGACAGCACTACCAGCGACGACTACGGCTTCGCCAATCCGAAAAGCAGCAAAGGCGGCACGACGCGCCTGCTCACGGTTGCGATCGACCCGGGTCATGGCGGCGAGGATCCGGGCGCAATCGGCGGCGGCGGCACGTACGAAAAACATATCGCGCTCGATATCGCCAAGAAACTGCGCGCCAAGATCGATGCCCAGCCGAACATGCGCGCCATGATGACGCGCGACAACGACTTCTTCGTGCCGCTCAACGTGCGTGTGCAGAAGGCGCGCCGCGTGGGCGCGGACCTGTTTGTATCGATTCACGCCGATGCGTTCACCACGCCATCCGCGCGTGGGTCGTCCGTGTTTGCGTTATCCGATCATGGCGCATCGAGCGCGGCTGCACGATGGATGGCGAACAAGGAGAACTCGTCGGATTCCATTGGCGGCATCAACGTGACAACCCAGGATGCAAGCGTCAACCGCGCGCTCTTCGACATGTCCACGACTGCCCAGATCCGCGATTCCATGCGCTATGGCAATTTCGTGCTCAACGAGATCGGCGATATCAACAAGCTGCACAAGGGCTCGGTGGAGCAAGCCGGCTTCGCCGTACTGAAGGCGCCGGATATTCCGTCCATTCTTGTGGAAACCGCGTTCATCAGTAACCCGGAAGAAGAGCAGCGCCTGAACGACGACGCGTATCGCGACAAGATGGCCAACGCGATCATGAAAGGCATCAAGCGATATTTCGCGGCGAACCCGCCCTTGGCGAAGAGCCGGATGACCTGAAGCAATGCACCATGCCGGCGTCTCAGCGCGCCGGCATCAACCGTTGCCTCAACCATCCACCGAACACATTCACGACCAGCCCGGCCATAACCAGGACCGCGCCGACAAACTGCATGGAGCTCAGTCCTTCGTCGAGCAGCAGTGCGGCCGACGCCAGTCCCACAATGGGCACGAGCAGCGAGAACGGCGCCACCTGACTCGCCGGATAACGCCCCAGCAGCTTTCCCCACAGCGTGTAGCCGAGCATCGTCGCGATAAACGCCAGATACACGATCGCGAGAACCGACGTCGTGGAAATGGCCGCGAGGCTTGCCTTGATGCGCGCCGGCCCTTCCATCACCAATGACAAGGCCAGGAACGGCAGCGGCGGCACGAGGCTCGCCCACACGACAAGCGACAGCAAGTCGACCTTGCCCATGCGCTTGGTAATCACGTTTCCGATTCCCCACATTGCCGATGCCGCCACCGTCAGCAGAAAGCCCGCGACGGTCATGGCGTGACCCGCCTGCATGCCGATCACGGCGAGCCCGCACGCGGCAATCAGCAAGCCCAATATGTTCGGCCCGCGAACCTGCTCGCCCAGGATCATGGCCGCGAAGATCAGCGTGAAAAACGCCTGCGCCTGCAAGACGAGCGAGGCGAGACCCGCAGGCATGCCCACGGACATTGCGTAGAAGAGCAGCACGAACTGACCAAGCGAGATGGTCGCGCCGTATGCGAATACCCATAGAAAGGGAACGGCCGGGCGCTTGACGAAAAACACCGCCGGCACCGCCACCAGCGAGAATCGCAACGCCCCAAGCAGCATGGGCGGCACGCCGTGCAAACCGACCTTGATCACGACGAAATTCACGCCCCAGGCAAGAATCACGATCAGCGCGGACAACAAATCCCTTGGCGACACAGCCATCTCCGTTAGTTGTATTCGATCTTCGCCGATCGTCTGGATCGCACGTGAATCGATACTTTAGCGGACGTTTTTGCAACTGCGTTGTACAAACTCACGGCATGGCCCATTCGGACAAGGCCACGCTAACAGTTTTGAACAAAGAAAAAGCGCGTGTACCGGGACCGGCACACGCGCTTCTCAAGATCCCGGGGATTTACTTGCCCTGGCCGTTTTCCACTGCGGCGCTGGCGCCCGTTTCGACCGCCGGCGTTTTGCTCTTGTTAGCCGACAAGCCATTCGACGACTTGTTGGTCCCGTGGCGTTGCATACGATGTTTTTTCATCGGCGCAGAGGCGCCCGACATCGGTGCGGCGGTGGAGTCACCGGCCGTCGAGTTGTCGCTCGATGTCTGCGCGAAAGCGCTGCCGGTAGCAAGAAGTCCAGCCGTAAGGGCGATCAAAAGCGTATTTTTGGTCATTATCAAAACTCCTGTCTTATGCAAAAGGGACGTTCAAGTGCTGCGGTTTTCAGGGATTGCGGTAACCATCGGCGTAACCACGAACCATAGGCCTTACGGCCTATCGCCGGATAACGCATGCATGCTTGAACCCGGCGCCCAGTAGAATTGCAGTTCCGAGCACGCAACCGAGCGTTCACATGTCTTCCACAATCGAAGCGTTTCTCAAGCCACACCAGCACGACGTCGGCAACCTTACAGTGCGGCGCGTGTTGCCCGCGCTAGCTGTCCGCACGGTCGGGCCGTTCATCTTCTTCGACCATATTGGTCCCGCAACGCTCGTGCCCGGCGTGGGGCTCGACGTCCGGCCGCATCCGCACATCGGGCTTGCGACGGTGACGTATCTGTTCGAGGGCGCGATCATGCATCGCGACAGCCTCGGTTCCTTGCAGAAGATCTCGCCCGGGGACGTGAACTGGATGACGGCGGGACGGGGTATCGTGCATTCGGAACGCACGCCGGACGAAGAACGCGCCGCAGGCCAGACCATGCACGGCATCCAGACGTGGATCGGCCTCCCGGTCGATGCCGAAGAGGTGGCGCCCTCGTTCGAGCATCATCCGGCCGCGACCCTTCCGCTAGTCGAACGCAACGGCGTGCGCTTGCGGGTGATCGCGGGCAGCGCTTTCGGCGAAACGGCGCCGACCACCACCTTCTCGCCGACGTTGTACGTCGCAGCAGAATTCACCCCGGACAGCGCCGTGACGCTCGATACAGAGCACGAAGAGCGCGGTGTGTATTTACTGGAAGGCGACCTCACCATCGACGGCGACGAAGTGCCGGCGGGCCAGATGGCCGTGCTGAAGAACGGATTTTCCGCCGACCTGCGCAGTACGAATGGCGCCATCGCCATGTTGCTGGGTGGCGCGCCGCTCGACGGCACGCGCTTCATCGAATGGAATTTCGTCTCGAGTTCGAAGGAGAAGATCGCAGCCGCGAAGCACGCGTGGAGCGAGCAGCGCATGGGGCATGTGCCTGGCGAGACGGAGTTCATTCCGTTGCCAGCACCGCGCCACGAGAACAATGCGCCGGAAGCGTGAAGCCGCGGCGAACTTGACCTCACCCGAATCCACGCTCGACTGTTTCACGCCGCTCGGCCCCGCTGCGCCCCTTGTATCCACAGAAAACCGCACAAGCTTCGACGTAGAATTGTTGAAGTCGCTTCACGCCCTTTTTTGTAAGACGCCTTATGAGGAACACCATGGATACAACACTCGCCACGTTCGAACAGGATGTCATCACCGCGTCCACGCTAGCGCCGGTCCTTGTGGACTTCTGGGCGCCGTGGTGCGGTCCGTGCAAGACGCTCGGACCCATGCTCGAGCGGCTGGAAACCGAAGGCGCGGGAACGTGGAAGCTGGTCAAGGTCAACGTGGATGAAAACCAGGAACTCGCGGCGCACTTCCAGGTTCGCAGCATTCCGCACGTGATCGCGTTCGCGGATGGCCATGCGGTCGATCAGTTCATCGGCGTGCTGCCGGAAGGCCAGTTGCGCGCGTTCATCGAAAAGCTGATGCCGGATGGCGCCGAAGCCGAGCTGCGGGCGGCGCACGCGGCGCTGGAGGCGGGCGACACGGATCTGGCAATCGACCATATCAAGGCGGCGCTCGTGCTCGATCCCAATCACGACGACGCCCGCCTGGACCTGATCGAATGGCTGCTGGCTGCAGGCCGCACGGACGAAGCACGCGAAGAAGACAAGCTGTTGTCGCCGAAAACCACGCAAGGAATCGATGCCCGGTACAACGCGCTGAAAACCGAGCTCGACGCCGCCGAAGCCGCCGCGAGCCTGCCGCCCGCCGACGCGTTGATCGACGCGGTGAACGCGAATCCCGATGATCTTGAAGCTCGGTTCGCTTTGGCAAACCGCCTGATTGCGGGCCGCGACTACAACGGCGCGCTGGAGCATCTGTTCGCGATCTTCACGCGCGACCGCGCTTTCATGGACGACGTTGGCCGCAAGACCATGCTGTCGGTGTTCGGTCTGGCCGCGCATCAGCCTGAGGTGGTCTCGGCCTGGCGTCGCAAGCTCAGCAGCGCAATGAACTGACTTTAATGCGCGTAATTTAATTCTTTCAATTGTATTAAATCAAATCGAGCAGAAGTCTTCTGCAGAACTTTGCTTAATGCTTTTAATGGCCGCTTCACCCGAAATGGTAAAGCGGCCATTCGTTTCTAAAGCGCCTTCTTCGCAAGTTCCCTCAAGACAAAAGAAACCGCGGCGAACCCAAAACTGGCAGTGACACACACGCTCGATCCAAACCCGGCGCAATTCAAACCCGCCGGTCCGGCATATCCTGGCGCGGTTTCGACGTGCTCGGCTTCCTCGCCGATATCGCTGGCCGGCGCTTCCGGGTAGATCAGCGGTTCCTCTGAGTAGACGGCGCTCACCTTGAATCGCGACTTTGGTCCACGCGGAAACCCGTGCGACTTGCGCAACTGGCCGCGCACCTTCGAGAGCAGCGGGTCCTGGATCGTAAGCGCAAGATCATCGATACGAATCCGCGTCGGATCGAGCTGCCCGCCCGCGCCGCCAACCGTGATCAGCGGCTGATCGTGCTCGACGCACCATGCAATTAGCGCCGTTTTCGTACGCACGCTGTCGATTGCATCGATCACGAAGTCAAAACCGCCGCCCAGCACCGAATCGAAGTTCGCAGGCTCCACGAAGTCTTCAACCTCGTTCACACGGCAATCCGGATTGATGAGCCGGATACGCTCGGCCATGGCCGTGACCTTGGCCTTGCCGTAGTTGCCATCGAGCGCGGGCACCTGCCGGTTGGTATTGCTCTCGGCGACGTTGTCCAGGTCGATCAGCGTCAGCCGTCCGATCGCATTACGCGCCAGCGCTTCGACCGCCCACGAGCCCACGCCGCCAATTCCGATCACCGCCACATGCGCATGTTCGAACGCAGCAAGCCCCGCCGGGCCGTACAAGCGCGCCACGCCGCCGAAGCGCCGGGCGCGATCAGGCGCTTCAAACTCCGGCGTCGCGGGGGTAATATTTGAAGCATCGACAGAAGCGGAAATGGCGGTCATAAACGTTTTACGGGCAGGGACACAAGCAAGGAGGCAGAACTGACGCGCTATCACAACGATAGAAGCGCATATGAGCAGGAATTCACCGAATTGCGTATTCTGCCTTATCGAAGATTGGACGTCGGATACCAGCCTCCAGTTTTCTGAAAGCAGAATGAAAATAATCGCTCAGGTCACGTCAAATCCTGTTGCACGGCTTCATGACCTGACTCAATAAAGGTCGTGGAAGCATTAACCGTAAAGCGCACGATTTGCAGACCTTGGCTATACTAATGCGATTGAAGTGCTTGCATAAAAAATGACAACCCTCGCTGACCTTCGAAAGAATTATTCAGTCGGATCGCTGGACACATCCGACGTGGATCCGAATCCCATTCGGCAATTCGAAAGCTGGTTTGCGCAAGCGCAGGACGCACAACTCCCCGAACCCAACACCATGACGCTTGCCACCGTCGACGAACACGGCCGGCCATCGGCGCGTATCCTGCTCATCAAGGGCGTCGACGATCGCGGGTTCGTGTTCTTCACCAACTACCTCAGCCGCAAAGGTCACGAGCTCGCCGGCAACGCCGCCGCGAGCCTGCTGTTTTACTGGATCGAACTCGAGCGCCAGGTGCGCGTCGAGGGCTCCGTCGTCAAGACAAGTCCGCAAGAAAGCGACGCATACTTCGCGTCGCGCCCGCTTGGATCGCGAATAGGCGCGTGGGCGTCGGAGCAAAGTGAAGTGATCGAAAGCCGCGCGGTGCTCGAAGCCCGCGAGCGCGATCTGATCGCAAAATACGGAGACAACCCGCCGCGCCCTCCCCATTGGGGCGGCTACCGGCTCGTTCCCGACACTATCGAATTCTGGCAGGGCCGCCCTTCACGGTTGCACGACCGTGTCGTCTATAAACGTGATGCACGCGAGCAAGCGGATAACGGCCAGCAATGGCGCATCGTCCGACTATCGCCTTAGCGCCTGAAGGCGTCTTTAAGCGTGTCTTAAAGCACCTTCACCGAATTTTTGCTTCGCTTGACCGTATCAGACCTTCGCCCGGTTCAAGGTGAACCGACATGAGCGACCCGCGTTGAATCGCGTCTCGTTGCGGCGTGTCCGAACGGATATGGCGAAAGCAGAAAAACATCACCACGTGACGTACCAATGTGCAGTGCAAGCGACCCGGTTTGGCTTCAATTTCATCTGAGCGCGGAGAACAAGCATGTTTTGGGAGAAAAAGCTGACGCAGTGGGTGCAGGACATCCGGGACCGGGCCAACTTGCCCGCACGCCTTGTCCTGTGGGATGGACAGCAACATGACTTCGGAAGTTTCGCGGCGCCGCAAGTCACGTTGCACGTGAAGAGCGCGACTGCCCTGCCTTACCTGCTCGAACCGAGTCTGGACAATCTCGGTGAAGCGTATGTGAAAGGCAAGATCGACATAGAGGGCAAGCTGTCGGACATCATCAACATCGGGTACGGGCTGGCCAAGAACACGGTCACCAGCGCGGGCAAGCTTGCGCGCGTGCGGCGTTACTTCAATCATACGAAGGCGTCGGACAAGAAAGCCATTCAGTACCACTACGATGTATCAAACGAGTTCTACGCGCTCTGGCTCGACGAGAACATGGTCTACTCGTGCGCGTACTTCGAGAACGGCGACGAAGACCTCGCCACTGCGCAGATCAAAAAGATCGATCACATCCTGACCAAGATCCAGTTGCAGCCGGGCCAGCGCCTGCTCGACATTGGCTGCGGCTGGGGTGCGCTCGTCTTGCGGGCAGCGGAGAAATTCGGCGCGCAATGCGTGGGCGTCACGCTCTCGCAGAACCAGTTCGATCTCGCGACCAAGCGCGTGAAAGACGCAGGACTCGAAGACAAGATCGAAATCCGTCTGCAGGATTACCGCGACGTTCAAGGCCAGTTCGACCGGATCACGAGCGTCGGGATGTTCGAGCACGTCGGCCGCAAGAACCTGCCCGGCTACTTTGCCAAGGTGCGTGACCTGCTGGTCGACGACGGCATCGCGATGAACCACGGCATTACGTCGACCGATTACGACAGCGGCGAAACGGCGCTGGGCGGCGGCGAGTTCATCGACCGTTATGTGTTTCCGGACGGCGAGCTGCCGCATATCGGGCTGGCGCTCGAAGCGCTGCAGGAGGGCGGCTTGGAAGCGGTGGACGTGGAAAGCCTGCGCCGTCACTACGCGCGCACGCTCGACATCTGGGCGGAGAATTTCGAAGCGCACGCGGACAAGGCCAAGTCGCTCGTGGACGATGAAAAATTCCGCATCTGGCGCGTGTACCTTGCAGGATGCGCGTATGCGTTCGAAAATGACGATGTCTCGATCTACCAGATCGTCTGCCGGAAGGCCGGGCGCAGCGCGAAAACGCTGCCGTGGTCGCGCCGGTACATTTACGAAAAATCGCTCTGAGTTCAACGCCCGATTCTGCCGCTCCCCATGAACCCGCGTCCGGTGATGAACCGGACGCGGGTTTTGTCGATGTCGATCTGTTCGGTGAGGTTGTAGAGCCGGAAACCGCGCAACCTCCGAAATCAAAGCCCGCCAAGGCGCCTTCCCCCCGAACGAAATCACGCGGCGGCGTCCTGCCTGCCCTCGCCACGCCCGAACTCCATGCGCTTGCCGAACAGCTTCCGGCGAAGGTTCATATCGGGACATCAACGTGGTCGTTTCCCGGCTGGCGCGACATCGTGTATGGCGACGAATATTCGTCGGCCAAGCTTTCCCGCGATGGCCTCAACGCGCTCGGGGCGCATCCGCTGCTGCGGTGTGTATCGATAGATCGCTCGTTTTACGGGCCACTGTCCGTTGCCGATTACGCCCGCTACGCCGGCCAGGTTCCGGCGCATTTCCGGTTCATCGTCAAGGCGCCTGCCTCGGTGACGGACGCCACCGTCCGCGGCGACAAGGGCATACCCGCCGGCGACAACCCCGCGTTCCTCGACGCGAGCATCGCGATCAGTGAATTCGTGGAGCCCTGCATTGCCGGTCTGGGCGAAAAGGCGGGCGCGCTCGTATTCCAGATTCCGCCGCTTCCAGACGCAATGATCGTCGATCCCAGCCTGTTCCTTGATCGATTGTCCGCGTTCTTGCAGGCTTTACCGGCGCTGCCTGGCGAAAGTTGCTACGCCGTCGAACTGCGCGACGCCATCATGCTCACGCCGCGTTTCATCCGCGTCCTGCGCGATGCCAACGTGCGCTATTGCGTCGGCATTCATGCACGCATGCCCGATCCGCGGCGTCAGGCAAAGGCGCTTGCGCTGCTTGATGAAGGTGGATTGGGTCCGCTGATCGTGCGCTGGAGCCTGCATGGCGGCTTCAAGTACGAACAGGCGAAAGCGAAGTACGAGCCGTTCGACAAACTCGTCGATGAAGACCCCGACACGCACGAAGCACTCGCCGAACTCGCCGTTCGATACGCAATCGCGGGCCAGCCTGTGGTGATTGCGGTGAACAACAAGGCCGAGGGATCTGCGCCGCTGACCTGCTTCAAGATCGCGCGCAACCTCGTTGCCGCGCTGCGGATCTGGCTTGGAAAAAAATAAAACGGGCTTCAGTTTCTCGAAGCCCGTCTGATCTTGCCGGACGCCGGCAGTAATCAACGCTTGAGCCTGCTGGCAAATTTCTGCCTGAACTTCGCTACCTTCGGCGCCACCACGAACGCGCAATATCCCTGGTTCGGATGCTGCTCGAAGTAGTTCTGGTGATAGTCCTCGGCCGGGTAATAGTTGCCGTTCAGTGGCGTCACCTCGGTCACGATCTTGCCGTCGAAGATGCCGCCCTTCTGCAGTTCATCGATCACATCCAGCGCAATCTTCCGTTGTTCGTCGGAGTGCGTGAAGATGCTCGACCGATACTGCGTGCCAACGTCATTACCCTGACGGTTGAGCTGGGTCGGATCGTGCGTCGCGAAGAAAATCTCGAGCACCTCCTTGTAACCGATCACGGCAGGATCGAAGTCGACCTTGATGACTTCGGCATGCCCGGTCGTGCCGTCGCACACTTGTTCGTACGATGGGTCCTTCACCTGCCCGCCGGCGTACCCCGACTCCACCGACACCACCCCTTCCACGCCCAAAAACACCGCTTCCGTACACCAAAAACACCCGCCGCCAATGGTGGCGGTTTCGCGTGTCGCCTGCTCGTCATGTTGCGTCATGCTGGCTCCTGGTTCGTGTTCCGCAGTCACCCAAATGCGTGCGGAAGCCCTCTGAATCAACCCTGCCAGCTTACTGGTTTTCGTGTATCCATGCTGCCGTCGAGGCTTATGACGCGGCAGCTTCATTATTAGCAGCGTAGTCGATTCCGATAGAATCGCAACAACTGCAATCCACCGATGACATCGAAACCGAACCATCCTCAATGAAACGCGCTAATCCGCCGAATTTCGATGCAACCGCTTTTCGAGACGCGCTGAGTCAGTTCGCGACCGGCGTCACCGTCATCACGACGCGCGCCCCGTCAGGCCAATTGATCGGCATCACGGCCAGCTCGTTCAATTCCGTCTCGCTCGATCCGCCGCTCGTGCTTTGGAGCCTTGCGACGAAGTCGGCATCCATGCCCGTGTTCCAGGCCAACAGTCACTACGTGGTCAACGTGCTCGCCGCGACGCAAGTCGATCTGTGCAAGCGCTTTGCGACGGTCAAGGGCGACCGTTTTGCAGGGGTATCGCACGCGGCCGGGGACACAGGCATGCCCGTGCTCGATGGCGCCCTCGCCTGGTTCGAATGCCACAACCGCAGCCGCTATCAGGAAGGCGACCACGTGATCTTCGTGGGCCAGGTCGAACGATGTGGCGTGCACGAAAACGCAGCGGAACTAGCCCCACTGGTTTTCCAGGCGGGGCAGTTTCATACGATCGGGTCGTTGTAGAACGCGTTGCGAAGCTCAGTTCGTGCGATCGATCAGCGCGACCGGTACGCCGGCTTCGTCCTTCATGGTCTGAAGCACGATATTCGAGCGAATGTCGATCACGCCCGGCGCCTTGTAGAGCTTGCTCAGGATAAAGTCTGAGTAATGTTTCAGGTTATGTGCGAGGACGCGAAGCACGTAATGCGTGTCGCCCGTCACCACAAACGCGCCGACCACCTCGGGCCACTCGCGCACCGCCGCCGCAAACTTCTCGTGCCAGTTTTCCTGATCGTTGCGCATGGACACGTGCACGAACGCCTCCAGTTCAACGCCGAGCCGCTCCCGGTCCAGGCATGCGCGATAGCTCGCGATCACCCCTTCTTCCTCAAGCAACCGCATGCGGCGCAAGCATGCCGATGGCGATAGCGAAATTCGTTCGGCCAGATCGAGGTTGCTGATCCGCCCGTCTTCCTGCAGTACCGACAAAATACGGCAATCCGTTGCGTCGAGCGAGAACCCTGTCATTTTTTAGTCTCCCTGCGGCTGTTTCATCGAATTATGTTCTAAGAGCGGCCGCTTTGGGAGGTTTTTTCTAAATCACATTTCAAGGATTTGGACCTTAAACCAGCCGCGCCGCCAGTGCGCGGAGCTTTGGGCCGACGACATCTCGAAAATAAAATTCATCCATCGACGATGCGGGACCGCTGCTGCTCAGCACCAGCCACCGACCGTTGCGGAGATCGCGTACGGGTGCGGCGATCGCATTTACATCGGCGTGCCAGTCACGAAACGAATAGCAACAGCCATCGCGAGCGTAGTCGGAGATCGCATCCCGGGCGGCTTTCACCAATCGCGCGCCGTCTTCGCCGTTTTTCTGCGCCGTTGCTTCAAGTTCGTCCAGCAATGCGGCTTGCAGGTCCGGTTCCTGCACGGCGAGATAAGCGCGGCCCATGGAACTGGTGAGCATCGAAAGGCGCGATCCGGGCGCGAGACCGAGCGTGAGCGCAGTCTCGCTGCGGATGGTTTCTAGATAGATCATGTCGAGTCCATCGCGGCACCCAAGGGATACCGCCGCCCCAATCTCGCGCGCCAGCACGCGCATGTGCGGCCGCGCCAGTTCGAGTGCGTCCGCGCCGGCGAGCAATGCAAAGCCGAGCGACAGCACGCCTGTGTCGAGCGCGTACTTGCCGGCGGGTTCATCGAAGCGAAGGTAGCCGAGCGTTGTCAGCGTGTAGGCAAGACGATTGACGGTAGCCTTGGGAAGCCCCGTCCTTTCGACGAAGTCGCGATTTCCCAACAAGGTTTCGCCCGGGCGGAACGCCCGCAGCAATTCCAGGCCGCGAGCAAGCGCCACAACGAAACGGCGTTCATCGATTCCATTTGATGTGCGCGGCGGATCGGTTATCCCGATGGAACTCTTAGGCATCGGATGCTAGACTCGGTCATTGATTTGCAAAACATTGTTCCGCTTAGCGGAACATTAGTCAAGTCCAAAAACTTGGAATCATAGGAACAGGAGAACACCATGGCCGATGCCGCCCGTTTCAGTTGGGAAGATCCGTTGCTGCTCGACCAGCAACTAAGCGACGAAGAACGCATGATCCGCGATGCCGCGCACGCCTACGCGCAGGACAAGCTGCAGCCGCGCGTGCTCGAAGCGTTCCGCAATGAACGCACGGACGTCGAGATCTTTCGTGAAATGGGCGATCTCGGCCTGCTCGGCCCGACCATCCCCGAACAATATGGCGGCCCCGGGCTGAACTACGTCAGCTACGGCCTGATCGCACGCGAAGTGGAACGCGTGGATTCGGGCTACCGGTCGATGATGTCCGTGCAGTCATCACTGGTCATGGTGCCGATCAACGAATTCGGCACCGACGCGCAAAAGCAAAAGTACCTCCCGAAGCTGGCGACCGGCGAATGGATCGGCTGCTTTGGCCTGACCGAGCCGAATGCGGGCTCCGATCCGGCCGGTATGACCACGCGGGCCAAAAAGGTGGATGGCGGCTTTTCGCTGTCGGGCCAGAAGATGTGGATATCGAATTCGCCTATCGCCGATGTGTTTGTAGTCTGGGCCAAGCTCGAAGAAGACGGCCGCGACCAGATTCGCGGTTTCATCCTCGAGAAAGGATGGAAAGGACTCACCGCGCCCGCGATTCACGGCAAGGTCGGTCTAAGGGCATCGATAACCGGCGAAATCGTGATGGACGAAGTCTTCGTGCCGGAAGAAAACCTGATGCCGAACGTGAGCGGCCTCAAGGGACCGTTCACCTGCCTGAACTCGGCGCGTTACGGGATCGCGTGGGGCGCGCTCGGCGCGGCCGAAGCCTGCTGGCACATGGCGCGGCAATACACGCTGGACCGTAAGCAGTTCGGGCGTCCGCTCGCCGCGAACCAGCTCGTCCAGAAAAAACTTGCGGATATGCAGACCGAAATCACGCTGGGGCTTCAAGGCGTGCTGCGCCTCGGCCGCATGAAAGACGAAGGCACGGCGGCGGTCGAGATCACCTCGATCATGAAGCGCAATTCGTGCGGGAAAGCGCTGGACATTGCGCGCCTTGCGCGTGACATGCTCGGCGGCAACGGCATTTCGGACGAGTTCGGCGTGGCGCGCCATCTGGTGAATCTCGAAGTGGTCAATACGTACGAAGGCACGCACGATATCCACGCGCTGATTCTGGGCCGCGCGCAAACCGGGATCCAGGCGTTTTTCTGACACCGGCAGCCCGGAAAGGCCATGTAAAAAGCCAACGCCTTTTCAGGCGTTGGCTTTTTAAGACTCGTTTTGAACCTGTATTTCGGCAACCAGGTTATTTGTTCGGCTGCGGCGTCAGACGCAGATACGGGCGCACAGCCTTGTATCCCTTCGGGAACTTGCGCTTGATTTCCTCTTCGTCCTTCAGCGACGGCACGATCACCACGTCGTCGCCCTGCTTCCAGTTGCCGGGCGTAGCCACCTGATGGCTGTCCGTCAGTTGCAGTGAATCGATCACGCGCAGGATTTCATCGAAATTGCGACCCGTGCTCGCAGGATACGTGATCGTCAAACGCACCTTCTTTTGCGGATCGATGACAAACAACGACCGCACCGTCAGCGTGGCATTTGCGTTCGGGTGAATCATGTCGTACAGCTCGGACACTTTCCGGTCGCCATCGGCGAGGATCGGGAAACCGACGTTGGCCGCCTGTGTTTCGTTAATGTCCTTGATCCACTCCTTGTGCGATTCCTCGTTATCCACCGACAACGCGATCGCCTTCACATTGCGTTTTTCAAACTCGCCGGCTAGCTTTGCTGTCAGGCCAAGTTCGGTCGTGCAAACCGGCGTGAAGTCGGCCGGATGCGAAAACAGAACGCCCCAGCCATTGCCCAGCCAATCGTGAAACTTGATGCGGCCGACGCTGGAGTCCTGTTCAAAGTCGGGCGCGGTATCGCCAAGACGCAAGCTCATGGTGTATCTCCTGAAGTTGGTAGACCGCGATTCTTGTCTTCGCGGCAACGTCTGCAAACCTGCGTTAGCCAGACCGCTCGTTAAATGAAAAGAGGCGATCCGAACGAAAAATTAAAGCATACGTTACTCGACCTGCACAACGAACGAACATTCCGTCAGATCGTCATGCAGTTTTGTAATTTTTCGAGGCATGGCGGAAACCTGGACGGGAGGATCATCGCGAATTTTTCGTTGCTGAAGGATTCGATCTTCTGCTGAGACAGGCCGGAATGGTTGCCCCAAGGCGTTCATGGTCCACGTTTGCATGCATCGGGAACAAAAACTGCAAGCCATAAGTTTCGGGGCCGGATGGACGCTGGTCACCCACCGCTTCTTTGGTACGATTGGCGTAGCCTCACCCGTTTGGAGCCATCAATGTCAGAAATCAATAAGGAGCGATTCATGTCGGATATCAAAACCGTTCTCGCAGACGCCGAAGACCTGTTGAAGCAGGCCGCGAGTGCAACTGGCGAGCGTGCATCCGAGCTGCGCGAGACCGCTCTGACCCGCTTGAAGCAAGCGAAGGAAAAGGCCGCGGATGCACAGGTCGTGGTGATCGAAAAAGGCAAGAAGGCCGCACGTGCAACTGACGACTTCGTGCACGAGCGCCCGTGGGCATCCATTGGGATCGCCGGGGGCCTTGGCGTGGTCATCGGCTTGCTGATCAATCGCCGTTAAGCGGGTTAATCCTCGATTTATCGCCGTTTCATTGTTATGCCGGTTCGCCGCGTGAATTGCCTTTAGCTCTTCACGCGAGCGGACCCGGCCCGAAGATTGCCTTACAAGCTAGGAGCAGCCGCAGGTTTGCGCCAGCGACTTGCCCGACAGACCGGCTGGATGCTGTTAATCCGCCCGGATATTTTTGCGCCCAAAATAACGCGCTCTTCGCGCTTAAGCCATGACGACAGAAAGGCCATATCAGCACGATACGCAAGGGCCGTTGCGCCGCATTGTCAGCTCCGTGTTTTCGATCTTCGAGACTCGGCTGGAATTGATCGGGATTGAACTCTCGGAAGAAAAGGAACGGCTGCTCGGCGTCCTCTTTCTCGGCCTCGCCGCGATGATGCTGACCATGATGGCGCTCATCACGCTGACAGTGCTCATCGCGATTGCATTCTGGGATACCTACCGGTGGCAATCCCTCGCGGCGATCACCGCCGTGTACGTGCTGGTCGCTGTTGCCTGCGCGATGCGTGCGCGAGCCGGACTGAGTAACGCGCCGAATGTGTTCGAAAGCACTCTCGCCGAATTCAAGAAGGACCGCGACACGTTCAACTGATTTGCAACGCTCGCATAGCGCGTTGCATGTCAGGCACTGTATTAATCGATGACTTTCCACGAGCCAGCCACGCCATGAGTCAAACCGACGACACCTTCAAAGCTCAAAAGCGAGCAAACGCGCACAAGCTGAGCACGCCCCACATGCGCGCGCTGCGCAAGGAACTGCTGATCGCGCGCGCGGACGTCGAGCGCATGGAATTGGCGCAGGCGAGCGCCGATCTGCGCTACAAGGTCAAGCACTTCAGCGTGCTGAACATGATCATGCCCGGGCGTGGCAAGCGTGGGCGCAGCACTGGTGTCGGTGGTTTCATGAACCGCATGACCGGCGGCGCGGGTGGCGGCGGACTGAGTGGACTTGGCAGTTTCTTTAACGCAAGTAACCTAAGCTTGTTGCTGAAGCAGTATCCGGTGGTGGGTTCGCTCGCGTCGCTGATACTTGCGAAACCGGTCCGCACCCGGCTTCTTGCAAGCGCGAAGCCGCTGCTCAAATGGGGTGGCCTGGGACTCGTCGGGTGGGAGGCGTATCGGGTATGGCAACAGATGAAGTCCACTCCGGCCACCACCACGCCGGTCGATCCGGTCGTCGATCCGGACGCCTGATCCTCTTGCTTGTGTTTGGTTGAGCAGCGTCATTTGCCGCTCCAGCACGCCGCCACCTTGGGCGGCGTGAGTTTTTCCGAAGCACGATTCGACTCCACGCCGGTCTCGTCGAGTGCGAATATGCCGCAAGCATCGTTGGGCGCCGAGATTGGCTCGGCTTCGATCGAATAGCCGCCATTCATCTCGGATTCAGCGAGTATCCGCAAGACATAGAACGGTGCGCCTGTGGCGGGCGTCTGGTCGAAACCCGCCGGCAGTCTGAGCGCGGTGTCGTTACCGGACGCGCTTCGCGCGCTCTCCGCATATGCGCAGCCCGGTAAATCGCGGCAACCGCATCCAGTCGATGTCCCTTCATCACCTGCTGCTGATAAACCGGCATCGCGAACATGGCGATGATCGCCGCCACGCCGAGCGTAATCATGAGTTCGAGCAGGCTGAATCCCCTGGGTGTATGTACGGTCGTATTCACGGCGAACTCGTCTGAAAAGGTTTTGCGGCCACGCGCCGCCAGTGCGCAACCGCGCCGCTTTCGGTGATCTCAATCTGTCGATGCAACCACGATTCGATAACCGCACGTCGGACGCCAGGCTCGGCGCACAACGGTTCGTCGCCGTTACCCGATGCCGGCGGCCGCCATTTGACCACCGCGACATGCACGCCGTTGCCACGGTCCAGCACATCGACGCCCCCATCCGGCAATGCCGCTGCAGCTAGCGCGCGCCATTACGCTACGATTGGATCGCGGTCAGCATTGCGGCGGATTCCCTCTGCGACAGAATCCGCAATCGATACCGCCGTCTCACGCATCATCACTGACCGCTCGTTGCGGGCAAGCCACATCTGCGCACCGATGATTCCAAGCGCCGTCACCGCGCTCAGCGAGAGCGCGATCAACACTTCAATCAGCGAATCGCCTCGATCGAACCTGCGCGCGAAGGTCATCATGCGGTGGCTCCGCATGCGCTTTGCGTGAGACGCGCGCGTCCACCGGCAGCAATGCGGGTGCATCGGCGTCCACGTGCGCCGAAAGACGCCAAAGCGCCGTCGCGGGCGCTGAAATCAAAGCTGCTAAACCCGCCGATCATCTGCCCGGAAGGCGGCGTGAACGAAAGCTCGCTCCCGTTTCCAGCCACGGCAACGCCAGCCAAAGCCGGCTGCATGCGCATCAACACGCGCCCGCCGTCGCGCTCGAAAAACAGCGCCCAGCCGCATGCCCAATCGGTGAGTCCGCCGTCGCAGGCCTTCCCTGACAAGAGGCACGCACGCGCGGCGTCGATCCGGCACAAGGTCACGCGGGCGCCGCACCGGATTGCTTCAGAACGCGCCAAAGTGAGCGTGAACAACATGGCGCGCGCTCTTGCATCGACTTGATCGCGCTTGTGCCACATGACAAACGACGGCGCCGAAAATGTCGCGATGACCGCAATCACCGCAAGCACGACAGCGAGTTCGGTCAGCGTAAAACCGGGTGAACATCGGAAATTCATCTGCATCCCTCATCGATTGAACCGGACCAGCGATCAATCTAAAGAGAATTTTCCACGCCCGCCATTAGCCGATTGGCCGAGTATCGGACGTGCTAAAGCCTCGACGTACTGTCGAGACGATTACCGGTCTATAGCGAGGAGGAGATATGCAGGAACGCTCAGCGTTTGCGGGGAGTGGTCTTGCGCGGAGCCGCGCGGCGAAATTCTTCGAGCACGTCTTCAAATTCCGACACGTCTTCAAAGCGCTTGTAGACCGAAGCGAAACGCACGTAAGCAATGGTGTCCAATTGGCGCAACTCGTTCATGACAAGCTCGCCCAGACGGTCGCTGCGAACTTCGCGTTCACCGCTGCCCAGCAATTGATATTCAATGCGCGCAACGGCGGCATCGATAGCGTCGGCCGCAACCGGCCGCTTGCGCAGCGCGAGTTGCATGCTCGCCACGATTTTCGCGCGGTCGAACTCGGTGCGGCTACCGTCCTTTTTAACCACGGACGGCAGTGCAAGTTCTACGCGTTCATATGTAGTGAAACGCTTGTCGCAGGCGGGGCAGCGCCGCCGCCGGCGAATTGCCGCCCCATCTTCCGAGACACGCGAATCGGCCACTTGCGTATCTTCGTGACGGCAGAAGGGGCAGCGCATGGCTTAGCCGTACACCGGGAATTGCTTGGTCAACGCAGCGACCTTTACGCGCACGCGCTCGAGGTTCGCTTCGTCTTCCGGGGCATCCAGCACATCGGCAATCAGATTGCCGACCTGCTCAGCCTCGGCCACGCCAAAACCGCGCGTGGTCATGGCCGGCGAGCCGAGACGCACGCCGCTGGTCACGAACGGCTTTTCCGGATCGTTCGGAATGGCGTTCTTGTTGACGGTGATGTGCGCCTTACCGAGCGCGGCTTCCGCTGCTTTGCCGGTAATGTGCTTGGCGCGCAGATCGACCAGCATCACGTGGCTTTCGGTGCGTCCCGAGACGATCCGCAATCCACGCTTGACCAGCGTTTCAGCCAGGACGCGCGCGTTATCCACGACTTGCTGCTGATACGTCTTGAATTCCGGCGACAGCGCTTCCTTGAACGCGACGGCCTTGCCGGCAATCACGTGCATCAGCGGACCGCCTTGAATGCCCGGGAAGATGGCCGAGTTGATCTGCTTCTCGTACTCGGCCTTCATCAGGATCACGCCGCCGCGCGGGCCGCGCAGGCTCTTGTGCGTCGTGGTCGTGACGAAATCAGCGAATGGGACCGGATTCGGGTACACGCCTGCGGCTATCAGACCGGCGTAGTGCGCCATGTCGACCATGAAATAGGCGCCGACGCTCTTCGCGATCTTCGACAAACGCTCGAAGTCGATCTTCAGCGCGAACGCCGACGCGCCCGCTACGATCAGCTTCGGCTTATGTTCCTTGGCAAGCTCTTCGGTCTTGCCGTAGTCGATGTCTTCAGCTTCGTTCAGGCCGTAGCTGACTACGTTGAACCACTTGCCCGACATGTTCACGGGGGAGCCGTGCGTCAGGTGGCCGCCTTCGGCGAGGCTCATGCCCATGATGGTGTCGCCGGGTTTGAGCATGGCGAAGAACACACCCTGGTTGGCCTGCGAACCGGAATTCGGCTGCACGTTCGCCGCTTCGGCGCCGAACAGTTGCTTCACACGATCGATTGCCAGTTGTTCGACCACGTCGACATACTCGCAGCCGCCGTAATAACGCTTGCCCGGATAACCTTCGGCGTACTTGTTCGTCAGTTGCGAGCCTTGCGCGGCCATGACGGCCGGGCTGGTGTAATTTTCCGACGCGATCAGCTCGATGTGATCTTCCTGACGGGTATTTTCCTTCTCGATCGCTGCAAACAATTCCGGATCGACTTGGGCGATGGTGCTCTTGGCTCTATCAAACATACGTTTTCCGTTGAATGGGTGTCAGTTGACCGGATCGCGCGTGCGCAACATATCTGCGCCGCGAGAGCGCGAAGCACGATGGGTCCAGGCGAGGCGGAAGAAAGACGCTCCGTTGACGCGAGACGGACAGCCACCGGCAACGCAACACATGCGTGCGGATCTTGGCTGCCCAGGCGAACGGCAAAACGACACCCTGCGCTTCCCGGTGGGTTATTCCACCTTGGATCCGAAGATCCTTGTCGCCAGTTACGCAGGGCTGGAGCGCCCTAGTTTAATGGGGCGTTCCGGAATAGGCAACAGCCGCTAAACACTTGAAATTGCTCGGTTCTGAAAGGCCTTACATCCGCGAAAGCAATATCCTTGGATGATCGGGCACTAAAATTTCCGTTCGCGCCCGGCCGGCAAAGGCGTGCGAGAGAGAATGGAGATTCCGGTTGACAACTTGCCGCGCCGCATCATTGGAAGTACGCTGTCCGGCTTTCCCGCACGCGCTCGGGCGTGCGCGACCTCATCCTTTTCTGCAACCTGACCGCAACCTGACAATGGGAATCCGCACATGATCGTATTTGTCACTGGCGCTTCCGCCGGCTTCGGCGCCGCCATCGCCCGTACGTTTGTAAAAGGCGGCCATCGCGTCATTGCCACGGCGCGCCGCAAAGACCGGCTCCTGGAATTATCGAAGGAACTCGGCGACGCCCTTCTGCCCGTTGAACTCGATGTCCGCGACGACGCCGCAATCAAGTCCGTCATAGCCGGTTTGCCGGCTGAATTCGCCGACATCGACGTGCTCGTGAACAACGCCGGACTGGCGCTCGGCCTGGAACCGGCGCAGCGCGCGAGCCTCGACGACTGGAACAACATGATCGATACGAACTGTAAAGGTCTTGTCACGGTCACCCACGCTTTGCTGCCCGGCATGGTCGAGCGCAATCGCGGTCACGTGTTCAACCTGAGTTCGGTCGCGGCCACCTACCCGTACGCCGGCGGCAATGTTTACGGTGCAACAAAGGCGTTCGTGCGCCAGTTCAGCCTGAACTTGCGTGCCGATCTGGCCAGCACGGCGTTGCGCGTGACGGACATCGAGCCGGGATTGTGCGGCGGGACCGAGTTCTCGAACGTGCGCTTCAAGGGCGACGACACGAAAGCGGCCAACGTCTATAAAAACGTGCAGCCGCTGACGGCCGAGGACATCGCCGACGCCATCTACTGGATTGCCACGCTGCCGGCTCATGTGAACATCAATGCCATTGAAATGATGCCGGTCGCGCAATCGTTCGGCGGATTGAGTATTCATCGCGGCTAGATTGGCACGGCTTCCGGGCAGCGACCTCGATGACGCCAATCCTAAGTTGTTGCCTGGAAACAGCAAATTGCACCGCGTTTCGGCGGCCGGATTACAGCTTCCGGTAAAATGCGTAGATGAATATGTCAACCAGCGAGCATCAACCGGCGACCGGCCCTTTGACTTTCGACTGGCCGCTGCGGGTCTACTACGAAGACACCGACGCCGGCGGCATCGTCTTCTACGCGAACTACCTGAAGTTCTTCGAACGGGCGCGCACCGAGTGGCTGCGCGCGTGCGGTATCGATCAACGCAAGCTGTCGGAGTCGGATGGCGTATTGTTCGTCGTCAAGCGGACGGCAGTGGAATACTCGGCGCCTGCGCGGCTCGACGATGTGCTCCACGTGGTGAGCAGAATCGACCGTCTCGGGCGGGCCTCGGTGGATTTTCACCAGGAAGCATGGCGTGACGGCGTGTTGCTGGCGTCCGGCGAAATCCGGGTCGCATCGGTCAGTCTCGCGTCGATTCGTCCGGTGGGAATTCCTGGATCAGTGCTGGCCGGATTGCGCCGCGGTCCGCACGTAGAATGCGCGTCAACCGTGCCGACACCAATATCGTTTAAATAACCTTGTTCAGAAAAATCCTATGTAGACAAAGCATCTTTGACTTCATCAAGACCTGAACTGAATAGAGCCTGCGGGACTTCACGCACGCAAGCACAGCAGCACCGAGCGCGCTCCGGCGACAACGTTGTCTTATCCGGAAGCAGCTCGGACGCCCCCTTTGGGACGTAACAGCGGACATTTATGAACACTACACAAGACCTGTCGATCGTTTCCCTCGTCATTCATGCCAGCCTGTTGGCGCAGGCCGTCATGGCGCTGTTGCTGATTCTGTCGTTGTTGTCCTGGACGTACATCATTCGTAAATGGTTCGCCATCCGGCGTGCCCGCGCTCAGACCCAGCGCTTCGAACGCGATTTCTGGTCGGGCGGCGACCTGCAGGCGCTGTATCAGAGCGCGGCGAACAACCGCCACACCATCGGCGCACTGGAGCGGATTTTCGAGTCCGGCATGCGTGAATTCCTGAAAGGCAAAGAGCGCCGCATGAACGACCCGGCCGCGATTCTCGACGGCTCGCGCCGCGCCATGCGCGCCGCTTTCCAGCGTGAAATGGACGGGCTGGAAGTCAATCTCGCGTTCCTTGCATCGGTCGGTTCGGTCAGCCCGTATATTGGCTTGTTCGGCACGGTCTGGGGGATCATGAACTCCTTCCGCGGCCTCGCGAACGTGCAGCAGGCAACGCTTGCCAACGTCGCGCCGGGCATTGCCGAAGCGCTCGTCGCAACCGCAATCGGTCTCTTTGCCGCCATCCCTGCCGTGGTCGCCTACAACCGCTACGCACACGATATCGACCGCCTCGCGATCCGCTTCGAAACGTTTATCGAAGAGTTCTCGAACATCTTGCAGCGTCAAGCTCACTAAGGAGTTCAGAATGGCCGGAGGTCCAATGCGTTCCAGCATGCGCGGCAGTTCACGGCGCGCCATGTCCGACATCAACGTAGTGCCGTATATCGACGTGATGCTCGTGCTGCTTGTCATTTTCATGGTGACCGCCCCGCTCGTCTCGCCGTCCATCATCAACCTGCCGACGGTCGGCAACGCCGCGCCGCAGGAGCAAACGCCGCCGGTCGTGGTCAATATCAAGGCCGACGGCAGCATGAACGTGCGCTACAAGGAAGACGGCGGTGCTGCGCAACAGCAGAACATGTCGAAGGCGGAACTCAATGACTTCGTGCTGAACCGGCAGGAATCGCATCCGGACCAGCCGGTCGTGATCGCCGCCGACAAGACCGTGAAGTACGAAGTCGTAATGAACGTGATGTCCGATATGAAGGCACGCGGCGTCAAACGGGTCGGATTGTTAGTCAAATCGCAATGATGAATCGGCAGCCCAGCGGGAACCCTGGTGCGCGGATCAGCGCGCGCCCCATCCGTCCGCCGCGTGAACGCGGCACATGGAAGGCGTTCGCGCTCGCCGCGCTGATGCACGTGTTGCTCGGCATCCTGCTGTATCACGGCGTGAACTGGCAGAACAACACGCCAGCCGGCGCGGAAGCAGAGTTGTGGACGGATATTCCGGATTTGTCGGCGCCCACGCCGCGCATCGCTCCACCTCCCGCGCCGCCGGTCAAGGTGCAACCCGCGCCGCCGCCGGCGAAGGACGAAGAAGCCGACATCGCGCTGCAGGAAAAAAAGCGCAAGCAGGAAGCAGCGGCGCGCGCCGCGCAACTCGTCGAGCAACAGCGCGCCCAGCAGCAGGCCGAGCAGGAAGCTGAAGCCAAGCGCCAGCAGCTTGCGGCCCAACAAGCGGCGCAGCAGGCCGCCGCGGCTGCGAAAACCGCTCAGGAAAAGCAAAAACTGGCCGATAAACAGAAGCAGCTCGCCCAGCAGAAGCTCGATCAGCAGAAATCAGCGCAGCAGGCCAAGGAAAAGCAGGCCGAGGCTGACAAGGCCGACCAGCAGAAGGAACAAGCCAACGCCAAGGCGAAGGCGCAAGCAGATGCCAAGGCGCAAGCTGAGAAGGCCCAGGCTGAGGCGAAGGCAAAAGCCAAGGCTCAGGCCGACGCGCAAGCCAAGGCCAAGCTCGACAAGGAACGCAGCGCGCGGCTTGCGGCGCTGCAGGGCCAGGCGGGCGGCGGCACGAATTCGAGCGGCGACGGCCTGGCCAAGAGCGGCACGGGCAGCGGCGCGGGCGGGACGGCGACATCGGCGGGATATGCTGAGAAGGTGCAGCGCCGCGTGCGTCCGAATATCGTGTGGGCCGGGGAGACGGCGGGACTGGAGACCGTGGTCGCGGTGCGTTGTTCGCCGACCGGAACGTTGTTATCGGCGACCATTCGCCGTTCGAGCGGCAACGAGCAATGGGACGAAGCCGCGTTGCGGGCAGTCCAGCGCTCGGACCCAATGCCCGTCGATACCAATGGTCAGGCGCCCTCTGCATTTACGATCACCCTGCGCCCGGCGGGCGGCTGATCGGACTTTAGGCGCCGCGGCTCACTATTTTTGTGATGCTGGCGTCCATCGTGTGAAGATTGGGAACGAATTGTGCGATTGGCGGTCTGTTGTGCAGCCGTCAATAGTTTAAATATTGCTTTTTTGGAAACAGATACATGAGTTTGATGACGAAGCTTGGCCTGAAAACGCTTGTTGCCTCCTGCCTGATCGCTGTGGGAACGTCCGCCGCGCAGGCGCAACTCAACGTGCTCGTGACTGGCGTGGGTTCGACTCAGTTTCCTATCGCCACTGCTACTTTCGCCAACGAAGCG
The DNA here is from genome assembly GCF_001557535.2 of Burkholderia sp. PAMC 26561. Lineage (NCBI taxonomy): Bacteria > Pseudomonadati > Pseudomonadota > Betaproteobacteria > Burkholderiales > Burkholderiaceae > Burkholderia > Burkholderia sp. PAMC 26561. Next base: position 662,808 of record NZ_CP014306.1, read on the forward strand.
AGTTCGCCGCAGCAGGTCAGCGCGATCATTCGCCAGGATTTGCAGCGCAGCGGCAAGTTCACGAATGTCGATGCGGGCGGCACGCCGGTGTCGGAGACGGATTCCGTTGATCTTGGCAGCTGGAAAGCCAAGGGCGCGGACGCCTTCGTGTCGGGCAGCGTGACCAAGCTGCCGAACGGCCAGTTCGAAGTGCGCTTTCGCCTGTATGACACGGTCAAGCAGGAAAGCCTCGGCGGTCTCTCGCTCGTGAGCCCGGAAAGCGGCTTGCGCATGAGCGCGCACAAGGTTGCCGACTACATCTACGCAAAATTGCTGGGCGGGCGCGGCGTGTTCGCAACGCGGCTTTCGTACGTGATCAAGACCGGCGGCCGTTATCAATTGCAGATTTCCGATTCTGACGGCCAGGACGCACGTATTGCGCTCTCCAGCCCCGAGCCGATAATCTCGCCGGCCTGGTCGCCTGACGGCACCAAGGTGGCGTATGTTTCGTTCGAAAAGAAAAAGCCCGTTGTCTATATTCACGATTTGCCGACAGGCAAACGCGTGATCGTATCGAATCAGAAGGGTAATAACAGTGCACCGGCATGGTCGCCGGACGGCCGCAAGCTCGCGGTCGCCCTGTCCCAGACCGGCAACACGCAGATTTTCCAGGTGAACGCAGACGGCAGCGGTTTGCGCCGCCTGACGACGGGCAGCTCGATTGACACCGAGCCGGCTTACTCTCCCGATGGCAATTTGATTTACTTCACGAGCGACCGAGGCGGCGCGCCCCAGATTTACAAGATGTCGGCGAACGGTGAAAGCGCCGGCAGTGCACAGCGCGTCACATTCACGGGCAGCTACAACACCAGCCCGCGTGTGAGCCCGGACGGCAAGCAAGTCGCGTACATTTCGCGCGTTGGCGGCGGTTTCAAACTGTATCTGCTGGACCTTGCGTCCGGTACGGCAACGGGACTGACCGACACCACGCATGACGAATCGCCCAGCTTCGCGGCGAATGGTCAGTACATCCTCTACGCCACCCAGGTGAACGGGCGTGGCGTGTTGGCAGCCGTGTCGACCGATGGTCGTACGCGGCAAGTCTTGTCGCTTCAGGGGGGCAGCGTACGCGAGCCGTCCTGGGGTCCGTTCATGCAGTAAACCTAATGCAATAACTCAAGCAGCAACACACAAGGAGAGTAACCATGATGTCTAAAATTCGTATCGGCTTTGCAGTGGCGATGGTCGGTGCATTGGCCGCATGTCATTCAGGCGTCAAGCTGGATGAAGGTGCAAACAAAGGCGCGATCGGCACGCAACCCGACGCGAACGCAGTTCAACAGGTCAACGTCGATCCGCTGAACGATCCGAACAGCCCGTTGGCGAAGCGCAGCATTTACTTCGACTTCGACAGCTACGCAGTTCGTGACGACTACCAGCCGCTGCTGCAGCAACACGCACAGTATCTGAAGAGCCATCCGGATCGCCACGTCCTGATCCAGGGCAACACCGACGAACGCGGCACGAGCGAGTACAACCTGGCACTGGGCCAGAAGCGTGCTGAAGCTGTGCGCCGTGCAATGTCGCTGCTGGGTGTGGCCGACACGCAAATGGAAGCCGTGAGTCTGGGCAAGGAAAAGCCGCAGGCTACCGGTCATGACGAGTCGTCGTGGGCGCAAAACCGCCGCGCTGATCTCGCTTATCAACAGTAATAGAACCAGTCACGGGTGATTCGCCGTATGTTGTATCGCTTCCCTTCGCTGCGCGCGGTCGCAGTTGCTTGTTTGCTGGGCTCGGCCGTGGTCGGCGGATCGGCGCATGCAGCATTGTTCGACGACAATGAAGCCCGCAAGGCCGTGCTCGATTTGCGCACGAAAACAGACGGTCTTTCGAGCCAGTTGTCTTCGGCTCAGCGCACTATCCTCGATCAGCAGAACCGTCTCGACCAGTTGAATCAGCAGGTCGCGACGCTTCGTGGCCAGAACGAGGATCTGGCCAACCAGCTGACCACGTTGCAGAAGCAGCAGAAAGACTACTACGCCGACCTCGATGGCCGGTTGAAGAAGCTCGAGCCGCAGCAGCAGACGGTGGATGGCGTGCAGGGTACGGTGCAGCCCGGCGAGACTGATTCGTTCAATGCGGCATCGACGCAGTTTCGCAACGGTGACTTCAAGAATGCGGCGGCGTCGTTCAAGACGTTCGTGGCGAAGTATCCGCAAAGTCCGTATCAGCCGACCGCGCAGTATTGGCTGGGCAACGCGCAGTATGCGTTGCGCGATTACAAGGCATCGACTGCTACCTGGCAGAATCTGGTGAAGAATTTTCCGACGCATCCGCGGGCGCCCGACGCGCTGCTCGCAATCGCGAACAACCAGATCGAGCAGGGTCAGAAACCCGCTGCAAAGAAGACGCTGGAACAAATCATCTCGCAGTATGGTGGAACCGAAGCCGCGCAGTCGGCTGAAAGCAAGATGTCGCAAGTGAAGTAAGCGTCAGGGTCGTTTGGCATTTGTTTTCGACCCCGATTCGCGCCTCTCATGAGAAAGCCCGTAGCGTTGTGCTACGGGCTTTTTCTTTGGGTTTTGCATGTCTTTTCTGCCTCTTTTGTCTGTTTCATCGTGCGATGGATTTTTACGCGCCGTTGACAACAAGTGCTCGCTGTGACTATAATTTCGGCTCTTTGGGTCGTTAGCTCAGCTGGTAGAGCAGCGGACTTTTAATCCGTTGGTCACAGGTTCGAATCCCGTACGGCCTACCAAAGACAAGAAGGGCTCAGCGAAAGCTGAGCCCTTTTTCATTTCCGGCCACGGTTCAAAGGCGGCTCAATGCACCTTGCTCGCCACGCCACCCGCTGATCAAACTGCGGTTTATTCGCCGCCAGCCATTCATCGGCGAGTTTGTTGATCAAGGGTGATGACCCACCGTTTTTGCTGATCGCGTATTCCCAGCCCGATCACGTCTTGCCCGGGAATTTGATCTGCTCGATCAGCGTCTTCACCGCCGGGTTCGCGGCAATAAACTCCTTATTCCCCACCGATCCCTAGCTCTTCACCTTCCGCACGCGGTCCTCGACGTCTTCGATACTGAACCGTTGTCACCCGATTCACGCTTCTGGCACCATCCGGGTGTGAGCGTGCTTCCCCGTATCTCGCCGCCGACGGGTTTCGACATTGCGGCAACGTCACGGGGACATCGCGCAGTTCGACGTAACGAAAAGGTCCTCCGCAGCGTCGATACCGCACGAGCAAGCTCGAAGGAAACGGCGTGATCAAGGCAAGCCGGCTCGTGGTCGAAGTGACGCCCGCCGACCACACCGCGCAGGACATGCGGCGCTTCGAGGAGCGTGTGCTGGCCGCGCCCGAAGTTGCATTGTGTTATGCAACGGGGGGGGCGTGGACTACATGCTGCATGTGGTGTCGCGCGATATCGATCACTATCAGCGGTTCATCGATTCGCTGCTGACAGATGACATCGGGATAACCATGCCCGACAGCGTACCTGACTAGGAGTGAACGTGAACGGGCATTCATCGATCAGCGCCATTACGATTCGAGCTTACGAAGAAACCGAGTATCGGGTCTTTGGCGATCTGCCGATGACCTTGCATATTGGCGTGCATAATGCGCAGCTTGCAGATTTGCATCTGGCGCATGACGTCGATTGCAGCGCGTTTATCACTGCGGCGAATCCGTTAAGTGAACCGACCGACGATGCGAGCAACCTGAGCCACCAGGCGAAACTGGCCGACGATTTAAACCTTCAAGACTTCCAATTCATCAGTGGCACTGGACAACATCCATCCGGCGACTGGCCGGGCGAACCGAGCTTTTTGGTACTTGGTGTCTCGCTGGATGCAGCAAAAGAAGTGGGCGCGCGTTACAAGCAAAACGCAATCGTCTGGTGCGGCGACGACGCTGTGCCTCGACTCATCCTTCTACGATAAACAGACGGCGCGCACTTTAAGCGAGCCGTCCGTCCATCGATCACGATCCTGAATACAGGTTGCAGAAGCTGACCGGGCCGACACACGTTTCATGGCTCGAACCGCCGACATTGGCAATCCGCGATGAACTCGCGCTCGTTCCCGCAGCTACGCCGCCGTATGCATTGGCGCCATCGTTTTTCTGCGCGACTTCGTTCGAATAGATACGGGCGACATCGGGATACGACGCATTGCTGACAAGGCGCGAACCATCTTGCTCGGCCGTCACCAGTTGTTGTTGAACTTCAGCGCGGGTCAGGCCTTGAGCAAAAGCGCTCGACGACACGAGAACAGCGGCGGACATCACGAACAGGGCAATCTTTTTCATTTTCGACTCCAGAGTGTTTAACGGGTTGGTACTAGGGCGAACCCATTTTTTCCCGGTCTATTCCAGAGAATTTGAAAATAGTTTTTGCGGTGGTTCGTTGGGGAGTTTGAAAGCCCTATTCTTGCGAACCATGCTCGATCCCGTGCGCGAAGTAATCCGCGACGGGTATGTGCTGACCGAGGAACTACCCGGCGCGCCGGAACGTTCCTGGAAGGGGCATCAGAAGATTTTGCGGGCTATCGAAAAGCAGCATGCCAAAGCGGCGCGCGCCGCAATGCATGACCATCTGGAAGTGTTCCGCCAGAATCTGGGGGTGTCGCTGGATGCGGAGTACTAAGGCGTTCGTGGGCAAACTTCTTCAGCCCACCGCCTGGTCGTAGACACCCATGCGTGCGCACTCGTGACACCAGCACCGGGCGACATCCGCCGGCAGCGCCGCCCAGGTATGCCCGAACGCGCATTCCCATTCCAGCGGCGCGCCTGCATCGACATAATCCGCCGATACCAACTTTCCCCCACGCTCGGCCGCCAGCGCCCGCAGGCGTTCCAGACGCTGCTCGCGCCGCTGCGACGCGCAGTTCATGCAGCGCACGTTTTGCACGGCGCTGAGCGCGTCGTCCCATGCGTGACCGCGCCCGCATTGCCAGCCAGCTTCGGTTGAACCGGACGACTCCGCCGCCCGTTCCATTCGATAGCGCTCGGCCAGCGCCTGCAGTTCCTCGCGCTCGAGCGCGTGTTTTGATTTTTGCATCGGTTCGACTTGAGTGCGGGTGATGCTCAATGGATGCATCAATTGATGCTCAATGCGCGCCGCCGCCCAGCGCCTCGGATCGCGATGTAGTGGTGACGATGCCATCCGGACCAAAGTGGGCGTTGAACATGGCGTTACGTGTCACGCCGCCCTCCTCCCAATGCCAGCTCCACACGCGCTCTTTCTTGAGCGGATACTCGGCGATGGTCGTGGGCTTTCCCAGAATCCGGCGCACTTCGTCATGCGTCATTCCCGGCCGGATCTTCGCGATGTTCTGCGCCGTCAGGACCTGCGTGACCGACACGAACTTGCCGTTTGCATCGATATCGACAAAATACGTGCTCGTGCCCGCCGGCCCGCGCGGATATTCCAGACGCTTGGAGCCATCGGTGAAATTGCGCGCGGTTTCGGGTTCGCCCATCTGGTCGCGGATATGCGCCTCGGTCGTGACGCCGGGCGTCAGGTCTTTCAGCAACAGCGTGTCCGGTTTGACCGCATTGAACAACGACTTCAACTTGTTCATGGCGTCCTCGCTTTGGCTCTCGTTGCAGCCAGTGAGCAGCAGGGCCGCCGCGCACGTGGCGGCAAGCATGAGTCTTTTCATATCCGCCGACCTCTCATTGGGCGAACGCCGCGTGCGCATCGTGGGCTGCGTTTTGGGCCGCGCTGGTCATCCAGCCTTTTTTAGTGATGGCACCGGATCGACCGCCTGCCCCGACTTGCGCAACTCGAAGTGCAGCAGCGGCTTGTTGCTTGGCCCCGTCCCCATTTCTGCGATCGGCGCGCCCTGACGCACCGTATCGCCCTCTTTCACCAGCAGCTTGCTGTTATGCGCATACGCCGTCAGGTAGTCGCTGCTGTGCTTGACGATGATCATGTTGCCGTAAGCGCGCAAGCCATTGCCCGCGTAGACCACGCGGCCGGCGGCAGCGGCTTTCACCGGCTCGCCAACCTTGCCGCCGATATCGATACCCTTGCTGCCGCTTTCGCCGAACTTCGTGATCACGCTGCCTTCTGCCGGCCACGCAAGCCACGCGCCTTTCGCGCTGACGGCGGGCGTGCTGGTATCGGGCGCTTCAGCCTTGGCCGTCGCGTTGCTGCTGGCGGTCGTGGCAGGAGCCGAAGCCGCTGGAGAAGCTCCGCCGATGATCGGCGGCCCCGACTTCGACGAATTGGCTGCTGCCGCCGATTTGCTCCAGTCATCGGTGCTGCCGGCGGGCGTGCTGCCCGGCGGCGCCACGCGCAACAACTGGTCGATATTCACCTGCTTGCTTTCCGGCAGGTTATTCCACTTCATCAGGTCGGCTGGACGCTGCTTCTGCGCGCGGGCGATGCCATACAACGTATCGCCCGGTTTCACACGATAAAACCCCGGCCCGGCTTCGGCCTGCACCGGCGGCGCGACAGCGGCCGGCCCGGCGACGGGCGTCGTTGCAGGAATGGACGCGGGAGCGCCGGTACCGCCCGTAGACCGGTCGACGATAGGCGCCGGCGTGGTCGCCGTCGAACACCCGGCGACCGTCACCACCACCATGCCAATGGAAACGAGCGCCCCGAGCACGCTCCCCCGGCCGCCAGCGACCAATCTAGAATTACCTGAACGCATTACCGCCATGCTTGCCGTTTTCCCTGACTTCCTGTTGTCGATATTTCCGGGCCGTGCCGGAGCGCCTAGAACCGCATGCCGGCTCCGCACCCGCCGAAAGCCCCACCGTTCGTGGCGCTCCCGCCGCAGCCAAAAATCCCGCAGCCCGCGAGCAGTGCCGTAACACCCAGCACCACCACCGCCAGCTTAAGACGACGCCAATTGTCATTGCACGCCGGTCCCTTTGTATGACTCGTTCTTTCCAACATATGCAACCTGCCTCGCCAACCTTCGCCAGCATAAAACATTTAACGTTTATTCATGAAACACCGGATCTGTTCATCTCGATATTCGATACATCGACCTGACAATTCGGCATTCTAACCTTTTACGTTTTTGCGGCGAAAGAGCACACGGCGGGCAGTGGCGAGGCGTGAAAAACGCGTCCGGGTAATTACGATTTGGCTCTGCGCCGCATCATCTTCCAGAGCGCGCCGAGCGCTATCGGGACAATCGCAGCGCACACGCCGACGATCGCAATCACGTTCAGGTATTGACGGATGAACGGAATATTGCCGAAGAAATAGCCCAGCAGCACGAGCAGCAAGACCCAGATCGCCGCGCCGAGAATGTTGAAAAACTGGAAGCGCGCAGCGTTCATGGCCGACGCACCCGCCACGAACGGCGCAAACGTCCGCACGATCGGCACGAAGCGCGCAAGCACGATTGTCTTGCCGCCGTGACGCTCGTAAAAACCGTGCGTCTTTCGCAGCGCTTCCCGATCAAGGAATCGTTCGAGGATGGGTATGTTGGTATCGAAGACCTTGGGGCCGATTGCGCGCCCGATCCAGTAATTCACCGTATTCCCGAGCACGGCCGCAACCAGCAGCAGGACGATCAGGGGAACGAGGTCCATTGATCCGCTTGCAGCAAACGCGCCGCCGATGAACAACAGCGAGTCGCCAGGCAGGAATGGAAACACCACGAGCCCAGTTTCACAGAACACGATAAGGAACAGGATCGCGTACACCCAGCCGCCGTAATGCTGGATGAACACGCCGAGCGACTTGTCGATGTGGAGGATAAGACTCAGGAATGACAGCAGCGTATCCAAATGGGGCCTCGATCAAGATGGATTTGGCGATGACAACGTGCACGCGCGGTAGCATCGTTGCGAGAAAAACAGTCGCGCCATGATACCGAACTCGTTGCCGGAAAATTCACGAACGGCAGGTTTGGGCACGGGTTTTGGCGTGAATCGGTGCGCTTTCTTGTGCGCAGGCCAATTCGCGGCACAGGGCTACATGGAGACTGGCTGGCCCCGAAATCGTTCACAGGCGCGAAGCTTTATAATTTGGGGATGACCGATACCATCGATTCATCCGACGCAATTTTCTCCGACGCAATGCCGTCCGCACCCGCTTCCACGCGCTTTCAGCGCGCCATCCAGCCCCTGCCCGACCAGTTGATCAGCCAGATCGCGGCCGGCGAAGTGGTCGAACGCCCCGCGTCCGTGGTGAAGGAATTGCTCGAAAACGCGCTCGACGCCGGCGCAACGAGCCTGCGAATCACGCTGGACGAAGGCGGCGTGAAGCGGATCGTGATTGTCGACGATGGTTGCGGCATTCCCCCGGGCGAACTCCCGCTCGCGTTGCTGCGCCACGCCACCAGCAAGATCCGCTCGCTCGCCGAGCTGGAAGCCGTGGCGTCGCTCGGGTTTCGCGGGGAGGCGATTGCATCGATTGCATCGGTTTCCGAGCTGTTCATCACCAGCCGCACGGCCACTTGCCCGCATGCCACACGCATCGATGCCCAGACCGGCGCGATCTCGCCGGCGGCCGGGACTACCGGTACGACGATGGAAGTGCGCGAGCTGTACTTCAACACGCCCGCGCGCCGCAAATTCCTGAAAAGCGAGCAGACCGAACTCGGGCATTGTCTCGAAGTCATCCGGCGCGTGGCGCTGGCGCGACCGGACGTAGCGATATCGGTGATACATAACGGCAAGGCCGTCGAGCACTGGAATGCGTCCGATCCGGCGACGCGCGTGGCCAAGATTCTCGGCGAGGTGTTCGCGACAGCGCATCTTCCCCTCGATGAACGCGCCGGACCGCTCGCCGTATATGGCTGCGCCGGGTTGCCGACCGCGAGCCGCGGCCGTGCCGACCAGCAATACTTCTTCGTCAACGGGCGCTTCGTGCGCGACAAGCTGCTCACGCACGCCGTGCGCGCCGCGTATGAGGATGTGCTGCACGGCAACCGGTATCCGTCGTACGTGCTGTTTCTCGATTTGCCGCCGGAAAGCGTGGATGTGAACGTGCATCCATCGAAGATAGAAGTGCGTTTCCGCGATTCGCGTTCGATACACCAATACGTGTTTCATGCGGTGCAGCGGGCGTTGGCACGCAATGCCGGGGCGTCGCCGGAAACAACGGCGGGTGGACACGCCGCGCAATTGCAGCCGACCGGCATGGCATCGTTCAGCGCGCGGCCTTATGCGGGATCGGGTGAGTTTCAGGCGACGCCAAAGACGGAGAACGGCACGAACTGGTTGCGGCAATCGCGGATGACGCAGGGCAACCTGCCCGTCGCGCAGCCACTGGCGCTGTATGACGCGTTGTTCGGGCGCAGGGATATCGGCGCGGAGACATCTGACGGGACCACCTCGCTGGCGTCGTCGGAGCGCTATTCGCCGGCAGAACCCAGCGCGCCCGTTTATGCCGAGATGCCCGGCGCACCGAATCTGGCCGTCGATGAACAGCCGCTCGGCTTCGCGCTCGGACAGATCCACGGCATCTATGTGCTCGCGCAGAACGCGCAGGGCTTGATCATCGTGGATATGCATGCGGCTCACGAGCGCATTCTTTACGAGCAGTTTAAAAACTCGCTCGCTGACCGGGCGATCGCGGTTCAGCCGATGCTGATCCCGGTGACGATGACTGTCGATGCCGTCGAGATGGGCGTTGTCGAAGAGGAGCGCGAAGTACTGGACGCACTCGGCTTCGACCTCGCGATTTTGTCGCCGGGATCGATTGCGATTCGCGCCGTTCCAGCGTTGCTTAAAGACGCCGATTTGCAGTCGCTGGCGAGAGCCGTCATAGCAGATCTGCAGGCTTATGGCGGCTCGCGCGTGCTCACCGAGCGGCAACACGAATTGCTCGGCACGCTCGCTTGTCATCACGCAGTGCGCGCGAATCGGCGGCTCACACTCGATGAGATGAACGGCCTGCTGCGCCAAATGGAAGCCACCGAGCGCGGCGATCAATGCAATCACGGCCGACCGACGTGGTTTCAATTGACGCTCGGCGATCTCGATCGACTCTTCATGCGCGGTCAATGAACGCGCCGAAAGTTGCTTGTTTACTAGGACCAACGGCATCTGGAAAAACCGCTGCCGCGCTCGCGTTCGCGCGACGGTTTCCAGTGGAGATCATCAGCGTGGATTCGGCGCTGGTTTATCGCGGGATGGATATCGGCACCGCGAAGCCGACCGAAGAAGAACGCGCGATTGCGCCGCATCATTTGATCGATATCATCGATCCGAGCGGGGCTTACTCTGCAGCACAGTTTCGGAACGATGCTCTGAGGCTGGTGGCGGAGATCGAAGAGCGTGGACGCATTCCGCTATTGGTCGGCGGCACGATGCTGTATTACATGGCGTTGACGCGCGGATTGAACGAACTGCCTGAAGCAAATACGGAAGTGCGTGCAGCGCTCGATGAAGAAGCCATGCTCGATGGCTGGCCTGCTTTGCATGCACGACTGGCTGTGGTCGATCCCGAGACCGCGACGCGATTGGCGCCTAACGACTCGCAGCGGATTCAGCGCGCGCTCGAAGTTTTCATGCTGAGCGGCAGGGCTTTATCGGCGATATTGAAAGACCCGAAGAAGAGCCAGGACGGCGAACTGGAGTTCGTGCCAATTGCGCTGGAGCCATCGGATAGAAGCGTGCTGCACAGGCGCATCGAAAAGCGGTTTGATTCGATGCTTGAGAGCGGGTTTCTCGATGAGGTGAAAAGGCTTCGGGCGCGTGGGGATTTATCGCCGGCGATGCCTTCCATGCGATGCGTGGGGTATCGGCAAGCTTGGGAATATCTGGATGGGTTGGTCGACTACACGACCATGCGCGATAAAGGCGTGTTTGCCACGCGGCAGCTGTGCAAGAGGCAGTTGACGTGGTTGAGAGGAATCGAGGGGCGGCGGGTTGTTGATTGTGCCCGCGATGATGCGATGGCAATGGCTGTGGATGAGATTGAGCGGGTGCTTCGGATCTAGCGTGCAATGCGGACATCCGAGGTCGTAGTACTGGATTCATCATCTTTAGTGCGACGCTTGTCGGCCAGTTTGGGGCTCGCGTCGCGAGATCAAACGCCCGTTTCGCGCCGGAGAGAACGATGCAAAAATCAGGACTTCCCGATTCCATGACCAGAGCCGAACTGGAGACGGAAAACGCGCACCTGCGTGCAGCGTTGAAGGAAGCGGGCATCGATCGGGACCGTGTCGCGGATCGGCAGGAGCAGCGACATCTTCAGTCTTTGTCGAATCCGTCTGTCAGCCGACCCGAGAACAATGAGGCCGCGCTTATCAGTCGCGAGGCACGGCACCGCGCCGTTTTCGAGAGCGCGACGGACTTTGCCATCATTGTCACTGACCCGCAGGGCATCGTGACCGACTGGAATCCAGGTGCGCAACGCCTGCTCGGTTGGACCGCCGAGGAGATGCAGGCTTGCGACGCCGAGCGGATTTTCACGCCTGAAGACAGAGCTGGCGGCCGCATCCAGCTCGAAATGCAGCGAGCTCTTGAAGAAGGACGCGCTGCGGACGATCGCTGGCACCTTCGCAAAAGCGGAGAACGGTTCTGGGCGTCGGGCGAGATGATGCCGTTGTTGGGTAGCGACGGCGAGCATCTTGGTTTCGTGAAGATTTTGCGGGACCGCACAGAGGAGCATCTCGCCGGTGCTGCGCTCCAGAAAGCTCAAGAGCGTTTCGAGACGATTCTTGAGACGATCGAGGCGGCCTTCGCTATCGTCGAGGTCAAATTCGACGCCGACGACCACCCCATTGACTATCGCTTTCTTGAAGCCAACCCGGCTTTCGAGCGTCAGGCCGGGGTGAACCTTCGCGGAAAATGGGTGACGGAGTTTGCACCGAACCTGGAGCCATTTTGGTTCGAGACATATGGGCACGTAGCCAAGACTGGCGAGCCGACCATCTTCGAAAACTACGCCGAAGCTTTCCAGCGCTGGTTCGACGTGCGGGCCGTGCGAGTCGGAGACCCGGCTGACCGTCAGATCGCGATCCTCTTCAACGATGTAACCGCGCGCCGGGAGGCGGAGCAGCGTCTGCGTGTCAGCGAAGCATTGGCCCGCCAGAACGCGGAGCGTGTGCAACTCGCCCTCGCCGCTGGTGCAATCATCGGTACCTGGCACTGGGACCTGCTTAGCGACCGGTTCAAGGTCGACGAGGCCTTTGCCCGGGCGTTTGGTCTCGATCCCGCGCTTGGCCGCGATGGCATTCCGCTCGCCCAGATCATCGCAAACGTCCACCCCGACGACCAAGGCGGGTTAGCCGCTGCGATCAACGAGGCAATCGCTCGCGGCGGCCACTATGCCCACCAGTACCGGGTCCGTCGTGTTGATGGGAACTACTACTGGATCGAGGCGAACGGGCGCGTCGATCGCGGGCCAGACGGCACGCCGCTCAGCTTTCCGGGCGTTGTCATCGATGTCGAGGCGAAGCGAAACATTGAAGACGAGCGCGACCGCGCCATTGCGGCGCTGCGCTTTCTCAACGAGAACCTCGAGCAACGTGTTGCTGAACGCTCGGCTGAATTGATGCAAGCCGAAGAAAAGTTGCGTCAGTCCCAGAAGATGGAAGCGGTCGGCCAGCTCACCGGCGGCCTCGCACACGACTTCAATAACCTGCTCGCCGGCATCTCGGGCGCCCTGGAGTTGATGAGGCTGCGGATTGGCCAAGGCCGGGTGACGGATCTCGACAGGTACATGGTCGCGGCGAAAGGCGCGACCGAACGTGCCGCCGCACTCACTCACCGCCTGCTGGCCTTTTCGCGACGCCAGACGCTCGATCCGCGTCCGACCAATGTCGACATGCTGGTGAACGGGATGACAGAGCTCATCCGGCGCACTGTGGGGCCCAGCATCACTATCGAGACCATGAGAGCGCCGGAGCTGTGGCCGGCGCTTGTCGATGCGAGCCAACTCGAGAACGCGCTGTTGAACCTGTGCATCAACGCTCGCGATGCCATGCCCGAAGGTGGACGCATCATCATCGAGACGGCCAACCGGTCCCTCGACCGGCAGGCGGCCCGAGCTTACGACATTCCCGAGGGGCAATACCTTACCCTCAGCGTCAGCGATACCGGCATTGGCATGACGCCGGAAGTGATGGCCCGTGTGTTTGAACCGTTTTTCACCACGAAGCCGATCGGCCAGGGAACCGGCCTTGGCCTTTCGATGATCTATGGCTTCGCGCAGCAGTCCGGTGGCCTGGTGCGTCTTCATTCAAACGTTGGGCAAGGCACGACGGTTGGGCTTTATCTGCCGCGTCATACAGGCGTCGTGGCCGGCGGTGCGGAAGTGGCGACCAAGGTGCCGGCCGCTTTCGCGCACGATGGCGAGACGGTGCTAGTGGTGGACGACGAAGTGACCGTACGTATGCTGGTTGCCGATGTACTCATGGAACTCGGCTACACCGTGGTCGAAGCGGCGGATGGTGTCGCGGGGCTCAAGGCGCTGCGATCCAACAGGAATATCGACCTCATCATTACGGATGTCGGTCTGCCCGGCGGCATGAACGGACGCCAGATGGCGGACGCGGCTCAAGCGTTGAGGCCGGATGTGAAAACATTGTTTATTACGGGGTATGCGGAGGCTGCCGTTATTGGTGACGAGGCACTTGGGCCGGGGATGAAGATACTGACCAAGCCGTTTTCCATCGATGCACTCGCGGCGCGGGTGCGGGAGTTGATGGAAGGGTGAGGCGGGGAGGCCGCGTTGAATCGCACGGTGAGGATTTTTACTCTATCGCGGCCACCTGAAAACAATCAGGAGGTTGAGGCGCCCGCGGGCTTCGGGCGCGCGGGACGTATAGCCGCGAAGCCATGCATGCAATGCGCGGGTAACGGCAAGCCTCGGGATATCTCGAAGGGTTGGTTGACGACAAGACCTTGCTCGATAAAGCGTATTTGCTACGCGGCAGCTATGCGAGAGGCAGTTGACGGGGATTGAGGGGCAAAGGCTTGTTGATCGTGCGTGGGATGGGGCGGACAACGATGGCGGCTGCGGGTGGTTCGGATTTACCTTTCAGACACGGTCCAATGGCGCACACCGAACCCCTCCTACCCGGAGTTAGGCGCATATCGGCCAATTGCGGACCTTCGACTTAAAGGCGAAGATCGTTGACAACTCGCAACTCCGCCTCGGCTTCACTCTCTTAAGCGGCGGCCGAGCCGCGGACCGAGGCCAAGATTAAGGACGATCTGTCGGACATATACGCGAGAATATTTCACGCCAAACTGGCGCTCGATCAATTGCCCGAGTGTGCCGGAGGTCCATCGGGCGCCGGGAAAGCCGTACGCTTGTGGTTCGCCTTGCAGGGCAGCCGCGATCCAATTGAACGCTTCTGGACTCAACGCCGAGGGTCGCCCCCCGACTGACATGTTCTCAAGTGCGGCGAGGCCGCCAGCCGCGAATAGTTCCTGATACCGGTTGGCTGTTTTAACCGATATGCCGACCTCTTCACAGACAGTTGCGATTGACTCCCCGCGCAAGAGCATTTGGCCGGCAGCCATGCGGATCTGAACACTGGGCAACTTAGATTTTTGCGTCGGCATTCTGGTTGGCAGCTAAGATTGGGTCTATTTATCTTAAACCCGCGCAGAGCGTGACGTCTCATGTCGGGCAGGCCTAAGGGTTGTGGCAAGCCGCGTTCGGCAGATCGCTGAAAGACCGAGTCTGTTAAGGATTGTTGGACGCCTGCCCCAAACCGCAGGCGTGTGACAGCCCCAGCGCCGGCGGGCAGGCGTCCAACAATCCTTAACAATAGCTGCCCGTCGCGATGTCCCAACAACTGGCACTGTTAGGTGCTTAAGAACCGGCCGCATTAATCGCATCCCGCGTCCGCTTCGCCGCCTCCCCCGCAGCATTGGCGAAATCCTCGCCTTTCCCCGCGTAGATAATCGCCCGCGAAGAATTGATCAGCATCCCCGCATTCCCGGACTTAACCCGTCCCGCCCGAACCGTAGCCTCAACATCCCCCCCTTGAGCGCCGATCCCAGGAATCAGCAGCGGCATGTCCCCAACAATCGACCGAACGACCTCAATCTCCTTCGGAAACGTAGCGCCCACGACCAACCCCAACTCCCCGCTCGCATTCCACTTCTCGGCCGCCAGCTTTGCCACAACCTGATACAAAGGCGTCCCATCGACATTAAGAAACTGCAGATCCGATCCTCCGGCATTGGACGTCCGGCAAAGCACGATCACGCCCTTCCCTTCATGCTCCAGATACGGCTGAACAGAATCAAACCCCATATAAGGATTGACCGTCACAGCATCAGCCTTATACCGATCAAAAGCCTCAATCGCATACTGCTCGGCCGTACTCCCAATATCCCCGCGCTTGGCATCCAAAATAACCGGCAACCCCGGATGTCGCTCATGAATATGCGCGATCAACTGCTCGAGCTGATCCTCCGCCCGATGCGCCGAAAAGTAAGCAATCTGCGGCTTGAAGGAACAAACAAACGGCGCAGTAGCATCCACGATTTCGCGACAAAAATCGAAGATCGAATCGGCGCGGCCGTTGAACGCGCCCGGGAACCTTGAAGGCTCCGGATCGAGCCCGACGCAGAGCATTGATTGGGTGCGCGACCACGCGGCGTTGAGCGATTCGATGAAAGACATGGGTATCCGTAGCGAGAGCGCAAATTAAGCGATGCCGTATTTTACCGCGCGAGCAAAAGCCGCCAAATGACAGTTACCGAACCACCGCCGCCGTCTTCCGCGCTTTCTGCCCCGCAGGCTGCTTCGGCCTTCCGCGCCGCTCGGCTTCTCCCGACCGCTCGACCGTAAAGCTGAACTCACGCGAGAGACTTTCGCCCGGCGCGAGAACCGTCATGCCGTTCGCCTCGCCGCCGCCTGGCAGATTGACCGCGTTGATCGGATGATCGACAGGTTCAAAGCAGAAAAAGTCTTTCCCGGCCGGCGCGTAGAGCACGTAGTAATCGGTATCGGCGGAAATGGTGAGCGACAAACGCCGGTTCGGCCACATCACGCTCGTGCGGCCGCTCCATCCGGTGAACGCGTTGTTGATCATGGCCGTAGGCATGGGGTACGCCACGCCGAATTGCCACGCGGGCGGCGCCGGAACGTGCCGCACGGGCAGGAAGTCATCGCCGCAAAGCCAGAGGCCATCGGCGGCGGCGGACAATTCGGTATCGGCTTCGCGGGTCAGGAACGGATGCAAACCGAGCCCGAAAGGCAACTTCTCGCGCCCGGTGTTTTCAATCGATAACGTCACCACCAGCGTCGCGCCTTCGAGCATGAACGACTGGCTGGCCTTGTATGAATACGGCTTGCCGTTGCGCCGGTCGAGCGTGAGACGCACGTGCGTGGAACTCTCCGATGCCACATCCCATGCGCCCAGCCAGCCATCGCCGTGAAGGGGCAAGGGTTCGCCGGGACGGTTGCACGGGACATCGATACCACGACCCAGAAACTGAAACCGTCCTCCGCCGATGCGATTCGAATACGGCAGCAGCGGATAACACGCGAGTTCGTTAGGATCGGTGGCGGCGCTGGGTTCGAGGCACGGCCGGAAGATGGGCACGAGCGTGCCTTCGCTGCGCCAGTCGAAGCGCGTGATGCCCCCGCCAAGCGCTGGTGCGATATCCAGACGCAACTGCGCGTTGGCGAGCGTGATGCAGCCATCGCGGCCGGCGCCGCCCATCGCGACAACGGATGTCGATGGACCCGGCCGGATCGGCGGTTCAGTTGCAGCAGCGAGTTTGGAACGGCGGGTGGGCGCGGCGGGACGAGGCGCAACAGGCGGGCTTTTAGGGCTGGATGCGGAACGGGCAACGGTCATGTCCAAGTCTCCGAGAGGCGAACGTTCCCGCGATCCTGGCGCGAAGCCCCAGCATGCCCGGGAGTTTGCGGGCAGCGCGTCGTGCGCGCCGCCTCAGTTTTTTTTGCATCTTGGTGCTGCAAGGCGATCGTCGAAACAATCGACGGCCTTCAGTTTCCGCGAAACACCGGTTCCGCGATACCCCTTGCCGCCGGCGTTGCTATAAATACCCCGCCCGCACGCAAGTCGTTCTGCAGCGCGGCATGGTCAAGGCCAATCCGCGCGCTCGTTATGTACAGCGTGCCGAGTTGCGGCCCGCCGAACGCGACGCAACTTGGCTGAGTGGTAGGCACATCGACGCGCGCCGTTTCCCGGCCATCGGCGCCATACCGCACCACCCGCGCGCCGCCCCATTGGGCATTCCACAAACCACCATCGCGATCGATGGTCGATCCATCCGGCTCGCCGGTAGCATCGGTGAGTTCGGTGAATACGCGCTGGTTCTCGAACGAATCGTAGTCGCAGGCGCGGATCTGGCGCGTCGGGGAATCGCAGTAATACATGGTCGATCCGTCCGGGCTGAACGCAATGCTGTTTGGAATCGCGGCATCGCCGAGCGGCAAACGCTCCAGCGACAAATCCAGATTCAGCCGATAAAACCCACCCACCGTCTCTGCGTTTGCTACATCGTGCTTGGTGCCGAAGACCAAGCGGCCCTGGCGGTCGCATCGGCCATCGTTCAAACGCGTCGGCAAGCCGTCTTCAACCGACATGATGGTTTCGACTACACCGGTCCGCAAATCGAAAAAAGCCAGGCGCGATGCCAGGCCGAGCAACAGCAAATCGGTATCTGAGCACAACGCGAAACACGCCAGGCGCTCCGGCATCTCGAAGCACTCGCGGCGCGCATCACGCGGATCGTAGCGCCACAAACGCTTGCCTTCAATGTCCGTCCAGTAGAACCGCCCGCTCGCGGCGCACCACGTCGCGCCTTCGCCAAGCGCGCTTTTGCTGTCGATCAACAATTGCGCCTTCACGCCCAGCCTCCGTCGATCACGACTTCCTGCGCGGTCATCATGCGGCTATCGTCAGCGGCAAGGAACAATGCGGCGCGTGCAAGATGCTCGGGCAGCAGTTCTGCATCGATACATTGCCCTTCCTTGATCGCACGCTTTCCGGCGTCATCGAGCCACAGGCGCTTCTGCTTGTCCGTCATCACCCAGCCCGGCACGAGCGAATTCACGCGGATATTGAACGGCCCGAGATCGCGTGCGAGGCCGTTCGTCATGCCCTGCACGGCAGCCTTCGCCGTGGTGTAGACCGGGAATCCGCCGTTCTTCAGCATCCAGCTAATCGATCCCAGATTGATGATCGAGCCGCTGCCAAGCTGTTTCATATCGTCTATGACAGCCTGCGCCGCGAAGAACTGATGGCGCACATTCACGGCGATACCTGCGTCATACGACTCGGGCGTCACGTCTTCGATCTTGTGGCGCTTGTCGTTCGCCGCGTTGTTCACGAGCACGCCGATGGGTCCAAGCGTGCTGCGAACATCGGCGATTCCCTGCCGCAACGCAACGATATCCGTCAGGTCCACGCGCAGGAACACGGGCCGGAATTGGCTTTCGTCCAGATCCGCGCCGAGCTGGTCGGCGAGTGCTTCGCCGGCGTTCGTATCGATATCGAAGAACGCGACCTTCGCGCCCTGATCGACGAAATGCTCGACGAACGCCGCGCCAATTCCGGTCGCGCCGCCGGTGATCAGCACCACCTTGCCGGCGAGACTCGGATAGCGCGCGAGGGTTTTATCGACTGAACTGGCCATCGTTTTACAAACCCCTTTTTAATCGCGTGAGCCGCGGTTCTTCAACTGGTCGAGCAGCACGGCGGCGAGCAGGATCGCGCCGCGAACGAGGTACTGATAGAACGCGTCGATGTTCATCAGGTTCATCACGTTCTCGACCGTACCCATGATCAGCACGCCGATCACCACGCCCGAAATGGTCGCACGGCCGCCAAGCAGCGACACGCCGCCGAGCACGCACGCGGAAATCACGTTGAGCTCGAAGCCATCGGCCGCGTTCGGCTGACCCGACGTAATCCGCGATGCCAGGATCACACCGGCAAGCGCTGCGACCGCGCCCTGGATCAGGAAGATCCAGACACGCGTGCGTTCTACATTGATACCCGCCAGACGTGACGCTTCTGCGTTACCGCCGATTGCGAGCGTATTGCGTCCGTACACGGTCTGGTTCAGCAGCACGCCGAACACGATGAAACACGCCAGCGTGACCCAGATCGGCAGTGACACGCCGAACATCGTCAATCCGCCGAGCGCAATAAACGTATCTGACGACACGCCGACCGCCTGACCATGCGACACGATAAACCCAAGCCCGCGCACCACTTCCATGGTGGCGAGCGTGGTGATCAGCGCGTTAATCCGCAAGTAGGCGATCACTGCGCCATTCACGAAGCCGATCGCCGAACCTGCCGCGACTGCCGCGATGATCGCGATGAACGTATTGCCTGTCGCGTTCAGCACCATCGCGCAGAGCACGCCGGCGAAGGCGACTGTGGACCCGACCGACAAGTCGAAATCGCGCGATGCCAGACAGAACATCATCGTGCAGGCGACCATGCCGATCTGCGAAATCGACAGCGCGAGCCCGAGCATGTTTTCGATCGAGAAGAAGTGATCGACCGACAGCGACATGGTGATGAACATCACCACGAAGATCACGATCAAGCTGTATTCGGTGATCTGCTGCCACCACTTCTGCTTGTCGTTTTTCGCCGGCACCAGCGTGTTTGCTATGTTTTCCCTGACTTCCATGATGTCCTCCGTCTCCACTTTTCGCTTCAGGCTGCCTGCGCAGTCGTTTCGGTTTGCACAGGCAGCGCAAGATTCAGCACTGATTGTTCGTTCGCTTGTCCGCGCGGCAATTCGCCCGCGATCCGCCCTTGCCGCATCACCACGATCCGGTCCGATACCCCCAGCACCTCGGGCAATTCGGACGAGATCATCACGATCGCGCAACCGCGTTCGGCGAGCTGATAGATGACGTTGTAGATCTCGTGCTTGGCGCCCACGTCGATACCGCGCGTGGGTTCATCGAGGATCACGACCTTCAGTTCCGGCTCGGCGAGCCAGCGCGACAGAATGGCTTTTTGCTGATTGCCGCCGGAGAGAAAGCGGATCTTTTGCTTGCGGCTCGGCGTCTTGATCTTCAGCAACTGGATAAACCGGTCAGCCGTTGCGGCTTCTTTCTTCCGGTCGAGAAACAAACCCGCGTGCAGATAGTGACGCCGGCACGAGATGTTGATGTTCTCGGAAACCGTCGCCATCGCGATGATGCCCTCTTCCTTCCGGTCTTCCGGACACAGCACGATTCCGTGACGGATCGCTTCGCCCGCGCTGCGGATCTTGATCGGCTTGCCATCGAGCGCGATCGTGCCAGCCTTCTTGCTGTCCGCGCCGTAGACCAGATGCATCAGTTCGCTGCGGCCTGCGCCGACCAGCCCGAAGAAGCCGACGATCTCGCCGCGACGCACTTCGAAACTCGTCGGTTCACGCAGCGCGTGGCCTTCAATGTTCTTCACCGAAAAGCGCACGTCGCCGAGCGGCCGCGCCTTGTAATCGTAAATGTCCGCAATCTCGCGGCCGACCATTTCCTGCACGAGCGTATCGCGCGGGACTTCGCCCAGATTCGCGTGCGACGCGATCTTGCGGCCATCGCGGAAAATCGTGCACGTGTCGCACAACTCGTAGATCTCATCCATCCGGTGCGAGATGTAGATCAGCGCGCGGTTGTCCGCTTTCAGATCGCGCACGAGCTTGAACAGCACTTCCGTCTCGCGATGCGAGAGCGAAGACGTGGGTTCATCGAGCGCAATCACGCGTGCGTTGCGCAGGAGCGCCTTGCAGATTTCCACCATCTGCCGTTGCGCAATCGAAAGCTTCTTCAGCTTCGCGTTCGGATCGAGATCCACGCCCATCTGCCGCAAGCGTTCGCTCACATGCTTTTTCGCTTCGCGCTTGTGCACCCAGCCGAGCGTGCTCGGCAACGCGCCGAGCAACAGGTTCTCGGCCACGGTCAAATCCGGTACGTACTGCAATTCCTGGTGAATCACCGCGATGCCCGCCGCAATCGATGCCGCCGCACTCGAGAACTTCACCTCGTTGCCATCGATCAGGACACGCCCGGAATCGGGTTGATATTCACCGCCCAGCACTTTCAGCAAAGTCGATTTACCCGCGCCGTTCTCGCCCATCAGACCGTGCACTTCGCCGGCGTTGACGTCGAACGACACGCCGTCGAGCGCGCGCACGCCTGGAAAAATCTTGCCGATATTGTCAAAACGCAGCGTCGCTGACACATCGCCTCCTTGGAATTCGAGCGGACCGCGCGGCTTGTGCAACGCGGTCCGTACTACACAGAACTTACTTGGCCGCTTATTTAGCCGATGCCAGGCCCATCTTCTCGCGCACGTCGGCCACGTTGTCACGCGTTGCCAGCATGCCGGTCGTGAGCGTCACGAGCGGCGGTTCCTTGCCGTCCTTGATCCACGTGTAGACCAGTTCCGTCGTTTCTTCGCCATGACGCTTCGGGCTGATGATCACCGTGCCGTAGAAGCCGGTCGGGTTCGGTTTCTTGAATTCGTTCAAAGCCGAATCCGAGCCGCCAATACCCACGCCAATCATGTTGTCCGCCTTGAAGCCACGGCCTTCTGCTGCACGCACGGCGCCGAGAACGGCTTCGTCGTTAAGACCGAATGCGACCCAGTGCTTGAACTTCGTGTTTTTCGTCAACGCGATGTTCGCTGCATTGAAGGCGTTTTCCGTATCGGTCTTGGCTTGCGGCGCCATCACGATGTTCGCCTTCGGGAAACCGGCCGCGACCAGCGCTTCGACTGCGCCAGCGGTACGGTCATGCGCCGTCGGAAGTTGCTCATACGTCACGTCGATCGCGCCCACGTCGGCCATGTTCCAGCCGCGCTTCTTGATCTCTGCAGCAATGCCGTCGCCCACTTGCTTGCCGATGTTGAACGCCGAAATGCCCATGTAAGGGACCGATTCGATCGGCTTGCCCGAGCCGTCGACCAGGCGGTCATCGACCGTCATCATCTTGAGCCCTGCAGCTTTCGCCTTGGCGACAATGCCCGGTCCGAGCTTGACGTCAGGCGTGCAGATCACGAAACCCTGGGCCTTTTGCGCGGCGAGGTTGTCGATCGCGCTCATGACTTTTTCACCCGACGGCGCGCCGATCTTCACCAGCGTGAAGCCCTTGTCCTTGGCGGCCATTTCGGCGAATTTCCATTCGTCCTGGAACCAAGGTTCTTCCGGCTGCTTCACGAGAAAGCCGATCTTGACCGGATCAGCGGCCTGCGCGATCGGCGCCGCGAACATGGTGGCGCTTGCAGCCGTAGCCGTGGCAACCAGCGTGATGAACATTCTGCGTTTCATGGTCTGTCTCCTGACTTGAATGTCTAGTTGGTACGAAGGTGTTGGCCGCGTTTTGTTTTCATGACGTCGCACCACGGCCAGTGCGTCATCCGATACTGCTGAATTCGCTTATTTCTCTTTCTTAATCGTGGTACAGCGCCGAGCGCCCGCCATCGACGGTGATGCAACTTGCGTTGATGAACGGCGCTTCATCCGATGCCAGGAACACCGCCGTCATCGCCACTTCTTCCGGCTGGCCGATGCGTTTCATCGGCTGGAGATCGAGCGTTGCCTGTTTCGCTTTTGCCGGATCGGCCTGCCCGTTCCACCAGTCGTGGGTGAGCTGCGTTTCGATATAACCCGGCGCAATCGCATTCACCCGAACCTGCCGCCCCGCGTATTCAATACCCAACGCCCGCGTCAACCCGATCACGCCGTGCTTCGCCACCGGATACGGAAAGCAGCCCGGGATGATCTTGAACGAATGCGTGGACGCAATATTCACGATGCTGCCGCGCCCGCGTTCCACCATGCCCGGCAATACGGCGCGACAACCGTTCCAGACGCCATCGAGATCGACGGCGAAGCAGCGGCGCCAGTCGTCGTCGGTCATGGTCAGCGGATCGCAGAACACGTTGATGCCGGCGTTGTTCACGAGCACATCGACGGGACCGAATTTCGCTTCAGCTTCCTTGACCGCGTTTTGCACCGACGCGCTTTGCGTCACGTCCGTCTGCACAGCGAGCACGTTGGCGAGCAAGTTTTCAGCGGAGCCGATCCGCTGCGCGGTTTCGCGCGCCAGACCCATATCCAGTTCCGCCAGAACCACAGCCGCGCCTTCGCGCACGAACGCAGCGGCAATCGCAGCGCCGATGCCACGCCCGGCGCCGGTGATCATCGCGACCTTGCCTGCAAGCCGGTTCATTTCTTCTGGCCTCGCGCCACCGCCAATCCATTGATGTATGCCTTCGCATGCGCCAGGGTCGTCGCCGCGCTTTGGCCCGGCTTGTACAACGCTGAGCCGAGACCGAATCCGTTCGCGCCCGCGGTGAGAAACGGCCCCATGTTGTCCGGCGCGATACCGCCGACCGGCACGAGCGGAACCTTCGCCGAAATCACCGCGCGCCACGCCTTAACCACGTGCGCGCCGAGTTGCTCAGCGGGGAACATCTTCAGCACATCGGCGCCATTCTTCAGCGCAAGAAACGCTTCATTCGGCGTCGCCACGCCCGGGGCGCATGCCAAACCTTGAGACTTTGCAGCACGCACCACATCGCCGTCGCTGTGCGGCATCACGATCAATTCGCCACCGGCCTTTTTCACTTCACCCACGTAATGTGGATGCAAGACCGTTCCCGCGCCAACGATCGCATCGGCGGGAAGCGCCTGACGGATCGCCGCGATGCTGTCGAACGGCTGCGGCGAATTCAGCGGCACTTCGACGATCCGAAAGCCCGCTTCGTACAGCGCGCGGCCATGGTCGGCGGCGTCCGCCGGCGTCACGCCGCGCAGGATCGCGATCAGCGGACATGCGCTGAACGCAGCGGCAAGTCCGGCGTGCGGCGTGTATGGGCCGGGAAGGTTGATATCGATATCGCTCATGTTCTGCTCCTGATTAGTTCGCGCTGGCCGTCGAGCGGATCAGCCCGGCCTGCAGCGCGATTTCGTGCAAGCCGCGTTCGGTGGCGTGGGCGACGGTTTGGGCATCGTTGCAACCGAAGCGCGCAAGCGCATGCCGATACCGCTCGCACAGCGCATCGTTGCCGATCAGCCTGAGCGTCTTGCCCGCGAGGTCCGATTGCTCGCGTGCGAGCACTTCGTTGAGGCCGCGCAATTCGTGGCCGATCAGCAGGCCCGAGAGGTAATCGGCCTGCTGTTCGGGCTTGAGTTTTCCGGTCAGACCCAATGTGCGCGTGCTGAAGATCGTCGCCAGCATGCCGGCGTGGCCGGCGTCCTTGGCGGTATCGACGCCGCGAATGAACGCCGGCATGTCGTGCTGATCGGCGGCGCGCATCGTGCGGCCGAGGATCGTGTGATCGCGCAGCGCGCCGAAGGTCTCGCCGGTCATGAACGTATAGAAGCGCTCGATCCGTCCCGCCGATACAAACGCCCACTTCGCGTGCGTCCCCGGCAAGCCGATCAACTCGCTGTGCGTGGTGTCGCCGGAGAGCGCGCCGAAGATCTGCGTTTCTTCGCCGCGCATCACGTTCGGCAGCGCGCCGTCTTCCAGCACGCCCGGCACGATATGCACCGTGACGCCCTTAGTCGTCGTCACGCGCACGATGCCCGCTACCAGCGCTGCGGAATCCGCGGGCGTGGTCACGTACGGCGCTTCCACCCAGCCCTGCGCGCTGCCGACCATGCCGGCAGCGATCACCGGAAGTTGCGGGTTGGCGCCAAGCCACGCGCCGCAGGTTTCATCGAAGACGATATCGAAACCGCCTTCCGCCGCCGGGCGCGGCAAATTCATGATCCCCGCCGATGACGCGCGGGTGTCCAGCACCACGCCATCTGCATCGAGGAGATAGGCGCGCAGCGCCGTGGTGCCCCAGTCGAGTGCTATCAGCGCAGCCGTGGATTGGTCGTGGGCAACGCTCATCGTTTGATCCTGCGTGTTGCGGGCTGCGGCACGCGCCAGCCGAGTTCTTGCGATATCGCGCGCGCTTCGCGCTGCACGACGGGAATCAGTTCTTCCATGCGCTCGGTCGGCATGTAGGGGATCGTGCTCGCCACCGAAAGCGCCGCGACGATCGCGCCGGATGCATCGCGCACAGGCGCGGCGACGCAGCGGATGGACGCTTCGTTTTCTTCCAGGTCGAAGGTGAAACCGCCCTGGGCATAGCGCGTCATGCGCTGCACGAAGGTATCCGAATCAGGCTGGTGATCTGGCCGGAAACTCACCTTCGCAAGCACGCGATGCGACGCTTCGAGCAGCGTCGACCACTTTTCGGGCGGCAGGTCGAGCATCATCGCCTTGCCGATGCCGGTGGACGCCATCGGCATGCGGTGACCTACGCGGGAACGCATTTCGAGGCCGCGTGTGCCCGGAATCTTGTCGATGTACAGCACGTCGTCACCATCGCGTACACCGAGGTGGATGGTGTCGTGCGTGTAGTCGGCGAGCACTTGCAGATGCGGCCGCGCCACCGCGGTAAGCGGCATTTGTTCAAGCGCGATGGTGCCGAGTTCGATCAGCTTCGGGCCGAGCAGATAACCGCCGCCGACCTGGCGCAGATAGCGTGCTTGAACGAGCGAGCTGACCAGCCGGTGCGTCGTGCTGCGGGTCGTGCCGAGCGCCGCACCGATGCTGCGCAGATCGCGCGCGCCGGTCGCAGCCGCTTCGAGGATTGCGAGGCCGCGCAGCAGCGTTTGCGTGCCGGCTTGCTGGGGTGTGAGGTCGAGCAGCGCGGCGGCCGATGCCTGGGCTTCGTTGGCGACACTTGCGTCCTGCTCGGCGATGACGCGGTCCATCGACAATTCGGCTTCGATGGTGGAGTTCAGGGTCTTGGTCATGACACTCATCAGCCCGCCAACGAGACAGTGCGGGTTTTCATCAGTAAGGAGTGCTGGACGCGCGGATGCTCGAGCAGATGCGATTGCGCTGGCGATTTCATGACACGTCTCCGATTGCTTTTGTCGTTGCATGAGCTCTTCGGGATTACCCGGAGGCTCATGGAACTGCCGTTTGGCTGTGATCGGATTTTAGAGCCGCGTCGCTGAATTATTCAATATGTGATTGATGTGTTCACATATTGGGAGCATTGAGTTTGTTTCGTCACGTTGGGATGAAATGCAAAAAACCCCGCCGGGCGGGGTTTTGCTTGCTGAGTTCCAGATGAACCCTCTACAGCAGCGACCGGTCGATTCGGGGTACCGAGGGAGCCAGTTGCAACAGCTTATCGGCCTGAACGGTCACGAAGCCGTGAATGCGCTGCACCAGTCGCCTCTCCTCGGCCACGTAGATCTCCGAACGCGCCAAGTCTCCGGAGACGCGCTTTATTGCAAGCGCCATACGCGTCAGTTCGCGTGCAAGAAGCGGTCGGGGCGTACCGGTTCGGTTTGCAAAGTCCGCAAGCTCAAACGCCGTTACCCCGTCCAGCCGGAAGGCGTCGCCGTAAGCCACCGCCATGTCCTGTTCGACCGCGTCTCCATAGGCATTGACGGAGACAAGGTCATAAAAAGGCGCGGGCGACAAACCCGCAGGTCGCACATGAAAAGACAGGTTTTTGCCGTGGGCGTCACTGTTGCCGATGAAGAGTTGAAATAGCGCCCACCGCAGCATGATCTGGCGAGCCTGGGCTGGATTCTCCAGGTGTCGCTCGAGCGAGAACAGCTTCTCGAAGCTCGCGCCCTCTCTGATATTACGAACCGCCGGAGCGTTGCCGAAGTTACGCTCGTACTTGAGGCTCACAGGCAGATCCAGGGCCTGGCACCCGTCAATGACGTGCGTGCGGCGAACTCGAAGCGCCGTGACGCCGTCAGCGGGATCAAGTTCTGCCTGCCGGTCAAATCGCTCGATGAGTAGTATAGGTTCCGGAATTCGGCGAATCTCAACGGCCGCCGTCGGCAATCCGATGCGCGCGGCCAGCGTCATGCAGTAGTGCTCGTTAGCCACCATGAAGGCGGATGCGGGGTTAAGCGACTCCGGCTTGAGGATGTGCGTGGAACTGATGGGGCCGCCATCTACAAGCGAAATTGATTCACCTTCGACCAGCACCTGCAACTTGTCCTGGAAGCCCGCAACTGACAGCCGGAGCTTGCGATCCCATACCGGGAAGGGAATTTCATCCCGACGACGGATACGGTCGCTCAATTCATCGTTGAGGACGATTCGACGCACGGACGGCGCGCCTTCCTGCTGATCGGCCGTGTACTCCGCCTCCGCATTTACGCCGCCCTCTTCGCCGGCCGCAGCGTTTTGCGCCGGGGCCGTGAAACTCAACGCGCCGACCGGTTCTTTCCCCAGGATGTGCATCAAGCCAAAAGTGTTGTCCTTCGACATTTGGTGCATGACGGAGGCGACTTCAAGCGCACGCCCTTCAGGAAGCAGGTTCGCGAGGAAGCGATGCACGGTCCCGAGTTTCGGCTGCTCGCCCGAAAGCGGAATATGCGGCGAAAGCGGGAAAGCGGCGTCCCTGGCCTGCCAGGCTTCATCGTATTTAAAGCTGTAGACGTCTTGCTGCGACTCGAAGCCTAGTTGCCCTACCGGGCCGTCCTGCGTGGAAACGTTGAGCACATGCGCCATCAGGATTGTCCTCCCAGGAGGGACGCCTTCGCATGACTGGTCGGCTCATTCAAAGCGCGCAATGCGGTCGTCGACTTGTTCTTCGGAAGCACCAGCATGATCAAACCGAACCCTTCGAGCACTCGGAGCAGCCGATCCGAGCCGACCGGATGCCCGTTCTCGAGCCGGGAAAGCACGCTTGCGGACACCCCTAGCAGGTCAGCGGCGTCGTCGATGCGCATGGCCTGCTCAAGTCGGCGGTTGCGTACCAAGGCGCCGAGCGCAGCCATGTCTTGGGCGAGCGCTGTGACATTGGGGTCATGCGGGGACAGTGATCGAGCCATAGTTATGCAATATGGAAACAATGAAAATTGGACACCCACTCCACATTATAGTTTCCTTTTATAGAAACTAATCGGTGGAAGTTCAGCACTAACCTTTGGTTTCTATATACGAAAACAACGGCTTTGTGCCGCTGCCTGGTGGATAGTTTCCACATTCTCAGAACGATTTGTCCTTAGCGGAACCGGACTGTGTAGACGGCAAAATAAAAAACCCCGCCAAGCGGGGTTTCCGTTCCTTTGCCACGGGCTGCTTCAATTGCCCCGATCAACGCACAAGCGCACTCACTGCGGCAACTCCGCCGCCCCCATGCGCCTCGCAATTACCCCCGCCCGCTGCGACAGATACGCGGACCCGCGATGTTCATCGAAGTATTTCGGCCTTGGCAGCATCACCGCCAGCCGCGCCGATTGCCACGCGGTCAGCTTCGATGCCGACGTCTTGTAGTAATAATGCGCCGCAGCTTCGGCGCCATACACGCCGTTGCCCCACTCCACCGAATTCAGGTAGATCTCGAAAATGCGCTCCTTGTCCATCCAGAACTCGAGCATCGATGTAATCACGAGTTCCTGGGCCTTCCTCACATAACTCTTTTCCCGCGATAAAAACAGGTTCCGCGCCAGTTGCTGCGAGATGGTCGAGCCGCCCGCCACGATTTTCCCGCGCGCCTTGTTTTTCTCCCAGGCTTGCAGGATGGCATCGGTTTCATAACCGTTGTTGTTGACGAAGTTCGCGTCCTCGGACGCAATGATCGCGCGCTTCAGATTCCGCGATATCTGGTCGTACGGAACCCACGTGCGCTGAATGGAAAGATCGGGACGATCCTGCGCAAGCCGCCAGGCATCGGAACGCATGAACGCCGTGGACGATGGATTCACCACCGTGTAGATGCCGACCATCGCGAAGAAGTAGACCTGCGTGGCGATGACCGCAATCATCATCACCGAGATGCCGTAGACAATCCATCGGGCCGGCCCGAGACGCACGGGCGATTTTGTTCTTGTCATCGTGCTTGTTCTGTTGAGAAGGCCAGCCGCTTCAAATTGACTTCGATAACTTCAGCCGCAACGCCCGCAGCACCGCGCCGCTGTCCGGACGCACCCCGCGCCACAGGAAAAACGATTCGGCAGCCTGTTCCACGAGCATCCCGAGTCCATCCGATGAACGCGCGCCCAAGGTTTCGGCGTGGCGCATGAAGACGGTCGGCTGCGCGCTGTACATCATGTCGTAGGCGAGTGTGCCGGGGCCGAACGAGGCGTGATCGCACGTGGGCAGTGCATCGTCCAGACTGCCGGCCGTTGCGTTGACGATCACATCGTACGGGCCCGCTTCCACACTGTTCGCGCCGCCGCCCGAGAAACGCACGTTCGCGGCGTGGGCGGCATCGGAGAAGTGATCGACCAGTATTTGCGCCTTCGATGCCGTCCGGTTCACGATCGTCAGCGCTGCAACGCCGCAATCGAGCATGGGCAACACGACACCACGCGCCGCGCCGCCGGCGCCGAGCAACAACACGCGTGCGCCCTTCAAGCCAACGCCCAGATTCCCTTCGATATCGCGCACGAGGCCGACGCCATCGGTGTTGTCGCCAAGCACGCCATCCGAGTTGAACGCCAGGGTGTTCACCGCCCCCGCCGCTGCAGCGCGCGGCGTGAGCGTGTTGGCGAAAGCGTGTGCGTCGAGCTTGAACGGCACGGTCACGTTCATGCCGCGACCGCCTGTTTCAACGAAAGCGCGGACATCGTCTGCAAATTCGCCGACGGTTCCCAGCACGCGTCCGTATTCGATCCGCTCGCCGGTCTGCTCGGCGAAGCGCGCGTGAATCCACGGCGATTTGCTATGCGCGACCGGATTGCCGATCACCGCGTATTGATCGATGCCCTCGCCCCGAACGCCCGATGTCATTGCGCGGGCTCCGTCGCGTCCGGCGTGTTTTCGCCAGCCGGTTGCGGCTCTTCCGCAGGCGTGGCTTCCGCCTGCGCCTCGGCCTCGCTTTCGGCGCTCAGGTCTTCCGCTTCGACCAGCTCTTCTTCCGGCTCTTCCGGCTGCGTTGCCGCGCCCGAAGGTGCATCGATCACGTGCAACAAGCGGCACGATGCCTCGACGGTGAGTTCATCGAGATTCATCACTTCCAGCATCACCTTCGTTCCGCGCGCATGCACGCCGAGCCCGGGGACGTGGAGCATCAGCGGGATTTCATCGAGGCGCACGAGATCGTCCTTCACCACCGCCGCCACGACCTGCTTCTTGTTCTCCTGCTTCAGCCAGCGCAGACACCAGAAGAATTCCATGCGCCGTTGATGATCGGCGTAGGCGGAATACTGGTCATCGAATCCCTGGACGACCGCGAACAGATCGGCATCTTTCGGCTTGAACGGCGCGACGAGCGCCGCCGTCACGCCATGCCGCACGCACGCGAGCAACTGCCATTGATTGACCAGGTCGACATACCGGCGCAACGGCGACGTGCTCCACGCGTATTGCGCAACGCCCAGCCCTTCGTGCGGCGCGGGCGTGGTCTGCATGCGCGTGCGCTTCGGACCCGGCGCGCCAAACCCGCGCTGCGAGCGGTAAATGCCCGGCACGCTGTGATCATTGAGGAATGCGCCCCACGATGAATTCGCGAGAATCGCCAGTTCGGCCACGATCAGATCGAGCGGCGACCCGCGGCGGCGCGGCGTGATCTCGATGTGTTCGCCTTCCACATAAAAATTGAAGTCGTTATTGCGCTGCACCTCGCGCCGCAAACCGTAACCGGCACGCGCTTCCTGACGCTTTTCGAACAGCGCCTGCGCGAGCGGCCACAGCACCGCGATGTCATCCTTGTGCGGATATTCGCCCGTTCCCGCCGCGAGCGATTCCTCGGTGACGTGTTCATCGAGATAGTTGTGCCGAAGATTGCTCTTCACGAACACGCGTTCTGCACGCGTTTCGCTGGCGACGATCTCCTGTGTTTCCCGGTTCACGATGATGTAAAGCGACAACGCCGGCCGCAACCCGCCTTCGGCAAGCGTGAACGCTTCCACGACGCTGTCCGGCAGCATCGTAATCTTGTCGCCGGGCATGTAGACCGTTGAAAGACGCGTGCGCGCGATCGCATCGATCATGTCGCCGCGCGTAATGCCCAACGCCGGCGCGGCAATATGCACGCCGATACGAACGCGGCCATCGGCGAGATGTTCGACGGAAAACGCGTCATCGATTTCGGTGGTCGTGACGTCATCGATAGAAAACGCCTGGACGTGCGCTTCCGGCAGATCGTCCGGCAACGGCGGCACGGTGACCGGCGCAAAGCCCGTCCCGTGCGGGAAAAATTCGGAGAGAAAACGCGCTTCGTGCAGTGCACGCGCCGACGGAATGCCGCCGACTTCCAGCATCAGCCGCGCTTGCGAGATGCCGCGCGTCGCTGCGGCGCCCTCGAGCGCCTTATATTCGATGGAGTTCTTGTCCGGCTTCGTCAGCAAGCCAATTGCCTTGCCGGCGAGCGCTTCGGGCAATTTGCCGGCGACTAGTTCCTCTTCGTAGCCGGCCTGCACGAGCGCGAGTTGCCGTTTCTTCTCCAGCCCGGCGAGCGCCATCTGCAACTGTTCCTGCGGCGCGCGCTGATATTGGCCACGGCCTTTCCGGCGGAAATACACCGGCGATCCGTGCATGCGCAAGACGAGCGCGGCGCGTTCGGTCGCGCCGAATTTATCGCCGAAATAATCCGCGCCGAGCTCCGCGAACGGAAACTCTTCCTCCGGCGCGCATTCCCACAGGAAATCCAGATCGATGTCCTTCGCGATGGCGTCGGCCTGTTGCATCAAATCGGCGGCATTCGGTTTCTCGAACTCGATCAACACGTCTTTTGCGCGCACCTTCGCGCGCCGTCCGCCCGGCAATTCGACCTGGAATGCATCGTTTGCCTTCGACAAAACAGCGCCGGCCTTGAAACTACCCGATTCCTCGAAAAAAACGTTCACTCAGTACTCTCGAAAGACTGTTGGTCGGCATGGCGTGCAGGCGGGCGTGTTCCCCGGTTGCCAAGCGCCAGGCCAACGAAAAATGGATGCGCTTGAAAAGATTCAGGCCGCGGCTGCCGGCGGCTGGGCTGCGCAAAACGCCAGCACGTCGTCCAGATAACTGGAAAAGTCGCTGATGGCGTGATTGCTGCCCTGGATCAGCGTGGTTCGCACGCCGGGATAATGCTTGAGCATGGTGCGGTAATCGAGCACTTCGTCGCCCGTGGCGGCTATCAAATAGTAGCGCTCCGGCTGCGTGATCGATGGTACGGAAAGCGCACGTAATTCGTCGATATGCCACGGCTCCACCACGATACTTCCGCCGCCATGCCACAACGGCTGCTCGCCGATATACGCACTCAAGTCTTCCTGCGGCACGACCGCCGGGTTCAGCAGCACGGCGCGCCAGCCGTGCTTTTCGGCGAGCCACGTTGCATAGAACCCGCCAAGCGAACTGCCGACCAGCGTGATGTCTTCACCGATTGCCTGCGCGGCGAGTGATTCGGCCAGCGCGATGGCATCGCGCGGTGAAACCGGCAGCACGGGACAGCACCATTCTTGGCTGAGTCCGAGTTCTTCCAGCCGCGC
Source organism: Burkholderia sp. PAMC 26561 (assembly GCF_001557535.2). Taxonomy (NCBI): domain Bacteria; kingdom Pseudomonadati; phylum Pseudomonadota; class Betaproteobacteria; order Burkholderiales; family Burkholderiaceae; genus Burkholderia; species Burkholderia sp. PAMC 26561. The sequence goes on from NZ_CP014306.1 coordinate 695,120, forward strand.
GCGCATCAATCGAGCCTTGAACGATTGCGGCGATGACCGGAAGCCGTGCAAATAGAGAATCACTCACGCTCCTTCGTGGCAGGACGCGCCGACAATGCATCCAGCAATTTCTGGTGCACGCCGCCGAAGCCGCCGTTGCTCATGACCAGCACATGATCGCCCGGTTTCGCCGCCGCGACGACCGACTTCACCAGGAGCGCGAGGTCGTCGAACGCGCGGGCTTTGTCGCCGAGCGGGCTCAGCGCGGCTTGCAGATCCCAGCCGAGCTTGTCGCGGCCTTCGTGCGCGCCGTAGCCGAAGATCAGGTCGGCGCCCGCGAGACTGGCGGGTAGTTGCGCTTTCATGGTGCCGAGTTTCATGGTGTTCGAACGCGGTTCCAACACGGCCAGAATCCGGTTCTTCCCACCGATACGAGTTCGCAATCCCGCCACCGTCGTTTCGATGGCAGTCGGATGGTGCGCGAAGTCATCGTACACGGTCACGCCGTCGACGCTACCCTTCACTTCCATGCGCCGCTTCACGTTGCGAAACGCTGAGAGCGATTGCGTCGCTTGCGCGGGCGGAACGCCCACCGAGCGCGCCGCCGCGATCGCCGCCAGCGCGTTCAGGCGGTTGTGTTCGCCTTGAACTTGCCAGTCGACCACGCCCATGCGCTCGCCTTCCCAATAGACGGCGAATTGTTCATCGGCGGGAACGCCTTCGGTGGCCGGCTGCGCTTCCCAGCCGCCTTGCACGCCGAAACGCTCGACACTTGACCAGCAACCGCGCGTCAGCACGCGTTCGAGTGCGTCCTCACGCCCGTTCGTCACGATCCTGCCGACGCCGGGAACGGTGCGCACGAGATGGTGGAATTGGGTTTCGATGGCGCCGAGATCCGGGAAGATGTCGGCGTGATCGAATTCGAGGTTGTTCAGAAGCGCGGTGCGCGGGCGGTAGTGGACGAACTTCGAGCGTTTATCGAAAAAAGCCGTGTCGTATTCGTCGGCTTCGATCACGAAGAAGCTCGAATCCGTGAGACGCGCTGAAATGCCGAAATTGAGCGGCACCCCGCCGATGAGGAATCCCGGATTAAGACCCGCATCCTCCAGCAGCCACGCGAGCATGGAACTCGTGGTGGTCTTGCCGTGCGTGCCGGCGACTGCGAGCACCCATTTGCCGTTCAGGACATGTTCGCCGAGCCATTGCGGACCGGACGTGTAGGGCAGGCCGCGATCGAGGATGGTTTCCATCAGTGGATTGCCGCGAGTGACCACGTTGCCGATCACGAAGAGATCGGGTTCCAGTGCGATCTGTTCGACCCCGTACCCCTCGATCAACTCGATGCCTTGCGCTTCGAGCTGCGTGCTCATGGGGGGATAGACGCCGGCGTCGCAGCCGGTGACGCGGTGTCCGGCTTCGCGCGCGAGGACTGCGAGACCGCCCATGAATGTGCCGCAGATGCCGAGGATGTGAATGTGCATAGAGGTTTGTTGGCACGGGGGGAAGTTGGGAATAATCCCGCCCGGAGGGGGATATTGTAACCGACAGGGTTGGGTGGCTGGCGCCTGGGGCGGGATTGGGCGGGGGAGGTCGGGGTTGGTGCCGGGTTGTTGCTCTTCAGGTCTTCGCGCGTTCCGTGTTGGCTGATATTTTTCGCACTATTAGCCACTGTGCGTGGCGGCACTTCATTTCTTTGTTCAACGGCGACAAAGAAACGAAGCAAAGAAAACGCCTCTCAACCGAGGGCACATAAGTGTCCCGAGCGTGCAGTGACAACTGTTTGGTACGTCAGAAGAACGCTCGACGCTGGAATTCAGAACACTTGAAACCCTCCCCCTCCGTAAACGGCAACCCACACGCTTCGCCACCAGTGTGGGAATCCGTTAATGAGGCTTCCGCGCTGCGCGCGCTGACGCCCAAACGCAGGGGTTGGCTGTACTGGTGACGAAGTCTTGGGCAAGTTCAAGATGTTGTAGGGCCGCTATGGGCTCAACCCGTTGTTTTACGTGGGCGAGGTTTCCGTCTTGACTGCCACAGTTACTGGTGGCGAAGCGTGTGGGTATCCGTGTTCGGAGGGGGAGGGGTTCAAGTGTTCGTGGTTATGGCGTCGAGCGTTCTTCTGAAGTACCAAACAGTTGTCACTGCACGCTCGGGACACTTAAGAATTAGCGGTTGGGAGGCTTTTTCTTTGCTTCGTTTCTTTTTCGCCGTTTGGAAAAAGAAATGAAGTGCCGCCACGCACAGTGGCTAATAGTGCAAAAGAAAATGGCCAACATCAAACGCGCGAGAACTTGGAAAGCAGCAACCCGGCATCAACCCCGACCACTACGAACAAGAAACCTCCTCCCAACGAAAACCCCACCCAACCGCCAGCGTCCGCCCCTTCCGGTATCATCCTCACCATGATTCGCAAACCTCATTTCGACCCTCAGCGCGTCCGCGAGGAAATCGCCATCGCGGCGGCGCGAATGATCGCCGAAGACGGCCTCGACTACTCCTCCGCCAAGCGCAAAGCCGCCCGCCAGGTGGTCGGCGAAACGCGCGTCAGCGGCGAATGGCTCCCCGATAACACGCAGATCGAAGAAGAAATCCGCGAGTACCAGGCACTCTTCCAAAGTGAAAGCCAACCCGCCGTCCTGCGCCGGATGCGCGAGGTCACCCTCGAATGGATGCAGCGCCTGAAACCGTTCAACCCTTACGTCACCGGCGCCGTGCTGAACGGCACCGCAGGCGAGCACTCGGACATCCATCTGCAATGTTTCTGCGATAACCCCAAGGAAGTCGCAATCTATTTACTGAACGCAAACATTCAATACGATGTCTCCGAGACGCGCCATTTCGCCGGCCGCGGTTATGTGGAAACGCTGAGCTTCCTCACGCGTCCATCCCGCGACGAAGAACCCATGGGCCTGCACATCGCGCTTTACGATACCAACGACCTGCGAGGCGCCGTCCGCGCCGACGGACGCGGCAAGCTTGCTCGCGCAAACGCCGCCACCGTACAGGCACTCCTCGACGCCCCTCCTTCCACACCGGCTACATCACTATGAAACCCATGCGCATCGTTGCTGCCCTGATTGTCGCCATCGCGGCAACCGGCGGCGGCTTTTATGCAAGCCACCTGATCATGGGCGGCAGCCCGAGCGAAGCGGCCATGACGACATCGGCAAAGGGCAATGCCGTCGATGACCTCTGGAAACAGCAACTGCAAATGGCCGCCGGCACGCAACAAAGCCTGGCATCGTTCAAGGGCAAACCGGTCGTGGTCAATTTCTGGGCGTCGTGGTGCGGCCCGTGCGTGAAGGAAATGCCGACGCTCGCGGCGCTGCATCGTGAATATGCGAAGAAAGGCATCACCTTCATCGGGCTCGGCGTGGACTCCGAGAAGAACGTGAACGCGTTCCTGCAGAAAGTGCCCGTCGACTACCCCATCTATATTGCGGGCTTCGGCGGCGCCGATCTGGCTCGAAGCTTTGGCAACGATGCGGGCGCGCTGCCGTTCACGGTGGTCATCGACGCGAAAGGCGCGATCCGGTCCACAAAACTGGGTGAGGTCGATCCAAAAGAGCTAAAAGCGACGCTCGACGGCCTGTAGGCGTCTGGTTGATCCGCGTCAAATCGAAACGATTCACGGAAAGTTAACGGTAATTCTGCGAAGTTTGCCCGAAAATGCGTGCAAAATGCGCGTGTACACACTCATCTGCCTAGAGTCCAAGGCCGGTGCGGCTTCGTAAAACTAGACAAAATTCTCTAAAGGGCGCTAAAGTGCGCCCAACTCCGCATAAACCAAAGCCCTATGTCACGACTGCTGGTGCTTCACGGCCCTAATCTAAACCTGCTCGGCACCCGCGAACCGGACGTCTATGGACGGGTCACGCTCGCTCAGATCGACCAGGCGCTGGCAGAGAAGGCCAAGGCTGCGGGCGCGGAACTGACGTCATTCCAGAGCAATCATGAAGGCGCGATCGTCGACCGCATTCAGCAGGCGCGGATCGAACATGTGGATTTCGTGCTGATCAACCCGGCCGCGTACACGCACACGAGCGTCGCAATTCGCGATGCGCTTGCAGGCGTGGCGCTGCCGTTCGTCGAGATTCATTTGTCGAACGTCCACAAGCGGGAAGCTTTCCGGCATCACTCTTATTTCTCCGATCTCGCCGAAGCCGTGATTTGCGGCCTTGGCTGGAAAGGCTATCTGTATGCACTCGACTTCGCACTCGAGCGCATTGCCCCGAAGACGCGCGATTGAGCCGCGACCCGCTCGGATCTGAACTGCCCGCACACGATGACGCGGAGCCAGTGTCAGAAGCGCCAACGGACGCACCCGTCGGCGGCACCCAAAAACCAAGTCAAGCACCGGGAAAAGCTCCCGGTCACCAAGCATTGAAAGGGGAATTTTCGATGGACCTTCGTAAACTAAAAACGCTGATCGACCTCGTCTCGGAATCCGGTATCTCGGAACTCGAAGTGACCGAGGGCGAAGGCAAGGTTCGCATCGTCAAGAATGCCGCGCCGGTCTACATGCAGGCCCCGCAGTACATGCCGCAAGGCCAGATGGGCCAGGTGCCGCAGTACAGCCAGTCCGGCGATGCAGGCGCCGGCGGCGCTGCTGCAGGCGCACCGGCTACGCCGGCTGCCGTCGTGCCGCAAGGCCACGTGGTCACCTCGCCGATGGTCGGCTCGTTCTACCGCGCGCCGTCGCCGGGCGCAGACGCGTTCGTGCAAGTGGGCGACACGGTCAAGGAAGGGCAGACGCTTTGCATCATCGAAGCCATGAAGCTGCTCAACGAAATCGAGTCGGACAAGTCGGGCGTCGTGAAGGAAATCCTGGTCGAGAACGGTCAGGCCGTCGAGTACGGCCAACCGCTCTTTGTAATCGGCGATTGATCTCCCGCGCTTCAATAGAGGCGTCGCACGCAGCACGCGCGCCCGGTGAAACGCAGCACTCGGGCGCTCGCCACGTCTGTCAGACAGACAACGGCCGAGACGCGCCGCCGATCTCCCAGGAACGCCACGGACCCTTGTCCCGGCGGTCCATCGATGAGTCGAAACCTTGCTATGTTTGAAAAAATCCTCATTGCGAACCGTGGTGAAATCGCGCTGCGAATCCAGCGCGCGTGCCGCGAACTCGGCGTCAAGACGGTCATCGTCTATTCGGAAGCCGATAAAGAAGCAAAATACGTGAAGTTGGCCGACGAAGCCGTGTGTATTGGACCGGCTCCGTCCAACCTCAGCTACCTCAACATGCCGGCGCTGATCAGCGCGGCAGAAGTCACCGACGCTGAAGCGATCCACCCGGGCTACGGTTTCTTGTCCGAAAACGCGGATTTCGCGGAACGTGTCGAGCAGTCGGGCTTCACGTTTATCGGACCGCGCCCCGAAACGATCCGCATGATGGGTGACAAGGTCTCCGCCAAGCAGACGATGATCAAGACCGGCGTGCCCTGCGTCCCGGGTTCTGAAGGCGCGTTGCCCGACGATCCCAAGGAAATCGTGAAGATTGCGCGCGCAGTGGGTTATCCGGTGATCATCAAGGCGGCAGGCGGCGGCGGTGGTCGCGGCATGCGCGTGGTGCACACGGAAGCGGCGCTGGTGAACGCGGTGAACATGACCCGCGAAGAAGCCGGCCGCGCGTTTGGCAACCCGCAGGTCTACATGGAAAAATTCCTGGAGAACCCGCGGCACATCGAAATCCAGATCCTCGCCGATTCGTTCCGTAACGCAATCTGGCTGGGTGAACGCGATTGCTCCATGCAACGCCGTCACCAGAAGGTAATCGAAGAAGCGCCGGCGCCGGGCATTCCGCGCCGCCTGATCGACCGGATTGGCGATCGCTGCGCCGACGCCTGCAAGAAGATGGGTTATCTCGGTGCCGGCACGTTCGAATTCCTGTACGAGAACAACGAGTTCTATTTCATCGAAATGAACACGCGCGTGCAGGTCGAGCATCCGGTGACGGAGCTGATCACGGGCGTGGATATCGTTCAGGAACAGATTCGTATTGCCGCCGGCGAAAAGCTCGCGTTCCGCCAGAAGGACATCCAGTTCCGCGGCCACGCGATCGAATGCCGGATCAATGCGGAAGATCCGTTCAAGTTCACGCCGTCGCCGGGACGCCTCACGTCGTGGCACGCGCCGGGCGGTCCGGGGATTCGCGTCGATTCGCACGTGTACAACGGCTATTTCGTTCCGCCGAACTACGATTCGATGATCGGCAAGCTGATCTCGTACGGCGCGACGCGCGAGCAGGCGATCAACCGCATGCGTATCGCGTTGTCGGAGATGGTGGTGGAAGGCATCTCGACCAACATCCCGCTGCATCGCGAGATGATGATCGACGCCAAGTTCGTCGAAGGCGGCACGAGCATTCACTACCTCGAAAACAAGCTCGCCGCGCGCAAGGCGGCAGCTGCCGTCGCCGCGGAAGACGCAGCACTATAAGTAAGGCAGCAAAAGATGAGCTACCGGGAATTGATCGCCGAGCTGGACCGGGAACACGCGGAAGCGTTGTCGGATGCGCTGCTGGAACTGGGCGCGCTGTCGGTATCGGTGGAAGACGCCGACGCCGATACCCCCGACGAGCAACCCCTGTTCGGCGAGCCCGGCCTCACGCCGGATCAGAAAGCGTGGAACCGTTCGCGCGTGGTTGCGCTGCTTTCCAATGACGCCGATCCCGCCGTGCTGCTTGCGGCAGCGGCCAATGAAATCGGCTTGAAGGACACGCCTTCGTTCACGTTGCGCGACGTTGAAGACCAGGACTGGGTACGCCTCACACAATCCCAGTTCGATCCGATTCCCATCGGCAAACGGATCTGGGTCGTGCCGTCATGGCACGACGCGCCCGAACCCGACGCGCTCGTGCTCGAACTCGATCCGGGCCTCGCATTCGGCACCGGCAGCCATCCGACCACTCGGCTTTGCATGGAGTGGATCGAGCAGTCGGTGTTCGAAAACCAGTCCGTGCTCGACTACGGTTGCGGTTCCGGCATCCTCGCGATTCTTGCGAAGAAATGCGGTGCAAATCCGGTGGTGGGTATCGATATCGATCCGCAAGCCGTCGAATCCGCGCGCCAGAACAGCGAGCGCAATCACGCGGAAGTGACCTACGGCCTGCCCGCCGACCTGCCCGAAGGACAGTTCGATATCGTCGTGGCGAACATCTTGTCGAACCCGCTGAAACTGATGGCGTCGATGCTTTCCACCCGCGTGAAACCGGGCGGACGCATAGCGCTGTCGGGCATTCTCGCGCGTCAGGCCGACGAAGTTGCGGCCGTCTACGCGCGCTGGATCGACATCAGCGTATGGCGCGAGCACGAAGGATGGGTATGTCTTGCCGGTACCCGCCGCGAAAGCCTTTAGAATAGCGCCATCGTCCTTCTACTGGCCTCTGGCCTTCGGCTAACTATGGCGCTGGCTACCCGCTGTCCCCACTGCGATACGGTTTTCCGCCTTGACCCGCATCTGCTCGCGCCGCACGACGGCCGCGTGCGCTGCGGTCATTGCCAGGAAATTTTCGATGCCGCGCATTATCAATTCGACCGCGATGCCATTGCGATGACCGCGCAGGCGGCGGCCGCGGCTACGCCCGTTCCGAACTACGGGGTCGATCCGGCAAGTCCGTGGGCGGAAAAGTCGAGCGCGGAAGTCGCCGGCGGCAAGGACGAGGCGCTCGGCATTTCGCTGCACCCGTTCATCCCGGATACCGCGCTCGGGCCTCAAGCTGAGGAAGATTTGGCGGCAAACCCCGCGCACGCCGTGCCGGAGGAAGAACCGTTCGCCGGATTGGCTGCGGCGCAAGCCGAAGCGTTGTCACGTACGCGCGACGCGAGCGATTTCCCGGGTGATGGCCGCACAGAATCGCCGTGGCATGAAGTCAATCGTCCGCAGACGCGAGCCGAACCAAACACCCCCAGCCGTAACGACCCGTTCATTGACCGAGTGGAGCCCGAGCCGACAAGGCGCGTCGATCCTTTTATCGGCCGGACGGAAAATGAAGCATTGCACGAGTCGCGTACCGAGCCGTTTGTCGGACGGACAGCGCCCCGTGACGAACCGGAGAAGCCCGCGCCGCGACGCGCCGAAACTCCGCATCCGTGGGCCGAAGAACCCGACGACGATCCCCACGCCGACGACGAACCGCGCTTCGGCCGTCCGGCATCGGCCGTCCCTCCTCCTGCCGAGCCCTTCCCCGTCACCCGTGAAACGCGGCCGGCTACGCGCTCGGGAATGGCCTGGAAGATCATCGGCTCACTGATTGCGCTCGTGCTGCTTGTCGCGCTCGTCGCACAAGTCGCGTGGTGGCAGCGTGAAACCGTCATGGTCTACTGGCCGGCATCGCAACCGCTGTTCGCGCAGGCGTGCGAGCAGATTGGCTGCACGGTTGCGCCGCCGCGCGATATCGATGGATTGCAGATCGAGAATTCCGGCCTGCGTCAGGTGGATGGATCGCACAAGCTCGAACTGAAACTGTCGCTGCGCAATCGCTTCGACCTCGCCATTGCGTATCCGGCGCTGGAACTCACGCTGCTCGACGACAAGAACAACGTCGCGATCCGCCGTGTGCTCTGGCCGCAGGATTACGCGCGGCCGGGAACGCAGATCGGCGCGGGCCTCGGCGCTCGCAGCACGCAACCGGTTATCGTCCGGCTCGATACCGGCGACGCCGTTGCGGCGAATTATCGCGTGCAGATTTTCTACCCCTGACGCGCTTCACTCTTAGTTAGTCGTTGTCTCCGTGCGCGCCGCCCGTCCCTTCTGGCCGGACGACGCGCTCAATCCCTGACCATCAGACCCATTCTGGAGTAGACATGAGCCAAGTTACCCTCGGCGGCAACCCGATCGAAGTCGCCGGCACCTTCCCGTCTGCCGGCGCAAAAGCAGCCGATTTCACGCTGGTCGGCAAGGACCTCGGCAACCTGACGCTCGCGAGCTTCGGCGGCAAGCGCAAGGTGCTGAACATCGTACCGAGCCTGGATACGCCCACGTGCGCCACGTCCACGCGCAAGTTCAACGAAGCCGCAGCCGGCCTCGACAACACGGTCGTCGTGGTGGTTTCCGGCGACCTGCCGTTTGCAGCGTCGCGTTTTTGCACGACGGAAGGCATCGCGAACGTGGTGACGGCTTCGACATTTCGCAGCCATGATTTCGCCAAGGCGTATGGCGTCGATGTCACGAGCGGTCCGCTCACGGGCCTGACGGCGCGCGCGGTCGTGGTTATCGATGAAAACGACAAGGTGCTGTACTCGGAACTCGTGCCGGAAATCAAGAACGAGCCGAACTACGACGCAGCGCTGGCCGCGTTGAAGTAAGCAGAAGAATTTGCGGGACGCCGGCGAGGAATGAAAACGTTGCTCGCCGGCAATGCATGACATCAGAAGTCAGCGGCATGTGCATTCGTGGCGTTGAATAACGAGAAACGCGCAACGAGCAACGCAACGAATGCGCAGCGCCATCATCCGGGCATGCACAGTGCTCAGGAACCTTCACCTGCGCGCACCTTTACCATCATTTTCAGGAATTTCGCCAGTGTCTACGCTCATCTGCGGCTCGCTCGCCTACGACAACATCATGACGTTCCAGGGCCGTTTCGGCGACCACATCCTGCCGGACCAGGTGCATCAGTTGAACATCAGCTTCCTGGTCCCCACGATGCGGCGCAACTTCGGCGGCTGCGCGGGCAACATTGCCTATGCACTGCAGTTGCTCGGCGGCGATGCAAAGATCATGGCGACGCTCGGTGAAGCCGATGCCCAGCTCTACCTCGATCGCTTCGATGCACTGGGTTTGTCGCGCGAATACGTGCGTGTCCTGCCCGACCAGCACTCAGCGCAGTGCTTCATCACGACCGATCTGGCGAACAACCAGATCACCGCATTCCACCCCGGCGCCATGATGGATTCGCACCTGAATCATGCCGGAGAAACGAAGGGCATCACGCTTGGGATCGTCGCACCGGATGGCGCCGACGGCATGCGCCAGCACGTTGAAGAACTCGCGGCGGCGGGCATCCCGTTCGTCTTCGATCCGGGCCAGGGCCTGCCGATTCTCGAAGGTGTGGAGCTTTGTCGCATGATTGAACTTGCCACATACGTGGCGGTCAACGACTACGAGGCGAAATTGTTGAGCAACAAGACCGGCTGGTCTATCGACGAAATTCTGATCCGCGTCGACGCATTGATCATCACGCGCGGCGAGCACGGCGCGCAGATCCTGCACGCTGACGGTATCGAAGAAATCCCGGTTGTGAAGGCGCAGCAGATCATCGACCCAACCGGTTGCGGCGATGCATTCCGCGGCGGCTTGCTTTATGGCATCGAGAACAAGCTGGGCTGGGCGAAAACCGGTCGTCTCGCAAGCCTGATGGGATCGCTGAAGATCGAACATCAGGGACCACAGACCTACGCGCCCACGCGCGCTGAGATCGCCGAGCGTTTCGAGTCGGCGTTCGGCATGGCGCTTTGAGCGTGAAGCAATGAAACACGACGTGGCCGGCTGCTATTCAAAAACGGCGGCCGGCAGTAATTAGCAGGGGTGAAGAATGAACACGACAAACCGAGTAGTGCTGGCAGCAGCGCTGGTTAGCAGCGTCTTCGTGACGGGATGCGCCTACAACAGCAGCTCGCCGGACGTGTACACGGCATCGCAGGCGCAACGCGAAGAGACGGTCCGCATGGGCACCGTCGACAGCGTGCGCGGCGTGAAGATCAGCTCGAACAACGGCCAGCCGAGTGGCCTTGGTGCTATCGGCGGCGGTGCGTTGGGTGCAGTGGCCGGCAGCGCGCTGGGCGGCGGACGTGGCTCGATCCTGACGGGTATCGTTGGTGGTATCGCAGGCGCAGTCGCGGGTAACGCTGTTGAAAACGGTGTCGCCACGCAAAACGGACTAGAGATCACCGTGCGACTTGATAACGGCGACATGCGCGCCATCACGCAAACCGCAACCGGCGAAGTGTTCCAGGCCGGCGAACGTGTCCGCCTGTTGTCGAGCGGCGGTGTGACGCGCGTCACCCACTGAAGTTGATGACGCGTCGGCGCGATCGAACAGGTTGTGCCGGCGCTGGAGAAAGCGCATGGTCCTTCGGGCGCATGCGTTTTTTTTCGCCCATAAAAAAACCCGCCGCCGATATAAACCGGACAGCGGGTCGGGACCGCGCAGCACCACGCGGCCGCGACACACAGAGCGTGTGCCGAATTACTGCATTACCACCTGCGCTTACGGACGGCTGCCCGTCGGGAACGGCCATGCAGCAGCCGGGTTCAACGCCGTCTTGACCGTTGCAGCCGGAGCCGGCGCTGCGGGGGTCGTTGCCGTCGTTGCCGGTGCTACAGCAGTCGTCTTCTTTGCAGCGGCAGCCTTCTTGGCCGGAGCCTTCTTTGCAACCGGAGCAGGCGCTGCAGCGGGGGCTGCGGCAGGAGCGGGAGCTGCAGCTTCCTTCGCAGCAGGGGCGGCCTTCTTCGCAGCAGGGGTAGCCTTCTTGGCGGGCGCAGCCTTCTTGGCGGCCGCCTTTTTGGCAGGTGCCTTCTTAGCAGGCGCCTTTTTGGCAGCAGCCTTTTTAGCAGGCGCCTTTTTGGCAGCGGCCTTCTTCGCAGGAGCCTTTTTAGCAGGCGCCTTTTTGGCAGCAGCCTTCTTCGCAGGCGCCTTCTTGGCAGCGGCCTTCTTCGCCGGCGCCTTCTTCGCTGCAACCTTCTTCACTGCAACTTTCTTGGCTGCAACTTTCTTCGCCGGTGCCTTCTTGGCAGCTACCTTCTTCGCTGCAACCTTCTTCGCCGCGACCTTCTTCACTGCGACTTTCTTGGCTGCAACTTTCTTGGCGGCTACTTTCTTGGCTGCCGGCGCCTTCTTCGCTACCGTTGCCTTCTTGGCAGCCGTCTTCTTAACAGCCGGTTTTGCTGCAGCCTTCTTTGCGACGGATTTCTTGGCTAATGCCATCATTTTCTCCTTCAGGTTTCAAGATGAGAGTCAGTTCAAACAACACCCTTCGTCAAAACCCGCTTCCCGCGTGGGCTTCTCAGGACGCACGCTGCGAAGCGGATTATTCATCGGCGTACGCTGATGGAGCCTGCTTACGCTAATGAATACGGCAAGGCGCGCGGTGCCAGAAGGCACCACGCGCCGAATTAAGTCAGCACCTTGAGACGGTGCCGGCAATCGCTTGATCGTGCCGTCGGCACTGCCGACGGCATATTTCGGGGGGAAGTTTGCCCGTCCCACTGAAGGGTCCGCAAAACGCCTGTCATCTATATGGGCTGTCGAGCCACAAGGCGCACTTTGCATCAGGCGACCGTTCTCCTAAACCTGTTGGACCGGCGCGCGCACAATCGCGTTTCGCACGCGAGAACACCGGTTTGCTATTTACCCGTCTACTCGGCGCCGTAATCGGCGCCTGGTCTGCATCTCATTCTTCGCGGCAATGCGTCCATTGCCGCGGCTGACGTCGATTCGCTTTGCCGTTTATTCCCAGGTCAACGCGCCGCCAGTTTGATACTCGATTACTCGCGTCTCGAAGAAGTTGCGTTCCTTCTTCAAGTCGATCATCTCGCTCATCCACGGGAACGGGTTTTCCTCGTTCGGGAACAGCGTGTCGAGGCCGATCTGCTGGCATCGACGGTTACAGATGAAGCGCAAGTAGCTCTTGAACATGGATGCATTCAGACCGAGCACGCCGCGCGGCATCGTGTCTTCTGCATACCGGTACTCGAGTTCAACAGCCTGCTGGAAAATCTCGCGGATCTCCGCGCGGAATTCCGGCGTCCACAATTGCGGCTCTTCAAGCTTGATCTGGTTGATCAGGTCGATACCGAAATTGCAGTGCATCGACTCGTCGCGCAAGATGTATTGATACTGCTCTGCCGCGCCTGTCATCTTGTTCTGGCGACCCAGCGCCAGGATCTGTGTAAAGCCGACGTAGAAGAACAGCCCTTCCATCACGCAAGCAAACACGATCAACGACTTCAGCAATTTCTGGTCCGCTTCGAGCGTACCCGTGGTGAATGCCGGATCAGTCAGCGTGTTGATGAACGGAATCAGGAACTCGTCCTTCGCACGAATCGAGTCGACTTCGTGATACGCGTTGAAGATCTCGCTCTCGTCCAGACCCAGCGATTCGACGATGTACTGATACGCGTGCGTGTGGATTGCTTCCTCGAACGCCTGGCGCAGCAGGAACTGGCGGCACTCGGGCGCGGTGATGTGGCGATACGTGCCGAGCACGATATTGTTCGCCGCCAGCGAATCCGCCGTCACGAAGAAACCGAGGTTGCGCTTCACGATGCGGCGCTCGTCGTCGGAGAGACCATTCGGATCTTTCCACAACGCGATGTCGCGCGACATGTTCACTTCCTGCGGCATCCAGTGGTTTGCACAACCCGCCAGATACTTTTCCCACGCCCACTTGTACTTGAACGGCACCAACTGGTTCACGTCGGTCTTGCCGTTGATGATGCGCTTGTCCGCTACATTCACCCGCTTCGCACTTGCAGCCGCGATGTCGCTGGCGCTCGGTGCAGCGGGAGCAACGAAGTCGCTCGCAAAAATGTTCGCGCCTACTGGCGTTTGATGGGCAGTTTGAAGAACGCCATGACCTGCAGCATGCGCAGCGCTCGGAGCGGCTGCACGTGATGCCTGACTGACGTCGGCAACCTGGCCTGCCGGGTTACGCAACGTGTTGTGTTGCGAACCGTTCGAGGGAGTTACGGCAGTGGTCTCGTCATCCCAGTTGAGCATAAATTCTCACCATCAATTTAGATCGGTTTGTACCATCTTTCCATGAGCGATAAAAGAGCTTGCTCATAAAAATCCTGTTTTCGTGTTGACGCTGCTACTTGCATACAACACTTTGCGTTCATCTCACTGCTTGAAGCTTCAAGCGAGATGCTGCTGAGCGTGTTCGAAGCAGTGCGCTTTCATGCACTTCACAGCGTTGTGATGCGTTGCTGCGAATCGTCTTGCATGTGTCGTTTGAAGCGTGACGTCCAGTGACTTTCGTTGCATTCGAACTTCAATTGCCTTCGATGAAAATCCTGGCTCGCCTGCATGTTGATGCGTGTGGATCTGTTGCGGGTTCGTACGATGCGCAACGCGTTCATTCAGTTAAGTCGATCTTCGCGATGCACACAAGCAAAGCTTTGAAACTCACCTCGGACGACACGCTTGCGCGACACGTTCTTGATCGATCGAGCGCTGCTTCAGCGCCTTCGATTCCCGCCTGTCCCGCAGTGGAAACAAGGCGCTTTCGCGTCGTGTTTCCATGGTGAAAGTGTAGCACTCGCCGCCTTCATCGCAAAGGTTAAAAACACAAAATCTTGGGTCTTCGAGTCAGTTACAAACTACCTATAGTACAAGTCTGCGCATCGTGCAAGCGGCAATCCGGGCCGGAAAATCAAGCCTCGAAGCCTTGCTCAGCACTGCGCTCACGCACGTTTGTCTCGCAGCGGCACGAGCAGTTCACGCAGATTGTTGTGATCGATTTCGTGCATCAGGGCGAGCAGCCGGCCGAGCTGTCCTGCAGGAAAACCCTCACGCGCAAACCACGCGAGATAGTGACCGGGCAGGTCCGCAAGCAAGCGGTCCTTGTACTTTCCGTAAGGCATTTTTTGCGTGACGAGACGCTGCAGATCTTCGGGGTCCATCGTCGTGCTCCTTGTGTTTCGAATGTCGCTGCCATGATATCGATGCCATAATCGCAACTCCCGCCGCGAAGAGATCCCCTTCCGTTCTCCATGCCGCTAGCCATCAAAGCTTTCGTTGCCCCTCTCATCGTCGCGTGTGCGATGTTCATGGAAAGCGTCGATGCCAACGTCATCGTCACCGCGATCCCCGAAATGGCCAAAGCTTTCGGCCGCGATCCTGTAACGCTAAAGATTGCGGTCACGAGTTATGTGCTCGGCCTCGGCGTGTTCATTCCGATCTGCGGCTGGGTCGCCGACCGCTTTGGCGCGCGCACCATCTTTCGTCTTGCCATCGGCATCTTCGTGGCCGGCTCCATCTTGTGCGCGGCGTCCACCTCGCTGATTCCCTTCACCCTCGCGCGTTTCGTGCAGGGCGTCGGCGGCGCGATGATGGTCCCGGTCGGGCGGATCATCATCTTCCGCTCGGTGCGCCGCTCGGAGTTCATCCGGGCGATGAACTACCTGTCGCTGCCTGCCATGTTCGGTCCCGCGGTCGGTCCGCTGCTCGGCGGGTTCATCACGACGTACCTGCACTGGCGCCTGATTTTCTTCATCAACATCCCGATCGGTATTGCCGGGATCTACCTCACGAACAAGTACATTGCGAATGTGCGCGAGGCGCATCCGGGGCCGCTCGACTGGCTTGGCTTCTTTTTATCGGCGATGGGCGGCACGTTGTTCCTGCTCGGACTCTCGCTGATCGGCGGCGAACTGGTCACGGATCGGGTCGCGGCGGGCATGGCGCTCGGCGGCGTGGTTTTCCTCGTGCTCTATTTTCTCCACTCGCGGCGCATCAAGTTGCCACTGCTCGATCTGAGCTTCCTGCGCGTGCCGACCTTCCAGGCGAGCGTGGTCGGCGGGTCGCTGTTTCGTATCGGCTTGGGCGCCGTGCCGTTCCTGCTGCCGCTCGCCATGCAGGAGGGACTCGGCATGAGCGCGTTCAAGTCGGGCTCGATCACATGCGCGTCCGCGGTTGGCGGCATGTTCATGCGCTCGCTGGCCTCGCGCGTGCTGCACCGCTTCGGCTTCCGGCAGACGCTGATGGTGAATGCCGCGCTCTCCGGCATCGCGATCGCGGCGTGCGGCATGTTCTATCCGGGCACGCCGACGTGGCTCATCTGGGCGGTCGTGCTGCTCGGCGGATTCTTCCCGGCGCTGCAATTCACGAGCCTCAACTCGCTGACCTACGCAGAAATCGAAAGCCGCGATGTGGGCCGCGCGACGAGTCTCGGCAGTTTCATCCAGCAGGTTTCGCTGGGCTTGGGCGTGACGGTCGGCGGGATCGCGCTGCAGATCTCTCACGATCTGCAAGGCCATCCGCAGATGGTCTGGTCGGACTTCTGGCCGGCGTTCGTGGTTGTCGGCATGTTTTCGTTTCTTTCGATTCCCATTACCGCGAAGCTTTCCCGTGATGCCGGGCATGAGATCTCGCGTGGAACGCGAGGGTAAGCGGCGAGTACAAATGGAAAAGGCCGGTATCGAATCCGGCCGCCACTTCCTGACCAGGAAGAACAACCATATCCGTACCGGCCTCTACTAACTACTGTACTTATTAGCGACGGGCCATCTGCAACCCGTCGCCTGCATCTTCTTACTGGCAAGCCTCGCATTCGTCGAACCCGGCATCGCCCGGACGCATCATGCAAACCGGACCATCGGCTTCCTGCTCAGCCGCTGCCACCGCTGGCGCCGCGACTGCCGCCGCATTGAAACCACCCGTCGATGACCCGTGCGAACCCTGCGTGCCGAAGCCGCTGCCGTTCGTACCCGAAGCACCACCCGCACCGCCCGCGCCGTTGTCCGAACTGCCCGACGGCACCGAGTTCAACTGACCGTGAGCCACAGTCGACTTCTCGACGTGCGTGGCGGCCATGGTGCGGAGGTAGTACGTGGTCTTCAGGCCGCGCAGCCACGCGAGCTTGTACACCTCGTCCAGTTTCTTGCCCGATGCGCCGCCCATATAGATGTTCAGCGACTGCGCCTGGTCGATCCACTTCTGGCGGCGCGATGCCGCTTCCACGACCCAGGTTGCGTCCAGTTCGAACGCAGTGGCGTAGATGGCGCGCAGATCGGCCGGCACCCGGTCAATCCGCGAGAGCGTGCCGTCGAAGTACTTCAGGTCGGAGACCATAACTTCGTCCCACAGGCCGCGTTCCTTCAGGTCACGCACCAGGTATTCGTTCACGACCGTGAATTCACCCGACAGATTCGACTTCACGTACAGATTCTGGAACGTCGGCTCAATACACGCCGACACGCCGATGATGTTCGAAATCGTCGCAGTAGGTGCAATCGCCACGCAATTCGAGTTGCGCATGCCATAAGTTGCAATGCGCGAACGCAGCTCGGTCCAGTCCATGGACGCGCTTTCGTCCACTTCCACGTAGCCGCCACGCTCGGCCGCCAGCAGCTTCAGCGAGTCTTGCGGCAGAATGCCGCGATCCCACAGCGAACCGCGATAGCTCGAATAACGGCCGCGCTCTTGCGCCAGTTCCGTCGATGCGTAGTACGCGTAGTAGCAGACCGCTTCCATCGACGTATCGGCGAATTCGACCGCTTCCTTCGATGCATACGGCGTGCGCAGCAAGTGCAGGCAGTCCTGGAAGCCCATGATGCCCATGCCGACCGGACGATGCTTCAGGTTCGAATTACGCGCCTTGGCAACGGCGTAGTAATTGATGTCGATGACGTTGTCGAGCATGCGCATTGCCACGCTGACCGTGCGCTTGAGCTTCTCGTGATCGAGCGCCAGCGTGCCGTCGGCCTGCTTCGTCATGTGCGCGACGAGGTTCACAGAGCCGAGGTTACATACGGCGATTTCAGTGTCGCTGGTGTTCAGCGTGATTTCCGTGCACAGGTTCGACGAATGCACGACACCCACGTGCTGCTGCGGCGAACGGATGTTGCACGGATCCTTGAACGTGATCCACGGGTGACCCGTTTCGAACAGCATGCCCAGCATCTTGCGCCACAGTTGCGCGGCCGGAACCTTCTTGAACAGCTTGAGTTCGCCACGCGCCGCTTTTTCTTCGTACGCCACGTAGGCTTTTTCAAACGCTGCGCCGAACAGGTCGTGCAGATCCGGCGTGTTGGCCGGCGAGAACAGCGTCCAGTCGCCGTTTTCGTGAACGCGCTTCATGAACAGGTCGGGAATCCAGTTCGCCGTGTTCATGTCATGCGTGCGGCGACGGTCGTCGCCCGTGTTCTTGCGCAGTTCCAGGAATTCTTCGATATCCAGGTGCCACGTTTCCAGGTACGCGCACACCGCGCCCTTGCGCTTGCCGCCCTGGTTCACCGCGACGGCGGTATCGTTCACGACCTTCAGGAACGGCACCACGCCTTGCGACTTGCCGTTCGTACCCTTGATGTGCGAACCAAGCGCACGCACGCGCGTCCAGTCGTTGCCCAGGCCGCCCGCGAACTTCGAGAGCAGCGCATTTTCCTTCAGCGCTTCGTAGATGCCGTCGAGGTCGTCGGCGACCGTCGTCAGATAGCACGATGACAACTGCGAACGGCGCGTGCCCGAGTTGAACAGCGTCGGCGTGGACGACATGAAGTCGAAGCTCGACAACACGTTGTAGAACTCGATAGCGCGTGCTTCGCGGTCGATCTCGTTGAGCGCCAGGCCCATTGCAACGCGCATGAAGAACGCCTGCGGCAGTTCGATGCGCTTGTTTTCGTTGTGCAAGAAGTAGCGGTCATACAGCGTCTGCAGGCCCAGATAGCCGAATTGCAGGTCGCGGTCGGCATCGAGTGCGGCGCCCAGGCGCTTCAGGTCGTACTGCTGGAGCTTCTCGTCGAGCAGTTCCGCTTCCACGCCCTGCTTGATGAACAGCGGGAAGTATTCGGCGTAGCGCGTCGACATTTCGCCTTGCGAGACGTCTTCCTCCAGGATTTCGCGTCGGATGGTGTGCAGCAGGATGCGTGCGGTGACCTGGCTGTACGCCGGGTCCTTTTCGATCATGGTGCGCGCGGCGAGAATGGCCGAGTCGTAGACTTGCGCCATCGGCACGCCGTCATACAGGTTCTTCACCGTCTCCGCGACGATCGGGTCCGCGTTCACTTCGCTGCCGAGGTTCACGCACGCTTCGTTGATGCGCGCCTTCAATGCGTCGAGGTCGAGCGGATGCGACACGCCGTTGTCGATCACGTTGATGCCGAGCGCGTTCGCACGCGTTTCCGGTGCGTGAGCGCGTTCCTGCGTGCGCTTCTCGCGATACAGCACGTAAGCGCGCGCCACGTTGTGCTCGCCGCCGCGCATCAGCGCGAGTTCGACCTGATCCTGGATGTCTTCTATATGGAACGTGCCGCCGTTCGGACGGCTGCGCACCAGCGCGCGTACGACGCTGTGCGTCAGTTGTTCAACGAGCTCGCGCACACGGGCCGAACCTGCGCCCTGACCTCCGTTCACGGCAAGGAATGCCTTCGTCACGGCGATGGAAATCTTCGACGGCTCGAACGACACCACGGTCCCGTTACGACGTATGACTTTGTAGTCGGCCAGCGTGGCGTCCGGCGCGAGCGCGTTCGGCTGTTGAGCCTGCGCGCCGGTGGGCCGCTGGTAGGCGCCTTCGTAGGAAATCGTGGCGTTGTCGGTGGTTTGCATGTGCAAATCTCCTGGTGTTCGATGGTGCGGAACGTCCGCGGATTGAGATGCGTGCCGTGCGCGCTTGGCTAGCTTTTTACTGCTGGATGCTGCTCATGCCGCCCGCGCACGACGATGAAATTGAGAATGGTCAGCTTGGGAAATTGCCGCTGCGATCAATAAGATCGCGATGGTAAATCACTCACTACGCCTATCTGCCCCCGAGTGTTTCAACCCGACTCGCCGGCGATTTTCACGCGGCGAATCAGTTGCTTATGCGGCGTCTTGTTCTATGGCCGCACAAGCATGCGGCGCCGGCTCTGTGAGCAGGGCGCCGCCTTGACAACACAACATATAGTGCGATTTACGTCTCTGAGCACCAAGTATAGTGACATTCCGCACAGTCTCAAAAACTTTTATTTGCTGAGGAATCGACTAACCGGGCTTGACTTTTCGAATGCCAAAGTCGGGCAAGGGCTCGCGAGCTTGTAATGATTTAATGCGCTGCGCTGCAAAATGAAAGACAGGGATGTCAAGCAGTGCGCGCGTTGGCGAGATAGGGAAAGTACTGAAGAGGAAGTTCACAACCGTGTTGCAGCCGCGACCATTCGAAGTGCGGACCGGGATCGGTCTTGCGGCCCGGCGCAATGTCCGAATGGCCGGCGAAGGCGTCGATTGGATAACGCTGCATGGTCGCGCGGACCACCTCGTCGAGCGACGCGTACTGGGCATCTTCGAACGGGCTTGTGTCGCTGCCTTCCAGCTCGATGCCCACCGAAAAATCATTGCAGCGTTCGCGCCCGAAGAAATTCGATAACCCCGCGTGCCACGCGCGCTCGTTGCACGAGACATATTGCTCGACCACGCCGTCGCGGCGAATGACGAAATGCGACGAGACGCGCATGCCGCGCAACTGGTCGTAGTACGGATGGGCGTCGTGATCGAGACGGTTCTGGAAGAGCTCGGTGATCGCGCTGCCGCCGAAGTCATCGGGCGGCAGGCTGATGTTGTGAACCACGATCAGCGTCGGTTCAATGCTGCCCGGACGCACTTCAAAGTTGGGCGACGGCAACCGGCGCGCTGATGAATACCATCCATCCTCGCCGATGAAACCTGCTTCGTTCATCGTGCGTCGCGGCCTGTCGGGCGCGCGGCGTGACGTTGAGCGTGGTCGACGGAGCAGAAGCGGTGGCCTGCCGCGACGACCGCGTCGCTGCTCGGCGTATGCACGCCGCATTCGGCGCAACGCACGAGTGCATCGGGAAGTTGCGGCGCGCTGGAGGCCGAAGGACCGCGAGAGGCCCGCGCACTGCCAGTGCCATTGCCATTGCCGGCACCATTACCCGCGCCGGCCTGCGCACCGCCGGCGGCAGCCTGGGCGCGCTTGAGCTTTTTGAAAAGCCACTGGCTCGCGAAGAACACAAATATGAGAAGGATGATTTGGCGCATGAGCTTAGTAATAGACGAAGCAGAAGAAGCAATAGACGCGAAGCCGGGGCGAACGCGTCAGACGACCGCGCGATGCAGCAGCACTTCGAACACAAAGCGGCTGCCCACATACGCAAGCAGCAGCGCCACGAACGACGCGAGCACCCAGCGCAACGCAGCGCGGCCACGCCAACCGGAGACGCGGCGGGCGGTCAGCAAAGCGCCGAACATCAACCACGACAGAATCGCGAACACCGTCTTGTGATCGAGCCTGAACGCCTTGTCGACGAGTTGTTCGTTGAACGCAACGCCCGAGATCAGCGTGAGCGTCAACAGCACGAACCCCGCCGAAATCAGGCGAAACAATAATTTTTCGAGCGTGAGCAACGGCGGCAAGGTATCGAGCCAGCTCGATACCCAGCTATTCGATGTATGCCGCGTCGCCGTGCCGCGCATGTTCTGCAATCGCCTTTCGACCATCAACATGAGGATGGCGTGGAGCGCCGCGATGGCAAACAATCCATACGCAATATTGGCGATCAGGAAGTGCAGCTTGAACATGGGCGCGGCCGAATACGGCAACACGCGCACGCCGCCGAAGAACAGCGGCATCACCGACGCGACGCACGCGAGCGGCAATACGAGCAGCCGCAAGCCGTCGAGCGGGAAGAAGAAACTTTCGATCCAGTAGATGCCCGCACCCAGCCAGAACATGGCGGAGAGCGCAAACGCGAAGCCGAACACCATCGCGTTCTGAGGAAAGATGGTGGTGTGCAGCAGCACGCCATGCAAAAGCAACGCTACGCCGAGCAGCACGCGCCCCATGGAACTCATGCCCGACGCCTTCGATACCCGCCCGCTATCCATGGAGCTGCCCACACGGGCACCCGCCGGCATGCCGGCGAGCGCCGGTTCGACCGACGTGTCGCGATGCGCGCGCCAGCCCGCTACGGCAAGTCCGCCGTAGAGAAGCGCAGTGAGGGCATACAGTACAATATCCATGATTGAAGTTTACACCAGGCCCCGAGGCCGCGACGTCTTCCCCCTTCTCGCAAAGGGCTGCCGAGACGCCGTTATCGCTTAGTTACCGACACTTACCGGCCGCACTCTCACACGCTCCCATGCTAGACACACTCACTACACGGATGGCGCGCGTCGTAAAGACGCTGCGCGGCGAAGCCCGGCTCACCGAGGCTAACACGCAGGAAATGCTGCGCGAAGTACGCCTGGCGCTGCTCGAGGCCGACGTTGCGCTGCCGGTCGTGCGCGAATTCATCGCCAAGGTGAAGGAAAAGGCGCTTGGCGAAGAGGTGATCTCAAGCTTGTCGCCGGGTCAGGCGCTGGTCGGCGTGGTGCAGCGCGAGCTGACGGCGATCATCGGCGGGGATTATGAGGGCAAGGCGGTCGAGCTGAATCTTGCCGTCACGCCACCTGCAATCATACTCATGGCCGGTCTGCAAGGTGCGGGCAAGACCACCACGACCGGCAAGCTCGCCAAGCTGCTGCGCGAAAAGCACAAGAAAAAGGTGCTGACGGTGTCGGTCGACGTGTATCGACCGGCTGCTATCGCGCAGTTGAAAACGGTGACCGAACAGGTTGGCGCGGACTTTTTCCCGTCGGAACCGGATCAGAAACCGGCGGACATTGCGCGGGCGGCGGTGGATTGGGCGAAACGCCACTTCCACGACGTGCTGATCGTCGATACGGCCGGCCGGCTCGGTATCGACGAAGCCATGATGAAGGAAATCACCGAGCTTCACGGCATCCTGAAACCGGCGGAAACGCTGTTCGTAGTCGACGCCATGCTCGGCCAGGACGCGGTCAATACGGCCAAGGCGTTCAGTGACGCCCTGCCGCTGACCGGCGTGGTGCTCACCAAGCTCGACGGCGATTCCCGCGGCGGCGCGGCGCTTTCCGTGCGCCACGTGACCGGCAAGCCGATCAAGTTCGTAGGCGTCGCCGAAAAGCTCGACGGCCTGGAAGTGTTCCACCCGGATCGCATGGCGAACCGGATTCTCGGCATGGGTGACATTCTCGCCCTGGTCGAGGAAGCGCAGAAAGGCGTGGACAGCGCTGCCGCGCAAAAACTCGCCGACAAGGTCAAGAAAGGCGGCGATTTCGACCTGAACGACTTCCGCGCCCAACTCGCGCAGATGAAGAACATGGGCGGTTTGTCGTCGCTGATGGACAAGCTGCCGGCGCAATTCCAGCAAGCTGCGGCGGGAGCGAACATGGGTATCGCTGAAAAGCAGATGCGCCGCATGGAAGGCATCATCAATTCCATGACGCTTGCGGAGCGTGCGAAACCCGACCTCATCAAGGCGCAGCGCAAACGCCGGATCGCCGCGGGCGCGGGCGTGCAAGTGCAGGAAGTGAACCGCATGCTGAATCAGTACGAGCAAATGCGCGGCATGATGAAAAAGCTGAAGGGCGGTAATCTGCAGAAAATGATGCGCGGCATGAAAGGCATGATGCCGGGCATGCGCTAAGCGCTCATCTTTTTTTGTCCGACAATCGGCTTTGATTCGATCGGCCCGGGTTTCATCGAGGAACTCGGGTTTATCATGTCGTGGCGCGCGCCTGAGCGTTGGCGCCCTCGTCGCTCCTTTTTAGCCTCATACCCTCCCCGCCTGCCCTATGAACCGCGAAGAAGCACTCCACATTTTCAGCCACTCCGAAGAGATTGTTTCGGCGCAGGACGTGACCGCGTCGATCGTCAACATGGCGAAAGCCATCGGCGCGAGCACCGGCGAAGAATTTCCGCTCGTGCTGTCCGTCATGGGCGGCGCGGCGGTGTTCACCGGCATGCTGCTGCCGCATCTCGACTTCCCGCTCGAGTTCGACTACATCCATTTGACGCGCTACCGCAACACGACCAAGGGCGGCGACAAGATGGAATGGCGCGTGGCGCCGGCGGAGGCGGTGAAGGATCGCGTGGTGCTCGTACTCGACGACATCCTGGATGAAGGCGAAACCATGGCCGCCATCCGCGACCGGATCATGGCAATGGGCGCGAAGAAATTCCTCTCGGCGGTGCTCTGCGAGAAGCTCATCAGCAAAGAGAAACCGCTGCGTCCGGATTTTTGCGGTTTCGAAGTCCCCGACCGTTACGTGTTCGGCTGCGGCATGGACGCGAAAGGCTATTGGCGTAACCTGCCGACCATCCGGGCACTGACTGAAGGTGCATGATTGAAGGCGCGTGATTGAAGGCGCGTGACCGGCCGAACGGCCATTGCAGCAGAAAGTGAAAAAGGCCGTTTCAACTCAAGTTGAAACGGCCTTCTGTCTTATTGGCAGCAACGAAATCAGCCGTTCGCCGCCAGTTGATGTACGAAGGTCCGAATCCCGGTCAGGATCATTTCGACGGATATGGACACGAGCACCAGTCCCATCAGCCTTTCGAACGCCGTCACCGCGCGTTCGCCGAGCCAGTGCTGAATCTTCTCGGCCATGACCAGCACGATCGCGCAGACGAACATGGTCACGGTCAGCGCGCCGATCCATTCCCACATCTGCCCCGGCGCCTGCGATGTCAGCAGCATCACGGTCGCCAACGCCGACGGACCGGCGAGCGCCGGAATGGCCAGCGGCACGATCAGCGGTTCACCGCCGCGCGAATCGCCGCCCATGGGGCCATCGGGATGCGGGAAGATCATTCGCAGCGCGATCAGGAACAGCACGATCCCGCCACCCAGCCGCAGCGACAAGTCTGTCAGGCTCATCGCGCGAAGAAAGCGGTCGCCGACCAGCATGAACAGCAGCAAGATCCCGAACGCGATCGCGACTTCACGCAGGATCACAACCCGCCGGCGCTCCTTCGCCACACCACGCAACGCGTTGATGAAGATCGGGATGTTGCCGAGCGGATCGGTGATCAGGATCAGCAGCACCGTCGCCGAGAGGAAGTTGTACTGCACGTTACTTCGTCACTCCACCCGCCAGCGCGGCTCGTACCTTCTCGATCACCACATTCGCGGCGTCATCGACCGGTAACAACGTCGCTTCTGCGTCGCGTCGTGCCTGGTATTCGAGCTTGCCTTCCTTCAGCCCGCGATCACCGATCACCAGCCGATGCGGCACGCCGATCAGCTCCCAATCTGCGAACATCACACCCGGCCGCTCGCCGCGATCGTCCAGGATCACGTCGATACCCGCCGCCTGCAGCGTTGCATACAGCTTGTCGGCCTGCTCGCGCACGGCCTCGCTGCGGTCACAGCCCATGGGGCAGAGCACGACTTCGAACGGTGCGATCGATTCCGGCCAGATGATGCCCTTGGCATCGAAATTCTGTTCGATCGCCGCACCCAGAACCCGCGTGATGCCGATGCCGTAACAGCCCATCAGCATCTTGGCCGGCTTGCCGTTTTCATCGAGGAACGTCGCGCCCATGGCGTCCGAATACTTCGTGCCGAGCTGGAACACGTGGCCCACTTCAATGCCGCGGCAAATTTCGAGCGCACCCTTGCCGTCCGGCGAAGGATCGCCCGCCAGCACATTGCGGATGTCCGCCACGACCGGTTCCGGCAGATCGCGGCCCCAGTTCACGCCGGTGATGTGATAGTCCACCTCGTTCGCGCCGACCACGAAATCGCTCATGTTCGCGACCGTGCGGTCCGCGATCACCTTGACCGGCTTCTTCGTGTTGATCGGGCCGAGATACCCGGGCGGCGTGCCGAAGGTATCGATGATCTCCGCTTCCGTGGCGAACCGGTAACCCGACAAGCCCGGCAGCTTGCCCGTCTTGATGTCGTTGAGCGAATGGTCGCCGCGCAGCATCAGCAACCAGATGGTCGCCTCGGCGCCTTCGTTTTCGGTTGCGAGGATGATCGACTTGATGGTCCGTTGCAGCGGAATGTTCAGCAACTCGGCCACGGCCTCGCACTTCGCCTTGCCCGGTGTTGCAGTCTTCTTCATTTCCTCGGCCGGCGCCGCACGGGTGGCGTTCAGCGGCAACGCCTCTGCCGCTTCGATGTTCGCCGCGTAATCCGATGCCGGGTTGTACGCAATCGCGTCTTCGCCGGTGTCGGCGATCACGTGGAATTCATGCGAACCGCTGCCGCCAATCGATCCGTTATCTGCCGCGACCGCACGGAATTCCAGGCCGATGCGCGAGAACACCCGCGCGTAGGCATCGAACATTTTCTTGTACGACTCGGCAAGACCCGCTTGGTTGCGATCGAACGAATACGCGTCCTTCATGATGAATTCGCGGCCGCGCATCACGCCGAAACGCGGGCGGATTTCATCGCGGAATTTCGTCTGGATCTGATAGAAATTGACCGGCAATTGCCTGTAGCTCTTGATCTCGCGGCGCGCAATGTCCGTCACCACTTCTTCGTGCGTCGGGCCGACCACGAAATCGCGGTCGTGACGATCCTTGATACGCAGCAATTCCGGCCCGTATTGCTCCCAACGACCCGACTCCTGCCAAAGTTCGGCGGGCTGCACCGCGGGCATCAGCAATTCGAGCGCGCCAGCGCGATCCATTTCTTCGCGCACGATGGCTTCCACCTTGCGAATGGAACGCAGACCGATAGGCAGATAGCTGTAAATGCCGCCGGCGACACGGCGGATCATGCCTGCGCGAACCATGAGCTGATGGCTGACGATTTCTGCGTCGGTGGGGGCTTCTTTCAGGGTGGCGATAAAGAAACGGGATGCTTTCATTCAAAAATCTTCCAAAGCGGAGCGCGTCGATTGAATGGGCGGTGAGCGCCCAATCGTGCTGAACGTGCGGAACGAGTGAACGACGGGACAGCGATGCGGGGCGAAGACCAAAGCGCGCCCGCCTCAACGCCCACACGCAACGAACGCTGGATTCGGGTTCGTGCCGGTGCGCCAGGCCCGTTATCTGTTTATAATCAAAGCAATTTTAAAGGATTCGAAGGTGGTTGTATGCTGGATCGTGAAGGCTTTCGCCCGAACGTCGGCATCATCCTCTTGAACGCGCACAACGAAGTGTTTTGGGGCAAGCGGCTGCGTGAACATTCCTGGCAGTTTCCGCAAGGGGGCATCAAGTACGGCGAGACCCCTGTGCAAGCGATGTATCGGGAGTTACACGAAGAAACCGGTTTGCTGCCGGAACACGTCAAGGTCGTGGGTCGAACCCGCGACTGGCTGCGTTATGAGGTGCCGGACAAGTTCATCAAGCGCGAAGTGCGCGGTCATTATCGCGGACAAAAGCAGATTTGGTTTTTGTTACGCATGGTTGGCCGCGACTGTGACATTTGTTTGCGTGCGACTGATCATCCGGAATTCGATGCCTGGCGGTGGAACGAATATTGGGTCCCGCTCGACGCGGTGATCGAGTTCAAGCGTGATGTTTATCAGCTTGCGCTCACAGAACTTTCTCGCTTCCTGAGGCGCGCCGCCGTGCGTGCCGAGCGCGCGGAACATTTGGCGCGTCATGCGAATCGGTATCCGCGCGTGATTGGGAGCATGACCATGGAGGACGCGACCGTTTCTGCCAACGGTCAGGTCATTCAGGCAGAATGTTCAGTGACCGAAGAGCTGCATATCTACGCACAACGTCCTTCGCGGGATTAGGACGTGTGTCATCCAAAGCGGCGGCGCGGCAACGCGCGCCGCTTTTTTTTCGTGCAGCGTTGGAGACGGGCCCCAGGCGTCGTGAGGCTCAAACCATTTGCAGTCGATTTGCAGTCGCTGCTGCATCAACCTCAGGGATTCAAGAATTGAAAGCCATTGCATTGTTTGCGGCATCCGCGGCAGCTCTTGTCGTGCTCGCCGGTTGCGGCAGCTCGAAGCCTTCAAACAAGGACGACAGCGCGTTTGTTTATTTGATGGACCGCAAGCCGAACTGGACCGAAAACAAGGTCGAGACCATCCCGCCGTTGCCGCAAGACGCCAATCTGGTGCCGTTCACGGTTTCGCAGAACACGCCGCTCAGTTTTTTCATCGATAAAAAATCGCTCAGCGTCGGCGATGACGGCGTGATTCGCTACACGGTCGTGGTGCAAAGTCCGGCCGGCGCGCGCAACGTGAACTACGAAGGGATCCGCTGCGACAACTTCAACTGGCGCCTCTACGCGAGCATCAACGAGTACCAGACAGGTTGGGATCGTGCGGTGGAACGGGACTTTGCGCGCATTGAAACCGGCGAGCTGAACTCGTATCACTCGGCGCTGTATCAGGATTATTTCTGTGCAAACAAACTGCCGACGGGAACGGCACAGCAAATCTTGTCAAATATTCAGATGAAACGGACAGCGGTGTCGAACTACCACTAAGCGTCGCGTTAAAAGAAAAAGTCGCCAGTTGGCGGCTTTTTTCGTGGTCGACCGGTCAGGCAAGGACCAGATTGTCGCGATGAATGAGCTCCGGCTCCAGCATGTAGCCGAGCACCGTTTCGATCTCGCCGCTTGGTTTGCGCTGGATCAGCCGCGCCTCCGAGCTGCTGTAATTCGTAATGCCGCGCGCCACTTCGTGTCCGGCCGGATTCATGCACGCGATCACTTCGCCACGCGCGAACGCGCCGTGGACATCGATCACACCGATTGGCAGCAGGCTTTTACCGCCCGCCGTGAGCTTCTCGACCGCGCCGTTGTCGATAACCACGTGTCCGCGCACCTGCAGGTGATCGGCCATCCATTGCTTTCGCGCCGCAATCCGCGCCGTCCGGGCAACGAGTTGCGTACCGATCATCTCGCCCGAAGCGAGTCGCGTCAGGACATCCGACTCCCGCCCGCTCGCAATCACGGTATTCGCCCCACTGTGCGCCGCGCGCTTTGCCGCAAGAATCTTGGTTAGCATGCCGCCGCGCCCGAGGCTAGACCCCGCGCCCCCCGCCATGGCTTCGAGTTCCGGCGTGCCGGCATCGGCTTGTTCGACCAAAGTCGCCGATGGATCGTGACGCGGATCGGCGGTGAACAGACCGCGCTGATCGGTGAGGATGATCAGCGCGTCGCCCTCAATCAGATTCGCCACGAGCGCGCCGAGCGTGTCGTTGTCGCCGAATTTGATTTCGTCGGTGATGACGGTGTCATTTTCATTGATGATCGGCACGCAACCCAGGCGCAGCAAGGTCAGGAGCGTTGAGCGTGCGTTCAGATAACGTTCGCGATCGGCCAGATCGGCATGCGTGAGCAGAATTTGTGCGGTCCGGATGCCGTGTTTGCCGAAACTGCTTTCGTAGACCTGCGCCAGCCCCATTTGCCCGACTGCCGCGGCGGCCTGCAACTCGTCGATTTCACGCGGCCGCTTTGTCCAGCCCAGCCGATGAATCCCTTCGGCAATCGCGCCCGAACTTACCAGCACGACTTCCTTGCCCTGAGCGCGCAACGCTGCGATCTGCGCGGCCCAGCGCGCGATGGCTGCATGATCGAGCCCGCGGCCATCGTTTGTCACGAGGCTCGATCCCACTTTCACTACGAGTCGCTTTGAAGCGGCTATGACGGAACGCATCTGACGCATTTCTCCTCGATACACCACGGGCCTGGCTTTTCTTACGCTTCGTTTTCGTCTTCGTCTTCGTCGATCTCCGGCGCTGGCTGAGGCGCCGCGACTGCGGGCTCGTCGCGGAAACGCACGTCGGCGGCGAGGTCTTCGGCTTCCGCCGCACGCGATGCGTCCGAGTTCTTCGAGATGTAGTCGAAGATGGCGTACGTCAGGCCTTCGCAGCCCTGGCCGGTCAGCGCCGAGATTTCGAACACCGGACCGTCCCATTCATAACGCTTGATGAAGTCCGCCACGCGCGCCTTGCGCTCGTCGTCCGGAACCATATCCAGCTTGTTGAGCACCAGCCAGCGTGGTTTTTTGTACAGCGCTTCGTCGTACTTGCGCAGTTCGTTGACGATCGCACGCGCTTCCTGAACCGGGTCGACGGCTTCGTCGAACGGGGCCAGATCCACGAGATGCAGCAGCACGCCCGTGCGCTGCAAATGCCGCAGGAACCGGTGGCCAAGCCCCGCGCCTTCCGCCGCACCTTCGATCAGGCCCGGAATGTCCGCGATCACAAAGCTCTTTTCCGGCCCGACGCGCACCACGCCGAGATTCGGCGCGAGCGTGGTGAACGGATAATCGGCGATTTTCGGCCGCGCATTCGACACGGATGAGATAAATGTCGACTTGCCGGCGTTCGGCATGCCGAGCAGACCGACGTCGGCAAGCACTTTCAGCTCGAGACGCAGCATGCGCCGGTCGCCGGGCTTGCCTTCAGTTTTCTGGCGCGGCGCGCGGTTCGTGCTCGACTTGAAATGCAGGTTGCCAAGGCCGCCCGCGCCGCCATGCGCAATCAACACGCTCTGGTTGTGCTCGGTCAGATCGGCAATCAGCTCGCCCGTTTCCGTATCCGCGATGATCGTGCCGACCGGCATGCGCAGGATGATGTCGTCACCGCCCTTGCCGTAACAGTCAGCGCCGCGGCCGTTTTCGCCGTTGCGCGCCTGGTGTTTCTTGGCGTAACGATAGTCGATCAGCGTGTTGATGTTGCGATCCGCGACCGCGTACACGCTGCCGCCCCGGCCGCCGTCGCCGCCGTCCGGTCCGCCGAACGGGACGAACTTCTCGCGCCGCATCGACGCGCTGCCATCCCCTCCGTCGCCGGCGATGACTTCAATTCTCGCTTCGTCAATGAACTTCATGAGTTGCTCCGTCCCGTGTTTCAGCGGTGTTCCGCTATTTTGCCGCGACCAGCCGATGCCAGCCACTAGACCATTCGATATATGTCACTACTTGGCTGGTCGAAAAAATCAGCCAATAAAAAAAGCCCCGCGAACTTCGCGGGGCCTGTTCCGGTCCTGAAGCCCGTGCCTGAATCTTACTTAGGCAGCCGGGACGACGTTGACCAGATGCTTCTTTGCTGCGCCCTTCGTCGTGAACGTGACGTGGCCGTCCGTCAACGCGAACAAGGTGTGATCCTTGCCAATGCCGACGTTGTCGCCCGGGTGCATGCGCGTGCCGCGCTGGCGAACAATGATGCCGCCTGCGTTGATTGCCTGGCCGCCATAAACCTTCACGCCGAGGCGCTTTGATTCAGAGTCGCGACCATTGCGGGATGACCCGCCTGCTTTTTTGTGTGCCATTTGATAGCTCCTTGACCGTTTAGCTTATCGACTCGACGCTTAAGCAGCGTTGATGGCGTCGATACGCAGTTCGGTATAGTTCTGGCGATGGCCAGCGTGCTTTTGGTAGTGCTTCCGGCGACGCATCTTGAAGATCGTGACCTTCTTGTGACGACCTTGGGACACGACGGTACATGTGACGGAAGCCCCACTGACCAGCGGTGCACCGAACTGAATCGATTCACCTTCGCCTACTGCGAGAACCTGGTCGAGCGTGATTTCAGCGTCAATGTCTGCCGGTATCTGTTCTACTTTCAATTTTTCGCCGACAGCAACTTTATACTGCTTGCCACCGGTTTTTATGACCGCGTACATTGAGAACCTCACTCTGAATTCATTTTTCCGCACACCGTGCGCGAAAACGCGTGATTATACAGAGAGTTAGGCTCTCCGTCAAAACCCTTGTTCGTCGCAAAATGCGCCGCCGCTGTGCCAGGACGGGGCGCGGGGGATGCGAGGCACCCGAGGCGAACGCAATATTATCCTGATCATTACCGCGACATGCCGCACGTGAAGCGAGGCTGGATGGTCCAAGGCGTCTATTAGAGGCGTCGATCGGCCGATTCGCCTTATAATTCGCGGCACTACCCTAATTGCCGATCATGTCGTCCACAGCCACTTCCTCCCCAAACGCCGCCAACGTGCTCGAGCCTATCGCCGAGGACATGCAGCAGGTCAATCGCGTCATCCGGCAGCGCCTGGCATCCGAAGTGATGCTGATCAACCAGATTTCCGAGTACATCATCGGGGCCGGCGGCAAACGGCTTCGTCCCGCGCTGCTGCTTCTGGTGTCGGGCGCGCTCGGCGACAAGACCGGCCATCGGCACGAACTGGCCGCAGTCGTCGAGTTCATTCATACGGCGACCCTGCTGCACGATGACGTCGTCGACGAATCCGATCTCCGGCGCGGCCGCAAGACCGCGAACGCGATCTTCGGCAACGCGGCGAGCGTGCTGGTCGGCGATTTCCTGTATTCGCGTTCGTTCGAAATGATGGTCGGCGTGGGCAAGATGCGCGTGATGGAAATCCTGTCGGTTGCGACCAACGTGATCTCCGAAGGCGAAGTGCTGCAGTTGCTGAACATGCACGATCCGGATGTCGACGAAGCGCGCTACATGCAGGTGATCCGCTACAAGACGGCAAAGCTTTTCGAAGCGGCGGCGCAGCTCGGCGCAGTGCTCTCCGGATCGGATGCAAAGACGGAAGCCGCGGCGGCGGAATTCGGACGGCGCATCGGCACGGCATTCCAGATCATGGACGACTGGCTCGACTACACGGGCACGGCGGAATCCATGGGCAAGAACGCCGGCGACGATCTGCGCGAAGGCAAACCCACGTTGCCGCTCATCTATTTGATGGAGAACGGCACGGCGGAACAGGCGGCGTTGGCGCGCGAGGCTATCGAGCAAGGCGGGACCGACAAATTCGATACCATTTTCGAAGCCATCACCACGTCGGGCGCGCTCGATCACACGCTGAAATGTGCACGTCAGGAAGCGCAAGCGGCCGCGAATGCAATTTCTTCGTTTCCGGATTCCATTTTCAAAGAGAGCCTGCTAGAATTATGTTCTTACTCGACGGCGAGACAGTCCTGAAAAGGAAACGAACCGTCTCTGAGTAAATTTTCGGGGTGTAGCTTAGCCTGGTAGAGCGCTACGTTCGGGACGTAGAGGCCGGAGGTTCGAATCCTCTCACCCCGACCAGAATTCCCTTGTTAAACCAAGGCCAAAACCGCCCAGCTTGCTGGGCGGTTTTTTGTTTTGGGGCTGATTTTTGCGTGCGGGTATCGTGTAAGACGCCGTGTAAATCGCCGCGCAATCCACAGGGCAATCCCCTTCCTGCTTTTTCTGCCGGGTGCCTCATGGGTTTATCGAGCATTGCATCGCCGCCAATGTCCATCGCACGACGTCTCGCCCTGACATTCGTGTTCCTCTGGTTCGCGATCGGCGGCGTCTGCCACTTTCTCCTCATGCCGTCGTTCGTGAAGATCGTGCCGCCGTTCGTGCCCGCACCCATCCTGGCCGTGATCGTCAGCGGCGTGTTCGAATTGCTCGGCGCCGCCGGCATCACGATCAGACGCACGCGCCGCATGGCGGGAATCGGGCTGACGCTTTTGACCATCGCGGTGACGCCGGCCAATGTCTTCATGCTCCAGCACGCCGAACTCTTTCCCGGCGTTCCTGTGTGGGCGCTCATCGCACGCCTGCCGCTTCAGCTCGCTTTGATCGCGTGTATCTTGTGGAGCACGCAGCGTACTAACTAAGTAACGGGTCTCGCCATGCTTCCTCTGAAATACCTGAGCGCGTACCCGGAAACGCTTCAGGACAAGGTCCGCAAACTGATCGCCGACGACAAGCTCGGCATGTACCTCGCTGATCGATATCCGCATCGGCATGCGGTGCAGTCCGACCGCGCGCTGTATGAATACACGACCGAGTTGAAGCAGGAGTTCCTGCGCGTGGCGCCGGCCATCGACAAGGTCATGTACGACGCCAAGCTCGACGTGCTGCGGCACGCGCTCGGCCTGCATACGGCGATATCGCGTGTACAGGGCGGCAAGCTGAAGGCGAAGAAGGAGATCCGCGTGGCGTCGCTCTTCAAGGAAACGCCGCCGGAATTCCTGCGCATGATCGTCGTGCACGAACTCGCGCATCTGAAGGAAAGCGATCACAACAAGGCGTTTTACCGGCTGTGTGAATTCATGCAGCCGGGGTATCACCAGATTGAATTCGACCTGCGCGTGTACCTGACGCAGCGCGATCTCGCACGCGATTCTTCCATCAAATAGTTCTAATCTGCGGCCGCGTGCACGAGGGTTTCGCCCGGAATCGGTCGCGCCGGACGGATCAGCAACACGAGCGGCACGACCAGCAACGTTGCGACGAACATCAGCTTGAAGTCGTTCAGGTAGGCGATCATCTGCGCCTGCTGGTTGATCGACTGGTCCATTAACGCGAGACTCATCTGCGACCCGGTTTCAAGCATGGGTTGCATCGATGGATTGAAGACGTTCACGTTCGCCGCAAGATCCGCGTGCGCGACCTGCGTGTTGCGCGTCATCATGGTCTGCACAATCGAAATGCCGATACTGCTGCCAATGTTGCGCATCAGGCTGTAGGTCGCGGTGCCATCGGCGCGAAGCTCGGGCGTCAAGGTCGAGAACGTCAGCGCGCTCAGCGGCACGAATACGAAGCCCAGTCCAAAGCCCTGGATCACACCCGGCCAGACGATGTCGGACACCGACAGCACCAGCGTGTATTGCATCATCTGCCATAACGCGAACGCCGATATCAGGAAGCCCGCGAGTAACAGAAGCCGTGCATCGGTGCGTCGCAGCATGCGGCCTGCGATCATCATGGCGAGCATCGTTCCGGCGCCGCTGGGCGCCGTGACAAGGCCGGTGGTTGCCACCGGATAGTTCATCAGGTTCTGCAACATCGGCGGCAGGAGCGCACGCGTCGCGTACATCACGGCGCCGATCACGAAGATGAAAAATACCCCGGTCGCGAAGTTCCTGTCCTTCAACAATTCATATTTGAAGAACGAACGTTTGCCGGCCGTCGCGGTATGCGCCAGGAAAAAGATGAAACTGAGCAAAGCCAGAATCGCTTCGATGCGGATCTCGAGCGAGCCGAACCAGTCGAGTTGCTCGCCGCGATCGAGCATCGCCTGGAATGCACCGATCGCGAGACCAAGCGTGGCGAAGCCGAAGGCATCGAATTTCACGCCGTGCTTCGCGGCGCGCGCCGGCAGGAAAGTCAGCACGCCAAACAGCGCAAACGCGCCGATGGGCACATTGATGAAAAACACCCAGCGCCAGTTGTAGCTGTCGGTGAGCCATCCGCCGAGCGTTGGCCCGAGGATCGGCCCGACCATCACGCCCATGCCCCAGACGGCCATCGCCTGGCCTTGCTTTTCGCGCGGGTTGATGTCGAGCAGGATGGATTGCGAAAGCGGTACGAGCGACGCGCCGAAAATTCCCTGCAGCAACCGCGACGCAACAATCTGCCCGAGTGATTCAGAAAGGCCGCAGAGCGCGGATGCAACTGTGAAACCGCCTATCGAGATGATGAGCAGGCGCTTCGTGCTCAGGCGGTCGGAAAGCCAGCCGGTGAGCGGAGTTGCGATGGCGGCAGCCACGATGTACGACGTCAGCACCCACGTGATCTCGTCCTGCGACGCCGACAGCGTGCCCTGCATGTGCGGCAACGCAACGTTGGCGATGGTGCTGTCGAGCGTCTGGATCAGCGTGGCAAGCATGATCGACACAGTCAGCATGGGCCGGTTGAGCGGCGCTTCGGCAGCGCTCAACGGGATTGATTCTGAGGACATTCAGGCGCCGGATCGTTGGATCAAATAGTAAGCATGCTTATTATAAACAGGCTATCGATTGTCACAACATGTCAATAACCGGGATAAACCCGTAGGCTGCGGCAGGCCTTATCTGCCGGTAAATGCGCGCATCTTTCGTATAATCGGCGCATGGAAACGCACCTCGACAAGCGCTTTGGCTTTCTGATTTCGGACGTGGGGCGCTTGTGCAGCAAGCGCTTCGACGAACTTGCGAAATCGTCCCTCGATCTCACGCGGGCGCAATGCCGCGCGCTCGCATATCTGTCGCACTTCGGCGATGTGAACCAGGCCCGCCTCGCCGACCTGCTGGAAGTCGCACCCATATCGGCGGGCCGTTTGCTCGACCGGATGGAAGAAGGCGGCTGGATAGAACGCTTTTCAAACCCTGATGACCGCCGCGAGCGGACGGTGCGCATGACGGCCAAGGCCGAAGGCGCGCTTGGCCGAGCACGGCGAGTCGGGGACGCAGTTGCGACGGAAGCGCTGGCCGGCCTCGATGCGGACGAACGCGCGCTATTGATCTCCATGCTGCGCCGCGTGCGCCTGAATCTCAGCACGATCGTGGACGAATAGCGGAGAAGGTCCGACTCTTGCTGCAAGGCGTGGCGAATCCCGCATCGCTCTCCTTGGACTCGACATGCTCTTTCTTGTCATACCGCTTACGGTTCTGATCACGCTCATTGTCGTGGTGTTTCTGGCGAATTTCGTAAGCGGTGAGAAGAAGGTCGAGCACAACATCGACCGGCTCTATTCCAGCGACGACCCGCAGTTCATCCGCTCGATGAGCCTGCTGCTCGGGCCGCCGGTTACATCGGGGAACCGGTATCGCGTGCTGCTCAACGGCGACGAAATCTTTCCATCGATGCTCGACGGCATCCGCTCGGCCAAAGAAACCATCACGTTCGAAACGTTCATTTACTGGTCCGGCGAAATCGGGGAACAGTTTGCGGCGGCGTTATCGGAGAAAGCGCGTTCGGGCGTGGCCGTGCACGTGCTGCTCGACTGGGTCGGCTGCAAGAAAATGGACCACAAGTATCTGGAACAATTGCGCCAGGCCGGCGCTGAGGTCGTTCAGTATCACAAGCCGCACTGGACTGGACTCGGGCGCATGAACAACCGGACGCATCGGAAGTTGCTGATCATCGACGGGCGCGTGGGGTTCACCGGAGGCGTGGGGATCGCGGAAGAATGGACCGGCCACGCGCAGGACGAGAAGCACTGGCGCGACACGCATTTTCGCGTGGAAGGACCGGTGGTCGGGCACATGCAGGCCGTGTTCATGGACAACTGGATCAAGGTGACCGGCGACGTGCTGCACGGTCCGAAGTACTTTCCTGACGTCAAACCGTTGCCGGAGGGCGAAGCGAGCAACGGCGTCGCGCACATGTTCAGCAGCTCGCCGACGCACGGCGCCGACGACATGGAGCTGATGTACCTGATGGCGATCACGGCGGCGACGGGAAGCATCGATCTGGCGAGTGCGTACTTCGTCCCGGACGGCCTCGCGATCAACGCGCTGGTCGAAGCCGCGCGGCGCGGCGTGAAAGTGCGGATCGTGACGCCGGGAAAGCGTATCGATACCCACACGGTACGCGAAGCCTCGCGGGCGTGCTGGGGTGATCTGCTGGCGGCGGGCATCGAAATTCACGAATATCAGCCGACCATGTTCCACTGCAAATTGCTCGTGGTGGACGAGTTTTTGGTATCGGTGGGATCGACGAATTTCGACAGCCGTTCGTTCAAGCTCAACGACGAAGCCAACCTCAATATCTACGACCGCGAGTTCGCGCGGCAGCAAAGCGCGATCTTCGATGCGGATATCGAAAAGTCGCAGCTAGTCACATATCAAGACTGGCTCAATCGGCCCGCGATGGAAAAGCTGATCGAGAAGGCCGTGCCCTTGCTTGACTGGCAACTTTAATCTACCGCTTCAGCCTTGATCGCCTATTACGCCGGCCTGTTGCAACTCACTGATTTGCGCATCGGTCATACCCAGCACCTCGCGCAGCACTGCGCTCGTGTGCTGACCGAGCATCGGCGGCGCCCGATTATATTCAACCGGCGTAGCCGATAAACGCAGCGGACTCGCCACCGTCGGCGCCACGCCCGCAACCGGATGCGCAATCTCGCGTGCCGACTCGCGACACACCGCCTGCTCCGAGCCGAACGCCTGTTCGATATCGTTGATCGGTCCGCACGGCACGCCGCACGCTTCGAGCGCCGCGACCCATGCATCGCGCGTGCGGGTCATGAACACCGCGCCCAATTGCGGCAATAACTCCGCGCGGTTCACGCTGCGGCCGCTGTTGGTCGCAAAGCGCGAATCGATGGCAAGCTCCGGCACGTTCATCGCCGTGCAGAGCGCGCGGAACTGCCCATCGTTTCCGCACGCAACGATCACGTGGCCATCGCTCGCCGCGAACGTCTGGTACGGCACGATGTTCGGGTGCGCGTTGCCCATGCGCTTTGGCGCGATGCCGGTGGTGAGGTAGTTCATCGACTGGTTGGCGAGCATGGCGAGCTGCGCGTCGAACAGCGAGATGTCGAGATGTTGCCCAAGGCCGCTTTTCTCGCGCTCCATCAAGGCCGCGAGAATGCCCGTGGTCGCGTACATGCCCGCCATCAGATCAGTCACGGCCACGCCGACTTTCTCCGGACCGCCGCCCGCCACGCTGTCGGGTTCGCCGGTGATGCTCATCAGGCCGCCCATGCCCTGGATCAGGAAGTCGTATCCTGCGCGTTGCGACAACGGCCCGCTTTGACCGAAACCCGTCACCGAGCAATACACCAGCCGCGGGTTCAGCTCGGAAAGACTCGCGTAATCCAGGCCATATTTCTTCAGGCCACCGACCTTGAAGTTTTCTACGACCACATCGCAGGATTTCGCGAACTCACGGATGAGCGCCGCGCCTTCCGGCGAACTCATATCGATGGCGACCGACTGCTTGTTGCGATTCGCGCAGAGGAAATAGGCGCTCTCGGAGGTGTTGTTGCCGTCGGCATCGCGCAGGAACGGCGGGCCCCACGTGCGGGTATCGTCGCCCGTACCCGGGCGTTCGATCTTAAACACTTCCGCGCCGAGATCCGCGAGATTCTGCGTGCACCAAGGCCCCGCCAGCACGCGCGATAAATCCAGCACACGGATTCGGTCGAGTGGACGTTTTCTCGCCGCCGATGACTTCTTGCTGTCCTGCACCATTTCACCTCGTCTGTTTCAGGGTTATGGGAACGCGTCGATTGTAGCGACGTCCGCGTTTTCAGCCTTGGAACCGAGAAAACTCTGCCGCCCACCGCAAATCGGACCAGAATATTCGCAGCCCGCCGGAATATTGCGCGGGTGATGTTCGTTTAAACCGTATCGATAAATGGAAGAGACAATGAAAACGCGAATCCCGATGCTCGCAGCGGCGCTCGCCGCCACGTTCAGCTTGACCGTTCATGCCGCGCCGCCTGTGGCCGCGAACGGCATGTACACCGATTCCAAGGGCATGACGCTCTACACGTTCGACAAAGACACCGCCTCCGGTCCAAGCGCCTGCTCGGGCGGCTGCGCGCAGGCATGGCCGGCGGCGATGGCAGACGCATCGGACCAACCACAAGGCGACTGGACGGTCGTGTCCACCGCCGATGGCGGCAAACAATGGGCTTACAAAGGCAAGCGCGTGTACACGTTCGCGAAAGACACCAAGGCGGGCGACGCCAAGGGCGAGAACTTTAAGGACGTGTGGCACACGGTGAAGCAATAAAGGTGTGGCGCGAGCGAGACCGGACAGCAAACCTGAAACATGTGATGGGCGAAGGGCGTTGAGTTTCGATACTGATCTCGTTGGGATTCTCCCGCAGTTGCGGCGTTATGCGCGCGCGCTGACGGGAGACCGCGCCTGGGCCGACGACCTCGTTCAGGACGTCACGGAGCGCGCGCTCGGCCGCTCGGCCGCGTTTCGCGTGGGCAGCAACCTGCGCGCATGGCTCTTCACGATCATGCGCAATCTTTACATCGATCAATTGCGCGGCCGGCGCGACATTGCCGTCGACGATGAAACCGCGCCCTGGCGCCAGATGGCCGCGCCCGTTGGCGAAGTGGACGGACTTGTACTGCGCGACGTGCAGCGCGCGCTATATTGCCTGCCTGTCGAGCAACGCGAAGTCATGCTGCTTGTATGCGTGGAGGACATGAGTTATCAGGAGGCATCGGCGGTGCTGAACGTGCCGGCCGGAACGGTGATGTCGCGCCTTTCCCGCGCACGCGAACACATGCGCGTGATGCTCGGAGAGGAACCGGGCCGCAAATCGGCGTCGTTGAAAATCGTGAGTGGCACATGACGAAACCCGAAAATCCGGACCGGCCGGAATCGAGCGCTTCAGCCGATGAGCTGCGAGCGCTGTCGGCGTTTATCGACGATGAATCCACGGATGCAGAGCGCGCCGAAATAGCCGCGCGCATTGCCCGCGATCCGGAGAGCGCGGCGACGGTGGCGACGTATCGGGCGCAGGACAACGCGTTGCGCGCGCTGTTTGCCGGGACGGCGGACCAGGAACCGCAAGTGGTCGTCGTGCGACCGCGGCGGCGTTATCTCATGGCGGCGAGCTGGCTGGTCGTAGGTATCGCGTGCGGGTTCCTGATGCACATGATGTTGCCGATGATCGGTCGCGACAAACCTGCGCCGGTGTTCGCGCAGCGCGCGGACATTGCTTACGCCGTGTACGCGCCTGAACAGCGGCACGCGGTGGAAGTCGCGGCGTCACAGGAAGACCATCTGGTGACGTGGCTTTCGAAGCGGCTCAACCGGTCGTTGACGATTCCATCGCTGCACGAATACGGGTTCGAACTGGTCGGCGGCCGTCTGTTGCCGGGCGAGGACGGACCTGCCGCGCAGTTCATGTATCAGAACGCGAGCGGCGAGCGTCTCACGCTTTATATGACGAGCAGTACGGGCAAGCGTCGCGAGGAATACGCAATCCGCATGTTGCGCGACGGCACGCGACGCACCTTCTACTGGACCACGGAACAAGCAGGTTACGCGTTGTCGGGACAAATCGGCGAGGCAAAGCTGCGCGCGATCACCTTCGATACCTGTGCCGCGTTAGGCGGCGATCCAAAAAAATGGCAATGAACCTTCGAAAGATTCACATGCTTGCCCTGTGCGCGGGGCTCGGCCTGAGCGCCGCGGCCCTCGCTGATAACCGCTTCACCCTTACCTCACCCACCCTCTCCGATAACGCCACGCTTGATTCCCGCTACGCCGCGAGCGCGCAGGACTGCGGCGGCAAGAACGTCTCTTTGCCGCTCGCATGGCGCAACGTGCCTTCGGGCACGAAGAGCTTCGCGGTGACGATCTACGACCCCGATGGAGCCAAAGGCCTCGGTATCGTGCACTGGGTCATGTATGGAATTCCGGCGTCCGTGACAACGCTCGAAGAAGGCGGACCGCCGCCGGCGGGGAGTATCGGCGGGATCAACCGGACGGGGAAAGACGGCTATTACGGTCCGTGCCCACCACGCGGCGATGCACCCCATCACTACGTAGTGCAGGCTTACGCGCTGGATCTTGCCGGAGAAACGATGCCGCCCGCGCTCAATCGCGACACGCTGATTGCCGCGATGAAGGATCACGTGCTGGCATCGTCGAGTATCGTGATTCGCTACGCGCGTTAAATAGCCTCGCGGCCGTCAGGTTTCATCGGCTGCGGCGAGACCCGCTCTCGTTTGCACGCCCCAGGCGCGCGAACGTCCCAGGAAATCGACCCAGCCCAGCGCCGCGCCCGTGTGGCGCAACAACTGGAACGTGAACGGCTCGACCACCGCCGATACCACCGCCATCCACAAGCTCGATCCGGCTGTGTCGCCGGTCCATCGGCGGTACAAGTGCACCGTCCACAAGTGGAACGCGAAATCGAGCAGGATCTTCGCGCCGATCACGCTGAAAATCGGTAGCACCACGGCGCCGCGCCGCTCCACGATAAACCCGATCAGCAACGCAAACGCCGTCAGGCCGTAGATGGGCTGCAGGGTATCGAACGCCTTCACGGGCAACATCAGGAGGCCGAGCTTGCCGTATCGGCGATTGCCGGTCATGTCGCGGTTCCAGTATTGCGTCTGCAGGAAACCCGCGAACCAGCGGCGGCGCTGGCGCATGAAACCGCTGAGCGAACTCGGCGCGTCCGTGATCGCGTGCGCATTGCCGACCACACGCACATCCCAGTCGAGACCGTGATCCACCGCGTGACGGCGCAACCGGTGAATCAGTTCGTAGTCTTCAACGAGACATTCGGCATCGAACCCGCCGACCGCGACCAGCGCGTCACGTCGAAACGATGCAAACGCGCCCGAGATCAGCAGCAGGCTGTCGGCGCGCATCCAGGCAAAGCGCGAGATGAAATTTCGAATGTATTCGTACGTCTGGAACCACTGGAAAAAGCGTCCGCTGAGCGTTTTGCTGCAGACCGGCACCAGAATGCCTGCCGCCGCCACGAGGTTCGTTCGCGCGGCAAAGGCGCTCCGCATGGCGAGGACGGCGTCATCGGCGAGACGTGTGTCGGCGTCGCAGGTCATCACGATCGGCGTGCTGATCTTTTCGATGGCGGCGTTCAGCGCCCGCGCTTTCCCGCCGTGCGGGACGCGCAGCCAGAAGAGATTGGGATAGATCGTCGATGCCGCGCTCAACTCGCCTTCCACTGGCTTGATCAAACCGAAACGTTGCGTGAGAACTTCGGCGGTGGCGTCGGTGGAACCATCGTCGGCGATCACGATTTGCGCCGCGCTGTGCGTCTGGCCAAGCAGCTTGGCGAGCGTGTTCGGCAACACGGCCGCCTCGTTGTGCGAGGCGACGATCACGCCAAGCGGCGGCAAACCCTGTTCGCGCTGCTGCCGGTCGAGCGGCTTGGGCCGCTTCACGAGCGTCCACGATTTCGCGCCGACGAACATCAGCAACAAGGTGTCGTAGACGACATACGCGATCCCCGTCGACCACGCGACCACGCCATGCAGAAAGAACGCGCGGGCAAAAAGAACCATCCAGAGCACGACCACGCTGCCGTGAATCAGCACGCTTGCGACCGTCACCGGACGCGGAGCAATCCGCGGCGATGCTTTCGCAAGCGCTGCTTCAAGCGAGGTTTGTGTGGGTCTGGACGCGTGTTTCGCGGGAAGCGCCGGCGCGGTCTTGAGTTCCATGTCCATTACGGCACCATCCGCGAAATCACCGACTTCCGGTCGATCCATTGATGCTTGAGCGCGCCGCCTACGTGCATCGCGAAAAGTGCGTACAGCGCGTAACCCAGCCAAGTGTGCAATGCGCCGAAACGATCGTGCAGCGTTTCCTTCAGCACGGGATCGAGGTTCATTACGTAACCAATGCGCGGCCACGGAATCACGCCGAAAAGGTGCATGGGATGCGAGGCTGCGGCATTCCAGGCCGAATCGTGCAGCCAGCCCGACAACGGCAAACCAATCATCAACAGATACAGCAGGAAATGCGCGATATGCGCGGCGACGTGTTCCCATTTCGGAAACGTCTTCGGCAGCGGCGGCGGCCGATGCGATACCCGCCACAAGATGCGCAGCAGCACTAGCCCGAGCACTGTGATGCCGATGGACTTGTGGGTATCGACAATCGGCCGTATCCAGTTGTCCGGAAACTTTTCCGCCGATAGTCCGAGCACGACATTGCAAATGATCAGCACAGCGACAAGCCAGTGCAGGACCATCGCCGTGCGCGTGTAACGCAGCGGCGCCTCGGCTTCAGGCTGTTTTGACGCCACGTTGGCGGCTTGCGTGGACATTGGAACTCCGTGCGGAAATGGGGTGGATCGACAGGTTGTCATGTGGTGGGTCTGCCCATGCAGCCGTGCAGACCGACACTCTTCAAACGCGCCATCGCACCCGTTTATTCCACCGATTCTGAGGGAAAACGCGGACTCGCGTTCGTACCCGATTTGACGGGAAGCATTCCGTAATATTTCACGGTGTTTCAGCGCTGTGTTTTCGGCACGACGAAATCAAGTACGGCCTGAGCAAATCGCGCCGCCGCAGGGTTCGCCGAGCTTCGATGCGTCACGAGATGAAGCGGCGCTGAAAACGCTTCGTCACCGGCCACAACGCAATACACGACGCTTTCCTGCTGGTATCGCTGCATGGACGCCGGCACGAGCGTGATGCCCGCCCCTGCCGCCACGAGGTTGATCGCACTCGACATGCGCGGCACTTCGCTCACCACGTCCGGCTTGAATCCGGCCGCTTCGCACGCGCGGATGAAATCGGCGTACATGCCCGGCGCGCCGGGACGTCGAACGAAAATGAAAGGTTCGCCGGCAAGCGCCTTCAACGGAACCTGAGGCTGCTCATCTGACTTACGTGGCCGCCTGCCTTTTGGACGCACCAACAACGCGTGTCCGACCGGCAGCACGAGCACCATGCGCTCTTCGTGCAGCAGATCGAAGCGCAATTCGGCGGGCGTCTCGATGGGTTTGCGTAGGATTGCGGCATCGATACGCCCGCTCATCATCCGTTCGATGATCCCCGCAGCGTTGATCTCGTTCAGGTCGATGGCGATATCCGGATGCGCCGCGCGGAATTGGCGAATCGCTGCGGTCGCGAGCGGATGGAACGCGGCCGAACTTGTCAGCGCGATCCGCACGGACCCCAATTGTCCGGTTGCAACGCGGCGCGCGTTCGTGACGCCTTGGTCCAAAGCATCTAGAACGCCCTGGGCATCGACGGCAAAAGCCGCCCCCGCCGATGTCAACTCCACGCCGCGCGGCAGGCGCGCGAACAAGGCGAAGCCGAGTTCCCGCTCCAGTTCCTGGATCTGCTGCGACAACGGCGGTTGCTGGATATGCAGCCGCGCCGCCGCGCGTGTGAACTGACGCTCTTGCGCGACAGTGAGGAAATACCGGAGATGACGCAGTTCCATTCATGGTCCTCACATATTCAGGATGTATGGCAGTGCCATCTGATATGTATTTTACATTTGCCAACCCGTTTCGTACTCTTCGATTCAAATACAACTAGACAACAAACGTGTCAGGAGACTTATGCAAACGGCCTTCCCTTCACGCTCACCGGCCTTTCCGCCGACGGCGGCCTCGACGCTGAGCAAATCGCAGATTCGCCGCGCCGTACTGGCGTCCGTGATCGGCAACGGGCTGGAATGGTTCGATTTCCTGATCTACGGCTACTTCGCGAAGATCATCGCGCACGTGTTTTTTCCGGTCGGCAACGCGGCGCTTTCAACCACGCTGACGCTCGGCACGTTCGCGGTCGGGTTTATCGTACGGCCGCTCGGCGGGATTGCGATTGGCGCGTACGCCGATCGCGTCGGCCGCCGGCGCACGCTGTCCATGCTCATCCTGCTAATGGCAGCAAGCACCTTGCTCATGGGATTGACGCCGGGATATTCCAGCATCGGTATTGCCGCGCCGCTGCTTGTGTTGCTTGCGCGGGTGCTCCAGGGTTTGTCGGTGGGCGGCGAATTTGCGACCGCCGCCGCGATGCTCACCGAATACGCTCCGCGCGGCAAGAAGATGTTCTTCGGCAGCTTCCAGATGACCTCGCAGGCGGTGGCGCTGGTGTTGTCGTCGGC
Organism: Burkholderia sp. PAMC 26561; assembly: GCF_001557535.2. Classification (NCBI taxonomy): domain Bacteria; kingdom Pseudomonadati; phylum Pseudomonadota; class Betaproteobacteria; order Burkholderiales; family Burkholderiaceae; genus Burkholderia; species Burkholderia sp. PAMC 26561. The sequence goes on from NZ_CP014306.1 coordinate 739,792, forward strand.
TTGCGGTTATGCGCTGACCACGAATCTCGATCGTGCCTCGCTTGAAACGTGGGGCTGGCGCGTGCCGTTCTTGCTCGGCGCGCTGGTCGGGCCGGTCGGCTTCTATATACGACACAAGGTGGCTGAATCGCCCGAGTTCGTGGAGCTGCGCCAGCGGCTTGGCCATGCGCCGCGCCAGACCATTCGCGGTTTTTTCAAACAACGCAGCGATGCCTCCTTGTGCGCGATGGGCGTGATCATCGTGGGCACGGCGACGAATTACCTGTGGCACACCTTCCTGCCGCTTTATGTCGAGCGGCAATTGCACTTGCCGCTCAAGAACGCGTTGATGGGAACGGCGGTTTCCGGGTTGATAGCTATCGTGGGATATCCGCTCGCGGGGAAACTCGCGGACCGCGTGGGCGCGTTCCGGCTGTTCTTTCCCGTGACGATTGTGTGGGTCGTGATCGCGTATCCGCTGTTCGCGTGGGTGCTTGCGTCGCCTACGCCGGGACGGGTGTTCGCCGCTCAAATGGTCGCCTCCGTTGTGCTCAGCCTGATGTCCGGGCCGCACCCCGGCATGCTCACGCAGCTTTTCCCGACGGCAACGCGCTCGACCGGCGTGGCGCTCTCGTACAACATCGCGGTCACCCTGTTCGGTGGCCTCGCGCCGCTGACGGTCTCCACGCTGATTACCCTGACCGGATCGAACATCGTTCCGGCGTATTACCTGATTTTTGCAGGCATCGTGTCGCTCGCGCTGGTTGGACTAACTCGCTCCGGGCAGCGCCTGCGTCGCGATCCCGAAGCCGTTGCGGTGGATTAAATGACCCTTTTCGATAAACCTCGTAACGAGCAACCGGTCGGCGCAGTCGGCAATGAACGCCTGCGTGTTGCTATGCCTCGCGGGACTGGCGTTGTGCCGTTTTATCGTTCGATGCAAGAACGCGATGCGGTGAATGTTTCGCGCATCGTGGTCCTGTTGCATGGCCGTTTGCGCGATGCCGACGCCTATCTGCTCTCGGCGCAGAACGCGCTGGCGGCGGCATCGACCGATCCGGCCCGCACGCTGTTGCTCGTCCCGCAATTTCTCGCGACTGCGGATATCGGCGCGCACGGCTTGCCCACCGACACGCTGCACTGGGAGTGGACATCGTGGATGGGCGGCGATGACGCGGTCGGTCCCGCGCCGCTCAGTTCCTTCGATGTCCTCGATGCATTCGTTGAACAATTCGCGGATCGTGCACGGTTTCCGGCACTCACCGATGTGATCATTGCCGGGCATTCGGGCGGCGCGCAGGTCGCGCACCGGTACGCCATCGTCGGGGCGGGATGCAAGGCGCCCGGCGTGCATTGCCGCTATGTGATTGCGAATCCGTCGTCGTATGTGTACTTCAATGCAATGCGCCCTGACGCCCAAGGCATATTGCGTCCCGCCGATACAGACCGGTGCCCCGGCGTGGACAACTGGAAATACGGCGTGCGACGCGCGCCCCGCTATGTGGAGTCCGCGCAGTTCGAAGCGCTCGAACAACGCTACTTCGCCGCCGATGTGATCTACCTGCTCGGCCAAGAGGATCGCAATCCGCGTCACGACGCGCTCGATCGTTCTTGCGCCGCCGCTGCTCAGGGGCCGCACAGGCTCGCACGCGGGCGGTCCTACTTTGCATACCTCAAGGAAAGGCATCCGGCGCTGGCTCATCGATGCTGGGAAGTGCCGGGCGTCGGCCACAACGGCGCAGCCATGCTCGGCTCGCACGAAGGTGTGCGCGCATTGTTCGGCGTGGAAAGGTTGGCTCACGTCATTGCTCCATCCACAGCCGGCGCGACCGACTGAACAGTTTTTGCAAGGCAGCAGTTCATAAACACACGGAGACAGAATCATGAAAATCTACCTGGCCGCTTGCGGCTTATCTCTTCTCGCCGCGACGCTTTCCGGCTGCGGCGGGTCGTCATCGGATTCGGGCGGCACGCCACCGGCGGTCACAGCCGCCGCCGCGTGCTCGGCGCTCGGCGGCATGAAGATCGCGGCGGCGTCCATTGGCGCACCCAGCAACGGCGCGGCGGTGGCAAGCGCGACGCTCGTGGCGGCATCGGCCACGTCCGGCGAGTATTGCCAGGTGAACGGCACCATCGCTCCCGTCGATACAACCGCGCCGAACATCAACTTCGAAGTCAACCTGCCGACCGCCTGGAACAACAAGGCGCTGCAGTACGGCGGCGGCGGCTTCGACGGCACCCTCATCACCGGACTTGCGGCGCTCGACATGGCGCCCGCCGGATCGTCGACGCCCCTCGCCCGCGGCTACGTGACCTTCGGCGACGATTCCGGTCACCAGAGCAAGAGCATCACCGACGGCTCGTTCGCCGCCAACGACGAAGCGCTCGCCAACTACGGCGGCCTGACGCTTAAGAAAACGCACGATGTCGCCATGCTTTTGCTCAAGGCGCGCTACAACACGACGCCTGCAAAAACCTATTTCTTTGGCAGCTCGACCGGCGGCCGCGACGGCCTCACCGTGATCCAGCGCTGGCCTGCTGACTACGACGGCATTGTCGTAAACCGCCCCGCGCTCAACTACACCGGCCTGCGGCTGTCGAATGTCGTGCTCGGGCGCGCGCTTTATCTCAACGGCGGCGCGGGCTGGCTCGATGTCAAAAAGACCGTCCTGCTGCAAAACGCCGTGACCAAAGCCTGCGATACGCTCGATGGCGTGGCCGACGGCATCATTTCCAACGTCGCCGCCTGCAAGCTGCAGGCGCCGTCGGTTCTCGCCGCCGTGCGCTGCCCGGACGGCAAAGACACCGGCGATACGTGTCTTTCGGATGCGCAGATTGCAACCGTCAACACGATTGCTTCACCCTTGCTCCTGCCCTATCCGCTTGCAAACGGCGTAACGCGTTACGCCGGCTACAACATCCTTGCCGGATCGGTATTCGCGGGTCAGTACACCACGCGCGATTTCGGCACTTCTCCGACGCCTGCCAACCCTGCCGGCAAGAACGACGCAAACCAGTGGGTCACCGGCGACCAATGGGTCAAGTACTTCATCACGCGCATTCCGACCTTCAATTCGCTCACCTTCGATCCGCTTAATCCCGGCGCATATCAGGGGCAGGTCCAGCAGGTTTCGGCCGAAAGCGACGCCACCAATCCCGATCTCTCGGCATTCGTCGCCAAGGGCGGCAAGGCAATCATCACCCACGGTCTCGCCGATGAAATCGTCAGCACCGATTCGTCCGTGGACTATTACAACGCCCTGGTGCAGAAGTTCGGCCAGTCTTCCGTCGATAACTTCGCGCGCTTTTACCTGATGCCGGGCGTCGGGCACGGCACCGGCCCGTTCCTGCCACAAGTCGATTCCCTTGCCGCACTCGAACAGTGGGTGGAGAACGGCACGGCACCGGGCACCCTGACGATGACAGACTCGACGCCCGCAACACTCGGGCGCACGCGTCCCCTTTGTCGTTATCCGACATGGCCGAAATTCACCGGCGGCGACGCGAATTCATCAGGCAGCTTCACCTGCAGTCAATAAAAACCAGTGTGTAGCTAGCGGATCAAGGGGAGGATCGGCCGTTCCGACGGCCGTCCAGAAAGCGTGGCGGCGCAAGAGAAGCAATCGTTTTGGCCTCTGCTATAGTCTTTCCCATCCTCCCTCTTTGAACCTCGCGTGGACCACATTCCCTTATGGGCGCAAATTTGCGCCATTTTTCTGCTGCTGTTTTTCTCCGCTTTTTTCTCGATTTCCGAAACATCGATGATGGCGCTCAATCGCCATCGCCTCAAACACCTCGCCAACCAGGGTTCGCTGCGCGCCCGCGTCACGCAGGGCCTGCTGGCCAAGACCGACCAGTTGTTGAGCGTGATCCTGATTGGCAACAATCTGATCAACACGATCATTTCGGCGCTGACCACCTCCATAGCGCTGCGCACTTTCGGACACGACAACATCGTGCTGTCGGTCGCAACCGGAATCGTCGCCTTCCTCATTATTGTGTTCGCGGAAATCGCGCCGAAGATTGTCGGCGCGACGTATCCGGAAAAAGTCGCATTGCCGGCGAGCCTGGTGCTCTCGCCGCTGATGCGCGTGGCCCGGCCGCTTGTGTGGTTCGTCAACCTGTTCGCAAATGGCGTGCTGCGGTTGCTGCGTATCAATACGAAGGGCGGCCGGGATCAGCGGCTTTCCACCGAGGAATTGCGCACTGTCGTGCTGGAATCCGGCAACTTCATGCCGACCAAGCACCGCAGCATCTTGCTGAACCTGTTCGACCTCGAAAACATCACGGTCGACGACGTGATGATCCCGCGCCGCCGGATAGAGTCGCTCGATTTCGATGCCCCTTTCGACACCATCCTTCATCAACTCGAAACCTGCTATCACAACAAGCTGGTCGTATATCAAGGCGATATAGATCGTGTGCTGGGCGTGCTGCACGTGAGAAAAACGCTGTCGGCGCTGCATAACCAGGAGTTCGAGCGCGAGACCTTGCGCGAGTTGCTCGCCGAACCGTACTTCGTTCCGGCCGGCACGCCCGTGTTCCAGCAACTGCAGTTTTTCCAGGAAAGCCGCCATCGGATTGCGATCGTGGTGAACGAATATGGCGAGTTGCAGGGCCTCGTCACGCCGGAAGACATCATTGAAGAACTGATAGGCGAATTCACGACCACCATCCCACGCGGCGCCGGTTCGAGCGGCGGCTGGAACGAGAACGGCGAATGCATTGTGGCCGGCAGCATGCCGCTGCGCGAACTGAACCGCTGGCTCAAGCTGACGCTTCCCACCGACGGCCCGAAAACGCTGAACGGGCTGATCCTCGAGACGCTCGAAGAGATTCCCGACGGCGATGTGAGCGTGCGCATTGCGGGCGTGCATTTCGAAGTAATGCGCAGCGACGATCAGGCCATTCGCACAGTGAAGGTCTTCCAGCCACAAGGCGTACTGCCCAAGAAACAAAAGTAAGAAAGATGGCGGTGTCATAAGAGGATGCGGTCCAGGGTTTCGGGTTGCACCAGATTGCCCTGTTTTGCGGGATCTGCGTCGCCGGTTGCATCGCGTTAGCCGTTCGGCCTAGTTTTTTGCGCCTGCGAGCGTTAGCCGTTCGGTCTAGTTTCAATCGATGGCGTGCAAGGTCATGATCGGGACATACCGATCACCGAGCCACGCCCATGTCCTCCTCCCCGCTTGCCGCCTTTTCCAGCCCGCCGCCGTTCAGCGCCCGGGCCGCCGAAGCTATCGCCGAGGCAGACAGCGCGCCCGCCGTCGCGCTTCTCACCGATACCTTGCGCGAAGCCGCGTCACGCGGCGCATCCGATATCCACGTCGAGCCTGGCGAGCACGAATGGCGAATCCGTTTGCGTATCGACGGCGCGCTGCACACGTATCTCACGCCGCCGCCCCACTTGCGCGATGCCTTCACCACGCGCATCAAAGTGCTGGCGCGGATGGACATTGCGGAGCGGCGCGTGCCACAAGACGGGCGCTTGCGGCTGCCGCTTGCAAATGGGAGTCCTGAGGACTATCGGGTCAATTCCCTGCCGGTGCTGTTTGGCGAGAAGCTCGTTTTGCGCCGGCTGGAGTCGCTGCCCAAGAATTTATCGTTGGCGGCACTCGGGCTTGCAGCCGATCAGCAGAGGAGCGTCGAGGCCGCAATCCAATCCACGCGCCGCACGGTCTTGTGCTCGTGACCGGTCCGACCGGCAGCGGCAAGACCTTGTCGTTGTATTGCTTCCTGCAGATGCTCAACGCCGAATCGCGCAATGTCTGCTCCGTTGAAGATCCCGCTGAAATCCACCTCGCCGGCATTAATCAGGTCAGCGTGCGGGACAAAGCCGGTCTCACCTTCGCGGTCGCGTTGCGGGCCTTCATGCGGCAGGACCCGGACGTGATCATGGTGGGCGAGATCCGCGACGCCGAGACCGCCGATGTCGCCGTGAAGGCGGCGCAAACCGGGCATCTCGTGCTCTCCACGCTTCACACGAACGACGCGCCCGCTGCCATCGCGCGCCTGATCGATATCGGCATTGCGCCGTACAACCTGGCATCGGCGCTCAGGCTCGTCACGGCTCAGCGGCTGGTGCGACGGCTTTGCGAAACATGCCGCGTGACGTCCGAACTGGAACTGGAGCCGGGTTTCCGGCCGCTCGAACCGCGGGGCTGTGCTGCGTGTCATGGCATCGGCTATCGCGGACGAGTTGGCGTGCATCAACTCATGCCCGTGTCCGATGCAATGCGCGAACTCATCGTTGCTCGCGCCGCCACGCATGCCGTCATGCGGCAGGCACGGAGCGAAGGCATGCCAAGCCTGCGCGACGCTGCCATCGCCCGGGTGCGGGAGGGCGTAACGAGCGTGGCGGAAGCTGCCAGTGCGACGGAGTCGGCTAATGCAACTACCGCAAACACCGCAAGCATCGCAACCATCCGATACTCGCTTCAACTGGCGAGGCATCGATGCCACCGGCGCGAACAAGCGGGGCAGGACAATTGCCATGGACGCCACGACTGCCCGCGCTGTGCTCAAGCGCAACGGCGTTACAGTGCTCGAACTCACAGGAATTGGACCGGCACCGCCGCCAAAAGCCAACGCCGCCGATGTCACCCTGTTTACCCGGCAACTCGCTGGCCTGCTGCGCGCCGGGCTGCCGCTTGCGCCATGTCTCGACCTGATCGCGAACACGCCTGCGCGCGGCGGCTTGCCGCGTATCGTCGGATTGGTTGCGCGGGACATCACGCAGGGCATCGCGTTTTCGGAGGCGCTCGGGCGTCATCCGGCGTGCTTCAACGCGCTGTATTGCCAGCTTGTATCGGTCGGTGAACTCGCCGGCGCGCTGCCGACCGTGCTCGCGCGCCTCGCGGAAGATCGCGAACGCGCGGGCGCCCAGCGGGCCAAGCTGCGTGCGGCGCTCACCTATCCGGTCGCCGTACTGCTGCTATCGCTTGTCATCACGGCAGGACTGCTGATCGGCGTGGTGCCGACGTTCAAGACCATCTTCGATGGCTTCGGCGCCAAGCTGCCCGCGCCGACGTTGTTCGTGCTGGCTTTGTCGGATGGTGTTGCGCGCTGGAGCGTACCGTTTGCGGTGTTCTGCACGATTTCCGTGATCGCATTCAAGCGTCTGCTTCAACGCGCGCCGTCAGTGCGCAGCGAATTCGACCGCGCCATGCTGAGATTGCCGCTGGCGGGCTCGCTGCTGCGCGCGCTGGCCGTCGCCCGATGGAGCCGCGCGCTGGGCACCCTGCTCGCAGCGGGAACGCCGCTGTCGGATGCGTTCGATTTGTTATCGAAGGCCACGGGCAACCGCATCTTCGATACTGCCACCGTCGAGATCGCCGGACGTCTGCGCCGCGGCGAACGACTCGCCGCCGCCATGCGCGCGGCCGGCTGCTTTCCGCCCGACGTCGTGCAACCCATAGCCGTCGCCGAAGAATCCGGGTCACTGGACGCAATGCTGCTCGATCTGGCTACACTGGGCGACCGTCAGGTCGACGAGAAAACCAGCGCTTTCGCCAGCTTGTGCGAGCCAGTGGTAATCGTGGTGCTGGGCGCGCTGGTGGGCGGCCTTGTCGTGGCGATGTATCTTCCGATCGTGCAGCTCGGGAACGTGGTGTAAGTAGTGTAGGATCGCAGCCGAATTCGACCCAGGACAGTCATGCATCCCTTGTATCAGGCGGAGTTTTCAGGCCGCTATCTCGACGCTTACGGTTCCGCTTTCGGCACCCTGCCGCTTGTGGCGCAGTATGGTTTCGCGATCGTCTTCGGGTTGGTGATCGGCAGCTTCCTGACAGTCGTCGTGCACCGTCTGCCGATCATGCTGGAGCGTGCGTGGCAGGCTGAAACCACTGCCGTGGAAAGCGATGTAAAACCGAAGCCAATAGAACGCTACAACCTCGCCGTCCCGCGCAGCGCATGTCCACATTGCGGCCACGTGCTGCGTCCATGGGAAAACATCCCGGTCGCAAGCTTTCTGCTGCTGCGCGGCCGTTGCGCCAAATGCCACGCCCGGGTGAGCGCGCGCTACCCAGTGACAGAGCTCGCGACCGCGCTGCTCGCTGCCCTCTCGCTCTATGCGTTCGGGCCCAATTGGATCGCACTCGCGGCGTTCGGCCTTTGCGGCACACTGCTCGCCATGAGCCTTATCGACTTCGACACCCGCTATCTCCCCGACTCGCTCACCTTGCCGCTGCTGTGGGCAGGCCTGATCGTCAATCTCGGCGATACAGGCTTTGCTCCGCTGCACGAAGCAGTGATCGGGGCCATCGTGGGATATCTGTTCCTGTGGTGCGTGTATTGGCTTTTCCGGCTCGTACGCGGCGTGGAAGGAATGGGCTACGGCGATTTCAAGCTGCTCGCCGCGCTCGGCGCGTGGCTCGGCTGGGAAGCGTTGCCCCAGATCGTGCTGGTCTCTGCCATTGCGGGCGCGATCTTCGGGCTGGTGGCGACCGGCATAGGCAAGATGCGCTTCGAGGAACCGCTGCCGTTCGGGCCCTTCCTCGCAGCGGGCGGCGTAATCACGCTTTTCTTCGGCACGCCGTTCTATACGCTTTTTGGATAAAGGGAGGATTCGCAAGATGTTCAGCATTGGCCTGACCGGCGGGATAGGAAGCGGCAAGACGACCGTGGCGGATATGTTCGCGGCGCTCGGCGTGACGGTCATCGACGCCGACCTGATCGCGCATCAGATCACCGCGCCAGGCGGCGTCGCCATGCCGCTGATCGAGATCGCGTTCGGCCCGGAGTTCGTCACCGCCGACGGCGCCATGGATCGCGCGAAAATGCGGGCCCGCGTGTTCACCGATCCCGCCGCCAAGGCACAACTCGAATCCATCACACATCCGTTGATCCGCGCGGAAAGCGAACGGCAACGCAGCGAAGCGCGCAGTGCGTATCACATCGTCGTGGTGCCGTTGCTGATCGAGGCAGGAGAACGCGCGAGCAAGGTGGACCGGATTCTCGTCGTCGATTGCCCGGTCGAAACGCAAATTGCACGTGTCATCCAGCGCAATGGTTTCGCCCAGGAGCAGGTGCTGGCGATCATCGCCCGGCAGGCGACACGCGAAGCGCGACTCGCCGCCGCCGATGACATCGTCGTCAACGACTCTGCCGCCACGCTACAGACATTGCAGCGCGAGGTCGACCTCCTGCACGCACGCTATATCGAGATGGCCGCGGCCGGCAGCAAAGCGCGTACCTAACAAGTGCATGCAACGCATTCGAATTTCTCACCATCGGCGCTGAAAATGCGCGCCAGATGTGATTGAACGTGGAGATTTGCTTGGGGTTTGATGCGGCATTAGAATGTCCTCACTTTCCGCATCGAAACTATCGACCAACGCCGAGGCGAGCGCGCTTGATCCTTTACGAGTACCCCTTCAACGAGCGAATCAGGACGCTGCTGCGTCTCGAAGATCTTTTCGAGCGCTTCACCTTCTTTCTGACTCAAGAAGACCCGCGCGAACACCACGCTGCATTGACCACGCTGTTCGAGATCGCCGAAGTCGCCGGACGGACCGACCTGAAAGCCGACCTGATGAAGGAACTGGAACGGCAACGCCAGACGCTGGCGCCGTTTCGGGGCAATCCCGGAATCGAGCAGGACGCGCTGGAGTCGGTGCTGGGCGAGATCGAACAGACGCTTGCCGGGCTCGGACAGATGCAGGGCAAGACCGGCCAGCATCTCGCGGACAACGAATGGCTCGCCAGTATTCGCAGCAGGACGATCATTCCGGGTGGAACTTGCCGCTTCGACTTGCCGTCGTACTTTGCGTGGCAGCAGTGCCCAGCGGAACAACGTCGCGGCGATATCGCAAAGTGGGTCACACCCATGCTGCCGTTGCGCGACGCTGCCATTATCGTGCTGCGACTGGCACGCGAATCGGGCCAGGCATCGAAGGTAATGGCAATGCAGGGCAGCTATCAGCAGATGCTGTCGGGCCGGACGTATCAGTTGATGCAGGTACGAGTGCCGTCGGATACGCGGCTGATTCCCGAGGCGAGCGCGAACAAGTACATGCTGTGGGTGCGTTTTACGGTGCAGGACGGCGATTTGAGGCCCCGCGCCGTCGATGCCGACATTCCGTTTCACCTGACACTGTGCAGTCTTTAAATCGGGCTAAAAACCCTTATTTATCGAACTCAATCTTTATCAGATCCGTACTGCCGAATGACTACCATCGTTAAATGCCCGACTTGCGCGAAAGATGTGCGCTGGGTTCCGGAAAGCCGGTTCCGCCCGTTTTGTTCAGATCGTTGCAAGCAGATCGATCTTGGCGCGTGGGCGACCGAGAAGTACAAGATTGGCGGCGGTCAGCAGGACACGCCGCCAGATGACGACCATAGCGGCCTCAACTAAACGCTTCAAATCGCGCTTTATATCGCCCTAAGCCGCCTCTGCCGCGAGCCATTCGAGCACTGGAATGGCAGCGGGTAGCAACGGCGTCACATCGGCGGGAAGATGTTGCCAGGCAAGCGCCTGACCTTCCCGGCCGACCGGCTCACCTTTCCACGCCGTCACCTTGCAGAAGTAAAGCCGCACGTAGGCATGCGGATAATCGTGTTCCAGCGTCCGCCAGCGCTCGCAAGCGGTCACATCGATACCCAGTTCCTCGTGCAATTCCCGCACGAGCGCCGTTTCCACGCTTTCACCCGCCTCCAACTTGCCGCCCGGAAATTCCCAGTAACCCTCATACGGTTTGCCTTCGGGACGTTGCGCCAATAGATAGCGGCCATCCGGCTGAACGAGCACGCCGACCGCGACATCGGTCATCTTGCGCCCGTCGGGCGCCGTGGTTGGAAGCGGCGCCGCGCTCATGCCTTGCGGCCCGAATAGTCGCGTGCGAATTGCCACGCGACGCGGCCTGAGCGCGAGCCACGTTCGAGCGCCCAGACGAGCGCGTCGCCGCGCGCATTCGTGATTTGTTCTTCCGGACAGCCAAAATGCTTCAGCCAATGTCCAACAATGGTCAGGTAGTCGTCCTGCTTGAACGGGTAGAAGCTTACCCACAGGCCGAATCGCTCGGACAGCGAGATCTTCTCCTCGACCACTTCGCCCGGATGAATCTCGCCATCCGATGTGTGCTTGTAGGTCTCGTTGTCGCTCATGTATTCGGGCAACAAATGGCGGCGATTCGACGTCGCGTAGATCAGCACGTTGTCCGATTGCGCCGAGATCGATCCGTCGAGCGCCACTTTCAGCGCCTTGTAACCTGACTCGCCGTCTTCGAACGAAAGGTCATCGCAGAAAACGATAAACCGCTCCGGCCGCGCCGAAATCAGGTCGACGATGTCTCCAAGATCGTGCAAATCGTCCTTGTCGACTTCGATCAGCCGCAACCCTTCCGACGCATACGCGTTCAGGCACGCCTTGATGAGCGACGACTTGCCCGTCCCGCGCGCCCCTGTGAGCAACACGTTGTTCGCCGGCGCCTTGCGCACGAACTGCCGTGTGTTCTGCTCGATCAACTGCTTCTGACGTTCGATATTGCAAAGGTCATCGAGCGAAAGCGCCGACAGATTCGGCACCGGCTGCAAAAAGCCACGTCCTTGACGCTTGCGCCAGCGGAACGCCACGGCCTTATCCCAGTCGATTTCAGGCGCGGCGGGCGGCAACATCCCTTCAACACGTGCGAGAACGGCTTCAGCACGCGTCAGAAACTGTTCGAGTTTATCCATGGGAGAGTTCGGGTTCAGGAGCGATAGTCGGCGTTGATGCTGACGTAATCGTGCGAAAGGTCGCACGTCCAGACAGTGGCACGGGCCTCGCCGCGGCCGAGCAGGACGCGGATCGCGATCTCGCTCTTCTTCATCACGCGCTGGCCGTCTTCCTCGCGATACTCGGGATTGCGGCCGCCCTTTTTCGCGACGAGGACATCGTCGAGATACAGATCGATCTTGTTCACGTCCAGGTCCGTCACACCCGCATAGCCGATGGCCGCGAGGATCCGGCCGAGGTTCGGGTCCGATGCATAAAACGCGGTCTTGACGAGCGGCGAGTGACCGATAGCGTACGCGATCTGCCGGCATTCCGCTTCGCTCGTGCCGCCTTCGACCGTCACCGTCATGAACTTCGTCGCGCCTTCGCCGTCGCGCACGATCAGTTGCGCCAGCTCTTGTGCAACCGAAGTCACGGCGTCGCGCAACGCGGCATAAGCGGGAGAATCTGTGGAATCGATCAAGGGCAATGTCGACTTGCCCGACGCGATCACGATGAACGAGTCGTTAGTCGATGTATCCCCGTCGATGGTGATGCAATTGAACGAGCGATCCGCGACGTGTTTGATCAGCGTGTCGAGCACGGACTGGGACACGGCGGCGTCGCAGGCGAGAAAACCCAGCATGGTGGCCATGTTCGGCCTGATCATGCCGGCGCCCTTGCTGATGCCCGAGAGCGTGATCGTGTGGCCATCGATCTGAACCTGACGCGATGCCGCTTTCGGCAAAGTGTCGGTGGTCATGATGGTTTGTGCGGCGTCGAACCAATGATTGGGCTTCTGGTTCGCAATCGCCGCCGGCAACCCCGCAGTCAACCTGTCGATAGGCAACGGCTCCAGGATCACGCCCGTCGAAAACGGCAGGATCTGCGCGGCGTCGAGGCCCAGCAACGCGGCAAGCGCGGTACAGGTCTCGCGCGTATGCGCCATGCCCGGCTCCCCCGTTCCCGCGTTTGCGTTACCGGTATTCACGACCAGCGCGCGGATGCCCTTGCCGCCCGCGCGCACGGCGTCGAGATGCTCGCGGCACACCGTCACGGGCGCAGCGCAAAAGCGGTTCAGGGTGAACACGCCGCCAACCGTCGCGCCTTCATCGATCTGCACAACGAGCAAATCCTTGCGATTCGGTTTTCGGATATTCGCCTCGGCCCAGCCTAGCGTGACGCCGGAGACGGGATGCAGGTTGGCGGGATTGATCGAGGGGAAATTGACGGCCATGTTCGCGACTCGCTGAAAGTGGCGAGTGCCGGTGCGCAGGAAAACGCAACGACACGAAAGATGAATGAAACGGTGCCTGACTCGATGAAAGACGGACGCCCGCGAAACGAAAATACCTAAAACACAAACGCAAGAAACAAAACCAATCGGCCAAAGACAAACGACGCATCACTGCGTCGCCTGTCCTGGATGTTTCAACCTGCCAAAGCGTTCAGACCGCCGATTATGCGAGCTTGCCGTGACAGTTTTTGTACTTCTTCCCGCTGCCGCACGGGCACGGGTCGTTACGGCCAACCTTCGGGACGTCGTCAGTGGACACGTGGGTCGCGACCGTGGTGTCATCACCGTATGCCATGGCCTGATTGACCATTTGAGCGGTCGCGTCGGCAGCAACTGCTGCAGCGGCGCCGCTGCCGTCGAAGTCAGCATGCTGGAACGACACGTTTTCCAGATGGCTGCCCTTCTCTTCGTACTGCTCGGCGGCTTCTTCAAGCTGTTCCGGCGACTGGATCTGCACGTTCATTACAACGCGCGTGACTTCCTGCTTCACCGAATCCAGCATCGCGGCGAACAATTCGAACGCTTCGCGCTTGTATTCCTGCTTCGGGTTCTTCTGCGCATAACCACGCAGATGGATGCCCTGACGCAAGTGATCGAGCGCGGCGAGATGCTCGCGCCAGCGGCTGTCGAGCGTCTGCAACATGATCGAACGCTCGAACGCGCTGAACGACTCACGCCCGACCAGCGCGACTTTCGCCTCGTAGGCTTCGTCGGCGGCAGCGACTACAGCTTCGAGAATTTCGTCGGCATCGATGGAATTCGACTCGTTGATCATCTCCTGAACCGCGAGATCGAGCGACCAGTCGTTGCGCAGCGCTTCCTCGAGTTCCGGCGCGCTCCACTGCTCCTCGATGCTTCCCGCCGGCACGTACGTGCGCGTCACTTCGGTGATCACGCTCTGACGCATGGCGGTGATGGTCTCAGCAACGTCGGTTGCCTCCAGCAATTCATTGCGCTGCTGGTAGATCACCTTGCGCTGATCGTTCGATACATCGTCGTATTCGAGCAGTTGCTTGCGGATATCGAAGTTGCGCGCTTCGACCTTGCGCTGCGCCGATTCGATCGAACGCGTCACGATGCCCGCCTCGATCGCCTCGCCTTCCGGCATCTTCAGGCGGTCCATGATGGAACGCACACGATCGCCCGCGAAAATACGCAGCAGCGGATCATCCAGCGACAGATAGAAGCGTGAGGAACCCGGATCGCCCTGCCGGCCTGCACGGCCGCGCAATTGGTTGTCGATACGACGCGATTCATGGCGTTCCGTACCGACAATGTGCAATCCGCCCGCCGCCTTCACGCGGTCGTGCAGCGCTTGCCATTCGTCTTCGAGCGCCTTGATGCGACGTTGTTTCTCGTCTTCAGCCAACGCTTCGTCGGCAATGATGAACGACGACTGCTTCTCGACGTTCCCACCCAACACGATGTCCGTACCGCGCCCGGCCATGTTCGTCGCGATGGTCACAGCGCTCGGGCGACCCGCCTCGGCAACGATCGCGGCTTCGCGTGCGTGCTGCTTGGCGTTCAGCACTTCGTGCTTGAGGCCGGCCTGGGTGAGCAAACCCGAAAGCAGTTCCGATGCTTCAATCGATGTCGTACCAACCAGCACGGGCTGTCCGCGCTCGACACAATCGCGAATGTCGCGCGTGACGGCGTCGTAACGTTCCTTGGCGGTCTTGTAGATCTGATCCTGCTTGTCGATCCGTTTTGGCGGACGATTCGTCGGAATCACGACGGTTTCGAGACCGTAGATCTCATTGAATTCGTACGCTTCGGTGTCGGCCGTACCGGTCATGCCGGACAGCTTGGAATACATGCGAAAGAAGTTCTGGAACGTGATCGACGCAAGCGTCTGGTTCTCGTTCTGGATCTTGACGTGTTCCTTCGCTTCCACGGCCTGATGCAAACCGTCCGACCAGCGGCGGCCGGTCATCATGCGGCCCGTGAATTCGTCGACGATCACGACTTCATTGCCTTGAACCACGTAATGCTGGTCGCGGAAGAACAGCGTGTGCGCACGCAACGCGGCATACACATGGTGCATCAGCGTGATGTTCTGCGGCGCGTAGAGGCTTTCGCCTTCACCAATCAGGCCCCACTCGGCTAGGAGCCGTTCGGCTTTCTCGTGACCTTGTTCGGTCAGGAACACCTGACGGGCTTTTTCGTCGAGCGTGAAGTCGCCCACCTTTTCGACGCCCGTGCCGTCCGCCTTCTCTTCGCCGATCTGCTGCTCGAGCAGCGGCGGCAGCGCGTTCATGCGCACGTAGAGTTCGGTGTGATCCTCGGCCTGGCCGGAGATGATCAGCGGCGTACGCGCTTCGTCGATAAGAATCGAGTCAACCTCGTCGACGACCGCAAAGTTCAACGGCCGCTGCACGCGTGCGTTGGTCTCGTAGACCATGTTGTCGCGCAGGTAGTCGAAGCCGAACTCGTTGTTCGTGCCGTACGTGATGTCTGCGGCGTAGGCTTCCTGCTTCTGCGCGTGTTCCATCTGCGACAGGTTGATGCCCCACGACAACCCCAGGAAGTTGTAGAGCTTGCCCATCCACTCGGCGTCGCGCTGTGCGAGGTAATCGTTCACCGTCACCACATGCACGCCACGTCCGGACAACGCGTTCAGATACGCGGCAAGCGTGGCGACGAGCGTCTTGCCCTCGCCCGTGCGCATTTCCGCGATCTTGCCGTAGTGCAGCACCATGCCGCCGATGAGCTGCACGTCGAAGTGCCGCATTTTCAGTACGCGCTTGCTGGCCTCCCGGCACACCGCGAACGCTTCAGGCAGCAACCGGTCGAGCGATTCGCCGCTCGCGACGCGCTGACGGAATTCTTCGGTCTTGGCCCGCAGTTGCTTGTCCGTGTACTGCTCGATCGTCGGCTCGAAAGCATTGATCGCCGCAACGGTCTTTTGGTATTGCTTGACTAGGCGCTGGTTGCGACTGCCAAAAAACTTTTGGAGGAAACCGGTGGTCATCGGATCAGTGTCTGCGTCGCGGTATCGGCTTGGAGCGCGCTGGGTGCATCCCAGTCCGGGGAACCTCGGCGGCTTCAGTCCATGGGTGAAAACGAATCGAGGATTTTAGCACGCGCCCCCGCTGGAGCCTGTACCGCCATCTTTTGTGTTACAGCACCCCGGCGTTATGTTTGTCGGCGTTGACACGCAAAGCGTGCCGTCGTGTTGCACGATGCGCGGCGTTACAATCTGCGAACCGCCGCCAGCCCTGCATACTCCAAAAAATGAGCCGTTTCCCGCCGAATTCAAGGCCGCCGCAACGCTTCGATCCGCGTAAGCCCCAGGCGTTGTCCGACGTCCTCGGCCGCACCAGCGAGTTCCTTGCGCTACGGGCGGGCGTCGAGCAGGTGACGGCGCTCCAGCGCGACCTGATGGCGTTGCTGCCGGACTATCTGGGCGCGAACGTGGAACCGGGGTTCATCAAAGATGGCGTGCTTTCGCTTTTTGCCGGACATAACGCGCTGGCGGCGCGTCTGCGGCACATCGAGCCGCGTCTCTTGGTGGATTTGCAGCAACGCGGCTGGGCCGTGACCGCACTGAAGATCCGTGTTCGTCCACAAGCAATGAAAGAAGTGATTCCGCCGAAGCAAGCCCGGATGTCTGCCGCCGGCGCGGATGCGCTTCAAACGCTGGCTGAAACGCTCGAGCCGTCGCCGCTTCAGGAAGCGCTCGCGAAAATGGCGGCGCGTCATCAGGCGAAAGCACAAAAAAAATGAGCGGCGCCCGAAAGCTGCCACTCATTCTCATATTATTGCTCTGATTATTTACTGATCACGCGAACGCCGTTTGCGTATCGAAAGCAAAACCGCGCGGCGCCGCTTGCTTGTCTTCAAACGTCACGATCTCATACGAGTCTTCGTGCGCCAGCAATTCACGCAGCAACATATTGTTCATTGCGTGACCGCCTTTATAGGCCGCGTAAGACGCCAGCAACGGGTGACCGACCACATAAAGGTCACCAATCGCGTCGAGCATCTTGTGCTTCACAAACTCGTCTTCGTAACGCAAACCATCGTTATTCAGAATTCGATACTCGTCCAGAACAATGGCGTTATCCATGCTGCCGCCACGCGCCAGACCGAGCTCGCGCATCATTTCGACTTCATGCGCAAACCCGAACGTCCGTGCCCGGGCAA
Organism: Burkholderia sp. PAMC 26561; assembly: GCF_001557535.2. NCBI lineage: Bacteria > Pseudomonadati > Pseudomonadota > Betaproteobacteria > Burkholderiales > Burkholderiaceae > Burkholderia > Burkholderia sp. PAMC 26561. Next base: position 756,903 of record NZ_CP014306.1, read on the forward strand.
TATCCCGAACGTATGACGTATGGGCGAAATCGACTTCGAGTGCCTGACCGGTCTTATCGACGGCCGGATGGCGGAAATCAATGGTGAACTTCAGTTTGAAGCCGAAATACGGATCGAGACGAGCGAACTTGTCGCCGTCGCGGATTTCAACCGGCTTCGTCACCTTGATGAATTTCTTGGCCGCGTTCTGTTCCTCAATACCCGCCGATTGAATCAGAAACACGAATGAAGCAGCGCTGCCGTCCATGATCGGGATTTCTTCAGCAGTGACATCGACATAAAGGTTGTCGATACCCAGTCCGGCGCAAGCCGACATCAAATGCTCGATGGTCGAAACGCGCGCGCCGTCCTTCTGCAACACAGAAGCCAGGCGCGTGTCGCCGATAGCCAAAGCCGAGGCCGGAATATCGACCGGCTCAGGCAAATCGATACGCGCAAAAACGATCCCGGTGTTCGCCGGTGCGGGCCGAAGCGTCAGATCGACCTTGCGGCCAGAGTGCAGGCCGATCCCGACGGTTTTGACGATGGTTTTGATGGTTCGCTGCTTCAACATGATTTTTTTCGCTTCGATTGTGACTCTCGATTGAGAGAATCAATCGTGAATTTGTATTCAATAGCGCGAAGTATACTCCAATCCCTTCGCGTCGTCCCGAGCGGGAACGTTGCAACTTGTTTCTCCCCGTTACTGCCTCGGCTCGGTACGCGAGAACCAAATTCACGCGAAAGCAAATAGGGTCGGGCCGATACCCAGGACGGAGGCGTTCCCGGATATCGGCGCCGCGTTACGGCTTTGTTGCGACTTTGTCATGCGAGTTCCAGAAGACACGCGATGGCGTCCTTTCCTGTTGCGGCAATGCAACAAACACCGGGCATATCGACCGCCAGCACAACATTGTTAAAACACATCAGCCCAACGTCGCGAGGACGCTTTCAGCGCTGCTGACTTCAAACTTGCCGGGTGCTTCGACATTCAGCGTCTTGACCACGCTGTTGTCGACCACCATGGCGTAGCGCTGGGAGCGAATTCCCATGCCACGCTCCGACAGATCCTGATCGAGGCCGAGTGCTCGAGTAAAACGCGCGCTGCCGTCGGCGATCATCTTCACCTTGCCCGAGGTTTGAAGATCGCGTCCCCACGCGCTCATCACGAACGCGTCGTTGACGGAGACACACCAGATTTCATCGATACCCGCCGCGGCCAGTTTCTCCGCATTATCGATAAAACCCGGCACGTGCCTGGCGGAACAGGTGGGCGTGAATGCACCCGGCAATCCGAAGATCACCACGCGTTTGCCCGCCGTCCGCTCGCGCACCGAGAACCCGTATGGTCCCACGGCGCAGCCTTCCGTCGCCACGTCGATAAATTCGTAGAGGCGTTCGTCCGGCAGCGTTTCACCTGTCTTGATCATTGTTCGGCCTTTCACTGAGTCAGTGCTGAACACGCCAGCGATTCAAACTTTTCCTTCCGAGAGACGTTCGCCGCACCGCTGCTTACGTATCGATACGCATCGATCTCATCCCAATATAGACGATGATGAACGTTATCGAAGCGGTCACGCCGCCACAGTCCAGCATCCATAAGACGCGGCCTGAAAACGAACGCATGACAACCCATCTCCTGAGACCTTTGCCTTTGGGCGCTTACATCAAAGCGACACGCCCCGGCAAAAGGCATCAGTCGGCTTGCTTGCGCAAAAACGCCGGAATGTCATACGTATCCACACCCTTTTCCTGCAGCGCCTGCACGTGCGAGGCCGCGGTTTCACGCGTCTGACGCCATACAGCCGGTGCTTCCAGCGCGCCGTAATCCGTGCCGTTCGACTGCTGCGGCGCGTAGCTGTGCTGTGCGTGCGCGATCGGCGAGTTGTCCGTGCCGGTGCGCAGCAGGGTCATCGGTGCAGCTTGTTGTTTCTTTGCAGCGCGGCCAAGGCCCGTTGCCACGACCGTCACGCGCAATGCATCGCCCATGGCGTCGTCATACACCGCGCCGAAAATCACGGTCGCGTCTTCTGCCGCGTACGACTTGATCGTGTTCATCACTTCACGCGTTTCCGACAAACGCAGCGAACGGCTCGACGTGATGTTCACCAGCACGCCACGTGCGCCCGACAGATCCACGCCTTCCAGCAGCGGGCTTGCAACCGCCTGTTCTGCCGCCAAACGCGCACGATCGACGCCGGCAACCGTCGCCGTGCCCATCATCGCCTTGCCTTGCTCGCCCATCACCGTCTTCACGTCTTCGAAGTCGACGTTGACCAGCCCGTCGACGTTGATGATTTCCGCGATACCGGCAACAGCGTTGTTCAATACGTCGTCAGCGCACTGGAAGCACTTGTCCATCTCGGCGTCGTCGCCCATCACCTCGAACAGCTTGTCGTTCAGAACGACGATCAGCGAGTCGACGTGATCCTCCAGTTGCTGCGATCCAGCTTCAGCCACGCGCATGCGGCGGCCACCTTCAAATTCGAACGGCTTGCTGACTACACCAACGGTGAGAATGCCCATTTCCTTCGCGATCTGTGCCACGACCGGTGCTGCACCCGTACCCGTGCCGCCACCCATGCCCGCGGTGATGAACACCATGTGCGCGCCGCGCAGTGCATCGGCGATACGCTCGCGCGCATCTTCCGCTGCGGCACGGCCCATGTCCGGCTTGGCGCCAGCGCCGAGGCCCGTGTTGCCCAACTGGATCACCGACGAAGCACGCGAGCGTGCAAGCGCCTGCGCATCCGTATTCATGACGATGAAATCCACGCCCTGCACGCCGCGGTTGATCATGTGCTGTACTGCATTACCGCCCGCGCCACCAACACCGACGACCTTGATGATCGTTCCGTTGGTTTCCGTTTCCAGCATTTCGAAATCCATATTGCCTCCGTCAAGAATGAAAATCGGCGTTATTCGGCAAGAGATCGGGCAACCTCTTGTCGCGCGCCAGCCGCCGGCACCAGCGCGAATTTGTATTTAAAAATTCCCAAGGAACCAGTCTTTCATGCGTCCAAAAACCTGTCCCATCGATCCTGATTGCACCGCGACCTTGCGCCCGCGCATGCGTTGCGAACGACCTTCGACGAGCAAACCCATCGCCGTGGAATAACGCGGGTTGCGAACCACGTCCGCCAGGCCGCCCGCGTATTCGGGCACGCCAATGCGCACCGGCTTCAGGAAGATGTCTTCGCCGAGTTCGACCATGCCGGGCATCATCGACGCGCCGCCGGTCAGCACCACGCCGCTGCTGAGCAATTCTTCGTAACCCGACTCGCGCACCACTTGCTGCACGAGCGAGAACAGTTCTTCCACGCGCGGTTCGACAACCGCTGCAAGTGCCTGACGCGACAACGTGCGCGGACCGCGCTCGCCGAGTCCCGGCACTTCGATCATTTCGTCCGGATCGGCGAGCGCCTGCTTCGCGATGCCGTAGCTCACCTTGATGTCTTCGGCGTCGGGCGTCGGCGTGCGCAGGGCCATGGCGACATCGCTCGTGATCTGGTCGCCGGCAATAGGAATGACCGCCGTATGACGAATCGCGCCTTCGCTGAAAATGGCGATGTCCGTCGTGCCGCCGCCGATATCGACGAGCACAACGCCAAGTTCCTTTTCGTCTTCCGTCAGCACCGCCAGCGACGAAGCCAGCGGCTGCAGGATCAGGTCGTTCACTTCGAGCCCGCAGCGGCGCACGCATTTCACGATGTTCTGCGCCGCGCTCACCGCGCCCGTCACGATATGCACCTTCACTTCCAGCCGAATGCCGCTCATGCCGATCGGCTCACGCACATCTTCCTGGCCGTCGATGATGAATTCCTGCGTGAGGATATGCAGCACCTGCTGGTCGGTCGGGATGTTGATCGCCTTGGCCGTTTCGATCACGCGCGCCACATCGGTCTGCGTGACTTCCTTGTCCTTGATCGCGACCATGCCGCTCGAATTGAAGCTGCGAATGTGGCTTCCGGCAATGCCGGTGAACACATTCGTGATCTTGCAATCGGCCATCAATTCGGCTTCTTCGAGCGCGCGCTGGATCGACTGGACCGTGGCTTCGATATTCACCACCACGCCCTTCTTCAATCCCTTCGAGTCGCTCTGTCCGAGCCCGATCACCTCGTAGTGGCCTTCGCCCTTCAACTCGGCGACGATCGCCACCACCTTCGACGTCCCGATGTCGAGGGCGACCAGCAAGTCTTTGTAGTCTTTGCTCATAGCGTGCTCATTGCCTGTGATGTCCCTTACTTCTTCGCTTTGTCGGTGTCGCTGATGAAACGCATGCCGGCGGCCTTGATTGCGAAGCCGTTCGGATAGCGCAAATCCGCGTACTCGATGTCATTTCCCCACCGCCCCGTCACCGACGTCCACGCAGCCACAAACCGTTTGCTGCGATCGAACAACGTGTCCTGATTGCGCTCGCGCCCCAGTTCGATCTGCGTACCGTTCGAAAGCTTCACTGTCCACGCGTATCGCGGCGACAAGATGACTTCTTCCGGATGCGCGTCGAGCGGCGCAAACCACTTCGTAAAATCGTGATACCGCGCGACCACTTCTTTCGCCGATCCATCCGGCCCTTCGAACGCAGGCAAGTCGTCGTCGAGTTCGCCCTGGTTCGCCGTGAACAGATCACCGTCCACGCTCACCAGTTGATCCGTACCCCACGTGCCGAGCGGCTTGAATTCTTCCAGCGTCACCGCCAGCGCATTCGGCCACACACGACGCACGCTTGCATGACGCACCCACGGCATTTGTTCGAACGCGGCGCGCGCTGCGTCCAGATCAACGGTGAAGAAGTTGCCCTTCAAATGCCCCACCACGCTTGCACGTACGGTCGGCGAATTGATGTGCAGCGTGTCGCCATCGATCTGGATTTCGCGCAGGCGAAACTCCGGCCGCTGGATCGCCCAGTAACCGGCGGCCCCGAGCAGCACGAACACGAGCAATACGTGCAGTGCGTTGGCCGTGAGGTTCATCTGGCGAGCGTTATTCCACATGTTCTGTACGTTCCAAACCCGGTCTCAATCCTGCAATGTCAGCGACAACACCTTCACCACCAATTCCATGTAGCTGATCCCGACTGCCCGCGCCGCTTTCGGCGGCAGCGAGTGATCGGTCATGCCCGGCGCCGTGTTCACTTCGAGGAAATACGGATTGCCGTCGCCGTCCATCATGAAATCGGCACGGCCCCAGTCCGTGCAACCGAGCACATCGAACGCGCGGCGCGAAAGCTGTTTCATGCGCGCTTCGTCGGCGGGCGTCAGGCCGCAGGGAATCGGATACTGCGTGTCGTCAGCGATGTACTTCGCGTTGTAGTCGTAGAACTCACCGGCCGGCACGATCTTGATGATCGGCAAGTCCAGGTCGCCCGCGATACAGCACGTGTATTCGCCACCGCCTTCAACGCTTTTCTCGACGAGCACGATCTTGTCGAACTTCGCCGCTTCGATCAGCGCCGGCACCAGCGTTTCCGCGCTCTTCACCTTGATCACGGCAACGCTCGAACCTTCGCTCGCCGGCTTCACGAACAGCGGCAAGCCGAGCTTCGCAATGCTTCGCTGCGCTGCATTTTCGTAGTCATCGCCGCGCAGCACGACTTCGAAAGGCGGCGTGGGCACGCCCGTTTGTTGCCACACGAGCTTGGTGCGGAATTTATCGAGCCCGAGCGCCGAACCCAGCACGCCGCTGCCCGTGTACTTGATGCCGTAGAAATCGAGCGCGCCCTGCAACTGGCCGTTCTCGCCATACCCGCCATGCAACGCGATGAACACGCGCGCAAAGCCTTCCGACTTCAAGTCGGCGAGCGGCCGCTCAGCGGGATCGAACGGATGTGCGTCGATACCTGCATCGCGCAGTCCCTGCAGCACGAGACGCCCCGAATTCAGCGATACCTCGCGCTCGGCCGTTTCCCCGCCAAGCAGCACGGCGACTTTGCCGAACACCTTCGGGTCGATTGCGGATGTGCTCACGTTACTTGTCATTTCAAAACCTTCGAATCCTGAACTTGCGCGGTCAGCCGGCCACATACGCCGCCAATAGAGCCCGCGCCCATCGTTATCACCACGTCGCCGTTGCGTGCCAGCGTGGCAATCGCGTCCGGCATCTCATCCACTGTTTCCACGAAGACCGGTTCCACTTTTCCCGCCACGCGAATTGCACGAGCGAGCGCGCGGCCATCGGCGGCGACGATCGGCGCTTCGCCTGCTGCATAGACTTCGGTGAGCACGAGGGCATCGACGGTCGACAACACGCGTACGAAATCCTCGAAGCAATCACGCGTGCGCGTGAACCGGTGCGGCTGGAACGCGAGCACGAGACGCCGGTCTGGAAACGCGCCGCGCGCGGCTGCAACCGTTGCGGCCATCTCGACCGGGTGATGACCGTAGTCATCGATCAGCGTGTACGCACCGCCTTCCGCCGACTTTACTTTCACTTCGCCGTAACGCTGGAAGCGGCGGCCCACGCCTGTAAATTCCTGCAATGCCCTCTGGATATCGGCATCGGCGACTTCAAGTTCAGTCGCAATCGCAATGGCGGCCAACGCGTTCTGCACGTTGTGCGTGCCCGGCAGGTTCAACACGATGTCGAGCGGCTTCGCGTCTTCGCGCAAGGTCGTGAAATGCATCTTGCCGTCGCGCGCCTCCACGTTCACCGCGCGCACTTGCGCTTCGGCGCCGAGGCCGTAGCGGATGATCGGCTTCGAGACGAACGGCAGGATTTCACGCACGTTCGGATCATCCACGCACAGCACGGCGATCCCATAGAACGGCAGTCGGTGCGTGAACTCGATGAACGCCTGCTTGAGCCGCGCGAAGTCGTGGCCGTACGTGTCCATGTGATCGGCATCGATGTTCGTGATGACTTCGATCACCGGGAAAAGATTGAGGAACGACGCGTCCGATTCATCGGCTTCAGCCACGATGAAATCGCCCGTCCCCAGTCGCGCATTCGCACCGGCGCTGATCAGGCGGCCGCCGATCACGAACGTGGGATCGAGGCCGCCCGCTGCCAGCACGCTTGCTACCAGAGAGGTGGTCGTGGTCTTGCCGTGCGTGCCGGCAATCGCGATGCCCTGCTTGAGCCGCATCAGCTCCGCGAGCATCACGGCGCGCGGCACGATCGGGATCCGCCGATGACGTGCGGCCAGCACTTCGGGGTTATCGGAGCGAACAGCGGTCGAGACGACCACGGCGTTCGCGCCATCGATATTCTCTTCACGATGCCCGATCGCCACGCGCGCACCCAGCGTGGTCAAACGATCGGTCACGCCATTGCTCGCCAGGTCCGAGCCACTGACCTGGTAACCGAGGTTGAGCAGCACCTCGGCAATGCCGCTCATCCCCGCGCCGCCGATGCCGACGAAGTGAATGTGTTTGACGATATGTTTCATGGCTGGATTTCCTTCGGCGCTTGTATCAGCGCGCTCAAGCCGGCTACATCGGCGCAGACCCGGCCGACACGTTCAGTTGCGTCGGGTTTCGCCAGGGCGCGCGCTTTCACCGCCATCTGGCTGAGCGTCTCGCGGGTCTGATCGCGCAACCAGCCGGCAAGCTTTTCCGCCGACAAATCGCGCTGTTGTATCAAGTGAGCCGCACCCTCGTTGGCGAGGAACGCGGCATTGGTTGTCTGGTGGTCGTCGACGGCAAAGGGAAACGGCACGAACAACGCCGCCACGCCCACGGCCGCGATTTCGGAAACGGTCATCGCGCCCGAGCGGCAGATCACGAGATCGGCCGCAGCGTACGCGCTTGCCATATCGTCGATGAACGGTACGAGCTGCACGTCTTCATCCGATGTCAGGCCTGCTGCCGCGTAGTTCGCCTTCAATGCATCGATATGCTTCGCTCCAGCCTGATGCACGACATGCGGACGCGCCGCCGGATCGAGCAACGCAAGCGCTTTCGGTACGGTTTCATTCAAAGCGGCTGCACCCAGACTGCCCCCGACGACCAGAACATTGAGACGCGCGTCAGGCTTCACATTCCGCGCGGCGTAGCGTTCTTTGGGTGACAGAGTCTCAGCAAGTTCCGCACGAACTGGATTTCCGGTCCATTCGGCATTCGGCAGCGCGTTCGGGAACGCGACAAGAACCCGCTTGGCGATGTGCGCGAGCACCTTGTTCGCCAGTCCCGCGATGGAATTCTGTTCGTGCAGCACGAGCGGCGTGCCGCTCAGCTTCGACATCAAACCAGCCGGGAACGTGATGTATCCGCCCATGCCGAGCACTACATCAGGCTTCACCGAACGCAGCGCGCGCAGGCTTTGCGAACACGCGCGCAGCAGGTTCACCGGCAACATCAGCTTCGTCTTGAGACCCTTGCCGCGCACGCCGCCAAAGCGCACGTATTCCATCGCGATGCCGTGCTTCGGCACGAGCGTCGCTTCCATGCCCGCCGCATTGCCGAGCCACACCACACGCCAGCCGCGCGCCTGCATCCAGTGAGCGACCGCGAGCCCCGGGAACACATGTCCCCCGGTGCCGCCGGCCATCACCATCAGCGTGCCTGTGCGTTGTGATGCAGGTCTTGTCATACCTTGCCCCCACGCATCAGGACGCGGTTTTCGTAGTCCACGCGCATCAGCACTGCAAGTGCGACACAGTTCAGCAAGATGCCCGAACCGCCGTAACTCACGAGCGGTAACGTCAGACCTTTGGTCGGCAGAAGCCCGAGATTCACGCCCATGTTGATGAACGTCTGCGCCCCGAACCACAAGCCGATGCCCTTCGCCATCAGACCGGCAAACGTGCGGTCGAGCGCAAGCGCCTGGCGGCCGATCTCGAATGCGCGACGCACGATCCAGTAGAACAGCAGGATCACGACGATCACGCCGACGAATCCGAGCTCCTCGCCGATTACCGCCAGGATGAAGTCGGTATGCGCTTCAGGAAGATAGTTGAGCTTCTCGACGCTGCCGCCAAGCCCTACGCCGAACCATTCGCCACGGCCGAATGCGATCAGCGAGTGCGTCAACTGATAGGCCTTGCCTTGGGCATAGCGGTCATCCCACGGATCGAGGTAAGCGAAGATCCGCTCACGGCGCCATGGCGATGCCCAGACCAGCAGCGCAAACGTGCCGACCGCCGTAGCGACCAGTCCGCCGAACAGCTTGGCGTTCACGCCGCCGAGGAACAGCACGCCCATCGCGATACACGCGATCACCATAAACGCGCCCATGTCCGGTTCGAGCAGCAGCAACGCGCCGACGAAGCCGACGGCGACTGCCATCGGCAAGAAGCCGCGGCCGATGCTGTGCATGAACTCTTGCTTGCGCACGGTGTAGTTCGCCGCGTAGATGGTCACGGCGAGCTTCATGATTTCCGATGGCTGCATGTTCGTGATGCCAAGCGGAATCCAGCGGCGCGCGCCGTTCACGCCCTTGCCGATGTGCGGAATCAGCACGATCACCAGCATGAACAGCGAAATCAGGAAGAACTTCCCGGCGTATTTGTCCCATGTCGAGACCGGGATCTTGAACGCGATGATCGACGCGACCACGGCGGTCGCTATCGATATGAGATGGCGCACCAGGAAGAAGTAGTCGCGGTACTGCGCGTACTTCGGCGAATCCGGCATGGCGATGGACGCCGAGTACACCATGACAATGCCAAGCCCCAGCAACGCGATGGTCACCCACAGCAGCGAGTAATCGTAGTCGAGCATGCGCGAACGGGCCGGCTTCACGCCATTGACCGCGCTCGAGATGCCGCTCGCGCGTTCGGCCACGCGTGCACCGAGACCACCAAGCGAGCCCACGCCTGCCACGCGCGATGAACGCCCGCCAAGCGAGGCGCTGTCGTTCGCGACGGCGTTGCGTTGTCCTGTCAGCTTCGAGCCAAAACGTTCGGACCAGCTCATAGCATTACCCCCCGGTCTGCAGCAATATCAGCCACCGCTTGCCGGAAAACATCCGCGCGATGTGCATAGTTCTTGAACATGTCGAAGCTTGCGCACGCCGGCGACAACAACACGGCGTCGCCGGGCTGGGCCAGTTGCGCCGCCGCTTGCGTCGCGGCTTCGAGCGTTTCGTGGTCGTGCAATGGCACGGCCGTGTTTGCCAGCGCTTCACGAAGACGCGGTGCATCGCGGCCGATCAGCAGCACCGCGCGGCACCAGCGTTCCACCGGCGCTTCGAGCGGCGAAAAGTCCTGGCCTTTGCCATCGCCACCGGCAATCAGCACGGACTTCTGCGCGAGACCATCCAGTGCAGCGACGGTTGCGCCGACGTTCGTGCCTTTGCTGTCATCGACGAAATCGATGCCGTCGATCTGCCCGATCACTTCCACGCGATGCGGCTCGCCCTTGTATTCACGCAAGCCATGCAGCAATGAAGCCAAGGGCAAATCCACCGCACGCGCGAGCGCCAGGGCAGCCAGCGCATTCGCCGCGTTGTGCAGGCCGCGAACACGCAACGCATCCACCGGCATCAGGCGCTTCGAATACACGTTCGGCTCGGCCGCGACATCGCTTTTACGGCGACGCGCGGGCGCGGGTTCATCGCTGAGATCACGGTCGTGACCTTGCGCAAGCCACGCAATGCCGTTCTCGCGCAGCAACCCGAAGTCGCCGAGACGCGCCGGTTCGTCAAGCCCGAACGTCACGACCTTCGCTGCATTTCCCGAAGCAAGCTTCATGGTCCGCGCGTCGTCACGATTCAGCACGCGCACGGTCTTCACACCGAAGATGCGGCCTTTCGCGGCGGCGTACGCATCGAGCCCGCCGTGCCAGTCCAGATGGTCTTGCGTGATATTCAGCACGGCAGCAGCGTCCGGCGCGAACGAGTGTGCCGTCTCAAGCTGAAAACTCGACAGCTCCAGCACCCAGACATCGGGCAGCGCGGTGTTGTCGATTGCTTCGCTGAGCTTGTCCAGCATGGCCGGGCTGATGTTTCCCGCCACCGCCACGGTCTTGCCGGCACGCTCGCACAACAACCCGGTCATGGCGGTCGTCGTGGTCTTGCCGTTGGTGCCCGTAATGGCAATCACCTTCGGCGTGTAGCCGTTCGCGCCAAGCGACTTCAACGCTTGCGCGAACAATTCCAGCTCGCCCCACACAGGGACGCCGCGTTCCCGCGCGGCGTCGAGGAGCGGCCTCAAATCATCAGCCAGAGGCGACAGTCCCGGGCTGATTGCAACAATCTCGATCCCGCCATCGAGCAGCGCCGGCGTGAATTCACCGCCGACGAAATCTGCATCGATGCCGTGCACTGCGAGTTCCGACAGATTCGGCGGCGTGGCGCGGGTATCGGCCACGCGCAGACGGCACCCGTGACGCGCGCACCAGCGCGTCATCGCGAGGCCGGATTCACCGAGCCCCAGCACAAGCACCATCGGACTCTGCCGATCGAAGAACTTCTCGCCAAACATCGCTTTACCTTTTCCTGGCCAACAAGATCAACGCAGCTTCAGCGTCGACAAACCAAACAGACACAACATCAGCGTGATGATCCAGAAGCGCACGACCACCTGCGTTTCCTTCCATCCCGACAACTCGAAATGGTGATGCAGCGGCGCCATCTTGAAGATGCGCCGCCCTTCGCCGAAGCGTTTTTTGGTGTACTTGAAGTAGGTCACCTGCATCATCACGGAAACCGTTTCCGCGACGAACACGCCGCCCATGATGAACAGCACGACTTCCTGCCGCACGATCACGGCGATGGTGCCAAGTGCGCCGCCAAGCGCGAGCGCGCCGACATCGCCCATGAAGACCTGCGCGGGGTGCGTGTTGTACCAGAGAAACGCGAGTCCGGCGCCGCCCATCGCGGAACAGAAGATCAGCAATTCGCCGGCACCCGGAATGTGCGGGAACAACAAGTATTTCGAGTACACCGAGCTGCCCATCACATAGGCAAACGCGCCGAGCGATGCACCGACCAGCACCACCGGCATGATCACGAGACCATCGAGGCCATCGGTGAGATTCACAGCGTTGCTCGAACCGACGATCACGAGATACGTCATCGCGATAAAGCCCCACGTGCCCAGCGGATAGCTGATCGATTTGAGGAACGGCAGCATCAGGTCGGCGCGCGCAGGCAAGCCCATCGACAAACCGCTTCGCACCCACGCCATGAACAGGTCGAACACACGAGCGTTGTTCGCCTCGGACACGCTGAACGCGAGATACACGGCGGCAAACAAGCCAATCGCTGATTGCCAGAAATACTTTTCGCGCGACGACATGCCGCGCGGGTCCTTATGCACGACTTTGCGGTAGTCATCGACCCAGCCGATCACCCCATAACCGAACGTAACGAGCATCACGATCCAGACGAACCGATTGGCGAGATCGGCCCACAGCAACGTGGAAAACGCGATGCCCAGCAGGATCAGCACGCCACCCATGGTCGGCGTGCCGGACTTGACCAAATGCGATTGCGGACCGTTCGTGCGCACGGCCTGACCGACTTTCAACTGCGTCAATTTGCGGATCACCCACGGGCCGCAAACGAGACCGACGAACAACGCCGTGATCGTCGCGCCAACTGCGCGGAACGTGAGGTAGGTAAACACGCGCAGAAAACTGGCGTCATTCTGAAGCCATTGCGCGAGTGCGAGTAGCATGCTGGACCTTCTTCTTCAGTGCGCGGCAGGCGTAACGCCCGCTGCGGGTTGGTGTGGACTCGTCACGGCGTCCACCACGCGCTCCATCTGCATGAAGCGCGAGCCTTTCACGAGAAACGTGGCGCCGGGTCCGAAGCCCGAGCCGGTGAGTGCTGCAATGAGTGAGGAGATATCAGTGAAATGCTGTCCTGCCGGGCCGAAGGATTTCGCGGCGTCGATGCTTGCATCGCCGAGTGCGAAGAGCGTGTCAATTCCCTGTTGCGCCGCATACGCACCCACTTCGCGATGAAACGCCGGACCCTGATCGCCGACTTCGCCCATGTCGCCCATTACGAGCACACGCGGCGAAGCTTGCGACGCCAGCACGTCGATGGCCGCGCGCATGGAATCGGGATTCGAGTTGTATGTATCGTCGATAACCGTTGCGCCTTCGATCGGCCTCACCGCCGCGCGCTTCACTTGCAGACGGCCCTTCACCGGCTCGAAGGCTTCGAGTCCGCGCTTGATGGCATCGAGTGACACGTTCGCGGCGAGCGCGGCTGCCGTTGCCGCCAGCGCGTTGCGTGCGTTGTGATCCCCGAGGACTTGCAATGCGACTTCGGTTGCGCCCTCCGGCGTTGTGACGTGCAGCGTCGCGCCAACCAGCTTGCCGGTCACCGCTGCAGGGGGTTGCGAAGCGTCCGTATGCAACGCGAAATCAAGGATGGGATTGCCCGTCGCGGCGACGCGCCAGATGCTCGCGTACTTGTCGTCGGCGGGAAACACGGCCGTTCCATTCGATGCCAGCGCATGAATCACCGACGCATGTTCCAGCGCGACCGCTTCGACCGTCGCCATGAATTCCTGGTGCTCGCGCTGCGCGTTGTTCACGACAGCAACCGTCGGCGCGGCAATCTTGCCGAGCGTTTCAGTTTCGCCCGGATGATTCATGCCGAGCTCGATCACGGCAAGCTTGTGCGATTCGTTCAGACGGAACAGCGTCAACGGCAAGCCGATGTCGTTGTTGAAATTTCCCGCCGTCGCGAGCCGGGCGCTTTCACCAACAGCGGCAGCGAAGATCGACGAGATCATTTCCTTGACCGTAGTCTTGCCGTTGCTGCCGGTCACCGCAATCAGCGGAATCGCAAAGCGCTTGCGCCAGCCGTGCGCCAGCGCACCGAGCGCAATGCGCGTGTCCTTTACCTTGACGGCTGGCGTTGCAAAGTCATCAGGCAGACGCGAAGCGAGCACGGCGGTAGCGCCGCGTTGCGCGACTTGCGGCAGAAAATTGTGGGCATCGAAACGATCGCCCTTGATCGCGATAAACAGATCGCCCGGACCGGCCGTGCGGCTGTCCGTCGACACACGATCGAACGCAATGTTTTCGTCGCCTGAAACAGTAGCGCCGGGAATTTCCAGCGCTGCATCGCGCAAAGTAAATAACGTCATTCACCACCTCCGCGCGCTTTCGTGGCGCGAGCGGCGAGAGCCAGGCGCGCATGATCCTGATCGGAAAACGCGCGCTTCTTGCCCATGATTTCCTGCGTGGCTTCGTGGCCTTTTCCGGCCAGCACGACCACGTCCTCGCGAGCCGCCGTGCGGATCGCCTGAAGAATCGCGCTCGCGCGGTCTTCGATGCGACGCGCTTTGGCCGCATCCTGAAAGCCTGCCGCGATTTGACCGATGATCGCAAGCGGATCTTCGCTGCGCGGGTTATCGCTCGTGATCACCACGTGATCCGAATTCTTTTCCGCGATGGCGCCCATCAGCGGACGCTTGGTTGCATCGCGATCGCCGCCGCAGCCGAACATGCAGATCAACTGACCGCCGCGCGTTTCTGCAATCGGCCGCAGCGCCAAGAGCGTTTTCTCCAGCGCATCCGGCGTATGCGCATAGTCGATCACCACGAGCGGTTCGTCGTTCTGCAACCGGCCGCCGAGACGCTGCATGCGGCCGTTCACCGGTTCGAGCTTCGCGATCTGAGCGAGCGCGGCGTCGAGCGGAACGTGCGCGGCCAGCAACGCGCCGAGCACGCCGAGCAGATTGCTCACGTTGAACTCGCCGAGCGTTGCAACTTCCACGTCAGCGGCGCCCCAGTCGGACTCCAGGTGAAACGCCGTGCCCGTTGCGGTTGCACGCACGGCGCTCGCGGCCAGCGATGCATCGGCTTTTACATTCGTCACGTCCGACGCGCCCTCGATGCCTTCGATGCCATAAGCAATCGTTCGCGTGCGGCCGTGACAGGCAGCGATCAGGCGTTGACCGGCGGCATCGTCACGATTGATGACGGCAGCCTTCAACGCAGGCCACGCAAACAGCTTCGCCTTGGCACCTTCATACGCGGCGAATGTGCCGTGATAGTCGAGGTGATCCTGCGTGAGATTCGTGAAGATCGCGATGTCGAACTTCGTGCCGTTCGCACGCCCCTGATGCAACGCATGCGACGACACTTCCATGGCGACGCCTTTCGCGCCTTCCGTCTTGAACTGCGCAAACGTGCGTTGCAGTTGCGGCGCGTCGGGCGTCGTGAAACCTGAATGCACGAGCTTGCCCGGCATGCCGCTGCCAAGCGTGCCGATCACGGCGGTCGGCGTACCCAGCGCGGAGAGCGCCGTTGCAAGCCACTGGCTGCACGACGTCTTGCCGTTCGTTCCAGTCACACCCACGACCAGCATGGATTCGGTCGGCTCGCCATACCACGCCGATGCTATCGGCCCGGCCAGTTCGTTCAACGCCTTCACGGCAAACGAACGCGACGCATCCGGCTTGCCCGGGAAGTTTTCCGGCTGATACAACACGGCGGCCGCGCCTTGCTTGAAAGCGGCATCGATATGCGGACGGCTGTCGGCACCGTCAACGGCGTAGGCAAAAAACACATCGCCCGGTTTGAGCGAACGCGAATCGGCATGCAGTTGCGCACCGGCATCGGCATGCGAGCGCAACCACGCCACCGCTTTCGCGATCTGCGCCTGTTGCTTGATCAAGTCGCTCATCGAACGACTCCCGGATGCGTTTTCGTATTCGCCGATACTTTCAGCTTCTTCGGCGGATTCGTGGTCGTCGCGTTCGGCTTCTTGATGTCGGTTGCCGGCGTGCCGGAAGCGGGGTCGTCGGAGACGACCATCTGCTTCACGGCCATGTCAGGCGGAACGTTCAGCGAACGCAGGGTATCGCCGACGATGGCCGAGAACACCGGCCCCGAAACCTGACCGCCGAAGTGGCTGCCGGCCGTGGGTTCATCGACAGAAACCGCCACCACGATGCGCGGATTCGGCATCGGGCCCATGCCCACGAACGACGCGCGGTACTTGGATTTGTCGTAGCCGCGGCCAGCGTGCTTGTACGCCGTACCCGACTTCCCGCCCACGCGGTAACCCGGCACGGCCGCATCCGGCGACGTGCCGCCCTTCGCCGTCACGGTTTCGAGCATGGCGCGCACTTCACGCGCGGTGGTCGGTGCAAATACTTGGGGACCGGTCACGGCCGAGTCGCCGGGCGTGCGGAAGATGGAAACCGGCAACACCTGGCCATCATGCGCGATCGCCGTGTAAGCGCGCGCCAACTGGAACAGCGACGCCGACAAACCATAGCCATACGACATCGTCGCCTGTTCGATCCGGCGCCAGCTTTTCCACGGCCGCAAACGTCCGGACACCGCGCCAGGGAATCCCACCTTCGGCGCTTGTCCGAGCCCGATGCTCGTGTACATGTTCCACATCTCTTCGGGCTTCAACTGCATCGCAATCTTGGTCGCGCCGATGTTGCTCGACTTCTGGATCACGCCACCCACGGTCAGCGTGCCGAAGCCCGAGTCGTCAGTAATGCGCGCGCCGTCGAGCACGAACTGGCCGTTGCCCGTTTCGACAAGCGTATTCGGCGTCACACGATGCAGATCGAGCGCAAGCGACACGGTGAACGGCTTCATGATCGAGCCCGGCTCGAACGTGTCCGTCATGATCCGGTTGCGCAACTGCTCGCCGGTCATGCGCGAGCGGTCGTTCGGGTTATAGGTCGGGTAGTTGACGAGCGCGAGCACTTCGCCCGTCTTCACATCGATGACAATGGCTGCGCCCGCCTTCGCCTTGAACTTCTCGACGGCCGCTTTCAGGTTCGTATAAGCGATGTACTGGATCTTGCTGTCAATCGACAGATCCACGTCTTCGCCGTTGTGCGGCACGACTTGTTCGTCGACGTCCTCGACGATGTGCCCCATCCGGTCCTTGATCACGCGGCGCATGCCCGGCGTTCCGGCGAGCACGCCCTGATCGCCGAGTTCGACGCCTTCCTGACCCTTGTCTTCAATATTGGTGAAGCCGATCAGATGCGCGGTGATCTCGCCTTCCGGATAGAACCGTTTGTATTCGCCACGTGTGTAGATGCCTGGGATATCCAGCGCAGCGACTTTCTGCGCGACTTCCATGGGCACCTGGCGTTTCACGTAGACGAAGGTCTTGTCCATCGACAACTTGGAGCGCAGTTCTTTCGGCGACATCTCGAGCAGCGTGGAAAGCTGGCCGAGCTTTTCCGCGCCGAGGTCGTCGGGAACGGCTTCGGGGATTGCCCAGATCGCCTTTACCGGCAGGCTGGTCGCAAGCACGAGGCCGTTGCGGTCCTTGATCTGGCCCCGCGTAGCAGGCAGTTCAAGCGTGCGCTGATAACGGCTCTCGCCTTGTTTCTTGAAGAACGCGTTGCCCGGACCCTGGATCCAGAACGCACGTCCTGCAAGCGCAACGAAGGCCATGAACAGGAGGAATACGACGAGCTTCGAGCGCCACATTGGGAGGCGCACGGAGAGAATGGGATTGGGCGTGAACGCGACGCCCTTGTTCTTCTTTGGCGTGGGTTTCATCGTTTCACCCCGCGTGCGGGAGGAGCCGACGCCGGCAGGGGCGCGGGCAACGGCGCGTCTGTTGCCTTCGACGTCGCCGGGTCATAGTTCAGATATTGCGTACGGCCCGTCGTGACGGGCTGCATTTTCAGGGACGTAATGGCCAACTGCTCGATACGCGAGGTTTTCGACAACGCGCTCTGCTGATATTGAAGCTGGGAAAAATCCTGCTGCAACTGACGCTCTTGCGACTGCGCCCGCTGCACATTGATAAAAATCTGCCGCTGCTTGTTCGACGAGCTCACCGCAGACAACGCGCAGCCAAGCACGACGATCAGCAGGAAGATATTCAGACGGTTCATGGCGCCGTCTGCTCTGTGACGCGCTCGGCGATCCGCATGACTGCGGAGCGCGCGCGCGGGTTCGCCGCAACTTCAGCTTCGGAAGCGAATACGCGGCCGAGCAACTTGAGCGGCGGCGTGGGAATGTCGGCAGCGCGGATGGGCAGGCGGCGATCGATCGCAGGCCCGCTTGCGTGAGCCTGCATGAAACGCTTGACGATCCGGTCCTCGAGCGAATGAAAGCTGATCACGACGAGGCGCCCCCCTTGCTCCAACAACGCCAATGCTGCGTCCAGAACTACTTGCAGCTCCGCAAGCTCTTGATTGATGTGAATCCGTATAGCCTGAAAGGTGCGGGTTGCCGGATCCTTGCCCTTCTCACGGGTTTTGACGACGTGACCCACGATTTGGGCAAGCTCGCCCGTGCTGACGAGAGGCCCAAGACGGTCGGACTCTGCCCGGCGAGCAACAAGCGCCTTTGCAATCTGAAAAGCAAACCGTTCTTCCCCATAATCTCTGATCACCTCCGTCAATTCCTGCACCGTTGCCCGCGCCAGCCAGTCCGCTGCGGATTCGCCGCGGCTCGGGTCCATTCGCATGTCGAGTGGGCCATCGGCCCGAAAGCTGAAGCCGCGGTCCGGATCGTCCACTTGCGGCGACGACACACCCAGATCCAGCAACACGCCCGACACTTTCCCAACTCCTCGCTCGGCAGCGGCATCGGCTAACGAGGCGAAACTCTCATGCACGATCGAAAACCGCGAATCCTGAATCTGTCCTGCCGTGGCGATGGCCAGCGGGTCTTTGTCGAAAGCGATCAGCCGGCCGGCTTCGCCCAACTTCGTCAGCGCGAGCCGGCTATGGCCGCCGCGCCCAAACGTTCCATCTATATAAGTACCGTCGACACGCGTTATCAGCGCATTGACCGCTTCATCCAGCAGCACCGTGCGATGCTGCAATTCGTTTTTCATCGCAGGGGCCATGTTCTTTAGCTCTGCGTCAAAACGTAAAATTCTTCAGCGCGTCGGGCATGCCCTGCGCCATTGCCGCTTTTTCCTTCTCCGCGTAAGTCGCGGCGTCCCACACTTCCAGGTAATTACCCATTCCAAGCAATGTCACTTCTTTGGCGAGCGTGGCCGCGGCACGCAATTCCGGCGATACCAGCACGCGCCCGGCGCTGTCGAGTTCGACATCCATGGCATTGCCGAGATATATACGGCGAACCCAGATTGCGTCCATGGGGAGTGCAGCGATTTTTGAACGGAAGATTTCCCACTCCGGGCGAGGAAAGAGCAACAGGCATCCATCCGGGCTCTTCGTGAGCGTGACCCGGCCTTCTGCCTGTCCTTGCAGCGCGTCGCGATAGCGAGACGGGACGGACATCCGTCCTTTCGCATCGAGCGATAGCGCTGAAGCTCCCTGGAACACTCGCCCTCTCCTCTCACGCCCCGGCGGCGCCACGACTTTGTTGGAATATTGCCCGAAAATCCGCGCTGACTCACACAAAAATACACTTTCTCACACCATTTCCCACTGTAGAGGAACGCTTTTCGCCGGTCAATACGATATGGCGTTTTCTGACTAAATTTGTTTGTTAGAACAATGACTTAGCGCAGACCGCTAAAGTAGGCTGAATTCTTGAAAACCGTTATGAATGAATGAGGTAGTGAAGGATGTGAAGGTAGTACGTGAAATGCGGCGGCGGGGTGGGATAGGATTTTGTTGCGCGCAGGCGCGAATAAGGAAATTACGGGCTTGGTTGAGCGCAGATCGGAGCAGAACATTCAAAACGCCTCTCACAAGGGCCGCGAGAGGCGCCAAACGATTAGACCGTACTGTTTAAATGTAGTACGCGGTGCGGGTCATGACCTTCGATGTTGCGCGCATTAGCGCCCGCACAAGGAACGGCAATTCGGTGCCGCCAGCTTGCGTCGCAGCGACAGCATGCGCCGCTTCATCGACTCGCATCTGATCGACGATCGCCCGCGACGCGTAGTCATTGACCGGCAAACTGGTCATGTGGCTGTCCAGGTGCTTCTCGACCTGCCGCTCCGTCTCGGCCATAAAGCCGAGACTCACGCGGTCACCGAACCGCCCGGCAAGGAAACCCAATGCCAGCGAACCCGTGTACCACAACGGATTGAGCAGGCTTGGCCGCGAGTCCAGGTCGCGCAGACGGTGCGCCGTCCACGCAAGGTGATCCTCTTCTTCGCGCGCTGCTTCCTCGAAGCCGCGTTTCAAGGGCGCTGAGTTGGTCGCAAGCTTCTGCGCCTGATACAGCGCCTGTGCGCAGACCTCGCCCACATGATTCACGCGCATCAACCCCGCTGAATGCGCTTTCTCTTCTGCGGTCAAGGACGTTTCCGCCGGATGCTCGGTCGCATCGCTTGCATCGACATATGCGCCTTGCGGCTCCGGAACCGGACGGGACATCCGGGAAACGCCGGTCATCGACCGAAGTCCACGATCGAACTCAGAGATCAATTCATCGAGTGTCATGTTTCAAAACTCCTGTTTCGATCTCCTGAGCGTCTGGTCGCCCGAATGAGTCGATCAACTTGCACGAAACGTACTCTTGCAAACCCGTAACTAGGGCAAACACGGGTCGCAAAATGCCGTAAGGCCTTGATTTTAGCGCATGTTGCGTAAACGTCACACGAGGGAAAGAGAGGGGCCGCTTTTCCTTTGTTGCCAAAAAGCTCTTTGTTACATTACGTTCAACTTCAATTTTGAAGTATCGGCAGGGACGTCAACACACTGGCGCTAGAACAGTGACCTTGCCAAACAGTTTCAACCCTTTGGAGATCATCAATGAAAAAGTCGCTTCTCGCTCTGGCTGCGTTGGGTACGTTTGCTGGTGCTGCGCACGCTCAGAGCAGCGTGACGCTGTACGGTATTGTCGATGCAGGCTTTGTCTATAACAACAACTCGGGCGGCCAAAAGCTGTACGCAACGAGCGCCGGCAATCTGCAAGGCGATCGTTGGGGCCTGCGTGGTACCGAGGACCTGGGCGGTGGCCTGAAGGCGCTGTTCGTGTTGGAAAACGGCTTCAATGCATTCACCGGTCGTTTGAATCAAGGGGGCGACGAGTTCGGCCGTCAGGCCTATGTTGGTTTGTCTTCGCAATTCGGCACGGTCACCTTGGGTCGTCAATACGACTCAGTGGTTGACTACACCGGCGCGCTGGAAGTCGGTAGCCAGTGGGGCACGTTCTACGGTGCGCACCCGGGCGACCTGGACAACATGAACAACTCGAACCGCACGAACAACGCGATCAAGTACACGAGCGCCAACTACTCGGGTATCACGTTCGGCGGTTTGTACAGCCTCGGTGGTGTTGCAGGTCAGTTCAACCGCAACCAGATCTTTTCGGGCGGTGTTGGCTATGCGCAAGGTCCGTTGACGTTGGGCGCAGGTTACGTGAACGTCAAGAACCCGAACTTTTCGTTCTTCGGCAACAACGCAACGTCGAGCGCAACGGCTTCGAACATGACCGGTTCGCGTGTGTACTCGGGTTATGCAACGGCCAAGACGCAGCAGATCATCACGGCTGCAGGCGCTTACACGTTCGGCCCGGCAACCGTCGGCGCAACGTACAGCAACACGCAGTTCAAGGATCTGGGTCAAACCGGCGTGACGGGCGCAGGCCAGGTCACGAACGGCAGCGCCAAGTTCCACAACGCCGAAGTGAACTTCAAGTATCAACTGACGCCGGCGTTCTTGCTGGGTGCTGCATACGACTACACCAAGGGCTACGGCGTGAACGACGCGAAGTACCACCAAGGCGTGATCGGTGCGGACTACTTCCTGTCGAAGCGTACGGACGTCTACGTCGATGGTGTGTACCAGCACGCAAGCGGCACGGACTCGGTCGGCAAGGCAGTGGCGCAGATCAACGGTCTGTCGGCATCGACGACGTCGAACCAGGTCGCAGCAATCGTCGGCATTCGCCACAAGTTCTAATAAGTCGTAATAAAACAGTTGTCTTGAAAGGCGCCTTCGGGCGCCTTTTTTTCGTCTCGCGCAGTCGTGCGAGCGCCTTATGCGCGTAAAAAAACCTTCGCGTCTTTCGATGCGAAGGTTTTCGATGCTGTGTGAGATTTCGTTGGCTTGAAGCGTCAGGCGTTGCCGTCGCGCAACTCGCGGCGCAGAATTTTGCCAACGTTGCTCTTGGGCAATTCCGTACGGAATTCGATCACCCGAGGCCGCTTGTATCCGGTCAGCCGCTCCTTGCAATAAGCAATGACGTCCGCTTCAGTCAGGTGCGGGTCCCGCCGCACGACAAACAGCTTCACCGCTTCGCCCGATGCCGCGTCCTTTACGCCGACGGCAGCCACTTCGAACACGCCCGGAAGCTTGGCCACCACGTCCTCGATCTCGTTCGGATACACGTTGAAGCCCGACACCAGGATCATGTCCTTCTTCCGGTCGACGATCTTCACGTAACCGCGCTCGTCCATCACGCCGACGTCGCCGGATTTGAAGAAGCCGTCGGGCGTCATTACTTTCGCGGTTTCGTCGGGACGATTCCAGTAGCCCGCCATCACTTGCGGTCCGCGAATGCAGACCTCGCCCGGCTGGCCGAGCGGCACTTCGCGGTCGTCGTCATCGCGAATGGAGATTTCAGTCGATGGAAACGGCAACCCGATCGTCCCGGTATATTCCGTGGCGGTCACCGGATTGCACGTCACGCACGGCGATGTCTCGGACAACCCATACCCTTCGATAATCGGCGACCCCGTTATCTCGAACCAGCGCTTCGCCACGGCTTCCTGCACCGCCATGCCGCCGCCATTCGCCGCAATCAGCTTCGAGAAATCCAGCTTCGCGAATTCCGGGTTGTTCAGCAACGCGTTGTAGAGCGTGTTGACGGCCGGGAAGGTGTTGATCGGGAAGCCTTTGAGCTCCTTGATCGTGCCGGGGATATCGCGTGGATTCGGAATCAGGATGCCCATGCCGCCGGTCCTGATGGTGAGGAAGCCACAAACCGTCAGCGCAAAGATGTGATAAAGCGGCAGCGCCACGACACTGATGAACTGGTCGATATCAGGCCGGTTCCTGCGTCCGGGTTCAAGCCACACTTCCGACTGCAGGACGTTCGCAATCAAGTTCCGATGCAGCAACATTGCGCCCTTCGCCACGCCGGTCGTGCCACCCGTGTACTGGAGGAAAGCGATGTCGTCCGGTCCCTGGCTGACGGGCTTGAGCGTTTCGCTCGCGCCTTGCCGAAGCGCCGTGTTGAAGCTCACGTGGCCCGGAAGATTCCATGCGGGCACGAGCTTCTTCACCTTGCGCACGACGAAATTGACGATCATGCCTTTCACGCCCATCAGGTCGCCCATCGTGGCAACCACGACGTGTTCGATCGCTGTGTTTTTGACGACCGACTGCACGGTATGCGCGAAGTTTTCGAGCACGACGATGGCCTGCGCGCCGGAATCCTGCAACTGGTGTTCGAGTTCGCGCGGCGTGTAAAGCGGATTCACGTTCACGACCACATACCCCGCCCGCAAGATCGCCGCGATCGCAACGGGATATTGCAGCACGTTGGGCATCATGATCGCGATGCGCGCGCCTGGTTTCAGGCCACGTGCCTGGAACCAGGCGGCGAGCCGGGTCGAGACTGCGTCGAGCTCGCCATACGTGATGGCTTTGCCCATGCAGACAAACGCGCGCTTGCTGCGATTTTCGCGGAAGCTCTCCAGCAGCAGATCGGAAAGCGAGTTGTAGCGGGTTGCATCGATTTCCTCGGGCACGCCTGCCGGATAGGACTTCAGCCAGATTTTTTCCATACGGCGTCTCCTTTGTATGATTTTAGAATGGTCGTGCGAAAATGTCTCTTGCGCATCGTAGCGGCTGGATCACTTTCCGACAACCGGGTTAGACGCCAGCTTCAAAACCGGGCAAACGCGTGCTTCCCCCTGTGCCGCCTTGCTTCTGCCTGAATTAGTAAACGGTCTCGACCTCCACGAGACAGTCATAAAATGTCGCAGAACCGCCGAGATCGGTCAGCGCCTGGCTCGTCACCTGATTCGCATTGCAACCATCGGGTGCGAGTTTCTTCCACCAGATCGACAATCCGACCACCACGCCTTCACGCGCGCGATCCGTTATGCGAGCCCGCGCTTGCATCGATCCACGATCGTTGAAGATGCGCACCGTTTCGCCGTTGGCAATCTGGCGGGCGTGGGCGTCGGCGGGATGAATATCGACATGCGGCTCGCCTTCTGTTGACCGAAGGCTTTCGACGTTGACGAAGCTGCTATTGAGGAAGTTCCGGGCCGGCGGCGAGATCATCGAAAGCGGATACCGTGCAGCCAGCGCCGGCGCGTATTCAGCCGATTCATACGGCGGCAAATAGTCGGGCACCGGCTCCAGTCCCGCGCGCTCGAGGCGCTCGCTAAAAAACTCGCATTTTCCCGATGGCGTGCGGAATCCGCCCTCCGCAAACGGCGCGTCCGGTAGCTTGAGCTGCGCCCAGCCGTTCGACTTCAGTGTTTCCCAGTTCACGCCCGCAAGCGCGGGGTCATCCCATCTGAATGCCTTCGATGCCACTTCGTCATCGGTTTCGAACAACGCGGGATGCGTCAGCCCCATCGCTTTTGCCAGGCCTCGGAAAATCTCCGTGTTCGCGCGTGATTCGCCCACTGGCGGGATCGCCGGCAAGTTCGCCATCACATGCGTGTGACCGTAGGACTTGTGGGCATCGAGATGTTCGAGCTGCGTGGTCGCGGGAAAAATGAGGTCGGCGTAATCCGCGGTATCGGTCTGGAAGTGCTCGAGCACGATCGTGAACAGATCTTCCCGCGCGAAACCCGTGGCGACCTTCGCCGAATCCGGCGCGACGGCTACGGGATTTGAGTTGTAGACAATCATCGCTTCGATCTTCGGGCCGAACGTAGTGTCGCCGGGATGCAAAAGTGCATCGCCGATGGCATTCATGTTCACGATGCGCGGCAATTTCGACGGCCATCTCGGCAACAAGTCGGGCCGTTCGAGGGCATTGACGTCAACAGGCGCCCAATTCGACGATGAAAGCAGCAACCCGCCCGACCGCTCGCGCCACGCGCCGGTAAGCGATGGCAAACATGCAATTGCGCGAACCGCATTGCCGCCGCCGCGCACGCGCTGCATGCCGTAGTTGAGACGTATGGATGCTTTTTTCGTCGATCCCAAAGCGCGCGCCAGATCGGTCACCACTTGCGCTTCGATTCCGCAAATCTCCGCCACGCGCGGGGGCGGATAGTCGTTCGCGCGAGCCTTGAGCTGATCGAAACCGAGCGTATGCGCGCTTATGTATTCATGGTCGATCAACCCGTCGCCGATCAGGACATTGATCATACCGAGCGCAAGCGCGCCGTCCGTGCCGGGCTTCAACGCAATGTGCTGATGACACTTCTCCGCCGTGAGCGAACGATACGGATCGATCGCGATCAGCCGCGCGCCGCGCCGCTTGGCCTCCTGCGCCCGCGTCCAGAAATGCAGATTCGATGCAATCGGATTCGATCCCCAGATGAGGATCAACTCGCTTTCCTCGAAGTACTCGGTATGCATGCCGAGACTTCCGCCATACGTGTAGCGCAAGCCCGCGGCGCCGGCTGCGGCGCAAATCGTCCGGTCTAGCCTCGATGCACCCAGCATATTGAAAAAACGCGCCGCGATGCTTTCGCCCTGCACGAGACCCATCGTGCCGGCATAGCTGTACGGCATGATCGCTTCGGGCGAACGCGCGGCTATCTCACTTAGCCGATCGGCAGCGAGTGTCAGCGCTTCGCCCCAGCCGATCGCTTCGAAATGTCCTTCGCCTTTGCGTCCGACGCGGCGCATCGGCGTCAGCAAACGATCCTTGTGATGCGTGCGCTCCGCGTATCGCGTCACCTTTGTACACAGCACGCCTTGCGTCGGCGGATGATCCGGGTCACCCGAAATCTTGATCGCGCGACCGTCCTTCACCGTGACGCGCATTGCGCATGTATCGGGGCAATCGTGCGGGCAGACGGCGCGGACGAATTCGGCGGGAGCGTTCATGGGAGATCCATTTAGAACCGGCGAAATCCGCCAGATGAGACAATTTTATTACGGTTGGCGAAAGCCGACGGTCTCGAACATCGATAAATAATCGCGGGCGTAGAATGGAACCACTGACGCGGATACCCGTGCGCACGATCAATTGTTCAGACAGGGGCTTTTTCCATGAATTTGATTCCAGAAATCGAAGCATCACACGAAGAAATCAAAGCTTTGCGACGAACGATCCACGCAAACCCGGAACTACGTTACGAAGAAGTCGGAACCGCGAAACTCGTGGCTGAAAATCTTGAACGATGGGGTCTCGAGGTTCATCGCGGGATGGGAAAAACCGGCGTGGTTGGTGTGTTGAAGCGCGGTTCGAGCTCGAGGAGCATTGGCCTTCGTGCCGATATGGATGCCTTGCCGATCACGGAACTCAACACGTTCGATCACAAATCACAAAATGCGGGACGCATGCACGCATGCGGTCACGACGGCCACACGGCCATGTTGCTCGGCGCGGCCCAACATCTGGCCAAGTATGGAAAGTTCGATGGGACCATCGTGTTCATCTTCCAACCGGCCGAAGAAGGCGGCGCGGGCGCAAAAGCGATGATCCACGATGGCTTGTTCGAGCAGTTTCCCGTCGATGCCGTCTTTGGCATTCATAACTGGCCGGGCATGAAGGCGGGCACGTTCGGCGTGACGGAAGGCCCATTGATGGCATCGAGCAACGAGTTTCGAATCAGCGTCAAAGGGATCGGGTCGCATGCAGCGTTGCCGCATAACGGCCGCGACCCGATTTTCGCCGCAATGCAGATTGCCAACGGACTGCAGGGAATCATCACGCGGAGCAAGAAGCCTATCGATACGGCCGTCTTGTCGATCACGCAGATCCACGCGGGCGACGCAGTCAATGTCGTCCCCGATGATGCATGGCTTGGCGGCACGGTAAGAACATTCACGGTCGAAACGCTCGATTTGATCGAACGACGAATGAAGACGATTGTGGAATCGACCGCGGCCGCGTATGAGTGCGAAGGCGTGTTGGAGTTCTATCGAAATTATCCGCCGACGATCAATGATGCTGAGCAGGCGCGGTTCGCGGTATCGGTGATGGAAGAAATCGTGGGTAAGCAGAACGTGAATGCATCAGTGGAACCGACGATGGGCGCCGAAGACTTTTCGTTCATGCTGCTCGCAAAGCCTGGCTGTTATGCGTTTTTGGGAAATGGCGAAGGCGAGCATCGCGAATCGGGACACGGCGCGGGCCCTTGCATGCTTCACAACGCGAGCTACGATTTCAATGACGACTTGTTGTCGGTCGGTTCAACCTATTTTGTGAAGCTCGCTGACAGGTTTTTATCGGCTCGTTGATGGGTGTTTCATATCCGAGGGAAGGATTGCGATGCGTCTTGCACTGCAATCCTTCCATTAACGGATGTAGTGGGTTCGGCTGGTCCGATCAATTTGCGCTGTAAACGCAAAAACCCCACCTTGCTGGGGTGGGGTTTTAGCGACTGCGATGAGATGCAGAGGATGAGGAGCCTGACGATTACCTACTTTCACACGGGTATCCGCACTATCATTGGCGTGGAGTCGTTTCACGGTCCTGTTCGGGATGGGAAGGGGTGGTACCAACTCGCTATGGTCATCAGGCATTGAGGGGGTGTTCAGTCGCGGTGAAGCGGTGCGACTGAACCAATCTGGGGAAGAAGTAGTCGAGTGCATGTGTTGAGCACGCCTCGTTATTACGGGTGAAGCTTGGGGTTGTGTTTGCTACTACTTATATCAGGCACAACACTGATCTCAACCGATGCGTGTACTCAAGACCCCGCGCATGGCGCGGGATGGGGCATCCATACGTGCTTAAGCACTAACGGCTGCCGACACACACTGGTTATAGGATCAAGCCTTACGGGCAATTAGTATCAGTTAGCTTAATGCATTACTGCACTTCCACACCTGACCTATCAACGTCCTGGTCTAGAACGACCCTTCAAGGAGCTCGAAGCTCCAGGGATATCTCATCTCAAGGCGAGTTTCCCGCTTAGATGCTTTCAGCGGTTATCTCTTCCGAACATAGCTACCCGGCGATGCCACTGGCGTGACAACCGGTACACCAGAGGTTCGTCCACTCCGGTCCTCTCGTACTAGGAGCAGCCCCCTTCAAATATCCAACGCCCACGGCAGATAGGGACCAAACTGTCTCACGACGTTTTAAACCCAGCTCACGTACCTCTTTAAATGGCGAACAGCCATACCCTTGGGACCGGCTACAGCCCCAGGATGAGATGAGCCGACATCGAGGTGCCAAACACCGCCGTCGATATGAACTCTTGGGCGGTATCAGCCTGTTATCCCCAGAGTACCTTTTATCCGTTGAGCGATGGCCCTTCCATACAGAACCACCGGATCACTATGACCTGCTTTCGCACCTGCTCGACTTGTCGGTCTCGCAGTTAAGCACGCTTATGCCATTGCACTATCAGCACGATTTCCGACCGTACCTAGCGTACCTTCGTACTCCTCCGTTACACTTTGGGAGGAGACCGCCCCAGTCAAACTGCCTACCATGCACTGTCCCCGACCCGGATCACGGGCCAAGGTTAGAACCTCAAACAAACCAGGGTGGTATTTCAAGGACGGCTCCACCGAAACTAGCGTTCCGGTTTCATAGCCTCCCACCTATCCTACACAGATCGGTTCAAAGTCCAATGCAAAGCTACAGTAAAGGTTCATGGGGTCTTTCCGTCTAGCCGCGGGGAGATTGCATCATCACAAACACTTCAACTTCGCTGAGTCTCGGGAGGAGACAGTGTGGCCATCGTTACGCCATTCGTGCAGGTCGGAACTTACCCGACAAGGAATTTCGCTACCTTAGGACCGTTATAGTTACGGCCGCCGTTTACCGGGACTTCAATCAAGAGCTTGCACCCCATCATTTAATCTTCCGGCACCGGGCAGGCGTCACACCCTATACGTCCACTTTCGTGTTTGCAGAGTGCTGTGTTTTTATTAAACAGTCGCAGCCACCAGTTTATTGCAACCCCTTCACCCTTTGCGCGCAGGCGCATCAAGCTACAGGGGCGTACCTTATCCCGAAGTTACGGTACCAATTTGCCGAGTTCCTTCTCCCGAGTTCTCTCAAGCGCCTTAGAATACTCATCTCGCCCACCTGTGTCGGTTTGCGGTACGGTCTTGTTAAACTGAAGCTTAGAGGCTTTTCTTGGAACCACTTCCGATTGCTTCTTCACCTAAGTGAATGGCCTCGTACCCTTGAATTCCGCGCCCGGATTTGCCTAAGCGCCTTCTCCAATACAAGGACCGGGACTTCCAACACCCGGACAACCTTCCGCGATCCGTCCCCCCATCGCATTTAACAATGGTGCAGGAATATTAACCTGCTTCCCATCAGCTACGCATTTCTGCCTCGCCTTAGGGGCCGACTCACCCTACGCCGATGAACGTTGCGTAGGAAACCTTGGGCTTACGGCGAGGGGGCTTTTCACCCCCTTTATCGCTACTCATGTCAGCATTCGCACTTCCGATACCTCCAGCACACTTTTCAATGCACCTTCACAGGCTTACGGAACGCTCTCCTACCATGCGAGATAAATCTCGCATCCGCAGCTTCGGTATATTGCTTAGCCCCGTTACATCTTCCGCGCAGGACGACTCGATCAGTGAGCTATTACGCTTTCTTTAAAGGGTGGCTGCTTCTAAGCCAACCTCCTGACTGTTTTAGCCTTCCCACTTCGTTTCCCACTTAGCAATATTTGGGGACCTTAGCTGGCGGTCTGGGTTGTTTCCCTCTTGACACCGGACGTTAGCACCCGATGTCTGTCTCCCGTGATTGCACTCTTCGGTATTCGGAGTTTGCTATGGCGTAGTAATCCGCAATGGACCCCACAACCATGACAGTGCTCTACCCCCGAAGGTGATACACGAGGCACTACCTAAATAGTTTTCGGAGAGAACCAGCTATTTCCAAGTTTGTTTAGCCTTTCACCCCTATCCACAGCTCATCCCCTAATTTTTCAACATTAGTGGGTTCGGTCCTCCAGTACGTGTTACCGCACCTTCAACCTGGCCATGGATAGATCACTTGGTTTCGGGTCTACGCCCAGCAACTGAACGCCCTATTCGGACTCGCTTTCGCTACGCCTGCCTTAATCAGTTAAGCTTGCTACTGAACGTAAGTCGCTGACCCATTATACAAAAGGTACGCCGTCACCCCTTACGAGGCTCCGACTGTTTGTATGCATGCGGTTTCAGGATCTATTTCACTCCCCTCCCGGGGTTCTTTTCGCCTTTCCCTCACGGTACTGGTTCACTATCGGTCGATCACGAGTAT
The DNA here is from genome assembly GCF_001557535.2 of Burkholderia sp. PAMC 26561. Lineage (NCBI taxonomy): Bacteria > Pseudomonadati > Pseudomonadota > Betaproteobacteria > Burkholderiales > Burkholderiaceae > Burkholderia > Burkholderia sp. PAMC 26561. Next base: position 786,959 of record NZ_CP014306.1, read on the forward strand.
TTAGCCTTGGAGGATGGTCCCCCCATCTTCAGACAGGATTTCACGTGTCCCGCCCTACTTGTCGTACACCTAGTTCCACACATCCGCTTTCGCCTACAGGGCTATCACCTGCTATGGCCACACTTTCCAGAGTGTTCGGCTAACGGTCGTGCTAAAGAGTACAGGCTGATCCCATTTCGCTCGCCACTACTTTGGGAATCTCGGTTGATTTCTTTTCCTGCGGTTACTTAGATGTTTCAGTTCACCGCGTTCGCTTCACGTAACCTATGTATTCAGTTACGGATGACCCAGAAGGGCCGGGTTTCCCCATTCGGACATCTACGGATCAAAGCTCGTTTGCCAGCTCCCCGTAGCTTTTCGCAGGCTACCGCGTCCTTCATCGCCTGTGATCGCCAAGGCATCCACCACATGCACTTGTTCGCTTGACCCTATAACGAGTGCGTCTCCGAGACCCCTCCCGACTCCGAACCGAAGTTCAGCTTCGAGGGAAACCTCTTTCACACCGCTATAGGTTGAGTATTCGTGTTGCGCCGTATTCCAAAGCAATCTCTCGATCACTTTTTCATACATTGATACAATCACAACCCTGATTCACCTACTCACACACCCATCTCTAAGTATGCTTTCGTGAATCTCTTTACTACTTCTTCCAGATTGTTAAAGAACGACAGCATCACCTGAAGCGCTATGCTCCACATGATTTTACTGACTGGCTCAATCGCCAATGCAAATCACGCTCGACCGGCATGGCTCGGTCTAAACGTGCTTGGCATTGATGATTGGTGGAGGATGACGGGATCGAACCGACGACCCCCTGCTTGCAAAGCAGGTGCTCTCCCAGCTGAGCTAATCCCCCAGATACCTTGATGCTTGAGGGTCTGCATTTATCTTCGTTCGTTCTTTCAAACGTTCAAGAGTAAATGGTGGGTCTGGTTGGATTCGAACCAACGACCCCCGCCTTATCAAGACGGTGCTCTAACCAACTGAGCTACAGACCCTTAGCCTGTCTTCTTACAGCCGATAAGCGTGAGCACTTTAGTGCTTCGTTCAGAAGCGTTGAGCTCGAGAAAGGAGGTGATCCAGCCGCACCTTCCGATACGGCTACCTTGTTACGACTTCACCCCAGTCATGAATCCTACCGTGGTGACCGTCCTCCTTGCGGTTAGACTAGCCACTTCTGGTAAAACCCACTCCCATGGTGTGACGGGCGGTGTGTACAAGACCCGGGAACGTATTCACCGCGGCATGCTGATCCGCGATTACTAGCGATTCCAGCTTCACGTAGTCGAGTTGCAGACTACGATCCGGACTACGATCGGTTTTCTGGGATTAGCTCCCCCTCACGGGTTGGCAGCCCTCTGTTCCGACCATTGTATGACGTGTGAAGCCCTACCCATAAGGGCCATGAGGACTTGACGTCATCCCCACCTTCCTCCGGTTTGTCACCGGCAGTCTCCTTAGAGTGCTCTTGCGTAGCAACTAAGGACAAGGGTTGCGCTCGTTGCGGGACTTAACCCAACATCTCACGACACGAGCTGACGACAGCCATGCAGCACCTGTGTATCGGTTCTCTTTCGAGCACCCCAGCCTTTCAGCCAGGTTCCGACCATGTCAAGGGTAGGTAAGGTTTTTCGCGTTGCATCGAATTAATCCACATCATCCACCGCTTGTGCGGGTCCCCGTCAATTCCTTTGAGTTTTAATCTTGCGACCGTACTCCCCAGGCGGTCAACTTCACGCGTTAGCTACGTTACTAAGTCAATGAAGACCCAACAACTAGTTGACATCGTTTAGGGCGTGGACTACCAGGGTATCTAATCCTGTTTGCTCCCCACGCTTTCGTGCATGAGCGTCAGTATTGGCCCAGGGGGCTGCCTTCGCCATCGGTATTCCTCCACATCTCTACGCATTTCACTGCTACACGTGGAATTCTACCCCCCTCTGCCATACTCTAGCTCGCCAGTCACAAATGCAGTTCCCAGGTTAAGCCCGGGGATTTCACATCTGTCTTAACGAACCGCCTGCGCACGCTTTACGCCCAGTAATTCCGATTAACGCTCGCACCCTACGTATTACCGCGGCTGCTGGCACGTAGTTAGCCGGTGCTTATTCTTCCGGTACCGTCATCCCCTCACAGTATTAGTGCAAAGGTTTTCTTTCCGGACAAAAGTGCTTTACAACCCGAAGGCCTTCTTCACACACGCGGCATTGCTGGATCAGGGTTTCCCCCATTGTCCAAAATTCCCCACTGCTGCCTCCCGTAGGAGTCTGGGCCGTGTCTCAGTCCCAGTGTGGCTGGTCGTCCTCTCAGACCAGCTACAGATCGTCGCCTTGGTAGGCCTTTACCCCACCAACTAGCTAATCTGCCATCGGCCGCCCCTATAGCGCGAGGTCTTGCGATCCCCCGCTTTCTTCCGTAGATCGTATGCGGTATTAATCCGGCTTTCGCCGGGCTATCCCCCACTACAGGACACGTTCCGATGTATTACTCACCCGTTCGCCACTCGCCACCAGGGTTGCCCCCGTGCTGCCGTTCGACTTGCATGTGTAAGGCATGCCGCCAGCGTTCAATCTGAGCCAGGATCAAACTCTTCAGTTCAATGCCTGTTACTGTTTTCTATTCTTCCGAATAGGTCGCTCACTCAACGTACTGACAAGTTCCTCCCATCTTTCCATCTCTGAAAAGACGCTCAAAACCTACCTTAATACTAGTGTGAGACTTGATACTTTCGCTTCACGGCAGCGCCCCGAAAGACACCACCACGCTCTAAAGCAAAACACCAAGCGCCCACACTTATCGGCTGTTAGTTTTTAAAGAACATTCACCAAAACCGCAGCATCCCATCCCTCAGAACACCACCGCTTTCGCGTCGCTGCGTTTGCAGCACAGAAACGAGATTATGTAGAACGTTTCGCTTTTCGTCAACAGGTTTTTTACTCAACCCGCGACTTCCGATTTTGCTGCAAGGCCCGTCCTGCTTGGCTCTGCGGCTTCCTCTTGCGCGCCACTGCACCTGCACTTTCTCACTTCCCTTCGCCTCGTTGTGAAGCGAAGGAACGGAATTCTAGTGCCCGTTTCAACACTGCGCAAGGGGTTCGGGAAAAGAATTTTATCGATGCTTAAAATCAGGTTTCCGCTTCTCTACAAAAGCCGCCATCCCTTCCTTCTGATCCTCGGTCGCAAACAGCGAATGGAACATGCGGCGCTCGAAATGAACTCCCTCCGCCAGCGTTGATTCGTATGCGCGGTTGACTGACTCCTTCGCCATCATTACTGCAGGCAAGGAGAAGCTCGCGATTGTCGCTGCAGCCTGCATGGCGTCATCCAGCAGGTTCGCTGCCGGAACGACGCGCGACACCAACCCTGCCCGCTCGGCTTCGTCGGCATCCATCATTCGTGCAGTCAGACACATGTCCATTGCCTTCGCCTTCGATACAGCGCGCGGCAGTCGCTGCGTGCCGCCGGCGCCGGGGATCACGCCGAGCTTGATTTCGGGCTGGCCGAACTTGGCGGTATCGGCGGCGATGATGATGTCGCACATCATCGCCAATTCGCAGCCGCCACCGAGGGCGAATCCGGCAACAGCCGCAATGATCGGCTTGCGAATGGTGCGCACCGTTTCCCAGTTACGCGTGATGTAGTCGCCCTTGAACGTATCCATATACGTGTAGTTGGCCATCATGCCGATGTCCGCCCCCGCTGCGAACGCCTTCTCGCTGCCGGTCAGCACGATGGCGCCGATGTTTTCGTCGGCATCGTATTGTTTAAGGACAGTGCCGAGCTCATCCATCAGCGCGTCGTTGAGCGCGTTGAGCGCTTTGGGCCGGTTCAGTGTGATCAAGCCGACACGCCCGCGCACTTCGGTCAACAGATTCTCGTAAGACATTCACTCCTCCTATATGAACTCGCGCGAAATCGCTTCGCGCACGCGTCTCGATAATGCTAACATTCGCATACCAACCGGTCGGTTAATTAATTATCCGAGCGACCCTCATTACAACCAAATCCTTTTGCCGCCATGACCCATCCGCTCTTCACGAAGCACGAAGCGACGCTTACTCAAGCGCTTGCCGCTATTGCAACGCGCGGCTACTGGAGCCCGTTTCCCGAAATGCCGAGTCCCAAAGTGTACGGTGAAACAGCAAATCCGGATGGCGAGGCGGCCTTCAAAGCGCACCTGAACCGCGCGTTCGAACTGGATCAGCCCTTGACCGGGGAGACAGTGGGTAACGAGCGGTCGCCTTACGGATTCGCGCTCGGCGTTCGCTACCCGAAAGCGGACGTAGACTCGCTGCTCGAAGCCTCCGCCTTGGCGCAACGCCAGTGGCGCGCCGCCGGGCCTGCAGCCTGGGCCGGCGTAAGCCTCGAGATTCTGTCGCGGATCAACAAAGCCAGTTTCGAGATCGGTTACAGCGTGATGCACACGACCGGACAGGCATTCATGATGGCGTTTCAAGCGGGTGGCCCGCACGCGCAGGACCGCGCGTTGGAAGCGGTGGCTTATGCGTGGGATCAGCTTCGCCAAATTCCTGCCGACGCTTATTGGGAAAAGCCGCAAGGCAAGAACCCGCCGCTCGCCATGCACAAGCAATTCACCGTCGTACCGCGCGGCACGGGCCTCGTTCTGGGGTGCTGCACCTTCCCGACCTGGAACGGTTATCCCGGCATGTTCGCCGACCTGGCTACGGGTAACACTGTCATCGTCAAGCCGCATCCGGGTGCGATCTTGCCGCTTGCCATCACCGTGCGCATTGCGCGTGAAGTTTTGCGTGAAGCCGGATTTGACCCGAATGTGGTCACTCTGCTGGCTACCGAAGGGAACGACGGCCCCCTCGTTCAAAATCTTGCGCTGCGCCCGGAAATCAAGATCATCGACTTCACCGGCAGCACGCAAAACGGCAACTGGCTCGAACGTAACGCACATCAGGCCCAGGTCTACACCGAGAAGGCGGGTGTGAATCAGATCGTGATCGATTCCGTCGACAACATCAAAGCCGTCGCCAGCAATATTGCGTTCTCGCTGGCGCTTTACTCGGGCCAGATGTGCACGGCGCCGCAGAACATCTATGTTCCCCGCGACGGCATTCGCACGAGCGAAGGCCAAATGAGCTTCGACGACGTTGCGAAGACGCTCGCAGCGGCGGTAGAAAAGCTGATTGCCGATCCGGCCCGCGCCGTCGAATTGACCGGTGCGATACAAAACGACGGCGTGATGGGTCGTATCGCCGAAGCCCGGCAATTGGGTGAAGTGCTGACGGATAGCCAATCGCTTGCTCATCCAGTTTTTCCCGATGCTCAAGTGCGCTCTCCCCTGATGTTGAAGCTCGACGTGAACGCTGATGCCGCGAACTTCACGCGCGAGTGGTTTGGTCCAATTTCGTTTGTAATCGCCACGGATTCGACGGCCCAATCGCTCGAGTTGGCCGGATCGATTGCAGCCGAGCATGGCGCGTTGACCTTCTCCGTGTACAGCACGGACGACGCAGTCGTTGAAGCAGCCTATGAAGCTGCCATCCGCGGCGGCGTCGCGCTGTCGATCAATCTGACCAGCGGCGTCTTTGTGAACCAGACGGCCGCATATTCGGACTTCCACGGCACAGGCGCCAATCCTGCCGCGAACGCAGCGCTGTCGGACGCCGCGTTTGTCGCCAATCGCTTCCGGGTCGTTCAAAGCAGAGTCCATGTTGCGCCAAAGAGCGCGCCGCCGGTAGTCAGCCAAACGGCATAGGCGACCGCCCCAAGGAATCGCGGCGAGTCCTAGGCCGTTCAGCCGAATAGCAACTGTAGCTGGGCGCGATTAGTATCGAAGGCATGGGTGTTTGCGCTCATTAGCCAAAGGAGACTTCATGTCTGATCAGAGCAACTCGATTGTTTTGAACATCGACGAAACCACGCACGTGGCCACGCTGACATTGAATCGCCCTGAGAAGCTGAACAGCTTCACGCGGACAATGCACGAGGAGTTGCGTGCAGCGCTGGACGAGATCGAAGGCAGTCACGCCCGTGCGCTCGTCATCACGGGCTCGGGCCGTGGGTTTTGTGCCGGTCAGGACCTGGCCGACCTCGACTTCACACCCGGAGCCATGACCAATCTGGGCGCCCTGATTGATCAGTATTTCAACCCGCTGGTGCGTCGGTTGCAGGCGTCACGTCTGCCAGTAATTGCGGCTGTGAACGGAATCGCTGCAGGCGCGGGCGCCAACCTGGCGATGGCTTGCGACCTGATCGTGGCCGCTCGTTCGGCGAGCTTCATCCAGGCTTTCGTGAAGATTGGCCTGGTTCCGGACTCCGGCGGCACCTGGCTATTGCCGAGGCGAGTGGGCGAGGCGCGCGCCATGGGCCTTGCACTGACTGGCGACAAATTGAGTGCGGAACAAGCCGAAGCGTGGGGGCTGGCGTGGAAGGTAGTCGACGATGTCGAATTGCAGGACACGGCGCTCACACTTGCAGCGCACCTCGCGCAGCAACCGGCGAAGGCCGTCGCGGCGATCAAACACTCGATCCGCGCAGCAGCGACCAATACACTCGATCAGCAACTCGATCTTGAACGCGACGTTCAGCGGGAACTCGGCGACTCGCACGACTATGCGGAAGGCGTCGCTGCGTTCAAGGAAAAGCGTGCGCCGCGATTCGAAGGCCTTTGACAATCAAACACATCGCTTTTGGAGACGGCAGCAATGAACCCTCAGAAACTCGCCGAAGCAACCGCGCAAACCATGTACGAAGCAGACGCGTGCAGCCGTGCGCTCGGCCTGGAACTGAAGGAAGTACGGCCAGGCTATGCGCGAATGCAAATGAACGTGCGCGACGACTTTCTCAACGGCCACGGGATTTGTCATGGCGGTCTCATCTTCACGCTGGCCGACTCAACGTTCGCGTTCGCTTGCAACTCGTACAACATCAACACGGTCGCGGCCGGCTGTTCAATCGAATTCTTGCGTGCCGTCAAAGGCGGCGATCGTCTGACTGCTGAGGCAACGGAACAATCGCTCACCGGTAGAACGGGTATCTACGACATCCGCGTGACGAACCGTGATGAAGAAACGGTCGCCATGTTTCGCGGCAAGTCCTACCAGATCAAGGGCAATCTGGTTGCTACCGGGTCCTGACCTGTTTCAGACGATGCGCTGAAAAACCATAGCGTCCGGGCAAATTTGATTCGGGCCGCCAACAGATATTTGGAAGGAGACATTTGATGACCGCCCCGCTTCCACTGGATCCTATAGAAACGGCCAGTCGCGACGAACTCACCGCGTTGCAGCTTGAACGCCTCAAGTGGTCGATCGCGCACGCATATGAGAATTCGCCTGTGTACCGGCGCAAGTTCGATGAAGCGGGCGTGCATCCAGGTGACATTAAAAGTCTCGCCGATATCGCGCGCTTCCCGTTCACTACAAAGAAAGATCTTCGCGATAACTACCCGTACGGAATGTTCGCGGTGCCGCACGATCAGGTCTCGCGTATTCATGCATCGTCGGGGACTACGGGTAAGCCGACGGTGGTGGGCTACACGGCGAAAGACATTGATACATGGGCGAACCTTGTCGCGCGCTCCATTCGTGCGGCTGGCGCGCGTCGTGGCGACAAGGTTCATATCAGTTACGGATACGGTCTCTTCACGGGCGGCCTCGGCGCTCATTACGGCGCGGAACGGGCTGGCTTGACCGTGATTCCGTTCGGCGGCGGCCAGACCGAAAAGCAAGTGCAGCTCATCCAGGATTTTCGCCCGGACATCATCATGGTGACGCCCAGCTACATGCTGTCCATTGCCGATGAACTCGAACGCCAGGGCGTTCACCCGGCCGACTGTTCGCTGAGAATCGGGATCTTCGGCGCCGAGCCGTGGACCAACGATATGCGCGCGGCCATCGAGAAGCGCATGGGTATCGACGCCGTGGATATCTATGGACTCTCGGAAGTCATGGGACCGGGCGTGGCGTCGGAATGCGTGGAAACAAAAGATGGCCCGACGATCTGGGAGGATCATTTCTATCCGGAAATCATCGACCCCAACACTGGCGAAGTGCTGCCCGATGGCGAGCTGGGTGAACTTGTGTTCACGTCGCTGACAAAGGAAGCGTTGCCGATCATCCGCTACCGGACGCGCGATCTCACCCGGCTCTTGCCCGGCAGCGCCCGAACCATGCGGCGCATGGAAAAAATCACCGGGCGCTCGGACGACATGATGATCGTGCGAGGCGTAAATGTTTTCCCGACGCAGATCGAGGAGTTGCTGCTCAAGCAGCATGCGCTGGCGCCGCACTACCAGATCGTGCTGACCAAGGAAGGACCGCTCGATGTGCTCACGCTCAATGTCGAACCGTGCCCTGAGACAGCGCCGGATGTCGCCGTGCTGCAGCAGGCGAAGGCCGCCCTTGCGTACGATATCAAGGCGTTGATCGGGGTCAGCGCGGTGATCGAGTTGCTGGGAGTGAACGGGATTGAGCGTTCAGTGGGAAAGGCGCGGCGCGTAATCGACCGGCGCAAGGCAGCAATCTGACATCCGGCGTTGCGCTGAAAAGCAGCCGGTCCGAACGGAACGGCTGCCAGAGTCTTACAAGAGAGTATTACAAGAGATCCCTACGAATTCGGCAGCAAGAGCCACATGCGCCCGCCCTGCTTCATCCGGCCGGCGAGATCGCCTGCGTCATCGCCCAATCCCCAAAAATAGTCCGCGCGTACACCGCCTTTGATTGCGCTTCCCGTGTCTTGCGCAAACACTAGGCGGTTCATCGGCGAATTGCTCAGAGGGCGCGTGGTCTGCAGGAAAACCGGCGTTCCAAGCGGGATTGCCGAGGGATCGACGGCAATGGAACGCTCCGGCGTCAATGGAACACCCAATGCGCCGACGGGCCCCGTCCCTACGCCTGCGGCGAGTGTCGAAGTCGCCGGCATTTCGCGGAAAAACACAAAACGCGGATTCACGTCGAGCAAGGCATCCACACGCGCCGGATTCGCTTTCGCCCAAGCCTTGATGCCTTGCATCGTGGCCTGTGCGGGCGTCAATTCGCGCCGGTCCAGCAGTTCGCGGCCGATCGATTTATACGGCTGGTTGTTGGTCCCGCCGAAGCCAACGCGCATGGTCGTGCCGTCTTCCATCACGACTTGCCCCGAACCCTGGACCTGAAGGAAAAACGCTTCGATAGGATCATCGACCCAAACCAGTTCGTTGCCATTCAGCGCGCCTGAACTTTCAAGCTGAGCGCGCGACGGTAATGTCGTGCCGGTCTTGAACCGATACGGCCATCGATACAACGCATATTGGTACGCTCCGTGCCGGGTGCGCGAGCCGCGCAGCAACGGCTCGTAATAGCCGGTCACGAGTCCGTCCAGCGTGCCGTCGGTGTTGGCCAACTGGAACGGCGTGAAGTAGGCCTCGAAGAATTCACGAGCCGCGTTCATGTCAAGGTCGTCGAGCCGTTGCGCCGCCGCGCACGCGCGCCGCCAGGTCGGCTGCTGCGCGAGGCGGCTGCAGTTCTGACGCATGGCGGCAGTTGCGCCAAGCAGTGAATCGTCCTGCCAGCCGGGGACCTGCTGCCAGCTGACGGCGGTCAGCCGGGTAGCCGCGCGCTGTCCCGTGACGATCGGTGCGCCACTCGGCGGAGCTTGATAGCCGGACTTGATGGCGCCACCGCCGCCACACGATGCCAGTAAAACGGCAGTGGTAAGAAAAGCCGCCCAAGCCGCCAATCCGGCGAGCGAAGAGGTGAAACGCTTACAATGTTCGTTCTTGATGAGAACCGCCATGTCAGATCTATTCGACGAATATCCAATGCTTGTTTTTGCGCTCGAGTCACTCGTGGCGCTGCTTCTGCTGATTTTTATCGTCGCGTGGACGGCGTCGGGCAAAAAGAAAAACAGGCGTTAGCAGGACCCAACGCATGCTCAGTGAAGCGTGCGCGGCATGTGCAGCGCGAACTCGGCAATGGGCGCCTCGAAACGCTCGCCGTCTTCGGCCACACAGAAATACGATCCGCGCATGGTGCCGACCGGCGTTGCGATCACGGCCCAACTCGTGTACTCGAACTTCTCGCCCGGCGGCAACAAGGGCTGGTTGCCAACCACGCCAAGCCCTTTCACTTCCTGGACCACGTTGTCGCTATCCGTGATGATCCAGTGCCGCGAGATCAGTTGCGCGGCGACCTGACCGGTATTCCGAATGGTCAGCGTGTATGCGAACGCAAACTGGTGAGCATCCGGTTCCGATTGTTCAGGAAGGTATTGCGTCTGGACCGCTACGCTGAATTCATACTGGCTCATCGCTTTTCCAATTCAAAATATGCTGCGCGCAGCGACGCCCGGCAGGGCGAACAGCGGCACGATTACGCGAATTTGCGTGAACATCAGGTGACGCATTCTGCTTGATGCAGCCGGTACCCGCAACCGAACGCGGTGGCTTGCGACGGCTTTGTCATGCGGCTGAAACGTTGCCGGAATCCTGCGACGACGGGAAAAAGAGCCCGCAGCCGGCCCCGCGCGTTAGCCGTTCGGCCGACGGTCAAAAACGGCGTGTCGCGGTAAAATGAGTTCCTCGCTTGCAACCGGCAGACGTCATGACGCAATTCCGCTTGTCCCCCAGTATCTTGTCCGCCGACTTCGCCATTCTCGGCGAAGAGGTTCGCAATGTCGTCGCCGCCGGCGCGGACTGGATCCATTTCGACGTCATGGACAACCATTACGTTCCGAACCTGACAATCGGCCCCATGGTCTGCAAGGCGCTGCGGCCGCATACGACCGTGCCTATCGACGTGCATTTGATGGTGCGTCCGGTGGACCGTATCGTGCCTGACTTCGCGGAAGCCGGTGCGAATGTGATCAGCTTTCACCCGGAAGGTTCGGATCATATCGACCGGACGCTGTCACTGATTCGCGATCACGGCTGCAAGGCTGGCCTGGTGTTCAACCCGGCGACATCGCTAAATCACCTGGATCACGTGATGGACAAGGTCGATCTCGTGCTGATCATGTCGGTGAACCCGGGTTTCGGCGGCCAGTCGTTCATTCCGGAAGCGCTCAACAAGCTGCGCGAAGCGCGCCGGCGTATCGATGAATACAACGAGCGGACCGGACGCGAGATTCATCTGGAAGTAGACGGCGGCGTGAAGATCGAGAACATTCGTGAAATCGCGGAAGCAGGCGCGGACACATTCGTGGCGGGATCGGCGATTTTCGGGCATCACAACTACGCCGAGATCATCGGCAAGATGCGCGAGGAACTGGCCAAAGTGAACACCGGGGATTCAAGATGAGCGAACTCAGCGCCGAGCTTCCGGCATTCACGAACAAGACGTTGCGAGCGGCGATCATCGACCTGGACGGCACCATGGTCGATACAGCAGACGATTTCACCGCGGCGCTGAACGGCATGCTCGCGCGCATCGGCGCGAAAGCGACTGATCGCGACGAGGTGATCGGCTATATAGGAAAAGGCTCGGAGAATTTGATCCGCAGCATTCTGGCCGTGCGGTTTTCGGCGCTCGAAGCATCCACGAAGTTCGAAGATGCCCTCGCGATCTATCAGATCGAGTACGCGCGCATCAACGGACAGAGCGCAACGCTTTATCCCGAAGTCGCCGAAGGGCTGAAAGCGTTGCGCGATCTCGGCTTGCCGCTCGCGTGCGTAACGAACAAGCCGCACCGGTTCGCCGTTGAATTGCTGACGAAGTTCGGCCTCGCGGAATACTTCAAGGTCGTACTCGGTGGCGACTCGGTCCCGCAGAAAAAGCCCGATCCGGCGCCCATGCTGATCGCCTGCGAACGCCTGGACGTTTTGCCGCGGGAAGCGGTTGCCATCGGCGACTCGGAGAACGATGCGCTGGCGGGCCGCGCGGCCGGAATGGCGACGCTGACGGTGCCTTACGGCTACAACCACGGCAAACCCGTGCACCTCGTGAAATCCGATGGTATAGTTTCTTCCCTGCTGGCTGCCGCACAGGCAATAGCAGCAACCATGGCCGCGCCCGAAGCACCCGGCGCGACAACATTGACTGACTAGCTTAATCCCTCATGTTTCTGAACAAAAAACGGAGTCTGAGCAGCATCGACCGGGGAGCCTGGCCCTGGCGTCGCTGGTCGCGCTAACCTCGCCTGAGGTCCGCTGAAGCTCGTCTTCAGCACCGTTTTTTGTTTCGCTGCGCACTCCGCGCGCCGATCCCGCTGACTTGCCTTACCTTTGATGCCCGGCTTGATGCGCATCATTCGCTGCGCCCGATTGTGTCGTGAGTGTCTCAAGTCCACACGGTTCCCGTGAACGGCCCGAGCCCTGATAATCGGACATGCAGTGCGTGAAGCCCCGGCCGACGCACAAACCCAAGCGGGTTAAGCGCCGCGCGGTGAATTTTTCCGCAGCGCCCAGTATGTGCTCGATGTCGCAAAACCCAACAAGCGACACGCAAAGGATCAGAACATGACCGAACTCGAATTCCAATCGCTGGCGAATGAAGGCTTTAACCGCATTCCGCTGATTGCCGAGGCGCTCGCCGACCTCGAAACGCCGCTTTCGCTTTATCTCAAACTCGCTCAGACCGAGCGCAATGGCGCCAACTCCTTCCTGCTGGAATCCGTGGTCGGCGGCGAGCGCTTTGGCCGCTATTCGTTTATCGGCTTGCCGGCACGCACGATGATTCGCGTGCAGAACGGCGTGTCGGAAGTGGTGAAGGATGGTCAGGTAATCGAAACGAGCGAAGTTGATCCGCTGACGTTCATCGAAACATTCCAGAAGCGGTTCAAGATTGCGCAACGCCCGGGATTGCCGCGCTTTTGCGGTGGTCTGGCAGGGTACTTCGGCTACGACGCCGTGCGTTATATCGAGAAAAAGCTGGCGCACTCGGCGCCGCGCGACGATCTCGGCCTGCCCGATATCCAGTTGCTGCTGACCGAGGAAATGGCGGTCATCGACAACCTCGCCGGCAAGCTCTATCTGATTGTCTACGCCGATCCGACCGTGCCGGAGGCTTACACGAAAGCCAGGCAGCGCCTGCGCGAACTGCGTGCGCGTTTGCGTACGACCGTGCAGCCGCCGGTGACGTCGGCGAGCGTGCGTACGGAGACGTATCGGGAGTTTGCGAAAGAGGACTACCTGAACGCCGTGCGCAAGGCCAAGGAATACATCGCGGCGGGCGAGTTGATGCAGGTTCAGGTCGGCCAGCGCCTCGTGAAGCCGTTTCGCGATAATCCGCTTTCGCTGTATCGCGCGTTGCGGTCGCTGAATCCGTCGCCGTACATGTACTACTACAACTTCGGCGGTGAATTTCATGTGGTCGGGGCGTCGCCGGAAATCCTGGTGCGCCAGGAAAAGCGTGGCGACGAACGTATCGTCACCATTCGTCCGCTCGCCGGCACACGGCCGCGCGGCAACACGCCCGAGCGCGACGCCGAACTCGCCACCGAATTGCTGAACGATCCAAAGGAAGTCGCCGAACACGTGATGTTGATCGATCTGGCGCGAAACGATGTCGGCCGGATTGCGCAAACGGGTTCGGTGGTCGTGACGGACAAACTGGCGATCGAAAAGTATTCACACGTTCAGCACATCGTCAGTTCGGTGGAAGGCAAGCTGAAACCCGGCACGACGAACTTCGACGTGCTGCGCGCGACCTTCCCGGCCGGCACGCTTTCGGGCGCACCGAAAGTGCGGGCGATGGAAATCATCGATGAACTGGAGCCAGTGAAGCGCGGCCTGTACGGCGGCGCTTGCGGGTATTTGTCGTTCACGGGCGAGATGGATCTCGCCATCGCGATTCGCACGGGCCTGATCCACAAGGGCAATTTGTATGTGCAGGCCGCCGCCGGCGTGGTCGCAGATTCGGTGCCCGAGTCCGAATGGCAGGAGACGGAGAACAAGGCGCGTGCAGTTTTGCGCGCCGCCGAGCAAGTGCAAGACGGCCTCGATAGCGACTTCTGATCCGGAGAAAGACCATGCTGCTGATGATCGACAACTACGATTCGTTCACCTATAACCTGGTTCAGTATTTCGGCGAACTGGGCGAAGACGTGCGGACGTTCCGCAACGACGAAATCACCCTTAGTGAAATCGCGAAACTCAATCCCGAACGGATCTGCCTTTCGCCGGGGCCGAGCAATCCGCAACATGCGGGCATTACGCTCGACGTGTTGCGCGAATTTTCCGGCCAGATTCCCATACTTGGCGTGTGCCTTGGCCATCAGGCCATTGGCGAGGCGTTCGGCGGACGGGTCGTGCGCGCGCAAACCATCATGCACGGCAAGGTCAGCACGATCGAAACCGATTGCCGCGGCGTGTTTGCCGACCTGCCCAAGCATTTCAGCGTGACGCGGTATCACTCGCTGGCAATCGAGCGTGAATCGCTGCCGGACTGCCTGGAAGTATCTGCGTGGACGCCCGATGGCGAAATCATGGGCGTGCGTCACAAGGAACTTGCGGTCGAAGGCGTTCAGTTCCACCCCGAATCGATCCTGTCCGAGCATGGCCACGCGCTGCTCGAGAACTTCGTTAAAAGCTCGAAGCAGGGCGAACGCGTGTGAACCGGGATCAGAACATGACTATTACGGCCCAGGAAGCGCTGCAACGGACCATCGAGCATCGTGAAATTTTCCACGATGAGATGCTCCACCTCATGCGCATGATCATGCGCGGCGAGATGTCGCCGGTGATGTCCGCCGCGATCATCACGGGATTGCGCGTGAAGAAGGAAACCATCGGCGAAATCGCAGCGGCGGCGACCGTCATGCGCGAATTCGCCAATCATGTGATGGTGCCGGACAGCGATAACCTCGTGGATATCGTCGGTACGGGCGGCGATGGCTCGCACACGTTCAACATCTCGACGGCAACCATGTTCGTTACCTCGGCCGCCGGCGCGAAGGTTGCGAAGCACGGGAATCGCGGGGTATCGAGTAAATCGGGCAGCGCGGACGTGCTCGAAGCGCTCGGCGTGAATATCGATTTGAAACCGCAGCAGGTCGCACAATCCATCGCCGAAACAGGCATGGGTTTCATGTTCGCGCCGAACCATCATCCGGCGATGAAAAACATCGCCGCCGTGCGACGTGAGCTCGGCGTGCGGACCATCTTCAACATTCTTGGCCCGCTGACCAACCCGGCAGGCGCGCCGAATCAGTTGATGGGCGTGTTTCATGAAGACCTCGTCGGCATCCAGGTTCGCGTGATGCAGCGCCTTGGCGCAAAGCACGTGCTGGTTGTGTACGGCAAGGACGGCATGGACGAAGTCTCGCTGGGAGCCGCGACGGTTGTCGGCGAACTGCGCGATGGACAAGTCCGCGAATACGAGATTCATCCGGAAGATTTCGGCTTGCAGATGGTGTCGAACCGAACGCTCAAAGTGGCCGACGCGCAGGAATCGAAGACCATGCTGCTCGGCGCGCTCAATAACAAGCCGTGCGTGGCGCGCGAAATCGTTACGCTGAACGCAGGAACGGCGCTTTATGCCGCGAACGTCGTGGAATCGATCGAGGACGGCATGCGCCTCGCGAAAGAAGTGATCGCGAGCGGCCAGGCGCGCGAGAAAGTCGATGAACTCGTGCGCTTCACGCAGCAATTCGCCAAATAACGGAATCCGATATGAGTGACATTCTCGACCGCATCATCCAGGTCAAGCGCGACGAAATCCGCGCTTCACAAGAAAGCATTTCGGTGGAGGCGCTGCGTTTGCAAGCGAGCACGCGCGACTCGCGCGACTTCGTCGGCGCCTTGCGTGCGAAGCATGCTGAAGGTAAAGCGGCGGTGATTGCCGAGGTGAAGAAAGCGAGTCCGTCCAAGGGCGTACTACGCGAAAGCTTCGTCCCCGCCGATATCGCCAGGTCGTATGAACGTGGCGGCGCCGCGTGTCTGTCGGTGCTGACCGATGTGCAGTTCTTCAAGGGCAGCGTCGCGTATCTTGAGGAAGCGCGCGCCGCGTGCAGCTTGCCGGTCCTGCGCAAGGACTTCATTGTCGATCCGTATCAGATCCTCGAAGCCCGCGCGATGGGCGCCGATTGCATCTTGCTGATCGCCGCTGCGCTTCTGCCCGAACAAATGCGTGACCTCGAAGCCTATGCCCATTCACTGGGCCTCGCGGTGCTGGTCGAGGTTCACGATGAGAATGAGCTTGTGCAGGCGCTAACGCTGAAAACGCCGCTTATCGGCATCAACAACCGGAACCTCCGCACATTCCAGACGTCGATAGATACAACCATCGGCATGCTGGAAATGGTGCCGGAAGAGCGCATTGTGGTGACCGAATCCGGAATCCTGTCGCGCGTGGATGTCGAACGGCTCCAGGCAATGGACGTGCAAACGTTCCTCGTCGGCGAAGCGTTCATGCGCGCCGACGATCCCGGCACCGAACTTGCGCGAATGTTCTTCTGACGCTGTTGCACGGAGTTTATTTTGGGTATTGAACGTGAGATCAAGCTGGCGCTGCCGACATCGGACCACGAAGAGATCGCAAGGGATCTGACGAAGCGAACGGGCCAGGAAGGCCGGAAGATTCACCTGACGAACGTCTACTTCGACACCGCTGACCGCGCGCTCGCCAAAGCAAAGAGCGCTGTACGGCTGCGCGGCGCACCGGATCAATGGCTGCAGACGTACAAGACCGCAGGTGAGTCGAGTGGCGGCATGCATAACCGGCACGAATGGGAAATGCCGGTTGCGGGCGAAGCGCTGGAGATCGACAAGCTGCTCGAACTTTGCGACGACGAACACGCGCGCAACGCTCTGCGTGACGCCGCGCCTGAGTTGAACGCCCTCTTCCGTACGGACTTTGACCGCGTGATATGGAACGTCGATATCGATGGCGCGACAATCGAAGCCGCGCTAGATCTTGGCGAAGTCGTAACGGATATCGATGGCGAGCGCCGCACCTCGCCCATCAGCGAACTGGAACTTGAACTCAAATCCGGCGACGAAGCCGGAATGACCAACCTCGCCGCCCAGATGCGTGGCGCGTTTCTCTACCTCCAGCCTGAAGATGCGAGCAAGGCGCGCCGTGGTTACGAATTGTGCGAGCCAAAGGCGGAAGGTTCGAACGGTGGCGTGAAATGAACCAGGCGTCGTTGTTCGAGGCCGAAGGCGCTTCGGAAAGTCATCCGTTCACAACGCTTGAGAGCCAGTTCAATGCATTGCCTGCCGATTGGCGCAAGCACCTGAAGGCGTTCATCGAAAGTCCGCATTACGGCGCGTTGTGCGCGTTCGTCGACAATGAGCGCGCCGCCGGCAAGACCGTGTATCCCGCCGATGTCTTTCGCGCCTTGCGTCTGACCAGTCCCGCCGACGTCAAAGTGGTGATTCTCGGACAAGATCCGTATCACGGCGAAGACCGTGGCGCACCGCAGGCTCATGGCCTCGCGTTTTCGGTTCCGGCGCCGGTCCGTCCGCCGCCGTCGTTGCGCAACATCTTCAAGGAAATCAACGCGAGCCTCGGTTTTGCCGCGCCGAATCACGGTTGTCTCGACGCGTGGGCGCAGCAAGGCGTGCTGTTGCTGAACACATCGCTGACCGTGGAACGCGATAAAGCCGGCAGCCACGCCAAACGGGGCTGGGAACATTGCACCGACACGCTGATTCACGAGCTTGCGATGCGGCACGAACATCTCGTGTTCGTGCTTTGGGGCGCGCATGCGCAGGCGAAACGCGGATTGATCGCGTCTGCCGTGGCAGCGGGAAAAGCGCATTGCGTGCTCGAGGCGCCGCATCCGTCGCCGTTATCGGCACATCGCGGATTTTTGGGCTGTGGGCATTTCGCGTCGGCGAATGCTTACCTGGAAGAAAATGGACGGCGGGCCATCGACTGGCGTTTGCCTGATCGGCCAAACTGAAGCGCCAAGAAAAAGCCCGCCGTGTCTATCAAACACACGGCGGGCTTTTTTAAAGCTGAAGCAACTTACAGTGCAGCGATCGAATCCCGCGCCGTAGCCAACGCGGCGCCGGCAGCGTCCGGACCCATTGCCAGGCCTTCAGCGAACACGAAGCTGACATCGGTCATGCCGAGGAACCCGAGGAACGACTTCAGATAAGGCGTTTGCGAATCGTTCGGCGTGCCGCTGTACTTGCCACCACGTGCCGACACAACGATCACCTTCTTGCCCGTCACGAGGCCCTCCGGGCCGTTCGCGCCGTATTTGAACGTGATGCCGGCGCGTGCGATCCAGTCGAAGTAAGCCTTCAGTTGCGATGAAATGCCGAAGTTGTACATCGGTGCGGCGATCACAACGATGTCAGCCGATTGCAATTCGGCGATCAGCGCTTCGCTCTTTGCATGAATGGCGTTTTGCTCGGCGGTGCGGGCATCGGCCGGCGTGAAGAACGCGCCTAGCGTGGCGTCGTCGAGATGCGGGAGGTTATCGGCGAGAAGGTTGCGAACCACGAGCTTCGCGCCAGCATGCGATTGCAGCAGCTTGGCCGCGACTTCGTCGGCGAGCAACGTGGACTGGGCGCCTTGCGAGCGGGCAGCGGAATTGATTTGAAGAATGGTCGTCACGATGACTCCTGTCCCTTGGTTGAGTGCGAGCGCGAAAACGCTCTGACAGGACGCATTCTTCGTGGTTAATCGATCGGGAAAAAGCTGTGCACCCATGACGGATCGTTGCACTGATAGAACAATCCGCCTTTTGGCCGCTATTGCTGCATCAACCTTTCAGCCAGCGTTCACGCCATTGCTTCGTCTGAGCGCTGGAATCGGCCGTGGAAAGCACGTAACGGGACACGTCCGGCGCGTCGAGTTTCACCTGCGTCACGCGCAATTCGTCGCGACGGAATGCGTGAACTTCAACCTTCGCGCCGGGCAGATAACGCGAAAGCAGTGAATCGAGATTGGAACCCGTGACGCGCAGACCATCGATTGCAACCAGCACATCTCCCGCCGATAACTCCGCCTTCTGCGCCGCACTGTTCTCGTGGACGGCCGCAAGCACGCAATCCGCGCCGCCGCGAACGCGTGCGCCAAGCGACGGCTTGCCTGCCGTGCCGTTCGTGGCGATATCGGCGGCGAGCTTGATGCCGAAAGGTTCCAGCAAGGTCTCCAGCGGCAGATCGCGCGTGCCGTGCACGCCCTCGCGGAAGAGCTTCCTCAGATCGGCGCCGGTGGCTTCGGCAAACAGCGCTTCGACTTCGTTCTCTTCAATGCCGCGCGCCCGGCCGTTGTAGAAATCGCGGCCGTAGCGCTGCCACAACAGACGCATCACGTCGTCGAGCGACTTCTTGCCTTCCGTTTGCGCGCGAATCGACAGATCGAAAGCCAGCGCGACGAGCGAGCCCTTCTGGTAATAACTGACGATGGCGTTCGCCGCGTTCTCATCCTGCCGATAATATTTGACCCAGGCATCGAACGAGCTTTCCGCGACGGTTTGCTTCAACCGTCCCGAGCCGCGCAACACGCCGCCGATCGTCTTGCCTAGCAGCGCAAAATAATCGCTTGCGCTGATCGAGCCGGTGCGCACGAGTATCAGGTCGTCGTAGTACGACGTGAACCCTTCGAACAGCCACAGCAACGACGTGTAATTTTCCTGCGATAAATCGTATGGCGCGAACGCTGCAGGTTTGATGCGCTTCACGTTCCACGTATGAAAATATTCGTGACTGCACAGCCCCAGATACGTCCTGTATCCATCGGTCATCTCCGGCCGTCCGGTGACGGGAAGGTCCGCGCGATTGCAGATCAACGCGGTCGATGCACGATGTTCCAGCCCGCCATAACCATCGCCAACGGCAACGGTCATGAACACATAACGATCGATAGGCGCCTTCTTCGTGCGCGGCTCGAAGAGCGCAATTTGAGACTCGCAGATGCGCTTGAGATCGGTTTCGAGACGCTGCATATCGAGCGCGGTCACGCGGCCCGAAATCACAATGTCGTGCTTCGCGCCGTGAGCATTGAAGGAACCGAGCGCGAACTCGCCGAGCGTCACGGGATGATCGATCAGCGCGTCGTAATTCGGCGCTTCGTACGCGCCAAAGCCATAGCGCTTCGTGCCGCGCGCTTCCGGCAACGCCGTGGCGACGCGCCAGCTTGCATACTGCGCGCCCGAAGGCTTCTGAATATCCACGATGCACGGCGCATCCGCCTGCCCTTCCACGGCCAGGAACACGCTCGTGCCGTTGAAGAAGCCGATGGTGTCATCCAGATGCGCCGCTCGCACCGACAAATCCCAGCCGTAGACCTCGTAACGCAGCGTGATCGGGCCGTCGTGCGGCGCGGTTTGCCATGCGTGTTTGTCGGTCTTCTCGATGCCGATCTTCCGTCCCGCTGCGTTGAACGCCTGCAGCGTCACGATATTGCGCGCGAATTCGCGAATCATGTAGCTGCCCGGAATCCACACGGGCAGCACGAAGCGCTGGCCGTGTGGATCGGGTTGCGCAACGGTCAACGTCACTTCGAACACATGCGCTGCGGGATTTTTCGGAACGATGGTGTACCGGATGGCGTTCATGCTTCGAGGTCCTTTCTTCTTATCGCCGGCGAGGCTGGCGTTGGATGCCTGTTTGAAAGCGAAAGAGGCGCATCGCGCGCCTCCTTTCGTGGATCGGCCGCTACGTTCAGCGAACCGCCGACAATTCCTTTTCCAGCCGGTCAGCCGGAATGGCGCCGGGGAGACGGCGTCCATCGGCGAGGAAAACCGTAGGCGTGCCGGTCACGTTCATCGACTGGCCGAGCTTCAGGTTTTTATCGATGGCGGTCGTATCGCAACTTGCCGAAGCGGTCGGCGCGCTGTGGTCGAGCATCCAGCCTTCCCATGCATTCGAGCGATCCTTCGAGCACCAGATGGACTTGGACTTGGACGTAGAATCCGGCGATAAAACCGGGTACAGGAACGTGTAGACGGTGACGTTATCCACGGATTTCAGCGTGGTTTCGAGCTGCTTGCAATACGGGCAGTTCGGGTCCGAGAACACCGCAATCTTGCGTGCGCCGGTGCCCTTCACGACCTTCACGGCGTTCTCGAACGGCAGCTTCGCAAAGTCGATCTTGTTGGTTTCGGCGAGACGCGCTTCGGTGAGATTCGTGCGCGTGCGGGTATCGACGAGATCGCCCATCAGCAAGTAATTGCCGGTCGCGTCCGTATAGACGATCTGCGCGCCGAGGTTCACCTCGTACAGGCCCGGAACGGGCGACTTCTGGATGCTCTTGATATCGGCGTCGCCAATACGCGACTGCAGCGTGGACTTGATCTTGTCGGTGGTCTGATCGGCCTGGGCCGCGATGCCGATGCCAAACACCGCTGCCAGCGTGGCGGCAGCGACCAGAGCGCGGCGAAGAGTGATTTTCATTCGGATTCCTGTGATGCTGAAAAGTGAATAGGTCTTTAGCCAAGCGCAGCTGAAACGAGCCAGCGCTTGATCTGCGGCTGCGCGCCAACGAGCGCCATGCCCGTATTGCGCACCGCGCTTGCAAGCGTGCCGGGCACGGCAAAGAGTCGTTGCAGGCCATCGCACGCGATGGTCAGTTTTTGAATGTCCTCGCGGCGGGCGCGTTCGTATCGGCGGAGTAAAACCGGATCGCCCGCGGAACGGAAGGCTTCCTTGCCGGCGAGTGTATCCGCGAGCGCGGCGACATCGCGCAAACCCAGATTCATGCCCTGTCCCGCAAGCGGATGAATCAGGTGTGCAGCGTCACCGACCAGCGCCACACGCGGCCCGACCAGACGATCCACCGTTTGCAGCGCAAGCGGGAAACCGTGCGCCGGCGTCACGCATTCCAGCGTGCCGAGCATGTTTTGCGTGGCTTTCTCGACTTCGGCCGCGAGTTGCTCGGGATCGAGCTTCAGCAGGGCATCGGCATGATCGGCTTTCGCGGACCAGACAAGCGACACGTAATCGCCCGGCAACGGCAACAGCGCGATGATTTCGCCGTCACGGAACCATTGGTATGCAGTTTCGGCGTGTGGTTTCTCGCACTTGAAATTCGCGACCACGCCGGTCTGCCGATATTCCCTCCGATGCATCTTCGCGCCCGTCTGCGCACGCACCCAGGAGTGCGCACCGTCGGCGCCGACCACGAGATCGGCTTCGAGCGTGTCGCCGTTGGCGAGCGTGAGGTGCGCGGCGTCATCGTGAATCACGAGGCCCTGCGCGCGCGAATCGATCCACGTGAGGTTCGGCTGGAAACGCAGCGCGGCATCGAGCGAACGTTCGATCAGCGACGACTCCGCAATCCACGCCAGTTGCGGCACGGCGGCCTGGAACGCGGAAAAGTGCAGTTCGGCGAAGGCATCGCCGAAAACCCGCATGTCCAGCACCGGCCCGAGCTTTTCACGCTCGAGCGCCTGCCAGACGCGCAAGCGTTCGAGCAACGCCTGCGAACTCGACGAAAGCGCGTAGATTCGCGAATCGAAGCTGCCGGCGGCGGGCGGCGGTGCGGCCGGCGTTGCAAGCAATGCCGTGCGCAAGCCGGATTGCGTCAGCGCGAGCGCCGCCGTCTTGCCGACCAGGCCGCCGCCAACCACGACCGCGTGGAAATTTCGAGAGTGGAAAGTCATGCGGGCATTATAGCCGCGGGGGTATTTCGAGATTTGATGCGCAACACGGTGTTTCGACCGTGTATCCCTGCGCGCCCAGCGTGCCGGGCCAGAGCGGTACAATATGGGTTTGTCCGGCCCGCAAGACGTGGCCGCCCGCTGCACAGCGAAATGCAGCGTTGACCCACGCGGCGCACGCCGTTTCACCAGTTCGAAGGATCCCATGAGCCTCCAATGCGGCATCGTCGGCTTGCCCAACGTCGGCAAGTCCACACTGTTCAATGCACTGACCAAGGCCGGCATCGCCGCCGAAAACTACCCGTTCTGCACGATCGAGCCGAACGTCGGCGTGGTCGAAGTACCCGATCCTCGTCTCGCCGCCCTGTCCGACATCGTCAAGCCCGAGCGCGTGGTTCCGGCGATCGTTGAATTCGTCGATATTGCCGGCCTCGTCGCCGGTGCGAGCAAGGGCGAAGGTCTCGGCAACAAGTTCCTCGCGAACATCCGCGAAACCGATGCGATCACGCATGTGGTCCGCTGCTTCGAAGACGAGAACGTGATTCACGTCGCGAACAAGATCGACCCGCTGGCGGATATCGAAGTCATCAACACCGAACTGGCGCTGGCGGATTTGTCGACGGTGGAGAAGGCGCATCATCGTTATGCGAAATCGGCGCGTTCCGGCAACGACAAGGAAGCGGCGAAGCTCGTGCCCCTGCTCGAAAAGATCCAGGCGCAGCTCGACCAGGCGAAGCCCGTGCGCGGCCTGGACCTGAGCGAGGACGAACTCCTGCTGATCAAGCCGCTGTGCCTGATCACGGCCAAGCCGACCATGTACGTGGCGAACGTGAAGGACGACGGCTTCGAGAACAATCCGCATCTGGACGCGGTGCGCAAGTACGCGGAAGCCGAAAAATCGCCGGTGGTGGCCGTTTGCGCGGCGATCGAAGCGGAAATCGCCGATCTCGACGACGCCGACAAGCAAGAGTTTCTCGCCGATATCGGCATGGACGAGCCGGGCCTCGACCGCGTGATTCGCGCGGGCTACACGCTGCTTGGATTGCAGACGTATTTCACGGCAGGCGTGAAGGAAGTGCGGGCGTGGACGATTCATATCGGCGATACGGCCCCCCAGGCCGCGGGCGCGATCCATACGGACTTCGAGCGCGGCTTCATTCGCGCACAGACCATTGCGTTCGATGATTTCATCGCGTTCAAAGGCGAACAGGGCGCGAAGGAAGCCGGGAAGATGCGGGCCGAAGGGAAGGAATATGTGGTCCACGACGGCGATGTGATGAATTTCTTGTTTAACGTGTGATTTAACGATTTTCCGTCCGTACTCGTTCCGAAAAGCGGGGTCCCTGGTAGAGGGATCCCGCTTTTTTCATCTCCCGACGCCGCCGGAAAGAGAGCGGGTAGCATCCTCGCGGACCATTTTCCTGAAGCCAGGAAGATGGTCATTGGCGCCTGGAGTTTCAGCCGCCATTACCGCGGAACATGCTCCCGGCACAGCGGCGCAGCGGTCTGGCGCTGAATCGCCGGACTCCACGCCGACCACCGGTATCCATCGAAGTACAATGTCGGCACGTTCCTGCTCCCTTGGGACACGCATCGTCGCGTATTGAATCGAGGTGCATCGCTGCAGCGGCTTGAAACGCCAGCCGCCGTCAGCCGAAGCCAGCCTCGAAAAGCAAAACCCCGAAAACCTCAAGACAACCGAATCCGCAAATGGCCCAATACGTCTTCACCATGAACCGCGTCGGCAAGATCGTGCCGCCGAAACGCCAGATCCTGAAGGACATCTCGCTGTCGTTCTTCCCGGGCGCCAAGATTGGCCTGCTCGGCCTGAACGGCTCGGGTAAATCGACGCTGATCCGCATCATGGCGGGCGTCGACAAGGAAATCGAAGGCGAAGCCACGCCGATGCCGAACCTGAACATCGGCTACTTGCCGCAGGAACCGCAACTCGACCCGCAGCAAACCGTGAGAGAAGCAGTCGAAGACGGTCTCGGCGACGTCTTCACCGCGCAAAAGAAACTGGACGACATCTACGCGGCCTACGCTGAGCCCGACGCCGATTTCGACGCCCTCGCCGCCGAGCAAGCCAAATACGAAGCCATCCTCGCAACGAGCGACGGCGGCACGCCCGAGCAACAGCTCGAAGTCGCCGCCGACGCGCTGCGTCTCCCCGCGTGGGACGCGAAGATCGAACATTTGTCCGGCGGTGAAAAACGCCGCGTGGCGCTCTGCAAGTTGTTACTGCAAAAGCCCGACATGCTGCTGCTCGATGAACCGACCAACCACCTGGATGCAGAATCCGTCGATTGGCTCGAGCAATTCCTGACGCGTTATCCAGGCACGGTCGTCGCCGTGACCCACGATCGCTATTTCCTCGATAACGCCGCCGAATGGATTCTCGAACTCGACCGCGGCCACGGCATTCCGTGGAAGGGCAATTACAGCAGTTGGCTCGACCAGAAGCAGGACCGGCTGAAGCAGGAAGAATCGTCGGAATCGGCGCGTCAGAAAGCGCTGAAGAAGGAACTGGAATGGGTGCGCCAGAACCCGAAGGGACGTCAGGCGAAATCGAAGGCGCGTATAGCGCGGTTCGAGGAACTCAACAGCCAGGAATACCAGAAGCGCAATGAAACGCAGGAAATCTTCATCCCGGTCGGCGATCGTCTGGGCAATGAAGTGATCGAATTCAAGAACGTCAGCAAGGCATATGGCGACCGTTTGCTGATCGATAACCTCAACATGAAGATACCGGCGGGTGCGATTGTCGGAATAATCGGGCCAAATGGCGCAGGGAAGTCGACATTGTTCCGCATGCTCACGGGTAAGGAGCAGCCGGATTCGGGCGAGATCGTGACCGGCCCGACCGTGAAGCTGGCTTACGTGGATCAAAGTCGCGACGCGCTCAATGGCAACAAGACCGTGTTCGAAGAAATTTCGGGCGGTGCGGATGTGCTGACCGTGGGCAAATATGAAACGCCGTCGCGGGCGTATATCGGGCGGTTCAACTTCAAGGGCGGCGACCAGCAGAAGACGGTCGGCGCATTGTCGGGCGGTGAGCGTGGCCGGTTGCATCTGGCAAAGACGCTGATTGAAGGCGGCAACGTATTGCTGCTGGATGAACCGTCGAACGACCTGGACGTTGAAACGCTGCGGGCGCTGGAAGATGCGTTGCTGGAATTCGCAGGATCGGTGCTCGTGATCTCGCACGATCGCTGGTTCCTTGACCGCATCGCAACGCACATCATCGCGTTCGAAGGCGATTCGCAAGTGACGTTCTTTGATGGCAACTATCAAGAGTACGAAGCCGACAAGCGCAATCGTCTCGGTGACGAAGCCGCGAAACCGAAGCGCCTGCGCTACAAGCCGATCATCCGCTAAACGCGGCAGATCGAGAATAACGACCAACAACGCATCGGCTCGCCGCCCGTGCGCGGCTTGATTTGGAGACATCGGGATGGCGGGTTCGAAGGCGCAGCGCGTGGTGCTGTGGGCGGGCGCGGTGATCGTGATTCTGCTGCTCGCGGCGGGCGGCGGCTGGCTGTACGTCATGCACGAGATGAAGGCCCGTGTCGTGGAAGCGCTCGGGCCGCTCGGATCAGTCGAAGATGTCGATGTCGGTTACTCGCGGATCACGCTCAGCCGTCTGCGTTTGCGCGGTCCGAAGGGCTGGCCCACGGAAGACGCATTGCGTGCCGAACGCGTGACGCTCAACGTCGATATGCGCTCCGTGCTGACCAGCACGCTGCATCTGCGTCACATCACGGTCGATGGCTTTTATCTCTCGGTAGCGCGTTTTCCGGACGGCCGTGTCGACCTGCTTCCCAACCTTAAGCAGTCCACGCGCGAGGCGCAAGCCAGTTCAACCGAAGCCGCCGAGCATGCGCGCGAAGACCGCCTGATCGATCATGTCTCGTTCGAGCGCGGCGCCATGGAATTCTTCGATGAATCGGTGCAACAGCCGCCGTATCGGATCCTGATTTCAAATGCCCGCGCAACAGTTGACAACTTGCATCTCCCCGCGCTCACGGAGCCGACCAAGCTCGACATGACCGGCTCGATCAAAGGGCAGTCGCACACGGGAACGGTTGCGTTCAACGGCTGGATGAAGATTGCGAACAAGGATTCGCAGACGCATACGACCTTGCGTAATGTCGATATTGCCACGCTCGATCCGTATCTGATGAAAAAGGCCGGCGCGCGCACCACGGTGACCGGCGGCACGATCGATCTCACGCTCGACGCCACCGTGCAGAATTACACGATCCACGCGCCGGGATCGGTGCTGCTGAACCATTTGCAGTTATCGGATAACGGGAATCCGCTCGACACGTTCCTCTCCATCCCCACGAAGATCGCAATCGCGGCGTTGAAGAATCACGATCAGATCAAGCTCGACTTCGAACTCGATGGCAACCTGCGCGATCCGAAGTTTTCGCTCAACGAAAGCCTGACGAAGAAACTCGCAGCAGGTTTCGCGAAGGCGCTTGGCGTGAATGCAGAAGGCGTCGCCAGGAACGCGGGGGGTGTAGTCAAGAACATTGGCGACGCGCTGAAGAATTTGTTTGGGAAATGATCAGACTGGCAAGCCGAGCGCTCGCAGACGCGCTTCGGTCTGCTCCGCGTTCGTGTGATGCACGGCGTTCCAGCCAAGTGCGGTCGCGGCGGCGATGTTCTTCGCGTTATCGTCGATGAAAACGACTTCCTGCGGTTGAATGCCCGGAAAATGCCGGTCGATTTCCTTCCACATCAACGCGAAAATCGCCGGATCGGGCTTCGCAACCAGCACGCGTCCCGATACCACCACTTCCCGAAAACGCTGCAGCACCGGAAAACGCTCCCACGCCCACGGGAAGGTTTCCGCCGACCAGTTGGTCAGCCCGAACAGCGGAATATCCGCCGCTTCCAGCTTGTCCACCAACGCTACGCCGTCTTCCAGCACGCCCGCCACCATCTCCTGCCAGCGCTCGTAGAACGCGCGGATCAGCGCCTCATGCTCGGGAAACTTGGCAATCAGCTCGGCGTTGCCGTCAGCGATGGTCTGCCCTGCGTCCTGCTGCAGCACCCAGTCCATGTGCACGACGTTGTCCATGAACCAGCGCCGCTCAGCCTCATCCGGAATCAGGCGGCTATACACGTACTCGGGATTCCAGTCGATCAGCACGCCGCCGAAATCGAACACCACTGCCTTGATCGCCATGCGCTTTGAGCTCCGTTAAATAGCCTGCGTGCGTTTTTCGAGCCACGTTTTTGCCGCGCCGGAAACATGCGGCGAAACGCGTTCAAGCACAGTTGCGTGATAGTCGTTGAGCCACGCGCGTTCGTCGTCGCGCAGCAAGGTGAGGTCGATGCAGCGTGTATCGATCGGACACAAAGTCAGCGTTTCGAACTTGAGGAAATCGCCGAATTCGGTTTTGCCGGCGGCTTCGTTCATCACCAGGTTTTCAATGCGAATGCCCCATTTCCCCGGCCGATAAAGCCCCGGCTCAATCGACGTGATCATGCCTTCTTCCATCGCCGTGAAAGGCTCGGCCGGCGCGTAGTGCGAGATGACCTGCGGACCTTCGTGCACGTTCAGGAAGTAGCCCACGCCATGTCCGGTTCCATGGCCATAGTCCGCGCCCGCTTCCCAGATGGGCGCACGGGCGATGGCATCGAGCATCGGCGAACGGATGCCGCGCGGGAAACGGGCGCGCGACAACGCGATCGTCCCTTTGAGCACGACGGTGAAATCGCGCTTGTGCTCGGCGGTGATCTTGCCGATGGGCACCACGCGCGTGATATCCGTCGTACCGCTCAGGTACTGCCCGCCTGAATCGATGAGCAACAAACCGTTGCCTTCGATCACCGAATGCGAGTCGTCGGTGGCGCGGTAATGCGGCATCGCACCGTTTGCGTTGAACCCGGCAATGGTCGCAAAACTCAGCGTGACGAAACCCGGGCGGCGAGCGCGCGCGGCCGTCAGTTTTTCATCGATGGTCAGTTCCGTGATCGTCTCGCGCCCGAGCGCGTCTTCGAACCATGCGAAAAACTCGGCTAGGGCCGCGCCGTCCTGTTCCATGGTGGCGCGAATGTTGACGGCATCGGCGGCGGTCTTGCGCGACTTGGCGAAGGTCGACGGATTCACCGACTCCACGATCTTCACTTTCGCCGGCACTTTCTCGAGCGAGCCGAACGTGACGCGGCGCGGATCGACGAGCAACGTGGAACCTGCCGGCAACGCGGCGAGCGCATACCCGGTTTTGGCGTACGGCTCGACATACACGTCGTCTTTCAGCAGCGACGCTTTCAACTCGGCGGGGATTTTTCCATCGCCGACGAACAATGCCGCGTCATCCAGCCCGATCAACGCATGCGCGACGAACACAGGGTTGTAGGTGACGTCGGCGCCGCGCAGGTTGAAAAGCCACGCGAGGTCGTCGAGGGTGGAAATGAAATGCCATTGCGCGCCTTTCTCGCGCATCACACGGCGAACATCGGCTAATTTATCCGCGCGGGACACGCTCGATTGAGGCGCAACGTGCTCATAAACGCTGTCCGACGGCAAACCCGGCCGCTCCGGCCAGACGGCATCGAGCAGATCCAGATCCGTGCGCAACACGATCCCGCGCGCTGTCAGGGCGTCCTTCAGCGTGCGTGCGGCGGCTACGCCGAGCACGGTGCCGTCGACGGAAACCGTATCGCCCGCCGCAACATTTTCGGCAAGCCAGTCCACGTGCGGCGCCGACTGCTGGCCGGCCATCATCTTCACAAGCGTGATGCCGGTGCCGGCGAGTTGCGCTTCAGCTTGCGTCCAGTAGCGGCTATCGGCCCAGACGCCGGCGAAATCGGGCGTCACGACCAGCGTTCCTGCCGACCCGGTGAATCCTGACAGCCACTGCCGCGCCTGCCAGCGCTCGGGCAAGTATTCCGAGATATGCGGATCCGACGACGGCACCAGCACGGCGGCCAGCGCCTCGCGCGCCATGACACCGCGCAGCAACTCGATTCGCCGGGCGAAGGTCTCGGCATTGGGGGAAATCAGTCGATCGTTCATGGAGTCACCTGCAGAAATTATTTAACGCCGCGCCGCCAGCCCGACCGCGACGCTCACCGCGACGAGCGCGACCAGCGCGCACGCCAGCCACTCGAGCGAATCGCCATCGTGAAAAGCGCCAGTGACGTTGCCCAACATCTTCGCGACGACTGCGCCAAGGACGGCGGCAGCCAGGGCCAGCCAGAAACGGCCGGCGCGTTTTGCGCCCGACCGGCGCAAGGGATGCAGCCACCAGCCCGCCAATCCGATCACGAGTCCGAGAAAAACGATGCCAAACCAACCCATCAGGAATTCATCCGGACCGAATTCAGACTAAACCTATGTGTCGAATCGGATGGGTGAACTAGCATTTTCAATCCTGTGTTATTAGAAGGTTTGGAAGGCGCTCGCAGCGCAGCGGTTGAGTTTAGGGGGCTGGAATGGCGATGGCAAGCACACGCCGCGCCGTGCGGCCCTCTTACTCGAAGCACGCGGCGGCGTAAGAAATCATGCGAATCGCCATCATCGACGCGGACGTTCAGCACGCCGCACTCATCCGCCGGACTCTCGTCCTGGACGGCCATTTCTGTCATTTCTTCCCGACTCCGCCGGCGCTGCTCGACCGTATGCGGCACGACACGTTCGACCTGCTGATCACCGCCAATGAAACGCGCGACATGATCGGCGCGGAAATCATCGAACGGGTCCGGCATCTGGCGCCGCAGCTTCCCATCGTGCTGATGGCATCGAGCCAGAGCGAGGCCGACGTGGTGGCGTGCCTGAAGGCCGGCGCGGACGACTGCGTCTCGAAACCCGTGCGCTTCGATGAACTCGCCGCCCGCGTGGAAGTGCTCGCCCGGCGCAGCATGGTGCGCACGCCTGCAGCAGAGCATTTCGGCGACTACCGGTTCAATTCTTCCGAATTGAGCGTCAGTTTTGCTGACCAGCGGGTTCTGCTCACGCCGAAGGAGTTCCGCTTCGCACGGCTGTTGTTCACCAACCTGTCGCGCGCCGTGTCACGGGCCCACATCATGGAAGTAGTGTGGCCTCGGGGCAGCGACATGGCGTCGCGCACACTCGATACCCATGCATCGCGCCTGCGCTCGAAATTGCATCTTCGTCCGGAAACCGGATACCGGCTGACGCCGCTTTACGGCTATGGCTACCAACTGGACCGGATCGAAGCCTCGGAAATGCCAGGCGGCTTGTCTGGCATGGGTTTCGCCGGAGGTCCGCCGGGAGGAACTGAAGAGTTTCGTGAAAGGCTATAATATTGGGCTAATTCTTAGGCATTTTTAAAGGCCATCAGCTCAGGCCCACAACATGCAGCTCCTCGCGATCGGAATCAACCACCACACTGCGCCTGTCGCCCTGCGCGAACGCGTGGCGTTTCCGCTCGAACAAATCAAGCCGGCCCTCGGCGCGCTGAAGGACCTGTGGCTCGGGTCCATGGGCAAGGCGGCGCCGGAAGCCGCAATCCTCTCCACGTGCAACCGCACGGAGCTGTATTGCGCGACCAGCGACAAAGCGGCACGCGACGCCGCCGTCCACTGGCTTTCGAAGTATCACAACTTGCCAGTCTCCGAACTCGCGCCGCACGTGTACGCGCTGCCGCAGTCCGAAGCCGTTCGGCATGCGTTTCGGGTCGCCTCCGGGCTCGATTCCATGGTGCTCGGCGAGACGCAGATCGTGGGGCAGATGAAGGATGCGGTGCGCACCGCCTCCGAAGCTGGCGCGCTTGGCACGTATCTCAATCAGTTGTTTCAGCGCACGTTTGCCGTCGCCAAGGAAGTCCGCACGACGACCGAAATCGGCGCGCAATCGGTTTCCATGGCGGCTGCCGCCGTGCGTCTCGCGCAGCGGATCTTCGAAAATATCTCCGGCCAGCGCGTGTTGTTCATTGGCGCCGGCGAAATGATCGAGTTGTGCGCAACCCATTTCGCCGCGCAAAAGCCGCGTGAACTCGTGGTGGCAAACCGCACCGCCGAACGCGGCGAGAAACTCGCGGATCGTTTCAACGGACGCTCCATTCCGCTGTCCGAGCTTCCGGCACGCATGCATGAGTTCGACATCATCGTGTCGTGTACGGCGTCCACCTTGCCCATCATCGGGCTGGGCGCGGTCGAGCGGGCGGTGAAAGCCCGCCGCCACAGGCCGATTTTCATGGTCGATCTCGCCGTACCACGCGACATCGAGCCAGAAGTGGGCGAGTTGCAGGACGTGTTCCTCTATACCGTCGACGATCTCGGCGCGATCGTGCGCGAAGGCAGCGCGTCGCGCCAGGCGGCGGTGGCGCAGGCCGAGTCGATCATCGACACACGCGTGCAAGGTTTCATGCAATGGCTGGATGCACGCAGCATCGTGCCGGTGATCCGTCACATGCACACGCAAGCCGACGCCCTGCGCCGCGCCGAAGTCGAACGCGCTCGCAAGATGCTCGCGCGCGGCGAAGATCCGGCAGCCGTGCTCGAAGCGCTGTCGCAGTCGCTTACCAACAAGCTGATCCATGGTCCCACGCACGCGCTCAGCCGTGCCAGCCATGAGAACCGCGACCAGCTCATCGAATTGATGGGCGGACTCTACAAACACGGCCATCCGGTGGGATCGAACGATCCCACGGAGAATTAGCGCCCCTCCCCCGCCTTTAGCGGTTACAGCCGCCGTCTCGTCTTCAATAGCGCCGTATTTTTAGGCCGCTTTCCTGATCGCAGTCTTCTCCGGAGCCTCGCTCCAGCACCCCATGAAAACGAGCATGCAAAGCAAGCTCGACCAGCTCACTACCCGGCTGGCCGAACTCAATGACCTGATGAGCCGCGAAGATGTCACCGCCGATATGGATCAGTATCGGAAGATCACGAAGGAAAATGCGGAGATCGGGCCCGTGGTCGAGCAATACGCGCTGTGGCGCCAGGCAGCGAACGACGAACGCACCGCCCAGGAACTGCTCACCGATCCGTCCATGCGCGACTTCGCAGAAGAGGAGATCGGCGAGGCGCGCGAGCGGATGGCGGCGATCGAACGCGATCTGCAAGCCATGCTGCTGCCGAAAGATCCCAACGACGACCGCAATATCTTCATCGAAATCCGCGCGGGCACGGGCGGCGATGAATCCGCGTTGTTCGCCGGCGACCTGCTGCGCATGTATCTCCGATACGCAGAGCGCAATCGCTGGACGGTCGAGATGATGTCGGAAAGCGCGTCGGATCTGGGCGGTTACAAGGAAGTGATCGTGCGGATCGCGGGGCTCAATGTGTATTCGAAGCTGAAGTTCGAGTCGGGCGGGCATCGCGTGCAGCGGGTTCCGGCGACCGAAACGCAAGGGCGCATTCACACGTCGGCGTGCACGGTCGCAGTGATGCCGGAAGCCGATGAAATCGGCGAGGTCGTGATCAATCCGGCCGACTTGCGCATCGATACCTTCCGCGCTTCGGGCGCGGGCGGCCAGCATATCAACAAGACCGATTCGGCCGTGCGCGTGACGCACTTGCCGACGGGCATCGTCGTGGAATGCCAGGACGACCGCTCGCAGCACAAGAACAAGGACCGTGCGCTGAAAGTGCTCGCCGCGCGGATCATGGACAAGCAGTATCACGAGCAGCACGCGAAGGAAGCCGCGACGCGCAAGAGTTTGATCGGATCGGGAGACCGGTCGGAGCGCATTCGCACGTATAACTTCCCGCAAGGGCGGATGACGGATCATCGGATCAACCTGACGCTCTACAAGCTCGACGCAATCATGGACGGCGATATCGGTGAACTCGTGGCCGCGCTCGTCAGTGAACATCAGGCCGAGTTGCTGGCCGCGCTGGGCGATGCCGAATGACAACCGTTGCCGGGCTCTTGCGGGCATCACCGTTGCCTGCGCTTGAAGCGCGGATCCTGCTCGAGCATGTGCTCGGCTGGCGGCGCACGGAACTGATCACGCGCGATGACGAGGAACTGCCCGAGGAAAGCGTCGACCGCTTTGAAGCGCTTGCTCGACGACGGACGGATGGCGAACCGATCGCGCAGCTTGTTGGAACGCGCGAGTTTTTCGGGTTGTCATTCGATGTGACGCCCGATGTGCTGATTCCCCGCCCCGAAACCGAATTGCTGGTCGAGATCGCTTTGGCGAAGATCGAGGGAATGCACGAGCCACGCGTGCTCGATCTCGGTACGGGCAGCGGCGCGATTGCTGTCGCGATCGCCTCGTCCCGCCACGACGCAAAAGTCTGGGCTGTCGATCGATCCGCGGAAGCGCTCGCGGTTGCGGCCGCGAATGCATCGAAGTTGCTCGGCATCGACCGGTCGCTGACCGTCGTCCAAAGCAACTGGACGGAGGCGTTGGACCCGGCGCAGCGGTTCGAAGTGATCGTGAGCAATCCGCCGTACATCGCGCAAAACGATCCGCATCTGGCCGAAGGCGACCTGCGTTTCGAACCGCGCGCCGCCCTCACCGACGAAGCCGACGGACTCAGCGCAATTCGCACGATCATCCAGACGGCGCCGTTTTTTCTCGCCGCGAATGGTTCTCTGTGGCTGGAACACGGCTACGACCAGGCGGAGGACGTCCGGGCGCTGCTGACGGCGCGCGGCTTCTCGGATGTCCGTTCCGAATACGATCTCGCCGGAATCGAACGCGCCAGCGGCGGCGTGTTCGCGGCATGAGCTCGGGCGCGCTCAAGCTGCGCCGATTGAAATCCGCTATCATTTCAGACACGTTGGCGCATAAATCTCGCGCCGCTCGACCCCCAAATCAACCCGCATTACAACGCATCGCAGGAAAGACCATGGATACGCAAGAACGCATCAAGCAAATCGTCGATGCAGCACCGGTCGTGCTGTTCATGAAAGGCACGGCGCAATTCCCGATGTGCGGTTTCTCCGGCCGCGCCATCCAGGTCCTCAAGGCTTGCGGCGTGACCGAGTTGAGGACGGTCAACGTCCTGGAAGACGAAGGCGTGCGCCAGGGCATCAAGGAATTCTCGAACTGGCCGACCATTCCCCAGCTTTATGTGAAGGGTGAGTTCATCGGCGGGTCGGACATCATGATGGAAATGTACGAATCGGGCGAATTGCAGCAATTGTTTGCCGCTGCCTGAGTCTGTCCCGAGCTTGGTCGCCGACCGTACTTCACCCTCCGACCCCGTACCGCGACGGCTGATCGTCGCGATCACCGGGGCCACGGGTTCGATCTACGGCGTGCGACTGCTTGAAACGCTGCGCCGCCTCGGCGGCGTGGAAACGCACCTGTTGATATCGAATGCGGGTTGGCTGAATATCCAGCACGAACTGACACTCGATAAATCCACCGTCCACGCGCTCGCGGACGTCGTGCACAACGTGCGCGATGTCGGCGCAAGCATTGCATCAGGATCGTTTGCGACGGACGGCATGATCGTCGCGCCCTGCTCCATGAAAACGCTGGCGAGCATCGCGCTGGGGTTATCGGACAATCTCATCACCCGCGCGGCTGATGTCGTGCTCAAAGAACGCCGGCGCCTTGTTTTGATGGTGCGCGAGACGCCGTTCAACCTCGCGCATCTGCGCAATATGACGTCCGTCACCGAAATGGGCGGCGTGATTTTTCCGCCGCTGCCGGCGTTTTATCACCGGCCGGGTTCTATCGATGAAATGGTCGATCAGACGGTGGATCGCGTCATCGACATGTTTGCTGTGGGGCGTCCCATCGCGACCGCTTGGCCCGGCCTGAAGAACGCCGAGCATTAACAACAGGCGCGACACAATTCATCTCCTCAGCGACCGTTTATCAACGCGCTGAGTAGCCGTATATTCATGGCAACCACTCTTATAGAGGCTCGCTGCCATGTCCCGGCTTCCTACCGTCTTCATCTCCCACGGCGCACCGACACTGCCTATCGACCCGTCGATGCCATCGGCGGAGTTCGCTTCGTTCGCTACGCGTTTCGAGCGCCCGCGTTCAATCCTCATGCTCTCCGCTCATTGGGGCACGGCGCAGCCGGTCGCGAGCATCGCGGAACAACCGGAAACCATCCATGACTTTTATGGCTTTCCACGCGCGCTGTACGAGATCCGCTACCGCGCGCCCGGCGCGCCTAAACTTGGAAAACAAGCCGCGACGCTATTGACGCAAGCGGGCATTGCATCGGCGGTCACCGAACACGGCCTGGATCACGGCGCGTGGGTTCCGCTGTTGCTGATGTACCCGGATGCGGCCATTCCGGTCGCGCAACTATCGATACAACCGCATCTCGATCCGGCGCACCACTACCGCATAGGCCGTGCGCTGCGGGCATTGCGCGACGATGGCGTGATGATCGTGGGCTCGGGCCAGATCACGCACAACCTGCGTACGGCCGATTTCGGCGCGCGGCCGGAAGACGGGGATCCGCGTGTGACGGAATTTACGAACTGGTTCGAAGACAAAATGGCGGAGCGGGATATTGCGGCGCTGCTGGACTATCGGAAACAGGCGCCTCATGCCGTCCTGATGCATCCGACCGATGAACATCTGCTGCCGATTTTCGGCGCATTGGGCGCTGCGGGTGACGATTTCGTACTCGATATTCAGTCGCTCGGCACATTCCAAAAAACGCTGGCCATGACGAATTACGTTTTCGGCGACGCTTGATTGACGCAAAACACGTGGATTTGCCGCGAATGAAAAAAAACCCGCCTGCAAGTCCAGGCGGGTTCTTATGGTCAGGTATTCAAGCCGTCAATTCAATGACCGATACCTTCCAGGATTTCATCGTGGCTTTCACGCTCTTCGAGATATTGCGTCCTGTACCCGGTATGCACGCCCCAATAATAAAACGTGAGCGCGAGGACTGCCACAAGGGCCATATCCCAGCCATACGGCAATAATCCACGGCCGCCGAATTCCTTGCTGCCGATCAGCGATAAAACCGCCATAGACGGCAAATATGCCACCAGCCACCACGAGGCTTTCAGGTCATTTCCCCAAGTATCGAAACCAGTTTTAGCTTGATAGTAGAAATAAACTGGCAGCGCAACCACCATCAACACGATGATTTCACCGGTCAGCGGCCATTTCGCCCAATACAACACTTCAGACGCGCACACGAACGCGAACGGCGCAATGATGCTCATGCCCGGAATCGTCAATGGCCGATGTAAATCCGTCGCCGCCCGGCGCAACGCCATCAGGCTGACCGGTCCAGTCAGATAGGAGATCACGGTGGCAACCGAAATCACCGCCGCCAGCGAGCTCCACCCGCGGAAGAAGAACATGAAGATGAACGCGATGATCAAGTTGAAGAACATCGCCGGACGCGGCACGCCGTAAAGCGGATGTACGCTGCCCAGGAACTTCGGCAACGTGTTGTTGCGTTCCATTGCGTAGATCATGCGCGACGTGGTCGCCATATACGTGGTGCCGGTGCCGCTGGGACTCACGAATGCATCGACATAAAGCAGGAACGCAAGCCAGTTGAGGTTCAGCGCCAATGCCAGTTCTGCAAAAGGCGAAGCGAAGTTGAAATGGCTCCACCCTTTCAGCACATCGCCTGGACTTACCGCGCCGATATAGGCGACCTGCAGCAGCACATAAATAACCAATGCAAGCAGGATCGAACCAATCACCGCAAACGGAATGCTCTTGGACGGATTACGGGCTTCACCGGCCAGATTAACTGGACTCTGGAAACCGTTGAAACTGAAGACGATACCGCTGGTCGCCACTGCGGTTAATACCGCCGACCATCCATAAGGTGCGAAACTCGACGCCGTACCAAAGTTTTCCGAATGAAAACCGGTAAGCATCAATCCCAAAATTGTCGCGCCGGGGATAATGAACTTGAAGACGGTAATCATCGAATTGGCGCGAGCAAATAATTTCACGCCCCAATAATTCAAAAGGAAATAAACGATGACCAACATTGCCGATAACCCCAACCCTATCGGCGTTAGAGATTCATCGACATATAGCGCATGCGCCCACGCATAAGGCCATGTGCTCATGTATTGGATCGATGCCTCCGCTTCAATAGGAATCACCGAAACAATCGCGATCCAGTTCGCCCATGCGCTGACGAATCCAACCAGCGCGCCATGTGAATAGCGGGCATATCGCACCATGCCGCCGGACTCAGGGAACATTGCGCCGAGTTCCGCATAAGTGAGCGCGATGGCGAGAATCACGAGCGCGCCGATCACCCATGCCACGATGGCAGCGGGCCCCGCAATCTTGGCCGCCTTCCAGGCGCCAAACAACCAGCCAGAGCCGATGATGGAACCCAGACCCGTCAGCAGCAACGCAACTGGTCCGATGTTCCGTTGAATAGAACTTTTCACTCCATCTCCTTGAGTCAGCAAACTTCCAATCGACAAGTGCGGGTTGATGAACTTGTACGTACTTTTCGGTTCAATCCCCTTCCTCGCACCAGCGTGGCGCGTAGTTTAACGGCTGTCGAAGCAATGTGTTGTATGAGGTTTCCTAATGACACATGATTTGTGTCTGCATCGGCAAACATCGAGAAACGAAAGACTTGTAAGATTAACTTTCGATGTCCGACGATCACGCCTCACAAGAAGCGAACCGTGTCTCAAAAAACCCCAAATTCCGGTCGGTTATTATTTGACCTCGTGTTTGATTCGCCGTATAAACCCTCTTGCAGGATTTCAAGCGGCGAGTGAATTGGTCTTTCGTAGTTCGCCCAGTACGGTACTCCGGTTGGTCCCATTGCCCCTTCCTTGATTTTCATGCACATTCGGGCCTCGGCCTTATTCAACATCTTTAGGAACACGTAACATGGAAACCGGTACCGTCAAGTGGTTCAATGACGCAAAGGGCTTTGGCTTCATCACGCCGGACGGCGGCGGCGAAGATCTGTTCGCTCATTTCTCCGAAATTCGCACGGAAGGCTTCAAGACGCTTCAGGAAAACCAGAAGGTTACCTTTGAAGTGAAGACTGGCCCGAAGGGCAAACAAGCTGCAAACATCAAACCGGCTTAAGTTTTAGTCGGTTTGATTCAGCAAAAGAAAACCCCGCATTCGCGGGGTTTTTCCTTTTTACTTCACGGGTTTATGCGGAGTCATCGAGAAGCGGCATTAATTTATCCAGACAACAATTTAGCAATTAATACCGATTAACCGAATAGCCGCCGCGCATAGATTCCGAGTCCGGTTGCAACGCTCGCGAGACGATCGCCGAAAACGGCCTCGGCTGCGGGAAATGCGCTCGATATCGACTGCGAAAGAAAGCTGAGGCCGGTGGAACCGCCCGTGAAGTAGACCGCGCTTACATCGGCTGGAGCAACGCCCGCGCGACGCACCGTCTCCTCGGCGGCTTGCGCAATCCGGCGCGTTTCTTCCAGCCCTGCATCGACGAGTTGTTGCGCCGTAAAGCCGATGCGCAGCGCCTCTTCGACCTCCTCCATGCCGATGGTGGTCTCGCCGCCCGCGGCGACATCGATCTTCGCGGCTTCCGCGTGCGATGCCAGCGCATGGCCCAGGCGCCGGTCGACAACGCGCATCAGCCGGTCGTGATGCCGCTGATCGCTGTAGAGATGCCGCATCAATTGCAGTTCGCCCACGCGTTTCGGCCCGTAGACCGTGTTGATCAAATGCCACGTTGCGAGATCGAAATAAACGCGATTCGGCACTTCGCGGCCTTCCGGCGCAATCGACTGGTAGCCGAGTTCGCGCAGGATCGTTGCAAGTTCGACGCGCCGGTCGAAGTCCGTACCAGCCACGTGCACGCCGTAATGCGCGAGCACGTCGTCTTTACGCGACAACTTTTCAGCGCGCTCCGGCCCGACTCGCACTAGCGAGAAGTCCGACGTCCCGCCGCCAATGTCCGCGACCAGGACCAGCGCTTCTTTCGTGAGACTCGCCTCGTAGTCGAAAGCCGCCGCGATCGGTTCGTACTGGAAGTGGATGTCCGTGAGGCCAATGGCCTGTGCCGCAGCCTGCAACTGGTTCTGGGCGAGTTGATCGGCGCGCGGGTCGTCATCGACGAAAAATACCGGGCGGCCGAGCACGGCGCGGGTGATCGGCGTGCTCGACACGGCTTGCGCCTTCTGCTTCAGGTGCTGGAGGAACAGCGTGATGACATCGACGTAGCGAAT
The DNA here is from genome assembly GCF_001557535.2 of Burkholderia sp. PAMC 26561. Lineage (NCBI taxonomy): Bacteria > Pseudomonadati > Pseudomonadota > Betaproteobacteria > Burkholderiales > Burkholderiaceae > Burkholderia > Burkholderia sp. PAMC 26561. The sequence goes on from NZ_CP014306.1 coordinate 826,473, forward strand.
CGCGGAACCGTCGCCGAGATCCGTGCTGGTCTCGGCGAGCGGCGAGCCGAGAATACTTTTCATGGAGCGCATCAAACGGCCGTCAAAACCGTCGATATAAGCCTCGAGCGCCGCGCGCCCGTAGGTCTGCTCGTCCTCGTCAGTGTTGAAAAACACAGCGGTAGGCAGCGTGGTGGCGTTGCCTTCGACCGGAGCAAGCCGGATCGATGCCCCGTCAGGCAAAGCGACCGCTGAGTTCGACGTGCCGAAATCGATCGCGCAATAAGTCATGGGGTGAGCGACGGCAGCGTGAACCCCGCCGAGCATCGCAAACAAAAAGTGGAGCGCGTTTTTAGCACGTAACGCGCTGCACTTCAACCGGCGATCAAAAACATCTGCGACGGTACGGTTTTTGCTCGAAAACCCGGTAATTAGTACGCTACCGGCATGCATCGGGCCGGATTTTTCCACGCACCCGGCCAAATGCATGAACGACACCACCGCAGTCTCCGACGTCGACCAGGATGACAAGGCGTCCGCAACGATCATCGAAACGGATCTGCCCGGGCGGCTCGACAGGTTGCCTTGGGGGCGGTTTCACACGTTGATCGTGGCGGCGCTCGGCATCACGTGGCTGCTCGACGGGCTCGAAGTCACGCTGGCCGGTGCGGTGGCGAGTGCGCTCAAGGCGAGCCATGTGCTGAAATTTTCCAATGCCGACGTCGGCATTGGCGGCAGCGCCTACATTGCCGGCGCGGTGGTCGGCGCACTGGGTTTCGGCTGGCTCACCGACCGGCTGGGGCGCCGGAAACTCTTTTTCATCACGTTGTTTCTGTACGTGGCCGCGACCGCTGCAACCGCGTTTTCGTGGGATCTCGCGAGTTTCGTGCTGTTTCGGTTTCTTACCGGCGCGGGTATCGGCGGCGAATACACGGCGATCAACTCCACGATCCAGGAATTCACGCCCGCTCGCGTGCGCGGCTGGACGGACCTGGCAATCAACGGGACGTTCTGGGTCGGCGCGGCGCTGGGCGCGGCCGGCTCCATCGTGCTGCTCGATCCGGGCCTGCTGCCGCCCGATTACGGCTGGCGGGCGTGTTTTCTTATCGGTGCGATTCTCGGGCTGGCCATTCTCTTCATGCGCATGTGGGTGCCCGAAAGTCCGCGCTGGCTGATCACGCACAACCGCGTGGACGAGGCGAAGGAGATCGTGGAAGGCATCGAGGCGAAGTTCCGCGAGCACGGCGTGACGCTTTCGACCGATCCCATCAAGCCGCTGCGCCTGCACGTACGCGATCACACGAAGTTGAGCGAGGTGTTCCAGTCGCTGTTTCATTCTCACCGGCGCAGGTCGCTGGTCGGATTGACGTTGATGACGGCGCAAGCTTTCTTCTACAACGCGATATTTTTCACCTACGCGCTCGTGCTGACGGAGTTCTACCACGTGCCGGGCGACCGCATCGGCTGGTACGTGCTGCCGTTCGCCGCGGGCAATTTTCTCGGGCCGCTCGTTCTCGGCCGCCTCTTCGACGTCCTCGGCCGGCGCAAGATGATCGCCTTCACCTACGGCATGTCAGGCATCCTGCTGACCATCAGCGGGTACATGTTCGAGCAGGGCATGCTGACCAGCACCACGCAGACGATCTCGTGGATGGTGATTTTCTTCTTCGCGTCGTCGGCGGCAAGCTCGGCATATCTCACCGTCAGCGAAACTTTTCCGCTGGAGATTCGGGCGTTGGCTATCGCCATTTTTTATGCGTTTGGGACGGCGCTGGGGGGGATTGCCGGGCCGGCGCTGTTCGGGCGGCTCATCGATACCCATCAGCGCGGCGCCGTCTTCACGGGCTATCTGATCGGTTCTGCGTTGATGATGCTGGCAGCGGTCGTTGCAGGGGTCTGGGGGGTGTCGGCCGAGCGCAAGTCGCTGGAGGAAGTGGCCCGGCCGTTATCGTCGGCGGAGGATTGATGCGTCCCTCGCAACGAGGGACGTAGAACCGATGCTTATTTGAACGCCTTGCCCCAGGCACCATCGAATGCGATTTCACTGAGCGCCACGCGCGCACGCGGCGCGAGTTCACGTTCACGCAGGGCGTCGTCGAGCGTGGCCGGGTCGCCCGGATGACCCACGGCAATCATCGCGATGACTTCGACGTCGTCCGGCGGCGAGAAGGTTTCGCGGAACGCATTGGTGTCGAAACCGCTCATCTGGTGCGCGACAAGCCCGAGTGAATGCGCCTGCAGCGCCAGCGAGAACGCGGCCGCGCCCGTGTCATAAGGCGCCGTGCGGTTCACTTCTCCCTTCGATGTCAGCGTCTTCGCCAGCACGCAAACCAGTACCGGCACGTTGGCGTTCCAGCCCTGATTGAACGGGACGAGCGTGGCGAAGGCCTTGTCGAACGCGGCTTGATCGTGGCTCCGGTCAAAGACGACGAAGCGCCACGGCTGCATGTTGTACGAAGACGGCGCCCAGCGCGCGGCTTCCAGAAGACTGTGCAACTGCTCGCGGCTTACCGCCTTGTTCGATATCGCCCGCGGGCTCCATCGGCCGGCGAGCAACGGGTCGATAGCGACTTCGGTAGGAGCGATTTTTTCAGTCATGCGAGATCCTCGTTCGAGTGGGTTATCACAACAACACGAGCGGCACGCTGGAAACGCGCGCCGCAACCGCCATAGGATAACCAAGCCCGCGACGCCGTGCTGCCGCCCGGAATCCGAGTCCACCTCAAACTTACGTTGCCACCGCCTGAATCCGCCGCGACGCCTTGTTGATGCGCAACACCATCACGGCCGCGACAATGCACAGGCTGCCCGAAATCATGGTCGCGACCGTGTAGGTGCCGAGGCTCGCGCGCAGCATGCCGCCGCCCAGCGCCGCAAATGCCGCGCCAAGCTGATGCGCCGCGACGACCCAGCCGAATACGATCGGCGCTGATTCCTTGCCGTAGACATCGGTGGCCAGCTTGACTGTGGGCGGGACGGTCGCGACCCAATCGAGTCCGTAGAACACGGCGAAGATCGGCAAGCCGTAGAAATCGATGCCGAACGCCTGCGGCAAGAACATCAGCGACAACCCGCGCAAGCCGTAGTACCAGAAGAGCAGGACGCGAGCGTTGAAGCGGTCCGAAAGCCAGCCGGAAAGCGTCGTGCCGAAAAGATCGAAGATGCCCATGGCCGCAAGAAGGCCCGCGCCCTGCACTTCGCTCATGCCGTGATCGGCGCACATCGCAATCAGATGCGTACCGATATACCCGTTCGTACTCGCCCCGCAAATGAAAAAACTGCCGGCCAGGAGCCAGAAATCGCGCGTCTTGCTCGCCATGCCGAGCGTGCCGAACGCGAGCGCAATCGGATTTTTCTGCGCGACGGGAATGGGCGGCGGCGCGTCGGCCGGTTCGCCGAACGGGCGCAACACGAGGTCCGACGGACGTTCCGGCAGCAGCCACGCGACCAGCGGCAACGTGAGCGCCGCAGCGGCGGCAACCACCAGCACGACCGGCCGCCAGCCAAAATGCTCGGCAATGGCCGCGAGCACTGGCAGGAACACCAGTTGGCCGGTCGCCGAACTGGCGGTGAGAATGCCCATCGCGAGGCCGCGGTGGGTCGTGAACCAGCGATTGACCACCGTCGCTGCCAGCGTCATCGCGGCAACTCCGGTTGCGCCCCCCACCAGGACGCCCCAGACGAGCACCATCTGCCAGGGCGCTGTCATCAGCGACGACAACGCCACGCCCGTCGCCAACGTAGCAAGCGCGACCAGCACGGTCGGCCGCACGCCGAAGCGCTGCATGGCGGCAGCAGCGAATGGTCCGGTCAGCCCGTACAAGGCAAGGTTGATGGATATCGCGAGCGAAATGGTCGCGCGGCTCCAGCCGAATTGCTGCTCGAGCGGCAGCATCATGACGCTCGGCGTCGCGCGTGTGCCGGCGGCGGCCAGCAACACCAGGAACACCACGCCCACCGATATCCACGCGTAATGCATGCGGCCCGAAAGCCGCCGTGCTGCCCAATTCATGCTTCGCTCCGGTTTTTCATCGTATTTTTTACGTGGCCGGCGGCATAGAGGTTACCGATCAGTCACATTGAGGTTGCGAGCTTAGTGACTGATCGGTAACATGTCAAGAATCCCTCCGGATTCAGAGGTTATGACCGTGGTACGAGCATCGACCCGAAACACTATCGCCGATAAAAAACCCGTCCGCCGGCACATGGACGGCGCAACTGCGCAAGAGCAACTGCTCGACGCGGCAGAACGGCTCTTTTATCGCGACGGCATTCGCGCAATCAGCGTCGATGCCGTCGTGGAACGCGCCGGCGTGAACAAGATGAGCGTCTACCGGCAGTTTTCGTCGAAGGACGATCTGGTCGTGGCGTATCTCACGCGCATGGACGAGCGGTTCCGCGAGCGCGTCGAGGCGAGCTTCGCAAAGCATCCCGGCGATGCCGCCAAGGGTCTCGTGCAAGGCATCACGGATCTGGTGGAACGCGCGTCGCGGCCGGATTACCGTGGCTGCCCGTTCGTGAACGTGGCGTGCGAATTCGCGGATCGCGAACATCCGGCGCGGGTATCGGTTGCGCGCAACAAGGCTTATCTGATTGGACGATTACTGGCGCTGTCAGAAGCATCCGGCGCCGCCGATCCACAATCGCTCGCCGATTCGCTCGCGTTGCTGATCGAGGGCATCTACGCGTCAAGCCAGACTTTCGGGCCGGGGTGCGGTCCAATGCGCAGCGCGCCTCGCACAGCGCAGACGCTCGTACGCGCCGCTTGCGCCGAAGGCCAGGTGGAACAATGAACGAAGAGATCATCGATGCAACGCGCCACTGGCTGACGCGTGCGGTAATCGGGCTGAACCTGTGTCCGTTCGCCAAAGCCGTATACGTGAAGGAGCAGATTCGCTACGTGGTCAGTGAGGCGCGTTCGTTCGAGGACGTGCTGGCCGACCTGGAAAAAGAACTCAAGCACCTTGCGGATTCCGACCCCGAAAAAATCGACACCACCTTGCTGATCGTTCCGCACGCGCTGGAAGATTTCGCTGAGTACAACGACGCGCTGCATTTCGCCGACACGCTTTTGAAACAGCTCAGGCTCGAAGGTGAACTGCAGATCGCGAGCTTCCATCCGGACTATCGATTCGATGACGCCGAACCTGACGACATCGAAAATTTCACGAACCGCGCGCCCTATCCAATCTTCCATCTGCTGCGGGAAGCGAGCATCGAGCGCGCCGTCGATGCCTTCCCGGATGCCGCCAATATCTACGAACGCAACATGGCGACCTTGCGCCGTCTGGGCCTTGACGGATGGCAGGAACACATGAAGCGCGACATCCAGGTCAAGTCGTAAAGAAGCGCTCGCGCATCTCGTCAAGGCCGAGTGTTTCGAGTACATCGGACAGGCGTTGCGCAGGCTTGCCGCGCGGCAAGTCCTTGAACTGCGCGATGATCAATTCGTTTTTCATCGAATGTTCCCAGCCGACGAGTTCCGTCACGCTGACCTGGTAGCCATGCGACTCAAGTTGCAGACATCGCAGCACGTTCGTGATCTGGCTGCCAAATTCGCGTGTATGCAGCGGATGCCGCCACATTTCAGTCAGCACATTCTTCGATAACGAATGGCCCTTGTTCTTGCGCAGGACAGCGGCCACTTCCGCCTGGCAACACGGCACGACCACGATCGTTTTCGCCTTTTTCTGCAGGGCGAAATGAATGGCGTCATCGGTTGCGGTATTGCACGCGTGCAAGGCCGTGACCGCGTCCACGGTCTCGGGCAACTTGTCCGACGTAGTCGATTCGGCCACCGACAGATTCAGAAACGACATCCCGTCGAAGCCCAGCCGCGCGGCCAATTCCTCCGACTTTTCAACCAGTTCCGGGCGCGTCTCAATTCCATAGATATGTGACCGATCGCGCAGAGCTTTGAAGTAGAGATCGTAGAGAATGAAGCCAAGGTAGGACTTGCCAGCACCATGATCGACCAGCGTCACCGAGCTCTGCTTCGCATGAATTTCCGCAAGCAACGGCTCGATGAACTGAAACAGGTGATAGACCTGTTTCAGCTTGCGGCGGCTGTCTTGATTCATCTTGCCGTCGCGAGTAAGGATATGCAGTTCCTTCAAAAGCTCGATGGATTGCCCCGGACGAATTTCATGTTTTTCATTCGTCGAGGTGGTTTCCGGCTTTAGATCGGATGAATCCGATGATGCAATGGGCGCATTAAACGCCCGGGACTTCTTGGCCATCGTCTGGTTACCGTAGGGATTTTTGCGTAGGGATTTAACGCGAAGTGTGCGCTAACCGCTGGTTTTAATGATGCAAATGCGCAAGTTTACCGAAAAGCGCAAAGACGCTCCCGAACAACGCAACGTCAGGAATTGGTAAGCGTTCGACTCTTCGTTTTTTGGATTGATCGAGCAGACAGTTTCAGATGGAACATTTCGTGCATTTGCAACGGGACAATCAACGGGACGGATGGACGCAACGGCGGCACGAAACCGCAAAATTGACTGAACAACAAGCCTGTAGCCAAGGTGAGCGCGATTAACCGGCGACCGGTGAGATGCACCGAGTCTCGTAACCACGCGCTGCCTGTTACGTAACACCCACGCACACAAAGCGCGTTCCCCGAGGAACACGCGAACGAAATGAGGACGGCAATGGACCCAATCCGAGACAGTAAAGCCGAACAGCAGTTTCAAGAGATGCTCGCCAAGCTCACCGCGTTGCCGGAATGGAGCGAAAAGCAGCAACTTGAACTGGAAATGGCTCGAGAGATTTCCGGCGAAATGCTGCGGCTTGCAGAAGCCATGCGCGACGGAACCACCGACATGGAAACTTGCCTGACGATGCTCAAGTACGCCAAGGTCATGGACTTCGTGCTGACCACGCTGGCGTCGCGTCGCGAGATCGCTCCGCAGACGTTGCGCGTGATCTTCAAGCTCGCCGGGCTGAAAGTCGATGAGGCTTATCCGGGTTGAGCCTGCATTCAGTGATGGTCTTGCGGCCAGTCCGGTATTTTCATCGGCTGGCCTGAAGCGGTTTTCTCAATGTTTGCGGCGGGTCATCAGCCGCTCGTAAGACGCTTTCAGGTGGCGCTGCATGGCAGCCTGAGCTTGAATCGCATCGCGCGCTTCGAGTGCGTCCAGTATTTCCTTGTGCTCGCTCAACGCGTCCGCCCACGTCTCCTCCCCCTCGAAATGCCCGCGCAACGTCGATGACAACGGGCTATGCCGTTCATCGAAAAGACCTGCAACGGTACGCACCAGCACGTCGTTACCCGACATTTGCGCAACAGCCATGTGAAACGCACGGTCCGCAGCAAGTGGAATCTGGCCGTGGGCAACCTGGCGTCCCATGTCCTCGTAAATGTCGCGCAATGCCCTGAGCGCCTTGGGCTTGGCGAACGCCGCGACGCTCGCCGCGATCGCACCTTCTATCACCATGCGCGCCGTCGTGATTTCCAGCGGGCTCTCCCCGAGCTCCGTGTCGGCCAGCATGCCGGGGCGAGAACCTGGCGCGGGTGCCGCGCAAATATAAACGCCCGATCCCATTCGGATTTCGACACGCCCTTCCAGTTCCAGCGCAACCAGCGCTTCGCGCACGGACGGCCGCGATACGCCGAGCGTCGACGCCAGTTCACGCTCCGACGGCAAACGGCCGTTCGGCGCGAACCCCTTGTCGTCGATGAGTGCGCGCAGCTTATCGGCGATCTGGAGATAGAGACGGCGCGTTTCGATGGGTTTGCCTGCCACGAGGATTCCTTTTTCTGCAGATATCGCGCGCCGGGATTAACCAGGCGAAAGCGTGAATTCTAAACAAAGGAGGTCAGAATGGTCAGGCCAAACCCGTACTATCGGCAAATTGGCTTGACCAGTTCTCTTTTACGAAACTAACATGCACTCTGGTAAGGCCAAAACAGACCCCTCTCATGAAAACTGTCATCTGCGAACAACCCGGCTCTCTCGTCCTGATCGATCGGCCGTCTCCGGAACCCGGTCCCGACGATGTGCTGATTCGCATCAAACGCGTCGGCGTGTGCGGCACGGATCTGCACATATTCACGGGCAATCAGCCGTTTCTCGCGTATCCGCGCGTGATGGGACATGAGCTGTCGGGAATCGTCGAATCGGCACCAGCCGGTGCGCGCGTCGCAAAAGGCGATCAGGTCTACGTGATGCCTTATCTTGCGTGCGGGAAGTGCATCGCGTGCCGCGCCAAAAAGCCGAATTGCTGCATGAACATTCGTGTGCTCGGCGTGCACACGGACGGCGGTCTGGTCGAGCAACTCGCCGTGCCGCAAGCTTTCGTGTTCAAAGCCGATGGCGTCACGCTCGATCAAGCTGCGATGATCGAATTCCTCGCCATTGGCGCACACGCCGTCGCCCGCGCCGATGTACAGCCGAAACAGCGCGCGCTCGTGGTGGGCGCGGGTCCCATCGGCATGGCGGCAACGATTTTCGCGAAGCTGCGCGGCGCCGAAGTGACGGTGCTCGATGGCCGGGAAGACCGCCTGAAATTCTGCGAGACGCAACTGAGCGCTGATCACATCGTGCGCCTGGATACCACCGACGCCGCGACCGACGCCAAACAACTCGCCGAGCTCACGGACCAAGAATTCTTCGATATCGTCTTCGATGCCACCGGCAACGTCAAAGCCATGGAACGCGGCCTGGAGTTCGTTGCGCACGGCGGCAAGTACGTGCTGATATCGATCGTTCGCGACCGCATCTCGTTCGCCGATCCCGAGTTCCACAAGCGCGAAACCACACTGCTCGCAAGCCGCAACGCCACGCCCGACGACTTCGAAACCGTACTCACCGCCATGCGCGCCGGCCTGATTCCCACCGCCGCACTCAACACGCACACGTTGCAGCTCAGCAATTTGCCGCATGAGTTTTCGAGGTTGCTGGATCCATCGGCCGGGGTGATCAAGGCGCTGGTCGAGTGTTGAGCACGCAATGAGCAATCCCATTCTGCAGTTCGGCACGAGCCGCTTCCTTCAGGCGCACGTGGATTTGTTTGTCGCGCAAGCCTTGCGAAGCGAGCCGCCGAAGGCGCTTGGCCGCATCACGGTTGTACAAAGCACGTCGAATCCCGAGAGCCGCGCGCGCATTGATGCGTTGCGCGCATCGAGCGTCTATCCGGTGCGGATTCGCGGACGAAAAGGCGATACGACCATCGATGAAACCGTGCAATGCGACGCGATCACCGAAGCGCTGAACGCCGCCGATGACTGGCCGACGCTTCGTGAACGCGTGCGGCGCGACGTCAGGGTCATCGTGTCGAACACGGGGGATACGGGCTACGTTTCCTTCGATAAAGACATTGGCCGCGGATTCGAAGCGGCCTCAGTGCCGCGCGGTTTTCCGGCGAAACTCGCTGCGCTGCTGCATGACAGGTTCGTCGCAGGCGCTGAGCCGGTCACATTGCTGCCGTGTGAACTCGTTTCGCACAACGGCAATACGTTGCGTGACGCGGTGGTTGGCATCGCGAAGCAATGGCATGCAAATGAGGCGTTCATACGCTATCTCGAGCACGATTGCGTGTGGGTGAATTCGCTTGTCGACCGCATTGTCTCGGAGCCGATTCATCCGGTTGGTGCCGTCGCCGAACCTTACGCGCTATGGGCAATCGAGCGCCAGCCGGGCATGATTCTGCCGTGCGAGCACGAAGACATCGTGATCACCGACGACCTCGCCCACTACGAGCGTCTCAAGCTTTTGCTGCTCAATCTGGGTCACACGATGCTCGCCGAACTCTGGCTCGCCGGGCAATCCGCAGCCGACGCAACCGTGCTCGATGCCATGCGCAACGCCGCATGGCGCGATACTTTGGAGTCGGTATGGCAGGACGAAGTGCTGCCCGTCTTTAATGCCCTCGGCAAGCACGACGCAGCACAAGCCTATCTCGCCGATGTTCGCGATCGCTTCCAGAATCCGTTCCTCGATCATCGCCTTGCGGACATCGCGCGCAATCACGCGGAGAAGAAACAACGCCGCTTCAAGCCCGTAATCGATCTCGCGCGTCAGTTGGGGCTGGACATCGAACAAAAGCGGCTCGTCGCCGCGCTTGGATGACTCATTTCGCCATCATGTCCAACGCCAACGCTTCGGCGACTTCAATCCCATCGATCGCCGCCGAATAAATGCCGCCGGCATACCCTGCACCTTCTCCCGCGGGGAATAAGCCATCGACGTTCATGCTCTGATAGTTGTCCTTGCGCCGCACGCGGATTGGCGATGACGTCCGCGTCTCCACGCCGGTCAGGACGGCGTCGGCCATGGCGAACCCGGGAATCTTTTTATCGATTTGCGGAAGCGCTTCGCGAATCGCCTCGACCACGTAATCGGGCAACGCGGTACTCAAGTCAGTCATACGTACGCCTGGCTTGTACGACGGCTCTACAGAACCAAGCGCCGTCGATGCCCGCCGCGCGATGAAATCCCCAACCAGTTGCGCCGGCGCCGAATAGTCACCGCCGCCAAGCTCGAACGCCCGCTCTTCCCACTGCCGCTGAAACGCGATGCCGGCAAGCGGACCGCCCGGAAAATCTTCCGGCGTAATCCCGACGACGATCCCCGCGTTTGCATTCCGCTCATTTCGCGAATACTGGCTCATGCCGTTCGTGACCACGCGGCCTGGCTCCGACGCCGCGGCTACTACCGTTCCGCCCGGGCACATACAAAAGCTATAGACCGCTCTACCGTTGCTGCAGTGGTGAACGACCTTATAGTCAGCAGCGCCCAGCAATTTATGTCCGGCAAACTTCCCGAACCGGCTTCGATCGATCAACCCTTGCGGATGTTCGATCCGAAACCCGAGCGAAAACGGCTTCGCTTCCATATAGACGCCACGCCGGTGCAACATCTCGAACGTGTCACGCGCGCTATGTCCCACCGATAACACCACGTGATCGCAGCGCAGCGTCTCTCCGTTGGAAAGCGTCAATCCACGGACCTTTCCGTTTTCAATATCGATATCCTCGACTCGAGTATCGAACCGCACTTCCCCGCCGAGCTGATGAATGGTCGCGCGCATTTTCTCGACCATGCCGACCAGCCTGAACGTACCGATATGCGGCCGGCTCAGATAGAGGATGTCTTCCGGCGCGCCGGCGAGCACGAATTCATCGAGGACTTTGCGGCCGTAATGCTTCGGGTCCTTGATCTGGCTATACAGCTTGCCGTCGGAGAACGTACCGGCGCCGCCCTCGCCAAACTGAACGTTTGACTCCGGGTTCAACACGTTTTTCCGCCACAGGCCCCACGTGTCTTTGGTCCGTTCACGGACCGCCTTGCCCCGCTCGAGGATGATCGGGCGAAAACCCATCTGCGCGAGAATGAGGCCGGCGAACAAACCGCACGGTCCCATGCCGATCACAACCGGTCTCGGCGATGGCATCTGTTCAGGCGCCTTCGCCACGAACTTGTACGCCATATCAGGCGTGGTCGAACAATGCGGCTGATCGTCGAGATGACGAAGAGCGGCCGCTTCGTCCTTGATCTCTACATCGACGATATACGTGAGCTTGATGTCGGAACGCTTCCGTGCATCGTGCGCACGGCGAAACACCGTATAGCGGATAAGGCTTTCGGACGGAACGTGGATAAGCGCGAGGCGTGAGCGAATAGCCGACTCGAGCTCGCTTTCCGAATGCTCAAGCGGAAGCTTGATTTCGCTTAGACGTAACATGGAGACCTGATTGTTTTGCAGACGCCCTTGAACGACGGGCCGAAGCGCTATTTTAGCGTGTTGATACCAGGGGAGCCGACGCGAGCTGAGATTCCTCCGCCACCTGGGCTTGAGTGGCTACTAAGCCGCGCTGTAAACGCAAAAACCCCACCTTGCTGGGGTGGGGTTTTAGCGACTGCGATGAGATGCAGAGGATGAGGAGCCTGACGATTACCTACTTTCACACGGGTATCCGCACTATCATTGGCGTGGAGTCGTTTCACGGTCCTGTTCGGGATGGGAAGGGGTGGTACCAACTCGCTATGGTCATCAGGCATTGAGGGGGTGTTCAGTCGCGGTGAAGCGGTGCGACTGAACCAATCTGGGGAAGAAGTAGTCGAGTGCATGTGTTGAGCACGCCTCGTTATTACGGGTGAAGCTTGGGGTTGTGTTTGCTACTACTTATATCAGGCACAACACTGATCTCAACCGATGCGTGTACTCAAGACCCCGCGCATGGCGCGGGATGGGGCATCCATACGTGCTTAAGCACTAACGGCTGCCGACACACACTGGTTATAGGATCAAGCCTTACGGGCAATTAGTATCAGTTAGCTTAATGCATTACTGCACTTCCACACCTGACCTATCAACGTCCTGGTCTAGAACGACCCTTCAAGGAGCTCGAAGCTCCAGGGATATCTCATCTCAAGGCGAGTTTCCCGCTTAGATGCTTTCAGCGGTTATCTCTTCCGAACATAGCTACCCGGCGATGCCACTGGCGTGACAACCGGTACACCAGAGGTTCGTCCACTCCGGTCCTCTCGTACTAGGAGCAGCCCCCTTCAAATATCCAACGCCCACGGCAGATAGGGACCAAACTGTCTCACGACGTTTTAAACCCAGCTCACGTACCTCTTTAAATGGCGAACAGCCATACCCTTGGGACCGGCTACAGCCCCAGGATGAGATGAGCCGACATCGAGGTGCCAAACACCGCCGTCGATATGAACTCTTGGGCGGTATCAGCCTGTTATCCCCAGAGTACCTTTTATCCGTTGAGCGATGGCCCTTCCATACAGAACCACCGGATCACTATGACCTGCTTTCGCACCTGCTCGACTTGTCGGTCTCGCAGTTAAGCACGCTTATGCCATTGCACTATCAGCACGATTTCCGACCGTACCTAGCGTACCTTCGTACTCCTCCGTTACACTTTGGGAGGAGACCGCCCCAGTCAAACTGCCTACCATGCACTGTCCCCGACCCGGATCACGGGCCAAGGTTAGAACCTCAAACAAACCAGGGTGGTATTTCAAGGACGGCTCCACCGAAACTAGCGTTCCGGTTTCATAGCCTCCCACCTATCCTACACAGATCGGTTCAAAGTCCAATGCAAAGCTACAGTAAAGGTTCATGGGGTCTTTCCGTCTAGCCGCGGGGAGATTGCATCATCACAAACACTTCAACTTCGCTGAGTCTCGGGAGGAGACAGTGTGGCCATCGTTACGCCATTCGTGCAGGTCGGAACTTACCCGACAAGGAATTTCGCTACCTTAGGACCGTTATAGTTACGGCCGCCGTTTACCGGGACTTCAATCAAGAGCTTGCACCCCATCATTTAATCTTCCGGCACCGGGCAGGCGTCACACCCTATACGTCCACTTTCGTGTTTGCAGAGTGCTGTGTTTTTATTAAACAGTCGCAGCCACCAGTTTATTGCAACCCCTTCACCCTTTGCGCGCAGGCGCATCAAGCTACAGGGGCGTACCTTATCCCGAAGTTACGGTACCAATTTGCCGAGTTCCTTCTCCCGAGTTCTCTCAAGCGCCTTAGAATACTCATCTCGCCCACCTGTGTCGGTTTGCGGTACGGTCTTGTTAAACTGAAGCTTAGAGGCTTTTCTTGGAACCACTTCCGATTGCTTCTTCACCTAAGTGAATGGCCTCGTACCCTTGAATTCCGCGCCCGGATTTGCCTAAGCGCCTTCTCCAATACAAGGACCGGGACTTCCAACACCCGGACAACCTTCCGCGATCCGTCCCCCCATCGCATTTAACAATGGTGCAGGAATATTAACCTGCTTCCCATCAGCTACGCATTTCTGCCTCGCCTTAGGGGCCGACTCACCCTACGCCGATGAACGTTGCGTAGGAAACCTTGGGCTTACGGCGAGGGGGCTTTTCACCCCCTTTATCGCTACTCATGTCAGCATTCGCACTTCCGATACCTCCAGCACACTTTTCAATGCACCTTCACAGGCTTACGGAACGCTCTCCTACCATGCGAGATAAATCTCGCATCCGCAGCTTCGGTATATTGCTTAGCCCCGTTACATCTTCCGCGCAGGACGACTCGATCAGTGAGCTATTACGCTTTCTTTAAAGGGTGGCTGCTTCTAAGCCAACCTCCTGACTGTTTTAGCCTTCCCACTTCGTTTCCCACTTAGCAATATTTGGGGACCTTAGCTGGCGGTCTGGGTTGTTTCCCTCTTGACACCGGACGTTAGCACCCGATGTCTGTCTCCCGTGATTGCACTCTTCGGTATTCGGAGTTTGCTATGGCGTAGTAATCCGCAATGGACCCCACAACCATGACAGTGCTCTACCCCCGAAGGTGATACACGAGGCACTACCTAAATAGTTTTCGGAGAGAACCAGCTATTTCCAAGTTTGTTTAGCCTTTCACCCCTATCCACAGCTCATCCCCTAATTTTTCAACATTAGTGGGTTCGGTCCTCCAGTACGTGTTACCGCACCTTCAACCTGGCCATGGATAGATCACTTGGTTTCGGGTCTACGCCCAGCAACTGAACGCCCTATTCGGACTCGCTTTCGCTACGCCTGCCTTAATCAGTTAAGCTTGCTACTGAACGTAAGTCGCTGACCCATTATACAAAAGGTACGCCGTCACCCCTTACGAGGCTCCGACTGTTTGTATGCATGCGGTTTCAGGATCTATTTCACTCCCCTCCCGGGGTTCTTTTCGCCTTTCCCTCACGGTACTGGTTCACTATCGGTCGATCACGAGTATTTAGCCTTGGAGGATGGTCCCCCCATCTTCAGACAGGATTTCACGTGTCCCGCCCTACTTGTCGTACACCTAGTTCCACACATCCGCTTTCGCCTACAGGGCTATCACCTGCTATGGCCACACTTTCCAGAGTGTTCGGCTAACGGTCGTGCTAAAGAGTACAGGCTGATCCCATTTCGCTCGCCACTACTTTGGGAATCTCGGTTGATTTCTTTTCCTGCGGTTACTTAGATGTTTCAGTTCACCGCGTTCGCTTCACGTAACCTATGTATTCAGTTACGGATGACCCAGAAGGGCCGGGTTTCCCCATTCGGACATCTACGGATCAAAGCTCGTTTGCCAGCTCCCCGTAGCTTTTCGCAGGCTACCGCGTCCTTCATCGCCTGTGATCGCCAAGGCATCCACCACATGCACTTGTTCGCTTGACCCTATAACGAGTGCGTCTCCGAGACCCCTCCCGACTCCGAACCGAAGTTCAGCTTCGAGGGAAACCTCTTTCACACCGCTATAGGTTGAGTATTCGTGTTGCGCCGTATTCCAAAGCAATCTCTCGATCACTTTTTCATACATTGATACAATCACAACCCTGATTCACCTACTCACACACCCATCTCTAAGTATGCTTTCGTGAATCTCTTTACTACTTCTTCCAGATTGTTAAAGAACGACAGCATCACCTGAAGCGCTATGCTCCACATGATTTTACTGACTGGCTCAATCGCCAATGCAAATCACGCTCGACCGGCATGGCTCGGTCTAAACGTGCTTGGCATTGATGATTGGTGGAGGATGACGGGATCGAACCGACGACCCCCTGCTTGCAAAGCAGGTGCTCTCCCAGCTGAGCTAATCCCCCAGATACCTTGATGCTTGAGGGTCTGCATTTATCTTCGTTCGTTCTTTCAAACGTTCAAGAGTAAATGGTGGGTCTGGTTGGATTCGAACCAACGACCCCCGCCTTATCAAGACGGTGCTCTAACCAACTGAGCTACAGACCCTTAGCCTGTCTTCTTACAGCCGATAAGCGTGAGCACTTTAGTGCTTCGTTCAGAAGCGTTGAGCTCGAGAAAGGAGGTGATCCAGCCGCACCTTCCGATACGGCTACCTTGTTACGACTTCACCCCAGTCATGAATCCTACCGTGGTGACCGTCCTCCTTGCGGTTAGACTAGCCACTTCTGGTAAAACCCACTCCCATGGTGTGACGGGCGGTGTGTACAAGACCCGGGAACGTATTCACCGCGGCATGCTGATCCGCGATTACTAGCGATTCCAGCTTCACGTAGTCGAGTTGCAGACTACGATCCGGACTACGATCGGTTTTCTGGGATTAGCTCCCCCTCACGGGTTGGCAGCCCTCTGTTCCGACCATTGTATGACGTGTGAAGCCCTACCCATAAGGGCCATGAGGACTTGACGTCATCCCCACCTTCCTCCGGTTTGTCACCGGCAGTCTCCTTAGAGTGCTCTTGCGTAGCAACTAAGGACAAGGGTTGCGCTCGTTGCGGGACTTAACCCAACATCTCACGACACGAGCTGACGACAGCCATGCAGCACCTGTGTATCGGTTCTCTTTCGAGCACCCCAGCCTTTCAGCCAGGTTCCGACCATGTCAAGGGTAGGTAAGGTTTTTCGCGTTGCATCGAATTAATCCACATCATCCACCGCTTGTGCGGGTCCCCGTCAATTCCTTTGAGTTTTAATCTTGCGACCGTACTCCCCAGGCGGTCAACTTCACGCGTTAGCTACGTTACTAAGTCAATGAAGACCCAACAACTAGTTGACATCGTTTAGGGCGTGGACTACCAGGGTATCTAATCCTGTTTGCTCCCCACGCTTTCGTGCATGAGCGTCAGTATTGGCCCAGGGGGCTGCCTTCGCCATCGGTATTCCTCCACATCTCTACGCATTTCACTGCTACACGTGGAATTCTACCCCCCTCTGCCATACTCTAGCTCGCCAGTCACAAATGCAGTTCCCAGGTTAAGCCCGGGGATTTCACATCTGTCTTAACGAACCGCCTGCGCACGCTTTACGCCCAGTAATTCCGATTAACGCTCGCACCCTACGTATTACCGCGGCTGCTGGCACGTAGTTAGCCGGTGCTTATTCTTCCGGTACCGTCATCCCCTCACAGTATTAGTGCAAAGGTTTTCTTTCCGGACAAAAGTGCTTTACAACCCGAAGGCCTTCTTCACACACGCGGCATTGCTGGATCAGGGTTTCCCCCATTGTCCAAAATTCCCCACTGCTGCCTCCCGTAGGAGTCTGGGCCGTGTCTCAGTCCCAGTGTGGCTGGTCGTCCTCTCAGACCAGCTACAGATCGTCGCCTTGGTAGGCCTTTACCCCACCAACTAGCTAATCTGCCATCGGCCGCCCCTATAGCGCGAGGTCTTGCGATCCCCCGCTTTCTTCCGTAGATCGTATGCGGTATTAATCCGGCTTTCGCCGGGCTATCCCCCACTACAGGACACGTTCCGATGTATTACTCACCCGTTCGCCACTCGCCACCAGGGTTGCCCCCGTGCTGCCGTTCGACTTGCATGTGTAAGGCATGCCGCCAGCGTTCAATCTGAGCCAGGATCAAACTCTTCAGTTCAATGCCTGTTACTGTTTTCTATTCTTCCGAATAGGTCGCTCACTCAACGTACTGACAAGTTCCTCCCATCTTTCCATCTCTGAAAAGACGCTCAAAACCTACCTTAATACTAGTGTGAGACTTGATACTTTCGCTTCACGGCAGCGCCCCGAAAGACACCACCACACTCCAAAGCAAAACACCAAGCGCCCACACTTATCGGCTGTTAGTTTTTAAAGAACATTCACCAAAACCGCAGCATCCCATCCCTCAGAACACCACCGCTTTCGCGTCGCTGCGTTTGCAGCACAGAAACGAGATTATGTAGAACGTTTCGCTTTTCGTCAACAGGTTTTTTACCGCATCGTGACAAACTCCAAATCACGACCACCTGGACCTCGATTCCTGCGAGGGCCGTCCTGCATGGCTCTCCAGCTACCGGAATAGAACTGCGAATCCCCTACTTCCCGCTTCTCTTCGCCTCACCCAGAAGCGAAGAGGCCGAATTCTAGTGTGCCCTCACGGGCTGCGCAAGGGGTTTGTGAAAAGAATATCAAGCCGCAGGCGTTCCCTAGGGAATGGATCAGGAACGCGGCGTAAGCGCTGCGTCGAGGGACGCAAAGAAAAAACCCCGCGGACCGTTGCCGGGCGCGGGGTTCAATTACATCTGACTACTTCTTGAAGCTATCTGGTGCCGGCTGCAGGACTCGAACCCGCCACCTTCTGATTACAAATCAACTGCTCTACCTGATGAGCTAAGCCGGCGAAGTCAGCGATATTACTTCATTTGACGACCTTGAGGTGAGCCCGGCCAGTGGATTTTGATCCATCGTCGTCGGGAGGCAACTCGTCGTCATCTCGTGTTGACGCGGCCGGTTCACGGCGTTCTATCCGCTCGGCGCCGCTCTCGTCCGGACCCAATTCCGATGAACGCGGTCCATCCAGACCCGAGACATCGGGCGCCGCGCCCAGTGCTGCGGGATCGACCGGAAACGCCATGCCCTGGCCATTTTCACGCGCGTAGATAGCGAGCACGTTGGCGACCTGCACCTCGATCTTGTGCGACTTGCCGGAAAACCGCGCGCTGAACTCAATCCACTCATTGCCCATCTGCAACTGGCTCGTCGCCTCGAAGCTGATGTTGAGCACGATCTCGTCGTTACGCACGAATTGCCGCGGCACGCGCGTTCCGTTATCCACACGAACTGCTATGTGCGGCGTGAAGCCGTTATCCGTGCACCACTCATAGAGCGCGCGCAACAGATACGGCTTGGTGGAGATTTCTTGCATCGGCTTGTCCTCTATCGATGCGAAACGCCGCCAGTCGACCCGGCGCGCTCCGCGATCGGATACGTCAGCGACGCATCACTTTTTCCGAAGGCGTCAGCGCTTCGATATAAGCCGGCCGGCTAAAGATCCGCTCGGCGTACTTCATCAAGGGCGCGGCGTTCTTCGAGAGCTCGATGCCATAGTGATCCAGGCGCCACAGGAGCGGCGCAATGGCGACGTCGAGCATGGAGAACTCTTCGCCGAGCATGTACTTGTTCTTGAGAAAGATGGGCGCAAGCTGCGTCAGGCGATCGCGAATCGCGTTGCGCGCCTTCTCGTGATTCTTTTCGGCGGCTTTGCCCTTTTCGTTCTCGAGCGTGCCGACGTGCACGAACAGCTCTTTCTCGAAATTCAGCAGGAACAGGCGGGCACGCGCGCGCTGGACCGGATCGGCGGGCATCAGTTGCGGATGCGGGAAACGCTCGTCGATGTATTCGTTGATGATGTTCGATTCGTACAGGATCAGGTCGCGTTCGACCAGAATCGGCACCTGGCCGTACGGGTTCATCACTGCGATGTCTTCGGGCTTGTTGAACAGGTCAACGTCGCGGATTTCGAAGTCCATGCCCTTTTCGAACAACACCAGCCGGCAGCGCTGGGAGAACGGGCAAGTAGTGCCGGAGTACAAAACCATCATGATTAAAAGTCCCTTCAGAAAACATAAGGGCCAGCGTGCGAAAAGCGCCTTCTGCGAGGCGCTTTGTCGACGCTGACCCACACCGATCGCGGCGTGTTATTTAATCTGCTTCCAGTATGCCGCGTTGAGGCGCCATGCGAGAAAGCTCAAAATTCCCAAGAACATCAGGACCCAGACGCCCAGCTGTTTTCGCGTCTGCTGCGCCGGTTCCGCCATCCACGAAAGGTACGAAACCAGATCGGCCATAGCCGAATCATAATCTACTGGCGACATTGTCCCCGGAGTGACTTGGGTATAACCCGCGAAATGTTTCACCTTTTCGCCAGTTTTTTCGTCGACTTCGGTGTCGAATTTTGCGGTGCGCGTGCCCTGCAACTCCCACAGCACATGCGGCATTGCAACGTTTTCATACACCCGGTTGTTCCAGCCGGTCGGCCGGGTGTCGTCGCGATAAAAACTGCGCAAATACGTGTAGATCCAGTCCTTGCCGCGCGCCCTCGCCTCCACCGACAAATCCGGCGGCGCCGAACCGAACCACGCTTTTGCATCGTCCGGACGCATGGCGACGGTCATCGTGTTGCCGATCTTGTCCGTGGTGAACAGCAAGTTCGCCTGGATTTCCTTCGGATCGATGCCAATGTCCGTCAGCCGGTTGTAACGCATCAAATTCGCGCTGTGGCAATTCAGGCAGTAGTTTACAAACAATTTTGCGCCATGTTGGAGCGAAGCGAAATTTTCCGAACTGTCGGGCGCGGCGTCGAGCTGCGGGTTTTCTTGCGCGTGCGCCGGCGTCAAGCCGAACGCGACCAGCGACGCCCCGATCAGCACGAGGGCAGAGAGCCATTTTTTCATCGTTGTGTCTCCTGTGTCGACCAGAGTTGGCGCTGAGCGCCTTACCCTGATCCCATGCAATCTGGCTGCGGCCATATCCCAAGCGAGGTCAATGCGGCTTGAACTGAACGCGGTCAGGCGGCTGCTTGAAGCGGCCGCGCGTCGTCCAGAAAGGCATGCCGAGGAAAAAGCCGAAATAAATCAGCGCGCATATCTGCGCAATCAACGTGCTGGCCGGCGACGGCGGTTTTGTGCCGAGATAGCCGAGCACGAAGAACGCGAACACAAAGACGCCGTAGAAGACCTTGTGGAAAAGCGGGCGGTATCGGATGGATTTGACCGGGCTCCGGTCAAGCCACGGAAGGAAGAAGAGCGATACCACCGCCGTTCCCATCACCACCACGCCCCAGAATTTCGATTCGGTCAGCGCCATGAACACGATCACGAGCAACGCCAGCACCGGCAAGCCGAAGCGCCACTTGCCGCGCCCGCGCAACAACGCCAGAACGCCAAGCAACGCGATGATCACCATCAGCACGATCTTGAACGGATCGGTGGTCGCGCGCAGCATTGCGTAGAAGGCGGTGAAGTACCAGACCGGCGCGATTTCGTTTGGCGTCTGCAGTGGGTTCGCCGGAACGAAATTGTTGGCTTCCAGGAAGTAGCCGCCCATTTCCGGCGCGAAGAACACGATCGCCGCGAAGATGAACAGGAACACGCACACACCCATGAAATCGTGGACCGAGTAGTACGGATGGAACGGGATGCCATCGAGCGGAATGCCCTTCTCGTCTTTCTTCGCCTTGATTTCGATACCGTCCGGATTGTTCGATCCGACTTCGTGCAACGCGACCAGATGCGCGACGACCAGCCCGATCAGGACCAGCGGGATGGCGACCACGTGGAACGCGAAAAACCGGTTCAGCGTGACGTCGGATACGACGTAATCGCCGCGAATCCAGAGCGACAGATCCGGGCCGATAAACGGGATGGCCGAGAACAGGTTCACGATCACCTGCGCGCCCCAGAACGACATTTGTCCCCACGGCAGCAAATAACCGAAGAACGCTTCGGCCATCAGGCACAGGAAAATAGCGCAGCCGAAGATCCAGACAAGTTCACGTGGCTTCCGATACGACCCGTACATCAGTCCACGGAACATGTGCAGATAGACGACGACAAAGAACATCGACGCGCCCGTGGAATGCATGTAGCGGATGAGCCAGCCCCATGGCACCTCGCGCATGATGTACTCGACCGATGCGAACGCCAGCGTCGCGTCGGGCTTGTAGTTCATCACGAGGAAAATGCCGGTGACGATCTGGATCACAAGCACCAGCAGCGCAAGCGAGCCGAAGAAGTACCAGAAGTTGAAGTTTTTCGGCGCGTAGTACTCGGAGACGTGCGCTTTCCAGGTCGATGTCAGCGGAAAACGCCTGTCGATCCAGCCCAGGAATCCGCTTGTCTCAACGTCTTTGTCGGTCGTCGCCATTACGCTTCTCCCTTTTCGTCCTTGCCAATCACGAGTGACGTCGCCGAGGTGAACATGTACGGCGGAATGTCGAGGTTCTGCGGCGCTGGCTTGTTCTTGAAGACGCGGCCGGCCATGTCGTAGGTCGAACCGTGGCAGGGGCAGAGAAAACCGCCGGGCCAGTCATCGGGGAGATTGGGTTGCGCGCCTTCCTGGAAGCGCGGCGTGGGTGTGCAGCCGAGATGCGTGCAAACGGCGACGGCAACGAACAGGTTCTTGTGCTCCGGGCGCGAGCGGAATTCGTTGTTGCAGTATTCCGGCAGCGGCATCGTGAATTCTTTTTTCGAATGCGGATCGGCGAGTTCGGGATCGGCTTTCTTCACGTCGGCGAGCATTTCCTCGGTGCGGTTCACGATCCACACCGGCTTGCCGCGCCAGGCGACAGTCATCATGTCGCCAGGCTTGAGACCGGATATATCTACTTCGACCGGCGCGCCTGCCGCCTTGGCTTTTTCCGACGGTGCAAACGAACCGACAAACGGAATGACAGTGGCTACGCCACCGAGTCCGCCTGCTACGGTTGTCGCAATCAGCCAGGTCCTGCGGCCGCCGTCGACGCGTTGATCTTCGTTGTCTCGCATCACACGCCCCACTTCTGAGTTGGATTTATACCGTCAGTCCGTTCTACCGACGCTAGTGTGCGCGAATGGAGTCGTCATTTACAAGAGTTGAATAGCAAAAAACGCTCGAAGTCCTTCATTCTTAAGGGTTTCCCCGCACTTTTCAGTCACTCTTGAATGAAGGGGTTATTTACGGAGCATCATTAATTATTGCAGCGCAAGATAATCAGACGGGATTATCGATATCAATAAACACGTGCTCGATATCGAAATGTTCGGCCACATGGGCGCCGAGTGCCTGAACGCCATAACGCTCGGTCGCATGATGCCCGGCCGCAACATATGCCACGCCGCTTTCCGCCGCGATGTGCATGGTCTGCTCCGACACTTCGCCGCTAATGTAGACATCGGCGCCGGCGGCGATCGCTTCATCGAAGAAACCTTGCGCGCCGCCCGTACACCACGCCACGCGACGCAATTCCATATCCGGGTCGCCGAACACGAGCGGCTTGCGGCCGAGCTCGTTCTCGACTGTCGCGGTGAAGTGTTCGAGCGACAGCGACATGGGCAATGACGCAATCCAGCCGAGGTCCTGGTCGCCGAACCGGTTGTCCGCGATCAATCCGAGCCGCGCGCCGAGTTGCGCGTTGTTGCCGAACTCGGGATGCGAGTCGAGCGGCAGGTGGTAGGCAAACAGGTTAAGGTCGTTGGCAAGCAGCGTTTTCAGCCGCTGATATTTGCGTCCCGTGACCTGCGGCGCCTCGTTCTTCCAGAAATAGCCATGATGCACGAGCACAGCGTCCGCGCCCCATTCGATCGCGGCTTCGAGGAACGCCAGCGATGCCGTCACGCCCGTCGCCAGTTTCCCGACGCGGCGCGAGCCTTCAACCTGCAATCCGTTCGGGCAATAGTCCTTGAAGCGTCCTATTTCCAGCAGATTGTTCAGATACAATTCGAGTTCGATCCGATCCATGAATTCCTCTATTCCATCAAATGCTTAGACGCTTCTGGCTGTTTTTTGCCCAAGCGGTGACCGTGCTGTTGGCGCTGATGTTCATCGTCGCGACCTTGAAACCGCAGTGGCTTCAACGCCAGGGAACGTTCGGCAAGCAACTCGCCGAACCGATCGTCGCGTTGCAGGAAGTGGCTCCCAGCATTGGTTCCCGGCCTGCTCAGTCGTCGTATGCGGATGGCGCGCAAAAAGCGATGCCCGCCGTGGTCAACGTTTTTTCCAGCAAGGACGGCACTTTGCCGCCCGACCCGCGCGCGAAAGATCCGTTGTTCCGGTACTTCTTCGGCGATAAAAACAAGCGCAAAGGCGACGAGACGCCCGCGTCGAATCTTGGTTCAGGCGTGATCGTCAGCTCCGAAGGCTACATTCTAACGAACCAGCATGTCGTCGACGGGGCGGATCAAATTGAAGTTGCACTCGCGGACGGCAGGACGTCATCGGCGAAGGTGATTGGTGTGGATCCTGAAACCGACCTCGCCGTGCTGAAGATCAACATGACGAACCTGCCGACCATCACGCTCGGCCGCATGGACCAGACGCGCGTGGGCGACGTGGTGCTTGCCATAGGCAATCCGTTCGGCGTCGGGCAGACGGTGACCATGGGGATTGTCAGCGCGCTCGGGCGCAATCACCTCGGCATCAACACCTTCGAGAATTTCATCCAGACGGACGCCGCGATCAACCCAGGTAATTCGGGTGGCGCGCTCGTGGATGTGAACGGCAATCTGCTCGGCATCAATACCGCGATTTATTCGCGCAGCGGCGGCTCGCTCGGAATCGGCTTTGCGATTCCGGTATCGACTGCGCGCAGCGTGCTAGAAAGCATCATCACGACGGGAACGGTCACGCGTGGATGGATTGGCGTGGAACCGCAGGACGTGACGCCGGAAATCGCGGAATCGTTCGGACTCGACCAGAAGTCCGGCGCAATCGTGGCGGGCGTGCTGCAAGGCGGCCCCGCCGACAAAGCCGGCATCAAGCCAGGCGATATCCTGATCAGCATCAACGACGACGCCATCACCGACACGACGCGTTTGCTGAACGTCGTCGCGCAGATCAAGCCAGGGACATCGGTGAAAGTTCACTTGATGCGAAAGAGCAAGGAGCTGGACCTGAATGTGGTGATCGGCAAGCGGCCGATGCAGCCCAAGGCGCCTCAATCACCGGACGACGAAGGCGGCGACCAGGGCGGAGATCAGGGCGACGAGTAAGTAACTTATCCGGACGATGCAAATCAAAAGGCCGTTCCAACTCGACGTTGGAACGGCCTTTATGCTTTAGGTTAGCTGATGACAAACCGCTTACTCGGCATCCCTTTTGGCGTCCTCGGTGGCTTCCGCTTCCTGCACCTTGATTTTGTCCTTCCCGACTATGACTCGCGCTGCAATGATGCCCACCTCGTAAAGAATGATCAGCGGGATGGCCAGAATCAATTGGGAGAACACGTCCGGCGGCGTCACGACCGCTGAGATCACAAATGCGCCAACGATCACGTACGGCCGGATCTGCTTGAGCTTCGCGATCGTCACGAATCCCATGCGTGCCAGGATCACCACGATGATCGGGACCTCGAAGGTCACGCCGAACGCCAGGAACATGGTGAGCACGAAGCTCAGGTAATTATCGATATCCGTCGTCATTTCCGCGCCGAGCGGCGCGTTGTAATGCGCCATCACGCGGAAAATGGTCGGGAAGACGACGAAATACGCGAACGCCATGCCGCACAGGAACAGGAAGTAGCTGCTTCCGACCAGCGGCACGACCAGCTTCTTCTCGTGCTGATACAGCCCGGGCGCAATGAACGCCCAGATCTGATACAACACGATTGGCAACGCGATCACGAGCGCAACCATCATGGTCACTTTCATCGGCACGAAGAACGAGCCGGTGACGTCCGTGACGATCATCTTGCCGTCCTTCGGCAAGTTCTGCATCAGCGGCCGGGCGAGCAACCTGAAGATATTGGGCGCCCAATAAACCAGGCCGATAAACACGACGATGACTGAAGCGCCTGCGCGGATGATGCGGTCACGCAGTTCGACCAGGTGCGAGATGAACGTCTCTTCGACGGCCTCGTCTTTAATCTGTTGCGGGTCGCTCACGCCGGCCCTCTGCTGGGATTCATCGATGGAAGGGAAGTTGGTGTTCGCGAATTCAAAGCGGCTGCGTCATCAGAAAAACCGCGTCGGACGGCGCAGCGTTTCTGGCGTATGCCGCGCTACACGCGCCGCGCCCGACTGAACGCGCGTCTTGCGTAACGACGTACGCTTATACCAGTTTGGAATGGCACTCTGCTTGACGCGCCAGTTCTTGCGCTTGCCGGACGACGTGCCGCTGTCCAACGATGACCGCCACGTGTCGCCCGAAACATGCGTCAGATCCGGGTCGCCGCCGCCCGCGACGCTGTCGGAAACCGACGTGCCCTGCTTCCAGGCATCGTTGAGTTCGTTCTCGTGCTGGCGCAGGTTGTCGTGAATCGTGTTCTCCACATTCGACGCCGCCGTCTCGAACTCGGTACGCATCTTCTTCAGCTCGTCGAGTTCCATCTCACGCGAGACTTCGGCCTTGACGTCGTTGATGTACCGCTGCGCGCGCCCGAACAGCGCACCGGCCGTCCGCGCCACGCCGGGCAGACGCTCCGGCCCGAGCACTACCAGCGCGACGACGCCGATCAGCGCCATTTTGGTCAGACCAAGGTCGAGCATGGAATCGAAGATCCTGAAGGTGACGAATGAATACGGCTGGAACTACACGGAGAACCGAGCCGGGCTTGGCTTACCGGTAGTCGCTCGAGCGCGTCTTGTCCTTCGCTTCCACGTCCACCGCGCCGTTGCGCGGCAGTTCGCGCTGCTCGGCCGGCGTCTCGCCTTCCTTCATGCCTTCCTTGAATCCCTTCACCGCGCCGCCCAGATCGCCGCCGATGTTACGCAGCTTCTTCGTGCCGAAAACCAGCGCCACGATCAACAACACGATCAACCAATGCCAAATGCTCAACGAACCCATGACTGAAAACTCTCCTTGGCTTCACCGGGATTGCTGCCCGCAGCGAAGAATGTGGACCTTTCGGCCCGAGTCGGAGCACTGACGCTCCGCTGATTAAACCGACAGTTTGCGCGCGCAATATTGCGATGAAAAGACGCTTTCGATTTCATTACATGAAAACAGCCTTCCTAGCCCATCCGGCGCCACGGCCGCTCGCCCGCAAGAATATGTGCGTGAATGTGATAAACCTCTTGCCCGCCACCCGGCCCAGTATTGATGACCGTACGAAATCCTGTGTCGCCGCCGGTGTATGAAACGCCGAGTTCCTTGGCAAGGCGCGCCGTCAGGCTCAGCATTCTACCAAGCAGCGGCGCATCGGCTTCGGTACAGCTCGACAGTGTCTCAATATGTTTACGCGGAATCACCAGCACATGGACGGGGGCGGCCGGATTGATATCGTGGAAAGCAACGAATTCATCGTCCTCATGGACTTTCTTGCTCGAAATTTCTCCCGCGGCGATCTTGCAGAAAATACAGTTCTCTTGGCTCATGTGTCTCGCGGGTAAATCCCGGTTATCAGTGCGCGGTTAAGTTCTGGTTCAAACCCAGGCGCGCGGTTGCAACGGCTTGTTCTCGTACAAAAACAGCCAGCCTTTTATGACCCGATACAAGGTCCAGATTCCGACCACGGCCAGAACGGGAAAACCGATCAGTACCCAGATCAGCGCAACGCCGATCACATGCCCGAGCAACGCCCACCAGAAAGTGCGGATCTGCCACTGGAAATGCGCTTCATATGGCGTCCCGACGACATCGTCGCGTTTCAGGTAATTGATGATGATCGCAATCAGCACCGTCAATCCGCCGGTCAGCCAATAGGCCGCATAGAGCGCGTACAGCACGTGAGTCAGGGTGCGCAGTCCGCGTAGCCGCTCGGAATCGGCCGGGTTCTCGTAGACGGGCGGTGGATAAGGTTCGTACGGCTGATTCATTTCATCCTCCAGATGCCCTTCGATGCGAACCGGCGCCGCTTTTCAGCGGCCGTTTTCGTCCTGCTCGCGGTCGCGGGACTTGCGCAACGCTTTCTCTTCGATCCCCGACGTACCTTCGCGCCGCTCGAGTTCCGCGATGACTTCCGCTGGACCGAGATCGAAATGAGACAGCATCACGAGACAATGGAACCACAAGTCGGCCACTTCACCGACCAGCGCGTTGGGCGCACCACCGTGCCGAGCGTCCTTGGCGGCCAGCACGACTTCGGTGGCTTCTTCGCCGATCTTCTTCAGAACGGCGTCGTCACCTTTATGAAAGAGTCGTGAAACGTAGGATTGTTCCGGATCGCCGCCCTTGCGGCTGTCGATAATCGCCGCGAGGCGCAGCAACGTGTCTTGCGTGGAAGTCGTGGATTCGGTCATTACTTGTAGATATGTTCGGGGTCCATCAAGACCGGTTCTACGGCGAGCCAGTCACCCGTTTCCACCGATCCTTCGAATTTTTGGAAAAAGCACGAATGACGGCCGGTATGGCAAGCGATGCCCGATACCTGCTCGACCTTCAGCAATACGACGTCTTCGTCGCAATCGAGCCGGACTTCGTGAACGTGCTGCACGTGTCCCGACTCCTCGCCCTTGAACCACAGGCGTTTGCGCGAGCGCGAGTAATACACGGCGCGCTTCAATTCGATGGTCTTTGCCAACGCCTCGCGGTTCATCCACGCGAACATCAGCACGTCGCCCGTGGCGGATTCCTGCGCGATCACCGGCACGAGACCGTTGTCGTCCCACTTGACCTTGTCGAGCCAGCCCGACGCTTCAGTTTGTGCAGTCACCGCTTAAATCCTCACCGATATACCCTGATCCGCCATGAAGCGTTTTGCTTCGCCGACCGTGTGTTCGCCATAGTGGAAGATGCTGGCAGCAAGCACCGCGTCGGCGTGACCTTCGGTGATGCCGTCGGCGAGATGCGCAAGCGACCCCACGCCGCCCGACGCAATCACCGGAATCGAGATCGCGTCCGATACCGCCCGCGTCAACGCAAGGTCGAAGCCGCTCTTGGTGCCGTCGCGATCCATGCTGGTCAGCAGGATTTCCCCGGCGCCGTACTCCGCCATCTTGCGCGCCCATTCGATCACATCGAGCCCGGTGTTCTTGCGTCCACCGTGCGTGAACACTTCCCAGCGCGGGGTTTCGTCGCCAGTGCTGACGCGCTTGGCGTCGATCGCGACCACAATGCACTGCGAACCATGTTTATCCGATGCGTCGCGCACCAGTTGCGGGTTCGACACCGCCGATGAATTCATGCTGATCTTGTCCGCGCCCGCGTTCAGCAGCCGCCGCACGTCTTCGACAGCCCGCACGCCGCCGCCAACGGTCAACGGAATGAAAACCTGCGACGCCACCTGTTCGATGATCGGCAGGATCAGATCACGTTGATCCGAAGTTGCGGTGATGTCGAGAAACGTGAGCTCGTCGGCGCCTTGATCGTCGTAGCGACGGGCAATTTCCACGGGGTCGCCCGCATCGCGCAATTCGAGGAAGTTGACGCCCTTGACCACGCGGCCAGCGGTGACGTCGAGACACGGGATGATGCGTTTAGCGAGAGCCATAGTCTTGCAATTGCCGTTTTGCTGCGAGTGTGAATGCTGACGAAGGCGCGGCGGTTTCAGACTTGAAACCGCCATCGGGAAAAGATGCTGCGTCGGCGCAAATGCGCATTGAGCGGCCATCAAAGACGCTGGCGGCTTGAATGAAGCGCCGCGCAGCAATGCTGCTTCAGGCGTCGTCCGCTTCGCGCAGTTTGTCGGCGCGTGCTTGCGCAGCGGTGAAATCCAGGTCGCCCGAGTAAATCGCGCGGCCGCAGATTACGCCTTCAATGCCTTCGTCTTCGACTTCGCATAACGAGTCGATATCGCCGATATTGGACAGGCCGCCGCTTGCGATCACCGGAATCTTGACGGCTTGGGCGAGCCGCACAGTCGCTTCGATGTTGATGCCCTGCAGCATGCCGTCGCGGCCAATGTCCGTGTAGATGATCGCTTCACAGCCGTAATCCTCGAACTTGCGGCCGAGGTCGATGACTTCGTGACCGGTCAGCTTGCTCCAGCCGTCGGTTGCGACCTTGCCGTCTTTCGCGTCCAGACCGACGATGATATGGCCCGCAAAAGCAGTACACGCGTCTTGCAGGAAACCTGGATTCTTGACCGCCGCCGTGCCGATGATCACGTACTCCAGACCATCGTCCAGATAGCGTTCGATGGTATTCAGGTCACGAATCCCGCCGCCGAGCTGCACCGGGATGTCGCTGCCGACTTCCTTGATGATCGCGCGGATGGCGTCTTCGTTTTTAGGCTTGCCGGCAAATGCGCCGTTCAGGTCGACGAGATGCAGCCGCCGCGCGCCTCGCTCGAGCCAGAGCCGGGCCATTGCCGCCGGATCTTCGGAAAAAATGGTCGCCTGGTCCATATCGCCTTGTTTGAGGCGTACGCACTGACCGTCTTTTAGATCGATGGCCGGAATGAGCAACATAGAAATAGCGTTAAAGGAAAGGGTTGATCGAACGATTGCGAATCTGGGCGGAGCGCCGCTTTTCGCCTACCGTCTCGCTAGTGTAGTACAAGTAATGCGCACGTCACGGCTGCAAACGGCATAAGCCAAAACGTCAGAATTACGCCGCGCAGACATCACGGATTCCAGTGAACGAAGTTACGGTACAGGCGCAATCCGGCATCGGCGCTCTTCTCCGGATGGAATTGGGTGGCGAAGAGGTTGTCGCGGGCAATCGCGGACGTGAAAGGCGCCCCGTACAGGGTTTCGCCGGACGTGTGCGCCGGGTTGTCCGGCACACCGTAATAACTGTGCACGAAATAGAAAAACGAGTCGTCAGGCACGCCTTCCCAGATCGGGTGGTGCTGCGCCTGACGCACACGGTTCCAGCCCATTTGCGGGACCTTGAAGCGCGAACCGTCGTCCTGCAATTGCCCTTCCAGATCGAAACGCACGACCTTGCCCGGCACGAGACCCAGGCCATTCGTGCCGTCAGCGCCGCCTTCCTCGCTCCAGTCGAACAGCATTTGCTCGCCCACGCACACGCCGAGCATCGGCTTGTTCCGCGCGGCTTCCATGACGGCTTCCTGCAAGCCCGACGCGCTGAAATGCGCCATGCAGTCGCGCATTGCGCCCTGTCCCGGCAACACGATCCGGTCGGCCGCACGAATGGCTTCCGGCTGCTCGACGATCGCCACGTCCGCTTCCGGCGCCGCATGGCGCAGCGCCTGGTACACGGAGCGCAGGTTGCCCATGCCGTAATCCACGATTGCTATCGAAGTTTTCATCGAAGTCACTAAAACAACGCTATTTCAGGGAGGGGATCAACGCCTTCAATCCATTGACGATAAATTCGACCGCCAGCGCCGACAACATCAGACCCATCAGCCGCGTACCAATGTTGATACCCGTTCGGCCGACCCAGGTTGCGATCGGCTCGGCCAGGCTCATCGCGCCGTAGCACAACACGGCCAGCACGCCGCCAATCATGACGAGACCAATGCGGTCGTACCAGTGCGCCACGCTTGCAGAATAGATGATTACCGTGCTGATCGAACCCGGCCCCGTCAGAAGAGGAATGGCCAGCGGCACGACCGCGATGCTGTTCTTGATCTCGGCTTCGTGCCGCTCTTCCGGCGTGGAGCGCGCGTTGCCAGTCTGCGCGTTCAACATGTTGATTGCCATCAGCAACATGATGATCCCGCCGCCGACTTCAAGCGATCCTACGGAAATGCCGAAGAACGCGATGATTTGCTGTCCGAGCAATGCCGTCACCGCGATCACGCAGAACACCGAAATGGACGCGATCCGGATCGTGCCCGCTTTTTCCGAGCGCGACATTTCGGTCGTCAGGCTCAGGAAAAACGGAATCGCGCCGACCGGATTGATCAGCGCGAGCAGGGATATAAACGATTTGAGTAGGTTCATCGCGGGCCGTCACGGCGTTGCATGGTGCAAACCGTGGCGTTTATCCGGCTTTAGAGGCTGCCCTTGGTAGATGGAATCTGCCCGGCCGCGCGTTCGTCCAGTTCCACGGCCATGCGCAGCGCGCGCCCGAACGCCTTGAAGACGGTTTCCACCTGATGGTGCGCGTTGATGCCACGCAAATTGTCGATGTGAAGCGTTACGCCCGCGTGATTCACGAAGCCGCGGAAGAATTCGATGGTCAGGTCCACGTCGAACGTACCAATGCGCGCGCGCGTGAACGGCACGTTGAATTCCAGGCCCGGACGGCCCGAAAAGTCGATCACGACACGCGACAACGCTTCGTCGAGCGGCACGTACGAGTGGCCGTACCGGCGAATGCCCTTGCGGTCGCCGATTGCCTTCGCCACCGCCTGGCCCAGCGTGATGCCCGTGTCTTCGACCGTGTGATGGTCGTCGATATGGAGGTCGCCATGCGCTTCGACGTCGAGGTCGATCAGGCCGTGACGCGCGATCTGGTCCAGCATGTGGTCGAGAAACGGCACGCCGGTCGCAAGTTTTTGTTTGCCGGTGCCATCCAGATCGAGCTTCACACGGATCTGCGTTTCGCTGGTGTTGCGAACGACTTCCGCAATGCGCATGGTATTTCCTTCGGAACTTTTAAGAGAATTCAGTGCAGCGCGAGTTTCAAAGCGGCGATCATTTGCGCGTTCTCCTGCGCCGATCCAACCGTCAAACGCACGCAATTTGCCAATAACGGATGCATTTTACTCACGTTTTTGATCAAAACCCGCGATGTCAGCAGGGTTTCGAAGACGGCTGCGGCATCCGGAACACGAACCAGCAGAAAGTTGCCGGCGCTGGGATAAACGGTCGCGCCGGGGAGCGCTGCGACGGCCTGTTCCAGACGTGTGCGTTCGAGGCGAAGTCCGGCGGCCTGGGCATCGAGCACATCGAGGTGATCCAGCATGAAATCCGCGGCCGCCTGCGTCAGCACGTTGATGTT
Source organism: Burkholderia sp. PAMC 26561 (assembly GCF_001557535.2). Classification (NCBI taxonomy): domain Bacteria; kingdom Pseudomonadati; phylum Pseudomonadota; class Betaproteobacteria; order Burkholderiales; family Burkholderiaceae; genus Burkholderia; species Burkholderia sp. PAMC 26561. The sequence continues at coordinate 858,584 of NZ_CP014306.1, forward strand.
GTACGGCGGGCGGACCTTGTCGAACTCGGTGATCCATGACGCCTTGCCGGCCAGGTAACCGAGGCGGATGCCGGCCAGACCGAGCTTCGAAAACGTGCGCATGACCACCACGTTGTCGAACTCGGCGGCGCGCGGCAGCCAGCTTTGCTGCGCGAACGGCTGATAGGCTTCATCGATTACGACAAGACTGCCCGATGCCGCCGCGATCACGCGTTCCATATCGGCGTCGTCGTAAAGCGTGCCGGTGGGATTGTTCGGGTACGCGAGATACACCAGCGCCGGATTGTGCACTTCGATAGCGGCGATGAGCGTGTCGGCATCAAGCGTGAAGTCGTCATTCAAAGGCACGCCGACGAAGTCCAGCCCCGCGAATTTTGCCGAGATTGCGTACATCACGAAGCCCGGAACGGGCGCGATCACCTTGGCGCCGGGCTTCGCGCACGCAACCGACATCATGCTGATCAGTTCGTCCGAACCATTGCCGAGCAGGACTTCGCACGCGGCGGGAACCTGCATCACGCGCTTGATCTTCTCGATCAACGCGGTGGGGCGCGGCTCGGGATAGCGGTTCAGCGCGACATCGGCGAGCCGTTCGCCTAGTCTGGACGCGAGTTCTGCCGGCAGCCGATACGGATTTTCCATCGCGTCGAGTTTCACCAGGCCGGTGGAATTCGGCACGGGATAGCACGTCATCGCGAGGACGTCGGGGCGGAGAATGTCTTGTGGTCGTGTCATGGTCTGCAAACTTCCGGGCGGCTTTTGAGCCGCCTCCTATAAGTGTAGTGTTACTGCGCCGTGTTTTTCATCCGGTACTCAGCGCTGCGGGCATGCGCCTGCAGGCCCTCCCCGTAGGCCAGTTCCGCTGCGATTTCCCCGAGCGTCTGCGCGCCTTCCGCGCTGACTTCGATCACGCTCGAACGCTTGATGAAGTCATACACGCCAAGCGGCGATGAGAACCGCGCCGTACGCGATGTCGGCAAAACGTGGTTCGGTCCCGCGCAGTAATCGCCGAGACTTTCGCTCGTGTAGCGGCCGAGGAAGATCGCGCCCGCGTGACGGATCAGCGCGCCCCATTGATGCGGATCGAGCGCTGAAATCTCCAGGTGTTCCGGCGCGATGTCGTTGGCGATCGCGCACGCTTCGTTCATGTCGGCGACCTTGATCAACGCGCCGCGATCTTCCAGCGAGCGCCGGATCACGTCACGACGCGGCAACGTGGGCAGCAATTCGTTGATTGCGTCTTCCACGCGCTGGATGAACGCGGCGTCCGGGCACAGCAGGATGGATTGCGCGAGTTCGTCGTGCTCGGCTTGCGAGAAGAGATCCATGGCGACCCAGCGCGGGTCGGTGGTTCCGTCGCAGATGATCAGGATTTCCGACGGTCCCGCGATCATGTCGATACCGACCGTGCCGAACACGCGCCGTTTCGCCGAGGCCACGTACGCGTTGCCGGGGCCGCAGATTTTATCGACGGCCGGGATGGATTGCGTGCCGTACGCGAGCGCGCCAACTGCCTGCGCGCCGCCGATGGTGAACACGCGATCCACGCCACCGAGCAACGCCGCCGCCAGCACCAGCGGATTCTTCACGCCGTCCGGCGTGGGCACGACCATCACGATTTCCTTCACACCGGCAACCCGCGCAGGAATCGCATTCATCAGCACGGACGACGGATACGCCGCCTTGCCGCCCGGCACGTAGATTCCGGCGCGATCCAGCGGCGTGACTTTCTGGCCGAGCATGGTGCCGTCGGCTTCAGTGTATTGCCAGCTATGGCTGCCACACTCGATTCGCTGCTTCTCGTGATACCCGCGCACGCGCGCCGCCGCTGCTTCGAGCGCCGCGCGGCGTTTCGGCTCGAGCCCTTCGAGCGCCGCTTCGAGTTCGGACTGCGGCAATTCCAGCGAAGCCACGCTTTCCGCCTTCAGCCGGTCGAACTTGTTCGTGTAGTCGAGCACGGCTTCGTCGCCGCGCTGTTTTACGTCAGCGAGAATTTGCGCGACAGAGCGCTCGATAGCTTCGTCCTCGCTCGCCTCGAACGCGAGCACCGCGTGCAGCGCCGTGTGAAAACCGTTGGCGCTGGAGTCGAGTTTGCGAATCTTGATAGACATGATGCTGGTATCCGTTTGTTTGCCTTGGCCTGCGTCGCTTTGCCTACACACTAGCCGACGCGCGTTCGAACGCATCGAGATAAGGCTTCAACGCAGCGCGCTTCAACTTCAGCGCGGCCTGGTTCACGACCAGACGCGACGATATTTCCATGATCTCTTCGACTTCGACAAGATCGTTGGCGCGCAACGTGTTGCCCGAGCTGACCAGGTCGACAATAGCATCGGCCAGTCCGACCAGCGGCGCGAGTTCCATCGATCCATACAGCTTGATCAAGTCGACGTGAACGCCCTTCGACGCGAAATGCTCTCGCGCCACTTCAACATATTTTGTCGCAATGCGCAGCCGCGCACCTTGCCGCACGGCGGTTTCGTAGTCGAAACCGTTCTTCACCGCCACCGACATCCGGCAGCGCGCAATGTTCAGGTCGACCGGCTGGTACAGCCCGCCGCCGCCGTGTTCGATCAGCACGTCCTTGCCCGCCACGCCGAAATCCGCAGCGCCGTATTCCACGTAAGTGGGGACATCGGTTGCACGCACGATGATCACCCGCAAATTCGGATTCGTGGTCGGCAAGATCAGCTTGCGCGACGTTTCCGGATCTTCGGTCACTTCAACGCCGGCGGCTGCGAGCAGCGGCAAGGTTTCTTCGAAGATCCGTCCCTTCGACAAAGCCAGCGTCAGCATTGCCCCCGCCGGCACCGATGCAGAAGTCTGCAGTGAACTCATTGCTCCACCCCGTTGCCCTTGATGCGCCGCACGTTTGCACCGACGGCCGTCAGCTTGCTTTCCATCCGGTCGTAGCCGCGATCGAGGTGATAGATCCGGTCGATCAGCGTCTCGCCTTCCGCACACATGGCCGCGATCACCAAACTCGCCGATGCTCGCAGATCCGTTGCCATCACCTTCGCGCCCGACAGCTTTTCGACGCCGGTAACCAGCGCCGTGTTGCCATCGACAGTAATGCTCGCGCCCAGGCGGTTCAGTTCCTGCACATGCATGAAGCGGTTTTCGAAGATGGTTTCGACCGCTTGCGACGTGCCGTTGGCCATGGTATTGAGCGCCATGAACTGGGCCTGCATGTCGGTCGGGAACGCCGGATATTCCGATGTCCGGAAACTCACCGCGTTCGGACGCTTGTTCATGCGCACGCGAATCCAGTTCTCGCCCTCTTCCACCGATACACCCGCTTCGTGCAGCTTCTCGATCACCGCTTCGAGCAGCGAAGGATTCACGTTACGCAATGTGACGTCGCCGCCGGTCGCCGCAACGGCGCAAAGAAACGTGCCGGCTTCAATGCGGTCAGGCACCACTGAATGGTGCGCGCCATGCAGCTTGTCCACGCCTTGAATGACGAGCCGGTCCGAGCCGATGCCATCGATCTTCGCGCCCATCGCGACGAGCAGATTCGCAAGGTCGCTGACTTCCGGCTCGCGCGCCGCGTTCTCGATCACCGTTTCGCCTTCCGCCAGAACCGCCGCCATCAGCAGGTTTTCCGTGCCGGTGACCGTGATCATGTCGGTGACGATGCGCGCGCCTTTCAGGCGCTTCGCCCGCGCCTCGATAAAACCATGCTCGATGGTGATCTCGGCGCCCATCGCCTGGAGGCCCTTGATATGCTGATCGACGGGGCGCGCGCCGATGGCGCAGCCGCCTGGCAACGACACCTTCGCTTCACCAAAGCGCGCGACGAGCGGACCGAGCACGAGGATGGACGCACGCATGGTCTTGACCATTTCGTACGGCGCGACGAGGTTGTCCAGCTTCGCTGCGTTCAGCGACACGCGGCCATCCGCCGACTCCGAACGCACGCCCATCTGGTTGAGCAATTTGAGCATCGTGCGCACGTCCTGCAGGTTGGGCACGTTTTCCAGATGCACGTCGTCTGCGGTCAGCAAGCTGGCGCAGAGAATCGGCAATGCCGCGTTCTTCGCACCGGATACAACGATTTCGCCCGAGAGCTTCGAGCCCCCGACAATCACGAGTTTGTCCATGCCTGGCGTTCCTTCTACGGAGCTTCCTGCAGCGGCGCCGTGGTCGGCGTCGCGGTTGTCTTGAGTGAATCGCACTAAATTTCCAGCTAATCGGTTGACAGGTGATGCTCAGCTACAGCGCGAGCCGGCGAACCGCTCAGGCGGGTTTCCACTCGGCGGGCGTCAGCGTCTTCATGCTCAGCGCGTGGATTTCCGCCCGCATGCGGTCGCCAAGGGCCGCGTAAACGAGTTGGTGACGCGCGATCGGCCGCTTGCCTTCGAACGCATCGCTCACGATGGTCGCAAAGAAATGCTGGCCGTCGCCTTCGACTTCGACGTGCTGGCAAGACAAGCCGCCAGCGATGTAGTCCTTCACTTGCTCGGGAGTTGGCAACATGGGTGTCTCCTGAAAATTGAGCGAATCGATTAAATGAGCCTGCGAGTGAGCCTGATGAGTGAGCCTAGTGGCGCAGCTTGTAGCCGCTTGCCAGGAGGCGCATGGCAACCACAGCCAGCACGATAAAAAACCCGCCGACAATGCCAAGGCTCGCGAGCGGACTGACGTCGGACATGCCGAAAAAGCCGTAGCGGAAACCGTCGATCATGTAGAAAAACGGATTGAGCCGCGACACTTCGCGCCAGATGGGCGGCAGCGTATGCGTGGAGTAAAACACGCCCGACAGGAACGTCAGCGGCATGATCAGGAAGTTCTGGAACGCGGCGAGCTGGTCGAACTTGTCTGCCCAGACGCCGGCGATCAACCCGAGCGTGCCGAGAATCGCCGAGCCGAGGATGGCGAACGCGAGAATGTAGAGCGGCGCGGAGAAGCTCATTGGAATGAACCACACCGTCACGATAAAGACGCCGAATCCAACCGCCAATCCGCGCACAACGGACGCCAGCACGTACGCGAAGAACATTTCCCAGTGCGAGAGCGGCGGCAGCAGGACGAACACCAGATTACCCGTGATCTTCGACTGAATCAGCGACGAAGAACTGTTTGCGAACGCGTTCTGCAGCACGCTCATCATCACGAGGCCAGGCACGAGAAAACTCGTGTAGGCCACACCGGGATAAACCTCGACATGACTCGTCAGCGCGTGGCCGAAGATCATCAGGTACAACAAGGCCGTGATCACCGGCGCGAGCACGGTCTGGAACGCGACCTTGTAGAAACGCAGGATTTCCTTGTAGAACAGGGTGCGAAAGCCGCTCATGACAAGCCCTCGACCACTTCCGGCCCGTTCATCACTTGCACGAATACGTCTTCCAGATCTGCCTTGCGGACATCGATTTCATCGAACGTGCAGCCGGCCGCTCGGCATTTCGCGAGGATCGGCTCGACGTCGTCGTAGCTTGAAAGTCGCAGCAAATGATTCGTGCCCGAGGTCGCCCGCGGATCGACTTCCAGCGTGCGCAGCTCGACGGGCAACACGCCCTGCGAGAATCTCAGCGAAAGCTGCATGCCGGCGAAGCGCTGCAACAGCGTGCTGGTTCGTTCGAGCGCGACCACCTCGCCGCGACGCAGCATTGCGAGCCGGTCGCACAAGGCCTCGGCTTCTTCCAGATAGTGCGTCGTCAACACGATGGTGTGACCCTCGCGATTCAGGCGCGAGATGAATTTCCAGAGCGTCTGGCGCAACTCGACATCGACACCCGCGGTCGGTTCGTCGAGCACGATCACCGGCGGTTTGTGCACCAGCGCCTGCGCGACCAGCACACGGCGTTTCATGCCGCCGGACAGTGCACGCGTGTTGACATCGGCTTTCTCGGTGAGATCGAGATTCGCCATGATTTCGTCGATCCAGTCATCGTTTTTACGCAGACCGAAGTAGCCCGACTGGATGCGCAGCGATTCGCGGACGGTGAAAAACGGATCGAAGACGAGTTCCTGCGGCACCACGCCGAGCGAACGGCGTGCATCGCGGAAATCCGTGACCACGTCGTGGCCGCGTACGGAGATCGTGCCGCTATCCGCGCGCGCGAGGCCCGCGAGAATGCTGATCAGGGTAGTTTTACCCGCGCCGTTCGGGCCGAGCAGACCGAAAAACTCGCCCTCTTCGACGACGAGATTCACGCCTTTGAGCGCTTGCAGCTCTTTGTAGCGCTTTTTGACGTTGCGTATTTCTATGGCTGACATTGACAGTGCGCGCGCGTGTTGGGGGCTGCGCCTCTAGGTGTGCGGATCGGAACCAGAACCGGCCTTCATTACGACGAAAGGCGGAAGTCAGGCCGAAAAAACGGTTGATTATAGGCCATCTGCGGCTGGGAGCTGCCGCAAGCGTGTCCGTGACAACCCTGTCTGGCGGGTCTCGTCTGCGTCAGAACGCGACGAAAACACGCCATGGGTTCAGGCAGACAGGATCAATGTCGGAAGGTGAGAAGCGTATCGACGCCATAGACTTGCGCGAGACTGGCAAGCCCGGAGGGGAGATTGACGACGGCAAATGCCGCACCGCGCGCAGTGGCAGCACGCTGCCACGCGATCAGGACGGCGAGCGCCGACGAATCGAATTGCTTGAGCGGCGCGCAATCCACTTCGGTTGCGCCCGCTGCGATCCGCGACAAACCCGCATCGAGCGCGCTCTTTGCGCTGTCGTGCGTGAGGGTCGCGGCGGTTTCGAAGCGACTCACGATGCCTTGCCGTTCGCGAGTTGCTGGTTACGCTGGGTCAGGAACTGCAGCAGGCCGGACACGCCATGCTGCTGGATCTGCTCGTTGAACTGCTGCTGGTAAGCCTGGATCAGCCACGCACCGAGCACGTTGATGTCGTACACCTTCCAGCCCTGCGGCGTCTTGTACAGGCGGTAGTCGAGCTGGATCGGCGAACCGTTGTTCAGCACGACCGAGCGAACGACCACGTCTGTGTCGCTCGGATCAGCGCGGAACGGCTTGTACTGGACTTGCTGGTCGCGAACCTGCGCCAACGCGCCCGCATACGTGCGGATCAGCAGCATCTTGAACTGCTCGACGATCTGCTTTTGCTGTTCCGGCGTCGCCGTGTTCCAGTTGCGGCCCATCACCAGACGCGTGGTCCGGGTGAAGTCCGTGTATGGCAGGATCTTTTCATTCACCAGCTGCGTGATGCGCGTGATGTTGCCCGACTGGATCTGCTTGTCGGCCTTGATTTGATCGAGAACCTGGGAGGTCACCGTCTTGACGAGTCCGTCTGGCGTCGACATATCGTCGGCTTGAGCGAACGCGCCCGTGCAAAAAGCCATCAGCACGGCAAACAGGGGGAGCAAGAATAGTTTTTTCATTAAAGACTCTGCAAAAAAAGTGGCCTGGGTTTGAGCGCGGCGTGCACTACGAGTTCATCACCGCACTATTACCAGCCGTCAAAACGCTTTCGATATATTACTGGCGCGCGGTGTTTTGCGCTTTTTCCACACTTTGCTCAACGCAGCCTGAACGACGGGAACGACGGAATGCGCGGCGGCACCATGCGATCAGCCGGAACACCGGTTGCGCCCGGTGCGCTTGCACCCGCTGCGCCAGAAGCCGCTTGCGGCGCCGATGCCGATCCTGCCGGCGGCGACGCCAATACCCCTGAAGCAGCTCCCGCGCCTGCCGGCGCATTTACGTCGTCATATTTCGGTAGTGGCTCGTTGCCTGTGTCGCCGTAATCCGGCACGGCCGTGTTGTCCTGATTGCCGAGCAGATACTGACGGCGCTGAAGGTACGCATTGCGGACGAACGAGTATTTGTCGAGCGCGGCGTCAGCCAGTACGTCGCTTGCGCCGAGCAGGTTCGCACGCGTGTTCACCAGTTCCACACCAAACAGCGTCGTGCGGAACCAGGTCGGATCGACATAACTCGTCACGTTGCCGAAATAGTCGACCACCGTACCGGCCGTATCCCGCACCGTGCTCGGTCCGAGCAGCGGCAACACGACGTAAGGACCCGACGGCACGCCATAGTGGCCAAGCGTCAAGCCGAAATCCTGATTGTGCTTGGGCAAGCCCGCGACGCTCGCCACGTCGAAGAGACCCGCCACGCCGAAGATCGAGTTCATCACCACGCGCATGATGTCCGACACGCCGTCCGCAATCCGCAACTGCACGAGATTGTTCGCGGCCGTGTAGATATCGCCGATATTGCCGAAGAAGTTCGTCACGCTGTCGCGCACCGGCTGCGGCGTGATGAACACATAACCCTTCGCAATCGGCTTGAGCGCGACCTGGTCGATCTTGTCGTTGATCGTGAACATCGTCCGGTTATAGCTTTCGAACGGATCGCCCTTCGTGGGCGTGGTCACAGTCGCGCACCCGGCAAGCACCGCCACCGCGAGCACCACGGCCGCGTTCTTTACGCGCATTGCCTGCATTTTGTTCTTCTCCTTATTGTCGCTGACCCGAAGGCTGGCTTGTACTGCGAAATATGCCTGCCTTCGGCTGCCTGAATTTTGCCGGATCAATAAGTCCGGATCATTGACCTGCAGCGCTTGCGCCCATTGCGCTAGCCGCGCCCGGGAACGCCGGAGCCGCGGGCGTTGCAGCGGCTGGCGCTCCAGCGCCAGGCGATGCCGGCTTGGATGCGCCCGAATCCGCCGCCTTGTTGTACAGGAACTGCCCGATCAGGTTCTCGAGAACCACGGCCGATTGCGTCATCGAAATCGTATCGCCGCTCTTGAGCATCTGGTCGTCGCCGCCTGGCTCGAGCCCGATGTACTGTTCGCCGAGCAAGCCCGACGTCAGGATCTTCGCCGACGAATCCTTAGGAAACTGATACTGCTTGTCGATATCGATCGTGACCTGCGCCTGATACGTATTCTGGTCGAAGCCGATATTCGCAACACGGCCCACCGTCACGCCCGCGCTTTTCACCGGCGCACGCGGCTTCAATCCGCCAATGTTGTCGAACTTCAGCTTGACCGGATAGGTCGGCTGAAACGACATTGCGTTCATATTGCCGGCCTTCAGTGCAAGGAATAACAGCGCCACGAAACCCAGCACCACGAAGAGGCCGACCCAAAAGTCGAGAGCAGCAGTCTTTTTCATCGTCTTCCCAAAGAATCTTGTCGCAGTTTTTTGCGTGAAGGTCTGTGCCCTTCACAACGTCTGCGACCCGGTAGTCGGGCCGCAGGCCGATACGTCAGTTGAACATCAGCGCGGTCAGCAAAAAGTCCAGTCCGAGCACGGCAAGAGACCCGTACACAACCGTTTTTGTGGTCGCGCGCGATACGCCTTCCGGCGTGGGCTGCGCTTCGTAGCCCTGGAACAGCGCGATGAACGTGACCGCAAAGCCGAACACAATGCTCTTGATCACGCCGTTGCCGACGTCGCTCCAGACATCCACGCCGCCCTGCATCTGCGACCAGAACGCACCGGAATCCACGCCGATCATCAGCACGCCCACTACATATCCGCCGAAAATGCCGACCGCGCTGAAAATAGCCGCCAGTACCGGCATGGCGATGATCCCGGCCCAGAAACGCGGCGCCACGACCACCTTGAGCGGATCGACGGCCATCATTTCCATGGCGGTGAGTTGCTCACCCGCCTTCATCAGGCCGATTTCCGCCGTCAGCGACGTTCCCGCGCGGCCGGCAAACAACAGGGCCGTGACCACGGGACCGAGTTCACGCACGAGCGACAGCGCCACCAGCAGCCCAAGTGCTTGCTCGGAGCCGTACCGGTTGAGGGTTAGATAGCCCTGCAAACCCAGCACGAAGCCGACGAACAAGCCCGACACGCCGATAATCAGCAGCGAATAATTGCCGACGAAGTGGATCTGTTTCGTGACAAGGCGCGGGCGGCGCAGCAACGGAAAGAATTCGACGACCAGGCGCAGGAACATGCGCGTCGCGTATCCGATCGTGCCGAAGCTGCCGAGCACCGAGCGTCCGATGGCGCTGATCATGCCTTTGCTCCGATACCAAAGTCCGCCGCGAGCGGCGTCGTGCTTGGATAGTGAAATTTGAAGGGACCGTCGGGCGCGCCGTCGATGAATTGCCGCACCGAGGGTTCCTGCGACGCCCGCAATTCCGCCGGCGTGCCTTCCGCCAGAATGCCGCCGTTCGCGATGAAATACACGTAATCGGCAATGGCGAACGACTCCGGCACATCGTGCGTGACGAGAATGGACGTGGCGCCCAGCGCGCTGTTCAACGTGCGGATGAGGTTGGCCGTAATGCCGAGCGAGATGGGATCGAGGCCGGCGAACGGTTCGTCGTACATCATCAGTTCGGGATCGAGCGCGATCGCGCGGGCAAGCGCTACGCGGCGCGCCATACCGCCCGATATCTCCGATGGCGACAGATCCCGCGCACCGCGCAGCCCGACCGCATTGAGCTTCATCAGCACGAGGTCACGCAGCAGTTCCTCGGGAAGATCGGTGTGTTCCCGTAACGGGAACGCGACGTTGTCGAAAACAGTCTGGTCGGTGAAGAGCGCGCCGAACTGGAACAGCATGCCCATTTTCCGGCGCAGTTCGTAGAGGCCGTCGCGCGTCTGCGCGCCGACGTCCTTGCCGCCGAAAAGCACTTGGCCTTTTTGCGCCTTCACAAGTCCGCCGATCAGGCGCAGCACGGTCGTCTTGCCACAGCCGGAGCCGCCCATGACGGCCACGACCTGACCGCGCTTGAAGCGCATGTTGAGTTTCGACAGGATGAGCCGGTCGCCGTAGCCGAAATCGACATCGCGAAGCTCTAGCAAAGTCTCGGGAGAAGCTGACACAGGGGCTGACAATCCTTTTACGCAAGAGGCCGAATTATAGGGCCTGTGCGCTTGCAGCGACGTGACGGTCCCTTTCGACTGATCAAAACATATGAAGTTTTTTCCGATTCGGATGCATTATCGCGCGAATTCCTGTTGCAGCGCAGAAATGGCGGACGTGAGCTCTGGCGCCTCTGTAATGGCGCGAACGACTGCTGCGCTTCCTACACCGGTCGACAACACTTGCTGCAGCACGGAACCATTCACGCCGCCAATAGCAACAAGCGGAACAATGCCGTCGAGCAAGCGCACATATCGTGCCAGACGCGACAAACCTTGCGGCGCGGTTGGCATGACCTTGGTCGTTGTCGGAAATACCGCACCAAGCGCAAGGTAGCTTGGTTTGAAATGCAGCGCCTTCAACATTTCGTAGTAACCGTGCGTCGACAGCCCGAGGCGCAGCCCGGCTTCTGCGATGGCGTTCAGGTCGGCCGTATCGACGTCTTCCTGCCCAAGGTGGACGCCGTAAGCGCCGGCGCGGACCGCTGCCTGCCAATGATCGTTGATGAACAACTGGGCGTCATGTTTGGCGCCCGCAGCCACCGCACGCTCGATTTCCTGCTTCAAATCACCAGAATCGGCCGATTTACGGCGCAATTGCACCGTCCTCACTCCGTGGTCCAGAACCTGTTCAACCCATTCCGCGCTTGGCAGCACGGCGTACAGGCCCAGCCGGTCCGGGCAATGCGGGAAGGGCTTCGATAGTGCAGGCGGCAAATTTGCCACCTTCGGGAAGGTGTAAAAGTCCACGGGCCAGGCATCGAGTTCGTCCAGGTTCGATGGGCGCCAGGCGAGCGCCAGCACAAGCGCGTCGTGCGGCTCGAATCCGCAATCCAGAAACGCGGCCAATGCTGCGAGCCAGTCGTCCGACCATTCGCCATCGAGCGCGTATTCCACGCCATCGAGCTGCAGCGTCGCGTGGCCCGCGGTGGCGGCCAGCAAGCCCACGCCATCCGCCGCCTCTGCGGAGGAACCGCCGCCCACGATCAAATCCCCCTTCAGCGGACGATCCGGCACGCTCAAGCAAATCCGCCATTGCTTCGATGCCGCCGGCCAGTCCCCCAGGCGCCGGCGAATTCGCTCGGCGGCTTCCAGGAGTTCGTCGGCGGGTGGCCAGAATATTTCTCGATCCTGCGACAACAAACTCATGCAGCACTCCCGTCTTGATGCCAGAACGGCATGCCGACAACCGGCGTGCTCGCCTGCGCGCTATCGCGCTCGGCCATTGGACCTGCCAGATAGGCCATCCGCCCCGCCTCGACGCCCAGCGCAAACGCGCGGGCCATCTGCGGCGGAAACGTGGCCTGCGAGACGGCCGTGTTCAGCAACACGCCGTCGAAACCCCATTCCATTACCTGACACGCATGCGACGGCACGCCCAGACCGGCATCGACGATAAGCGGCACATCCGGCAACCGCTCACGCAACGTGCGCAATCCGTAGGGGTTCGTCACGCCCTTCCCCGTGCCGATCGGCGCGCCCCACGGCATCAGCGCCTCGCAGCCGACATCGAGCAGACGCCGGCCGATCACCAGGTCCTCCGTGCAATACGGCAGCACCTTGAAGCCTTCGCGGATCAGTATTCCGGCGGCCTCGACCAGGCCAATCGGGTCGGGCTGAAGCGTGTAGTCGTCGCCGATGAGTTCGAGCTTGAGCCAAGGGGTATCGAAGAGTTCGCGCGCCATTCGCGCTGTGGTGAGCACTTCGTCCACCGTCTGGCAGCCCGCTGTGTTCGGCAGCAATGCGACGCCGTGGCGCTTCAAGACATCGAAAAAACCGGCTTCACCCGTGTTCGACTGGCGCCGCAATGCGACGGTGACCATGCCGGGACGGGCGGCATCGATGGAATCCGACAGCGATTGCAACGACGGATAGCGCGAGGTCCCCAGCAATACGCGGCTCGGGAAAGACGTGCCGTAGAGCGTGAGGGTATCGGCGGTGGTGATCGTGGAGGTCATGATCGATCCTTTTATGAATGCTCAGCCGCCGGCGACCGGCGAGACAATATCGAGCTTGTCGCCGGCATTGAGCGCCTTCGATGCATGCTCGCCGCGCGCCACGAACTGGCCGTTCAGGGCCACGGCGAACGGCGGCTTCGCGCCGAAAGCGGCGAGCGCGTCGGTGACGGTGGCGGCATTGGAGACGGAAAACGGCTGTTGATTGATGTGAATGTTCATGATGAATCTCAAAGCACGGGCGCCGCGTGTTCGCAGCGCAGCAAGGCGGACCAGCGGGCCTGCTGGCGCCAGTCATCGAAGGAATCGGGGTTATTGATCGCGCCGCCGAGCAACGCTTCGGCGAGCGCGCGGGCGGTGTCCGCGACTTCGGGCGCGATCATGTAGCCGTGCCGGTATAAACCATTCACGCGCAAGGTTCGTGCGCCGTCCCAGACAACCGCCGGCCGATGGTCCGGCAAGGTCGGGCGGCATTGCGAATTCAGCTCGAGAATGCGCGCCTCGCCAAAACCCGGATGCACCGCGAACGCGGCGCTCAGCAGTTCCAGCGCGGATCGCACGGTGACCGGCGACATGTCTTCGCCCTCGACTTCGGTCGCGCCGATCACGTACAAATCGTTTTCCTTCGGCGCGATGTAAAGCGGATAACGCGGGTGCAGCAAACGCACCGGCCGCATCAGGCCGATACCCGGCGCATGCACGCGTGCGACTTCGCCCCGGATGCCTCGCAACGCCGGCCACGCGGGTTTGCCGCCGAGACCACGGCAATCGATGACAAAACGCGCGTCCGGCATCGTATCGATCGTTGTGTTCCAGTGAAGGTCGACGTTGCGCTCCGCGAGTCCTGCCGCGAGTGCAGTCAGGACCTGGCGGTTATCGAGCTGGCCTTCATTGGGGAGCAGCCAACCCTGCGGGAAACGTGTGCCGAGCGATGGTTCGGCGGCCGCGACCTGCGCGCCCGACAGCTTGACGAAGCCGTCCTGAAACAACGCCGGCGGCGCATTCGCCCGCAAGCGGCGTTCGAACAGCGGCGCCTCGGCGCGATCGCCGGCATGCCAGACGACCAGCGTGCCATTGCGCTGGAAGAACACCGGTTGCGGCAATTGCGCAATCAACTGCGGCCAGCGCTCAAGCGACGCCGCCCCGAGTTCCGTGATCAGCAATTCGGCGCTGGCCGCTTCGGCGAGCGGCGCGAGCATCGCCGCGGCGACCCACGCCGCCGACTGGGTGCCCGCTGCATCGCCTCGTTCGTACAACGCCACGCGATGCCCCGCGCCCGCCAGCAGCCACGCGATCAGCCGCCCGCACAGGCCGCCGCCGACGACGGCAAAGTCGGGCTGGGCAGACACGAACGGATTGGACCGCATAACAGTATTCACGATGACGATGCCTCCTCAGCAAACGCTGCAGAACGGACAGGCGCGCACGAAGCACAAGGAAGTCGATGTCGGGAGACATGCCCGTTTCGAGCCCTGACTGAACGCGCGGCGCATCAAACATGTTCAGGGACGAAACCACGGCGAGAATGCAGCCGGCGCGCACGAAATGCGGATTGCGGGCCAGCCAGAACTGGAAGAAACAGAAAACCCCATGCGGGTTTCCGGAAACTTCCCTCGCCGGTATTACCCGGATCGGGTGCAAAGGGACTCTCTCAGCCTCGCCGCGCGTTTCTCCACTTTTTCAAACCCGGAGACGCGTGCCGAAGCACCCCTGTTTCGTCAACAATCATTAAAACATAAAAACGAAACGACCCGCAAACAAGCGGCTCTCATACTAGCGACCCGAACAGGGAAAAAGCCCGCCTTTCTTCCCTTTCGTTCGAGCCCGGCGCACTCTGGCACAATGCCGCGAACGCCGATGCATGTTGCAATTGCACGGATACAGCGAGAATTAAGGAGCAGTTAAGGCGCGCCCGAAACAATGCTCCGGCGCGCGCCGCCTTTGCTGATTGCGTACGATCCCAGGCGACCGCCAAGTTACAAACCTGCCGCCGAGCCGGCACGTCCTCAGGAAGCTCATGACCATCACACCTCCAGGCAACACAGAACAAAACGCCGACAAAGTGTCGGCGTGGAGTCTCATCAAGCCTTATTGGGTATCGGAAGAACGCGGCATTGCGTGGCTTTTGCTGGTTGCGATCATCGCGATCAACATGACGGTCGTGTACATCAACGTTCGCCTGAACAAGTGGAACGGGGACTTCTACAACGCGCTGCAGACCAAGAATGTCCACGACTTTCCGCACCTGCTGATGATCTTCACCGGTCTTGCGTTTGCGTACATCCTGCTCGCGGTGTACGGCCGGTATTTGCGGCAGATGCTCGGCTTCCGGTGGCGTCAATGGCTGACACATCGCTACCTCGAACAATGGCTCGGCGACAAAGCCTTCTACCGCATAGAACGCGATCGTCTCGCCGATAACCCCGACCAGCGGATCAGCGACGACCTCCAGTCGTTTGCCACGACGACGCTGGCGTTATCGCTGGATTTGCTGTCCACGCTCGTGACGCTCGCCACGTTCATCACCATCCTGTGGTCGCTCGCCGGCGCGTTGAGTTTCTCCGTGTTCGGCACGGCCGTCACCATTCCGGGCTACATGGTCTGGGCCGCTGCGGGATATGCCGTCATCGGGTCGCTCCTGATGCAACGCTTCGGCCATCCGTTGGTATCGATCAATTACCAGGCGCAGAAAGTGGAAGCAAACTTCCGCTTCGGCCTCATCCGCATTCGCGAAAACGCCGAGCAGATCGCGTTCTACGATGGCGTCGCGACCGAGACCACGACCGCCAAGGGCATCTTCCAGACGATCCGCCAGAACTACTGGCAGATCATGAAATACACCAAGCGGCTCACCTTCGTACTGGCGTTTTATAGCCAGGTAGCGAACATCTTCCCGATCATGGTCGCCGCGCCCCGCTACTTCGCCGGGTTTTATTCGCTCGGCGTGCTGATGCAGATCAGTTCGGCGTTCGGCACGGTCAGCGACTCGTTTTCGTGGTTCATCAATAGTTACTCGACCTTGGTCGAATGGCGCGCGACCGTGAACCGGCTGCGCGAGTTCAAGCGCGTGATGCGCTCCACGCACATCAAGGAAGCGATTTCGCCGGCAACCGTGCATGGCGGCATCAACCTGCATTACGCGAGCACGGATGCGCTGGTAACAAAGGGATTGAAACTGGCCTTGCCCAATGGCAAGCCGCTCGCCAGCGTCGCCGATGTCACCGTCAAGCCCGGATCGCGATGGCTCGTGCAAGGGCCGTCGGGTTCAGGCAAGAGCACGTTGATGCGCGCGCTGGCCGGCTTGTGGCCGTTCGGCGATGGCACCATCGATGCGCCCGTCGATGCAAAGCTGATGTTCATCCCGCAGCAAAGCTACTTGCCGATCGGCACGTTGAAGGCGGCGCTGAGCTATCCGTCGGAGGCGTCCATTTTCTCCGATGACGCCTGCCGCGAAGCGCTGCGCGTCTGCAATCTGGCTGCATACGGCACGCGGCTGGAAGAGTCCGGTCATTGGGCGAAGATGATGTCGCCGGGCGAACAGCAACGGCTTGCTGCGGCTCGAGTGCTGCTGCACAAGCCGGACTTCATCTTCCTCGACGAAGCGACCAGCGCCCTCGATGCCGAGAACGAGATGCTGATCTATACGGCCTTCATCGACGCCTTGCCGAACGCCGCGATTGTCAGCGTCGCGCATCGGGAATCGGTCTCCGGGTTCCATGAAAACCGGATCGATATCGAGCGCGCGGCGGTGGAAAGTATCCCGGCGTAGCGCACCGGTTATTGCGTGTTTGGAAAAGCGGGCGCTTGCTGACCCGCTTTTCGCATTTTTGGACGCCGTAGAATGTCTCGCCGCCCTTGCAGAAGCGGGCATTGAACAGGAGACGGGATGCGAGCGTTCGAGTGGTTCACCGAGTTGACGACGCGCGAGCGCCGCACGCTTTACGCCGGGTTCGGCGGCTATGCAGTCGATGCCTTCGACTTCATGATCTACTCGTTTCTCATTCCCACGCTGATCGCCACGTGGGGCATGACCAAGAGCGAAGCCGGGATGATCGCGACGAGTTCGCTGATTTCATCGGCGATTGGTGGATGGCTCGCCGGCATTCTCTCCGACCGATACGGCCGCGTGCGTGTGCTGCAGTGGACCATCGGCTGTTTTGCGTTCTTCACGTTTCTATCCGGCTTCACACATTCGTTCGGGCAGTTGCTTGTCACGCGTACGCTGCAAGGCGTGGGCTTTGGCGGCGAATGGTCGGTCGTGACCGTGATGATGGCCGAGACGATCCGCTCGCCGCAGCATCGCGCGAAAGCGGTCGGGACCGTGCAGAGCAGCTGGTCGTTCGGATGGGGCGCGGCCGCCATTCTCTACTGGGCGTTTTTCGCGTTGCTGCCGGAGGATACCGCGTGGCGTGCGTGCTTCTGGATCGGTATCGTGCCGGCGTTGTGGATACTTTATATTCGCCGCAATGTCAGCGATCCCGATATCTTCCTGGCGACGCGTCGCGCCCGCGATGCTGGCACCGAAACGGCCACGTTCTCCGATATTTTCAAAGGCCCTTATCTCAAGACAACGATACTCGGCAGCGCGTTATGCACCGGCATGCTCGGCGGTTATTACGCGATCACCACGTGGCTGCCCACCTACCTGAAGACCGAACGGCATTTGTCCGTGTTCAACACGAGCGGTTATCTCGTGGTGCTGATCGTCGGCTCGTTTCTTGGCTATGTGTTCGGCGCGATTCTTTGCGACAGGATCGGACGGCGTGCGTCGTTCGTGCTGTTTGCCATCGGCTCATTTTTGCTCGGCATGATCTACACGATGATCCCCATCACCGATCACGCCATGTTGCTGCTTGGCTTTCCGCTCGGCATTGTCGTGCAGGGGATTTTCGCGGGCGTGGGGGCGTATTTATCAGAGTTGTATCCGAATGCGATTCGCGGATCGGGACAGGGATTTTGCTACAACCTCGGACGCGGGCTTGGATCGTTCTTTCCGATTCTTGTCGGGGTGTTTTCGCAAAGCATGTCGCTCGTCAAGGCAATAGGCGTGGTCGCGGGGACAGGGTATTTGCTGGTGATCGTCGCGACGTTGTTGTTACCGGAGACAAAGGGGAAGGCGCTGAGTTGAGGCCGCCTTTTTTTCTTTTTGCGCGGCCTCGTTCGGCTTGGCTGCTTAATCCACCTCGAAGATCTCGCGTCCGTTCGTCGGCTGCACCGGGCGTTGATTTCCATTATAGAAATGATGCATGGCATCGAGTTGCTGCTTTGTGATCGTCATCGGTTCCTTGAACTCGATCCACGTCACACCTTCCGTGCAAGGCGGCGTTGTGAGTGATCCACTGTAGGTGTAATAGCCCTTGTTTTTAGGCAGCAAGTCCAGCGGATTTACCGTGACGGCAGTCACTTTCATCTCAGCACCCGCCTCGTTTGGGACGCGATCGAGCATCGCCTGGATGACAGGGTTCGCGCGCTCGCCGAGCTTGAATTGCACGGCTAATACGAGCAGCTTGCCATCGGCGGAACTGTGCACAAGGTGAGCGTCCATCACGCTTTCCTTGCCAGCGAAACGCTCTTCGCCTGGCGAGTGGAAGTGGAATTGAACGAGTTGATAGGCGTGATCGCCGAGGGTGATGCTGTCAGTGCCGGGCGTTGCGTTGAACTGAACCGCGTGACCGGTATTGACGATATCGATGGGAAGCGGCGCATAGTTGATCTTGAGGCGCGGCATGTCGGCGGGCGCCTTTTTCGCGCCTTCGATGTTGATCGGCGATTCAGCGCGGCCGCTTTCGCATGCGTGGAAGGCTTCGCTCAAAGCGCCCCAGTGCGCGGGGCCGTGGTTGCCGGTATAGGTCCAGCCGTGGTTTGTTTCTGCCGCGGATGTCGTTAGTGAAACGAAGGCGGCAATTAGGATTGCGCCGCTGGACTTCCACTTGATCTTGGTCATGCCGTACCCCCGGAAATGTGAGGGCGTTAGCATGCGCCTGGGTTAGAGCGGGGGATATCGGAGAAGTCGTAATAGCGGGTTGTGGAAATGGAAACGGTGCCGACCGCCAATAAAAACCGGGCTCACCCTCGAGCCCGGTTTCAACAAACCGCAACGATAAACCAAACCTTTATCGCGGCAATTCGCTAGACCCCATCAAAAATGCATCGACCGAACGTGCGCACTGCCGGCCTTCGCGGATCGCCCACACGACCAGCGACTGGCCACGGCGCATGTCGCCGGCGGTAAAGACCTTCGGCACCGACGTGAAGTACGCCTTCTCGCCTTCGGTCGAAGCCTTCACGTTTCCACGCGCGTCCTTATCAACACCGAACGCGTCGAGAACCGGCGACGTAGGCTGCGTAAAGCCCATTGCGAGCAGCACCAGGTCGGCCTTCATTTCGAACTCCGATCCCGCCACTTCCTGCATCTTCCCGTCCTTCCATTCCACGCGCACGGCAATCAGCTTCTCGACCTTGCCGTTCTTGCCTTCGAAGCGCTTTGTCGCCACGGACCAATCGCGCTCGCAACCCTCATCATGCGACGACGACGTACGCAACTTGATCGGCCAGTACGGCCAGACGAGCGGCTTGTTCTCGACTTCAGGCGGCTGCGAAAGCAACTCGAACTGCGTCACGCTCTTCGCGCCATGCCGGTTCGATGTCCCTACGCAATCCGAACCCGTATCGCCGCCGCCGATCACCACGACATGCTTGCCCTTGGCAATCAATTGATCGGCAACCGTATCGCCGGCGTTGACCTTGTTCTGCAGCGGCAGGAATTCCATCGCGTAATGGATGCCCTGCATTTCGCGACCCGGCACCGGCAAGTCGCGCGGCGTTTCGGAACCGCCGGCAATGACGACGGCATCGAATTGTTCGCGCAGTTCGTCGGGCGTGATGGTTTCACGCGCCGTGTTCGCAATATGCCCCGGCAACGGATCCTTGCCGATAAACACATTCGTCCGGAACGCCACGCCTTCGGCTTCCATCTGGCGCATGCGGCGATCGATGAGCCATTTCTCCAGCTTGAAATCAGGAATGCCATAACGCAGCAATCCGCCAATGCGATCGTTCTTCTCGAACACCGTCACCTCGTGACCGGCGCGCGCAAGTTGCTGCGCAGCGGCCAATCCCGCAGGACCCGATCCAACCACGGCCACCTTCTTGCCGGTCTTGTGCTTCGACGGCAAAGGTGCAACCCAGCCTTCGGTCCAGGCTTTATCGATGATCGCGTGTTCGATCGACTTGATGCCGACGGCATCGTCATTGATACCGAGCGTGCACGCCGACTCGCACGGCGCCGGGCAAATGCGGCCCGTGAACTCGGGAAAGTTGTTCGTGGAATGCAGCACTTCAATGGCCGACTTCCAGTCCTGACGGAATACCAGATCGTTGAAATCCGGAATGATGTTGTTCACCGGACAGCCGTTGTTGCAGAACGGAATGCCGCAATCCATGCAGCGCGCGCTCTGGATCTTCGCGTTCTCGTCCGACAGTGCGTGAACAAATTCCTTGTAATGCTTGACGCGGGCGAGCGGCGCTTCATACGTCTCATGCTGGCGCTCGAACTCGAGAAAACCGGTTGCCTTGCCCATATGGTTCTCTTTCTCTGTATTGGGGGTTGATCCACCCCTCGGCGTCTTGCGCCGAAGGGCCGTACTAAGGATTAAGAAAGCTCAGGCGGCGATCGCGTCTTTCGCTTTCTTCGCGCCCAGCTCGCCGAGCGCCCGCTTGTATTCCGTCGGGAAGACCTTCACGAACTGACGGCGCGACGCATCCCAGTTCTCCAGCAAAGCCTTCGCGCGCGGCGAACCGGTGGTCTGGAAGTGCCGCTCGATCAGCCCCTTGAGCAACGCTTCGTCGGTCTGGCCGGTGTGCCACAAAGCGCGGTCGACCGTACGCTCCTGTTCGGCTTGCTGCAGGACCGGATCGAGCGCGACCATCGCCTTGTTGGCCTTGCCGCCGAACGTGCCGTCCGGATCGAAGACAAACGCCACGCCGCCCGACATGCCCGCGGCGAAGTTGCGCCCCGTTTCTCCGAGCACGACAACCGTGCCGCCAGTCATGTATTCGCAACCGTGATCGCCCGTGCCTTCGACAACCGCCGTCGCGCCCGAGTTACGCACGGCGAAACGCTCGCCCGCGACGCCGCGGAAATACGCTTCACCTTCAATCGCGCCGTACAGGACCGTGTTGCCGCAGATGATGTTTTCTTCCGACTTGCCACGGAAATCGTTCGTCGGGCGAATGATGATGCGGCCGCCCGACAAACCCTTGCCGACGTAGTCGTTGCCATCGCCGACGAGATCCAGCGTGATGCCCTTCGCCAGGAACGCGCCGAAACTTTGCCCAGCCGTACCCTTCAACTGGATATGGATGGAGTCATCGGCGAGACCGTCATGGCCGTGCTTGCGCGCGACGAGCCCCGACAACATTGCACCGACCGTGCGGTTCACGTTGCGTACCGGCTGGATGAACGAGACGTGCTCGCCCTTCTCGATCGCGGCCCGCGACTTCTCGATCAACACGTGATCCAGCGCCTTCTCAAGACCGTGGTCCTGCGTCTCGACGTGCTTCGTCGCGATGCTGCCGTCGTTCGGCACTTGATAGAACACCTTCGAGAAGTCCAGACCCTTCGCCTTCCAGTGCTCGACGCCCTTCTTCGTATCGAGCAATTCGGCGTGACCGATCAGGTCATCGAACTTGCGGATGCCCAGTTGCGCCATGATTTCCCGCACTTCTTCCGCGATGAAAAAGAAGAAGTTCACGACGTGTTCCGGCTGTCCCGTGAACTTGGCGCGCAGAACCGGATCTTGCGTTGCAACACCGACCGGGCACGTGTTCAGGTGACACTTGCGCATCATGATGCAACCCTGCACGACGAGCGGCGCGGTCGCGAAACCGAATTCATCGGCGCCGAGCAGCGCACCGATCACCACGTCGCGGCCGGTTTTCATCTGACCGTCGGCCTGCACGCGGATACGCCCGCGCAGACGATTGAGCACGAGCGTCTGCTGCGTTTCAGCCAGACCCAGTTCCCACGGCGTGCCCGCATGCTTGAGCGATGACAACGGCGAAGCGCCCGTGCCGCCATCGTGGCCTGCGATCACGACGTGATCCGCCTTTGCCTTTGCAACGCCGGCGGCGACGGTTCCAACGCCCACTTCCGACACGAGCTTCACCGACACGCTCGACGACGAGTTTACGTTCTTCAGATCGTGAATGAGCTGCGCCAGGTCTTCGATGGAATAAATATCGTGGTGCGGCGGCGGCGAGATCAGGCCCACGCCCGGCACCGAATAGCGCAACTTGCCGATGTAATCGCTGACCTTGTGGCCCGGCAGTTGTCCGCCTTCGCCCGGCTTCGCGCCCTGCGCCATCTTGATCTGAATCTGATCAGCCGACGACAGATACTCGGCCGTCACGCCGAAACGTCCCGACGCCACCTGCTTGATCTTGGAGCGCAGCGAATCGCCATCCTTCAGCGGGATGTCGGTGACGACTTCGTCGCCGATGACCGAGCGCATGGTGTCGCCGTTCTTGATCGGAATGCCGCGCAGTTCGTTGCGATACCGGTTTGCATCTTCGCCGCCTTCACCCGTGTTCGACTTCCCGCCGATACGGTTCATGGCCACGGCCAGCGTCGCGTGCGCCTCCGTGCTGATGGAACCCAGCGACATCGCGCCCGTCGCAAAACGCTTGACGATTTCCTTCGCCGGTTCCACTTCATCGAGCGGAATCGCCTTGGTGGGATCGACCTTGAACTCGAACAGGCCACGGAACGTCATGTGACGCTTCGTCTGGTCGTTGATCAGGTGCGCATATTCCTTGTACGTCTGGTACGAATTGCTGCGCGTGGAGTGCTGCAACTTGGCGATGGCATCCGGCGTCCACATGTGCTCTTCACCGCGCACGCGATACGCATATTCACCGCCGGCATCGAGCATGGTCGCGAGGACCGGGTTCTCGCCAAACGCCTCACGATGCAAACGGATCGCTTCCTCGGCCACTTCGAAGATGCTGATACCGCCAACCTTCGATGCCGTGCCCTTGAAGTACTTCTCGACCAGATCGCTCGACAAACCGACGGCTTCAAAAATCTGCGCACCCGTGTACGACATGTACGTGGAGATGCCCATCTTCGACATGACCTTGTACAAGCCCTTGCCCACGGCCTTCGTGTAGTTGTAGATGGCTTTGTCGGCGGAAAGATCGCCTTTCAGGCCTTCGGCCATTTGCGCGAGCGTTTCAAGCGCCAGGTACGGATGCACGGCTTCCGCGCCGTATGCAGCCAGCAACGCAAAGTGATGCGTCTCGCGCGCCGATCCCGTTTCCACGACCAGGCCCGTGCTCGTGCGCAGACCATGCTGCACGAGATGCGTATGAATGGCGGACGTGGCGAGCAGCGCCGGAATGGCGAGATTGTCGCGATCCATCTTGCGATCCGACACGATCAACATGTTGTAGCCGGACTTCACTGCGTCCACGGCTTCCGCGCACAGCGAAGCAAGGCGTGCTTCAACGCCTTCGTTGCCCCACACGACCGGATAGCAGATGCTCAGTTCGTACGAGCTGAACTTGCCGCCGGTGTATTTGTCGATGGCGCGAATCTTCGCAATGTCCTTGAAGTCGAGCACGGGCTGCGAGACTTCGAGACGCATCGTGGGGTTGATGTTGGTGGTGTCGAGCAAGTTCGGCTTCGGGCCGACGAACGACACCAGCGACATCACCATGTTCTCGCGGATCGGGTCGATCGGCGGGTTTGTCACTTGCGCGAACAACTGCTTGAAGTAGTGATACAGCGTCTTGTTCTTGTTGGACATGACCGCGAGCGGCGAGTCGTTGCCCATTGAACCGACGGCTTCTTCGCCCAGTTGCGCCATGGGGGCCATCAGGAACTTGACGTCTTCCTGCGTGTAGCCGAACGCCTGCTGACGATCCAGCAAAGCCGCGGCTTCGCGACGCTGGGTATCGACTTCTTCCGCCTTAGGTTCGATCTCGTCGAGCTTGATGCGCACAGCGTCGATCCAGCTCTTGTACGGCTTGCCGTTCGCGAGGTTGTCCTTGAGTTCCTTGTCGTCGATGATCCGGCCTTGCTCCATGTCGATCAGGAACATCTTGCCCGGCTGCAGACGCCACTTCTTCACAATCTTCGATTCCGGCACAGGCAGCACGCCCGCTTCCGATGCCAGGATGACGAGGTCGTCGTCCGTGATCACGTAGCGCGCCGGACGCAGGCCGTTACGGTCGAGCGTGGCGCCGATCTGGCGGCCATCGGTGAACGCGATTGCGGCGGGGCCGTCCCACGGCTCCATCATGGCCGCGTGATATTCGTAGAACGCGCGCCGGTTGTCGTCCATCAGCGTGTGCTGTTCCCAGGCTTCGGGAATCATCATCATCATGGCGTGGACAAGCGGGTAACCCGCCATCACGAGCAATTCGAGGCAGTTATCGAACGATGCCGTGTCCGACTGGCCCGGGTAGATCAGCGGCCAGAGTTTCGGCAGGTCGTCGCCCAGCACGTAGCTGGCGATCGCGCCAGTACGCGCGTTCAGCCAGTTGACGTTGCCCTTCACGGTGTTGATTTCACCGTTGTGCGCAATCATGCGGTACGGGTGCGCGAGTTCCCACGCAGGGAACGTGTTCGTGGAGAAACGCTGGTGCACGAGCGCAAGCGCCGACACCGTGCGGTCGTCCTGCAGGTCGCGGTAATACACGCCGACCTGGCCGGCCAGCAACAGGCCCTTGTAGACGATGGTGCGCGCTGACATCGACGGCACGAAGTATTCCTTGCCGTGCTTCAGCTTGAGCGCCTGGATGCGGTGGCTGGCGGTCTTGCGGATCACGTACAGCTTCCGCTCGAGCGCGTCGGTCACGACAATGTCCTTGCCGCGGCCGATGAAGATCTGCCGGATCAGCGGTTCGCTTGCTTTCACGGTCGGCGAAATTGGCATGGTGGCGTCGACGGGGACATCACGCCAGCCGAGCACGATCTGGCCTTCCGCCTTCACCGTGCGTTCGAGCTCCTGCTCGCACGCCAGACGCGATGCGTGTTCTTTCGGCAAAAAGATCATGCCTACGCCGTACTCGCCTTCCGGCGGCAACGTCACGCCCTGCTTCGCCATTTCCTCACGATAAAACCCGTCGGGGATCTGGATCAGGATGCCCGCGCCGTCGCCCATCAGCTTGTCGGCGCCGACAGCGCCCCGATGGTCGAGGTTTTCAAGGATCTTCAGACCCTGCTGGATGATTTCGTGGCGCTTCTTGCCTTTGATATGCGCAACGAAGCCAACGCCACACGAGTCGTGTTCGTTCTCAGGGTCGTACATGCCCTGAGCGGCGGGAGCGGAACCGAGAGTCGGCGGCAATTGATCGTTCATGGGTCACCGTGTTCTGTGGGGGGCCGAGAGCGGCCGTTGAACATGCTTTATGCGTTGCTCGTGCCACGGTCAGGGCAAGACCTGGAACCTGACGATCGACACGAAGCCGGTCGTACAACGGACGCAATGCGTCCCGAACCGCCGGAAAACGAAATATACGCGATCAATCAAACAGTTGGCAATGAAAACGCTATGATCTGGCACCTATTATCGAGTTGGTGCATGAAAACTTGATTTAATTGGTGTCATATCAAATTCGATGAAAATAAAACGGCATGCCGATTTTTGTCGTCATGCCGTTGGTTCATTCTTCAGTTCTTGCTCAAAAGTCCGTTATTGCGTCTGTGGTGTTTCGCGAATCTTGCGGGGCCGGCCACGGGGCAGCGGCGAGACGCGCCGGTTGGCTGCGCGCGCCGCCCATTCGCGGTAAGAATCGCTGCCGAGCACCCAGCCCTTGAGTGTCGCTTGAAGGAGACGGTTGGCTTCGCGTTCATCGAGCGGTTGCTCGCACAGCTCGAGATAAGCGCGCTGGCGCTCGAACGGAGTGTTGCCGAGCTTCCAGAAAAGCGCATGGTCGGTGATCAGGCTGTCGAGCGTCAGGCCGATGTGATGCCGGTAGCTCGACCACTTGTAGTCTTGCGGCGTGCCCGCGAGACCCGCCTGCACCGGCGCCATCTCGACCACGCGGCTTGCGAGCAGGAAGTAGGTTTCACCTTCGATCACCGTTGCGCGGTAGCGGCCCTCCCATAGCGTGCCGCGACGGGCGTACCGTCGGTTGAAGTGCGCGACGTAGCGCCTGCCGACCGCCTGCATCGCTTTGGGCAGACTTGCTTCGTCGCGGGGCGTGACGAGCAGGTGCACCGCGCCGGGCATGAGCGCGTAGGCGTGGATGGCGAGATTGTGGTCGCGGGAAGCCGTGCGCAGACATTCGATAAAAAGCTCGTAGTCCGGAGCATCGATGAAAGCGGGCTGCTGGTCGAGACCGCGCAAGATGACGTGCTGCGGCTGTTCGGGAACGTAGAGTCGTGCAAGCCGTGCCATTCTGGATTTTCCGTTGGTCGGGCGTTGATCGGTTTCGGGGAGTTCCGGCGGCGCTCCGGGGGTCCGTCTAAACGATATTCTGGGCCACCTTGAATTTTTTCGTTGAGATGCCGGCGATTCGCATCGACGAGGGAACTCAGGTGTACGAGACAGTTTTACGTATAGCGCTAACCCATTTGGAGCCGGCATTCCTCCTAGGGAAAACGCTTTGCGGTGAAACGTGGTTTGTTTCAATTGTTCTGTTCATAATTAGCGTGCTTTCTCGGAGGAGCACTCAATGAAAATAAAACAGGTAGTGACGGGGGTTGCAGCATTTACCTGCATCACGGGCGCAGCACATGCCCAGTCGGCAAATACTTTTTACTTCACCACAGGCTGGTTCCACTTTGCACCGCTCTCGAGCAGCGGTCCGCTCAAGGAGACCAGCGTGGGTGGATCGCCGGTTGGTATCGAGGTGCCCAACACGGGCGCCAGCCTCTCGAATGGTGATACGGCAGGTTTCACTGCGGGCTACTTCGTCACCGACCATATCGCCGGCGAGTTCGTACTCGGCATTCCGCCCAAGTTCGATCTCAAGGGTGACAAGAGTTACTCCGGTTACGGCACGATCGGAACGGCCAAGCAATGGAGTCCGACGTTTCTTCTGAAGTATTACTTCATGCAACCACAGGCCAAACTGCGCCCGTACGTGGGGATTGGCGTAACGCGGGTGTGGTTCACCGACGCCAAGATCACGAACACGGGATTTGAAAGCAACGTGCTGCATGGTCCGACCGACGTATCCACGGATCGTTCCTGGGCTCCCGTGTTTAATGCAGGTCTCACTTATTCGTTTTCGGAACACTGGTTCGCTGGCTTCTCACTCTCCTTCGTGCCCTTGCATGCCACTGCCAAGCTGACCACGCAAGCCCAGACGCCCGTTGGACCGCTGACCGTCAAGACCGAGGCTAAGCTCAGGCTGAATCCGATCGTGACGTATTTGAACGTTGGATACCGGTTCTGACGCTCCGGGTTGAAGCCATAGCAAGCAATAGCAAGAAACAAGCGCCGTCGCGGGTGAAACGCGGCGGCGCTTTGTATTCATCGGCTTGTAAAAATGACCCGGATATTGTGCCAACAGGCAGGTGCCAGCGCACTTTCTACCCTTTCGTCCTCTATTCAATTCATCAGACGCCTTGCGTGGCAAGGCTTCAGCGCGCATTGTTGAACCCGACAAGTGAACCGGCATCCAACTTGCTCACCTCTAGCGTTTCCGCCAACTTAAGGTTGCGGCCCATCCACGACTCATCCATCGACGGAGCGATCCTATGAACGCCTTTCCCAATACGCGAGACGCCATCGGAGATTCATGGAACTCCACCAGCCGCCGTGCTCGCCGGATTTCACGGCACAGCAGCGACGCGGCGCAGGATATCGGCGGCGAACTTCGCACGCTGATTTCAGAGATTGAAGAAACGTTGTCAGAAGGGACATCGGCGGATGTCGCCGCATTGCGTACTCAGTTGAGCAAAAGCGTGGATTCGGCGCGCGCCCGCTTGAACGACACGCAAGACGCAGTACGCGCCCGCGCTAATGCAGCGCTGACCGATGCGGACACCTATATTCACGAAAAACCCTGGCAGACCATTGCCCTGGTCGGTGGCCTCGCGCTCGTCGCAGGCGTGCTGCTGGCTCGCGCCCGATAAGTTTCAGCGATGCGAAAAAACGCGCGCCGGGAAATTCCCGGCGCGCGTTTTTATTTGTCGTCTGCTGACGGAATTATCCGAGGAAGTCCACGCCAATCACATCGATACGATCCGTACAGATCGCATCCACGCCCCACTGGGCGAGTTCGCGAGCGCGGGCCGGTTCATTGACCGTGTAGGCGAGAATCCGCAAGCCTGAGTCCTTGATCTCGCGGACCAGGGACTCATTGAGCGTCGTGTGGTCCGCATGCAACGACACGCATGACAGCGCGGCGGTCTGCGCGCGCCAATCGGCGGGAATCTCCTCGTAGAGCATTCCGCGCGGCAAATCGGGCGCGGCTTCGGCGGCGGCCTTGAGTGCATCGTACGAAAACGATGACAACAGCGGCGCCGGCTCGGCATTGGCCCATAAGCGCGCCGCCTCTTGCGCGACCAGAACGCCGGTTTCCACGTCGCGCCCTTCGCACGGCTTGATTTCGATGTTCGCGGCAAGGCCGTGCGAGAAACAACGCTCGGCGACCTGCGCGAGCGTCGGCATGCGTGCGCCGGCGAAACGCGGATCGAACCACGTGCCCGCATCGAGCAACTCGATTTCCTCATAGCGCATCGCTTTCGCGGGTCCGCGACCATTCGACGTCCGGTCCACCAGGTCGTCGTGCAGCAGGAACACGACGTTGTCAGCCGATAACTTCGCATCGAATTCGATCATCTTCAGGCCGAGCCGTGCGCCGGTATCGATTCCGTCCAGCGTGTTTTCCGGCGCGACCTTGCCGCCGCCGCGATGCGCGACGATGCGCGGATAAGGCCAGGTTTTCATCGTAATTCGTCCTTTTTCAGTTCACGCGCCGCCCGGTCTGCGGATCGAAGATATGCAGGCGATGCGCCGGGAGCGCCACTTCCAGCGCCTCGCCACGTGCCGGCCGATGCTCGTGCGGCAAACGCACCGCAACGTCGTGATCGCCCCAGCGGCCGTGAGCGAGGTTGTCGGCGCCAAGCAGCTCACAGGAATCCACGGTAAGCGACACATGCGCGCTCTGCTGCTCCGGCAGCATGTGTTCCGGCCGGATGCCCAGCGTCCACTCGCGGCCCTTCAGGTCCTGCGTCAGCGCATGCATGCCGGCGAGCGGGAGGCGCGGCCCATTGCCGGCGACATCGAAAGTCGAACCGTCATTCGACACGCGTCCTTGCATCAGATTCATGGCCGGCGAGCCAATAAAACTCGCCACGAAAACCGTCGCCGGGCGTTCATAGACTTCGGTCGGCGGCCCGATCTGTTCCGCGTAGCCGCGATTCATCACGATTACGCGCTCCGCGAGTGTCATGGCTTCGATCTGGTCGTGCGTGACGTACAGGCTCGTGGTCGAGAGCCGGGCGTGCAGCCGCTGAATCTCCAGCCGCATCTGCACGCGCAGCTTTGCGTCGAGATTGGAGAGCGGTTCATCGAACAGAAACACGGCCGGTTCGCGCACGATCGCGCGGCCCATCGCCACGCGTTGCCGCTGCCCGCCCGACAACTCGCGCGGTTTTCTCTGCAGCAGCGGTTCGAGCTCCAGGATCTTCGCCGCGTTCTGCACACGCCGGTCGATATCCGACTTGCCCACGCCGCTGATCTTCAGCGCGTACGCCATGTTCTGCGCGACGCTCATGTGCGGATACAGCGCGTAGTTCTGGAACACCATCGCGATGTCCCGATCCTTCGGCTCGAGCTTGTTCACCACCTTCTCGCCGATGGAAATCGTCCCTTCGGACACGCTTTCGAGTCCCGCCACCATCCGCAGCAACGTGGATTTTCCGCAGCCCGACGGACCGACCATGACGACGAATTCGCCATCGGCCACTTGCACGTCGATGCCGTGCAAGACGAACTGCTTGCCGTCGTATGTTTTCTTGACGCCTTGAAGGCTTAGTGCAGCCATCGACCCGCCTTCATTTCAGTGCGCCCGCGACCGTCGCAAAATGCGCGACCGCGATGCCCGGTTCATAGAATTTGTGCAGCAACTCGCGCCATTTTTGATAATCGGCGGAATTGCGAAAGCCGTCCTGATGCGCCGCGACGGTTTCCCAGCGGACCAGCAGAACGTATTGCGAACCGTTGCCGGCGTCGGCGCCGCGCACAAGTTCATGCGAGAGGTATCCCGGCTGCGCCGAGATGATCTTCGCGGCTTGCGCGAACGCTGCTTCGAACGCAGCTTCCTCGCCAGCCTTGACCGGCAATTGAGCGACTTCAAGGATCATTGAGTGAGCTCCATTATTTTTCGGAATCGACAAGACCACGCACGAACCAGCGCTGCATGCTCAGCACGACAGCGAGCGGCGGCAACATGGCGAGCAACGTCGCGGTCATCACGAGATGCCACTCGGTGGCCGTGTCGCCCGAACCGATCATGCTCTTGATGCCGACGACCGCGGTTTGCATCGACTGGTCGCTGCTGATCAGGATGGGCCACAAGTACTGGTTCCAGCCGTAGATGAACGTGATCACGAAGAGGGCGGCAATGTTGGTCTTCGAGAGCGGCAACACTACGTCCCAAAGGAAACGCAACGCGCCGGCGCCGTCGATGCGCGCCGCCTCCATGAGTTCATCGGGCAGCGTCATGAAGAACTGGCGGAACAAGAACGTCGCCGTCGCCGATGCAATCAGCGGCAGCGTCAACCCTGCGTACGTATTGCTCATGTGCATCGATGAAACCACTTGCACCGTCGGAAAGATCCGTACTTCCACGGGAAGCATGAGCGTGATGAAGATGAGCCAGAACGCGAGGTTCTTGAACGGGAAACGGAAGAACACGATGGCATACGCGGACAGCATCGAAATGACGATCTTCCCGATGGAAATCACGAGCGCCATGACCAGGCTGTTCATCAGCATGCGGCCAAACGGACTTGCCGCGCTGCCGCTGCCATGCGTCCAGATGTGCGCGACGTTCTCGAACAAATGCGTACTTGGCACGAGCGACAGCGGCACGTTGAAGACTTCCGCTTCGCTCATGGTGGCCGCGCAAAACGCGATGTACACCGGAAACACGACCAGCACCACGCCCACGATCAGCACCGCGTGGCAAAAGAGGTCGAAACCGCGACGGTTTTCGATCATGAGTACTGCACCCGACGTTCAATGAAACGGAATTGCACGACGGTCAGCGCCACCACGATCACCATCAGCACGACGGACTGCGCGCCGGAACTGCCGATATCGAGGCCCTGGAAACCTTCGGCAAAGATCTTGTAGATGAGCGTCTTCGTAGACTGCGCAGGGCCGCCGCCGGTTGCCGCATCGATGACCGGGAAGGTATCGAAGAAGGCGTAGACCACGTTCACGGTCAACAGGAAGAAACTCGTTGGCGACAACAACGGCAACGCAATACCGAAGAAACGCCGGACGGGACCTGCGCCGTCGATAGCCGCCGCCTCGATCAGCGAGCGCGGAATGGCTTGCAGACCGGCGTAGAAGAACAGGAAGTTGTAGCTCACCTGTTTCCACACGGATGCCAGCACCACGAGGAACATGGCCTGCGAGCCATTCAACGCATGGTTCCAGACAATGCCGTATTTCGCGAGCGCATACGTCACCAGTCCAATACTCGGATTGAACAGGAACGACCACAACACGGCGGCAATGGCCGGCGCCACCGCGTACGGCCAGATCAGCAGCGTCTGATAAGTCTTGGCGCCGCGCGTCACGCGATCGGCGCATGCCGCAAGCAGCAGCGAAATGACGAGCCCCGATACGGTGACGAGCGTGCAAAAGATGATCGTCGTGTTGAACGACGACAGATACAGCGGATCCGTGAAGATCTGCTTGAAGTTCGCCAGTCCGACGAACTCGCTCGACGTCCCGAAAGCATCCTGCGTCTGCGTGGCCTGCCACAACGCTTCACCCGCCGGCCACAGGAAAAAGATCGCGGTGATCACGAGTTGCGGCGCGACCAGCAGGTAAGGCAGCAGGCTTGTATTGAACCGCGATCGTTTTTCCATGGCGCGCTCTTAGCTTCCAGCTTTTTCGAATCGGCGCAGCAGATCGTCGCCGCGCGATACGGCCGAATCCAGTGCGTCCTTCGGCGTCTTCTTTTGCGCCCAGACTTGTTCGAGCTCTTCGTCGACGATCGTGCGGATCTGCGGCATGTTGCCAAGACGCAGGCCCTTCGTGAACGGTAACGGCGGCTTGTTCAACATCTGCTTGATGGCGGTATCGGCGCCGGGATTCTTGTCATAGAAACCCTGCTTTTGCGTCAGCTCGTACGCGGCTGTCGTGACCGGCAGATAACCCGTGTCCTGATGCCATTTGGCCGCAACCGCCGGCGAGGTCAGATACGCCAGGAACTTGGCGACGCCCTTGTACGTTGCAGCGTCGTTGCCCGACAGCACCCAGAGACTCGCCCCGCCGATGATCGCGTTTTGCGGTGCGCCCTTCACGCTTTCGTCGTACGGCATCATGCCCGTGCCGAAGCTGAACTTCGCGTACTTCTTGATGTTGGCAAGCGAGCCCGACGAGTTGGTCACGATGCCGCAATCGCCGCTGTAAAACTTCGATACCGCCTCGTCCTTCCGGCCAACGTAGGTGAACGTGCCGTCCTTGGCCATGTTCTGCAGGAATTGAATGTGCGCGATCTGCAGCGGCTTGTTGAATTCGAGCACGGCGTCGGTGCCGTCAAAACCATTGTTCTTCGATGCAAACGGCGCACCGTGCCACGCGCTGTAGTTTTCAAGCTGAATCCAGCTCTGCCAGCCCGACGAATAACCGCACATGCCGGCCGCTTTCAGCTTCTTCGAATCGGCTTCGAGTTCGCCCCATGTTTTCGGCGCATGCGTCGGATCTATGCCGGCCTTCTTGAACGCGTCCTTGTTGTAGTACAGCACGGGCGTGGAGCTGTTGAACGGCATCGAAATCAACTGGCCCGTCTTGGCGTCGCTGTAATAGCTGGCGATGGTCGGCACGAATGCTTTTTCGTCGAGCGGAACGCCGGCTTGCTTGAAGACATCGGACACGGGAATCACGGCTTTCTTGGCCTGGATCATCGTGGCCGTACCGACTTCATAGACTTGCAGGATGGCCGGCGCGTTGCCGCTGCGATACGCCGCGATCCCGGCCGCCAGCGTCTGGTCGTAGCTGCCCTTGAAGACCGGCACGATCTTGTAGTCGCTTTGCGACTTGTTGAAGTCGTTCGCGATGTCGTTCACGCGTTCGCCGAGCGCGGATTCCATTGCATGCCAGAACTGGATTTCTGTTGCGGCCTGCGCCTGGCTTGCACCAAACGTCAAAGCGGCAGCGAGGGAAATGGCGCTGACCAGCAGCTTGCGACTACTCATGAGTTACGTCTCCTTGGACCCGGGTGAAGTGTGCGTGTCTTGCGCGTGAGGGAAGCTCGAAAAACTCTCGAATGCGCGATTCTAGTTATCGTCGATGACGAACAGACGTCCGTATTCCTTCAGCGCGTACCGGTCCGTCATGCCCGCAATGTAATGCGCGATCAGCCGCGCCTGCGTTGTGTTCCCGGCGGCCGCGCCGCCGTGAGTATCGTTCGCCGATTCTTCCGTGACCAGCGCACGCGCCTGGTAATCGGGCGGCAACAGGCGCGGGTCGTCAATGAACGCCTTGAACAGGCCGCTCACCACGCGCTGCGCCTTGTTCGCCATGCGCATCACGCGGTAATGGCGATACAGGTTCTTGTACAGGAAGCGCTTGAGTTCGGCAGCCTGTGCCGCGACGGCGGCCCCGTGCGTGACGAGGGCGGGTGCATTGCGAACGTCTTCGATGGATTGCGGATTGACGCGCGCCAGGTTCTCGCTCGTCGACTCGATCAGGTCCACGATCAGCGTGTTGATGATCCGCCGAATGGTCTCGTGAATCAGCCGGCGTCCTTCGATATCCGGATATTCAGCGCGCGCCGCTTCGTAATGCGTCTGCCAGAGCGCCACGTTCGAGAGCTGCTCGAGCGTGATCAGGCCGGAGCGCAGGCCGTCGTCGACATCGTGATTGTTGTACGCGATCTCGTCGGCGACATTCGCGATCTGCGCTTCTATCGACGGCTGTTTGCGCTTTAAAAAGCGTTCGCCCAGTTCGCCGAGCTTCAGCGCGTTTTCACGCGAACAATGCTTGAGAATGCCTTCGCGTGTTTCGAAGCACAGGTTCAAGCCATCGAATGCGCCATAGTGTTCTTCGAGTTCGTCGACCACCACGAGGCTTTGCAAGTTGTGTTCGAACCCACCGTGCTCGCGCATGCATTCGTTCAGCGCGTCCTGTCCTGCATGGCCGAACGGCGTATGGCCGAGATCGTGCGCGAGCGAAATGGCTTCCACCAGATCTTCGTTCACGCGTAGATTGCGCGCGACCGAACGCGCGATCTGCGCGACTTCGAGGCTGTGCGTGAGGCGTGTGCGAAACAGGTCGCCTTCGTGATTCACGAAAACCTGGGTCTTGTATTCGAGCCGTCGAAAAGCCGTCGAATGAACGATGCGATCGCGGTCGCGCTGGAATTCACTGCGTGCGACCGGCGCTTTTTCTTCGAAGCGGCGGCCGCGAGATTCGGCGGAATGCGCGGCGTACGGCGCGAGATGCGCCTCGAGTGCGAATGACGTCGGTGTGATGCTGGAAACCTGAAATGTCTTGTCGCTCACCGGCTGCTCCGAATCATCGTCATGTCCTGCCCGGCAATGGCCGCGCTTGAACGCAGCATCAACCGCGTCCGATCAGCGGCCATTGGCCCGAGTCGATCTCTTGCCCTTTCGTTCGTTGGTTCTTTGTTCTTCTTTAGCCGCGGTCAAAACTCGCGCGGCACTGGGGATGTCGCGGAGCGTGGCCGCTCAGATGCTGGCCGCGAGTGTCGCACGCACGGCGTCGTCCGGGGCGCCGGTGATCTCGGTTTCGCCGAAACGCTTGAGCAGGATGAACTTGATCTCGCCCGCCTCGGCTTTTTTATCGACTTTCATCAAGTCGATATATCGTTGCTCACCCAGCGCCGGGGCCTTCACCGGCAATTTGGCGTCTGCGATCACGCGAACCAGGCGCGCACGCGATTGTTCGTCCAGCCGGCCAAGCCGCACCGACAGATCCGCAGCCATCACCATGCCCGTACCGACCGCCTCGCCGTGCAGCCATTCGCCATAGCCGAGGCCAGCTTCGATCGCGTGGCCAAACGTATGGCCGAAGTTGAGAATCGCGCGCAGGCCGCCTTCGCGTTCGTCGGCGGCAACCACCGACGCCTTCACCTCACACGAGCGCTTGACCGCACGCGCGAGCGCGGTGGCGTCGCAGTCGTTAAGCGCAGGCGTGTTCGCCTCGATCCAGTCGAAGAATTCGCTGTCGGCGATCGCGCCCGTCTTGATCACTTCCGCGATACCGGCAGCAAGTTCGCGCGGCGGCAGCGTGCGCAACACGCCGATATCCGCGATCACCGCTTGCGGCTGATAAAACGCGCCGATCATGTTCTTGCCAAGCGGATGGTTGATGCCCGTCTTGCCGCCCACCGACGAATCCACCTGCGAAAGCAGCGTGGTCGGCACCTGGATGAACGGGATGCCGCGCATGTAGCTCGCCGCAGCAAACCCGGTCATGTCGCCGATCACCCCGCCGCCCAGCGCAATCAGCGTGGTCTTGCGGTCGGCGCGCTCGGTCAGGAGCGCGGTGAAAATCTGATTGAGCGTGTCGAGATTCTTGTGCGCCTCGCCATCCGGAAGAACGACGGTCGTGACTTTCTTGCCAAGCGGCGCGAGCGCGGCGCGCAGCGCGTCGCCATAAAGCGGATCAACGGTGGTGTTGGTGACGATGGCAACCGATGACCCCGCAATATGCGGCGCGTACAGTTCCGCTTGGCCAATCAGTCCTGCACCGATATGGACGGGGTAGGCGCGATCGCCCAGTTCAACGTTGACGGTAATCATGGCCGACATTATGACGTAGCCGGCTTGGCGATGCCGGCCATCTCCAGTTGCATCAACACCATGTTGACGAGGTTGTTCACCGTCGGCCGCCCCGTTTCCACGATGAAATGCGCGCACTCCTGATACAACGGATCGCGCGTCTTGTAGAGCGCTTCCAGCTTGCCGCGCGGGTCGTCGGTTTGCAGAAGCGGCCGGTTTTTATCGCGGCGGGTGCGCTGCCAAAGCTCGTGCGGCGTTGCACGCAGGTAGATCACCAGGCCGCGATTCTTCAGATGATCGCGATTTTCGGGGCGGAGAATCGCGCCGCCGCCCGTGGCGAGGACGATATTCTCGCGTCGTGACAGCTCATCGATCACGTCCGCCTCCCGCTGCCGGAAGCCTGCTTCGCCCTCGACTTCCCAGATCACGGGAATGCGCGCGCCCGTGCGCGCCTCGATTTCGAGGTCGGAATCGATGAACGAACGCTGCAAGCGGCGCGCGACCGCCCGCCCCACGGTGGTTTTGCCTGCTCCCATGAGTCCGACGAAAAATACGTTCGAGTTCGTTTGCCCGGCTTCCAACTCGCTTACCTTTGCATTGATTCCGGTCCCGATTCTGGTCCCGTTCGTGCGGGAGCTTAAAGGCAAAAGGGCCGCTTTGTCGAGCCGGAAAGCCTCGCCGAAGGCTTGCCACAGGCTTTCCGGCGACCTTCACAAGCGCGCCGGGACGATGTGCGGGGTGATAAAAATGACCAGTTCGCTGCGCGAATTCCGGCGCGCGGTGTGACGAAAAAGCCAGCCCAATCCCGGGATTTTACCGAGCAACGGGACGCGGGTGACGTCGTCGCGCTCGTCGCTCGAATAAATCCCGCCGATTGCGACCGTGCCGCCGTCCTCCACTTCGACTCGCGTCTGCACGTGTTTTGTGTTGATCGCGGGCCCCGCAGCGGTCTGCTCGCCGACACTATCCTTCGATACATCCAGGTCCAGGATCACATGCCCATGCGGCGTGATTTGCGGTTCGACCTCCAGTTTCAGCGCAGCGCGGCGAAATTGCACGCCCGACACGCCGTTGCCGACCTTCGCCTGATACGGCAATTCCGTGCCCTGCTCGACAATCGCTTTCACGCGATCGGCCGTGACCACGCGCGGGCTCGACACGATCTCGCCGCGCCCTTCCGTTTCGAGTGCGCTCAGCTCGATGTTCAGCAGCCGCGTCGCCTGGGCGGCGAAAAGCGTGAGGCCGGCGGTGGCTGCATCGAATCCGCCGATAGGACGCGCCGACAGATCGAGCACCGCGCCGTCCGTACCCGCTACCAGCCCGCGCGCGGTGCCCTCGCCGGTGGCTATCATCGACAGCTTCACGCCCAGGTTGCGCGAAAACCCGGTTTCGCCTTCCACGATGCGCGCCTCGATCATCACTTGTGGCGTCGGCTGGTCGATCCGCGCGATCAGCTCGGCGATCTCCGCGACGCGTGCATCAAGGTCCGTGACGAACAGCAGGTTCGTGCGTGCGTCGGCCATGACGGAACCGCGCTTCGACAACACCCGCTGGTTGCCCGAGCCGGTAAGCAGCTTCCTGACGTCGTCGGCGCGCGGGTAGCGCAGGACAAACGTACGGCTGCCAAGCGGCTCCAGGTCCGCGGCACGCGCATGGGCCTCGTAGCGCAGGCGCTCGCGCGCCGCGAGTTCGGCCATCGGCGCGACCCAGATCACGTCGCCGTGGCGCTCCATTGCAAGGCCGTGGACGTCGAGAAGCGTATCGAACGCGCGCCGCCAGGGGACATCGATCAGATTGATCGATACTTGCCCGCGAATCTTGTCACTCGCCACGATATTCACCCCTGAGAACTTCGCGAACGTCTGCAGTACCGCGCCGAGGTCCGCATTCTTCAGGTTGAGCGAGATCGGTTTGCCATCGTCGTTGGCCGCATCTGCGCGATCAGGCGCGCTACGGCTCATGCGCTCCATGGGCGGCAAAGGCGTGGGCGGGCCTTCGAGCGGCGGGGCGGCATCCGCAGTCGCGGGGGTTGCAGTGAGTCCGGCTGGCGCGGCGGCTTTCGCCGGAGCGACCCAGGCGCCATCCTCCCCGGACGGCTCCGCCGGAACGTCCGCCGATGTGTCCTCGGCGAACTGATCGGTGGGCAGCGTCAGCGGAAAGCTGGCCGGCAAGGGCGGGAGCGGAGCAATGGCGGCGTCCACGCAAGCAGACTGCAGCAACAAGATTGACGCGCTGCTCCAGGCAATCATTCGGCGACAAACCCCGCGCTCCACCCGCACCATTACACGCATGAAGCTCATGGCCGATCCTCGGCAAAAGCAATCGTGCGCGCGACACCATCGACACGACGCAACTCGATTGAGCGAGCACGCACGCTGCCGAGCCATTCGTCGCCGACCGCTTGACCCGGTGTATATCCGTCGATGCCCGCAGCGGTTTCCAGCAGCGCCATGGAACGGCTTCGGCTCCGAAGCGTGCCGACCAGAAGAATCGCGCCTGCATCGCCGGGGCCGGTGCCGTTTTTCACGCCGAAGGGGTCAATGGCGAATGCGTCCCGCCGCGACGGTTCTGGACGTGCAACAGCCGGCAGGTCCTCAAAGACCCGCAGCGTTGCGTCCAGGCCGAGCGAATTGCTGACCAATACGTCCCGTTTGATCTGCACGTCAGCGGGTACGACCAGACGCGGCAGCCCCTCGAGCGCTTCCATGAAACGCCGGATCTCACCAAACGAACCTTCCGCGCGAAACCGCAGCGGCCGCTCGCTCTCGAGGCCCTCGCCCTTTTGCACCGATGGTTCTATGGTTCCGATCCGCAATCCGCTTTGAGCGGCGAGCGCTGTGATCTCGTGAAGCGCGTCGGCGACGGTCCAGCGTGATTGGCGTGCGTCCTCGCCCGAACGCGTGCGCATCGCCGGCAATTCGTTGGCCACTGTGCGAGCACGGTCAAGCCGATGCCTGGCGTCATCCAGCGCCGAGCGGCTTGCTTGCGTGCCGCCCATATCGGATGAGCGCCATAGCGTAGTGCCCAATGCAAACACCAGCGCGCCCACGACAACGCCCGTCACTGCAAGTCGAAAGTTGCTCCACGCATCGAGTGGCTCGGAGAGGAGCGAAAGAAGGTTGGCATATGAAGGTTTCATCGCGTGCTGCTCCGGACGCCAGGTTTGGAAGCCGATGGTGAGAGCGCCCGCTTGCCAGCCTTCAACGGTTTCGCGTTCTTGGCACTCCCAACGCCATCCGCCCATCGCACGAGCGCGATGAAGTCGTAAGCGCCGGACCTGTCCACCCGCACGTTTTTCACAGGCGAAACGACTCGCCGGCGCATTTCGACAACCTCGACAGCACCCACGCCCGGCACATCTTCAAGCGCCTTGAGCCACGCTGCAGCGGTGTGGGAATCCGGTGCACTCGCGGCAAGCTCCACTTCGCTCACTCGCTGCGTCACGCGCTGCAAACCAACCCTACCCTGCGATGCCCCTTGCGCCAGCGCGTCGAGCAAACCGAGAAATCGCGCACGCGGCTCGGCGATCGGCACGGCGGCACTTTCGGCGCGCTTGCCCAAGGCCTCCCGTTCGGCCAGACGCGCGTGCTCCGCCAAAGGCGCGCTCAACCTGGCCAACGCCTGATCGAGCGCCACACGTTGCTCATCCAGATGAGCACGCGTCAGCGCCTCCCATCCGGCCATTGCGCCGATCGCGCCACATCCGGCAACGCTCGCGCCGGCGAGCAACGCCAACGCACGATTGCGCGCACGACGCCGCGCGCCCGGCCGATAAGGCAGCAAATTAAAAGCATGCAAACCAGCCGCGCTCATGGCATCACCTCACGCAGTCCGAGTCCCAGCGCAACGGCGAACAAGGGCGAATGCGCGAGGCGGTCGTCCACACGCTGCGCTCCATTGCAAAACGGCGCGCATTCGAATGGCATGACCGGGCATCCGAACGTGACCGTCAGCATTTGTGTAGACACACCCGCCCGATTCAGCAGCTCAATATCCCCGCCCACATAAATCCAGTGCACGCGAGGCCCATTGCCGACAAGATCCGTCAACGCCTCGATCGCGCTCGAGTATTCCGGCGATGGATACCGCATCTCGTTCTCCACGCCATCCTCGCCGATAACCCACGCATGAAGCCCCGAGCTCTCGATCCAGCACGCGACAAACCGCTCCTCCCGGTCGATTTCCATCGCAGCCGAATAGCACAACGCACGCAAGGCGGCGCCCGGCTCGCCATCGATGGCGCTCAGCACAATGTCGGCGCCCGCCGCGGCCTCTACGCGCGACTCCACGTAGCGCCGGGCCGTGGCTGCGATGGAGACCTCGGTCGCACCGTCGTCACGCTCGTAGATCGACCAGTCCACAGACAGCGCCCCACGTTCGATACCCGCCAGGCGCTCAGCCTCGGCCAGCACGGCCGGCTCGAGCACACCGCGCGGATCGTGACCAAGCTTCTGCTTTTCGTTCGACAGCTTTTCAAGCAATACCCGCGTGGTGAGCGTCGCCGATGCAGGCAACGCCATTGCACAACGCAGCGAGCGCAGCGCGCCCCGCGCCGGCAGCCGCGAAAACGCTTCGCGCAACGCCGCGGAGATCGCAGCACCATCGACGAAATCGCCGCTGACCACCGCGCCCCTCGGCAACAAGACCTCTTCCAGCCGCTCGACGCAAACCGGCCGGTTGGCCTGCAGCCGCTTGCTGACCACGGCCAGTCGCACAGCCCGCTCGGTTATATCGATACCCGCCGCGAACCGCCGGGTCACCGTCACCACTGATCCACGCAACGCCGTCTGCGCACCCATGCTCTACCTCTCCTGTCCGGCCGCGCACCGAACCGTTCGGGCGCTGGCAATGGAAGAATTGTGGGCAGCAGGCGTGGTTGTCACCACTCAGCCAAGTGGCTAACGTCAAGGTCCCGGCCGGTTTAAAACGGCGGCATTCTGGCGCCAATGCGCGTGCCGCAAACGTTAGACTTGGTCATTCAGTCAACGCTTATTCCGACAAAAATCATCGCTTCCGAGACCTCCGCGCAACACCCGAGTAAGCCGGCCGAAAGCCGCAAAGTCGGGCGGCTATAATCGCGGGACCGTTTTTTGGTGGTGCCATGCAATCTCAGTCTCCGTCGTCCCCGCCGTCCCGTCAGTCCGAACCTGGCAAGCGCCGTCCGCTCTGGATCAGGCTTCTGCTCGGGCTGATGATTTGCATTTTTGGATTGATCGCCAGCGCCGTACTCGTCTTGGGTTACGCGCTCGTCGTGGCGCAGCCGAATCTGCCGTCGCTCGACGCGCTCACTGACTACCGTCCGAAAGTGCCGCTGCGCGTGTACACGGCGGATCACGTGCTGATTGGAGAATTCGGCGAGGAACGGCGCAGCGTCGTGCGCATCCAGGACGTGCCGGACTATCTCAAGAAAGCGGTGCTCGCCATCGAGGACGCCCGTTTCTACGATCACGGCGGCGTCGACGTGACCGGCATCCTGCGTGCCGGCGCGGTTGCATTGACGAACGGCCATGCATCGCAAGGCGCGAGCACGATCACCATGCAGGTCGCGCGCAATTTCTTCCTGTCGAGCGAAAAAACCTATACGCGCAAGATTTACGAAATGCTCCTCGCGTACAAGATCGAGCGGGCGCTCACCAAGGACCAGATTCTCGAGGTCTACATGAACCAGATCTACCTGGGACAGCGTGCGTACGGTTTCGCGAGCGCCGCCCGGGTTTATTTCGGCAAGGACATCAAGGACATCACGCTCGCTGAGGCAGCAATGCTCGCCGGCCTGCCCAAAGCGCCGTCGGCGTACAACCCGGTCGTCAACCCGAAGCGCGCGAAGGTTCGCCAGCAGTACATTCTCGAGCGCATGTACGAGTTGCGTTACATCACGCGGGAACAGTACGAGGAAGCCGCGAAGCAGCCGCTGGTGGTGAAAGGCGCGGGACGTGAGTTCAGCGTGCACGCCGAGTACGTGGCTGAAATGGTCCGCCAGATGATGTATGCGCAGTATCGGGAGGAGGCTTATACGCGTGGGCTGAACGTGGTGACGACCATCGATTCCGCCGATCAGGACGCGGCCTACCGTGCGCTGCGAAAAGGCCTGATGGATTATGAACACCGGCATGGATACCGGGGGCCGGAAGGTTTCATCGATTTGCCGGCTGATGCCGACGATCGCGAACAGGCGATTGACGACGCGCTCGTCGACCATCCGGACAACGGCGAGATTGTTGCAGCCGTCGTGACCTCGGCGAACGTGAAGCAGGTAAAGGCGAGTTTTATCGATGGCAACGTGGCCACGGTTGAAGGCAACGACTTGCGCTTCGTCGCGAGCGCGCTCAGCACGCGCGCGCAGCCGAGTCAGCGCCTGCGCCCTGGCGCCATCGTGCGCCTGATGAAAAACGAAGACGACAACTGGGTCATCACACAGCTTCCGCAGGTTGAAGGCGCGTTCGTTTCCGTCGTGCCGCAGGACGGCGCAATCCGCGCGCTTGTCGGCGGCTTCGATTTCAACAAGAACAAGTTCAACCACGTCACACAGGCGTGGCGCCAGCCGGGTTCGAGCTTCAAGCCGTTCATCTATTCGGCATCGCTTGAGAAAGGCTTGTCGCCCGCGACCATCATCAACGACGCGCCGCTTTATTTCAGCGCCGGAGAAACAGGCGGCCAGGCGTGGGAACCGAAGAACTACGGCGGCGGGTTCGACGGACCCATGCCCATGCGTACCGCGCTGATGAAGTCGAAGAACCTGGTGTCCATCCGCATCCTGAACAACATCGGCACGAAGTACGCGCAGGGCTACGTGACGAAGTTTGGATTCGATGCCGCGCGCCAGCCCGCCTATCTGCCCATGGCGCTTGGCGCCGGTCAGGTCACCCCGCTGCAAATGGCGACGGGTTATTCGGTGTTTGCAAACGGCGGGTATCGTGTGAATCCGTATCTGATCGCCGATATCACCGACCCTCGTGGCGCGGTGGTCTCACATCCGCAACCGCTGGTTGCCGGCGAAAGTGCACCGCTCGCCATCACGCCGCGTAACGCATACGTGATGAACAGCCTGCTGCAAAGCGTGGCGCAACGCGGTACCGGCGCGCGCACCAACCAGTTGAAGCGCTCGGATCTCGCGGGCAAGACGGGAACGACCAACGACTCGCACGACGCATGGTTCGCCGGATACCAGCATTCGCTGGTAGCGATTTCGTGGATTGGCTACGACTCGCCGCGCAGTCTCGGCGACAAGGAAACAGGCGGCGGACTCGCGTTACCAGTGTGGATGGAATATATGAGCCGGGCATTGCGTGGCGTGCCGGAGTACAAGTCGAGCATGCCGC
Source organism: Burkholderia sp. PAMC 26561 (assembly GCF_001557535.2). Classification (NCBI taxonomy): domain Bacteria; kingdom Pseudomonadati; phylum Pseudomonadota; class Betaproteobacteria; order Burkholderiales; family Burkholderiaceae; genus Burkholderia; species Burkholderia sp. PAMC 26561. The sequence continues at coordinate 901,604 of NZ_CP014306.1, forward strand.
CCGATGTGGTGTCGCTTGGTGGCGAGCTGTACTTCGATGACCTCACGCCGGGACATGGATTCGTTGCGACCATCGGCGTGAGCCAGGCGCCGCCGGAAGGCGCGAGCGGCGCATCGCCGGCAGCGCCTGCACCTCAGGTCGGCGACCAGGAAAAGCAGGACATCATGAATCTGTTCAAGGGCGGCAACTAAAAAAGCGCCGGTCTGAATTTTGATTTGAAACGGATTTCAGGCTGAAAAGCGGACCGGCTCGCCGGCCTGTTCGCTTGCGCACTGACTGAGCGCCTCGAAAAACTCGCTGCCATCGCGCGTATTGCGCCACGCGCCGTCCACATATTTGTAATGGAATCCGCCCGATTTCGCCGCAAGCCACAACTCGTGCATCGGCGGCTGCAAATTGACGATCAGCTTCGTGCGATTTTCAAATTCCAGCGTGAGCACATTGCCGCTGCGCTCGAATTCCACGTCGGCATCCAGGCTGTCCACATCGCGCTCGATGGCCGCCAGCGCAGCCTCGGCGAGCGTCAGGTATTCGTTGTCGGTCATGCTAAACTCCGTCGATTAATTATTCAGGGACAGTGATGCAAGTCGTCTTCAGGATGAGCGCGATTGTAGCGGCTTTGGCCATTTCCGCCGGGACGCTGCTCACCGCGTGTGGTCAGCGCGGACCGCTGTATATGCCCGCCGTTCCGCCCATTCCGCCGCGTCCCGCCAGCATGCCGCCGTTGCCCGCAACCCATGCCGTCGCACCGGCCGCGGCATCGTCGGCATTCGACTCCGGTGACGTCCCGGACACCTCCGGCGAAGCCCTTTCGCTCTCGCCTGACGACAATTTGAAACCGTCCGCGTCAGTACCCAAGGCCGCGTCAGCCGGCGACTAAATTTTTGCCTCGCCACGTTTGCGACGTGTTTGTGCGACTGTTTGTGCAATTCATAGCGCGATTCAAATGACGCATGCGCGTCAGCCGGACCAGAAAAGTCATGACCCAATCCGTATTCTCGCGCGCCGATGGCGTGCTTCAAGTCGAAGGCGTTTCGGCGGCATCGTTAGCCGAACAGTTCGGCACGCCGCTGTACGTGTACTCGCGCAGCGCGCTGACCGACGCCTATCAAGCTTACGCCGATGCGTGCAAAGGCCGCCGCGCCACCATCCACGTCGCGGTGAAAGCGAACAGCAATCTGGCCGTGCTGAACGTGTTCGCGCGTTTGGGCGCGGGCTTCGACATCGTCTCGTCGGGAGAACTGGCGCGCGTGCTTGCAGCGGGCGGCAAGGCGGAAAACACCGTGTTTTCGGGCGTGGGCAAGTCGGTGTGGGAAATGCGTGAAGCGCTCGATGCCGGCGTCAAATGCTTCAACGTCGAGTCGATTCCTGAGCTGCACGCACTCAACGAAGTCGCCGGGTCGGCCGGCAAGAAGGCGCCGGTTTCGTTGCGCGTAAATCCCGATGTCGACGCAAAGACGCATCCGTATATCTCCACGGGTCTCAAGTCGAACAAGTTCGGCGTAGCGTTCAGCGATGCACGCGCGACCTACGCGCAAGCCGCAGCCATGTCGAACCTGAATGTCATTGGCATCGATTGCCATATCGGTTCGCAGATCACGGAAGTGAGTCCGTACCTCGACGCCGTCGACAAGCTGCTTGATCTCGTCGAGCAGATCGAAGCAGACGGGACGAAGATCCATCACATCGATGTCGGCGGTGGACTCGGCATCACCTACGACGACGAGACGCCGCCTGCCATCGGTGAATTCGTGAAAGCGGTGCTCGCGCATATCGAGAAGCGCGGACATGGCGAGCGTGAAGTGTATTTCGAGCCGGGACGTTCGCTGGTTGGCAACGCGGGCCTGTTGCTCACGCGCGTGGAATATCTGAAGCCGGGTGCGGAGAAAAACTTTGCTATCGTCGATGCCGCCATGAACGACCTCGCGCGTCCCGCAATGTATCAGGCGTTTCACCGCATTGAAGCGGTGGGAACGAGCGCGGCGAAGGCCGAACTCTACGACGTGGTCGGTCCCGTGTGTGAAAGCGGCGACTGGTTGGGGAAGGACCGCTCGCTTGCCATCGAACAAGGCGATCTGCTTGCGATCTTCTCGGCCGGCGCGTACGGGTTCGTCATGAGCTCGAACTACAACACGCGCCCGCGCGCGGCCGAAGTGATGGTCGATCACGAACGCGCGCGTCTCGTGCGTGAACGTGAAGAAGTGAAGGATCTGTTCGCCGGGGAATCGATCTTTCCGGATTGAGTTTTCCGCGCAATAGAAAAGGGCGACGCTCGGCATGGCGTCGCCCTTTTTGCATTTTGGAGCCTCAAGCCATACGAGCTTTGGTCATTCTTCCGCGCAGCCAGACAATCACGCGCCAAGCCAGCAATACGACCACGATCGCCCCATAGATCTTCGGCAAGATCAGATCATGCTTGCCCGCTTTCATCCACCAGAAATGCAGGATCGCGAGCGCGGCGATCGGGTAAATCAGCTTGTGCAGCGTCTGCCAACGGCGGCCGAGTTTCCTGACCATCGCTTTCGGCGATGTGATCGCGAGCGGAATCAGCAGCACGAACGCCGCGAACCCGACCATGATGAACGGCCGCTTGGCGATGTCCTTCAAGATAGCGAAGACATCGAACCATTTGTCGAACCAGATGTACGTTGTGAAGTGCAGCACTACGTAGAAGAACGCGAACAGCCCGATCATGCGGCGAAAACGCAGCAGCGCGTTGAATCCTGTCAAACGGCGAACCGGCGTCACAGCCAGCGTGATGCACAGAAAAACAAGCGTCCAGAGACCAGTGGATCGCGTAATGAACTCGATTGGATTCGCGCCCAATCCGCCCGTAAATCCAAGCAAGACAATGCGCGCAAGCGGATACAAGCCGCCCAGGAAGACGGCGACTTTCGCCGGCTTGATCCAGTTCGTCTTTGTGGCCGGCGCGGTAGTCCGCGCCGCGGGTCGGGGCTTTACATCGGAAGCCGAAGCCATCCGTTGCTCCTTAGAAGTTGGCCTTGAGGTTCATGCCCTGATACAGCGATGCAACCTGATCGCCATAACCATTGAACATCAGCGTCTTGCGTTTCGGCGTGAAAAATCCGTCTTCACCGATGCGCCGCTCGGTCGCCTGGCTCCATCGCGGATGGTCGACGTTCGGATTCACGTTTGAGTAGAAGCCGTACTCGGCGGGCGCATATTCGTTCCAGCTCGTCTTCGGCTCTTTCTCGACGAAACGAATCTTCACCAGCGACTTTGCGCTCTTGAAGCCGTACTTCCAGGGCACGACGATCCGCACGGGCGCGCCGTTCTGGTTCGGCAGCACCTCCCCGTATAAACCCACCGTCAGCAAGGTCAGCGGGTTCATGGCTTCATCCATGCGCAAGCCTTCCGAATACGGCCAGTCGAGAATCGGCGTGGACAATCCCGGCATCTGCGACGGATCGGCAAGCGAGATGAACTGCACGAATTTGGCGTTGCCCGTCGGCTGTGCACGCTTGACGATCTCGGCGAGCGGAATGCCGATCCACGGAATGACCATCGACCAGCCTTCCACGCACCGCAACCTGTAGATACGCTCTTCGAGCGGCGCGAGCTTCAGGATTTCATCGATGTCATACACCTTCGCGTTCTTGACCTCACCTTCCACCGAAATCTTCCACGGACGCGGGCGCAGCGAATGCGCGTTTTGAACGGGATCGCCCTTGTCGGTGCCGAATTCGTAGAAGTTGTTGTAGCTCGTGATGTCTTTGAGTGGCGTGACCTTGTCCATCGCGACAAACTTCGTGTTCGTGGTCGCCACGAGCTTCTGGCCCTTTGCATCGGGCGATGTCATGGTTGCGAACGCTTCACCGTTGACGCCGACCAGTCCGGTCGCGGCAAGCGCGCCTGCGGCTTTCAACACACGGCGGCGATTCTCAAAGAACGCACGCGGCGTAATTTCGCTGCGGGGGATTTCATCGCCGAAAAGACGGCTATTGTTCTTGATCAACATCTCGATGCTCCTCAATGCGTTGCGCCCGGCGTGGGCGCTGCCGCTCTACTAGCTATATTCGTGGCAAACACCCATTTGGTTTCACGTATTCCGCCCTGGCAATAAAAAAACCGCCAGCAGATCATGCATGGCGGTTTTTAAACTGGGCTTAACGTAAAAGTTACAGCTTGCCGTAGCTGTGAAGTCCGGAGAGGAACATGTTGACGCCAAGGAAAGCGAAGGTCGTGACCAGCAAACCGGTCAGCGCCCACCATGCAGCAACCGATCCGCGCAGGCCCTTCATCAACCGCATGTGCAGCCACGCGGCGTAATTCAGCCAGACGATCAAAGCCCACGTTTCCTTCGGGTCCCAGCTCCAGTAACCGCCCCACGCTTCCGCGGCCCACAACGCGCCGAGAATGGTCGCGATGGTGAAGAACGCGAAACCCACCGCGATCGACTTGTACATGACGTCGTCGAGCACTTCGAGCGATGGCAGGCGATCCGCCAGAATGCCGCGCTCCTTGACCAGGTAGGTCACGCCGACCATTGCCGCCAGCGCGAAACTGCCATATCCGATGAAGTTCGCCGGCACGTGGATCTTCATCCACCAGCTTTGCAGCGCGGGGACGAGCGGCTGGATCTGCTGCGCATCGCGGGAAATCGAATACCACATCAGGAAGCCGACGGCCGCGCTGATCACGAGCAACACGAACGCGCCCATGGCGCGCGTGCTGTAATGCTCTTCGTAATACAAATAAAACAAAGACGTGATCAGGCAGAACAGCACGAACACTTCATATAGGTTCGAGATGGGGATATGCCCGACGTCCGAGCCGATCAGATACGACTCGTACCAGCGCACCATCAGCCCCGTGAAGCCCATGAGCACGGCCACCCACGTCATCTTCGAGCCGATCGCGCCGCCGGTTGCGGAGCGTGTGACCAGGCCAATCCAGTAGAACACGGTTGCCAGAACGAGCAGCGCGCTCATCCAGAGGATGGCCGACTGGCTGGACAGGAAGTACTTCAAGAAGAAGTTGGTGTCGGCGCGGGCGAGATCCGAGTGATAAAGCTGCAACGACGACAGCGACAGCAGCGCAATGCACGCAATCAGCAGGCGCACCGGTTTCCAGCGCCACCCGAGCACCACGAACGTCGGCACGGCGGCGCAAAGCACCAACTTGTCGTAATAGTTCATGAACGGGTGGTACCGATACAGCGCGAAACCCGCGCCGGCGACCATCGCGAGCGCGAATAGCCAGTCGGTTACACCCAGGCGCTTGAGGAACGGCCGTTCGTCGAACAGGTCGGAATCGACGGGCACTTTGCCCGCGCGCTGCTGCGCCTGATTTGACTGCGAAGAGGCTTGTGTGAGGTCCATGTTCTTACCGAGTTGAATCGTGCGAGCCGGCGGACTTCGTGTCCGGGGGCGGTTCCGACGTTGGCGATGACGCCGATGGCGCCGCCGGCTGCGATTTGACACCGAGTGCAGCGCCTATCGCGTCGCGCGTTTGCGCGAATTCTTTCTCGAAATCGAGCGTCCGGCGCGCGGTGGACATTGCCATCAACACGCTGGTGCCGCCCGTTGCCGAATCTTTGAGCCAAAACCAGAGACGACGTTCCCGGACGTAAAACATCGAGAAAATGCCGAGTACCAGCAGGGCGCTGCCAAGATACACCACTTTTTTACCCGGCGCGCGTGTCAACTGAAACACCGACGCCTGGATCTGTTTGAACGAGTCAAGTTGCAGGAAAACGGGCGAGCCATACAAAAAGCTGTCTGAAAGCGCATTGATCGACGACTGCACGAACTGCGTGTTCTTCGCATCCGCCTGCGCTTCCGGCATGCCGTTCTGGGCGCGCGAGATTTGCCACAAGTCCCACGTCGCGCCTTCCAGCATGCGCAGCAATAAGCCGGCCGCTTTTTCCTGCTCGCCCTTCGGCACCGATTTATCGATGAAACCCGCGATCGCCTGGAATCCGCCGACAGTTGCGCCGGGTTGAGCCGGAACGCCCGCTTCGTCAGCACCCGCGAACAGGTTCAGCACGCGCAATGCGCTTTCTTCCAGATGGTTCTGCAGGTCGGCGTTGGCTTCCGGCACGGAACGCTGCGCGAAACGATGCGCCGCTTCGACACGCATAGCGGGCGTTTCCAGCGCGGCGCGCAGGTTCATCCATTGTTTGATCGAGCTTTGTTCGTCGGCGGGGATGCGCAGATAGCGGAACGGGTCGTTCGGGCTCAGGCGCATGCCGGCGAGGAACATCGGCTGGCCTTGTACGTCCACGGGCAGCATGTAGTTGTTGAACTCACGCGCCTGTCCGTCCGTGCCGCGCACCTTGTATTGCACCGATGGCCCCACGTTGCGCAAATCCGTCGGCCGCGATGTCTTCGCGCCGGAGCCGAGGCGTTCGTCGAATGCCTGACGCAGCGTTTGCGTCTTGCCGACACCGCGTGCGTCGATCGTGCCGTTGCCGTCCGTGATGTTTTCGACATTGATCGCGCGGAAATCGGTGAACTCGACGCTTTCACCCTGTCCGCCGATGATCTGCGGGCTCATGGGCGCCGTTCCGCCAATCGCGCCCTCGAAAGGCACTGTTTTCGTGCTGCCGCCGGACATGGGCCAGGCGGTCATGGAAAGTTTGGAGCCGCCGTCCTGGAAGCTCGATTGATAGATGGAAATGTTGTCATACGTGAACGGCTTGTTCACCTCCACACGCGCCGGAATGCGCTTGCCGGTCGCATGATCGATCACGACGATATCGCTTGCGAACAGCTTCGGCATACCCGTCGAATAGTAGTCGACGATGAATTTATCGAGCTGGATGGAAAACGGCAGATCCTGGATCAGCGAGCCGTCCTGCTGGTTCAGGATGGCGGTCGCGACGTGCTGCCCTTCCGGCACCCAGGCGTAACCGCGGAACGTAGGATTCGACGTTGACAACCGGTGCGACGCCGGGATGTCGTTGATGACTTCATTCGACGCAATCGGCGTTTTGTTGAAGAGCCACATCTGCAGCTTGATGGGCAGGTTGCTGTCGAGCAAACCGCCAATACAGATCACCACGATCGCCAGATGCGCCGAGATATAACCGAGCTTCGTCATCGCGCCGCGCTTCGCCGCGATCAGCGTGGCGCCGCTTTCCGTCTCGAGCGTCTTGAACTTGTAGCCCATCTTGCCCGACAGCCGTTGCAACTTGGCAGCGGTCTCGGCGCGCGAGTCCGGCACCGGCGGGTATTCGCCCTTGTGATGGAACGCACGCAGGCTTCCCTCGCGCACCCGATCCTTCCAGCTCTTCATGTCCGCGATCATCTTCGGGCCGTTGCGGATCACGCACAGCGACACCGAGATCACCAGGAAAACCAGGATCAGCATGAACCACCACGCGCTGTACACGTTGTAGAGGCTCAGGCCGCGGAAAATATCCGCCCAGAACGGACCGAACTGGTTGACGTAATTCGGGTAGGGATCTTCCTGCGTAAGCACGGTCCCGATGATGCTTGCTATTGCAAGAATCACAAGCAGCGCGATGGCAAAGCGCATCGAGCTGATTGTTTCGATGGCATGACGTACGCTGCTACGGCTCGACTTCGACTGCAATCCCGACGTGGTGACGCTCATTCAAACTCCGGCTGAACAGCAAAAAAGGGTGGAGACGCACCGGCACCAGACCGGCGTCCCACCCTTTTTCTTATTTGCACGCCGGTCTCGCTGGACCGGCTTCGTGATGCTTATGTATGCTGGGTTCGCACTATGCCGGACGCTTGCGACGTCCGGACGACGCTGCGCGCATCTTAAAGCAGACCCTCGCGCGGCGCAGATTACTACTTCAATGCAATCCCGCGATGTAGTCCGCCACCGCCTTCACTTCCGCTTCATTCAGGCGCAACGCAATGGTATGCATGGGCTCGCTGTTGTTGCGTGTTCCTTGGGCGAACGCGGTGAGCTGCGCCGCCGTGTAATCGGACCACTGCCCCGACAAGCGCGGATACTGCACCGGCACGCCCATACCTGTTGCACCGTGACACGCGGCGCAAGCGGGAACAGCTCTATCCGTTATGCCGCCACGATAAATCTTCATCCCGAGCGGCACGGTGTTCTTGTCCCGCGCGTAACCGGGCTTCGCTTTCTGCGTCTCAAAATACGCAGCCACGTTGACCATGTCCTGATCGTTCAAAGCGGCCGCCATACCGGCCATGATCGCGTTCTTGCGCGCCGGCTCTTTCGCGCCCGGCTGCGTCTTGTAATCCTTCAACTGCTTGACGATGTACTCGGCATGCTGACCCGCGAGCTTCGGAAACGCGCCGCCAGCGCTGTTGCCATCTGCTCCGTGACACGAAGCGCAGACCTGAGTGGCAATCGCCTGACCCCGCGCTACATCGGGCTTGGCAGGCGCCGCGGCCGCTGCGGGCTCTGCTGCATTGACCGTCTGCGCCGTGAGTGTCCAGCCCACCAACCCCGCTCCGAATGCTGCTGCTAATTCCAAGGCCATCAGAGTCTTGTACAGTCGGTTCATTCGCGTACCCTGTTATTCGTCTTGTGAGAATTGTGAGGTTTTGCAAAACGACGGTTACCGATGCACTGCAAGACACCCGACAGGGGACGCGATACGAGTTCGGTACGGGCAAAAAGATCACCCGCCGCGCGCCCCGAAATCTGCCTTCAAACCTGTCTCACTCCTTATCCCGCTTGGGTCTTGCGTGCCCTGGCTGGTCTTCGTACGACCGTCGTATTGTACAATAACTCGCTAAACGCAAAGACGCCAGTCGGGGCAAGCCCAGTATTCAGTGGCTCCTTACAGCTCGAGTTTCCACAGAATTTCACTTTCGGTCTTCCCATGTCGTCATTCCTGCTCCATCAAGCCCGTTTCTTTACAACGGTCAATCACTTACGCGATCTGCCTCCCACGCCGCAGCCGGAGATCGCGTTCGCTGGACGCTCGAACGCCGGCAAGTCAACGGCCATCAACCTGCTGTGCAATCAGAAGCGGCTCGCGTTCGCGAGCAAGACGCCCGGGCGCACCCAGCACATCAACTACTTCGCCATCGGCCCGGCGGACCAGCCCAAGGCCCACGTGGTGGACTTGCCGGGCTACGGTTATGCCGAAGTGTCAGGCAACGCGAAGCTGCACTGGCAGGCGTTGTTGTCCACGTACTTGCAAAGCCGCGCCCAGTTGGTCGGCATGATCCTGATGATGGATTCGCGTCGCCCGCTGACCGAGCTCGACAAGATCATGCTCGAATGGTTTGCGCCCACCGGCAAGCCAATTCACGCGTTATTGACGAAATGCGACAAATTGACGCGTCAGGAAAGCATCAATACGCTGCGCGCGACCAAGAAAGCGTTCGAGGAATATACGGCGTCCGGATATCGCGGCGAACTGACGGTCCAGCTCTTTTCGGCACTGAAGCGCGTTGGCCTCGACGAAGCGCACGAGAAGATCGAAAGCTGGCTGATTCCCAAGGCGATTGAAGAATGCGACCCGGCAGACGAGGCGCAGTAAGCCCGCTTCGAGCGGTCCGCGCTCCCGGCATAAAAAAACCCGCCGCATGACGGCGGGTCAAACAGCCTGATCGAATCCTTTACGAATCACCACAGGCACCCGCTCAGGGAGGAGAAGCGGGGAGGTCGGCGCCAGGCGCCTCACTCGATCGGTATGATATACCATTGTCTCGAAATGGTTCTGGAGCTGCCCCGCCTGGCGTCTCAGCTGGCTCTGACACGCACGCCGTCTGGCCAAGCCGCCTCTTCCCGATAATTTCCCGATTTTCAAAACTCCCGAGTACACGTCATGAGCTTTTATCCGCATCATCGTCCGCGCCGCATGCGCCGGGACGACTTTTCGCGCCGCCTGATGCGTGAAAACCTCCTGTCGACCAACGACTTGATCTATCCGGTGTTCATCGTCGAGGGGACGAATCTGCGTCAGGCCGTGCCTTCAATGCCAGGCGTCGAGCGTACGTCCGTCGACCTGCTGATGAAAGTCGCCGAGCAGTGCATGGAACTGGGTGTGCCGGTTATTTCGCTCTTCCCTGCCATCGAGCCGTCGCTGAAGACGCCCGACGGCCGCGAGGCGACCAACCCCGAGGGCCTCATTCCGCGCGCCGTGCGCGAGTTGAAGAAGCACTTCCCCGAACTGGGCGTGCTCACCGATGTCGCGCTGGACCCGTACACCAGCCACGGCCAGGACGGCGTCCTGGACGAACAAGGCTACGTCATCAACGACGAAACCAGCGAGATCCTCGTCGACCAGGCTCGTACGCAAGCTGAAGCGGGCGTGGATATCGTCGCGCCCTCGGACATGATGGATGGGCGTATCGGTGCGATCCGCGAAATGCTCGAAAGCGATAGCCACGTGCACACACGAATCATGGCGTACGCGGCGAAGTTCGCATCGGCGTTCTATGGTCCGTTCCGCGATGCCGTCGGCTCGGCCACGAATCTCGGCAAGAGCAACAAGATGACCTACCAGATGGACCCGTCCAATTCCGATGAAGCCATGCGCGAAGTCCGCATGGACATTGAAGAAGGCGCCGACATGGTGATGGTCAAGCCGGGCATGCCGTACCTGGACATTGTGTATCGCGTGAAGGAGGAGTTTCGTTTTCCGACTTATGCGTATCAGGTCAGCGGTGAGTACGCCATGATCAAGGCCGCCGCGCAAAACGGCTGGCTCGATCACGACAAGACCATGATGGAATCGCTGCTGGCATTCAAGCGCGCGGGAGCAGATGGCGTGCTCACGTACTTTGCTTTGGACGCTGCCCGGATTCTGCGGGCTTCGAAATAGCCGGCATGATGGGAGCGAAAAAGGCGACGCAATGCGTCGCCTTTTTCGTTTTCCGTAAGGTTAATGTTTTACGTCGTAGGCGCTCCAAGCTTGTCGAGGCTCTGCAAAAACTTGTCGGCCGATTCGTAGCCTACGACGCGTGCGAGTTCATTGCCCTGGGCATCGAAGAAGATGATGCCCGGCGGTCCGAAAAGCTTGAAACGCTTGAGCAGGGCCTGGTCGTCGGTATTGTTCGCAGTCACATCCGCGCGCAGGAGATTGAGCTGTGCCAAGCGTGCGCGCACTCTCGAATCACTGAACGTGAGGTGTTCCATCTCTTTGCACGAGACGCACCAGTCGGCGTAGAAATCGAGCATTGCCGGACGTCCAGCGGCTTTCACCGCGAGATCAAGTTGCTCCGATGACTTCACCGGCGCGAAGGTTTCGCTCGGAGCCGATGCTTGCGTGGCGACCGCTGTTCCGGCACCGGCGCGAGCCGTGAAGACGGCAAGGGGACGCAGCGGGTCGGTCGACCCGGCAGCGAGGCCCACCAGCAGCGCCGCGCCCCAAATGGCGAGCAGCGCACCGAATCCGCGTCCGAGCCGCCTCCAGACAGATATCCCTGCTGCACCCGACGAAAACAACCCGAGCGCGGCCGCAGCAATCAGCAGCCACAACGCAGCCAGCGCCATCTGTACGACGGCGCCCAGGACCGGCCAGACGATCCACAAGGCCGCTGCGAGCAGGATCACGCCGAAGAAAACCTTGACGCCGTCCATCCAGTTGCCGGCGCGCGGCAGCAACGTCCCGGCTCCGAGGCCGATGATGAGTAGCGGCACACCGAGTCCGACACCCATCGAAAAGAGCGCAGCGCCGCCGAGAAACGCATTGCCCGTATGCGCGATGAACGCCAGCACGGCAAAAAGCGGCGCAGTCATGCACGCACCGACCACGAGCGCCGACAGCGCGCCCATGACGATCACAGCTACGACCTTCCCGCCCGAACGCTTCTGCGAGGCCTCGTTGACGCTGTTTTGCCAGCGCGCGGGCAGCGCGATATCCATGCCCGCGATCAACGTCAGCGCAAAGACCGCGAGCAACACGCCGAATGCGCCGAGTACCCAAGGATTCTGGAGCCATGCGCCGAGGCTTTGTCCGATCATCGCCGCGAGCACGCCGAGCGCGGTGTACACGAGCGCCATGCCGAACACATACGCGGCCGATAACCCGAACCCGCGCGACCGCGTGACCCGCGCACCCTCGCCGATGATGATTGCCGAAAGGATCGGGATCATCGGATAGGAGCACGGCAGCAAGCTCAACACGACGCCCGCAACGAAGTACAACCCGACGATCGCAAAAAAACCGCCACTTTCAAGCAGCGATTGCGCGTAGTCCGCGTTGGTCGCGCGGTCGTACCAAGGTACGTCACTGACGCTGGTTGCGGGCGTGAGCGCGCTTGTAGAACCGGCCGCCTGCAACGCAGCGCCAGTCACGTGATAAACATGATCCGCAGGCGGATAGCAGATACCCTGATCGGCGCATCCTTGCGACGTCACCACAATGTCGAACGGACCTGATGCCTGTTTCACCGGGATCCGGATCAGCAGTTCTCCACGATACGTCTCAACGTCCTTGTTGAAGGTTTGATCGAAGTGGACTTTCCCGGGCGGCAGTTGTGCTTCGCCCAACGTCGCCGTGCCGCTTTTTACGGCAAACGCAAAACGCTCGCGGTACATGTAGTAGCCGTCTGCGACCTTATATCGCACATCGATTTCGCCTGGCTTTTCGCTTGCGCTGAATTTGAAGGCGACGGACGGATCGAGAAAATCGTCGGCGGCATGCGTAATCGAAATCGAACTGAAGACCAGGACGAAGCACGACAGCAACATGAGCGCGGCGTCGACAACACGGCGCGCGCAAAAATCGAAGGGCTTATACATTAATAGGACGTTGAGTTTCCGCGATGACCCAATGTCCATAGGCCGCCGATGCGTCGGCCTGCCACGAGACAATTTCAGGTGTTTCATAAGGATGATTCGACTCTATGAACCGCGCGAGTTCATCGCCGCGCGCCAGACTCGTCTTGAAGAGCATCTGAAGCTCGTCAGCCGCCTCGACCTTCCCGTTCCACCGATACCGCGACTTGACCATGCCCAGCTCGGTCACACAGGCTGCGAGCCGTGCGTCAATAACCTGTTGCGCCAGCACCGATGCGGCGTCACTGTCAGGTAGCGTCGTAAGAACGAGGACGACGGGCGTGTTCACGAAAAGCTCCAATGCAGTCGATATGGACGCAATCGTAGCACTGCAAGCCAACGGCCAACATTCAGCCGATCGGCCTGGCGGTGTGGCGCCCGAAAGCAGATCCACCGAGCGTAAAAAAAGCCAAGCAAGGCTTGGCTTTTTTGTCCAACAACCGCTCAAAAGCTTATTCGGCTTCTTGAACGTCGTCAGCTTCAGCGAGTTCCGGACGATCCATCAGCATGACCAGCGCCATCGGCGCGTTGTCGCCTTGACGGAAGCCGAACTTCAGGATGCTCAGGTAGCCACCCGGACGCGTTTCGTAACGCGGGCCGAGTACGTCGAACAGCTTTGCGACGGAATCACGATCGCGCAGGCGGTTGAACGCCAGACGACGATTTGCCAGCGACGGCTTCTTGCCGAGCGTGATCAGAGGCTCAACGACTTTACGGAGTTCTTTGGCTTTCGGCAGCGTCGTCTTGATGACTTCGTGCTCGATCAGCGAGTTCGACATATTACGGAGCATAGCCAGACGGTGGCTGCTCGTGCGGTTCAGTTTCCGCAAACCATGTTTATGGCGCATTTTGAATTTTCCAGATTAATCAAGTTTAGATCCAGCTCTTCTATTACGTCTCTTGAGCGCCTTTTTAGGCAGCTCACGAGCGCACGGGCCGGTCGTAGAAAAAGCAAGATGCGGATTTTAAAGGAAAATCCGCATCTTTGCCAGTCAAGCGTGCAGCTTGTACTTACTTGTCGAGACCAGCCGGCGGCCAGTTTTCGAGCTTCATACCCAGCGTCAAACCACGCGATGCCAAGACTTCCTTGATCTCGTTCAGCGACTTGCGACCGAGGTTAGGCGTCTTCAGCAATTCGTTTTCCGTGCGTTGGATCAAATCGCCGATGTAATAGATGTTCTCAGCCTTCAGGCAGTTCGCCGAACGAACCGTGAGTTCGAGATCATCGACCGGACGCAGCAGGATCGGATCGATCTGCGGCGCACGCGACGGTGCTTCTGCCGCTGCTTCCGTGCCTTCCAGAGCCGCGAACACCGACAACTGGTCAACCAGGATACGGGCTGACTGACGAATCGCTTCCTCGGGCGAAATCACGCCGTTGGTTTCGATGTTCATCACGAGCTTGTCGAGGTCGGTACGTTGCTCGACACGAGCGCTTTCAACAGCGTAGCTCACGCGCAGAACCGGCGAGAACGACGCGTCCAGCACGATGCGGCCAATAATCTTCGCCGAATCTTCGCCGTAGCGACGCACATTGCCCGGGACATAGCCGCGGCCCTTTTCAATCTTGATCTGAACGTCGAGCTTGCCGCCCTTCGAAAGATGCGCAATCACGTGACCCGGATTGATGACTTCGCAATCGTGAGCGAGTTCGATATCCCCGGCCGTAACAACACCTTCGCCGTCCTTGCGCAACGTAACCGTGACTTCGTCGCGGTTATGCAGCTTGAAAACGACGCCCTTCAAATTCAGCAGCAGGTTGACCACATCTTCTTGCACGCCGTCGAGCGTAGAATACTCATGCACGACGCCTGCAATCGTCACTTCGGTCGGCGCATAACCAATCATCGACGACAACAGCACGCGCCGAAGCGCGTTACCCAAGGTGTGACCATAGCCCCGTTCGAACGGCTCCATGACCACTTTCGCGTGGCTATCGCCAAGCGATTCGACTGCAATAATCTTGGGCTTCAACAAACTGGTTTGCATAGGTTTTCCTTTTCAATACCCTCGGCTCGTTACGCCGATAAGGCTGACCGGTGACAACCCGAAAATAAACAGCCGAGGCAACCCCTTGCCTTCCGCAATCAGGGTGCCCCGGCCGCTAATCCGATTAACGCGAATACAATTCGACGATCAGGCTTTCGTTGATATCGCCAGCAATGTCAGCGCGATCCGGCATGGCTTTGAACGTGCCTTCGAACTTCTTGGCATCGACCGTCACCCAGCTCGGCATTCCGCCTTGCTCAGCCAGGTTCAGCGCTTCCAGAATACGGACTTGCTTCTTCGACTGTTCGCGAACAGCAACCACGTCGCCTGCCTTAACTTGCATCGACGGAATGTTGTTCACTACACCGTTTACCGTGATCGACTTGTGGCCGACCAGCTGACGCGCTTCAGCGCGCGTTGAGCCAAAGCCCATGCGGTAGACGACGTTGTCCAGACGCGACTCGAGCAATTGCAGCAAGTTTTCGCCCGTCGGGCCCTTGCGGCGATCAGCTTCAGCGAAATAACGGCGGAATTGACGTTCAAGTACGCCGTAGATGCGCTTGACCTTTTGCTTTTCGCGCAACTGCGTACCGTAGTCAGACGTACGAGCGCCCGACGTACGACCATGCTGACCCGGCTTGCTGTCGAGCTTGCACTTGTCGGCGAGCGAACGGCGTGCGCTCTTCAGGAAAAGATCAGTACCTTCACGGCGGGACAACTTTGCTTTAGGACCGGTATAACGTGCCACTTTGCATCCTTAATAATTGATCACGCGAAATACGTTCGCGCTAGTTCGAACTCGATGGATCGAACGGTGGGCTTAGTCAGTATTCTTAACGCAGATTTCATAACGCAAGCAACCTGTCGACGCGCGAGCGTCAACAGGTCAAAGCGTTACGCGACGCCTTAGATACGACGACGCTTCGGCGGACGGCAACCGTTGTGCGGAACCGGTGTCACGTCGGAGATTGCGGTGATCTTGATGCCAAGACCATGCAGCGCACGCACCGCCGATTCACGGCCAGGACCGGGGCCCTTGATCCGCACTTCGAGGTTCTTCACGCCGTATTCCATCGCCACGCGGCCAGCCGATTCGGCTGCGACCTGAGCTGCAAACGGGGTCGATTTACGCGATCCCTTGAAGCCCTGGCCACCCGACGTAGCCCAGGCGAGTGCATTGCCCTGGCGATCGGTGATCGTGATGATGGTGTTGTTGAACGACGCGTGAACGTGAACTACGCCCTCGGCGACGTTCTTCTTGACCTTCTTGCGAACGCGTTGCGCCGCGGAGTTGTTCGAAGCCTTAGCCATTACGTTTTCCTGTAACTATATTCCGCTTACTTCTTCAGCGATTGCGCTGCACGACGCGGACCCTTGCGGGTACGGGCATTCGTACGTGTGCGCTGTCCACGCATGGGCAAGCCCTTGCGATGGCGAACGCCACGGTAGCAGCCCAAGTCCATCAGGCGCTTGATATTCATCGTCACTTCGCGACGCAGGTCGCCTTCTACGATGAACTTACCCACTTCTTCTCGCAGCTTTTCGAGGTCTGCGTCAGTGAGGTCTTTGACCTTCTTCGAAAACTCCACACCAGACGAGACGCAAATGTTGCGTGCGCGCGTGCGGCCTACACCGAAAATTGCCGTGAGGCCGATTTCAGTATGCTGGTGATTCGGGATGTTAACCCCTGCGATACGAGCCATTGTTTTTCCTCAAACAAAAAGCGCAAGCAAAAGCGCGGCGTTCAGCCTTGACGCTGTTTGTGGCGCGGATCAGAGCTGCAAATCACGCGCACAACGCCCTTGCGCTTGATGATCTTGCAATTGCGGCAAATGCGCTTAACCGATGCCATCACTTTCATGATATTACCCTTTTTTCAAATCACTTCGCCCGTAACACGATCCGTGTACGAGACAGATCGTAAGGGGTCAACTCAACCGTTACCTTGTCGCCCGGATCTGTATCCAGTGACGGCAGAGCTATCCTTCAACTCGTGCCGCCCCTGACCACGGTCCTTATCAGCGCATCGGGACGTTGCTGCCTTTGAAGTTCGCCTTCTTGAGCAGCGATTCATACTGTTGCGACATGACGTAAGACTGAACCTGCGCCATGAAATCCATCGTGACCACCACAATGATCAGCAGTGATGTTCCACCGAAGTAAAACGGTACGTTCCAACGCAGCACCAGGAACTCTGGCAGCAAGCAAACGAACACGATGTAGATCGCACCAGCCAGCGTCAAACGCGTCAGGATCCGATCGATATACCGCGCCGTCTGGTCGCCCGGACGAATCCCGGGAACGAATGCACCACTCTTCTTCAGGTTGTCGGCCGTTTCTCTGCTGTTGAACACCAGCGCGGTGTAGAAGAAGCAGAAGAAAACGATCGCCATCGCGTACAGCAACACGTACACCGGCTGGCCAGGCTTGAGCGCCTCGGCAACGTTGTGCAGCGTGTTCGCGAACCAGCCGGTCCGCGTACCTGAACTGAACCAGTTCAGGATAGTTGCCGGGAAGAGGATGATCGACGACGCGAAGATCGGCGGAATCACACCCGACATGTTCAACTTCAGCGGCAAATGCGAAGACTGACCGCCGTAAATCTTGTTTCCGACCTGACGCTTTGCGTAGTTCACCAGGATCTTGCGCTGGCCGCGTTCGATGAAAACCACCACGAACGTAACCGCCGCAATCAGCACGACGATGATGATCGCCGAGATGATACTCATGGAGCCAGTGCGAACCAGCTCAAAGAGACCACCGATTGCGTTCGGGAAACCCGCCGCAATACCGCCGAAAATGATGATCGAGATGCCGTTGCCCAGTCCGCGTTCCGTGATCTGCTCACCCAGCCACATCAGGAACATCGTGCCGGTCACCAACGTCACTACCGTCGTCAACCGGAACACCATGCCAGGATCGATAACGAGCCCAGCCTGATTTTCCAGCGCCACCGCAATACCAAACGCCTGGAACGTAGCCAGCACAACAGTGAAATAACGCGTGTACTGCGTGATCTTCCGTTGTCCTGCCTGCCCTTCTTTCTTCAGCGCTTCCATTTGCGGCGAAACGATCGAGAGCAGCTGCATGATGATCGACGCCGAGATGTACGGCATGATCCCAAGCGCGAAGATCGTGAACCTGGACAGTGCGCCACCCGAGAACATGTTGAACATGCCAAGGATGCCGCCTGACTGACTCTGGAAAAGCTTCGCCAGCTGATCCGGGTCGATACCCGGCACCGGAATATGCGCACCGATACGATAGACGATCAGCGCCAGCAGCAAGAACATTGCACGCCGACGCAAATCGCCGAACTTCGCAGCGCTTCGACCGGATTTTGCGAGACTCGGGCTATTAGCCAAGAACCTTCTCCGATGCTTTCGCTAACAACGACAACACGCGCACGTTACTCAGCGAACGAGCCGCCAGCGGCTTCGATCGCAGCACGAGCACCCTTCGTAGCGGTGAGGCCCTTAACCGTGATCTTGCGCGTCAGTTCGCCCGTCTTGATGATCTTTGCGCTCGTAATGAGCACGCCGAGCAGACCGGCTTGCTTCAAAGCCAACAAATCGACTTCGTCGACCGGCAGCTTCTCGATATCCGACAGGCGCACTTCACCAACGAACTCACGCGTCAGCGAGCTAAAGCCACGCTTCGGCAGACGACGTTGCAAAGGCATCTGGCCGCCTTCGAAGCCGACTTTATGAAAGCCGCCCGAACGCGATTTCTGACCCTTGTGACCACGACCTGCAGTCTTGCCGAGGCCGGAACCGATACCGCGACCGACGCGACGCTTTGCGTGCTTCGCGCCTTCTGCCGGCTTGAGGTTATTCAAATCCATATTCAACTCCTTGATCCCTGGTCAGCCGCTTAGCTGAGGACTTTGACAAGGTACGAGACCTTGTTGATCATCCCGCGCACTGCCGGCGTGTCCTGCAGTTCGCTGACCGAGTTGAGTCGGCGCAGGCCCAGACCACGCACCGTTGCACGATGCGTTTCGCGGGTCCCAATCAGGCTCTTCACGAGCTGAACCTTGACAGTTTTTTCAGACATGGTGACCACCTGGCTTAGCCCAAAATATCTTCGACGGACTTGCCGCGCTTCGCCGCGATGTCACCCGGCGTCGACTGCTTGCGCAGGCCGTCGAGTGTTGCACGAACGAGGTTGTACGGATTCGTCGAACCGTGGCTCTTCGCCACAACGTTTTGAACGCCCATCACGTCGAACACTGCGCGCATCGGGCCGCCGGCGATAACACCCGTACCGTCCTTGGCCGGAGCCAGGAGAACAGCGGATGCGCCATGCTTACCGTGCACTTCGTGTTGCAGCGTACCGTTCTTCAACGGCACCTTGAACATGTTGCGGCGTGCTTGTTCCATTGCCTTTTGAACAGCAACCGGAACTTCCTTCGCTTTGCCCTTGCCCATGCCGATGCGGCCATCGCCATCGCCAACCACGGTCAGTGCGGCAAAACCGAGAATCCGGCCGCCCTTCACAACCTTGGTCACGCGATTGACCGCGATCATTTTTTCACGGAGGCCGTCGTCGCGTTCTTCAGCCTTCACATTCGCTTGCATCTTTGCCATGACGAATTCTTCCCTTAGAACTTGAGTCCGGCTTCGCGTGCCGCATCAGCCAGCGCTTTCACGCGGCCGTGGTAACGGAAACCTGAACGGTCGAAGGCGACGGATTCGACGCCGGCAGCCTTGGCTTTTTCAGCAATACGCTTACCGACAGCGATCGCAGCGTTGACGTTGCCGCCCTTACCGGTCTTGTCGGCCAGTTCGGCACGCACTTCAGCTTCGAGCGTCGACGCGCTTGCCAGCACCTTGGTGCCGCATGCCGAGAACACTTGCGCATAGATATGCGTGTTCGTGCGATGCACAGCCAGACGTGCGACCTGCAGCTCAGCGATCTTGACGCGCGTCTGTTTAGCGCGGCGCAGGCGAGATTGAGTCTTATCCATGATTGCGCACCCTTACTTCTTCTTCGTTTCTTTGAGGATGACGACTTCGCCGAAGTAGCGCACGCCCTTGCCCTTGTAGGGCTCCGGCGGACGGTAACCGCGAACTTCCGCAGCGACCTGGCCAACTTTCTGCTTGTCGATCCCCTTGATCACGATTTCGGTTTGCGTCGGGGTTTCAACCTTGATGCCTTCCGGCATCGCGTGCACCACGGGGTGCGAGAAACCCAGCGACAGATTCAGCTTGTCGCCCTGCGCCTGCGCGCGATAACCAACGCCAACCAGCGTCAGCTTGCGCTCGAAACCCTTCGTAACGCCATTCACCATGTTCGCCACGAGGGCGCGCATCGTGCCCGACATCGCATTCGCTTCACGGCTTTCATCAGCCGGGGCGAAGTTGAGCGTGCCGTTGTCGTTTGCTACCGTAACAAGCGGGTTGGCCGCTTGCGTAATCGTACCCAGCGGGCCCTTCACGGTGATTGCTTCGCCGCTGAAGGCCACTTCCGCGCCTTGCGGCAGCGTAATCGGGCTTTTACCTACTCGAGACATGTTTCTTCTCCTTTTCGGCTTAAGCGACGTAGCAGAGGACTTCGCCGCCGACGCCGGTCTGGCGCGCCTTGCGGTCGGTCATCACACCCTGGGGCGTCGACACGATTGCAACGCCGAGACCGTTCATCACAACCGGAATGTCGTTACGACCGCGATACACACGCAGACCAGGCTTCGAGACGCGTTCAATGCGCTCGATAACCGGACGGCCGGCGTAGTACTTCAACGCGATATTCAATTCCGACTTCGCACCTTCAGACTTCACTGCGAAATCGTCGATATAACCTTCGTCCTTCAAAACCTGCGCAATCGCAACCTTGACTTTCGACGAGGGCATTGTCACCGACACTTTCTCAACCATCTGCGCATTGCGGATGCGAGTCAGCATATCGGCGATAGGATCACTCATGCTCATTTACGTATCTCCTATTACCAGCTCGCCTTGGTCAGGCCAGGGATTTCGCCGCGGAAAGCGATTTCGCGAATCTTGCTGCGTGCCAATCCGAATTTGCGGAACGTACCACGCGGACGACCCGTGATCGCGCAGCGGTTACGCTTGCGAGTGGGGTTCGAGTTGCGGGGCAGTTGCTGCAGTTCGAGACGAGCGGCATAACGCTCTTCGTCCGACTTGCTCGCGTCATCGATGACCGCCTTCAGCGCAGTACGCTTGGGAGCGTACTTTGCAGCAAGGCGTGCACGCTTCTTTTCACGTTCGATCAGTGCCAGTTTAGCCACGGTAACCTCAGTTTCTGAACGGGAACTTGAAGCTGGCGAGCAGTGCCTTCGCTTCATCGTCAGTCTTCGCGGTCGTCGTGATGCTGATGTTCAGCCCACGAAGCGCGTCGATCTTGTCGTAATCGATCTCGGGGAAAATGATCTGCTCTTTCACACCGATGTTGTAGTTGCCGCGACCGTCGAACGCACGACCCGATACACCGCGGAAGTCACGAACCCGGGGGAGCGCAACCGTCACGAAACGATCGAGAAATTCGTACATGGCCTGGCCGCGCAGCGTAACCATCGCGCCGATCGGGTAGCCCTGACGAATCTTGAAGCCAGCGATTGCCTTGCGTGCCTTCGTGATAACCGGCTTCTGGCCAGCAATCTTCGTCAGGTCGCCAACGGCGTTTTCGATGATCTTCTTGTCGGCGACGGCTTCGCCAAGACCCATGTTCAGGGTGATCTTGGTGATGCGCGGCACTTCCATGATGGACTTGTAGCCGAACTTCTCAACGAGGCCGGGTACAACCTTCTCTTTATAAAATTCTTGCAGACGTGCCATTTTTTACTCCGCGTCAGACGCTAAGCGTGGCACCGGTCGACTTCAAGAAGCGAACCTTCTTGTCGCCTTCGACCTTGATGCCCACACGTGACGCCTTGCCATTCGCGTCGACCAATGCGACGTTCGAAATATGCAGCGGCATCGTCTTGGCTTCTACGCCGCCCGTCGTACCCTTCATCGGGTTCGGCTTGACATGCTTCTTGACGAGATTGATACCCTCGACCGTCACACGTTCTTCGCCAACGGACAGCACGACGCCGCGCTTGCCTTTATCTTTGCCAGCGGTAACGATAACTTCGTCACCTTTGCGAATCTTATTCATCGCGACTCCTTACAGCACTTCCGGCGCGAGCGAAACGATCTTCATAAATCGTTCACTACGCAATTCACGCGTAACCGGTCCGAAAATACGCGTACCGATAGGCTCGAGCTTGGCATTCAAAAGTACGGCGGCATTACCGTCGAACTTGATCAGCGAGCCGTCCTGGCGGCGCACGCCCTTGGCCGTACGAACGACCACGGCGTTGTAGATTTCGCCCTTCTTCACGCGTCCGCGCGGCGTTGCTTCCTTGACGGTCACCTTGATGATGTCGCCAATGCTAGCGTAACGACGCTTCGAGCCGCCGAGCACCTTGATGCACATCACTTCACGTGCACCCGTGTTGTCGGCAACTTCAAGCCGAGTTTCGGTCTGAATCATGGTTTATCTTTCCCAACTTAATCCAGTTACGCCACCATGGCGCACCCGGTCAGTCTTGGTCCCGTCAGCCTGGTGGCTGCTTGGGTTAGAACAGGCAGCGAGGGCAGACGAAACCCGCCATCGCAATCCGGTGAATCTGTCAGCACAAGCTTGGCGCCTGCACCGGCTTCCCCCACCAACTTCGCCCGCGATGGGGCTCCCACAAAGAGGGAAGACCGAAATTATAACGCATAATTTCGGTCTGGCAAGCGAAAGTTACTGCGACACTTCTTTGTTGCGGTTTTGCTGCTTAGATGACGCGTGCTGCTTCCAGCAATTTCGACACAACCCAGGCTTTCGTCTTGGAAATCGGACGGGTCTCCTGGATTTCAACGAGATCACCTTCGTTGTACGTGTTCGCGTCGTCGTGAGCGTGGTACTTCTTCGACCGCACGACGTACTTGCCGTAGATCGGGTGCTTTACGCGATGCTCGACCAGCACGGTGACCGTCTTTTCCATCTTGTTGCTGACGACCTTGCCGACCAGCGTCCGCTTGAGCGAGGTTTTTACGCTATCGTTCATTTCTGGTTCGCCTTCTCAGTCAGGACGGTCCGCACACGAGCGATATCGCGACGAACCTTCTTCAATTGACTGTTGTTGGTCAATTGCTGGGTCGCGAGTTGCATGCGCAGGCCGAATTGCGCCTTCAGCAGGTCCGTCAGCTCTTGATTGAGAGCGGCCTGGTCTTTCTGGTGAAGTTCGGAAGCCTTCATCATTGCTCCTTAGGCGCCGAGCTGGCGTGAAACGAAGTACGTCTTCAGCGGCAGCTTTGCTGCAGCCAGACGGAACGCTTCACGTGCCAACTCTTCAGTAACACCGTCCATTTCATACAACATCTTGCCCGGTTGAATCTCTGCGACGTAGTACTCAGGGTTACCTTTACCGTTACCCATCCGTACTTCAGCCGGCTTTTGCGAAATCGGCTTGTCCGGGAAAATGCGGATCCAGATACGGCCGCCACGTTTAATGTGACGCGTCATTGCACGACGCGCCGCTTCGATTTGGCGCGCGGTCAAACGGCCGCGACCGATAGCTTTCAGACCATATTCACCGAACGACACTGCGTTGCCGCGCGTCGCCTTGCCGGTGTTACGACCCTTCTGCTCTTTGCGATACTTTCTGCGTTTCGGTTGCAGCATCGTTATTCTCCAGTCTTCCCGTCGCCGCCGGCACCGCCAGCACGACGGGGAGCGCCTGCGCCACGGCGCGCACCTGCGTTTGCCGGACCACCACCTTCACCGTCACGACGCGGACGGCGATCGCCACCCGGACGTGCGTTGCGGCGCGGACGCTTGTCTTCGGCTACTTCTTCGACCACCGGTGCGTCATTGCGGCCCAGCGTGTCGCCCTTGTAGACCCACACCTTGACGCCGATGATGCCGTAGGTCGTCTTCGCTTCCGAAGTTGCGTAGTCGATATCTGCGCGCAGCGTGTGAAGCGGAACGCGACCTTCGCGATACCACTCCGTACGAGCGATTTCGATACCGTTAAGACGGCCTGCGCTCATGATCTTGATGCCCTGGGCACCCAGACGCATGGCGTTTTGCATCGCACGCTTCATCGCGCGGCGGAACATGATCCGGCGCTCGAGTTGTTGCGTGATCGAATCAGCGATCAACTGTGCGTCGGTTTCCGGCTTGCGGATTTCTTCGATGTTGACGTGGACCGGAACACCCATGCGGCGTTGCAGTTCCGACTTCAACAGTTCGATATCCTCACCCTTCTTGCCGATCACAACGCCCGGACGCGAGCTGTAAATCGTGATACGTGCGTTCTTCGCCGGACGCTCGATGACCACCCGACCAACCGAAGCGTTCTTCAGCTTCTTCTTCAGGTATTCACGAACACCGATGTCTTCCTGCAGCATCGACGCGAAATTGGTGTTGTTCGCGTACCAACGCGACGCCCAATTTCGGCTGACAGCCAGACGGAAGCCTGTCGGATGAATTTTTTGTCCCATCGTATGGCTCCTTAATTCCCGACCGTCACAGTGATGTGACAGGATTGCTTCTCGATGCGGTTACCACGGCCTTTTGCGCGCGCGGTAAAACGCTTCAGGGAAGCGGCCTTGTCGACCATGATGCTCGTTACCTTGAGCTCGTCGATGTCGGCGCCTTCGTTGTGTTCCGCATTCGCGATCGCAGACAACACGACCTTCTTGACAATACCCGCCGCCTTCTTCGGCGAGAACGTCAGAACGTTCAGCGCCTTGTCGACCGGCAAACCACGGATCTGGTCAGCCACAAGACGCGTTTTCTGCGCCGAGATGCGGGCACCGCGATGAATAGCTTTTACTTCCATCTTGATAGCCCCTTATTTCTTGGCCTTCTTGTCGGCTGCATGACCCTTGAACGTACGGGTCAATGCGAACTCGCCAAGTTTGTGGCCGACCATGTTTTCCGAAACATAAACCGGGACGTGTTGACGGCCGTTATGAACGGCGATCGTCAGACCGATGAAGTCCGGCAGGATCGTCGAACGACGCGACCAGGTCTTGATCGGTTTCTTGTCACGCGCAGCTGCGGCAGCCTCAACCTTCTTCAGCAAATGAGCGTCGCAGAACGGACCTTTTTTAACAGAACGTGCCATTGCTTACTCCTTAGCGCTTGTGACGGCGCTGAACGATCATCGTCGTCGTGCGCTTGTTGCTGCGGGTGCGATAGCCCTTAGCCGGGGTTCCCCACGGGCTGACCGGATCGCGACCTGCTGCCGTCTTACCTTCACCACCACCGTGCGGGTGATCGACCGGGTTCATTGCAACGCCACGCACCGTCGGGCGGATACCGCGCCAGCGGTTAGCACCGGCCTTACCGATTTGACGGAGGCTGTGCTCTTCGTTGCCAACTTCACCAATCGTCGCGCGGCACTCGATGTGCACACGGCGAATTTCACCCGAACGCAGGCGAACCTGAGCGTACGTGCCTTCACGAGCCAGCAGCATTGCCGACGTACCAGCCGAACGCGCCATTTGCGCACCCTTGCCCGGCAGCATCTCGATGCAGTGAATCGTCGTACCGACCGGAATGTTGCGGATCGGCAGGGTGTTACCCGAGCGGATCGGCGCTTCCGAACCAGACATCAACGATTGACCCACCGTCGCACCCTTCGGAGCGATGATGTACTTGCGCTCGCCGTCTGCGTACAGAACCAGCGCGATGTTCGCGCTACGGTTCGGATCGTACTCAAGACGTTCGATCTTTGCCGGAATTCCGTCCTTGTTGCGACGGAAATCGACCATACGGTAGTGTTGCTTGTGACCGCCACCCTTGTGACGCGTCGTGATGCGACCGGAGTTGTTCCGGCCGGCGGTCACGGACTGTGCGTCGAGCAGCGCTGCATGCGGCTTGCCCTTGTACAGGTCCTTGTTGACCACCTTGACCATCGCGCGGCGACCCGGCGAAGTCGGCTTAACTTTTACGATTGCCATGATTACTTGGCCTCCGCTTCAAAGTTGATTTCCTGGCCGGGCTTCAGGCAGACATACGCCTTCTTCACGTCTTTGCGCTTGCCCATGAAGCGGCTAAAGCGCTTGGCTTTACCCTTCGTGACCAGCACGTTGACGGAATTGACTTCTACCTTGAACAGCAGCTCGACAGCAGCCTTCACTTCCTGCTTCGTGGCATCGGGCGCGACTTCGAACACAACTTGCTCGTTCTTGTCGGCCACCAGCGTCGCCTTTTCGGAGATCACCGGCGCGAGCAGGACCTGCATCAAACGATGATCGTTCTTGCGAATCTCGCTCATGACAGCAACTCCTCGATCTGGGCGACCGCAGCCTTCGTAATCAGGATCTTCTTGAAGTAGATCAACGAGAGCGGGTCGGCGTAACGCGGCTCGACAACGGCCACGTGGGCCAGATTGCGCGACGCGAGGTACAGGTTTTCGTCGACCGTGTCAGTGATGACCAGAACCGATTCCAGACCCATTGCCTTGAATTTTTCGGCCAGCAGCTTGGTCTTCGGCGCTTCGAGCGTGAGCTCGTCGACTACCGAGATACGGCCTTCACGGGCCAGCTGCGAGAAGATCGAGCAGAGACCTGCGCGATGCATCTTCTTGTTGACCTTGTGCGAAAAGTTCTCTTCCGGCGAATTCGGGAAGATACGGCCACCGCCGCGCCACAACGGGCTCGACGACATACCGGCACGAGCGCGGCCCGTACCCTTTTGGCGCCACGGCTTCTTGGTCGTGTGCTTGACTTGCTCACGATCCTTCTGCGCGCGGTTACCGCTACGTGCGTTGGCTTGATAGGCCGTGACGACCTGATGGATCAGCGCTTCGTTGTAATCGCGACCGAACACGACGTCCGATGCGTTCACACCCGTGCCTTCCTGACCATTGGCGTTCAGGAGCTTAAGTTCCATTATTTCGCTCCTTTCACAGCGCGCGTCTTGACTGCCGGCGTCACGAAAACCTTGCCGCCCTTGGCGCCAGGAACGGCGCCGCGAACCAGCAACAGATTGCGGTCAGCGTCAATGCGAGCGATCACGAGGTTTTGCACCGTAACCGTTTCGTCGCCCATGTGACCCGTCATGCGCTTACCCGGGAAAACACGACCCGGATCCTGCGCCATACCGATCGAACCAGGGACGTTGTGCGAACGCGAGTTACCGTGCGATGCGCGACCCGAAGCAAAGTTGTGACGCTTGATGGTACCGGCGTAGCCCTTACCGATCGACACGCCTTGCACGTCGACTTTCTGACCCACTTCGAAAATGTCCGTACCGATCACGGTACCGTTCGACAACTCGGCAGCCTTTGTGGAATCGATTTGGAATTCTTTGAGGACTTCACCAGCTTGTACGCCGGCTTTGGCAAGGTGACCTGCCAGCGGCTTCGTCACGCGCGATGCGCGGCGAGTACCGAATGCAACTTGAACGGCGATGTAACCATCCGTTTCTACAGACTTGATCTGCGTCACTCGGTTGTCCGACACGTCCAGTACGGTGACGGGAATCGAATCCCCTTCAGGCGTAAAGATACGGGTCATGCCAACCTTGCGACCTACGAGTCCAAGGCTCATCGTTTTCTCCATTCCCAACTGCGATTGGTCGGGGCTGATTTACAAAATGCCGGTCAATTCATGAGAATCGCACCGACTTTTTTGCGCAAATGCGCGAAAAGCCTTGGAGTATAACAAGGCTTTTCGTTTTCCGCAAGCAATCAAAGACTTAGCGCCACTCCTCGCGAGAGCGGCGCGGTGAAACTTATTGCAACTTGATTTCGACGTCGACGCCAGCCGGCAGGTCGAGCTTCATCAACGCGTCAACGGTCTTGTCCGTCGGGTCGACGATGTCCATCAGGCGCTGGTGCGTACGGATTTCAAGCTGATCGCGCGACGCCTTGTTGACGTGCGGCGAACGCAAAATGTCAAAACGCTGGATACGGGTCGGCAGCGGCACCGGGCCACGTACGATTGCGCCAGTCCGCTTGGCCGTATCGACAATTTCAGCTGCCGATTGATCGATCAGACGATAGTCGAAAGCCTTGAGGCGAATGCGGATTTTCTGGTTTGCCATGACAATTCCTTGAAAAGAGCGAGACGGTGTTGCACCGTCGATTTGGTAAAAGAGCAAGGAGCCGAGCACGCGTAAGGCACGTGCGCCCGGCCCCGGGCACGACTGCTAACTACAGCTTTTGAAGCAAGCTCAGGATTTTACTCGAGAACCTTGGCCACGACACCGGCGCCGACGGTACGACCGCCTTCACGGATAGCGAAGCGCAGACCTTCTTCCATGGCAATCGGAGCGATCAGCTTCACCGTGATCGACACGTTGTCGCCCGGCATGACCATTTCCTTGTCCTTCGGCAACTCGATCGAACCCGTCACGTCCGTGGTACGGAAGTAGAACTGCGGACGATAGTTGTTGAAGAACGGCGTGTGACGACCGCCTTCGTCCTTGCTCAGCACATACACTTCGGCCGTGAAGTGCGTGTGCGGCGTGATCGAACCCGGCTTGGCCAGCACTTGACCACGTTCCACGTCTTCACGCTTCGTGCCGCGCAACAGAATACCCACGTTGTCGCCCGCTTGACCTTGGTCCAGCAGCTTGCGGAACATTTCCACGCCCGTGCACGTCGTCTTCACCGTCGGCTTGATACCGATGATTTCGATTTCTTCGCCTACCTTCACGATACCGCGCTCGATACGACCCGTCACCACCGTGCCGCGACCCGAGATCGAGAACACGTCTTCCACCGGCATCAGGAACGTACCGTCAATTGCACGCTCCGGCGTCGGGATGTACGTGTCCAGCGCATCAGCCAGGTTCAAAATCGCCACTTCGCCCAGCTCGCCCGTGTCGCCTTCCAGCGCCAGCTTGGCCGAACCCTTGATGATCGGCGTGTCGTCGCCCGGGAAATCGTACTTCGACAGAAGCTCACGCACTTCCATTTCGACGAGTTCCAGCAACTCGGCGTCGTCCACCATGTCGCACTTGTTCAGGAACACGATGATGTACGGCACGCCAACCTGGCGAGCCAACAGGATGTGCTCACGCGTTTGCGGCATCGGGCCGTCTGCAGCCGAACACACCAGGATTGCGCCGTCCATCTGCGCTGCACCCGTAATCATGTTCTTCACATAGTCGGCGTGACCCGGGCAGTCAACGTGCGCATAGTGGCGCGCAGCCGTTTCGTACTCGACGTGTGCCGTGTTGATCGTGATACCACGTGCCTTCTCTTCCGGCGCCGCGTCGATCTGGTCATACGCCTTCGCTTCGCCGCCGAACTTCTTCGACAACACCGTTGCGATTGCTGCCGTCAGCGTGGTCTTGCCGTGGTCGACGTGACCAATCGTGCCTACGTTGACGTGCGGCTTGGTCCGTTCGAATTTACCTTTTGCCATGATTACCTTCTTTCAAATTTGTTAATCGGTTAAAGACTTTTGGCCTGCCGAATTACTTGGATTTAGCGTTGATGATCGCTTCGGAGACGTTACGCGGCGCTTCCGAATAATGCTTGAATTCCATCGTGTACGTAGCGCGACCTTGCGTCGCCGAACGCAGCGACGTCGAGTAGCCGAACATTTCCGACAGCGGGACTTCAGCGCGTACGATCTTGCCGCCGCCAATCATGTCTTCCATACCCTGGACGATACCGCGACGGCTCGACAGGTCGCCCATCACGTTGCCCATGTAGTCTTCCGGCGTTTCGACTTCCACGGCCATCATCGGCTCGAGGATAACCGGGTTTGCACGGCGCATTGCTTCCTTGAACGCCATCGAACCTGCCATGCGGAATGCATTTTCGTTCGAGTCAACGTCGTGGTACGAACCGAAGGTCAGGTGAACCTTCACGTCGACCACCGGGAAGCCAGCCAGCACGCCTGCTTTCAGCGTTTCCTGGATACCCTTGTCCACAGCCGGGATGTACTCGCGCGGAATCACACCGCCCTTGATCTCGTCCAGGAACTCATAGCCCTTGCCTTGCTCGTTCGGCTCAAGCGTAATGACAGCGTGGCCGTACTGACCGCGACCGCCCGACTGCTTGACGAACTTGCCGTCAACGTCTTCTGCCTTGCCGCGGATGGTTTCGCGATACGCAACTTGCGGCTTGCCGACGGTTGCTTCAACACCGAATTCACGCCGCATGCGGTCAACCAGAATTTCCAGGTGCAGCTCGCCCATACCCGAAATGATGGTCTGGCCCGACTCTTCGTCGGTTTGAACGCGGAACGACGGATCTTCCTGAGCCAGGCGGTTGAGCGCGAGGCCCATCTTTTCCTGGTCAGGCTTGGTCTTCGGTTCCACAGCCTGCGAAATCACCGGCTCCGGGAAAATCATGCGCTCGAGAACGATCGGATGCGCCGGATCGCACAGCGTATCGCCAGTGGTCGCGTCTTTCAAGCCAACCGCAGCAGCGATGTCGCCTGCATGCACTTCCTTGATTTCTTCGCGCTGGTTTGCGTGCATCAGCAGAATACGGCCAAGACGTTCCTTCTTGTCCTTGGTCGCGTTCAGCAGCGTGTCGCCCGACTTGGTCGTACCCGAATACACGCGGAAGAAGATCAACTGGCCGACAAACGGGTCGGTCATGATCTTGAACGCGAGTGCCGAGAACTTTTCGTCGTCAGCGGCGCGACGTTCAGCACGCTCACCATCTTCAAGTTCGCCCAGAACCGGCGGAATGTCGATCGGCGAAGGCAGGAAGTCGAGCACAGCGTCCAACATGCGCTGCACGCCCTTGTTCTTGAACGCGGTGCCGCACAACATAGGCTGGATTTCACAAGCAATCGTACGGTCGCGAAGACCCTTCACGATTTCCTCTTCGGACAGTTCGCCCGTTTCGAGGTACTTGTTCATCATTTCTTCGTTCGACTCAGCGGCGGCTTCGACCATCTTTTCGCGCCATTCGTCACACGTATCCTTGAGCTCTGCCGGGATTTCTTCGTACGAGAACTTGGTGCCCTGGGACGCTTCGTCCCAAATGATCGCCTTCATCTTGATCAGGTCAACAACGCCCGTGAACGTGTCTTCCGCGCCGATAGGCACGACGACCGGAACCGGGTTTGCCTTCAGACGCAGCTTGAGCTGGTCGTAGACCTTGAAGAAGTTCGCGCCGGTACGGTCCATCTTGTTGATGAACGCGAGACGGGGAACCTTGTACTTGTTGGCCTGGCGCCACACGGTTTCCGACTGGGGCTGAACGCCGCCCACAGCGCAATAAACCATGCACGCACCGTCGAGCACGCGCATGGAACGTTCAACTTCAATAGTGAAGTCGACGTGTCCCGGGGTGTCGATGATGTTGATGCGGTGCTCGGGGCGGTCGCCGGCCATGCCTTTCCAGAAGGCCGTCGTTGCTGCCGACGTAATGGTGATGCCGCGCTCCTGCTCCTGCTCCATCCAGTCCATCGTTGCTGCGCCGTCGTGAACTTCACCGATCTTGTGATTCACGCCTGTGTAAAACAGAATGCGTTCGGTCGTCGTCGTCTTGCCAGCATCGATGTGAGCGCTAATACCGATATTGCGGTAGCGCTCGATAGGTGTCTTGCGAGCCACTTTGAATCCTTAATTGGGTCGACGCAGCCGGCACATGCCGGTTACGCCCTAACACAAACGGGCGAGGCGCTTGGTAAGCGCACCCGCCCGGAGGTTTTCCGTTCGTCCCAGGTCGGGAGGCCTGAATTTCAGCCTTAGAAGCGGAAGTGCGAGAACGCCTTGTTGGCTTCTGCCATCCGGTGAACTTCGTCGCGCTTCTTCATCGCGCCGCCACGGCCTTCCGCGGCTTCCGAAAGCTCACCTGCGAGACGCAGGGCCATCGACTTCTCGCTGCGCTTTTTCGCAGCTTCGCGCAACCAACGCATCGCCAATGCCATACGACGCGACGGACGCACTTCCACTGGAACTTGATAGTTCGCACCACCAACGCGGCGGCTTTTCACTTCCACAACCGGCTTCACGTTGTTGAGCGCACCCGTGAACACCTCCAGCGGGTCCTTGCCACCCTTGGTCTGGATCTGTTCAAAAGCACCATAAACGATACGCTCGGCAACCGACTTCTTGCCCGACAGCATGATCACGTTCATGAACTTGGCTACATCTACGTTGCCGAATTTCGGATCCGGCAAAATGTCCCGCTTGGGGACTTCGCGACGACGCGGCATGATTCTTCCTTTGATTTTTCAGTTGGAGCCACTTCGGCTCCACGGTCACCAACTAACCCGATCTATCTATCGACTAACCAGCTTGGCCGGGTGACCACTTACTCGACAGCACCGGCACATCCGGCACCACCGCTTGAACGCCCTGTTACAGGCAACCTGTACTGCTCAACCGGCAAAAAACTTACTTGCCAGCCTTGGCGCGCTTCGCACCGTACTTCGAGCGAGCTTGCTTACGATCCTTGACGCCCTGGGTATCCAGCGAGCCGCGAACCATGTGGTAACGCACACCCGGCAAGTCTTTCACGCGGCCGCCGCGAATCAGCACTACCGAGTGTTCCTGCAGGTTGTGGCCTTCACCACCGATGTACGAAATGACTTCAAAACCGTTCGTCAGACGAACTTTTGCAACTTTACGAAGTGCCGAGTTCGGCTTCTTCGGCGTCGTCGTGTACACGCGAGTGCACACGCCGCGACGCTGCGGGCAGTCCTGCAAAGCCGGCGACTTGCTCTTCACTGTTTCTGAAGCGCGGCCTTTGCGAACCAATTGATTGATGGTTGGCATTGTCTATTCCTAAATTGATCAAAATCGGCGCTCCCGTTTCGGGCAAAGCAAAACGGACTGCGCGCCGAGCACTCCGGCTCCTGGTTTATGCGTGCGAGGAAATCCTCGTTAGCAGATCCAAGAACGAGAACCTAGCATCATAGTCTGAAATTCGTAATGCGGTCAATAGCTTGGGGGGCGGCAGGAGTAGCCGGCGCGCAAAAAGCTAGTCAGCGCCGACTACTTCGAGCAATTCGTCGCCAAACCGATCGAGCTTGCGCGCCCCGATACCGGGAATCTGCCGCAAATCCTCAATGGAATCCGGCTCGTTGCGCGCGATCTCCGCCAGCGTTGCGTCATGAAAAATGACATATGCCGGCACGCCGTCGCTTTTCGCCATGCTCGCGCGCCAGGCGCGCAGCCGCTCCCAACGAGCCTTGATGCGCGGCGACATGCCGGCGGTCGGATCGGCGCGCTCGCCCGTCCGGCTGGAAGACTGGCGGGTGCGCGTCGGCTTTACATATTTGCGCAGCGTAACGTTCTGCTCGCCCTTCAACACGGCTTTACTCGCCTCGGTGAGGACGAGGGCGCCGAAACCATCGTGGTCTACGGCGAGGTAGCCAAACGCGACCAACTGACGAAAAACAGCGCGCCATTCCTGTTCTGATAGCGCGGCGCCGAGTCCGAACGTAGAGAGTTTTTCGTGACCGCGCTGGAGCAACTTCTCCGAACGGCTGCCACGCAGGATATCGATCAGATGTCCTGCGCCAAAGTGAAACCCACTAGCCTTGTACGCCCGATACACACAGGACAGGGCCATCTGCGCCTCGCGCGTCGCGTTCCACGATTCGGGCGGCTCGAGGCACGTATCGCAGTTTCCGCAAGGCTGGCTGGCTTCGCCGAAATAGCCGAGCAAGCGCACGCGCCGGCATGACGCCGCTTCGCACAGTCCTAGCAGCGCGTCGAGCTTGCCGCCCTGCACGCGCTTGTGGGTATCGTCGGCGTCTGATTCGTCGATCATCTTGCGCTGCTGGACAACATCGCCAAGACCGTAGGCCATCCACGCATTCGCCGGCATGCCGTCGCGGCCAGCACGGCCGGTTTCCTGGTAATAGCCCTCCACGCTCTTTGGCAAATCCAGATGCGCGACGAAACGCACATCAGGTTTGTCGATACCCATGCCAAAAGCAATCGTCGCGCACATCACGATGCCTTCTTCGCGCTTGAACATTTCCTGGTGTCGCTGACGTGTTTCGTACTCCATGCCCGCGTGGTAAGGCAGCGCTCGTACGCCCTGGCTTTTCAGCCAGTCCGCGGTTTCTTCCACCTTTCGCCGCGACAGACAGTAGATCACGCCGGCGTCCGTGGTTTTGTCGGGATTGGTGTGCTCCGCGCGGATGAAATCGAGCAGCTGCGCACGCGCGTTGTCCTTCTCCACGATGCGGTATCGGATGTTCGGCCGGTCGAAGCTCGAGACGAAAATCCTTGCGTCATCCAGAGCGAGTCGATGCACGATTTCATCGCGCGTAATGGCGTCGGCAGTGGCCGTCAGTGCAATCCGGGGCACCGATGGAAAGCGCTCGTGCAGCACCGACAACTGAATGTATTCAGGGCGAAAATCGTGGCCCCATTGCGACACGCAATGCGCTTCGTCGATGGCAAACAAACCGATGCGCACGCTCTCGATCAATTCGAGAAAACGTGGCGTCATCAAACGTTCCGGCGCGACGTATAGCAGGTCGATCTCGCCGTTACGCAGGGCGCGCTCAGTAGCCGCGGCTTCAGCGCCGGTCAGCGTGGAGTTCAGGCAAGCAGCGCGCACGCCGACTTCGCTGAGAGCGGCAACCTGATCCTGCATCAACGCGATCAGCGGTGACACGACAATCCCCGCGCCGAATCCCGCCTCGCGCCTCAACAAAGCGGGTATCTGGTAACACAACGACTTCCCGCCGCCGGTTGGCATGAGCACGAGCGAATCCCCGCCGGCAGCCACATGCTCGACGATATCGCCTTGCTGCCCCCGGAATGCGGGATAGCCAAATACTTCCTTGAGAATTTCGAGCGAACGGGACATTGGGAAGACGGAATGCGTCGGAAGCGTGAGTAACCCGATTTTACCAACGCAGAGCGTGCTTAAACGGGCATCGGCTCAACGTTAGCCATTCGATAGAGCAAAAAAAAGCCGCCCGGTAAAAACCGGGCGGCTTCTTGTGCTAGCAGATCAGTCGTTGAAAATCAGGCCTGTTGCGGCCCGACCTCCAAAACTTATTCCGCCGGATGCTGCTGTTCAGCAGGTACAACCGGTGCTGCTTCGGGCGTACCGAACTCGAACGATTCTTCCGCTGCGATCTGGTCGAAACGTTGACGATCCGACAGCTCGCGGCTCTTGCGTGCCTTGTGGAACGCGAGACCCGTACCGGCCGGAATCAGACGGCCGACGATCACGTTTTCCTTCAGACCGCGCAGATCGTCGCGCTTGCCCATGATTGCGGCTTCGGTCAGCACGCGCGTCGTTTCCTGGAAGGAAGCGGCCGAGATGAACGAATCGGTCGAGAGCGATGCCTTCGTAATACCCAGCAGCACGTTCTCGTAGGTCGCGGGGATCTTGCCTTCCGCGGCCATCCGGTCGTTCTCGTCCAGCATGTCCGAACGCTCGACTTGTTCGCCCATGATGAAACGCGTATCGCCGTTGTCGACGATCTGCACACGACGCAACATCTGACGCACGATCACTTCGATGTGCTTGTCGTTGATCTTCACGCCCTGCAGACGGTACACGTCCTGCACTTCGTCCACGATGTAACGCGCCAGCGCCTCGATACCCTGCAAACGCAAGATGTCGTGCGGATCCGCCGGGCCGTCGACGATCATTTCGCCCTTGTTGACGACCTGACCATCATGCACCAGCACCTGCTTTTCCTTCGTGATCAGGAACTCATGCTGTTCCCCTTCCACGTCGGTAATGACGAGACGCTGCTTGCCCTTCGTGTCCTTACCGAACGACGTCGTACCCGTGACTTCCGCCAGAATGCCGGCGTCCTTCGGCGAGCGCGCTTCGAACAACTCGGCCACGCGCGGCAGACCACCGGTAATGTCACGCGTCTTCTGCGCTTCAACCGGGATACGTGCCAGCACTTCACCGACCTGCACTTGCTGACCATCCTTCACGGTGATCAGTGCGCCAACCTGGAAGCCGATCTGCACCGAATGCTCGGTGTTCGGGATCTTGACTTCTTCGCCTTGTGCATCGAGCAGCTTCACTTGCGGACGAACACTCTTCGACGCCTGCGAACCACGACGCTTCACGTCGATCACGACGAGCGTTGAAAGCCCCGTCACATCGTCGATCTGCTTGGCTACCGTCACGCCTTCTTCGACGTTTTCGAACTTCACCGTACCGCCCCACTCGGTGATGATCGGACGGGTCAACGGATCCCATTGAGCCAGTTGTGCACCGGCCTTGATCTGGACGCCGTCGAGTTGCAGCAGCGTTGCGCCGTACGGGATTTTGTGACGTTCACGCTCACGACCGAGGTCGTCGGCAATGATCGCCTCGCCCGAACGCGAGATGACGATCTGCTCGCCCTTCGCATTCGTGACGTAACGCATTGTTGCCGTGAAACGCACCGTACCGTTCGACTTCGCTTCCACCGACGAAGCGATCGCCGCACGCGACGCCGCGCCACCGATGTGGAACGTACGCATGGTCAACTGCGTGCCCGGCTCACCGATCGACTGCGCAGCGATCACACCAACCGCTTCGCCGACGTTCACGCGCGAGCCACGACCCAGGTCGCGGCCGTAGCACGAAGCGCACAGGCCGTAACGCGTTTCGCAGGTCAACGGTGTGCGCACGCGCACTTCGTCGATACCCAGGCGTTCGATTTCGTCGACCGCATCTTCGTCCAGCAACGAACCCGATTCAAACAGCGTTTCCTGCGTTTCCGGGTTGACGACGTCAGCCACCGCCACGCGACCCAGAATCCGGTCACGCAAGGCTTCGACGACTTCACCACCTTCAACCAGCGCCTTCATGGCCACGCCGTTCGTCGTGCCGCAATCGTCTTCGACCACGACCAGATCCTGCGTCACGTCAACGAGACGACGCGTCAGGTAACCCGAGTTCGCCGTCTTCAACGCCGTATCGGCCAGGCCTTTACGTGCACCGTGCGTCGAGATGAAGTACTGCAACACGTTCAGGCCTTCACGGAAGTTCGCCGTGATAGGCGTCTCGATGATCGAGCCGTCCGGCTTCGCCATCAGGCCACGCATACCGGCCAGCTGACGAATCTGAACTGCCGATCCACGCGCGCCCGAATCGGCCATCATGTAGATCGAGTTGAACGATTCCTGCTTCGTTTGATTACCGTCGCGGTCGACCACGGGTTCCGTAGCCAACTGCTCCATCATCGCCTTGCCGACCGCTTCCGACGTTGCCGACCAGATGTCGACCACGTTGTTGTAGCGCTCTTGCGAGGTGACGAGACCCGACATGTACTGACGGTCGTATTCCTTCACCTTCTTGGCTGCATCGCCGACGATCTGTTCTTTTTGCGGCGGCACGAGCATGTCGTCGACGCAAATCGAAATACCGGCGCGCGTAGCCAGACGGAAACCCATCTGCATCAACTGGTCGGCGAAGATCACCGTTTCGCGCAGACCGCACTTGCGGAATGCCGTGTTGATCAGGCGCGAAATTTCCTTCTTCTTCAGCGGACGGTTCAGCACCGAGAACGGCAGTCCTGGCGGCAGGATCTCCGACAGGATGGAACGGCCAACGGTGGTTGCGTACAGCGTGATCTTCGGCACGAACTTCGGTGCGCCTTCGCTTTGGTCCGGGTTGTGAATGTTTTCCGTAATCCGGACATTCACCCGCGACGCCAGCTCGACTTCCTTGTTTTCGTACGCGCGAATCGCTTCCGACACGCCGGTGAACGTCATGCCTTCGCCCTTGCCATTCACCGCTTCACGCGATGCGTAGTAAAGACCCAGCACGATATCCTGCGACGGCACGATCGACGGATCGCCGTTGGCCGGGAACAGGACGTTGTTCGACGCCAGCATCAGCGTGCGCGCTTCCATCTGCGCTTCCAGCGACAGCGGCACGTGAACGGCCATCTGGTCACCGTCGAAGTCGGCGTTGAACGCCGCGCAAACGAGCGGATGCAACTGGATAGCTTTGCCTTCGATCAGCACCGGCTCGAAAGCCTGAATGCCGAGACGGTGAAGCGTAGGCGCACGGTTCAGCATGACCGGATGTTCACGAATGACTTCTTCGAGAATGTCCCACACCACGGCTGTCTGGTTCTCGACTTCCTTCTTCGCGGCCTTGATGGTGGTAGCAACACCCATCACTTCCAGCTTGTTGAAGATGAAAGGCTTGAACAGTTCGAGCGCCATCAGCTTCGGCAATCCGCACTGATGCAGCTTGAGCGTCGGACCCACCACGATCACCGAACGGCCCGAATAGTCAACGCGCTTACCGAGCAAGTTCTGACGGAAACGACCGCCCTTACCCTTGATCATGTCAGCGAGCGACTTCAGCGGACGCTTGTTCGCGCCGGTCATTGCCTTACCGCGACGACCATTGTCGAGCAGTGAATCGACGGCTTCCTGCAGCATCCGCTTTTCGTTGCGGACGATGATCTCAGGCGCCTTCAATTCGAGCAGACGCTTCAACCGGTTGTTACGGTTGATCACGCGGCGATACAAGTCGTTCAGGTCCGACGTAGCGAAACGGCCGCCGTCGAGCGGCACGAGCGGACGCAGTTCCGGCGGCAGCACCGGCAGCACTTCCAGCACCATCCAGTCCGGCTTGATGCCCGAACGCTGGAATGCCTCGAGCAC
Source organism: Burkholderia sp. PAMC 26561 (assembly GCF_001557535.2). Classification (NCBI taxonomy): domain Bacteria; kingdom Pseudomonadati; phylum Pseudomonadota; class Betaproteobacteria; order Burkholderiales; family Burkholderiaceae; genus Burkholderia; species Burkholderia sp. PAMC 26561. The sequence goes on from NZ_CP014306.1 coordinate 939,830, forward strand.
TTTCAGGCGCTTCGCGTACTTCTTGATCTTCGCTTCCGAACCCGTGTTCTTGAGTTCGGTGCGCAGCACTTCGACCTGTTCGTCGATGTTGATTGCGCGCAGCAGTTCACGCACGCCTTCCGCGCCCATCTCGGCACGGAATTCGTCGCCGTATTCTTCAACCTTGTTGTAGTAATCCTCTTCCGTCATGATCTGCCGCGCTTTCAGCGGCGTCATGCCCGGTTCGATCACCACGTACGCTTCGAAATACAGCACGCGTTCGATATCGCGCAGCGTCATGTCGAGCACCATGCCCAGACGCGACGGCAACGATTTCAAGAACCAGATGTGCGCAACCGGCGAGGCCAGTTCAATGTGGCCCATCCGTTCGCGACGCACCTTGGCGAGCGTCACTTCGACGCCGCACTTTTCGCAGATCACGCCACGGTGCTTCAGGCGCTTGTACTTGCCGCACAGGCACTCGTAGTCCTTGATCGGGCCAAAAATCTTGGCGCAGAACAGACCATCGCGTTCCGGCTTGAAGGTCCGGTAGTTGATGGTTTCAGGCTTCTTCACTTCGCCGAAGGACCACGAGCGAATCTTGTCCGGCGAGGCCAGACCGATCTTGATCGCGTCGAATACTTCAGGTTGTTGGACTTGCTTGAATAGATCGAGCAGAGCTTTCATTGCGTCTCTCCAGTAGTCCGATTAGTTCCGGTCCAGGTCGATGTCGATACCGAGCGACCGGATTTCCTTCACCAACACATTGAACGACTCAGGCATGCCGGCATCGATCACGTGGTCACCCTTGACCAGGTTCTCATACACCTTGGTACGACCCGCCACGTCATCCGACTTCACAGTCAGCATTTCTTGCAGCACGTACGAAGCGCCATATGCTTCGAGCGCCCACACTTCCATCTCACCGAAACGCTGGCCGCCGAACTGCGCCTTACCACCCAGCGGCTGCTGCGTGACGAGCGAGTACGGTCCGGTCGAACGGGCGTGCATCTTGTCGTCGACCAGGTGATGCAGTTTCAGGTAGTGCATGTAGCCCACCGTGACCGTCCGTTCGAACGGTTCACCCGTGCGGCCGTCGCTCAACTGCACCTGATTCTTCGACTTCGTCATGCCGAGCTGCTTCGCGATGTCGTCCGGGAACGCCAGATCCAGCGCACGTTCCATTTCGCCTTCCGTCGCGCCGTCGAACACCGGCGTTGCAAAAGGAACGCCTTCGCGCAGGTTCTTCGCCAATTCGACGATTTCGTCGTCGGTGAAGTTTTCCAGCTCTTCCTGGCGGCCCGACTCGTTGTAGATCTTCGTCAGGAACGCACGCAGTTCTTCGATCTTGGTCTGACGCTGCAGCATTTCACCGATACGCCATCCCAGACCCTTCGCGGCCCAGCCCAGATGCACTTCGAGAATCTGACCCACGTTCATCCGTGAAGGCACGCCCAGCGGGTTCAGCACGACGTCGGCCGGACGGCCATCGGCCATGTACGGCATGTCTTCGATCGGCACGATCTTCGACACCACACCCTTGTTACCGTGACGGCCGGCCATCTTGTCGCCCGGTTGCAGACGACGCTTGACAGCCAGGTACACCTTGACCATTTTCAGCACGCCCGGCGGCAGTTCGTCGCCTTGCGTCAGCTTCTTGCGCTTCTCTTCGAACGCCAGGTCGAACTGGTGACGTTTTTGTTCGATGGAATCCTTGATGGCTTCCAGTTGCGCAGCAGCTTCTTCGTCGGCCAGACGGATGTCGAACCAGTGGTAGTGATCGAGATCTTCCAGGTACGGCAGGTCGATCGCCGTGCCCTTCGCCAGCTTCTTCGGGCCGCCGTTTGCGATTTTGCCGTTGAGCATACGGGCGAGACGCGAGAAAGCGTCGCCTTCCACAATGCGCAACTGGTCGTTCAAGTCCAGGCGATAACGCTTCAGTTCGTCATCGATGATCTGTTGTGCACGCTTGTCACGCGTAATGCCTTCGCGCGTGAACACTTGCACGTCGATCACCGTTCCGCTCATGCCAGACGGCACGCGCAGCGACGTATCCTTCACGTCCGACGCCTTCTCACCGAAGATTGCGCGCAGCAGCTTTTCTTCCGGCGTCAGTTGGGTCTCGCCCTTCGGCGTGACCTTGCCGACCAGCACGTCGCCCGCTTCGACTTCAGCGCCGATGTACACAATGCCCGACTCATCGAGACGACCGAGTTGCACTTCAGCCAGGTTCGAGATGTCGCGCGTGATTTCTTCCGGTCCGAGCTTCGTGTCGCGTGCAACCACATTCAGTTCTTCGATGTGGATCGACGTGTAACGGTCTTCGGCAACGACCTTCTCCGAGATCAGGATCGAATCTTCGAAGTTGTAGCCGTTCCACGGCATGAACGCGACGAGCATGTTCTGGCCAAGCGCGAGCTCGCCCAGATCGGTCGATGCACCGTCAGCCACCACGTCGCCACGGCCAACCTTGTCGCCAACCTTTACGATCGGACGCTGGTTGATGTTCGTGTTCTGGTTCGAACGCGTGTACTTGATCAGGTTGTAGATGTCGACACCGACTTCGCCGGCAACTGCTTCGTCATCGTTCACGCGGATCACGATACGGCCGGCATCGACGTAATCCACGAGACCGCCGCGGAACGCCTGAACGGTCGTACCCGAGTCGACCGCCACCGTACGTTCGATACCCGTACCGACCACGGCCTTTTCAGGACGCAGGCAAGGAACCGCCTGCCGTTGCATGTTCGAGCCCATCAATGCGCGGTTCGCGTCATCGTGTTCAAGGAACGGAATCAGCGAAGCAGCCACCGACACGATCTGCGACGGCGCCACGTCCATGTACTGGATGCGGTCTGGCGTGACCATCAGCGTTTCGCCCGCTTCACGCGACGAAACCAGCTCGTCGGTCAGCGTGCCGCCTTCGCCCAGCGACGCGTTCGCCTGAGCGATCACGTAACGGCCTTCTTCGATTGCCGAGAGGTAATCGATCTGATCGGTCACCTTGCCGTCCACCACTTTCCGATACGGCGTCTCGAGGAAACCGTATTCGTTCAAGTGCGCGTACAGCGCGAGCGAGTTGATCAGGCCGATGTTCGGACCTTCCGGCGTTTCGATCGGGCACACGCGGCCGTAGTGAGTCGGGTGCACGTCGCGAACTTCAAAGCCTGCGCGTTCACGCGTCAAACCGCCCGGTCCAAGAGCCGATACACGGCGCTTGTGGGTAATTTCCGACAACGGGTTCGTCTGGTCCATAAACTGCGACAACTGCGACGAACCGAAGAACTCGCGAATGGCGGACGAGATCGGCTTCGAGTTGATCAGGTCGTGCGGCATCAGGTTTTCGCTTTCAGCCTGACCCAGACGTTCCTTCACAGCCCGCTCCACGCGCACGAGGCCCGCACGGAACTGGTTCTCAGCCAATTCACCGACGCAACGCACACGGCGATTGCCCAGGTGATCGATGTCATCGACTTCGCCCTTGCCGTTACGCAGCTCGACCAAAATCTTGATGGTCGCGAGGATGTCCTCATCCTGCAGCGTCATCGGGCCAACGATTTCGTCACGGCCCACGCGGCGATTGAACTTCATACGACCTACCTTCGACAGGTCGTACGCGTCTTCGCTATAGAACAGCCGGTTGAACAGCGCTTCGACGGCTTCTTCGGTCGGCGGTTCGCCCGGGCGCATCATGCGATAAATCGCAATACGCGCAGCCATGCGGTCGGCCGTTTCGTCGATACGCAGCGTCGACGAGATATACGGACCCTGATCCAGATCGTTCGTGTAGAGCGTCTGGATGTCCTTGACCTTCGACTCGCGCAGCTTTTCGAGAACGGTTTCGGTGATTTCGTCGTTTGCGTTCGCGATCACTTCGCCCGTCTCGCCGTCCACGACGTTCTTCGCCAGCACGCGGCCGAGCAAATAGTCTTCCGGCACCGAGATGAACTTCGTCTTTGCGGCTTCGAGGTCGCGAATGTGCTTGGCGTTGATCCGCTTGTCCTTCTGGACAATGACGTTGCCTTCGCGATCCTGGATGTCGAAACGCGCGACTTCGCCGCGCAGACGCTCCGGCACGAATTCCATTTGCGCGCCTTCGCCCATCAGCGCGAAGTTATCGAATACGAAGAAGTTCGCGAGGATCTGTTCCGGCGTCAGGCCGATAGCCTTCAGCAGGATCGTCACCGGCATTTTCCGGCGGCGGTCGACGCGGAAATACAGCACGTCCTTCGGGTCGAATTCGAAGTCGAGCCACGAACCACGGTAAGGGATGATACGAGCCGAGAACAGCAGCTTGCCCGAGCTGTGCGTCTTGCCCTTGTCGTGCTCGAAGAACACACCAGGCGAACGATGCAACTGGGACACGATCACGCGTTCCGTGCCGTTGATGACGAACGAACCGGTCGGCGTCATGAGCGGCATTTCGCCCATGTAGACTTCTTGCTCCTTCACTTCCTTGACGACCGGCTTGCTCGGCGATTCCTTGTCGAGCAGCACCAGGCGCACCTTGGCGCGCAAGGCGGAGCAGTACGTCAAACCACGCTGCTGACATTCCTTGATGTTGAATGCCGGCGGCGAGAGCATGTAGCTTACGAACTCGAGACGCGCAAACCCGTTGTGCGAAACGATTGGGAACACCGACGAAAACGCTGCTTGCAACCCTTCCGCTTTGCGCTGTGTTGCGCTGGTGGTCTCTTGCAGAAAGGTGCTGAATGATTCAAGCTGGGTAGCCAGCAGAAAGGGAACCTGGTGAACGATGGGGCGTTTCGCGAAACTCTTGCGAATACGCTTCTTCTCGGTGAAGGAATATTGCATACGATCTCCGAATCACTACGGGCGTTGCCGAGGCGGGATACCTCGATGACACGACCCGGTGTTCACCGACTGAGACTCGCCATACGTCCCGGGGAGGGACGACGAGCCTAGAAGCTTGGTGGTTGGCCGCTACCAACCGCTGGCTGACGGCAGCGGATGCCTATGTTTCCCGCTACCCGACCAAACTTGCCTTCTGCAGTCGCTTCAGAAGACAAAGAAAAGAATCGGCAAACCTTCCCAACCGATGATTTTCTTTGGCATCTACGTGGTCATAGTTACTGAAACCAACGACTTGAAACCTAGTCCCTACAAAGCAGAAAAAGGCCGGCGGTCATAGACCGCCAGCCTTAGCAAAGCGCAGCCGAACTTACTTGATTTCAGCCTTCGCGCCTGCTTCTTCCAGCTTCTTCTTCGCTTCTTCAGCAGCAGCCTTCGGTACCGATTCCTTAACAGGCTTCGGTGCACCGTCAACCAGGTCCTTCGCTTCCTTCAGGCCAAGACCCGTCAGTTCGCGAACAGCCTTAATCACCGACACCTTGTTCGCGCCGATTTCGACCAGGTTTACCGTGAACTCGGTTTGCTCTTCAGCAACTGCAGCGGCACCAGCAGGGCCAGCAACAGCTACGGCAGCAGCCGACACGCCAAACTTCTCTTCGAACGCCTTGACCAGCTCGTTCAGTTCCAGAACCGACATCGAGCTTACTGCTTCGAGGATGTCATCTTTTGCGATTGCCATTTGAAATACTCCTAAATTGAATTCGGATACAGCCAGCGATCTTGTAAGCCTAACCAGGCAACCAAGCGCGGTACGTTAAGCAGCAGCTTCCGGTTGCGCTTCAGCCGGAGCTTCTGCGCCGCCACCCTTCTTTTCGGCAAGCGCGGCCAAAGCGCGCGCGAAGCCGGCAACAGGAGCTTGCATGACGTACAACAACTTGGAGAGCAGTTCTTCGCGGCTCGGGATGTTGGCGAGTGCTTGCACAGCCGCCTTGTCCATCACGTTGCCTTCGTAGGAACCGGCCTTGATGATCAACTTGTCATTGGTTTTGCCGAAGTCGTGAACGACCTTGGCAGCAGCAATTGCATCTTCAGAGATGCCGTAGATCAGAGGACCGGTCATCTGCTCGGCCAGCGGAGCGAACGGCGTACCTTCCACGGCGCGACGCGCCAACGTGTTTTTCAACACGCGGAGATACACTTGTTGCTCGCGAGCCTTTGCGCGCAGCTTGGTCAGATCGCCAACCGCAATTCCACGATACTCAGCGAGCACCATCGTCTGAGCCTTCGCGACTTGCGCGGCGACTTCAGCGACAACTGCCTGCTTGTCTTCTTTGTTCAGTGGCACGGTTAAACCTCCAGATTCGATGCGCCAACTTAGCGCATCGCGTTCAACAACGGCGTCCGACCTGTCAGGAGTATTTCGACCGGCTAGTGCGTATCTCACGACACGCGACAACCGACTTCAACCACACCAAAACTGTTCCGGGTTCGCCATCTGCGTTGGCTTACATTAAGGTCACGCCTGATTGCTGCGCTTCCGCCAACGGTCTTTGACAACCGGTTGCCCGCCAGACCGCAGCTTGCAACCGCCCAAAGCCCTTAACACCGGTTCACGAATCAACGTGAACCGCTGCATGATTCTTTACTGCGAGAGCGTTGCGTGATCGACACGCACGCCGACACCCATGGTGCTCGACAATGCGATCTTGCGCAGATACACGCCCTTGCTGGTCGCCGGCTTGGCCTTTTGCAGAGCGTCCACCAGTGCCGACAAATTCTGACGCAACGACGCCGGCTCAAACGATGCACGGCCGATGGTTGCGTGGATGATCCCGCCTTTGTCAACGCGGAACTGAACCTGACCAGCCTTGGCGTTGCGAACTGCCTGGGCAACGTCAGCCGTTACCGTGCCGACCTTCGGGTTCGGCATCAGGCCGCGCGGGCCGAGGATCTGACCGAGCGTACCGACAACGCGCATCGTGTCCGGCGAAGCGATCACGACGTCGAAATTAAGGTTACCGGCCTTGACCTGTTCTGCCAGGTCTTCCATGCCGACCACTTCTGCACCAGCCGCACGAGCTTGCTCAGCCTTTTCGCCTTGCGCAAACACAGCAACGCGAACCGACTTGCCGGTACCGGCAGGCAACACGACGGAACCGCGAACCACCTGATCCGACTTCTTCGCATCGATGCCGAGTTGCACAGCCACGTCGATGGATTCATCGAACTTGGCGCTTGCGCACTCTTTTACAATCGACAGAGCGTCGTCGACCGGGTACAGCTTCATGCGGTCTACCTTGGTAGCCAGCGCTTGGAGACGCTTGGAAAGCTTAGCCATTTAAACGCCCTCCACGGTGATGCCCATCGAACGGGCGCTGCCTGCGATCGTACGAACCGCTGCATCCAGGTCTGCTGCCGTAAGGTCAGGCATCTTGGTCTTTGCGATTTCTTCAGCTTGCGCGCGCGTGATATTGCCGACCTTGTCGACGTGCGGCTTCGGCGAACCCTTCTGGATGGCCGCAGCCTTCTTGATCAGAACGGTAGCCGGCGGCGTCTTCATGATGAACGTGAAGCTCTTGTCCGCGAATGCCGTAATGACCACCGGCACGGGCAGACCCGGCTCCATCGCTTGAGTCTGCGCGTTGAACGCCTTGCAGAACTCCATGATGTTCAGGCCGCGCTGGCCCAGTGCCGGACCAACCGGCGGTGACGGATTGGCTTTACCTGCAGGAATCTGCAGTTTGATAAAGCCGATGATTTTCTTTGCCATGTTGAAAACCTCTGCAGAACGCGTTAGCGTTCGGTGAGTGATAACGCGCGTTCGCCAAAATGGCTACTGACGCTCCTCAACAGTCATATGCGGACTGTAAGCGCGAACCGCGCTACGAAGTTCACACTTCGAGCGCGGCGAACAACGGGTACTTGTTAAACCTTTTCTACCTGACCAAACTCAAGCTCTACCGGCGTTGAACGTCCGAAAATCGTCACCGATACGCGAACCCGCGACTTTTCGTAGTTCACTTCTTCGACGTTGCCGTTGAAGTCCGTGAACGGGCCTTCCTTGACCCGCACCATCTCGCCTACTTCAAACAGGGTCTTCGGGCGCGGCTTCTCCACGCCTTCCTGCATCTGCGACATGATCTTTTCCACTTCACGCGGAGAGATCGGGCTCGGGCGATTGCGCGCCCCGCCAACGAAACCTGTCACCTTGGCCGTGTTCTTTACCAAGTGCCACGTCTCGTCCGTCATTTCCATCTCGACGAGCACATAGCCCGGAAAGAAACGACGCTCAGTCACAGACTTGTGACCGCCCTTCACTTCCACGACTTCTTCGGTCGGGACGAGGATTTGACCAAACTGATCCTGCATGCCGGCGCGGTCGATACGCTCTTGAAGCGCACGTTGCACGCTCTTCTCCATGCCGGAGTAGGCGTGCACGACGTACCAACGTTTTCCGCCTGGTGATGCCTGTGCTTCGCTCATATCATCTCCAACCCAGAATTACCGAGAATATCACCCACTCGATCGACTTATCGCTAAGCCACAAGAAGATTGCCATGACAAGCACAAATGCAAAGACCACCAATGTGGTTTGCGTGGCTTCCTTACGCGTCGGCCACACCACCTTGCGGACTTCTTTGTACGAATCTTTGGCAAAGGCGATAAAACCTTTTCCCGGTGCGGAGAGAAGACCGACCGCGACACCCGCGATCAAGCCGACAGCCAGCGCGGCGCCGCGAACGTACCACTCCTGGCCACTGAGCCAGAAGAAACCTACGAACCCGGCCAAGACCAACAATACGCCCGCGGTCAACATCAACTTGTCGCCGGAAGTATTTACAGTTTCGACGGAAGGATTCGCCATAACACCTTAAACAGCGCCCGGAGACGCAAGATTGTGGCAGGGGCAGAGGGAATCGAACCCCCAACCTTCGGTTTTGGAGACCGACGCTCTGCCAGTTGAGCTATACCCCTAAACCAGTTGGGGTCAGCAATTTCGCTAACCCCGAAAACTACAGACTATCGAGCAATTTCTGGCGTTGCTCGACTTACTCGAGAACCTTGGCCACGACACCGGCGCCGACGGTACGACCGCCTTCACGGATAGCGAAGCGCAGACCTTCTTCCATGGCGATCGGAGCGATCAGCTTCACCGTGATCGACACGTTGTCGCCCGGCATGACCATTTCCTTGTCCTTCGGCAACTCGATCGAACCCGTCACGTCCGTGGTACGGAAGTAGAACTGCGGACGATAGTTGTTGAAGAACGGCGTGTGACGACCGCCTTCGTCCTTGCTCAGCACATACACTTCGGCCGTGAAGTGCGTGTGCGGCGTGATCGAACCCGGCTTGGCCAGCACTTGACCACGTTCCACGTCTTCACGCTTCGTGCCGCGCAACAGAATACCCACGTTGTCGCCCGCTTGACCTTGGTCCAGCAGCTTGCGGAACATTTCCACGCCCGTGCACGTCGTCTTCACCGTCGGCTTGATACCGATGATTTCGATTTCTTCGCCTACCTTCACGATACCGCGCTCGATACGACCCGTCACCACCGTGCCGCGACCCGAGATCGAGAACACGTCTTCCACCGGCATCAGGAACGTACCGTCAATTGCACGCTCCGGCGTCGGGATGTACGTGTCCAGCGCATCAGCCAGGTTCAAAATCGCCACTTCGCCCAGCTCGCCCGTGTCGCCTTCCAGCGCCAGCTTGGCCGAACCCTTGATGATCGGCGTGTCGTCGCCCGGGAAATCGTACTTCGACAGAAGCTCACGCACTTCCATTTCGACGAGTTCCAGCAACTCGGCGTCGTCCACCATGTCGCACTTGTTCAGGAACACGATGATGTACGGCACGCCAACCTGGCGAGCCAACAGGATGTGCTCACGCGTTTGCGGCATCGGGCCGTCTGCAGCCGAACACACCAGGATTGCGCCGTCCATCTGCGCTGCACCCGTAATCATGTTCTTCACATAGTCGGCGTGACCCGGGCAGTCAACGTGCGCATAGTGGCGCGCAGCCGTTTCGTACTCGACGTGTGCCGTGTTGATCGTGATACCACGTGCCTTCTCTTCCGGCGCCGCGTCGATCTGGTCATACGCCTTCGCTTCGCCGCCGAACTTCTTCGACAACACCGTTGCGATTGCTGCCGTCAGCGTGGTCTTGCCGTGGTCGACGTGACCAATCGTGCCTACGTTGACGTGCGGCTTGGTCCGTTCGAATTTACCTTTTGCCATTTTCGACTCCTAACAGGAATTTTTCCGTACCTTGCGCCGCGCGCAAACAGTGTGGACTATGTTGCTGGTGCCCATGAGCAGGATCGAACTGCTGACCTCTCCCTTACCAAGGGAGTGCTCTACCACTGAGCCACATGGGCGGACCTTGATGCTGGAGCGGGTGAAGGGAATCGAACCCTCGTCATAAGCTTGGAAGGCTTCTGCTCTACCATTGAGCTACACCCGCTTGGGTCTAACGATTCCCGACGCTTGCTACATGTTCTGGTGGAGGAGGTTGGATTCGAACCAACGTAGGCGTAAGCCAACAGATTTACAGTCTGCCCCCTTTAGCCACTCGGGCACCCCTCCGCAGAGAACTGACGATTATGAGGTTAGTCAGACACTTTGTCAAGCCATCAGCGCCTACCACATTTCGACGTCTCTCACTTATAAGTGATTTGTAAACGCAAAAACCCCACCTTGAAGGGGTGGGGTTTTAGCGACTGCGATGAGATGCAGAGGATGAGGAGCCTGACGATTACCTACTTTCACACGGGTATCCGCACTATCATTGGCGTGGAGTCGTTTCACGGTCCTGTTCGGGATGGGAAGGGGTGGTACCAACTCGCTATGGTCATCAGGCATTGAGGGGGTGTTCAGTCGCGGTGAAGCGGTGCGACTGAACCAATCTGGGGAAGAAGTAGTCGAGTGCATGTGTTGAGCACGCCTCGTTATTACGGGTGAAGCTTGGGGTTGTGTTTGCTACTACTTATATCAGGCACAACACTGATCTCAACCGATGCGTGTACTCAAGACCCCGCGCATGGCGCGGGATGGGGCATCCATACGTGCTTAAGCACTAACGGCTGCCGACACACACTGGTTATAGGATCAAGCCTTACGGGCAATTAGTATCAGTTAGCTTAATGCATTACTGCACTTCCACACCTGACCTATCAACGTCCTGGTCTAGAACGACCCTTCAAGGAGCTCGAAGCTCCAGGGATATCTCATCTCAAGGCGAGTTTCCCGCTTAGATGCTTTCAGCGGTTATCTCTTCCGAACATAGCTACCCGGCGATGCCACTGGCGTGACAACCGGTACACCAGAGGTTCGTCCACTCCGGTCCTCTCGTACTAGGAGCAGCCCCCTTCAAATATCCAACGCCCACGGCAGATAGGGACCAAACTGTCTCACGACGTTTTAAACCCAGCTCACGTACCTCTTTAAATGGCGAACAGCCATACCCTTGGGACCGGCTACAGCCCCAGGATGAGATGAGCCGACATCGAGGTGCCAAACACCGCCGTCGATATGAACTCTTGGGCGGTATCAGCCTGTTATCCCCAGAGTACCTTTTATCCGTTGAGCGATGGCCCTTCCATACAGAACCACCGGATCACTATGACCTGCTTTCGCACCTGCTCGACTTGTCGGTCTCGCAGTTAAGCACGCTTATGCCATTGCACTATCAGCACGATTTCCGACCGTACCTAGCGTACCTTCGTACTCCTCCGTTACACTTTGGGAGGAGACCGCCCCAGTCAAACTGCCTACCATGCACTGTCCCCGACCCGGATCACGGGCCAAGGTTAGAACCTCAAACAAACCAGGGTGGTATTTCAAGGACGGCTCCACCGAAACTAGCGTTCCGGTTTCATAGCCTCCCACCTATCCTACACAGATCGGTTCAAAGTCCAATGCAAAGCTACAGTAAAGGTTCATGGGGTCTTTCCGTCTAGCCGCGGGGAGATTGCATCATCACAAACACTTCAACTTCGCTGAGTCTCGGGAGGAGACAGTGTGGCCATCGTTACGCCATTCGTGCAGGTCGGAACTTACCCGACAAGGAATTTCGCTACCTTAGGACCGTTATAGTTACGGCCGCCGTTTACCGGGACTTCAATCAAGAGCTTGCACCCCATCATTTAATCTTCCGGCACCGGGCAGGCGTCACACCCTATACGTCCACTTTCGTGTTTGCAGAGTGCTGTGTTTTTATTAAACAGTCGCAGCCACCAGTTTATTGCAACCCCTTCACCCTTTGCGCGCAGGCGCATCAAGCTACAGGGGCGTACCTTATCCCGAAGTTACGGTACCAATTTGCCGAGTTCCTTCTCCCGAGTTCTCTCAAGCGCCTTAGAATACTCATCTCGCCCACCTGTGTCGGTTTGCGGTACGGTCTTGTTAAACTGAAGCTTAGAGGCTTTTCTTGGAACCACTTCCGATTGCTTCTTCACCTAAGTGAATGGCCTCGTACCCTTGAATTCCGCGCCCGGATTTGCCTAAGCGCCTTCTCCAATACAAGGACCGGGACTTCCAACACCCGGACAACCTTCCGCGATCCGTCCCCCCATCGCATTTAACAATGGTGCAGGAATATTAACCTGCTTCCCATCAGCTACGCATTTCTGCCTCGCCTTAGGGGCCGACTCACCCTACGCCGATGAACGTTGCGTAGGAAACCTTGGGCTTACGGCGAGGGGGCTTTTCACCCCCTTTATCGCTACTCATGTCAGCATTCGCACTTCCGATACCTCCAGCACACTTTTCAATGCACCTTCACAGGCTTACGGAACGCTCTCCTACCATGCGAGATAAATCTCGCATCCGCAGCTTCGGTATATTGCTTAGCCCCGTTACATCTTCCGCGCAGGACGACTCGATCAGTGAGCTATTACGCTTTCTTTAAAGGGTGGCTGCTTCTAAGCCAACCTCCTGACTGTTTTAGCCTTCCCACTTCGTTTCCCACTTAGCAATATTTGGGGACCTTAGCTGGCGGTCTGGGTTGTTTCCCTCTTGACACCGGACGTTAGCACCCGATGTCTGTCTCCCGTGATTGCACTCTTCGGTATTCGGAGTTTGCTATGGCGTAGTAATCCGCAATGGACCCCACAACCATGACAGTGCTCTACCCCCGAAGGTGATACACGAGGCACTACCTAAATAGTTTTCGGAGAGAACCAGCTATTTCCAAGTTTGTTTAGCCTTTCACCCCTATCCACAGCTCATCCCCTAATTTTTCAACATTAGTGGGTTCGGTCCTCCAGTACGTGTTACCGCACCTTCAACCTGGCCATGGATAGATCACTTGGTTTCGGGTCTACGCCCAGCAACTGAACGCCCTATTCGGACTCGCTTTCGCTACGCCTGCCTTAATCAGTTAAGCTTGCTACTGAACGTAAGTCGCTGACCCATTATACAAAAGGTACGCCGTCACCCCTTACGAGGCTCCGACTGTTTGTATGCATGCGGTTTCAGGATCTATTTCACTCCCCTCCCGGGGTTCTTTTCGCCTTTCCCTCACGGTACTGGTTCACTATCGGTCGATCACGAGTATTTAGCCTTGGAGGATGGTCCCCCCATCTTCAGACAGGATTTCACGTGTCCCGCCCTACTTGTCGTACACCTAGTTCCACACATCCGCTTTCGCCTACAGGGCTATCACCTGCTATGGCCACACTTTCCAGAGTGTTCGGCTAACGGTCGTGCTAAAGAGTACAGGCTGATCCCATTTCGCTCGCCACTACTTTGGGAATCTCGGTTGATTTCTTTTCCTGCGGTTACTTAGATGTTTCAGTTCACCGCGTTCGCTTCACGTAACCTATGTATTCAGTTACGGATGACCCAGAAGGGCCGGGTTTCCCCATTCGGACATCTACGGATCAAAGCTCGTTTGCCAGCTCCCCGTAGCTTTTCGCAGGCTACCGCGTCCTTCATCGCCTGTGATCGCCAAGGCATCCACCACATGCACTTGTTCGCTTGACCCTATAACGAGTGCGTCTCCGAGACCCCTCCCGACTCCGAACCGAAGTTCAGCTTCGAGGGAAACCTCTTTCACACCGCTATAGGTTGAGTATTCGTGTTGCGCCGTATTCCAAAGCAATCTCTCGATCACTTTTTCATACATTGATACAATCACAACCCTGATTCACCTACTCACACACCCATCTCTAAGTATGCTTTCGTGAATCTCTTTACTACTTCTTCCAGATTGTTAAAGAACGACAGCATCACCTGAAGCGCTATGCTCCACATGATTTTACTGACTGGCTCAATCGCCAATGCAAATCACGCTCGACCGGCATGGCTCGGTCTAAACGTGCTTGGCATTGATGATTGGTGGAGGATGACGGGATCGAACCGACGACCCCCTGCTTGCAAAGCAGGTGCTCTCCCAGCTGAGCTAATCCCCCAGATACCTTGATGCTTGAGGGTCTGCATTTATCTTCGTTCGTTCTTTCAAACGTTCAAGAGTAAATGGTGGGTCTGGTTGGATTCGAACCAACGACCCCCGCCTTATCAAGACGGTGCTCTAACCAACTGAGCTACAGACCCTTAGCCTGTCTTCTTACAGCCGATAAGCGTGAGCACTTTAGTGCTTCGTTCAGAAGCGTTGAGCTCGAGAAAGGAGGTGATCCAGCCGCACCTTCCGATACGGCTACCTTGTTACGACTTCACCCCAGTCATGAATCCTACCGTGGTGACCGTCCTCCTTGCGGTTAGACTAGCCACTTCTGGTAAAACCCACTCCCATGGTGTGACGGGCGGTGTGTACAAGACCCGGGAACGTATTCACCGCGGCATGCTGATCCGCGATTACTAGCGATTCCAGCTTCACGTAGTCGAGTTGCAGACTACGATCCGGACTACGATCGGTTTTCTGGGATTAGCTCCCCCTCACGGGTTGGCAGCCCTCTGTTCCGACCATTGTATGACGTGTGAAGCCCTACCCATAAGGGCCATGAGGACTTGACGTCATCCCCACCTTCCTCCGGTTTGTCACCGGCAGTCTCCTTAGAGTGCTCTTGCGTAGCAACTAAGGACAAGGGTTGCGCTCGTTGCGGGACTTAACCCAACATCTCACGACACGAGCTGACGACAGCCATGCAGCACCTGTGTATCGGTTCTCTTTCGAGCACCCCAGCCTTTCAGCCAGGTTCCGACCATGTCAAGGGTAGGTAAGGTTTTTCGCGTTGCATCGAATTAATCCACATCATCCACCGCTTGTGCGGGTCCCCGTCAATTCCTTTGAGTTTTAATCTTGCGACCGTACTCCCCAGGCGGTCAACTTCACGCGTTAGCTACGTTACTAAGTCAATGAAGACCCAACAACTAGTTGACATCGTTTAGGGCGTGGACTACCAGGGTATCTAATCCTGTTTGCTCCCCACGCTTTCGTGCATGAGCGTCAGTATTGGCCCAGGGGGCTGCCTTCGCCATCGGTATTCCTCCACATCTCTACGCATTTCACTGCTACACGTGGAATTCTACCCCCCTCTGCCATACTCTAGCTCGCCAGTCACAAATGCAGTTCCCAGGTTAAGCCCGGGGATTTCACATCTGTCTTAACGAACCGCCTGCGCACGCTTTACGCCCAGTAATTCCGATTAACGCTCGCACCCTACGTATTACCGCGGCTGCTGGCACGTAGTTAGCCGGTGCTTATTCTTCCGGTACCGTCATCCCCTCACAGTATTAGTGCAAAGGTTTTCTTTCCGGACAAAAGTGCTTTACAACCCGAAGGCCTTCTTCACACACGCGGCATTGCTGGATCAGGGTTTCCCCCATTGTCCAAAATTCCCCACTGCTGCCTCCCGTAGGAGTCTGGGCCGTGTCTCAGTCCCAGTGTGGCTGGTCGTCCTCTCAGACCAGCTACAGATCGTCGCCTTGGTAGGCCTTTACCCCACCAACTAGCTAATCTGCCATCGGCCGCCCCTATAGCGCGAGGTCTTGCGATCCCCCGCTTTCTTCCGTAGATCGTATGCGGTATTAATCCGGCTTTCGCCGGGCTATCCCCCACTACAGGACACGTTCCGATGTATTACTCACCCGTTCGCCACTCGCCACCAGGGTTGCCCCCGTGCTGCCGTTCGACTTGCATGTGTAAGGCATGCCGCCAGCGTTCAATCTGAGCCAGGATCAAACTCTTCAGTTCAATGCCTGTTACTGTTTTCTATTCTTCCGAATAGGTCGCTCACTCAACGTACTGACAAGTTCCTCCCATCTTTCCATCTCTGAAAAGACGCTCAAAACCTACCTTAATACTAGTGTGAGACTTGATACTTTCGCTTCACGGCAGCGCCCCGAAAGACACCACCACGCTCTAAAGCAAAACACCAAGCGCCCACACTTATCGGCTGTTAGTTTTTAAAGAACATTCACCAAAACCGCAGCATCCCATCCCTCAGAACACCACCGCTTTCGCGTCGCTGCGTTTGCAGCACAGAAACGAGATTATGTAGAATCTTTTTCCCCTTGTCAACAAGTTTGTGAGCGTTTTGCTTTCAAACTTACCGACTTTGGAGCCCGCCTGTTTCCTTGGCGGCCCTCGTTGCGAAACGAGGAGGCGAATAATAGGCGATACCGACAGGTCTGGCAAGAGCATCTTCAAATAATTTGAAAAGAAGCTTATTTGGCGCCGGCTGCGGACCTCGTAAGGCCCATTTCTTCGATAGGAACCGCCTCCGACATTGCGGCATATCCCGCGTCGCTCGGATGGATGTGGTCACCGCTGTCATAGCGGCGTTGCAGTTTGTCCGGGTGATCCGGGTCTCGCAGCGCGCGATCGAAGTCAACGACGCCATCGAACGCCCGGCTGGACCGGATGGAATTGTTCACTGCGGTGCGGATCGCCTCGCGTTCGGGCGGCAAGGCGGCCGGCGTAAGCGTCGCGCCATAGATCCTCACTCCGCGCTGGTGCGCCTGGGCAATAAGCCGCTGGTAGCCGCGCAGCAGCGAGTCGGCCGTGACGGGCGTGTGGGGATCGTCGCAATCGAGGCTGGCGTGCGGGGGCATCGAAGGGAAATTGATGTCGTTGATGCCGACCAGCACGATCACCGACCGGACGCCCGGCTGGCGCAAAGCATCGCGATCGAAGCGGCTCAGCACGGCGTCGCCGTAACATGGCGACGGGCTCAACAAGCGATTGCCGCTGATTCCTGCGTTGACCACCGCCGTTCCTTCAATTCCCTTTTGGGTGAGCCGGCGCGCGAGTGCGTCGGTCCATCGGCGATTGGCGTTAGGCGTGGAACGCATCCCGTCGGTGATGGAATCGCCAATGGCAACAAGGGTCTGCGCGGGGGCGGTATCGACGGCAACGCTCGTCAGCCACACGAATTGCGTAAAGCGCGTGCGGAAGGCGGAGGCGTCGGTATCGGCGGAATGGTTGCCGGGCGTCGAGATGTAGTTGACCTGGCTTGCCACCCGATGCCACGCAGCCAGTTTCTGACCTTCAGCCATATAGGTGCTCACCGCCAGCGGCTGGTAAGCAGCGATATTGAATGCCACAGGATCGCTGTCGACCTGGCCACCCGGCGCGATGGTCACGCCCGGCTTGCCGCCAAACGTGACGGAACGCGTCGTTCCCGCCCGCGTTCCTGCCGCGTTGCCCGCTACTGCGCGCGCGACCTGCGCACCATCGATAACGAGCGGCGCCGTGCCATACACATTGCTGAACCGCAGGCGAAGCTGCTTTCCATCGATGGCGGGATAGACGATCTGCCTGACCGTGCGCCCGCCGAATTCAGGTGCGCGATACAGCGCCGGCAACTCGGCGCGCTGCGGGATCTGCTGGAGCGCTGTGCTCCAGGCGCTGACCCAGTGTCCGGAGGGTGCGTCGTCGGCGAAGGCTGGCGTGGACGCGAGCAGGAAGGCAGAAAACGTCGCGGCGGCAACGGCGGAAAGGACGCGAAGGTTCATCGGGGAGCGGGAAATTTTCGGGAAAAACCGATTGTGCCCTACGCAGCAGACCGCACGCTTACAGCGGCGGTGGCGTCGTCACGCGCCTTCCAAATGGACGGAAAATCAGACCGTTTTGTGAAAAGCCCTCAGAATGTCGGCATTCCGCCTCGCGGTTCTTACTTTGTCCGGTACTTATTCAGCATGCATTCCAAAACCTCTTCCAGCACCAGCGCCGCATCCGCCCTCATTGAATGGGAGGAAAAAGGCGAAAGCCATTCGGCGCTCTGGCGCTCGGAAAGCGGGATCGCGCCGCCAAAACGCGTCGTCATAGGCGATGACCAGATGACCGCGGACTCGGCGTATCGGCTGGCTTGCGAAGGGACCGCGATCTTGTGGCGCGGCGATTTTCAAAACGCGCGGCAGTTGTTGCAGGCTGTGGCGCGACGTATCGAAACACGGCCCAAGAAGTCGGCGAAGGCGAAAGCCAAGCAACGCAGCGCCACGCCTGATGCGCCGGCTGAAGCGCCCGCGCCCGGCGAAGCGTTCAATCTGCATCGGCTTGCTCAGTCGCAGCGGGCCCGCACGCTCGGCATGTTCTTGCTGCCGCTCGACGCCGAGTACGCCATTACGTTGCGGCGTGCTCCGGTTGTGAAAGAGGCGTGCGAAGAGGCATACGGTCCGGCGGCGGGTGAGTCGGTCGTGTCGCTACGGGAAGTGCTCGGGCTGGTCGGCGCGCACGAGTGGCGCAAGAAGGGCGTGGACGTCGAGGCGCTGGGCGCGCGGATTCACCCGTATTACGGTGTGTTTTCGCCTGTGCGCGGCGAGTATGTGAAGCTGGTGGCGGATCAGCCGTTGCCATCGAAGGAACTGGCATTCGATATTGGCACGGGCACCGGCGTGCTGGCCGCGTTGCTGGCCCAGCGGGGCGTGAAGCGCGTGATCGCGACGGAAATCGATCCGCGCGCGCTCGCCTGCGCGCATGAGAACATCGATTTGCTCGGGTTTTCGCCGCAGGTCAAAGTGATCGAAGCTGATTTGTTTCCGGAAGGCCGCGCGCCGTTGATCGTCTGTAATCCGCCGTGGTTGCCGGCGCGGCCGAGCTCGGCTATCGAACATGCGATCTATGACCCGGAAAGCCGGATGTTGCGCGGTTTCCTCGACGGCCTTGCCGCGCATTTGACGCCTGGCGGCGAAGGCTGGCTGATCCTGTCGGATCTGGCCGAGCATCTGGGACTGCGTACGCGCGCCCAATTCCAGGAGTGGGTCGATCAAGCCGGGCTCAAGACCGATGGCCGGATGGACGTGCGACCGAACCACCCCCGCGCCGCCGATAAAACCGATCCGCTATACCAGGCGAGGTCGGCCGAAGTTACTTCGTTGTGGCGGCTCGTGCCAGCCTGATCAAAGCGCCGGGGCGCGGTTCCGGTTCAGATAAGCCAGCGCCCCTTCTCCGGCGACCACTCCGCTCGCGAGACAGCACGTCAGCAGATAACCACCGGTCGGCGCTTCCCAGTCCAGCATTTCGCCCGCACAGAAAACGCCGGGCAAGGCTGCGAGCATCAATTGCGAATCCAGCGATTCGAACCTCACCCCGCCGGCGCTGCTGATTGCTTCCGCTATGGGCCGCGGCCGCGTCACTGTCAACGGCAATGCCTTGATGCGTTGCGCAAGACGGGTGGCATCGGCGAAATCTTCGCGGGTCAGGCATTCGCGCAGCAATCCGGCCTTCGCGCCCATCAGCTTCAGGCGGCTCTGCAAATGGCTCGACATGGAACGTGCGCCGCGTGGGTGCGTGACTTCGTCGTGGACGCGTTCATGGGTCAGCGCCGGAACGAGGTCGAGCAGGAACGTGGCATGGCCCTCGGCCAGACGGTCGCGGATGCGCGCGGACAATGCGTAGATCAGACTGCCTTCAATGCCCGTCGATGTCAGCAAACATTCCCCCGCCCGCCAGTCCGCGCCACCGTCTTCACGCGGCAAACCAATGGCCACCGACTTGAGCGGCTCGCCCGCAAAGCGGCTGCTGAAATGCTCGCTCCAGTTGATATCGAATCCGCAATTCGATGGTTTGAACGGCGCAACCGATACATCCCGCGCTTCCAGATGCCCGATCCACGCGGCGTCCGATCCAAGCCGCGGCCAACTCGCACCACCCAGCGCGAGCACGACGGCATCGGCGTGAACCTCGCGATCGCCTTCCGGCGTTGCGAACCGGAGCGCGCATGGCGTGGCGTCGTCCCAGCCGATCCACTTGTGCCGCATATGGAAACGCACACCCGATCCACGTAGCCGATGCAACCACGCGCGCAGCATTGGCGCCGCTTTCATGTCGGTGGGAAAGACGCGTCCCGAGCTGCCGATAAACGTTTCCACTCCCAGATCGTGGACCCACGCGCGTAAGGCGGTGGCATCGAAACGGCGCAGCAGCGGTTCGATAAACGCCCGGCGCTCGCCGTACCTCGACAGGAAAGCTTCGGCAGGCTCGGAATGCGTGAGATTCATGCCGCCCTTTCCTGCCATGAGGAACTTGCGGCCGACCGATGGCATGGCGTCGTAGAGATCCACTTCGACACCGCCCGCCGCCAACGCTTCAGCCGCCATCAAGCCGGCAGGGCCGCCGCCGATAACGGCCACACGCGGGACAGGAGATTCGATCGATGACGGCATGCACGGAAAAGTTGGTGGAGATCAGCCCGTATTGTCGCATTCGCCGCGAACGCGACCGGTCCAGGCCAGCCATCTCAAAAAATATCTATTAGCCGACCGTCCGGTCGGTTTATAATTGCTCCACAACGACTTCCTACAGCGAGCGATCGTCATGTACACGCAATCCCTCGATATTCCCGGCAACGTCCAGTCCATCGACCCGGCGTCCACGTCTTCGGAACTCAGCCGTTTCGACGCCGTGATGGCGGCCGACGGCAAAATCGAACCGCAGGACTGGATGCCAGACGCGTACCGAAAGACGCTGGTTCGCCAGATTTCGCAGCACGCGCATTCGGAAATTGTCGGAATGCTGCCGGAAGGCAACTGGATTTCGCGGGCGCCGAGTCTGAAGCGCAAGGCCATCCTGCTCGCAAAAGTGCAGGACGAGGGTGGCCACGGCCTCTATTTATATAGCGCGGCGGAAACCATGGGTGTATCGCGCGATCAGCTCGTCGATGCCCTGCACGCCGGCAAGGCCAAGTATTCAAGCATCTTCAACTACCCCACGCCGACCTGGGCGGACGTCGGTGTAATCGGCTGGCTGGTCGACGGCGCCGCGATCATGAATCAGATTCCGCTGTGCCGCTGTACGTACGGGCCGTATGCGCGCGCCATGATCCGCATCTGCAAGGAAGAGTCGTTCCACCAGCGGCAAGGTTTCGACGCGCTGCTCTCCATGATGAAAGGCACGCAGGCCCAAAAGGACATGGTCCAGCAGGCGGTGGATCGCTGGTGGTGGCCCGTGCTGATGATGTTCGGCCCGAGCGACAAGGATTCCATTCATAGCGGCCAGTCGTTCAAGTGGGGCATCAAGCGGATATCGAACGATGATTTGCGGCAGAAATTCGTCGATGCAACCGTCGAGCAAGCCCGGATTCTCGGCGTCACGCTGCCCGATCCCGATCTGAAATGGAACGAGGAACGGCAAGCGCATGACTACGGCGTCATCGACTGGGACGAATTTTGGCGCGTCGTGAATGGCGACGGTCCGTGCAACAAGGAACGCCTCGCGACACGCGTAAAGGCGCATGACGACGGCGAGTGGGTTCGCGAAGCAGCCCTCGCCTATTCCGCCAAACAAGCCGCGCGTGCTCAAAAGCAAGCTGCATAGGAGCGACAAATGAACAACGAATGGCCGATCTGGGAAGTGTTCGTGCGCAGCAAGCAGGGACTCGATCACAAGCATTGCGGCAGTTTGCACGCGCCCGACGCGCCGGCTGCGCTGCGCATGGCGCGCGATGTCTACACGCGTCGCCAGGAAGGCGTGAGCATATGGGTAGTGCCATCGGCGGCGATCACGGCGTCCGATCCCGCCGATAAAGCCGAGTTCTTCGAACCTGCCGGCGACAAGATTTATCGTCACCCGACGTTCTTCGTGCTCCCCGACGAAATCAACCACATGTGATCGAAGGTTAGACATGACGACGCCCCAACATCTGTCCTACGTGCTGCGCCTCGCCGACAACGCGCTGATCCTTGGGCAACGCAATGGCGAATGGTGCGGACACGGCCCGGTGCTCGAGGAAGATATTGCGCTCGCCAACATCAGTCTCGATCTGATCGGCCAGGCGCGCCTGCTTTACTCGCATGCGGCCGCGCTCGAGACCGAGTTGCACGGCACGCAGAAAACCGAAGACGACTACGCATATTTCCGCAATGAGCGAGATTTCCGCAACTTTACGTTGAGCGAATTGCCGCACGCCGGACCGTTGTCGGGAACGACGCGCGCAGACCGTGATTACGCGGTGACGGTCGTGCGCAATTTCCTGTATTCCACGCTGATGTCGCATCTCTGGACGGCGCTGACCCGATCGAGCGACGCACAGCTTGCCGCAATCGCTTCCAAGTCGATCAAGGAAACGCGATATCACCTGAATCACGCGAGCGACTGGCTGCTGCGTTTCGGCGATGGCACCGAGGAATCGCATCGCCGGGCTCAGGCGGCGGTGGATTACCTGATGCCCTACACACGCGAATTCTTCAGCGTGGATGAGGTGGAAACGCGCATCGCCGATGCCGGTATCGGTCCGCTGACAGCCGATCTGGAAACCGCGTGGCGCGAAGATGTGGACGCAACGTTGGCCGAAGCCACGCTGCAAAAACCCGCCGACGTGCAGCACGTGACCACGGGCAAACTCGGCGAGCATTCCGAGCACATGGGTTATCTGTTGGCGGAATTGCAAAGCATCGCGCGCCAGCACCCGGGCGCGACGTGGTGAACGCCATGACAACCGCGGAAGACGTTGCGCTCGAACACGTATGGAACGTGCTCGAAGCCGTGCCCGATCCGGAAATTCCGGTGGTGTCCATACGCGAACTGGGTATCCTCCGCGATGTCCGCCGCGCCGCCGACGACACGCTGGAAATTGTCATCACGCCAACGTATTCCGGTTGCCCGGCGATGTACCAGATTGCGGAAGACATCGGCGCGGCGCTGAACGCGGCGGGTTTCGCGAAGCATCGGATAGAGACGGTTCTGGCGCCCGCATGGACCACCGACTGGATGACCGACGCTGCCCGCGAAAAGCTCAAGCAATACGGCATTGCCCCGCCCATGGGCAACTGCGGCTCGAACGAACACGCGCCGCAAGAACGGCCTTTGCGTTTCGTGCCGCGCATCGTCGATAAACCCGCCTGCCCGCGCTGCGGTTCAGTGCAGACAGAACGCCTTGCCCAATTCGGCTCGACGGCGTGCAAGGCGCTGTATCGATGCGTGGATTGCCGCGAACCGTTCGACTACTTCAAACCGTACTGAAACCGACCATGGCGACTCCGCAATTCCATTCGCTTCGCATCCGCGACGTTCGTCCCGAAACCGCGGACGCCGTTACCGTTTCCTTCGATGTCCCCGACACCCTGCGTGATGCGTTCCGCTTTACGCAAGGCCAGTTCGTCACGTTGAAAACGCATATCGACGGCGAGGAAACGCGGCGTTCGTATTCCATTTGCGTCGGCGTGACGGATTACGATCGCGATGGCGAATTGCGTATCGGTATTAAGCGCGTGCGCGGCGGCCGCTTCTCGAACTTCGCTTTCGACATGCTCAAGCCCGGTCACGAAATCGAAGTCATGACGCCCGATGGCCGCTTCTTCACCCATCTGAACGCCGATCACTTCAAGCATTACGTTGCGTTTTCGGGCGGTTCCGGCATCACACCGGTGCTTGCCATCATCAAGACGACGCTCGAGACGGAGCCCACCAGCCGCTTCACGCTGATCTATGGCAATCGCAGCGTCGACGCCATCATGTTCGCCGAGGAACTCGAAGACCTGAAGAACCGCTTCATGAGCCGGTTCTCGCTGTACCACGTTTTATCGGACGATTTGCAGGACGTCGAACTGTTCAACGGCGTGCTGAACCAGGAAAAATGCGCGGCGTTCCTCGAGGCGCTCGTTCCCGCCAGTGAAATCGATGAAGCGTTCATCTGCGGTCCCGGCCCGATGATGGACGCCGCCGAAGCCGCCCTGAAAGGCGCGGGCGTGCCGCCGAAGCAGGTTCACGTCGAGCGTTTCGGGACGCCTTTGCCGCAAGCCGGTGTTCCGCAAATCGAGATCACGGACAACACGCCGACGGCGGATCTGGAATTGGTCATCGATGGAAAAAGGCGCAAGTTGCGTCTGCCGTACCAGGGCGTGAGCGTACTGGATGTCGGGCTGAAGGCCGGCCTCGCGCTGCCTTACGCGTGCAAGGGTGGTGTCTGCTGTACGTGCCGCGCAAAAGTGCTGGAAGGCGAAGTGCGCATGGAGAAAAACTTCACATTGGAACAACATGAAATCGATGCCGGTTTCGTGCTGACGTGCCAGTGTCATCCGGTTTCGGATCGGGTAGTTGTGAGCTATGACGAACGTTGAGCGACCAGTTGGCGGATTGCACTGATTCAATTCGCTTACACTAGGGGCCGTCTGTTGTTAAGTTGCCGTCATGTCGATCACATCGATCGAGTCGGCTACACAGCAGCCGGCCTTCTTACGTTTGCGGTCACCGTTACTGATGAGCACCATTCACGTTACCAACGGCGACTATGCCGCCGAGATACTTCGCGAAGCGCTGAATGCAGTTTCACGCGATGAGCGCGTCATTCCCCTGAAGGACGATCTTGCGGTCGGCCATCTGAGGGGTATCGATGACAACCCGGAAACGCGTGCCCTCTTCTGGCAACAAGTGCTCGACGAGCACAAAGTCGATTTCATTTCGAAGCTCAAGGAACAAGATGCGCTGTTGCGCGAACTGGCCCAGGGCACGGGTCAAGTCGTGGTCTGGCACGGCCAGAGCGCGGGCGATCAGTTGATGCTGCGGCGCGTCGCCTATTTCCTGCGCAACGTGCCGCAACGCCTGAACGAAGCCAAACTGACCGCCGACGATCTACCCCTCATCACCGCCGACGACGGCAATCAGCGCCGTCGTGGCCGCGGCGACGGCATTACAGCGGTTGGCATGTTCACGGCAGCCGAACTCGGCGTCAAGCTGCCGACGGCCGCGCCCATCTCCGTGTTGCGCATCAGCCGGCTCGCGCTCGAATGGCAGGAAGTGAAGCAGATCAACAGCGAAACGCGGCGCTGGCGCGACAACACGTTTATCTCAGGCACGTATTCCGATATCGATGAAACCATCCTCCAGATCGCAAGCGCCGGCTGGATCGAGTCGCGCCGGCTCGCGGGCGAGGTGATGGGCGGAAGTTTCGGCTTCCTGGTCAGCGACTCGATCGCCCTTTGGCGATGCCGCGAACTCGTGGCTGCAGGCAAGCTGGAAATCCGCGGCGATCCCTCAAAAATTGCCGACGCAAGACTGCGCCGCGCCTCGCATTAGCCGCCGGACGGAGACAAGTCGCGCTCAAGCATTAGAATTCCGTTCGACCCAGCACTTCTCCGAGACTCAATGGCACGTACCAGAGCGCCCGACCACGACACACAACGCGAGCAGATTCTCGAACTCGCCGCCGCGAAATTCGCGCAGACGAGCTACCCGAGCACATCGATGGCCGATCTCGCCGCCGCCAGCGGCACGTCCAAGGCGCGGCTTTACCACTACTACGCGAGCAAGGAAGCCATCCTGTTCGACCTGCTCGACCGCTATACGAAGCGGCTGATGCTGATCATCGCGGAGGTGGAAGGCGCGAGCCAGCGGCGCGGGCTCACCGAGCGCGAGGCGTTTGCCGAGCTCATTCGCGCGTTTCTCGCGGAATACGAAACGTCGCATAGCCGGCACGTCGCTCTGCTCAACGACGTGAAGTACCTCGAAGATACGCGGCGTGAAATCGTGCTCGAACGCCAGCGCGGTATCGTCGCTGCGTTTGCGCGGCAACTGGCGCGTGCTTATCCGAAGCGGGCGACCAAGGAAAACCAGACGGCCTTGACCATGATGGTTTTCGGCATGATCAACTGGACATTCACGTGGCTCAAACCTGACGGCAAGCTGGGTTACGGGGAGTTTGCGGAACAGGTTGTCGATGTGATCGAACGGGGAATGAATGGCGATTCGTGAAATGCTGCACCGCAATATACGACATGGGCGCACGCACGTCCGTTTTCCGCAACAGCGTTTAAACAATTGATTTTAAAAGATTTTTATTCGTAATACTTGAAAGTTAGACATAATCCTCCACACCATCTTACGGGTTTTCCCTAGTACTAAAACGATGTTTCGGCTAAAATTCGTTTTGCGACGCACCATGTCGCTCGACGATTCAAGGAGCCACCATCGTGAACCTATCTTTCAACCGCCCCGCCGCATCGATCTTCGCATCTGCCGATCGCTCGCCGAGCGCCGCCGGTCGATCGCCCGTTCTCGTTCGTGAGCTGTCCTCCGCGGATCGCGAGCGCCTGATGATCCACTTTCTTGCCCTCGACGAAGACGACCGCCTTTTGCGCTTCGGCCAGATCGTGCCGGATCGTGTGATCGAGAACTATGTGACGAACATCGACTTTGCGCGCGATACGGTTTTTGGCGTATTCGATGAAGCGCTGAACGTGGTCGGCGTCGGGCATCTTGCCTATTTGCCGGCGGAAGGCGACAAGCGTACGGCTGAGTTCGGTGTATCGGTGCTGGAAAGCGCGCGGGGCCGTGGTGTCGGCAGCCGCTTGTTCGAGCGCGCCGCGATTCGCAGCCGCAACACACACGTTTCAATGCTCTACATGCATTGTTTGTCGCGCAACTCGACCATGATGCACATTGCGAAGAAGTCGGGCATGAAGATCGAGTACGCATACGGCGAAGCCGATGCTTATTTGTCGCTCACGCCTGCTGACCAGAGCAGCATCCTGACGGAAATGTTGCAGGAGCAGGCAGCGGTCTTTGATTACGCGATCAAGCGCCAGGCGCGCCGGGCATCGCAAATGTTTCAGGCGTTCATGCCTACTGCCGACGCGGCCTGAGTTCCGGCCATATCAGCAAGCATGCGCAAAAGCACGAAAGGCGGCGAAAGCCGCCTTTTTTGCGTCTGGAGCATCCGCGCAATCAACGGATAGGCAACGCCGTCGTTTCCTTGATGCGCTCGAGCGAGAAGCTGCTTTTCACATCGATCACCGATGGATGGTGCAGCAACTGGTCCTGCACAAAACGCGAGAAGTGCTCCATGTCTTCCACCTGGACGCGCAGCAGATAGTCGGTGTCGCCGGTCATTGCATCGCAGGCCACGACCTCCGGCCAGGTGAGCAAGGCGTCGCGGAATCGATCCGCATGCGTCGGCGGATTTTTCATTCCCGCCAAAGCGACCGATCCGCCACGCTTTTCCAGCCTCACGTTGACGTACGCAAGCAGCCCGAGTCCAAGCAGACGGGGCTCTAGTAGCGCGACATAACCTCTTATCACGCCCG
This sequence comes from Burkholderia sp. PAMC 26561, assembly GCF_001557535.2. Taxonomy (NCBI): domain Bacteria; kingdom Pseudomonadati; phylum Pseudomonadota; class Betaproteobacteria; order Burkholderiales; family Burkholderiaceae; genus Burkholderia; species Burkholderia sp. PAMC 26561. The sequence goes on from NZ_CP014306.1 coordinate 967,042, forward strand.
CCTCTTCCAGCCGCCGGATACGGCGCAGGCAGGGACTCGGCGACAAGCTCACCTGGTCGGCGATGTCCTGATTCGACAAGCGGCCGTTGACCTGCAGAATTGCGAGGATTTTGCGGTCGATTGCGTCGAGTTCGATTCGCGCCATAGTCTGCCTCTTTTGCGCCGGTGGACGCCATAAACGTGCGTCATCGTAATGATGCGCGATTTGATTCGCAAGTATCCGCCACACGCATCTCGATAGACTTTGTCCTGTTAATCGCGATTTACGGAGACAAGGCATGCAACCAACGACCTGGGACAATCCCGTCGGCACGGATGGTTTCGAATTCATCGAATACACGGCGCCGGATCCGGTCGCGCTTGGGCGATTGTTCGAGCAAATGGGATTTACCGCGATCGCGCGGCATCGGCATAAGGACGTGACCTTGTACCGGCAAGGCGACATCAACTTCCTGATCAACGCCGAGCCCGATTCCTTCGCGCAACGCTTTACGCGTTTGCATGGACCGTCGATTTGCGCAATCGCGTTTCGCGTCGCCGATGCAGGCAAGGCTTACAAGCGCGCGCTCGATCTCGGCGCGTGGGGCTTCGACAATAAAACGGGCCCCATGGAGCTCAACATTCCCGCGATCAAGGGCGTCGGCGATTCGCTGATCTATTTCGTCGACCGGTGGCGTGGCAAGAACGGCGCGCAGGCGGGCAGCATCGGCGATATCAGCATTTACGACGTCGACTTCGAACCGATTCCGGGCGCCGATCAAAATCCCGCTGGCCATGGTTTGACGTACATCGACCATTTGACGCACAACGTGCATCGCGGACGCATGATCGAGTGGGCCGAATTCTACGAACGCCTGTTCAACTTCCGCGAGGCGCGGTACTTCGACATAGAAGGCAAGGTCACGGCCGTGAAGTCGAAAGCGATGAGCTCGCCGTGCGGCAAGATCCGCATCCCGATCAACGAGGAAGGATCGGACACGTCGGGACAGATCCAGGAATATCTCGATGCGTATCGTGGCGAGGGGATTCAGCACATCGCGCTCGGGACTGACAACATCTACGACACCGTCGACGCCCTGCGCAGCGCGGATATCGCGTTGCTGGACACCATTGATACGTATTACGAGCTTGTCGACCGGCGCGTGCCGAATCACGGCGAATCGGTGGGGGAGCTGAGAAAACGCAAGATCCTGATCGATGGGGTCAGCGACGAAATCCTGCTACAGATTTTCACGGAAAACCAGATTGGCCCGATCTTCTTCGAGATCATCCAGCGCAAGGGCAATCAGGGCTTCGGCGAAGGCAACTTCAAGGCGCTGTTCGAATCGATCGAACTCGATCAGATTCGACGCGGCGTGGTGAAGGACACAACAGCGAGCTGATGTGCGCGACTGAATAAAAGTGCCGGCGATCCTCACAGATCGCCGGCATTTGTTTGTTCGTTCGGGAAATTCAGGCTTCGTCTTTCTTTTTCGCAGCCGGGTTGTTCGAGACCTGTTCCACCCGAGCCGGCGCCATGCGCAGCGTGCCGGTCATCAAGGTTTCGGAACCGGCCGCAACGCCGACGCGGGGCACGTTTATCGCCAGGAATGCGGCGGAGACCATCAGGAAATTCTGGATATATCGTTGTTTCACTTCTTGCTCCTTCAACTGCGTGCATCGGTGTGTCCAATGACCGGGCGCGTTTCACATTGCGCATCGGTCACGGTATTTGAATACCGCCGCCACGAGCGGTTCCCGCGCATGATGAAAATCGGGCGTTTTTACACCTCGTAACACGCGAACGATCGTGTAATTTGTTTTCAGCGGGTTTTTACCAGTGCTGTCAGAAATGCAAAACAGGCACACTCAAAATCCCGGCTGCCGCGTCCACAAGACGCTAAAGCCACATGAGTTTTGGCGATCCCAAACGTTGGCGGAGAGAACCTACAATGAATGCCCCACTAGACGCGGAACAACAAGCGAAGCTTGAAGCCGCGCTCACCACCGTCACACTCGACGACAAATACACCCTCGAACGCGGCCGCGCTTACATGAGCGGGATTCAGGCGCTCGTCCGGTTGCCCATGCTGCAACAACAACGCGATCACGCCGCCGGCTTGAACACCGCCGGGTTTATTTCGGGGTATCGCGGTTCCCCGCTCGGCGCGCTCGATCAACATCTGTGGAAAGCGAAGAAACATCTCGCATCGCATGAGATCGTGTTCCAGCCCGGCGTGAACGAAGACCTCGCGGCGACCGCCGTCTGGGGCTCGCAGCAGGTCAACCTGTATCCCAGCGCCAAGTACGACGGCGTGTTCTCCATGTGGTACGGCAAGGGACCAGGCGTCGACAGAACCGGCGACGTGTTCAAGCATGGCAACTCGGCGGGTTCATCGGCGAAGGGTGGCGTGCTCGTGCTCGCCGGCGACGATCACGCCGCCAAATCCTCCACGCTCGCGCATCAGTCCGAACACATTTTCAAGGCGTGCGGATTGCCGGTGCTGTTTCCATCGAACGTGCAGGAATACCTGGACTTCGGCCTGCACGGCTGGGCAATGAGCCGGTACTCCGGCCTCTGGGTCGCGATGAAGTGCGTGACCGATGTGGTGGAATCGTCGGCATCGGTGGATATCGATCCGAATCGCGTCGAGATCGTGTTGCCGACCGATTTCGCGATGCCCGATGGCGGGCTCAACATCCGCTGGCCCGATCCGCCACTCGTGCAGGAAGCGCGGCTGCTCGACTACAAGTGGTATGCGGCGCTCGCCTACGTGCGCGCGAACAAGCTGGACCGGATCGAGATCGAATCGCCGAACGCGCGTTTCGGGATCATGACGGCGGGCAAGGCCTATCTGGATGTGCGCCAGGCGTTATCGGACCTCGGTCTCGACGATGAAACCTGCGCCCGCATCGGCGTGCGCTTGTACAAGGTCGGCTGCGTCTGGCCGCTCGAAGCGCAAGGCGCGCATGCCTTCGCTCACGGTCTGGAAGAGATCCTGGTCGTCGAAGAAAAGCGCCAGATCCTGGAATACGCGATCAAGGAAGAACTCTATAACTGGCCCGATGCGCAACGTCCGCGCGTCTTCGGCAAGTTCGACGAGAAAGACGGCGCCGGCGGCGAATGGTCCGTGCCGATGGGCAACTGGCTTCTGCCGGCGCATTACGAGCTGTCTCCGGCGATCATCGCAAAGGCGATTGCCACGCGGCTCGACAAGTTCGATCTGCCTGCCGAAGTGCGCGCGCGCATTGCGACGCGGATTGCGGTGATCGAAGCGAAGGAACGCGCCCTGGCCCGGCCGCGTGTTGAAGCGGAGCGCAAGCCGTGGTTCTGCTCGGGCTGTCCGCACAATACATCCACGAACGTGCCGGAAGGGTCCCGCGCGTTGGCGGGTATCGGCTGCCATTACATGACCGTCTGGATGGATCGCAGCACGAGCACGTTCAGCCAGATGGGCGGCGAAGGCGTGGCGTGGATCGGCCAAGCGCCCTTCACCAACGACAAACACGTGTTCGCCAATCTCGGCGACGGCACGTACTTCCACTCCGGCCTGCTGGCAATCCGCGCGGCGATCGCGTCGAAGACCAACATCACGTACAAGATCCTCTACAACGATGCCGTGGCGATGACCGGCGGCCAGCCGGTCGACGGCGTGCTTACCGTGCCGCAGATCACGCATCAGCTCGCGGCCGAAGGCGCGAAGAAAATCGTGATCGTCACCGATGAACCCGAAAAGTACGATGCGAACGTCGGCCTCGCGCCCGGCATCCAGATTTATCATCGCGAGAAACTGGATGAAGTCCAGCGCGAGCTGAGGGAAATCGGCGGCACGACAATTCTCATCTACGACCAGACGTGCGCCACGGAAAAACGCCGGCGCAGGAAACGCGGCGCTTATCCCGATCCGGCAAAGCGTGTCGTGATCAACGAAGCCGTCTGCGAAGGCTGCGGCGATTGCTCGGTCAAGTCGAATTGTTTATCGGTTGAACCGCTCGACACCGAATACGGCACAAAGCGCCAGATCAACCAGTCCACGTGCAACAAGGATTACTCGTGCGTGAACGGATTTTGCCCGAGCTTCGTCACGGTGGAAGGCGGCCAGTTGAAGAAGCCGAAGGTATCGAGCATTTCCGGCGATGGCATGCCGCCCGTGCCCATGCCAACGCTTCCTGATATAGACCGTCCTTATGGCGTGCTGGTCACGGGAGTAGGCGGAACGGGCGTCGTGACCATTGGCGCATTGCTTGGCATGGCGTCGCATCTCGAGCAAAAAGGCGTGACCGTGCTCGATGTCACCGGCCTCGCGCAAAAAGGCGGCGCGGTGATGAGCCATGTGCAGATCGCGAACCAGCCTGGCGATATTCACGCCACGCGCATCGCGATGGGCGAAGCGGATCTGGTGATCGGTTGCGATCCGATCGTCACCGCCAGCGACGAATGCGGCTCGCGCATGCAGCCCGGCCACACGCGGGTCGTCGTGAACAGCGCCGAAACGCCGACTGCCGACTTCATCAAGAACCCGAACTGGCGTTTCCCGGGCGCGAGCGCAGAAGCCGACATCCGCACGGCCGCGGGTGAGCACGTATCTCTCGTCGATGCAAACCGTTTTGCCGTAGCACTGCTCGGCGACGCCATCTACACGAACCCGTTCGTACTGGGTTTTGCATGGCAGCGCGGCTGGGTGCCGTTGCGGCACGAGTCGCTGGTTCGCGCGATCGAACTCAACGCTGTGCAGGTCGAGAAAAATCTCGCGGCGTTCGAATGGGGCCGTCACGCGGCGCATGATCTCGATGGTCTGCAACGACTGGTGAAAGGACAGAATCGGGGGGGTTCATCGGATGTACAAGGCAGCAGCAAGATCATCGCGCTGCATACGCCGAAGGCGTTGGACGCATTGATCGAAAAGCGCATCGGCTATCTTGCCGACTATCAAAACGAGGCGTACGCCGCGCGTTACGGCCGGCTTGTCGCGGAAGTCCGGGTTGCGGAAGCATCGCTTGGCGTACCCGACGGTCAGTACGCACTGACCGAAGCTGTCGCCAGGAACCTGCACAAGCTGATGGCGTACAAGGATGAGTACGAAGTCGCGCGTCTTTATGCTGATCCGGCGTTCGTGGAGCGGTTGAAGGGGAGTTTCGAAGGCGACTGGAAGATCAATTTCCATCTCGCGCCGCCGATGTTTTCGAAGAAGGACGCGCATGGCCATCTCATCAAGAAGCAATACGGCCCATGGGTTCTATCCGCGATGAAAGTCCTGGCGAAGATGAAGTTCTTGCGGGGCACATCGATGGATGTTTTCGGCAAGACCGAAGAACGGAAGATGGAGCGAGCGTTGATTTCGGAATATGAGGCGCTGATAAAGGAATTGCTCAGCGGCTTGACGCTCGATAAATTGCCGTTGGCGATAGAACTCGCAAGTCTGCCCGATTCCATGCGCGGTTACGGTCACGTGAAGGACAACAACGTGAACGCGGCGCGTCTGAAATGGAATGCCTTGCTGGCGCGGTGGCGTGCACCGGTCGGCAGTGAGACGCGGCAAGTGGCTTGAGCTTTTGCTTCAGTGCATAGCAAAACGCCCGATGAATTTTCATCGGGCGTTTTGTTGTTAAGGGTTTATCCATCGAGCTCTTACGCGACTCGTCGCGCGCCGTAATATCGTCGGGTCCAGTAGGCGCTTTTCATTGATTCAATGCGAATAAAAGCACCTTTTTTCGGCGCGTGAATGAACTGATCCTCGCCGACATAGATTCCAACGTGCGTTGCGGTACCGCGTGTTGTATTGAAGAACACGAGATCGCCGGGATGCAAATCCGTTTGCGCGATCGCCACGCCTTGACGACTGATCTGCGATGAAACTCGTGGCAATACAATCCCCGCCGCCTTCGCATAGACATAACGCACGAAACCGCTGCAATCGAGTCCCTGTGCCGGCGTATTGCCGCCCCACGAATAGGGGACGCCGATCATCGTCTCGGCCTTTTCGAGAACTACCGATAGCTTCGTGCTGGGCGCGGTTTCGGCAAAATCCCGTGCCTGCGCGGGATATTCCTGACTGCGTGCCGGATCATAAAGCAACGCGTCGCCATCGAGAGAACCGGGTTTGGTGACTTTGACAACTCCCATCGCTACATGACTTGTGCTCGCGAACCGCTGCGCTGGCGCCTGAGCCAGCGACTTTGCCGACGCATAGGCCGACTCTTGCGCGAATACGCTTGCCAATCCGGATGTCGACGCGGATACCGTGCCCGACGTCGCGGCAACTATCAGTCCACTTACCGCTGTCGCCACCATTCTGGCAGACCGTGTTTTCCGCTTTCCAGTGCTGATGCACGCGCCCGCGACGGGCCGATGTGCACCGTGAGACAGTGTGCCAATCATTTCAATTTCCCTCATCTCAACGACCACAATTGCAAGTCTGTTGCTTGCTTGGACTTGGTCGGAGGCGCCAGATGAATGCTGCGTTTCCGCTCGAACAGCTTGTAACCGACGCTCGTCTTTTCGCCCTTCACGTCACGATTGACGAAGACTTCGTTTAAAACCGTCTTATATTTCCTTTTCATTATCGATACGCATTCCTAATATATTGATTATTCAGATTACGGCGGATTCAACATATTTCGGAACTGAGTTGGCACCAATCGCCACTGAGTTCAACGCCTGCACTGAGGCATTCGCTCCGACCGCGACACCTGCTGTCGCTGCAGCAGTAGTGTTGGTGACGCTGGATTTGCTACCGATGGCTACAGACGATGGCGCCGCGCTTACCGTCCCCGAGATATTCACGGAGTCGGGCGACCCCGAGGTCTTGATTCCGGCATAGGGATTGAAGGAAAACGAGTTCGCCGACGTCTGAACCGAGCCGCCAGCAGGCGCGAAAAATACCGACGCGGTCGAACCAGCGTCAATCGAAGCAACCGGTACCTGCCCGGTCGTTCCGGCCGGAACTCCTGCGTTCCCCATCAAAATTGAGTTAGTCGCCGCGTTTGAAACACTGCCGCCGATGCTGATTGCGCCATCCGCCGAGCTCGCTGCAGTGTCGCCGATAGCAATCGCATCCTTGGTCTTGCTCGCTGCGGTCGCGCCTGAACCAATCGCAATGTCGGTCAAGTTCGTTGCAGTGGCCGGACTTGCATTGGACACCGATGTCCCCGCTCCAGCAGCAAACGCCCCACCCGCCATTCCCAACGCCACTGCCAACGCCACCGCCCGCGCCACCTTCCCGCCGCCCTTCCCGCGTCCGCGACACAATTCCGATGCTGCGACCCAAGCACCCAGAGCTTCGCTCCAAACCGATTTAAAGACCTTGTTCATGCTGAATACCTGCAAAGAGTTATGCGGAATGTGTCTGACGCGAAACGAACTCAAGAAATAATTCGCCGCAACAAACAGGTAAGTGAAACGATCCGCGACTCTACTCAGCACTCCTTGCCAACCAAATCAGATTTGTCCGAATAAGAAAGACGCCGTTGTATGTGCGACAACTTTCTTATCTCTTTAAAAAAATCCCTAAGCGTCCATGCCACGTTTGAGTTAGATATTTCTGGCGCGTGAAAAAAAAAGCGGTGACCGATCTATTCGGTCACCGCCTGTCCCCACCTGATCAAATCTCGTCACATAGTAATGGTGACGATCAAATCTACTTCATCACACCGCGTTGCCAGCCGCCTTCACCCGCGCATTCGCCGATGCCACCGCTGTCATGTTGATGATCCGCCGCACGGTCGCGGCAGGCGTGAGAATGTGCACTGGCTTGTCAGCGCCAAGCAGGAACGGACCGACTGTCACGCCTTCCCCGCTCACCATCTTGAGCAGGTTATAGGTGATGTTCGCGGCTTCCACGTTCGGCATGATCAACAGGTTCGCCTCACCGGCCAGTGTCGAGGCCGGCATCGCGGCTTTGCGTACCACCTCCGACAAGGCTGCATCGCCGTGCATTTCGCCATCGACTTCCAGATCCGGCGCACGTTCGGCGATCAGCTTGCGAGCCTCGGCCATGCGCTTCGATGAAGCCGTCGGCACGCTGCCGAAGTTCGAGTTCGACAACAACGCCACCTTCGGCGCGATCCCGAACTTCTCGATTTCGCGCGCCGCCAGAATGGTCATATCGGCGAGTTGCTCGGGCGTCGGGACCTCGTTGACATACGTGTCGCTGATAAAGAGATTGCGTCCCTGCAGCATCAGCAGGTTCATGGCGGCGAAGTTTTGTACGCCGTCAGCCTTGCCCAACACTTGCTCGATGAATTTGAGATGGTCGTGGTACGTGTCGATCATGCCGCAGATCATGCCGTCGGCATCGCCGAGACGAACCAGGATGGCGCCAATCAGCGTATTGAACTTGCGCAGCGCGGCCTTCGCGTTGTCGGGCGTCACGCCTTCGCGTGCAGCGATGTTGTGATACTCCTGCCAGCATTTCTGGTAACGCGGATCGTCTTCCGGATTCACGATCTCGAAATCGGTGCCGGGCTTGAGCTTCGAGCCCATCTTCTGCAGCCGCATCTCGACCACCGCCGGCCGCCCGATGATGATCGGCTTCGCGATCTTCTCCAGCAGCACGAATTGCGCGGCGCGCAGCACACGCTCGTCTTCACCTTCGGCAAACACGATTCGCGCGGGCGCCGACTTGGCCGCGGCGAACACCGGCCGCATCACCATGCCCGTACGATAAACCGTCGTGCCCAGCTCTTCGCGATACGCGTCCATATCGTGAATGGGACGCGTCGCCACGCCCGAGTCCATCGCGGCTTGCGCCACGGCCGGCGCGATCTTGATGATCAGGCGCGGATCGAACGGCTTCGGAATCAGGTAATCGGGCCCAAACTCGAGCGAATGGCCTTCGTACGCTTTGGCGACTTCATCGCCCTGATCGGTCTCTTGGGCGAGTTCTGCGATCGCGCGCACGCACGCGAGCTTCATCTCTTCAGTGATGGTGGTCGCGCCCACGTCCAGCGCACCGCGAAAGATGAACGGAAAGCACAACACGTTGTTCACCTGGTTCGGATAGTCCGAACGGCCCGTAGCGATGATCGCGTCCGGACGCACCTTCTTCGCTTCTTCCGGGCGGATCTCCGGCTCCGGATTGGCGAGCGCGAGGATCAGCGGCTGCGTGCCCATGACTTTGACCATTTCCGGCTTGAGCACGCCGGCGCTCGAGCAGCCGAGGAAAACGTCGGCTTGATCGATGGCGTCCGCGAGCGTGCGGTCCGTCGTGTTCGCGGCGTAGCGTTCCTTCGATGGATCCAGGTTGCCGCGTCCTTCGTAGATCACGCCCTTCGAGTCGCAGACGAGGATGTTCGACTTCTTGAGCCCGAGGTCGACGAGCAAATCGAGACACGCGATCGCCGCCGCGCCCGCGCCCGAACACACGAGCTTCACTTCGTCGAGCTTCTTGCCGACGACTTTCAGCCCGTTGAGAATCGCCGCCGATGCAATGATCGCCGTGCCGTGCTGGTCGTCGTGGAAAACGGGAATCTTCATGCGCTCGCGCAGCTTCTTCTCGATGTAGAAGCACTCCGGCGCTTTGATGTCTTCCAGGTTGATGCCGCCAAGCGTGGGCTCGAGCATGGCGATGGCATCGACGAGTTTGTCCGGATCGGTTTCGGCGAGCTCGATATCGAACACGTCGATGCCCGCAAACTTCTTGAAGAGGCAGCCCTTGCCTTCCATCACCGGCTTGGCGGCAAGCGGTCCGATGTTGCCGAGCCCCAGCACCGCCGTGCCATTGGTCACGACTCCGACCAGGTTGCCGCGTGAGGTGTACTTCTGGGCGTCGAGCGGTTCGTCGAAGATGGCCATGCAGGCAGCGGCCACGCCTGGCGAATACGCCAGCGACAGGTCGAGCTGGTTCGACAGGGGTTTGGTCGGCGTGACCGAGATCTTGCCAGGCTTCGGATACTGGTGATATGCGAGGGCGCTGAGCTTCAGTTGTTCGTCCATGATTGGCCTGAGACGTTTAGGAAAAGAGTTGGGGAAAGTAAATTTGTTTGTGAAGCGGCGCTGGCGCCGGCTTCGGGCTGCGCGAAGAATTCGTCGGGATTGCGCGTGGCGGGCACGCAGGGATAAGCACTGCGCGCCCGGACTGCGCTTAGCATTTTTCGGGGATAAATAGTGTACACCGCAAGATAATTTTGACGCGGAGCACCATTTTCGACATAAAGGCGCGCATAACTGACTAAACGCATTGCATCGATTGCACGGCGACCGAGTTGCATCGTCATGATCTGCAACTTATCGGCCGGGTAGTATCGACGGCAGGGATGCTCTCCACTCACGAACCCAAGGACTTGCCCATGACAGGCACTGACCGCCAGACCATCTCGGACACCACCGCAAAAATGCTGCTCGAGGTCGAGGCCGTGCATTTCAATGCGGCCAAGCCGTATATCTTCACATCGGGGTGGGCGAGTCCGGTTTATATCGATTGCAGGAAGCTGATCTCCTATCCCCGCGTGCGCCGCGGCCTGATGGAGATGGCCGAGACCACGCTCCTGCGTGACGTTGGCTACGAACAGATCGATGCAATCGCGGGCGGCGAGACCGCCGGCATTCCGTTTGCCGCGTGGTTATCGGACCGGTTGATGGTGCCGATGCAATACGTGCGCAAGAAGCCGAAGGGGTTCGGCCGCAATGCGCAGATCGAAGGTGTGTTGACGGAAGGCCAACGCGTGCTGCTGGTCGAGGACCTGACGACCGACAGCCGCAGCAAGATCAATTTCATCAACGCGCTGCGCACAGCGGGCGCGAAAGTGAACCATTGCTTTGTGCTGTTTCATTACAACATCTTTAAAGAAAGTGTTTCGGTTCTGAAAGACATCGACGTGGAATTGCACGCGCTTGCGACTTGGTGGGACGTATTACGGGTCGCCAAAGAGGCGGGTTATTTTGAGACAAAGACACTGGATGAAGTTGAACAATTTTTACACGCCCCGGCCGATTGGTCCGCGGCGCACGGCGGGGTAATGGCAACACCGAAATAATCCGTAATTTTTATACTGTCAATGAAATAAAAAATCCGCGCGTTTCATCAACGAGCGGATTTTCATTTCAACAAACTTAACAGTTAATCGATGTCTGCGCGAAATTCATCGTCGAGATTTCCATCGCCCACATACGCGGACAAATTCAATAAACCATTACTTTGGGCATATTGAAACAATTCCGAATCCCTTTCAATACCGAGTTTGCGCATGGCGGTATTCTTTTGCGTGCTGATTGTTTTGATGCTGCGCTTCAACTGCGCCGCAATTTCGGTAATCGTCATGCCCGAAACAAATAAGCGCACGACTTCCAGTTCACGCTTGGACAACACCACGTCGCGTTGCTGACCGCTCGCGGACAAGCCCATGCTGTCGAGGGCCACCCGCACCGAGGGGCCGATGTACTCTTGCCCGCGCATCACGTGCACGATCGCGAGACCAATGTGACTCAAATCGTCTGACTTGTTGATAACGGCCGTGACGCCCACTTCACGCAAGCGTTTGAGCAGCGCGGGATTTTCCAGCATGGTTAATACGACAATACGCACAGTCGGAAATTGTCGCCCGATATAACCCAGGAGCGGCATACCGTCACCGAACTGGCCACCCGGCATGGCGAGATCTGACACAACCACGTCGCACGGAGACTTTTGCAGAAGCTGAATCAATTCCGTGGATTGACGCGCCTGCCCGACCACCTCGATTTCGGGAAACTTCAGTAATGCCTGCGCAGCGCCAAACAGAATGACAGGATGGTCATCGGCGATAATGACTTTTATCCGTTGACCCATTATTTACCCCCCGCTCGTAAATGGATAAATCCCTTGCGCATTATAGGCAGTGTGCCCGCGTTCATTACATACCCCCTTCAGCCTGGAGATCGGAATCCCAGCGAAACCCGAGTCTACTGGTTGCCCCTTGCTGAGTTGTGTGCCGAACATTTGAAAAATTTTATCCTTCCCACGCAATGTTAAACTTGAATGCAGCATTAATCCTATTTCTGAGACAAAATACATCGTTACAAAGGGTGAAACGCCAGTTCTGGCCACGCCCGAGACAGGAGAACTCGCACCATGCGCTTGGGGACCGGGCTTGTGGTTTGTGCTGTGTACCGCGTCGCTGATTGCCGCGTTTTTCGTTTCCGAATCTCCCGCCGCTCACTGCTGCTTCCGTTTTTCTGCGCCGCGATGGTATCAAATGCGCCGCACGCAGTCGCCGAAGTTGTTGCGTCCGTTCCATTCACGTTGACAAGCAGCGACATCGTTGCAGATCAGCGAGCACCGCTCTCCCTTGTCTTCGACCAGAACGACTGCAAAGGCGGCAATCATTCCCCCCAGCTTTCCTGGCACAACGCGCCCGCCAACACCCAAAGCTTTGCGGTAACCATCTTCGATCCCGATGCCCCCGGGCGCGGCTGGTGGCACTGGGCTGTCGCCGGGATCCCGGCAAGCGTTGTCAAACTGCCGTCAAACGCAAGCGCCTCGGGCTTCCTGCGCAAGATCGGCGCGGTTGAATCGCGCAATGATTTCGACATCGACGGCTATGCGGGACCGTGTCCGCCGCAAGGCAAACCACACAGATACATCATCACCGTCTACGCGCTCAACAGCGCCGACTTGCGCCTTCGCCAGAGCAGCCCCTCGCTCATGTTCGAACACGAGATCCGCACAACGGCGCTGTCCAGCGCGCAGCTCGTGGTGACCTACGGACGGTGACCAAAACCCTCCGCAAGGTGCGCAAATCGGCCCGAAATTTGGCTTGCTAGACTGGGTCTTTCCGCTTAACCCGCGACGTTGAGTCGCAGAGAAGGAATGACATGCCGAAAATCGTCATCGTTTATCACAGTGGCTATGGTCACACGAAAAAAGCCGCCGAAGCCGTCCTCGCAGGTGCCACCGATGCAGGCGCCGACGCCAAACTGCTGGCCGTCGGCGATCTGGACGACGCCGGCTGGGCCGAGCTCGACGCCGCCGACGGCATCATCTTCGGCGCGCCGACCTACATGGGCGGCCCGTCCGCCGACTTCAAGAAATTTGCCGATGCCAGTTCCAAACCCTGGTTCGCGCAATCGTGGAAAGACAAGGTCGCCGCCGGCTTCACCAACTCGGCGACCATGAACGGCGACAAGCACTCGACCATCGCGTATTTCATCACGCTCGCCATGCAGCACAGCATGATCTGGGCGGGCACCGGCATGATGCCGTCGAATACGAAGGCGGCCACGCGCAACGACCTGAACTTCGTCGGTGGTTTTTCGGGCTTGCTCACGCAATCACCTGCCGATGCATCCCCGGACGAAGCACCCCCGCCCGGCGACCTTGAAACAGCAAAAGCATTCGGTGCGCGAATCGCGGCCGTCACAGCCCGCTGGACCGGAAAGTAGGCCAACCACACCCGCTCACGAAAGCAGCGGAAAATCGTCCCGCCGAATCGCGTCTAAACGGCATCGAATGATTTGCGGGACTGGCTGCGCCATCAGAAACGGTACGACACCGCCAGGAACGTGATCAGCGGATCAGCGTTCAGCTTGCCTTTGGTCGTGGCGAGTTCGGTGCCGTCGGCCGCCTTGATGATCAGCGATGACGTCGTCTTCAGCGGAATGTACGTGAGGGACGCAATCAAACCCCAGTGTTTGTCGAAGTTGTAGGTGGCGCCGACGTTGAATACCGGTTGCCACGACGACGAAGCCTTAGCGTCCACCGATGTCTGCCCCGGCTTGCCCGCAGCAGCCGCCAAAACAGCGCCGAGATTGTTCTGTGTCGAGTTGACGAAGCCGTTGGTGAGCTTGATGTTCGTGAAGAAGTTGTACGACACGCCAATACCCGCGAACGGCCGGAACGCCGACGTCGGTGAATTGAAGTAGTACTGGAATATCAGCGCCGGGCTCCACTGCCGCACGCTTTTCACGATCGGATTGGTTTGATCGAGATTCTGGTTGCCGAGCGCGCCCGCCGGACCCGGCGGCCGGATGGTGCCGTGACCATCGAGCTCGAATTCGGGCGGCACGCCGCCCACGAACGTCGTCGCAATATGGTCGGTGAAAAAGTGTGTGAAGACAAGGGCGAGGGTATCGGCGCTTTTTGTCGAAAGGCCCGTTCCCGACGACGTGAATTGCGACGGCAAGCGCAGCGGCGTGTTGATCGGCACGGGCGCCACGTGCGTGGTGAGTTCGCTGCTCGAATCCTGCGGCATGACGTGGAACCAGCCAAGTCCCACGACGTTATCGCCGGCGCTTTGCGCGTGCGCCGTCATTGAAGCGCAAGCCCAGGCGCACCCGATCACCGCTGCCAGTATCTTTCTCATATCGTCTCTCTTCGGTTACAGGCCGTCACGCGACACGCCGCTTCTATATAGAAGGAGGCGTGAAACGCGCTCAGCCCTTTTTGATGGGCTGCCGGACGGTCACTCGACAAATGAGCCGATGGTGAAATACGGAGTCGTCGGATCGCTCTGATCGAGGTAGCCGAACACGCCGCCGGAGAAGATGAACTTGCCGGTGGGTGTCGCGCCAGTCGATGCATTGACGACCGTCGACGTCACAAGACCCTGGATGGTCTGCGTGTAGTCGAGGTTCAACGCACGCGACAACGCAACTTGCGACGGCTGGAACGGATCGATGAGCGTGGCCTGCGTACCGGTGAGCGCTGTTGTACGGTAGTTGAACTGGTTATCCACGCCCACGTATTCGCCATCAACCGATCCCACCGCCACGTTCGTTTGCGGCGAGAGCATCGAGATACCGGATTCGTCGTCAGCGAAAGGCGGAATGCCTGTCGTGATCGTGGCGTTCGCCGTGCCCGTACGAACCAGAATCGGCACGTTCACGCCGCGCAACTTGCCGACGATCATGTAGCCCTTGCCAAGCGGGCCGGTCGCGAGCGTCGGTTTGCCTTGTCCAAGGAAGTTGTTCGTGACGAACGCGCCGCTGCCATCGGGCGATGGCGTGAAGTTCGACCCCGCCTGCTGGCATTTGCCTGCATTCACGCCGGTGTTGTCGCACTCTTGCCACGTGCCGTCGGCATTGATGGTGATCTTTGAATCGACGGCAAGACGCGCATAACTTTGCGATGGCACTTCGTGGTACCCAAGCTGGTTATACGATCCCGCGACATTGGCGAGATTCGTTTCCAGCGTCGAGAAGCCGATGAACGGGTAATACGGGAACGTGCGATCCGGCACGACGCCCTGCCCGAGAATGCCGCCGAACTGCAGCTCCTTGCCCGGAATCGTGCCGCCCGCCACACCCTCGCCCACGAAGATACGCGCGGGGCGCGTCGGGTCGAGCGTCGCGCCGTTCAACTGATACGCGCATTGATTCAGCTTTTGTGTCGGCAGGCCGGTTTCCATCGTGAGCGTGCCGCTTTGCGTGGTGCCGGCGCGCGTCGGGGAGACGGTGCCGGTCGTGGCGGGTATCGGCGATTCAATGTACGTCACTTGCCACGTGAGCTTGGTGGTGTCGAGCTGCAGCTTGACGAGTTCGCCGTCGCCACCGCCGCCGGTGAAGTTGGTCGTGTAATCAAGCGATGCCGGGCACAAACGGACGACCGGCGCCTGCGGCGCATCGCTGCCGCCCCCACACGCGCTCATCAGGAACGGCGCCGCGCCCGCGATTGATACAACTCCGCCAAGAGTTCTCCATTTCATGCTGCTGTCTCCATCCACATGGGTTCGTTCGTTGGCGGCCGACGCATGCCGGCCGCCGTGTTTTCCACTTATTTGCTCAGCAACGCGCCAATGCCGAAGTACGGGCTCGCGGGTGTATCGGCATTGACGGAGGTCGATGTCGGGCCGCCATTCACCGTGCTTCCCGCTATGAAGATCCCGTACAGGCCACCCGCCGATATCAGCGCGCCCTTGCCGCCGTTCTGGTCCTGCACGCCGATCAAGCCGGGCAACTGCTGCGCGTAACTCATGCCGAAGCCGGTCTCGGTGCTTTGCGTCGATGGATTGATGAACGAGCCGACCGGACCTTGCAGCAGCGCGGCCGTGTACTTGAAGTTCGAATCCGCGCCGACGTAGCCGCCATCGAACGCGCCTGATTGCAGCGCTGTGTTCGGGGCGAGCATGGCGATGCCGGATTCATCGTCGACTTGTGCTGCGTTCGTGTTCAGCGGCGTGAGCGGCGACGGCACGAAGACCTGGCCCGTGCGCACGACGATCGGAACGATCGCGCCGTTCACCTTGCCGATCACCATGTTCGCGTTGGCCACGGCCGGGAACGTGAGCGCGCCGACGAGCGGCAGCGTGGGTGTCGCGCGTTTGCCCTGCACTTGCGGCGCAACGGCGCTGGTGAAGTACGAACCGCCTGCATTCGCCGTCCACGCGCCGCCGGTCGTCTGGCAGGACGTGTTCGATGCCGGCACGGGCACGGTGCAGTTGCCGGCGGTATCGAAGGATTCCTGCGCCTGGGTGGTCGTGGTCGCGTAGTTATTCGATGGAACCAAGTGGTAAAGCAGCGCGTTATACGTGCCCTTGAGGTCCGCGACGTTCGTGCTCACCGACGCAAAGCCAAGGAACGGATAGAAGTCGAAATGCCGGTTCGGCACTGGGAACAATTGCGGGAAACCGGGGATGGCATGAACGCCGTCGGCGGTGAGCGTCGCGCCGTTGTACTGCACGGTCGCACCCGGAATGCCGCCGCCCGCCACGCCCTGGCCAATGAAGATCGTCGGCGGATTAGCCTGGTTGAATGCCGCGGCGGTCGTGTAAGTCGATCCATCCGACGCCTTGCCGCCGCCCGGCGTCAGCACGAACGCGCAACGTGTTTGATAGGCCGTCGGCAACGTTCCGGCCGGCGGATGAACCACCGCGCCTACGATGGTCGTGCCTTTGCGCGTTGGATTGACGGTGCCGGTGACGAGCGGTATGGGCGATTCGAGCCATTTGAGCGTGTACTTCATGTTCACGGCATCGATGTTCAGGCTCACGATCTCGCCGCTGCCCGCGCCGCCCAGATACGTGTTGGCGACAATATCCGCGTTGGCCGGGCACAAGGGCGCCGCGCCCGCGCCGACGCCCGGCGCACCCTGCGTGCCACAACTTGCGCCGGAACATTGCGGCGTGTTGATCGGACCCGGGTCGTCGGCCTTGCCTCCGCCGCACGCAATGAACAACGGGGCGGCCGCAAGTGCGAGCGCGAGTCCTTTCGAAATGGCATACGGCATACCGCTGTCTCCCTCATTTAGTTTTACGCTGTCATTTCGCGTTGACCTTCTTGTGGCGATCGGCTGAAAACGTCCAAAGCGGCAATTCAAACAACCGCTCTTCCGGAGCGCCTTGACTGGCAAGGCGCACGCGACGCATTGAAACAAAAATTCGTTTAGACCTTAGTCAGGAGAATTTCTGTTTAGCCGAAAAGCAAAACGAAGAAGCTTTGAGCGCGAAAACGCGTAATCATTGACGAACGAACGTTCGTAAATAAATTAGGAGATTCCCTATCGAGTAATTGGCGAGAAATGTGTGGACGTAAAGAAACCGGTTTCGCACGAGGGCAGAAACCGGCTTTTCCTGACGGATGCGCAGGGCGTTCAGCAGAGTTACATCAAGCGATCAGTCCCGCTGCTTCGTCGGCGCCGATTGCGAGATTCATGCACTGGATCGCCGCGCCCGATGCGCCCTTGCCCAGGTTGTCCAGACGAGCGACGGTGACAAAATGCTCGTCGTTGCCGAAGACGAAAAGGTCGACGCGGTTGGTGTCGTTGTTGGCCTGGACATCGAAGAAACCATCGTCGAGATTGCTGTCCGCATTGAACGGCAGCACGCGCACGAACGGTTCGTTGGCGTAATACTCGGCGAAGAGCGATTGCACATCTTGCGGCTTCGCGGCGCGCGTCAGTTGCTCCGGTGAGAAGTAAGTCGTGACCGCCAGGCCCTTCAAAAAGTTACCCACGATAGGCGTGAAAACCGGCGCACGCTTCAGCCCCGAGCGCACGGCCATTTCCGGCAGATGCTTGTGAGTCAGGCCCAGCGAATAGGGACGCGGGCTCATCAGCTTCGGATTTCCACCTGCCTCGAATTCCGCGATCATCTTCTTGCCACCGCCGCTGTAGCCCGTGATGGAATACGCGTGCGCAGCGAAATCGGCGGAAACGAGGCCGCTCGAAACCAGCGGTTTCATGGCGAGCAAAAACGCCGACGCGTGGCATCCCGGCACGGCAATGCGCTTCGCCGAGCGCAGGCGTTCGCGTTGGGCGGGCATCAGTTCGGGCAGGCCATACGCCCAGTCGTCCTGCGTGCGAAACGCCGTGCTGGCGTCGATCATCACCGTGCGATGGTTATCCGCATTCACCAGCGACACCGATTCGCGCGACGCCACGTCCGGCAAGCACAGGAACGTCACGTCCGACGCGTTGATCAGCCGGCGGCGCTCTTCCACGTCCTTGCGGCGCGCGTCATCGATACGCAGGATCTCGACGTCACGCCGCGCCGACAGATACTCGAAAATCTTCAGGCCGGTGGTGCCTTCCTGTC
The DNA here is from genome assembly GCF_001557535.2 of Burkholderia sp. PAMC 26561. Classification (NCBI taxonomy): domain Bacteria; kingdom Pseudomonadati; phylum Pseudomonadota; class Betaproteobacteria; order Burkholderiales; family Burkholderiaceae; genus Burkholderia; species Burkholderia sp. PAMC 26561. The sequence goes on from NZ_CP014306.1 coordinate 985,465, forward strand.
CGTCGACAAATACTTTGGTGGTCATCTTGATCTCGCTGGTTCGGTCGCGCGGCGGGCGTTGAATCCGGTCCTGCCGATGCGCGGTAAAAACGCCATTTTAATGCGCTTGCGCGTCAGCGCGATGGCATTGCGGGGGCCGCGCCAAAAACGCAGGCAAAAAAAAGCCCGCGCATGATTGGCGGGCTGAATCCATATCAGTAGAGACATGGAGGAGACAAGTCCACTGTACCGGAACCATTGGTGCAGCGCAACATCTCCTTCGCTATGTGTCTTACAGATACAACACTCAGGGCTGCGTCATCGACAGGATAAAACCCAACTGATCGATCGAAACCGGCTTGATCAGATGGACATCGAAGCCGGCTTCCTGCGTCATTTCATGATGTTGTGGCTGGCCCCAGCCGGTCAGCGCGACCAGCAGCATGGACGCGCCATCCGGCAAGGCGCGCAATGCGCGGGCGGCGGAAAGGCCGTCCATCGGCGACATGCCGAGGTCGAGGATCACCACTTCCGGCCCGAATTGCCGCGCTACATCCAGCGCCTGCATGCCGGAACACGCCTGCGCGACCTGATGGCCAAGGCCGGTCAGCAAGCTGGCGAGACAGCTCAGGGCGTCATCGTCGTCATCGGCTATGAGAACACGCTTGGTCATGACAGTCCCCTGTTTGCCTTATTTGCCCGATACCGCGAGCGACAACTTGCCCGAGCCAGCCGTCGTCGCCGTGATCTGCGTGCGTTGCCCGCGCTCGCCGATATAAAAATGCTGGCGTGCCGCCGAATTCTGATCGTGCGTGGCTTCCGGCAGGCACGACGCGATGTCCGGCGCGACCGCTTGCAACGCGTCCTTCGTCGAGCCTGAATCGGCTGCTTTGGTCCATGTACAAGTGAGCGTGCCGCCCTTCGCCGCGCATTGCGCGTCCTGGCCGTAAGGCTGGGCGACGGTATTGGCGTCGCCGGGTTGCACGGATGAGAATCCGCCCGGCGCGGCCGCGACAATACGCTTGAGCGCGCTGCAGGGCGCGGAGGTATCGTCGGCGAGGGCGAATGTGGGCATGTTCAGGCAAAGCACGCCAATGCCCGCCCATGCCACCATGAACATAAGACCCCGAAGAGTGCTTTTCATATGGTCGCTGTCCTGTCTCCGCATCATCTTTTTTTACGTTTGCAAGGGCTTGTCGCAGCCTGCGCGCGGCGTGTCCGTGTGTCTGTGCGCCACCGAATGCTTCCCGGTTCGATACCACCCGGAACCAGAAGGCGAACGGCGCGCCAAGTATACGGAACGTTGCCGCGCATTGTCGTTATTTATTGCGGATGCGACGGCCACCTGTTTTTATCGCTGAGCAAAAATCACACCTTCCTTCCTGCCCGCCGCGCAGCGACTTTGCCAAGCACCGCGAAGTCCTTGTCGCCGTCGCCGTGAGCAAGCGCCTCGATCAGGTTGTCGCGCACGAGGCTGCCCACCGGCAGCGTCACGTTGACCGCGTCGCCGGCGGCAAGCGCGAGACGGACGTCCTTCAAACCGAGGCGCGCCTTGAACAACGCGGGTTCGTAGCGGTTATCGGCAATCATGCGGCCGTAGCCCTGATAGACCGGACCCGGGAACAGCGTGTTGCTGATGACATCCAGGAACGTGTGCGGGTCGATGCCGTGCCCGGTCACCAGTGAAGCCGCTTCGGATGTCGTTTCTATAGCCGATGCCAGCATGAAGTTTGCCGCGAGTTTGAACACGTTCGCGTGCTGTGGCGTGGCGCCGACGCGCCAGGTCTTTTGTCCGATGACATCGAATACGGGCTGCACGCGGTTGATTGCATCATCGGCGCCGGCCGCGATGATATTCAGCTTTCCCGCCGCCGCCACGTCCGGCCGTCCGAGCACGGGCGCCGCGACATATGCCACGCCGTGATGCGCGTGCAGGGCAGCAAGTTCCTCGCAGAGCGCGACCGAGATCGTCGCCATGTTCGCGTGCACGATGCCTTTGGGCGCGCGCTTGAGCAGACCGCTGTCGATCAGGACGGCGCGCAACGCGGCGTCGTCGGCGAGCATGGAGAACACGGCGTCGCCCGCAAAAGCTTCTTCCGGCGACGCCACCACGGTCGCGCCTTCGTCGGCGAGCGGTCTGGTTGCATCGGGCGAACGGTTCCAGACGCGTACCGTGTGGCCTGCCTTCAGCGCGTTCAACGCCATCGCGCTGCCCATTCCGCCGATTCCAATAAAGCCGATATCCATGTCCTGCTCCTTTGTGATGTGCTTGCCAAAGCAAACGCGTCGAACCGATGCGATACTCGAAACCATGACGACTGCCACGTTCCGTTTTCATCGGGAGTTGAATGAGTTCCTGGCGCGAGCGCAGCGCGACCGGGTGTTTGCCTGCGGGTGTCCGGCGGCTTCGACCACGAAGCACATGATCGAAGCACTCGGCGTGCCCCATACGGAAGTTGCGCTGATTCTACGGAATGGCGCGCCGGTGCGCTTTGACGAGGCTGTCGAGGAAGGCGATTTCATCGATGTCCATCCGGTCGGCGCCGTGTCGCGTTCGCTCGATACCGCTCAGCTTCTGCGTGCGCCGTTGCGGCTCGATATGCTGCGGTTTATAGCCGATGCCCATCTTGGCGCGCTTGCGCAACGGCTTCGGCTCGCGGGTTTCGACACACGCTATGACAACCATTTCCCCGACGATGAAATCGAGCAGCTCGCGCTCGACGAACATCGCGTGGTGCTCACGCGCGATCGCGAATTGCTCAAGCGCCGCACGCTGGTCCACGGCTGTTACGTGCGTGCGCTGCAACCCGATGCGCAATGGCGCGAAGTTGCCGTGCGGCTTGGTCTTGCCCAACATGTGCGCCCTTTCCGGCTGTGCCTGATGTGCAACGCGCCGTTGCGCCGCGCAAGCGCCGACGAAGTCAGTGACCGCGTGCCCGACGGCGTGCTTGAGCGCCATACACGCTTTGTCACCTGCGATGTCTGCCGGCGGGTGTTCTGGGAAGGCTCGCACTGGAAGCGGATGCGGGCGCGCATCGAAGACCTGATGGACGGTGAAGCCGGCGCGCCGCCGGTTCCGGCCCCGGGCTAGCGAGCGAACGGGGCAAACCCGGGCAAACCCGGGACCTGCGTACAATACGCGCCTCGGCCTTTGTGTCTCCATTGCTTCAGGAAAAACGCGTGAAAAAATTCGACCTCGAAAAAAACAAGGCGCTCAAGCTCGCCAACGAACTGAAGCAAGGCAACGCGGCACGCTTCGGCGTTCCCCCTGAGCCGAAGCTCGACAAGCGTGAACAGCGTCGTCTGGATCAGGAAAAGGGATTGGTGCCGTTCGCGTGCAAGCTGGACAGCCATCTCGTCAAGCAGTTGCAGGAACACGCAACCCAGCACGAAGGCGGGATGAGCGAAGCGCTCGCCGATTTGCTGGTGAAGGCGGGACTGGAGCGCAAGGCTGCGAACTGATCAGCCATGTGTTGTCTGCAGAATGAAAAAAAGCCGTTCCGCTCGATGAGCGAACGGCTTTTTCTTCTTACGCCGGGGTCAGCTTTCCATCTATACGATGCTTCAGCCGAATCAGGCTCGCTTGTTATAAGCGTTGCACCATCCCTTCGATGCCACTTGCTTGCCCGCGAACATCGGACATGCAGCGTACGCGTCGGTCGCCTTCGCTTGATAGAACGAACAATTGCCGCAGTCCTGGCCGGCCGCGTAGCGCGGGAACTTGGACTTGTCGACGGTGGCGGCGTCTTCCTTGTAGCCGAGGCTCTTCGCCATGGGATCTGTTTCGGGCAGCTTGACCGGATCGGCGAAGGCCGTGCGCGAGACCGCCAGCGCCGATGCCATGCCAATGCTCGAGATCAGGAAAGTACGTCGGGTGGATTTCATTGATGTGCTCCGGGGTTCTGTGTATTGGGGGACGCCGTTCTTTTCGACGGCGATGTCCAAGAGCATAGCAACGGGGCGCGGCACGGAATCACTCAAATGGCGGAGATAAGAAACTCCGAAGGCGTCAAGAAACGCTCAGCATCCTCGCGACTTTCTCCGCGATCGCCAGGGAAGCCGTCAACCCCGGCGATTCGATACCGAACAGATTCACGAGCCCCGCCACGCCGTGCGCCGCGCGTCCCTGGATGATGAAATCGGCGGCGGGCTGGCCGGGCCCGGAAAGCTTCGGCCGGATTCCCGCATAAGCGGGTTGCAAGGCGTCATCGGGCAGATCGGGCCAATAGGCGCGAATGGCGGCGTAAAAGCCGGTGGCGCGCTGGGCATCGACGGAATAGTCGATCTTCTGGATCCACTCGACGTCCGGCCCGAACTTGGCCTGCCCGCCCATATCGATGGTGAGATGAACGCCAAGTCCGGCCTCGTTCGGCATCGGGTAGATCAGGCGGTCAAACGGCGTGCGTCCGCTCACGCTGAAGTAGTTTCCCTTCGCGAAGTAAAGCGGCGGCACATGGCGCGCATCCAGCCCGCGAATCCGCCGCGCAATGTCATTGGCGAACAGGCCGGCGCTGTTGATCACGCAATCGGCCTGGAATCGCAAAGGCGCATCGCCACCCGTCTCCACGATAAAACACCGGTCGCGCGCATCGATCTGCGTCACCGGCGTATGGAACGCCACGGTCGCACCATCGCGTTCGGCGTCGCCTTGAAGCGCGAGCATGAACTGATGGCTGTCGATAATCCCCGTCTGCGGCGAAAGCATCGCCTCCACGCAGTGAAGATGCGGTTCGAGCGCCATTGCGTCGGCGCCGCTCACGCGGACCAGATCCAGGACGCCGTTTTCCACGGCTTTCTGCTGGATTGCGGCGAGCTGCGGCAACTGGTTGCGCGCGGTCGCAACCAGCAATTTCCCGCAGCGGTTATACGGGACGCCATGCGCGTCGCAATACTCGTAGAGCATCGCGCGGCCTCGCACGCACAACTCGGCCTTCAGCGATCCGCGCGGGTAGTACAGCCCCGCATGGATCACTTCGCTGTTGCGCGAACTCGTGCCAATCCCGACCGCTTCGCCCGCTTCGAGCACGATCACCTCGCGGCCGCGCGCCGCCATCGCTCGCGCGACAGCAAGGCCGACCACACCTGCGCCAATCACCACACATTCGATCCTGTCCATCTCTTCATTCTAGGCGAGCCCGGGCTCGATGCGTTGTTGCTGCATTTGTTGCGAGAAACACAATTACCGATCGGGACTCGCCGAAACTCGTATCATTTTCCGAAACAATCAGCTCAATTTCAGGAAAGATGGCCGTTTTGCCAGAAATTTGACAGTTTCAGGCCATATTTCGACCACTTTTTGCAGATTTCAATAAATCCGCCTGATCAGAATCCGATCGCTTTCTTGTGGCTGCCGTTAGCCAGTTCAATGTCTTTTGCCTGGACTTCGTGCCGGTTGTCGATGCGCGCATTGCCGAAACCATTCAGCATCGCGCGCCGCATTTCACGGGGCGAGGCTTTCGTCAGCGCGTCGAGCGGTGCATCGCCGAGTGTTTCCGGGAAGCGCGCGCCCCAGGCGTGCGCGCTGCGGATCTCGTGATAGATCGATTGAGCGATACGGCGCGCGCCATCGCGATCCGGCGGCGCGATCTCGTACACATTCATGCGGTTGAGCAGCGGTTCGGGGATCGTGTTTGCCTGATTCGCCGTCGCGATCCACACCACGTTGCCCGCGTTGATCGGAATTTCGGCGAATTCATCGATAAAACTCTTCGCCGTATCGTGTTCCAGCAGCGCGTACAACGCGCCGAGCGGATCGTATTGGGCGTCGCCGGTGGCTTTGTCGATTTCGTCGACCGTCATGACCGGGTTTGCGTAGCTGCCGTTGACGAGCGCATCGAACACCTTGCCCGGCTTGGCGTTGCGCCATTGCGACGACGCGCCCGAAAGGATCCAGCCGGCGGTCAGGGAACTCATCGCGAGGTAATGGCACGACGTGCCGAGCAAACGAGCAAGCTGTTTCGCGAAATGCGTCTTGCCGATGCCAGGGTCGCCCAGCAACAGCATTGGCATCAGTTCGAGCCTGTCCTCGGTTTCGAGACACAACGCGATTTGCTTGCGGATATCGTTCAACGGTTCCGCGAAATTCGGCAGATCCGCCACCAGATCGTCGATGGACGGCATCCGGTTCGGCTTCACGCAAAAGCGCAGATTGCCGGCTTTGAGCATTTTTTCGTAGGTTGAGCGCAGGGCTTCGCTGCCGCCTTCGCTCAGGTCGTTCAATGCGGTTTCGACTTCGTCCAGGTCGTAGACCTTGCTGAACGATGCCACGGCGAGTTCCTGTCTGACAACGGCGGTGCTCATTGCTTTTCCCCGTTTTGATGGTCGGCAAATTCAGTTTATCGGCCATAAAACGGCACGCAAGCGAGCACTCGCGGGGGTTTGCTGCCAATCGGGGTTATTGCGACAGCGTCAAGCAGATGAGGCGTTCCGCTTGTATGATCGTCGGGTTGAGCGGGTGCGAAACGTGCGTCAGCAGACGCCACGCTGGTTCCAGCAATGGCGGCCCACGTTTCAGTTTGTAATTGGCGCCATTGGCCGCAAGTATCTTTTGCGCGCCGAACGCCCAGGCAGTACGCATGTCGAAAAACAGCTACCCGGATCGAACGAACGGGCGAGACGCCCGGAACAGAAAGGGATCAGGAGAAAAGCTCATATGTTGAAACACCAAACGGCCGCGTTGTTTTTTTGCGCTGCAGTCGCAGCACCTTTCAGCGCTCTCGCGCAAAACGCGCCGCCGCAGTCGGTGAAGTGGGAATTGCAGGTCTTGCAGGACGGCCAGCAGATCGACAGCTTTACGGGCACGACCGCCGTCGGGCAGGCCCGTACCGACACCCATCACCATGTAGTCAAGAACAATGTAGGTTGCGCAGACAAACCGGCAGGCGATATCGACCTGCAACGCACACTGACGCTTTCGCCCGTCCACGCCAACGCCGACGACATCACGCTTCAGATCGATGCCCAGGAAACCCTGCAGGACAGCTCGGCGCCCGTGACCGTCGCGGGCTGCAAGCTGCCGCCGCAGCCGCGTCAGGTCAACGCCGCGCACCCCGGACTCGTGCTGAAGCCGGGCGAATGGGCAACGTGGCAAATCGTCGATAAAAACCCGACGCTCACCTACAAAGTCCGCGCAACGCTCGCAACGGCTGCGCAGTAAGGGCAACACACTGATCGCATGCGAAATCCAGAACATATCAATTCCGGCATTCCTTCCACTCGCGAAATCCCCGACTTCGTGGCCGTGAGCTGGAACTTGCACAAGGGCCGCTCGCCGCTCGGTCTCCAGGCATGGAGCGCGATGCAGCGCTGGGTGCAATCCACCCGGGCCGATGCTTATTTCCTGCAAGAAGCCATGGCGCGCCGGATGCCGCAACCCGTGCTGGCGGCGAGCTTCGGCAATCCGCTCGACGCTCCCGCCAACGACCTCTGGCATTGCCAGGCGACCGAAATCGCGACTTCGCTCGATTTGCAGATCGCGCTCGGGCAGAACGTGTTCAAGCCATCGTGGCGGCACGGCAACGCGATTCTTTCGCCGCATCCGCTGGATCTGGGCGGACGCTGGGATATCTCGGCGCACCGGTTCGAGCGGCGCGGTTTGCTGGTCGCGCGCGCCACATTCGCCGGACGTTCGGTCACGCTGCTGTGCGCGCATCTGGCGCTGACGCGCGCCGCGCGATTGCGGCAGATGAACTGGATCGCGTTGTGGATCCAGAAAGAAGCGCCCGAAGGGCCGCTGGTCCTGGCCGGCGATTTCAACGATTGGCGCAACGATTCAGTGCCGCTTTTTGCCGAACTCGGCATGAGCGAAGTGGCGACCATGCTCGGGGAATCGGGGCGCACCTACCCGGCCTTTTCACCGGCGCTCGCGCTCGACAAGATGTTCGTTCGCGGCATGAAACCGGTCGAATGGATCACGCCGACGCAAGACACCGCGTGGCTGTCCGATCACCTGCCATATATGGCGAAGCTGCGAGTGGAGTGAGGCTTTTTTAAGCCCGCGAGAATTTATCGATGATCACGGTTTCTATTGCCGTGAACGACACGGGTTTGACCAGATGATGGTCGAAACCGGCGTCATGCGCCTTCTGACGGTCGCTGTCGGCGCCGTAACCCGTCAGGGCAATCAGCAACGCTGACTTCGTCACGTCGCGCGTGCGCAGGTCGCGCGCCACCTCAAAGCCGTTCATTCCCGGCAAGCCGATATCCAGGATCACGACTTCGGGCGCGAATTCATCGACCATTGCGAGGGCGCTCGGGCCGTCGTGCATCACGCGAACTTCGTGGCCCAGCGTTTCGAGCAGCATGGACATGGCTTCGGCTGCATCGACGCTATCGTCGACGAGCAACACCCGGCGGGGAAGTCCAGAGTCGCCCAGTGCCCCGTCGGTGATGTTCATGATGCCTTTCCCCTCAATTTTAAGATTCTCGAATGTTCTAGCACGCCCAATGAATCGAGCGCGCGGATAATTTCGAGATGATACCGGGAAAGTGGGTCAGCGCTGATGTGTGCCGGAGTATGGTCGCCATCCAAAACTCGCCTGAACGCGTTCTCCGGGTTGCAGGACGCCGCCGCCGATGTCCTCCTGCGGCACGTCCAGATTCAGGAAATCCACCGTATTCGATACCGGTTCCACGCACAGCAAATCCGGGTGCGCGGCGGGCGCGTACAGGACCATGTGGGCGAACATGGCGTCGGCGGTGAGAGTGACACTGCGGTTTTCGTCCGGCCACGCGATCGTCGCGGACCTCGACCAGCTGGCAAAATTGTTATCGAGGTCGAAGGCATCGGCGGCCATTCCTTCGTTCGATGCCAGCATTCCCGCGCTTTCATGCGCGCCCAGAAACGTGGGCAGGAGGTCCGGCGTTGCGTGCCACATTGCGCGGACGCCGGTGTGGATGCGCGTCGAGGGCGTGCGTGGATAGTACGGGTGGTGGCCCATACCGAAGGGCATGGGTTTATCGGCGAGATTGTGGATGGATAGCGTGACCAGCAATTCCCCGGCGTCGGTGAGTTCGATGCGCTGCGTTGCTTCGTACCGATACGGCCAGTGATGCGCCGATCCATCGCCCGGCTCGTGCGCAAGACTCAGCTCAACCGCATTTGCCGTTGTCCCGACCACGCACCACGGCCGGCGCCACGCGTGACCATGCAACGCGTGATCGAAGGCGTTGCCATCGCGCGAAAGATCCACGGTCTCGCCATTGAAGACAAACCGCGCGTCGCGCAGACGGTTGCAATACGGCAGCAGCGGAAAGCTCGCCATGCCAAGCGGATTGCGCGCGGCAAGCGCTTCGGGCGACGCGGGCCTCAGCCAATGCAGTCGCTCGCCCTGGTCGGTCAGGTCATAAAACGCAGCAATCGCCCCGCCGATATGCGGCGCGATCGACGCCCGCCTGTTTCCGGCGCGAAGCTCGATCAGCGCCGGATCATCTGCCATCTGCACGGCCCGGTCGGCGTTCAATATGCGAACCGCTGGTAGCTTTCGTCGAAGCTGCGCGGCGTCCGGTCGACTTGCGGGTTGTATCGGAGCAATCGTTTTGCGCGCGGCGGAAGCGATTCGAATGTCGAACGCGGCACTTGAACCTGAACCTCCGGCCGGAAATACCACGAACGGCTATAGCCGATAACGACCATCGGCCGAGGGTTATCGGTGAAATTGGGTGTCCCCCGATGCACACCGCGCACATCGCGAATCATCACGTCGCCCAGTTTCATGGGCACGCGTTCGGAAGGGAATTTGCCGTCGGCCAGGCCGGCGAGCGCATCTTCCCGCGATATCCGGTGCGTCCCGCGTGTCGTTTCCAGCGAACCGTTCTGGTCATCGACGTCGACGAGCGGGAAATTGACCGCCAGTTGAAACGACGGCGTTTCAGGGACGCCATCGAACAATGGCGGCGTGTCACGGTGCCAGTCCTGGAAGTCGGAACCGCGCACGGGGGTATCGGTGGCGAGCTGGCACATCACCGGGTCCGGACCTGCGATACGTTCGACAATGCCAAGTACGTCGTCATCGCAAAAAATGGCGGGGTCGGCAAACTCGCCTTCGAACGGCAGCGTCACGTAATATCGGCCCGGGCCGCGATTGCCACTGCCGCCTTTTTCGCGAGCCTCGTCAACGTGCGGCGTGAACAGCGGCTCGAATGCCGCGCGCCATGCATCGAGCGTTGCGCGCGGAAAGTGGTCGGGCAACAGCACAAAACCGTCGCGCTCGAAATCTTCCGCAAGCGCATTGCGAGCGCGCTCGTCGTAGCGGGCCATCGTCGTCTCCTTGAATTGCGCCACGTCGTACGGCGCGGTCGGCGCGCGTGAGTTCACCTCTGGCCACTCAAGCGCACGCCCCAAGAATCGCACGACCGGCATCATATCGTCAATATTATTAGTAATAACACTTAGACACCTTCGATTCCATCAAATGCCAAGCGTACCAATGGTTTCGGAGCGTTGCTCGCAGGAAATATTAATGCTACCGTCTGCGACATCCAAAGACCGCTTCATCGCGTCTTATTGCATCGAACAAGCCGTTTTTTCGCGGCCCGGAAAATGAAAAAATCCACGCAACGCCGCCCGACGATGACGGACATCGCGAAGCTGACAGGCGTCTCGCAATCGACCGTCTCACTCGTGCTGAACAACGCAACGAGCGCGAAGTTCTCCGACGCCACGCGTAACAAGGTGCTAAAGGCAGCGCAGGATCTCGGCTACCGCATGACGACCCGAGAACCGCTGGACGCCACGGTCCCAGCGGAAGAAAAAAACCTGATTGTTTATCTCGCCGACGAAATCTCGACGAGCCCGCATCCTGTCGTGAATATCGACGGCGCACGCGATACGGCGTTCGCAAACGGCCGCATGCTCGCGGTGTATTCAACGCATGGCAACGCGGAAATCGAGCAGCAAGTCCTCGATGCCACGCTGACGAATCCGAACGTGCTCGGCGTGATCTACGCGACGGTGTACACGCGTAAAGTGAGCTTGCCGGCGGCGCTGTCGAAGGTCCCGACCGTGCTCCTGAACTGCTACACAAGCGATACAGAGCTTTCCTCGGTCGTTCCGGCCGAGGTCGCGGGCGGCCATGTCGCAACCGACTATTTGCTGAATGCGGGGCACCGAAGGATCGGTTATGTGAATGGCGAACCGTGGCAGGACGCGGCGCGCGACCGGCTGAAGGGGTACCGGATGGCACTGTCCACGGCGGACTTGCCGTTCGCACCGGAACTCGTCCGCGAAGGCGACTGGAGTTCCGGTGCAGGCTTCGAACAGACGCTTTCGCTGATGCGCGAACCGAACCCGCCGACCGCAATTTTTTGCGCGAACGACCTGATGGCGCTGGGTGCTATCGAGGCGCTCAAGCAACTCGGATTACGCGTTCCGGAAGACGTTTCCATACTTGGCTACGACGACCAGGAAATTGCACGGCACACCCATCCGCCGCTTTCCACGGTCGTCTTGCCCAACTACGAACTCGGCCGATGGGCGGTCGAAACGCTGCTGCAGGAAGAGCACAACCGCGCCGCTGGCGCACCGGTCCGCCGGCGTGTCGTGAAGCTGGACGGACCGCTGGTGGAGCGCGCGTCGGTAAGGGTATTCACCGAAGCAAAACAGCCCGCAATTAATAATATTAGCGATTGACCAATAATAAAATGCGGTGGAATAATCGTCGCACTTCGACTTTTTGAGACGGAGCGAGCAAGACGCAAAAAGAACACGACACAGCAGGACCGACGTACTTAAAAAAGCAAGACCATCCATACCGGAGGAAGACATGCTGTCGCTTGAAAACTTGAAAACATGCAAGACCCCGTTCCGCGTGCTCGCCACGTCCGTGCTCGCGCTGTCGATGGCGGCGGCATTCGGCATTGCACACGCTGACGACTCTCCCCTGCCGAAGCTGGCGACTAAAAAACCGCTGCGCGTCGGTTTTGCGCAGACCGAAAGCAACAACCCGTGGCGTCTCGCCGAAACCAAGAGCTTCAAGGACGTGGCTGCAAAGTGCGGCTGGCAGATGGTCATGACCGATGCCAACAGCTCGGCATCGAAACAGGTCGCCGATATCCAGAGCATGATCGCGCAGCACGTCGATCTGATCGTGTTCCCGCCGCGTGAAGAAAAGCCGCTTGCGCCTATCGTGCTGCAGGCCAAGAAAGCGGGCATTCCCGTGATCCTGGTCGACCGCGACGTGGATCAGTCGGTGGCGAAGGCGGGCCGCGACTACATCACGTTCATTGGTTCGGACTTCATCAACCAGGGGCAACGCGCCGCCGACTGGCTCGTGAAGGCGACGGGCGGCAAGGGCAAGATCATCGAACTGGAAGGATCGACGGGCGCGTCCGCTGCGAACGATCGCAAGAAAGGTTTCGATGACGTGATCGCGAAGAATCCGGGTCTGCAGATCATCGCGTCGCAAAGCGGCGATTTTGCCCGCGACAAGGGCCGCCAGGTCATGGAAACGCTGCTTCAGGCGCATCCCGACGTGACTGCCGTGTACGCGCACAACGACGAGATGGCCCTCGGTGCAATCGCGGCCATCAAGGCGGCCGGCAAGCAGCCAGGCAAGGACATCACGATCGTGACCATCGACGGAACGAAGGGCGGCATGGACGCAATCGCGGCCGGCGAACTCGGTGCGAGCGTGCAGTCGAGCCCGTTCTTCGGCCCCCTTGCGTGCGACGTGGCGCAGAAGTTCGCGAAGGGCGAAACCATCCCGCCGTGGGTGAAAGTCTCCGACCGCTTCTACGACAAGAGCAATGTCGCGCAGAGCATGCAGTACGGCTACTGAGCGGCTTCTGAGCGGCCGGTGATCGGCCAAGCAGTCCGCTGTAAAGAGCAACGAAGGTGTTCGAAGCGGCGCGCCCGGTCTTTCGCCGGCCGTCGCTTCTTTTGTATCCGGCGAACATTCCGTTCGCCCGAGGAGACGCATTCGATGAACACGCCAACTCAATCGCCGCTGCTGGAGATGCAGGACATCGATATCAGCTTCGGCGGCGTGGCCGCGTTGCGGCACGCGCGACTGTCGGTACGCGCGGGAGAAGTGCATGCGCTGATCGGGCAGAACGGCGCGGGCAAATCGACGCTCATCAAGATCCTGACCGGCGCGTATCGGCGCACAGGCGGAACGATCCGTTTCGATGGCCGCGAAGCCGATTTCCGTACGCCCAAAGAGGCACGCGAAGCCGGTATCAGCACGATTTATCAGGAGATCAACCTGGTTCCGTTCCGCTCGATTGCCGAGAATATCTTTCTCGGCCGCGAGCCGCGGCGCCTTGGTTTGATCGACTGGAAGACGATTCATCGGCGCGCGCAGGAATTGCTCGATTCGTTCGGCTTGCAGATCGATGTCAGCAAACCCGTGCGCGAATTCTCCACCGCCATTCAGCAGATGGTGGCGCTCGCGCGAGCGGTATCGTCGGAAGCGAAGATGGTCATCATGGACGAATCCACGTCCTCACTCGATGAACGCGAGGTCGAACTTTTATTCAGCGTCGTGCGGCGTTTGCGCGACGATGGCCGCGCGGTGATCTTCGTCTCGCACCGGCTCGACGAGTTGTACGCACTGTGCGACCGCGTGACCGTCATGCGCGATGGCCAGACCGTCGCCGAAAGCCCCATGGCCGCGCTCGACAAACTGCAACTCGTGACCACGATGCTCGGCCGCACGCTCGCCGCCGTGGTGCAGGAGGACAGTGCCGTGAAGGAAGCGAACCTGGCCAAACGCGGCACGACGGCGATCAGCGCAAAGAACATTGGCGCGGGCGCGAAGGTGACGGACGTTTCGCTCGATGTCCACGCGGGCGAAGCCGTAGGTCTCGCCGGCTTGCTCGGCTCGGGTCGCACGGAGACCATGCGGCTGATGTTCGGCGCGGATCCGGCCGAGCGCGGGTCGCTTTCCATCGATGGAAAACCGGTGAATTTCAAGTCGCCGCAAGATGCGATTGCGCGCGGCATCGCTTATCTGACGGAGGATCGCAAAGGCGATGGGATCGTGCCGGAGCTGTCCGTGCGCGACAACCTCACGCTCGTTTGCCTGCGCACGCTCACCAAACACGGCGTGGTCGATGTCGCCAAGCAACGCGCGATTGTGGACAGGTTTATCGAATCGCTGGGGATCAAATTGCGCTCGCCGGATCAGCCGATTCGCGAGTTGTCGGGCGGTAACCAGCAGAAGGTGTTGCTCGCACGTTGGCTCGCCACGAATCCCTCGTTGCTCCTGCTCGATGAACCCACGCGCGGCATTGACGTAGGCGCCAAGGCCGATGTCGCAAAGATCATTCGCGAGTTGCGCGACTCGGGGCTGGCAGTGTTGCTGTCGGCGTCGGAGCTGGAGGAACTCACGGCGGTGGCCGATCGCGCGGTCGTGATCCGCGATGGCAAGACCGTCGCCGAACTCGACGGCGCACGCATGAGCGAGGCGTCGATCATGGACGCCATCGCCTACGGATCAGGTGAAGAGTCGGCGCTGGCGGAAGCCGTCGATGCCAAAGAAGGTCAGCCATGAACCAGAAAACTCAACCGGCAACGGTCGCGCCGCCCGTGGGACAAAACGCGCCGGGCGCAGCGAAGAAAAAATACCGCATCACGATCCAGCGCGAGATCGCCGTCCTTCTCGCGATGGTCGTGTTCAACCTGTTCTTCACGCAACACTTCTGGTCGCTGCAGACGTTCAACGTCAACCTGACGCAAGTGGTGACGATCGTCATTGTCGGCATCGGGATGACGCTGGTCGTGGCGACCGGGGGTATCGATTTATCGGTCGGCGCTTCGATGGCGATCGCCGGATCGCTCGCGCCGATGATCTTCATGAACATCGCCGGGCCGTTCGGCATTGCGCTGGCGTTTGTCTTGCCCGTGCTGGCTGCCGCGCTGTGCGGCGTGTTCAACGGCTTCCTCGTGACGAGGCTCTCTGTGCAGCCGATTGTCGCGACGCTGGTGCTGTTCATCGCGGGGCGCGGCATCGCGCAGGTTTTCACCGACGGCAGCCTGCAAGCCTTCAACAATCCCGCGTTCCAGTGGATCGCGTTGGGCCGCGTCGCGGGCGTGCCAGCCCAAGTGTTCCTGATGCTTCTGCTGGTCGCCATATTTGCGTGGATCGTGCGCAAGACCCTGTTCGGTCAGTATTTGCTCGTGACCGGCGGCAATGAACAAGCGGCCTATTTGAGCGGCATTCCCACCACGCGCGTGAAGATGCTCGCGTACACGTTGTGCGCGGCGCTGGCTGGGCTGGCAGGCCTTATCTCGATCTCGGTCAATTCATCTTCCGATGCCAACGTGATCGGCCTTGGTTCCGAGCTGGATGCCATCGCCGCCGTTGCCGTCGGCGGCACGGCGTTGACGGGCGGGAAGGCGTATATCGTCGGGACGCTGATTGGCGCGCTGATCATCCAGTTGCTTCGATACACCCTGCTCGCTCACGGGATTCCCGACGCGGCCGCGCTGGTCGTGAAGGCGGGCATCATCATCGCCGCGGTTTATGTGCAACGGCGCCAGCGCTAGGGGCATCGATATGAAAAAGAACCTTCCCATCCTGTTGGCACTGGCCGCGCTGCTTGTGTTCGGCGTGACCCGCTACGACCACTTTGCATCGGCCTACAACATCACCTCCTTCTGGCGATACAACTCGATGTTCTCGTTGATATCGGTGGGCATGGCGTTTGTGATCATCACGGGCGGCATCGATTTGTCGGTGGGCGCGGTGGCGGCGTTCGCGAGCGTGGTCGCGGCATTGGCAAGTTCGCATGGCGGCGTGGCCGCCGTGCTGGCCGGCGCGGGCGCGGGGCTGGCGGTCGGCGTGTTGAACGGCCTCGTGATCACGCACATGCGGATCCTGCCGTTCATCGTGACGCTCGCAACAAGCCTCGGCGCGCACGGCATGGCGCTGTTGCTGGGCCATAACGATGCGGTATCGATTGCCGCGGCCGCCGATTCCAGTTTCGCCAACTTCGGCCAGGGCGACTTGTTCGGCTTGCCGATACCGGGAATCGTCGCCGCCGTGGCTGCGGTTTTAGGCTGGCTTGCGCTGAGAAGCACGCGCTTCGGACGACACGCGCTGGCGATTGGCGGCAGCGAAGAAGCATCGCGGCTGATGGGTTTGAACGTCGACCGGACGCTGGTCGCCGTCTACGCGTTGAGCGGGTTGCTTGCCGGTTTGGCCGGTGCGATCCTCGCCGCGCAGTTCGGCGCGGGGCAGCCCAATGAAGGTATCGGCTGGGAGTTGTTCGCGATATCGGCGGTGGTGCTCGGCGGGACCTTGCTGACCGGCGGACAGGGATCGATTGCGATGACCATCGCCGGCGTTGCCTTGCTCGGGCTCGTGTTCAATCTGCTCAACTTCGAGAATGGTCTCGGCTTCATCAGCTTGTCGGCGTATTGGCAATCGGTGATACGCGGCGTGTTCCTGCTGCTGGTGATCGTGCTTCAGGCCAGGGTGCTGAAGAAACGTGTGACGGTGACGAAGCTCACGCATTGAGATGATTGCGCAAGCTCCGGGTTGGACAATCTGCTAACTTACGATGTCCGACCCCGCCACGAAGCGCCGCCATGTTCGACCTTTTCGACGACATCCCGAAGCCGGACATCGACTGGCTGCCTGAGTGGCTGGACGCGGCGACGGCTTCGGACACTTTGGCCGCGCTGCTCGATGAAGTCACGTGGCAGCAGGACATCATAAACACGCCCGGCGGAAAAAAGCCCTTTCCGCGCCTCACCGCGTGGCAGGGCGACCCCGGCGCGCTCTATGTTTACTCAGGCATTCGCAACGTTCCGAAACCGTGGACACCGACGGTTTTATCGTTGAAAGAGAAAGCCGAAGCAATCGCCAATACCGCTTTCAACAGCGTGTTACTCAATCGCTACCGGACCGGTCAGGACAGCATGGGCTGGCACGCCGATAAAGAACGTGAACTCGGCCCCGAGCCGGTGATCGCATCGGTAAGTCTCGGCACCACGCGGACCTTCGAGTTCCGCCACACGAAGACACGCCAGGTGCATCCGCTGCAACTCACGCATGGCAGCCTGCTGATCATGCGGGGACGTACGCAACTGGCCTGGGCGCATCGTGTGCCGAAAGAACCCGAAGCGCGCGGCGAACGCGTCAACCTCACCTTCCGCTACGTCGACGCGACAGCAAGTGCGCGTTCATGATCTTCCTAAGCTAACGCTTCGCCACGAAATCAATCTCCACGAGTGCATCGCGCGCCAATCCCGTCACGCCGATGCACGTCCGCGCCGGCAACGGCTTTGGCTCGAAATAGCTTTTGTAGACGGTGTTCATCGCCGGGTAATCGCGTTTGAATTCGGTCAGGAAAATCCGCACATTGACCACGTTATCCAACGATAACCCCACGCCCTCCAGCACGAGAATCAGGTTATCCATCACCCGGCGCGTCTGCGCTTCGACGCCTTCGGGCAAGGGCTTCGAATCATCGTCGGGATCGGTCGGCATCTGGCCGGTGAGGAACACCCAGCCATCGGCTTCCGCTGCGTGGGAAAAAGGCGCGACCGGCGTGGGGGCGGCATCGACCATCGTAAAGGTGGGTAAGCTCATTGTGTCTCCTTGAAAAAGCACAGCCCGTTACCGTAACGGATCAAAATTCAAGTCGCTTCGCAAGAAGCATTCACAATGCAGGCGTGACCATTTAATCGCAGGCCCGCAATGCTCCCTCTCCCCGTTCTCACCGATGTCGTAATCCGCATGTTCTGGGCGCTTGCGATAGGTTGCATCATCGGCGTGGATCGCGATCTGCACGGCAAACCTACGGGCATGAAGACGCTCGGGCTCGTGTCGCTCGGCGCTTGCCTCACGACCATGGCCGCGATGGGCTTTGCCACGCAAAGTGCAACGATGAGCACCGACGTTTCGCGTGCGATCCAAGGGATTGTTACCGGCATCGGCTTTCTGGGCGCGGGCGTGATCGTGCAAACGCCGGGGCAATACCGGATTCGCGGGCTGACCACGGCGGCATCGATATGGGTGACGGCGGCGGTAGGTATCGTCTGCGGGCTGGGGGTGTGGAGCGTTGCGCTGATCGCAACCGTGATGTTGATCGTGTTGCTGGTCGTTGGACGGAAGGTCGAAAAGGCACTGCACAGACAATGGATAAAAAAGCCGCCTGCCGAACGTGCAGCAAGCTCAGATCTGGAGGACCTCGGTTGACCATCGAACCATACAAAAGCATTACGAATCAACGGCATGCGGCTTGCTTAAGGCAAGCACTAACAGGACGATCCCCCATGCCCAAGAAAAAATCCCCCGCCCTTCCCGGCATCAATGATCGTCAGCCGCTGCTCAACGCGCGCCGCAACATGAAGATGGCCGAATCCGCGCACGCCTACGTGCGCGGCAACACGAGCAAGTTCTATGAATGGCTCGACGGCATAGAAGGTCACACGCTTCCCGAAGGTCCGGCCATCTGGATCTGCGGCGATTGCCATACCGGCAATCTCGGGCCGGTTGCCAACACCGATGGCGAGGTCGAGATCCAGATTCGCGATCTCGACCAGACTGTGATAGGCAATCCGGCGCATGACATCGTGCGGCTGGGGTTATCGCTGGCGACGGCTGCGCGGGGTTCCGACCTGCCCGGCGTCACGACTGCACGCATGATCGAAGCGCTCTCGGAAGGCTACGAACACGCGTTCGATGCCACCACCAAGGATCGCCCGATCAAGAACACGAAGCCCGAAGCCGTGCGCGTGATGATGAAGGAAGCTGTGCGGCGAACGTGGCAGCAACTGGCGGTTGAACGTATCGACGATACGGAGCCGAGCATTCCCCTCGGCAAGCGTTTCTGGCCGCTCGATAAAAAAGAGCGCAGCGAGATAGAAGCCCTGTTCGAGCGCCGCGAGATCGCCGACATTGCGACGGCCCTGCGCAAGAACGCCGATGAAGAAAACGTCTCCGTCATCGATGCCGCGTATTGGGTCAAAGGCTGCAGCTCGCTCGGACGCTTGCGGTATGCGGTATTGCTGGACGTCGATGGTGGCGTGGTGGAAGGCGACGACCTTTGTCTTATCGATATCAAGGAAGGGCTGAAGGCCGCCGCGCCGCGTTACCCCGGTCAGGACATGCCGCGCGATAACGGCGAGCGGATCGTCGAGGGCGCGAGGCATTTGACGCCGGCGCTGGGTGAGCGCATGCGTTCGGCGCGTTTGAATGATCGATCGGTGGTGATTCGTGAATTGTTGCCGCAGGACATGAAGCTTACCGTCGAACAGCTCACGCAAGAGGAAGCGATGAAAGCGGCGCGTTTCCTCGCGATGGTGGTCGGCAAAGCGCACGCGCGGCAGATGGACAAGTCGGGGCGGCGCGCGTGGTTATCCGAGTTGCGCCGGGCGCGGAGCAAGTCGCTGGATGCGCCGTCGTGGCTTTGGAGTAGCATCGTGGCGCTGGTGAGCAGTCACGAAGCGGGGTATCTGGAACATTGCCGACGGTATGCGTTGACGCCGGCTTTGTAACGCCACAACGAAAAAGGCCACTCGGTGTGATCGAGCGGCCTTTTGAATTTTAGTACCCGTGGCGATCATGCCAACGATGCTCACGCCACTCATGATGCCGCCACTCACGGCGACGCCATTCGCGTTCACGCCAGCCATCGTCACGATAACCGCCGTAGCCGCCATACCCGACCACCACAGGCGGAGGCGGCGCCACGTACACAGGAGCCTGCTGCGCGTAATACCCCGGCACGCCGATTCCAACATCCACATTGACATGCGCTGAAGCCGCCGCCGATGCCATCAGTACGCCCAACCCCAGTACTGCACCCAGTATCTTCTTGTTCATCTAGTCTCTCCGCGCACTTGTCGTGCTCTTGGTGTATGCAGCCAAGTGTAGGAGCGACGTCTTGATACAGGTGCTACCGGAATGCGATAAAAGTAACCGAGCGTATCTTGAAATTAGAACCCGGCCGCCAAACCATCCCTCCGGCTATCGCTCGCAGCCACATAACCACGCTCGGGATCGTTGCGATCCAGCTTCCAGATGTACTGGCCCGAACCGAAGTCCATATAAGGATCATCGACCGATTTGATCGTGTGGCCGTACCCTTGCAGCGCCTTCACCGTATTAACGTCGAGCGTCGCTTCGACATCCACCGTGAAATCGCGATTGACCTTCCAGCGCGGTGCATCGCAGGCGGCTTGAGGCTGTTGGCCGTAATCGAGCATTCGCACGATGGACTGCAGATGCCCCTGCGGCTGCATGTCGCCGCCCATCACGCCAAAGCTCATCACCGCTTCTTCCGTGCCGTTCACCTTTTGCGTGAGGAACGCCGGAATGATGGTGTGGAACGGACGCTTGCCGCCTTCCACCACGTTCGCGGATTTCGGGTCCATCGAAAAACCGAAGCCACGATTCTGCATGGCGATACCCGTGTCCGGTACGACCACGCCCGAACCAAAACCCATGTAGTTCGACTGGATGAAACTCACCATCATGCCGCGCGCGTCCGCCACCGACATATAGATGGTCCCGCCCGCCGGCGGCATGCCGAAGTCGAAATGCCTGGCCTTGTTCGAATCGATGAGCTTCGCGCGCTCGGTGAGATATGCGTCGTCGAGCATTTGCTCGGGCGTGACGTCCATGGAGCGCGGATCGGCGACGTACTGGTAGACATCGGCGAAAGCAAGCTTCATGGCTTCGATCTGCAAATGCTGCGACTCGATTTTATCGACGGTCAGCGCCTTCACGTCGAACTTGTCGAGAATGCCGAGCGCGATCAGCGCCGCGATGCCCTGCCCGTTCGGCGGAATTTCATGCACGGTATATCCGCGATAATCCTTCGAGATCGGCTCGACCCAATCCGCCTTGTAATTGCGCAGATCGTCGGCGGTCATTGCGCCGCCGCCCTGCTTCGCGAACGCCGCGATCTTTTCGGCGATCTCGCCTTCGTAGAACGCGCGCGGACCTTTCTCGGCAATGGTGCGCAGCGTCTTCGCGTGCCCCGGATAACGCATCAGTTCGCTGATTTCAGGCGCGCGGCCGCGTGGCATGAACGTCTCGGCGAAACCGGGATAGTCCTTCAACTCGGGAATGGCGGCCGCCCATTTATAAGCAACGATGCTTGCCACCGCGTGACCACGCTCGGCAATTTCGATAGCCGGTTCCATCAGATCGGCGAACGGCAGCGTGCCGAATTTCGCGTGCAGCGCTTCCCATCCCGCGATCACGCCCGGCACTGTCGCTGCGTCCCAACCACGCTTCGGATTATTCGCGATGCCGTTCTGCTCGCCATACTTGTTCTTGAAGTAATCGACGTTCCACGCCGCCGGCGATACACCCGACGCATTCAGCCCGTGCAGTTTCTTGCCGTCCCAGACGAGCGCGAACGCGTCGCCGCCCAGACCGCACGATACTGGCTCGACCAGCGTGATCGCTGCTGCGGCGGCGATGGCGGCGTCGACCGCATTGCCGCCCTTCCACAACATGCGCAAGCCCGCTTGCGCAGCAAGCGGATGCGAAGTGGACACGATATTGCGCGCGAACACCGGCAAGCGCGGTGTCGGATAGGGGTTCTGCCAGTTAAAGCGGGTCATGGGAAACTCGTCTCTTTGATTAGTGAAAATGTTGGGGTTCGACAGTGTTCAAAGCTCGCGCGGATCGAGCGCGTCGCGCAGTCCGTCGCCGAGAAGATTGAAGCCGAGGACCGCGAGAAAGATCGCAATGCCCGGGAAAATCGACATCCAGGGCGCCTGGCTCACGAAGTCCTTCGCGGTGTTCAGCATCGATCCCCACGAAGGCGCCGGCGGCAATTGCCCAAGCCCCAGGAACGACAGGCTGGCTTCGGCAATGATCGCCATGGCGACGGTGAGACTCGCCTGCACGATGATCGGCGGCAGGACGTTCGGCAAGATGTATCGGACGATGATGCGGAAATGCCCGAGCCCGATTGCACGCGCGCCTTCCACATAATCCTCCGCTTTGACGCTGATTGCCTGGCCACGTGTCAGGCGCACGAAGCGCGGCATGGCCGAGACACCAATGGCGATCATCGCGTTGGTGAGGCTTGGGCCAAGGAACGCCGCCAGCGCAATGGCGAGGATCAGGAACGGGATGGACAGCAGGGCATCGGTAAAGCGGGAGATGACGCCATCGACGAACCGGCCGAAGTAGCCCGCGAGCAATCCCAGCGGCACGCCGATCACAACGGCGATTCCCACCGATACCACGCCCGCCAGCAACGAAGCCCGCGCGCCCCAGAGCAAACGCGTGAGGACGTCGCGGCCGAGTTCGTCGGTTCCGAACCAGTGACTCGCCGAGGGTGCCTGCCGAACTGTCATGAAACTCGCCTGAATGGGATCGTAGGGCGAGAGCCACGGCGCGAACACCGCAACGAGAATCACGAGCAGCACGATCGCCGCGCCCGCAACGGCCGCGCGATTGCGCATGAAGCGGCCGAGCGCGCGGTTGCGCTTACGCGGCAAGGCAGTTTCCACGATAGTCGCCATCAGCTTCTCCTCAAGCGCGGATTGAGGAGGATGTAAAGAACATCCGCGAACAGATTCACCACGATAAACCCGACCGCCGTGACCAGCACCACGCCCTGGACCACGGCGTAATCACGATTGAAAACTGCATCGACAACCAGCTTGCCGAAGCCCGGAATGGTGAATACTTGCTCGGTCAGCACGGCGCCCGCGAGCAACTCGCCGAACAGCAACGCAAGCACCGTGACGATGGGAATCAACGCGTTGCGAAAGCCGTGCTTCACGACCACCGTGCCTTTCAACAACCCCTTCGCACGCGCCGTACGAATGTAATCGCTGCGCAAGACGCTGAGCATTGCGCTGCGCGTATGCCGCATCAACTGCGCGCCGAGCGCCGCGCCGAGCACGAACGCGGGCATCAACATGGTCTTGATGCTCAGCCAGAAGTCCTCGACAGGCGACACGTATCCCGACGACGGCAACAACTGCCATTTCACCGACACCACAAAAATCAAAATGATCCCGAGCCAGAAATTCGGTATCGACATGCCGGTGAGCGCGAGAATATTCGCGCCGTAGTCGAGCGCCTTGCCCTTGTTCGCCGCCGATAAAACCCCGAGCGGAATGCCGATCCCGATTGCGATGATCATCGCCATGACGGCGAGTTGCAGCGTCACCGGCAACTTCTGCGCGATGAGCTTTGTCACGGGAACATCGGTACGCAACGACGCGCCCAGATCACCATGAAAGATGTCCCGTACCCAAAGCGCGTATTGCACGGGCACGGGTTCATCGAGGTGATACTTGAGGCGCAACGTTGCGATGACTTGCGGATTCTGGTCTTCGCCGGCCATCGCCAGAACCGGATCGCCGGGAAGCATTTTTTGCAGGCCGAAGATCATCATCGACACCAGGATCAGTGTCGGGATCGCGACGAGCGCACGGTTGGCGATGATTCGCAACATGAACGGTTTATCCCTTGATGCTTACGCCGCGCAGACGAATCAAGCCGTCAGGGTAAGGCGTGAAGCCCTGCACCTTCCTCGACATTGCGTACGGCCACGGCTGTGCGTAGAGATAGATGATCGGATCTTCGTCGGCCAGGATCTTTTGCGCGGCATCGTAGGCCGTCTTGCGATCGGCGACGGTCGACTTCACGCGGGCATCGTCGAGCAGCTTGTCGACGTCGGGATTGCAATAACGCCCGTAGTTCAGATTGCCCTTGCAGGTCACGAACTGATGCAGGTTGCCATCCGGGTCCGTGCGGCCCGACCAGCCGAGATAGAGCAATTCGAAGTCGCCCTTGGTCGATGCGTTGAGCGCCGCGGCGTAATCGGTCGGACGCAATTTCAGGTTGATGCCGGCCTCGGACAACATGGCTTGCAGCATCTGCGCCATCTGGTTCGATACCGTGTTATTGCCGAACGTCAGCTCCACGTCGAGCTTCTCGAAACCCGCCGCCTTGAGCAACGCTTTCGCCTCCGGGATATCACGTCTGGTGGTCTTCAGCGATGCATCGAAGTACGGGCTGTTCTTCGGGATCGCCTGATTGATCGGCGCGAAGATGCCGCCGCCGATGACCTGATTGATCGCATCGCGGTCGATTGCCAATTCGAACGCCTCGCGCACACGCTTGTCCTTGAACGCCTTCGGGGCACGCGCGCCGTTCGATACGTTGAACGTAAGGTCGTAGAAGCCTAAGCCGCTCATCGAAATGAAGTTGAGGTTCTTGTCGCTTTTCACCGATGCCACGTCGGAAGGTGCAAGACGTTCGAGCATATCGAGCGAACCGGAACGCAGGTTCGCAAGACGCACGGTGCTGTCCGGAATCGGCTGGAAGATGACCTTCTGGATCGGGTATTTGTCGGCGTCCCAGTAGCCCGCGAATTTCTCGAGCACGACGCGGTCGTTCTGCACGCGCTGCACGAACTTGTACGGGCCCGAGCAGACCGGATGCGTGGACACGCCGGCGTCGTCGGTCAGCGTCTTCGGCGCGAGCATCATGCCGGCGCGATCGGTGAGCGTGGCGAGCAGCGCGGCGTCAGGCGCTTTCAAAACGATGGCGACGGTGTTTGCATCGACAACATCCACATGATCGATCGATGCCAGCTCGCTTTTGCGATTGCTCGCCGGCATGGAGCGCGAACGGTCGAGGTTCGCCTTCACGGCGGCGGCGTTGAACGGTTCGTCGTCGTGGAACTTGACGCCCTGCCGCAACTTGAACGTGAGTGTCTTGTTGTCGGCGCTCATGCTCCACGAGGTGGCGAGCATCGGCACGATCTTCAGATCCGGGCCAATATCCACCAGCGAATTGCACAGCGAACTGAACACGATCCGGTCGACCACCTGGCTGCTTCGCGCCGGATCGAGCGTGCCGATATCGTCCTGCAGACCAATACGAATAGTCGAGCTTGTCTGAGCCATCGCAGCACTCGTGCTTGCCGCAAGCGTCGCGGCCAAAAGAAGTTTGCGCATCTGGAATTCCCCGTTTTTATCGTGTATTCGAATGTTCTTTGAGCGCGCCATCTACAGCCGTCTGACGCTGCCGATACACCGCGAGCCGCTCGGTCAGCTTCGGACTCACGATGGAAACAAGCGGCGCGCCACCGCCCGCGTTCTGGATCTCGCGCCAGAAGTGGCAGGCCACGCGATGCCCGTCCGGCCGAGTTTCGTTGACCGGCTGTTCGTCGGCGCAACGTGCTTTTGCATGCGGGCAGCGCGGATGAAAACGGCAACCGGAAGGCGGAGAAGTCGGGCTCGGCAAGTCACCCGTGAGCGATGCCTTGCTACGGCGCTGACGCGGACTGCTCGCCGGGATCGCCTGCAATAATGCTTGTGTGTAGGGGTGCAAGGGTTGATCGAAGAGATCGTCGACGTCCGCCATCTCCACGATCTCACCCAGATACATCACCGCGACGCGGTCGCTCATATGGCGGATCACCGCGAGATCGTGCGCGATCATGATCAGCGTGAGGCCGAGTTCCTGCTTCAGCGACTCGAGCAGGTTGATCACTTGCGCCTGCACGGAGACGTCGAGCGCGGACACGGGTTCGTCGCCCACGATCAATTTCGGCTCGCCAGCGAGCGCGCGAGCAATGCCAATCCGCTGGCGCTGGCCGCCCGAAAATTCATGCGGATAGCGCTCGGCATAACCCGGTTGCAGACCGACCGTACGCAGCAACTCGGCGACGCGTTCCTGCAGCGCCGCGCTTTTCGCGAGGCCATGCAACGCAATCGGCTCGCCGATGATCTGGCCCACCGTCATGCCCGGATTCAGCGATGCAAACGGGTCCTGGAAGATGATCTGCATCTCGCGGCGCAGACGCCGCATTGGCTCGGTGCCAAGATGCGTGATGTCCTTGCCCTGATACATCACGCGTCCTTCGGTGCTGTCTATCAGGCGCAGCAACAGGCGCCCGAGCGTCGACTTTCCGCAACCCGATTCACCGACGATGGCAAACGTCTCGCCCTGCTGCACGGAAAACGAGACGCCGTTCACGGCGTAGACGGTCGGCGCGCGCGTGAACATGCTGCGCGTGCCGCCAAAGTGTTTGGTGAGTTCCTGCGCTTCGATGATCGGCGGGTTCATGCGGCGGCCTCGTCATACAAGGCGACGGTCTCGACCGGCGCGACCCAGCACGCCACGCGATGCGAACCGTCGATCGTCTTGTCGGGCGGCGCCTGATCGATACACCGCTGCTCCACAAACGGACAGCGCGGCGCGAAGCGGCACCCCTTCGGCATCTGTTCGGGCGACGGCACCGAGCCGCGAATCGTCGCCAACGCCCCTTCGCGTTTTCCCACCGATGGAATCGCGCCCATCAAACCGATCGTGTACGGATGCTGCGGGTCATCGAAGATCTCATCCACCGATCCGTACTCCACGATCCGCCCCGCGTACATCACGGCGACGTGGTCCGCGACTTCCGCGACCACGCCGAGGTCGTGCGTGATCAGGACCATCGCCGTGCCGGTTTCGGCCTGCAGGTTGCGCACCAGCAAGAGAACCTGCGCCTGGATGGTGACGTCGAGTGCGGTCGTGGGTTCATCGGCGATCAGCAGCTGCGGGCGATTGGCGAGCGCCATCGCGATCATCACCCGCTGACGCATGCCGCCCGAGAGTTCGTGCGGATACGCGTCGAGCCGTTTTTCAGGCGCGGGAATACGCACGAGGCGCAGCATTTCCAGCGCTTCCTTGCGCGCCGCCGCACCCTTCAATCCACGATGCCGCTGCACGCACTCCGCAATCTGATGCCCGATGGTGAACGCCGGATTGAGCGATGTCATCGGCTCCTGGAAGATCATGGACATGCGGTTGCCGCGGATATCGGCGAGTTCGCGTTCGGTGAGCTTGAAAAGATCGCGGCCGTCGAACAGCGCTTTTCCCGCGACGATATTCGCCGGCGGGCTCGGCAGCAAACCCATCATGGCCAGCGACGTGACGCTTTTCCCGCAACCCGATTCCCCGACGATGCACAGCGTCTCGCCCGCGTTCACCGAGAACGACACGTCTTCAACGAGATTCGGCACATTCACAGCGCGCGAGAATTTCAGCGAGAAACCGCTGACTTCGAGTACGGGAGTTTCCGTGGGCTGATTGAGAGGCGGCTGATTCGACGTCGACAAATTTCAATACTCCGCTGCACGACAAAAGGGATGCTCTTCACCAAACTTTCATCATCATTATGTCGGGCGCGATGCATCAGGAAATATTAAACTTTCTTTTCGACACTTAAAATTAACTTGAGTAACGCCGATGCCCACTATCCGGATGCTGAAGACCTTTCGCGCGGTCGCTCGGACTGGCTCTTTTGCCGCCGCCGCCGACAAGGTGGCGCTCACGCAAGCGGCTGTCAGCCTGCAGATGCGCGGTCTGGAACACGCGCTCGGGCGGCAGCTCTTCGATCGCAGCGCGAGGCAGGTCGTGCTCAGCCGCCAGGGCCGCGAAATCCGATCGAAGGTCGAGCAGATCCTCGATCTGCTCGACGAACTTGAAGCCACACCCGCGGATTCCATGCAGGGACCGGTCGCGATTGGCGCGGTGGTATCGGTGATCGGCGCATTGTCCTTGGGCGTGGCGCAACTCAAGACCGCGCACCCGGGGCTCGA
The DNA here is from genome assembly GCF_001557535.2 of Burkholderia sp. PAMC 26561. NCBI lineage: Bacteria > Pseudomonadati > Pseudomonadota > Betaproteobacteria > Burkholderiales > Burkholderiaceae > Burkholderia > Burkholderia sp. PAMC 26561. Next base: position 1,012,970 of record NZ_CP014306.1, read on the forward strand.
TGTGAGGTTGTTATCGGCGCGGTCGGACGAACTCACGGTGATGGTCGAGCAAGGTGAAGTCGATATCGCCGCCGTGGTGGCGCGGCCCGACCAGACGCTGCCCGACACGCTGAAATGGACGCCGCTTTACACGGAGAGGCTGATGCTGATCGTCAGCCGCGAAATCACCGATACCGATCCGCAGCGCATCCTGGCGTCGAACGGGTTCTTGCGGTTCGACCGGCGCGTGCGCACCGGCGTGGTCGTGGATCAGGCGCTTACGGCGCTCGGGCTGGAGGTGAAGGAGTATCTGGAGCTGAACTCCATCGAAACGATCGCGGCGCTGGTCAGGAAGAACGTTGGGGTGACGGTATTGCCGGAGCTGCATCGCGCGGGGTGGCAGGCGGACCCGTCGCTGCGGTTGATTCCAATTGCGCACCCGCCGATCCTGCGTACTGTCGGAATGATCGAGAGGGCGTCGTACGGCCGCAGCGGGATAACGGCGGCGATTATCGAGACGCTCCACGGCTAGATTTGTAGGCGTATCCCGTCATCTCATTATTCGTCTATCCCGAAAACTGATTTGCGCCTATCGAATACAATAAACCGATAGTAAGGGTATACACTGCATTTCATCGACGCAGTGAGCAGAACCAACCAGCCACTGCGCCCCTTACAACGAAATATCGGAGCGCATCATGAAAAAGAACCTTATCGCCACGTTGTTGATCGCCACTTCCGCAGCCTTGGCTGCACCCGCATTCGCAAGCAGCGGCTACGGCCCGGCACCGTCGTATAACCCGACGGTCGGCGCACCCGCCTCGCAGCGCGGCCAAAGCGCACAAACCGTTGCCGCTGAAAACGCACAATCGGCTGCTGATGCCAAGTCGTACGGTGGCGTGCAGGACACGCAATCGCAATCGGGCAGCCGAGTTCGTGCGAACCCTACGCAGTCGCTGTACTCGCATAACTAAGCTCGATGAAATTGCGTGATATCGCGATCGTCAGCGTGACCCACATCCGCGACTAACGCAAAACGTAGGAAGCGGTAACGCCGATGCCGGATGGACTACAAGTTCATCCGGCGTCGGCTTTTTCATTGCAGGAAAAGATTGGGTAAGGCGTGCACGGCGCCGCGAGCGTGGCTTAATGTTGCCTTAAGGATCGCCGCTTACAGTAACCACATAACCCCCTGTTGTACCCCTCTTAGGCCGCCTAGCGGCCTTCTTTTTTGAGTCCGCAAAAAATGAAAACGCTTTGGCGATTGTGCGTGGTGGCGGGTTGTCTTATCGGCGGCGTGGGTGTTGCGGTCGGGCTCTTCTCGCTGATCCTGCACATTGCCTGAGCGTCACGCGTCTCTCATCTGCGCGTTCATGTTGAACGCCAGTTTCGTTGGTTGCCATTCCCTGGTCGTTGCATTCGGCAGCGGCTTCTGAAAACTTCCCATCAGCGCGTTCCATTCGGTCACTCGCGGATGAGCATCGGGACCGGCGACGAGTTTGCCGAAGCTGAAATCCGGCTCCGTTTCAATCAGCATCACAAGCCGCGTGTCGCGCCGCCAGATCGTCATATCGACAATCCCGGACGCCTTCAACGCGTCCAGCACTTCGGGCCAGACAGCTTCGTGATAAGCATCGTATTGCGCGATGACCGCAGGGTCATCGCGCAGATCGAGCATCAGGCAATGGCGTGTAATGGACGCGCTCATCTTCAGGCGGCCGCGCGGGCATCCACACGAACATGCGTGCGTTGCGTCCCCTGAATGGCGTCCCAATCCCAATCGATACCAATGCCCGGCTCCATCGGCGCAACCGCGTAGCCGTGTTCGATCCGAACCTGCTTGCCCGTCAACGAATCTAGTTGCGGAATATATTCAAGCCACGTGGCGTTCGGCACCGCCGCGCACAAGCTCACGTGCAACTCCATCAGGAAATGCGGACAGATCGACACGTTCATGGTTTCCGCGAGATGCGCCACTTTGAGCCACGGCGTGATCCCGCCGATGCGCGCCACGTCCGCCTGCACGATCGAGCAGGCATCCGCTTTCAGATAGTCGCCGAACTGCCCCGGGTGATACATCGATTCGCCAACCGCAATCGGCGTTGAACTTGCCGCGTTCAGACGCTGATGCGCGGCGATGTATTCAGCGGGCATCGGTTCTTCGAGCCACGCAAGACGCAGCGGCTCGAAAGCATTCGCGCGACGGATGGCTTCGGACAGCGTGAAACCCTGGTTGGCATCGACCATGATTTCGAAATCATCGCCCATTGCTTCGCGCACGGCGGTCAGCCGGCGCATGTCCTCGGCCAGATGCGGCCGGCCGACCTTGATCTTCGCGCCGTGAAAACCGGCGTCGCGTGCCTGGAGGGTCTGATCGACGAGTTCCTTCGCCGATAAATGCAGCCAGCCGCCCTCGGTCGAATACGTGCGGGTGCGCGGTTTCGCGCCGCCCGCCGCGATCCACAACGGCACGTTCGCCACGCGCGTATTGCGGTCCCACAGCGCGGTGTCGATAGCGGCGAGCGCCAGGCTCGTAATCGCGCCGACGGCCGTTGCGTGCGTATGAAAAAACAGGTCACGCCAGATTGCTTCGTATTCCGATGGATTTCTTCCGATGAGTTTCGGCACGAGATGGTCGTGCAGCAACGCGACGATCGACGACCCGCCCGTGCCGATGGTGTATGTATATCCCGTGCCCGTGCTGCCATCGCTGCAATGGATCGTGACGAGCACGGTTTCCTGGACCACGAACGACTGGATCGCGTCCGTGCGTTTGACCTTGGGTTGAAGATCGACCTGACGAATGTCGACGGTATCGATAGTTGCCATTTCTTGTTTCCTCTAAAGCCTGGGTTCAACCGATTCGGTCAGCCTTTGACGCCGCCGAGCGTCAGCCCCGCGATCAAATGTTTCTGCACAATGAAGGTCAGCACGATTGCCGGAATGATGATGATCACCGCCATCGCGCACATGCCGGCCCAATCGACCGAAAATTGCGCGGTGAAATCCATGAGCCCGACTGGAAGCGTTTTTGTATCGGGGCTTCGGCATAACTGCGTGGCGAGCGCGAACTCGTTCCAGCTCGTGAGAAACGCAAAAATCCCCGCCGATGCAATGCCGCTTTTTGCGAGCGGCAACTCGATGCGCCAGAAGGCTTGCCAGCGATTGCACCCGTCGATTTGCGCTGCTTGCGACAGCTCGATCGGCACTTCACGAAAGAAGCCGTCGATAAGCCAGATGGTGAACGGCACGTTCATCGCGAGATAAACCACGATCACGCCAATGCGTGTGTCGAGCAGACCTGTCCATGCCCATAGCATGAAGATAGGCAACGACAACGCAATGCCCGGAATGGCGCGTGTCAGCATGAGCGTGACGAACATGACCTTCTTGTGCTTGAAGTCGAAACGCGCGAACGCATAGCCGCCGAGTACACCGACGGCGAGCGCTGCGACCGTGCTCACGCACGAAATGATCACGGAATTGACAAAGTACTGGCTGATGGGCAGCGACGCCATTTGTCCGTAACCAAACATGCTCTTGAAGTTATCGAGCGTGTAGCTCGAACCCGCGAACGGCGACTGATTGGAAAGAATCGCCACGTTCGATCTGAATGCATTAAGCACCACCCAAAGCCCCGGCAGACAGATGACGGCCATGACGATGAACACGCCAAACCACATTGCCGACTTGCGCATGAATGCGCCCTTGATTGCCATATCGCTCATAGTGTCAGGCAGGCCCCATGTGTTTGCGCGCACCGCTCAGCTTGCGGAAAAAGTACAGCGTGAAGAGGATCGACACGAGCACCGATACATACGCAATCGCGTTTGCGTAACCCATGCGTGAATCGTCGTAAGCAATTCGGCCGACCATCGTCCAGAGCAACTCGGTGCGTCCGCCTGGGCCGCCGTTGGTCATGATGCGAACGATGTCGTAAGCGCGGCCGACATCGAGTGAACGAATCGTCATCGATATATAAATGAACGGCATCAGGTAAGGCAGCGTCACATAGCGGAAGGTCTGCCATGACGTGCAGCCATCCACCTTCGATGCTTCTATGGGGTCCTTCGGCAACGCCATCAAACCCGCGAGCAGGATCACGGCGAAGATCGGCGTGGAGTTCCAGACCTCCGCCGCAATCAAAGATGCAAGCGCCGAGTTTGCATCGACCAGGAAAGGGAATGCCGACTTAGCGCCAAACAACGTCTGCATGAGGTTGTTCACAATGCCCGTGCTGTCGTTGAGCATGAACTTGAACTGGAAGCCAACTAGCACGGGCGAAAACATCATCGGAAACATCATCACCGTGCGCAACGCGCGCTGCCCTTTCGTCACTTGATTGAGCAACAGCGCAACGCCGAGACCGAGCACGAGTTCCAGATTCAACGCGACGGTGAGGAACAAGATGGTGCGTCCGAACGCGGCCCAGAAGTCCCCGTTCGCAAACGCGCGTTCGTAGTTGCGCCAGCCAATCCAGTGCGACAGCGTGTCGGGATCGGTCAGGCGATACGCCGTGAAGCTCGTATAAAACGAGAACAGCAGCGGCAGCACGACCACCAGTCCGACCGCGAGGAACGCGGGCAGAAGCAGCTTGATCGGCAGCGGAATGCGCCAGCGCGGTGTTGCCAGAGCGGGTTCGCCGCCGATCGAATAAGGCGTGTTGGATTGCATCGAAAGCCTGATGATGTTTGGTCGAGCGTTACTGGTCCGCCGCGTCCTGCATGATGTCGGCGACTTTCTTCGCGGCTTTGTCGAGCGCTTGCTGCGAGGTTTCATCGCCGATGATCGCCTTCTGCAATTCCGGCCACAATGCGTTGGAAATTTCGTTCCATTGCGCAATGCGCGGCGGCGTGAACGAGTCTTCCTTCGCGGCCTGGCTGAACGTCGCCACCGCGTCCGCCATGAAGTGATCGTCCTTGGCCTTGAACTCCTGCACGATGGCCTGCTGCGCATCCACGCGCGAAGGAATGGAGCCGAGCCGCGCCTCCACGAGTTGCGAATCCTTGCTCGTCAGGAACTGGATAAAACTCGCTGCAACATCAGGCCGCGCACACACTTTGGTGATCGAAAAGCTGTGCGAGCCGGACCACCCTGGGCGCTTGTTCGCAGCACCCAATGGCGCACGGACCACGCCCACATTTCCGGCGAGCTTCGACGTCTTCGGGTCGTTATAGAACGATGCGAATCCCGGCCAGTCGAGATCGAGCGCGACCTTGCCCGATGCAAAGTTGTTACCGAGATCGTCCCAGACGTAGCTCGGAACGCCCTTCGGAACCACGCCGGTTTTGTACAGGTTCACGAACCAGTCGAGGGTCTTCACGCCAGCCGGCGAGTTGAATGTCGGCTTCATTTTTGCATCGAATAGCTGACCGCCGTTGGCAACCAGCAATGAATAGAACGTGCCTGTCAGCGCTTCGTCCTTACCCGGGAATTGCGTGCCATAGAAGTTAGGCGCCTTGGTGAAGAAGGTCGCTTGCTGCGTGAACTCGGCAAAGTTTTTTGGCGGCGCCAGGTCCTGCCCGAACTTCTTCTTGTATGCATCGCGATTGGCGGGATCGGCGTATGCAGTCTTGTTGTAGTAAAGCGCTTCAATGTCCGTCGATCGCGGGATCTGTACGAGCTGGCCCTTGACTTCGGACTGCTTCAGCAACGCGGGCGCAAACGCCGAAAGATAGGTTGCCGGGAACAGGCCCTTGAGGTCACGAAAGATGGGATATTGCGCGGAGAAGTTCGTATGATTCGACGACACGCAATAGTCGATATGTTGCGAAGCGATGTCCTGCTTCAATTCACGATCCAGCTCGAAGTGACTCTTGCGCGAGATGATCTCCACCTTCGCGCCGGTCTCTTTTTCCCACAACGGAATGCGCGTATAAAGCGCTTCGTATTGCACGCCGCCGATCAGCTTCACGCGTAGCGTATAGCCTTTGTATTCGTTATCGGCGCGTGCTCCGGTCGTGGCGACCAGTCCCGCCAAAGCCAGCATGGATACGGCGATCTTCACTGCGGTTTTCATTGAATCCTGGCGCACGATGCGTCTCCTTTGTTATATGTCTTCGCTCGGTTCTCAACGCAGCCTGCGGCTGGTGTCGGTATCGAAGATCAGGGTGTTGTCGAGTTCTGCGGCCAGCCGGACGTTCTGTGCGGGCTTGAGCGGCAGGCGTCCGTTCACGATCACGCAGCAACGTTGTCCCGCGACGGTGCCGAACAATTCAGTCGATGCACCCGTCGGTTCCACCACGTCCACATTGAATGGAAGGCCGCCGGCATCCGCCACCAGAAGATGCTCGGGACGCACGCCGACCGTCACGTCCTGTCCATCGCGAGCGTTGACGACCGGCACTTGCAACGAGAAATCACCGAAACGTACGCGCGCTCCGCCGCCTTGCAGTTCGTATTTGCCTTTGAAGAAGTTCATGGAAGGCGACCCGATGAAACTCGCCACGAACAGGTTGTCCGGGTCATCGTAGAGTTCGAGCGGCGCGCCGATCTGCTCGATCACGCCGCCATTCAACACCACGATGCGATCCGCCATGGTCATTGCCTCGATCTGGTCGTGCGTCACGTAGACCGTCGTTGCGCGCAGACGTTGATGCAGCGCCTTGATCTCCGCGCGCATTTGCACGCGCAGCTTGGCGTCGAGATTGGACAGGGGTTCATCGAAGAGAAACACCTTCGGGTCGCGGACGATTGCGCGCCCCATTGCCACCCGTTGACGCTGGCCGCCCGACAAATGCCGCGGATAACGGCCGAGCAAGTCCTGAAGCCCAAGAATGGTCGCGGCCTGATTGGCGCGCGCCGCGATTTCATCGGGCTTCAGATCACGCAACTTCAGCGCAAACGTGAGGTTCTCCAGCACGCTCATATGCGGATACAGCGCGTAGTTCTGGAACACCATCGCAATGTCGCGATCCTTCGGCGGCAGGTCGTTGACCACGCGTCCGTCAATAAGAATCCGGCCCTGCGTCACGCCTTCCAGTCCGGCGAGCGCGCGCAGCAATGTCGACTTGCCGCAACCGCTTGGTCCTACGAGCACGAGGAACTCGCCGTCCTTGACCGTCAGGTCGATCTGCTTCAACACCTGCACGGCGCCGAACGATTTCTGCACCTGCTTGAATGCCACTTCAGCCATCAGCGTTACCTCGTTTGTCGACCGGCGTCAGCATGTCCGCGCATCTCGCAGACTCGTTTTCCACCGATGCAAATCATTTTAAAGATAAAACGGTCTTTCATAGATGAATTTACGTCGGTGTTTTCCCGAGGATCGCATGCGCGCGTTTTCGGCCGGAGATGCCGCTTTTCCCGGTCTACAATCACGCCACGCAGGTACGCACAACTTTGGAGGGATCTTGGACAACACGCGATATTCGGCGCCGGCGCTCGAGAAGGGGCTGGACATCATCGAATTGCTGGCGGGTCATCCGGAGGGGTTGTCGCTGGCGGATCTCGGCAAGACGCTCGGGCGCACTACAGCGGAAATCTTTCGCATGGTCGTGACGCTGGAAGCGCGCGGATATCTCCTCGCGATAGGCGATCGATACGTGTTGTCGCTCTTGCTTTTCCAGCTCGCGCATAGACATCAGCCGGTTCGATCGCTCGTGACTACCGCGCTGCCCTTGATGACGCAACTCGCCAACGACGTGCGGCAGTCGTTCCATCTATGCGTGTATCAGGACGGCCGCGTGTTGATTGTCGCGGGCGTGGAAAGCCCGGAACGTTTTGGATTTTCGTTGAAGGTGGGCACGTTGATCGGCATGACCGATACCGCTTCGGGTCAGGTCCTCATGGCGTTCCAGGAGGAGCTTGAAAGAAAGCGCATGTTGAAGCTCCACGTTCCGGTAGACGGTGAACTTCCCGTCGATGCAAAGCAGCTCGCCGCCGATCTCGCGCGAATCCGCGAACGCGGACACGCTCGCATGCCGAGCCGGCAAGTCAGGGGCGTGAAGAATCTCGCCTACCCGGTGTTCGGACGAACCGGTCACGCCATTGCCACGTTGACGACGCCGTTTATAGAACGGATCGATAATGCGCCCGTACCCGCCATGAACGAAGTCGGCGAACGGATGAAAGCCGCAGCGCAAACGCTGACCGAATTGATGGGATTGAATGTGTATTGGGAACCGGGCGCGAGCGGCAGTTGAAATGTGCATTGCGTGCTTGAGCTTTCATGAGCAGCGCCGCCGACGACAGGACGTCTCGCCACGTCCAGCCGCCGGCACACGCCACCTCTCCCCTCGGATTTGCTGCTCCCCGATACTCCGATGCTTTCCTGAGCTGATGTCAGTTTGTCCCCGTCGCATCGTTGACTGTATTTAGCCACGCGCGTGCAGTTGGCGCATCCCCACATATGTATGGATAGGAATGGAGCCAGCCATGACAACCCGCCTTCCCGAGTTCGATCCAGCCCTCGCGACCGACGAGCAAAAAGCCGTGCTCGATGAAATCCTTTCCGGTCCTCGCGGCAATCTCAATGGTCCGTTTCTCGGCTGGATCCATAGTCCGGAGCTGGCGCAGCACGCTCAACGCCTCGGCGCGTTCTGCCGATACAAAACGGGCTTGCCGCTTCGGCTTTCAGAGCTTGCCATTCTGGTTACCGCGGCGCGCTGGCAGTCTCAGGCAGAGTGGTACATTCATTATCCGATCGCGCTCGAAGCGGGTCTTCCGGCCGCGATCGCCGATGCCATCCACGACAACCGGCCGCCCGTTTTCGAAGACGCGGACGACGCCCTGATCTTCGATTTCGCCACGCAGCTCTTCGAAACAAAGCGCGTCACGGACACGACCTTCGATCAGGCGGTGGCGCGCTTCGGGCACGTAACCGTGATCAACCTCGTCGGCTTGCTCGGCTACTACGCGCTCGTTGCAATGACGCTGAACACCTTCGGCATGCGCGCGCAAGGACAAACCACGTTGCCGTTTCCCGAGTAACTCAAATACTCAAGACCGCACCATCGACGAATCCATCTCACCGAACTCAAGCGGCAATGGTTCGACGGGATAGCCGCGCCGGACCCATTCGTCGAGCCCGCCGTACAACGCCCGGACATTCACAAAACCCTTCGCGCGCAAGCGGCGGCAGACTCTGCGGGCGGTGACATCGTTGGAATGGGAACAGTACACAACAATCGCGCTTGCCCGAAGCGATCTGTCGATGGTTCCGGGCGAGTCCGGATCGAGCAATCTCGCGCCCGGAATCCGCACGCTCTGCTCGTCGCGATCGGCGTGCTTGCGTGCATCGATGATCAAGGGCGGCGAAGCCGATTTCATCATGCCATCCAGCTTGCGCGCCGTAACGACTCTGCGGCGCAGCCAACGCCTGATGCGCCAGCGCAGCACGAACCGATAGATCAAGTAGAGAAGCGCCGCCGCTGCGAGGACGTCGAGAATAGACGCGCCGTATGGCCGCAACACCATCAGCAGCATGGCAAGTTGCTGCTCGAAAAGCGCGCCGCCCAGCAACCAGAATGAAGCCCATACGATCGTGCCGACCGCATCCCATGCAACGAACCTGACCGGCGAAATCACGGTCGTGCCCATCAGCGGCGGTGTAATGAGCGCGAGTCCCGGAACGAACTTCGCCACGGCGACGATAGCAATGCCAAAGCGCTCGAACAGGCTGCGTGTGGTGCGGATGCTTGCATCGACGGAAAGCGAGCGGCGCGCGAAAAAATCCGTGAGACGCGCGCCGTAGATCCGCCCCGCCGAGAACCACGCGAAATCGCCGATCAACGCCGCCACCACGGCCGCGAGCAACACGTGCGAAAACGCGAGAAGACCGGCCGCGATCGCAGAACCCGCAAACAGAAGCACCGGGATGATCGGCAATGGCACGCCAAGCCGCGTCACGAGCACGTTGACGAAGACCACGGCGCTGCCCCAGGTGGTGATCGCCGACGGTGGAATCTGAATCAAGTGGCCGTCTCCCGAAACCCTTCATTACGCGATACGCGCGTCGCAACCGGCGCGTTCAATGTCCTTCCGATGCAACCAGCGTGACCGGAATGCCACCGCAACCGGCGCTTCTCGCGACCTCCAGGTCGTGCCACGGCGATGTATCGTTGTGGGTTGCAATCATCGACGCAAGGCCTTTGTCCGGTCGCAAGACATTGAACGGCCACGTGGGACGCACGAGCCGCTCGTGAACCAGCGCACCGAGCCAGATGGGCGTGGGCGACTGGCCTCCATGATGCTCGACCACAAAGTTCGTCGGCCAGAAGCGCAGGACGTCGCGCTCGTCCGCGCTCAGGTGCGCACGCGTGAAGACGAGCGCCGACGGTTCGCCGTTGTTCAGACGCGGCAGCACGGGCAACTCGGTCGCCGTGGCAGTGGGCGACACCAGAGACAACACGCTGCGGGCTGTTAGATGCGTGCCTTCCGTCCATCCTCGATCCTTCAGTTGCGCGCTGATTTGCGCGGCCGTTGCGCTCCATTGAATGGTGATCGGTTCTCGCCGGTCGCCATCCATGCTGGATCGATAGCAAGAAAAGGTCCGCCATACGGTATCGGTCCATTGCATCGCCGTTACCTTCGTCGGCGCCGGCGCCGATTCGTGCGCCGTCGCCTGAATGCTCGCACCGGATTGCAACACGACGCTTACGCCGACCAGCGTCAAAACGATGATAGGCATCGCCGGACGCGCGGGCGGTTTCGCCGGATACCGCCACACGGCGGTCAGCGCGATCAGGAAGACCCATGTCGCCGCCAATGCGGCGCCACCGACGGCATCGGAGAACGTAAAGTTGCCGAAGTAAACGCCCGCGAACGCGACTGAAAACAAGATGGCGACGGTTGCCATCGCGGTGAGGATTCTCGCGACCATCCCCACCCGGCGCGCGATCAGGAACGCGAGGAATCCATAAATGACGACGCTCGCCGCAACGTGATTGCTTGGAAATGCGCGCAGCCCGGACGCGATTTCGCCCGGCAGCGGATGCAAGGTCGTGATCTGGATTGCGAGGATCAGCAATTGTGAAAAGGCAACGGCGGTCAGCCAGTACGCCATGGTGCGCCATCGACGCTCGAGCGCCATCCACACGACCACGAGCACGGTAAGCGCGCCGAGCGTCGGAACGCTGCCAAGCGTCGCGAACACGGCAAGGACGGCATCGCCCCATGACGACCGGAAGGCCTGGAGGAACCGGTACACCGATACGTCGACCTGAACCAGCGGATCGCCGTGCGACACGTCGTGCAGCGTGGAAAAAAATACGCTCGCCGACACCAGCAACAACACGGAGATGACAGCAATAAGCGCCGCGGCCTGATGCTTCGGATCGAGCACGCCGAGCACCACGCGTCCTGCGAAACCCCGGTCATGGCGACGCGCCCAGTCGAGCACGTTGCGCCGCGAAGTGTCGGTCCAGGCGCGCGCATGAGACACGAGCAGCGTGGTGAGCTTGAGTGTGAGCCAGGTCACCGCGACCGCGATCGCGAGCAGGACGACGAGCCTGAACGATACGGCGCCCGCAAGTTCTATCGATGCCCCGAAGACAACGCCAGGCAGGATATGCAAAGGCGCCCATATCAGCGCGGAGAGAATGTTGATTGCGAGAAAGCGGGTCGAGGGCATGCCTAGCATGCCGGCGACCACGGGCACGACCGCACGCAATGGCGCGATGAACCGTGCAAAGATCACGCTCTTGGCGCCATGCTTTTCGAAGTAGCGCTTGCCAGCCGCCAGCATGCCGGGATGCGTTCGAAACGGCCGCAATTGCGCGATGCTGTTCTTGTAGCGGCATCCGAACCAGTAACTGGCGGCGTCGCCGGCAACCGCGCCCGCGATGGCGCATGCGAAGACCCAGCCAAGATTGAGCACGCCGGTGCCAACCAGTGCGCCGGCCACGAACATTGCCGTGCTGCCGGGTATGAATGTGCCGATGAACGCTATCGATTCAAAAAATGACGCGAGCACGACGACCGTCAGCGCCCACCCCGGGTGGCCGGCCAGGACATGCAGCAACTTGAAATAGGCATGCTCCATCTTGCGTCTCCGGACCCTGCGCTTTTGTCGGATTCTAAGGCTGTTTAGGTTGGCGGGAGAGGGGTATCGATCTGGTCATCCATACCCGGTAACTCTGACTTTAAAGCGTCTCTTTGCCGTGCTATCAAGCAAAAATGTCTGCGCATGGAATGCTCATTGCTCAAGAGAAACATCACACAAGCAAAATGCTGCTCCTGTAACATAAATGCACGATTATCCCGTTACGGTTAACTGAATGGAAAATAAATCATTGGAAGAACGCCTTCGTCTGCAGGCTTATCATCTGTGGGAAGCAGATGGCCGTCCACATGGACGCTCCGACGAGTATTGGCAACGAGCGCGCGAACTCCTTGAACGCGAGACATCGGCGGATAGCGCAAGTGGTGCGCCTGCCAAGAAGACTACGCGGACCAAATTGAACGCGGCGCCTGTTAATACGGATCACGTCGACGCGCCGAAAGCCAAACCCAAAGCGGCAAGCAAACCGGTCGCCAAGAAAGCCGCAAAGCCCAAGGCCGCGGATGCAGCTGAGAAGAAACCAAAGGCTGTAGCCGAAGCGCCGGCCAAGCCGGCCAAGAAGGCCGCGGTAAAACCGAAAACCGCCACCGACGCAAAGCCTTCCGGGAAGGCGGCGCCGAAGCCAGCAGCTAAAGCGACAAAGGCAGCCGCTAAAGCTCCGAAGAAATAAAAAACAACACTTGAGCCGCGATGTTTTATCGGCGAATGGCAGCGCGTTTTGCGCTGCGTTTCATGGAGCAATCATGCGTAAGGTTTTAGCCGCAGTTTTATTGATCGCGGCCGCAAGTGCGATCGTGCCAACAGAGGCAAGTGCACGGCCGCATCAGGAATGCCGGCGCGTCTGGGTTCATGGTCATTATGTGCGGCGCTGCCGTCCAATTCCGCCGCCGCGGCATCACCATCACCGGCCGCCGCCGCGTCACCGTCCGCCGGCGCATAGGTACTAAGCCGTTTCCAGCGATCCGCGTTCAGCGGGTCGCTGCTGTCTTGCCATCTATGAATCCAAAGAATCAAGTGCTCACAGCGCGCAACTAACCTTGTCTTCAGTATCTGCAAATAAACGCAACGAATCCGCAGATACATTGGCAATTAAAATCAAGACAGTTTGAGTCTCTTCCGCAATGAGTAAGCGCGTGGCATAGTGCGGAAAATGACTTCTTAAGGAACCCAAAATGCCTACCCTTGAACAGATTCAGGCCAAGCTGAAAAAACTCAAAGCGCAAGAGGAGACGTTAATTACAAAGCGCAATCAAACGGTCCTCAACGATATCCGCAAGCTCATGGACAAACACGGTCTGACGACCGCTGACATAGAAGCCCACGCTTCATCGCCTGCGAAACGCCGTGGACGTCCGGCGGGATCGACGGCAAAACCCAAGGCAACGCGATCCGTCAAAGTGAAATCCGCAAGCAATGGCACGCTGCCCGCGAAGTATCGTGATCCCAAGACTGGCGCTACGTGGAGCGGATGGGCGCGGCCGCCCGCCTGGATCAAGGACGTAAAGGACCGGACGAAGTATTTGATTGATGGCAGTGCTGGAAACGGCACGGAAGGCTAACCGGCGGACAAAAGCTTCCAGAATCTGGTCAAAAGCTTCTGACGCACGGGAGCGGCAGTATTGAATAATAAAAGCCGCTCAAGTTGACCCGTCTTTACCGATGCCCACCACCACCGCCTCCGTGCCCACCGCCGCCCCCATGCGCGCCACCGGACCATTGGCCACCGTGGCCGCCATATCCGCCGCCGTGCCCATGGCCACCCCAGTAACCGCCATGACCACGGTCGTAATGACCGCCGCCCCATCCGCCGCCGATATAAACGCTGCTATATGCAGGCGCGTAGCCGTAATAACCAGGCGCGGCGTAGCCTGGACCGTAAGGCTGGCCATATCCGTAACCCGGCGCGACAACGCAGCCGCCGAGCGAAGCCAGACAAAGTGCTAATGCAATTGACTTGAGCATGTGATCGTCTCCCGTACTTATTAAATAGGAACCGAATACCGTTGCTTAGTTCAAGCGCAATTGTGTCCTTGGATTACGATACCGAGCCGGTTGCCGGGGAATGACCCCGTATTGCATTACTGCACGGTCTTGGAAGCGCCCGGAGCGTTGTTAGGTGCCATGGCGTCCATGCTCGTGCTTTTGTCCATGGTTGGGTTTTGCGCAGTACTGGACGTGACACTATTGGTGCTCGATACCGGATCGCCCCAGTGCGTCATTCCCGCCGTCGCCGCTCCATGCGCATTTCCGCCGCCGGTACCGCCCTGACCGTTGCCGCCACCTTGTGCGAATACCACAGCCGAAGCACACAGCGAAGCAACCGAAACGCCCGCCACCACAACTCTCAGCATTGCCTTTTTCATGGATGTTCCCCTTAAGGCGCGAGTGCGAAATTGCGTCGCGTCAGAGCTCTATACGTGGCTTACAGGACGCTGGATGCAGCGTGGGAATTTGAAGTTTCATTTCGGATTGGCATGACTCGCGCAAAGGCAAAAATAAATCGCGCTGCAAGAGCGCGATTTATCGTCCAACATGAGTTATTGCTTTCGCATCGTCACAATCGTCATGGTGCCGCTCACGTCTTCAACGCGCACCTTCACTTTGTCGCCCTCGTGCGCCTGCTTGAGCATTGCAGCGTCTTTCGCCTTGAACGCCATCGTCATGGCCGGCATGCCGACGTTTTGCAATGCGCCGTGCTTGAGCGTGACCATGCCAGACGCGGTATCGACTTTCTTGATTTCCGCATCGGTCAACGCGCCTTTGGTCGACGCAGCCGGACTCGTCATTGCCCCGTTCATTTTCATGCCGGCCATGTCGTCGGCAAGAACCGATTGTGAGACGGCGAGCGCAGCACTGAGTGCCATCGTTAGACAAACAAGCTTCTTCATTTGATTTCTCCAGATTGAGTAGAAGGCACCAACGTGCCAAGGGGATGCCGCAACTGCCGGCGCTTCACGAGCAACCATGCAGCGGGAATGACGAACATGGACAAGAGCGGCGCTGTGACCATGCCGCCGACCATGGGTGCAGCAATGCGCTGCATGACTTCCGAGCCCGCGCCGTGGCCGAGCATGATGGGGATCAGCCCTGCAAGGACGACGGCAACGGTCATTGCCTTGGGCCGGACGCGCAGCACCGCGCCTTCGCGGATGGCATCGATCAGAAGCGCCTCGGTCATCACAACTCCGCCATGAAGCCGATGATCGAGCGCCCGCTTGAGATACAGCAGCATCACCACACCAAACTCGGCGGCGACCCCGGCGAGCGCGATAAAACCCACAGCTGTCGCGACGGAAACCGCATGACCCAGAGCCCATATCAGCCAGAACCCGCCGACCAGCGCAAATGGCACCGTCGACATCAGCAGCAACGCATCAGCAGCGGAATTGAAAGTCAGGAACAGCAGCACGAAGATGATCACGAGCGTGACGGGAATTACCGTGCGAAGTTTCGCCGATGCACGCTCCAGATATTCGAACTGTCCCGACCACGCGATCGAATAACCGGGCGGCAACACGACCTTTTCGGCGACAGCGCGCTGCATTGCCCTCACTGCGGATTGCAGATCGGTATCCCGGATATCGACGTACACATAGCCCGCAAGCCGCGCATTCTCGCTGCGAATCATGGGCGGCCCGTCGGCGATCTTCAGCGCCGCGACATCGCCGAGCATGATTTGCGCGCCGCGCTCTGTGACAATGGGAAGCCGTCGCAAGTTCTCCAGTGAATCGCGAACCTCGCGCGGATAGCGGACGTTGATAGGGAAGCGCTGCCGGCCGTCAATCACCTCGCCCACATTTTCCCCACCCACCGCCGATGACACCACCGACTGGATATCGGCAATCGCAAGGCCGTATCGCGCAGCCTTGAGGCGGTCGATATCCACATCGATATAACGACCGCCGTTCAGACGCTCGGCGAGCGCGGACGACACGCCCGGCACCGTCTTCACGGTCGCCTCGACTTGGGTTGCGAGCCTGTCGATCACGCCGAGATCGCCGCCCGATATCTTTACGCCGACCGGCGTCTTGATACCCGTCGACAACATGTCCAGCCGGTTGCGAATAGGCGGCACCCATACGTTCGATAATCCCGGCACCTTCACCGTCTTGTCGAGCTCATCGACGAGTTTTTCCGGCGTCATTCCCGCGCGCCATTGATCGCGCGGCTTGAACTGGATCGTGGTCTCAAACATTTCGAGCGGCGCGGGGTCGGTCGCGGTATCGGCGCGTCCCGACTTGCCGAACACCGTTGCAACCTCGGGCACGGTCTTGATCAGGCGATCCGTTTGCTGCAATAACTCGGACGCTTTTTCCGCCGATATCCCCGGCAACGCGGTGGGCATGTAAAGCAGATCGCCTTCATCGAGCGGCGGCAAGAATTCCCCGCCTAAGCGCGAGACTGGAATCGCCGTCAGCCCAAGCGCGATCACCGCAAGCGCGATCGCAACCCACGGACGACGCAACGTTGCCTCAAGCAACGGCCGATACGAACGAATCAACACGCGGTTGATCGGGTTCGCGTCCTCGTGCGGAATGCGGCCGCGCACGAGATATCCCATCAGCACTGGAACCAGCGTGACCGACAACAACGCCGCCGCTGCGATGGTGTACGTCTTCGTGAACGCCAGCGGCGAAAACAGCTTCCCCTCCCGGCCTTCGAGCGAGAACACGGGAATGAACGACATCGTGATGATGAGCAGCGAAAAAAACAACGCGGGCCCGACTTCTGCCGCCGATGCCGCGATCAGTTCCCATCGCTGCGATGCGGTGATCGGCTGATCCGGGTGGGCGTGCTCATGCGCTTCGAGATGCTTGTGGGCGTTTTCGATCATCACGATGGCGGCATCGATCATCGCGCCAATCGCGATGGCAATGCCGCCGAGGGACATCAGGTTGGCATTGACCCCCTGATAACGCATCACAATGAACGCAGCCAAAACACCCAGCGGCAGCGAAAGAATCGCTACAAAAGCGCTGCGCAAATGGAACAGGAACAGCGCGCAGACCAGCCCGACGATCACGAACTCTTCGATCAGCTTGTCGCGCAGGTTATCGACGGCACGTTCTATCAGCTTCGATCGGTCGTAAGTCGTGACCACTTCGACGCCTGCCGGTAACGACTTCCTGAGCGTATCGAGTTTCGCCTTGACGGCGTCGATCGTGGTCAGCGCATTCTTGCCGGAACGCATCACGATCACGCCGCCCGCGACCTCCCCTTCACCGTTCAATTCAGCAATGCCGCGACGCATCTCCGGTCCGATCTGGATCCGCGCGACGTCGCCAAGCAATACGGGCGTGCCCGAATCACTGGTGCGCAGTACGACGTTGCGGAAGTCATCGAGCGAATGAAGATAGCCCGATGAACGCACCATGTATTCGGATTCGGCCAGCTCGATCACAGACCCGCCCGATTCCTGATTGGCTTTTTTCAGCGCGTCGGTGACGGTCTCTTGCGTGATGCCATAAGCGCGAAGTTTGTCGGGGTCGAGCACGACTTGATACTGACGCACCATCCCGCCAATCGATGCCACCTCCGACACGTCCGGCACCGCCTTCAGCTCGAACTTGAGGAACCAGTCGTTGAGCGCGCGAAGCTGACCGAGATCGTGCTTGCCGGTTTTATCGATGAGCGCGTATTCGTAGACCCAGCCTACGCCGGTTGCATCGGGTCCCAGCGAAACCGCCGCACCTTGTGGAAGCCGGCTTTGCACCTGGTTCAGGTATTCGAGAACGCGTGAACGCGCCCAATATTGATCGGTCTTGTCGTCGAAGAGGACGTACACGAACGCATCACCAAACGACGAATATGCGCGAATCGTCTTCGCACCCGGCACGCCGAGCAACGTCGTGGTCAGCGGATACGTCACCTGGTCTTCGACCACTTGCGGCGCCTTGCCGGGATACGACGCCTTTATGATGACCTGGGTATCGGACAGATCGGGCAGCGCGTCGAGCGGCGTCTGCGTGACCGAATACATGCCCCAGCCCGTGATCAGAAGCGTCGCCAGCAGGACCAGGAAGCGGTTCGTGATCGACCATCGAATCAGTCGTTCGATCATTTTCCGGCCTCCATGCGATCCACCTTGGTGAGTTGGTAGCCATCGTCGGATTGCCTGAACGCGAAGTGCACGGTCTCGCCGGGTTTGACATCGGCGAACGCGGTGGGCGACGGTTTGCCGAAGCTCATGGTCATCGCGCCCCATCCCAATGCAGCTACGGGCTGATGCGACAACGTGATGTCGTGGCCAGTCACGGCTTCGACCTTGCCGGTGGTTTCGTAGGTTTGAACCGCAGGCGCAAGCCTTGGCAAGACCGACTTCAAGCTCGCCTCGGAATCGATCAGGAACTGGCCCGATGCGACGACTTCCTCGCCTTCGTTCAAGCCGTTGAGCACTTCGGTATCGCCGCCGGTATCGATCCCCGTTGTGACCGTGACGGGTTGCAGACGGCCATCGCCTTGCTTGACGATCACGACTGAGCGACTCCCTGTTGTGATAACCGATTCCGAAGGCACGACAAGCCGCGATGCCTTGGCTGCGCCGCCGATGCGCGCGCGCATCAACATGCCGGGGGTGAGCTTCAGGTCTTTGTTGTCGATCGAAAGGCGCGCCTGCAACGTGCGGCTTCCTGCAGTGATGCCGGGCAGGATCTCGCGGATGTGACCGGTGAAATGCTGCGCGGCATCGCCCGCGAACACGGCATCCACGCTCATGCCGGGTTTGACTTGCAGCGCCATTGCTTCCGGCACTTCCACCACGAGCCACAGCGGATTCAAGCCCGCGATCTTGGCGAGCGTCTGGCCGGGTGCGACCATCGCGCCATCGCGTACGTCGAGTTCGCTCACCACGCCATTCGACGGCGCCGTCAACGTGACGTGCGTCTGTGCCTTGCCGGTGCGATCGAGGCTCGCGACCACGCCATCGGGAATCGACAACGCCCGCATGCGTGCACGCGATGCCGCGAGCATCGAATCGTCCATGCCGCTGCGTTTCAACGCCAGATATTCCTCTTGCGGCGCGAGCCAGTCAGGCACGAACAGCGACGCAACCGGCGCGCCCTTGCTGATGCGCTGCATCGGCGCGTTCGCATACAACCGGTCGATGTAACCCGTCACGCGCGACTGAATGACGTCGGCGAGGGATTCATCGAACTGCGTTGTTCCTACTGCATCGAAGCTCGTCGATACATCGACTCGGCGAGCGGTTGCGTATCGAATGCCAAGGTTTTGCTGAAGGCCCGAATCGATCTTGATGCCTGTCGAAGCACCGCCTTCGTCCGCGAAAACAGGCTCTAGCTGCATGTCCATGAAGGGCGACTTGCCGGGTTTATCGAAGTGCTGGTTCGGCGACATCGGGTCGTGCCAATAAAGCACCTTGCGGCCGGCATTGGCTTCCTTCGCGGGCGTGTCGTCTTTGGCGCGATGCGTCCCTGCAACGTAACCCGCCGCAAGCAACGCGGCCGCCGCGAACACGGCAAGGACAGCGCGCGTGATGGTTTTTTTGTTCATCGTGGTCTCACTGTCCGTAGGTCATCGATGGCGGCACGATCTGATACTCGAGCTGCGCCCAGGTGAGCGATACATCGCGTTGAAGATCGAGCACTTGCAGGCGTGCATCGAGCAACGCGCGTTTCGCGGCGAAGGTGTCAGCGAGCGACCCTGTTCCGGCTCGATAAGCCGCGGTCGATAACTGCGAGCGTTGATCCGCGGCCGGCACGAGCGACGTGTTCAAGTTGGCGACGCGATCGCGTCCGCTTGCGAGCGTGGCGGAGAGGGTGCGGATGTCGGCATCGACTTGTCGTCGAGCATCTTCATACATGAGACGCGCCTTGGTGCCGAGTTCGGATTTCTCGGCGGTATCGCGGTCCTGGCGGTCGCGCCGGTTGAGCGGGATCGGAATGCTGACGCCCACTGACACCATGTTCGAGTACTGGCCGCCGCGCTGCTGATACGAGACTTCCCACGTCCAGTTCGGATTGCGGTTGCTCTGCGCGACGGCGGTGTCGGCATCGGCAACGGCGATTTCCGACGATGCGCTGATCAACGCAGGTTCGACACGCTTCAATTCATCCGGTGGCAGCGACGCAACGACCGACGTTGGCGCGGGCGGATCGCCGGAAATATCGCTGATGGGCGCCGCCGTCCATCGCGACAAACCGATAAGCGCCGTCTGCAACACTTGCTGCGCCTTCAGCAATTGGTCGCGTGTTTGCGCGAGCATGAACTGCGCTTGCGTGACGTCGGCGGCGCTCGCTTTTGCGCCTCGATACGACGCCTGCGTCGCGGCCAA
The DNA here is from genome assembly GCF_001557535.2 of Burkholderia sp. PAMC 26561. Taxonomy (NCBI): domain Bacteria; kingdom Pseudomonadati; phylum Pseudomonadota; class Betaproteobacteria; order Burkholderiales; family Burkholderiaceae; genus Burkholderia; species Burkholderia sp. PAMC 26561. Next base: position 1,033,240 of record NZ_CP014306.1, read on the forward strand.
CTCGTGCACCATGTGATCGACAAGTTCTTGCTGCAACAACAACGACTGCTTTGCGTAAGCCGCGTTGAGCCATGCGGTCGCCGTCTGCTCGCGCACATTCACCAGTTGCGCGAGATAGCCGGAGCGTTCGCGATCGACTTCCTGATTGGCAAGCGCCGTACGCAAACGCCTCTTCTCAGGCGACACCCATTCCTGTTCGATGCCAACACGCCGCATCGTCATGAAGTCCTGCCCGATGGTGAAGCCTTGCGACCCATTCACAGGCAAGTTGTCGATACCGGCCTTGAGCGTCGGATCGGGTAACTGACCAGCCCGGATGACGCCTTGTGAACTTGCACGGACCGATGACTGCGCGGCCTGCATGGAAGCAGATCGATCGGTCGCCGATTGCAGTGCTGCATCGAGCGTCAAAGGCGTTTCCTGGGCAAAGGCTTTGACGCCGCCAAGCAATAGAAGAAAAGCGAGCGCGCGCTTACGCCCATGCCGGAATACCGGCACGGTAATAGATGAATGCATTTCTCAACCCCAACGGTCGATCCCCATAGGGAATCACGTCCTGAGTGCAGGACGACCTCGCCGCGCAAGCAGCGAACATTTAGCGAAGGGAATTAGAGTGAGCGAGGAGGTTTCCACAAGCCATCAGGCTCGCGGACGAAGAGCGATTGTCTGGCGTGGAAAAACACAGGCCGATATGCCCGCAAGGTCCGTGCAATGCTTGGCGCAGAGGCCGGAATGGTCATGCAGCCTATTTGGCACTGCACGTCCATCTTGCATGGCGAACTTTTGGATTTGTTGTCATGCCCAGATGATGAATCCGATACCGATGCCATGGAATCACAACCCGGCATGGACTCAGCCATGGCGCTTGTGGCATCCATGGTCATGCTCTGCATGGGACACGGTCCGGCCGAGCCGCTGGCTGCCAGCCCTGTTAAGGGCAGCACCGAGCAAAGCCACAAGACGAACAATGTGCGCAGGATTTTCACGACGGGAAGTATATCTCAGCGATAATTTCCGTGGTTTGACACTGAAGCGCTTTTCTAAAGGCTCAGTATTTGTTGAGCGGCGGAAGCGGCGACTTGGAATTACGTAATTTACGCTTTTGCTTGATGGCCCGGTTGAGCGCCTTCTCCGATTTGCGCCAATCAAACCTGGTCTCAAGCTGATCGGAATAATGTCCATGGACGGCGCTAATTAGTACATCGAGCTGTGGCTCGCCTGGCGAGTTCAGTTCGTCCACTCGTGCCGGGTGCTTGAGTTCAGGGCTTCGATCCATCCATCGATAAAGCAAGGGAATCGCGGACTTCAACGATCCCTTGCGCGCGGCAAGACGCAACGCTCGCCATGCCGGGCCGGCGCCGTTCGCATGGCCTTTTCGCGCATCCAGCAGCGCTTGGCTTAAACGCCTGAAGCGTGTCGCAAGCCGCGGATATACCCAGATCAAAGCCAGCACCAATATCAGAAGCGAGGCCACCAGGATCGCTTGCCAACGATCGATTACCAGGATTCGATGCGCGCCACCTTTGGACAATGCATCTGCGGGAATATCGAATAGCGGCCTTTCCTTCGCAGCTAACGCCGTGAAACTTACGGCCGGCAAAGCGATTGATTCCCTTTTTTGCGTCGCGATATTCCACCACTCTATTGTCACGGGCGGCAGCTTGAAACTGCCGCTGCGATCAATGACGTAAGTCACGGAATCAGTGCGCTCGCCTGCCACCAAACCGGCACGATCCTGAATGACGTTCTTGGTCGACGATGGTTTTGCGTATCGCTTGAGTCCTTCCATTTCGAAAGCGTTTGTACGGCAAGACCGTACTTTGCAACGCGGCTCGTTCGAGAGTCTGGATGACAAGAGCCAGCGGATTCGAGTCCATACCCATCTCCGGTTGATCGATAATCATCGTCATGCGTACATGACGCACTGTGACGCAGGAAAGACCGGCTGGTTTCGATCAGAAAACCAGCCGCGCGATGAAGCGGGTTATCGGGGTGCTGTGACCACGACGTACTGCACTTGCGTTCCGTAGTATTGAGGCTGATACCAGTTCGGGCCGCAATGCTGATAAGCGATGCCGTTGACGATCACGTTCGAACAGCTCGGCGGTAACGTAGCGACCGTCGCGCCGACCACGACCGCCGTTGTCACGCCCACCGCCACGCCGACAGCAACAGGATCGACGTACCAGCCGTCGTGGTAATGATCGTCATCGTGATGATGGTGGTCATCGTCGTGGTGGCCGTCGTTGCCGCCGCCGTCGTTGTGATCGCCCCCGCCGTTGTTGTGGTCATCGCCTCCGCCGTTGTTGTGATCGCCGCCGCCATTGTTGTGGCTACCACCACCTCCTCCGTTGTTGTTATGGCCGCCGCCACTGCCTCCGCCACCATGGCTTTCACCTACGCCATGCTGCATGCCACCGCCCGGACGGCCGCCTTGCGGCATGCCGCCGCCGTGAAACCCTCCGCCGCCATTGAAACCGCCCCCCGGCGGCGCATGGATACTGGTGCGCGCGCCGCCGCGAAAGCCGAATGCATACGCGCTCATGGATGTCGCGAGGAAAACGCCGGCAATGCCGGCAACTGCAATTTGTCTGGTGCGAAACATCATTCACTCCCCTCAAACGGCGTGCGCACAGCAGGCTTGAGTTCAATAGCCTTCGCGTTTGCCGCCGGCCGGAAAGTAAAGGTCGATGCCGGGAATTCCGGATTGATCTTCCAGTGATAAGTCACGACGTGCCGCGGATGCGCACTCTGCGATGTATCGATGGTCGCCATGCGGCATGGCAACGGACGCGAGCCGCTCTGGATCCATATTTCCCAGTCGGCGCCGCTTTGCTGATAGGCATAGTGGTTGCACCAGCGTGTATCGACGCGCTCGAGCCCAATGAACAACGCGGATGTCAGCGTGGAGTCGTCGACCTTGCCGTCGCCCCAGTAGAACAAGTCGGCAAGCGGTGTATCGATGTTGTAGGTGCTCGCCAACTCGCGCACGAGTTCGTCGTTTGTCGGAGGCGCGGGGTTGGTCGAGTAATAGCCCGGCGTCGTGTCGTAGATCGTGAAATGGCGACCGTCGTAGACGAGTCCCTTCTCGCCACGGCTGCCCGTGATGTCCGCCCTCATGCGGTTCGGGCGCTGAACCTTGACATCGGTTTCGTGAAGAAACGCGACGGTCTGGCCGCTGTCGAGAACGGCATCGGTTGCGGTCGATGCCGAGACCTCGAAGCGGCTGAGCGAGCGCAGGTATTGCGACATTGCGCCTAATGCATCGAGGGCTTTTTGCTGGCGCTCGGGCTGCACGGTCGTTGCCGTGCCGCTGGCCGGCTGCGGACTGGACTGCGCTATTGCGTTTGTCGCGCCCATACCGTACGCGATGCACGCGACGGCAAGCGCGACGCGCGCGGGTTCAAACTTACGGCTTGGCACATCGTCCTCCTTACTGAAAAGTAGCGCTGATCGAAAGCTCGACCGCATTGCCCTTCGGCCGGTTGAGCACTTCGAATTCGTTCACCCATCTGAGCGACGCCGATACCGGCGTGCCGCTCACTTTTCCTGCGTACGTGACCATCGGTCCGAGACCAACGGAATGGCCCTTCGCACCTCCAATGACGTCGGCGAGACCACCGCTGTCATCGCTGATCTGCTGGATCCATCCGCCGACCACACCCACGCCCCAACCGCTTGTGAAACGCTTGAGGGCGAGCAGGTCGAGCACGCTGATTGGTGCGTTGTGATAGTGAGTTTTATCGTTAGGTGTATAGAAGTTGATGCCGTAGTTCGCTGAAAGCTCAATGTTGTGCTCCGGCAAGAGCTTCGTATAAGCAACGGTTGGAATAAACGTCCACGTGTTCTGTCCGGCATTCGCAAGCCGGCTGGTGCTATAGGCGCCGCTAGGCGCGTACATCTGGACGCTCAACGCAATATGGTCGGTCTTCGTCAGGTGATAACCCGCCACGACCGGCGTGAACAGGATGTCGGCGAATTGCGTGGCCTTGTCGTTCGGCAGCCGGCCGTTGAATGACGACGCCGATGTCCACTGGAACGGCACGCCGAACTGCGTGGCGAAGTTCCATCCGCCAAGCGTTACGCCCCACGTCTTCACCGCGTTCAACAAGGTGTACGAGACGTGATAGTTGAGACCCGCTGTTACCGTTCCCGCAACCGGGATGCTCCTGCTCGTTCCGAGCGAGCCTTCGTAGTAGATCGTTGTGATGGAAAAAATCCAGTCCGACGAAGGCAGCACGATGCCCGCATAAGGCATCACCTGCATGCCCGTAATCGGCCGTCCGATCCCGCCCTCCGTTGCTCGGCTGGCGACGGGAACAGAGAGTGTCACGGCGGCGCACACGACTGCACTAATGTCCTTGCGCAGGCCGCTGCGTTTGCGTGCCTGCCTGATCGACGTCTCCATACTGCCTCCTCGCTGATGGGTTGTCGTGCTCGCCTGAGTACATCTCCGTAAAGCTACTGGACCGTATAGCCGCGTCCCTGCATGCATGCCGAGTACGAGCGCCAGTAGGTGCTCATTTCAGCCTGCTGACTCGCCTGCGCGTTCTGTGCCTGTGCTGCATGCTGCCGCCGGCTTCGCACACCGCCGGCCACCGCGCCGGCCGTGGCGCCCACTGCTGCGCCGTGGCCGGCATCGTTATGATTGACGTCACCAATAAGCGCACCTGCCGCAGCACCTCGCGCGGCGCCGCCAACTCGCGCGCCGGTCGGCCCTTGCGGCGGTGGAGGCGTTCCTGCAACAATGGCAGGATCAATACCGGTGTTCTGCTTCGCCCACGCGTAACACGCGCCGTCGTCCTGCGACTGCTTTGCCGGGCTTTGCCCGTGCGCCGGATAAACGGCGGGTTTCTGGGCAAGCGCTGCATGAGTGGCTACGGCAAGCGCGGCTGCGATTGCTAGATTTGATACTTTCATGACAACCTCAAAAACGATGTGTGCAAAGGGAGCTCCTCTTGCTCGCCAAACTTTCGAACGTCATCTTGTTTTGGATTCCTACTTACTAAAGGTCATGTTCAGACCGGCAAACAGGGTGAACTGCGGAACCCCGCGCCCCGAATGCGCGACCGAATATTGCGGCTCGATAAACGCGTTATAAATGGTCGTACCGGACTTCCACGCTTTGCCGCCGCCCAGGCCCACCGGTATGTAATAAGTCCCGTGCTGCAAGTCGAACGTCCATGTGCCCGTCGAACGCACATACCATCCACCCGGCAGATTGAAGATACCGAACGGCTGTGCAGTCAGCGATTGCACCGTCGGGCGACTGTCCTGTCCGGCGAAGGAGTGCTGCCATTGCACAAGCGCGCCAAGCAAACGCGCCTTGGTCGCACTGACTGCGACCGCGGCAAGCCCGGCCTGCCACTTGCCGCTGCCAAGGCTCGGATCTGTCGCCGTCGGCATGGTGAGCAACGGTCCGATACCGACCTGGATGCCCTCCTGCGAGAGCAGGAAGATGTCGAATAGATTGATATCGCCCAAACCTGTGTTGTAGCCGCCCGCTGGATCGGGCCGAGTACTGATGGGCAGCGTCGCTCGGAATATCTGCGGTACGCCAATCAAGCCATTCGGCCCAATGGGAATAGTCGGACGCAAGAGAAAATCGTTCGTATGCGAACTCGCACCGAAAACGCTCGGCGTATAGTAATTTTGAATATTCAACGACGCAGCCAGATTCAGCGGATTATTACTTTTATTGGCTTCATCGGCCGCACTCTGTGCGAGCGCCACGCCCGAAAATGTCGCGGCACTTAAGCTGAAGCAGAATGACCGGACGAATTGCGGCGCGCAAATTCCCATGATCTTCTCAATGTGCCAATTTATGAAAACGCACAGTCGGCCGAAGCGTTCAGTGAAGAACGCTTGAGTTCCGGCCGCACGAATGAATCCCTCCGGCTCTAAAGAGGGATTGGTGTATTTCAATGAATCGATGCCACTCGACGAGTAGCGACAATGAGCCTCAGGCAATGCGCCTGATGCGGGCAGTGGCCATCACGAGTCCTCGCAGAGCCAAGACAGACGTGAACGTGTCCAGTAATTCCTACCTTTCGCGGCAGGTATTGTCTTCCACAGTGTTCTACATTTGAACGGATGCTAGCAAACGTTTTCTGGTTTGCCAAAATTATTTTGTAACGACACGACGATTTAAATTAAACATCGAATTCGTTTCCATAACGTTAGCAAACATCTGACACAACATTTTCCGACGAGTCTCATTAGGTGAATAGAGATCAAATTTCAAGCAAAAAAATTTTCACAGGATCGCCCCAAATCGTTTGAAAACAGATATTGGTTTGGACAGTGGCTTCCATTGGGACCTGTCTCATTGGTCGAGGGATGGTTTTATTAATTATTTCGTGAATTATCAAATCCGAGAGGACTCTTCGTTTTGAATTGTTTAAGTCGAAACGAATCCCAGGATTGTTTCGATATGAGACCCGGACGCCGCGGCAAACCGGGACGGTCAACAAGCGGCGACGGACTGCCGTGCATTCCTGAAGACAAGGACAAGTGCACAGATGCTTTCTCAGCCCGAAAACCTGCCCAGCGTAATGCGCCGGATGACCGCGGGACAGATGCTGCTCGACGGCGCATCGGTTGACCGCGTGGCCGAAGAGCTTCACCTGTCGCTCGCGACGGTCAGGCGCTACAAGGCGCTCATCGACGCAGGCGGCCTCGATGCCTTGCGGCAACTCGGCGTGGGCGGACGCACCTCGGTACTGGACCAGCGCGCGCTCGAATGGATATCGGCGGCGTTGCAGGGCTCGGCTAGAACCCACGGCTTCGACAGCGACGCATGGACCAATGCGCGGCTGCGGTCGTTGATCGAAACGCAATTCGGCGTGCGTTATTCGCGCGTATACGTCTGGCAAATCGCCACCAATCTCGGCCTCGGTCATCTGTTGTCGAAGTCTCGCCGGTAATCGTCACAAGCCCGCTTACCATTTCAAACCGTATAGGAACTGCACATGACCCGTCACCACACTTCGTCGAAAATCAGCATGCATCTTGTACGAATTGCCATCGTCGTTTTCGCCTTGATCGCTGCGCCCGTCATGGCGCAGACAGCAGCGTCCAGCGTGGGACCGGACGGCGTGGGTGCAGCGGCGACTGCCGAGGCAAAGGCGCAGGTAGTAGGTATCGATACCGCGTCGAACAGCGTTGCGTTAAAGGGCGAAAGTGGAAAGATCGTGAACGTCGCAGTCAATCCGGACATTGCGGATGTCGGCAAGCTGAAGCTCGGCGACACCGTGAACATCCGCTACGAAAACGCACTGCTCGTGCGGGCGACCAAGGTGAAGTCGGACGGCATCCGCGAACGGATCGATGAAACCGCAGCCGTTCCCGAAGCCAACGGATCGACCGCCACGGCGCGGCGCGTACAGGTCGTCGCGACAGTCCAGAAGATCGACAAGGCGCATCGGACCATCACGATTCGCGGCCCGTACAGGACGGACACATTGCACGTGGGTCCCGACGTACCGCTGAAAGACATCAAGGTGGGTGACAACCTGCGCGCGGAATTCGTGGAAGCGACTGCCGTACTCGTGACACGTGACGGTGCTCCAATCAAATAATCGGCCACCGGACGTTTGAAGAGAGGCGGTCATGTCAGGTGAAAGCAAGACGGCGTCGCGCGTTGCCGCGGGCAAGGCGCATCGGGACAACATGCCACGCTCCGCGCATGGCAAGCTCGGGAAAATCGATCGCGATCCCATCGAACTGCTCGAACAAAGCAGCTACGGTCGCGTGAACCGTCTTGTTCCGCTTCGATATGGCCGCATGATGGCATCGCCATTTTCGTTCTTCAGGGGCAGCGCGATCCTGCAGGCGAACGACCTCGCACAGTCCGCCAACACGGGCCTGGTCATGCCCATTTGCGGCGACGCGCATCTGATGAACTTCGGCGGTTTCGCCACGCCGGAGCGCCAGCTCGTCTTCGACCTGAACGACTTCGACGAAGTCGCGCTTGGCCCATGGGAATGGGATCTGAAACGGCTTGCCGCAAGCTTCATGATCGCCGCGCGCCACATGCGCCTGAGCCGGCTGACAGCCGAAAAACTGGTCGAAACGGTGGTGTCGCAATATCAGACCCGCATGCGTGAGTACGCGCAATTCAGCGCGCTCGAACTCTGGTATGAACGCATCACGTTCGACCGCATGCTCGAAACCGCCGTCAGCCCCGAACGCAGGCGCATCTTGCGCAAGGGCATGGAAAAAGCGGCGAGCCGCACGCACGACAGCATGCTAGAGAAGGTCGCGCAATTCGATGGCGAGCACTGGACGCTGCGCGACATGCCGCCCGGCATGTTCCACATCCACGGCACGAATACGCTGTTCGATGCAGACGACGACTGGGTCGCGCTCGGCAACTGGCAAGCGGTGATCAAAGGCATGTTCCCGCAGTACATGAAGACGCTCACGCATGATCGCCGCGCGTTGCTGCGCCACTTCACCGCGCAGGATCTCGCCTTCAAGGTGGTGGGCGTGGGCAGTGTCGGAACGCGTTGCCTCGTGTTGCTGATGCTGGACGAACTCGGCAAGCCGATGTTCCTGCAGATCAAGGAAGCGCGCCGGTCGGTGATCGAACAGCACTTCGAAGCCGAGACCCTGGGCCATGCCGGCGAGCGCGTGGTGCGAGGCCAACGCGTGATGCAGGCCGCCAGCGATATCTTCCTCGGCTGGGGCACAGGTCCCTCCGGACGCCACTTTTATTTCCGGCAACTGCGTGACATGAAGCTGTCGGCAAACATCGAATTGTTCGATATCGATGTCCTCGAAGGCTACGCCCGTCTGTGCGGCTGGATTCTGGCGCGCGCTCACGCGAAGGCGAGCGGCAAGGCAATCGAAATCAGCGCGTATCTCGGCCAGGGCAGCCAGATGGCAGAAGCGCTGGTGTCGTATTCGAAGAACTACGCGGATCAGGTCGAACGGGACTTCGATCTTTTTACTCAGGCGTGCAGAAGCGGACGGCTGCTCGCTCGCACCGACGAAGACATGGCCGCCGACTTTCATGTTTGAAAGACGCATTTGCAGGGTCGATTTTTAAAATCCCTGACCTACACTGATTGCGTGACCGGCATTCCGTATTTATGCGCCGCGTCACACAGCAGACAAATAGTCAGGAGGACTAAAACGAATCAAAGCGGTCGCGCCGATTCTTCTCGAAACCCGTCGTATCTAATGGATGTCACATCATGCGATTACAACAGCGTCTCATAGCGGAGTTATTTGGCACGTTTTGGCTAGTAATTGGCGGATGCGGAAGTGCGGTTCTCGCCGCGAAGTTTCCGGGAACGGGAATCGGTTTTGTGGGGGTATCGCTGGCATTCGGTTTGACCGTGCTCACCATGGCTTATGCACTCGGCCATATTTCAGGCGCCCATTTGAATCCGGCAGTTAGCGTCGGGCTGGCAGTCGCCGGCCGTTTTCCGGCGAAAGAGCTGGTACCGTACATCGTCGTGCAGGTGATCGGCGCGACCCTTGGCGCGTTCGTGCTGTATCTGATTGCCTCGGGCGTGCCGGGGTTCGACGCCGCCGCCAGCGGCTTCGCCAGCAACGGCTACGGGGCACGCTCGCCCGGCGGCTACTCCATGACCGCCGCCCTCATCTGCGAAGTCGTGATGACATTCTTCTTCGTGCTCGTCATTCTGGGCACCACCGACGGACGCGCCATCTCCGGATTCGCGCCGCTCGCCATTGGCTTGTGCCTGACGCTGATCCATTTGATATCGATACCGGTGACCAACACATCGGTCAATCCGGCGCGCTCGACCGGGCCTGCGCTCTTTGCAGGCGGGGCGGCGCTGGGGCAGCTCTGGCTCTTCTGGGTCGCGCCGATAATCGGGGCGTTCATCGCGGGGGCGCTGTATCCGCGGCTCTTCCCGGAAAAGGTCACGGCAATCGCGCCGGCGCCGCTCGCCATCGACGCTGCGCCCTGACCCGGCAGCGCGCCGCCATAAAAAATGGCCCGCCAAGGCGGGCCATTCATTCACGCGATCAAGCTAGCTGTATCGAATTGAAGCGTCGAATTACAGCGGCTGGATGTTCGATGCTTGCAGACCCTTCGGGCCTTGCTTCGCTTCGTAGCTCACTTTCTGGTTTTCCTGGAGGGTCTTGAAGCCTTCCGTGCGGATTTCCGAGAAGTGCGCGAACAGGTCGTCACCGCCGCCGTCCGGCGTGATGAAGCCAAAACCCTTCGCATCGTTAAACCACTTCACAATACCTGTTGCCATTTGCTGATTTTCCTAGAAGAGACGTAATTCCGTTTGGTAGCGTCACCCGCCGTCAAACGGCAAAGCGTTGCTGCCTCCTTTTACCACGCGAAAATGACACTTTGCAATTGGATTCTCCCCGGAGTTCCCGGAAATCCTGTCCAAATAGCGCGTGTGCATAGTGCGGAGACACCTGCCGTTCATCCGAGCGGACATGCGAATAATAATTAAAACATTTGGTAAGGCAAAGAAATAAGTCTATTTTTATCTCTCATTAGACGTTCTGAGAGACCGGAGACAATGAAGAAAGCAGTCGACTTGGGCATTTGCGGCGCTGTTGTTTTTTCGGGAGCGATCGCGGGGTCGGTGAATGCCGCGTGCAGTTCGACTGCGCCAACAAGCGGCGCGAGCGTAGTGTGCAGCGGAACCGGCGTTGGTCCGGTGGCCGCGCTGACCGGGCTCGACCGGGGTCAATATCACCATCGACTCGACCGTGGCCGCCGCGCTCACGCGTGCGGCTTCGCCGGTATCGTTCAGCGTCGTGGGGGCGAGCACGATCACCAATAGCGGCGCGATTACGCTAACCGGCGGCGGCGGCTCGGGAACCAATCGAGGTGCGGTCCTCCTGGGCACTGCAAATAACAATCAGCTTACAAACGCTGCGACCGGCAGGATCACCACGACTGGCGCCTACAACGACGGCATGGCCGCCAATGGCAGCGGCAATTCCCTTGTGAACAACGGGTCCATCTCGACCGCCGGGCCGAACGCGTACGGCATGTCCGCCGCCTGGGGGCAGACAAATGTTGGTCAGGCCAACAACAGTTTGACCAACTCCGGAACGGTATCGACGAGTGGCAGCAACGCGCGCGCGGCATCCATAGTCGGCGGCAGCGGGACGATCAACAACAGCGGCAGCTTGTCGACGTCAGGCGCCAACAGTCCCACAGCGTATCTTCAAGGCAACAACGATTCGCTCGTGAATACCGGCACGATCACCGCGACCGGCGCCGACTCCGACGCGGTGTTCTCCAACACTGCGGGGTCGAGCTTTGCGGCGACTATCGAAAACCGGACGGGCGGTCGGATTTTCAGCCAGACCGCGGCGGCTGTCCGGACGCTGAACGGCGCGAGTACCGTCACGAATGCCGGGCTGCTGCAGTCCGGCGGCCCGCTGGCGATCGCCATGGGCAATGGGGCAAACACGCTGATCCTGCAGACAGGCTCGCAGATCATCGGCGGTACCGATGGCGGCGGCGGTCCCGGCGTGAGCACGGTGATCCTGCAGGGAAGTGGTGAGGCATCGAATGCCTTCACGCGCTTTCAGACGTTGCGAATGGACGGCGATGCCTGGACGTTCAGCGGCACGGGGGATTTCAACCTCGCCGAAGTGCAGACCGGCACGCTCAACCTGACCGGCCTGTTTGCGCCGACGACCGTCGCCCTGGTCGATGCTCCTGGCACGCTCCAGGCCACGGCGCAGAACCTGCCGTCCAACGTAACCGACAACGGGCTCGTGCGCCTGGCTCAAGATGTCGACGGCACCTACAGCGGCACGATCTCGGGCACCGGCGCGCTGGAAAAGGCCGGCGCGGGCACATTGACGATGCCCCCCGCAGCAGCCGGCGGCAACACGTATTCCGGCGGCACGTCGGTTCTGGGCGGCACGCTCGCGATCGGCGCCGATAACGCGCTGGGCGCCCCGGCCGGCGGGCTGACGCTCGACGGCGGCACGCTGCGCCTGAACAATGCGCTCGATCTGGCCGCGACACGTCCCATCGTGCTTGGCGCGGCGGGTGGTGTCATCGATACGCAAAATTTCGATACCACCATCGAGCAGAACATCTCGGGCGCGGGATCGCTGACGAAGCTCGGCGCCGGGCAGCTTTTGCTGCAGGCGCCGACCACATTTACAGGCGGCACCACGTTGAGCGCCGGCACCCTCGCCGTAGGCGACAGCTCGCACCCCGGCGCATCGCTTGGCGGCGGCGGGCCGGTTTCCATCGCGGCAGGGACGAATCTGGGGGGCTACGGGAGCATCGTCGGCAATGTCACCAACAACGGCACGATCTTCGCGGCGAATGCGCTGCCGGCGTTTGCATCGGGAGGAACCGGCGCGTTGAACGTGCGCGGGCAGCTCACGAACAACGGCCTCGCGCAGATTGCCGGGGCAGGCGTTGGCAATCAGCTTGTCGTGACGGGCAGTTACGTCGGGCAGAACGCCCGGATTGCGCTCAATACGGTCGTCGGTCCCGACAACTCGGCTTCGGACAAGCTGGTCGTCAGCGGCGGTAATGCCAGCGGGTCCAGCACGTTGCTGATCCACAACGTTGGCGGCACGGGCGCCGCGACCACCGCCGACGGCATCCAGGTGGTTCAGGCCGCGAATGGCGCCACATCGGCCGCGGGTGCGTTCTCGTTACCGGCGTCCATCCAGGCGGGCGCTTATACCTACTATCTCGCGAAGGGCGGCGTCACGGCGGGGACGAGCGAAAGCTGGTATCTGCGAAATACCGTCGCCGCCGCAGCGCCGCCCGTAGTCACGCCGCCGACCTCGCCAGGAACGCCCGGAACGCCGACGACACCGGCCACGCCCGGGACGCCATCGGAGCCCACAACACCCACGACGCCCGGCGCGCCCTCCGGCACGACTCCGCCTTCGCAGGAAGCCCCGTCCGTTCCCACCGCCGCACCTGGCACGCCGCCCCTTCCCGCGCCGCCGCCAGCTGGTTCAGCGCCCATCCCGGTGTACCGGCCGGAAGTGGCGCTTTACGCCGCCATCCCCATGGTCGCGCGCGAACTCGGCTTCCAGCAGATCGACAACTTCCACGACCGCCAGGGCGACCAGTCCCTCCTCACCGAAACCGGCGCGCTGCCGGCCGCGTGGGGCCGCGTCTGGGGCGCGCATTCGGTGCAGAGCCAGGACGGCGCAGCCAATCCTGAATTCGACGGCTCTGTTTTCGGCGCGCAAGTCGGTCACGACATCTACGCTGACTCCACCGCAAGCGGCCACAAGAATCACTACGGCCTGTTCCTGGGTTTTGCGCGCGCGACCGGCGATATCGATGGTTTCGCGCTCGGCTTTCCGAACGTGAACGTCGGCCATTTGTCGATGAATGCGTACAGTCTCGGCGGCTACTGGACGCACGTCGGCCCCACGGGGTGGTACACGGACGCCGTACTGATGGGTTCGTCGATTACGGTCGACCCGTTGTCGAATCAGGGAACCGGCGCAGGGACGCACGGGACAGCCGTGACCGGTTCGGTGGAAGGCGGCTTCCCGATAGCGCTCGGCAACGCGTTCGTTGTCGAGCCGCAGGCGCAGATCCTCTGGCAGAACTTGTCGCTCAATGACTTCAATGACGGCGTGTCGTCTGTCTCGTTCAACAATGGCAACACGTACATCGGGCGCCTCGGTGTGAGGCTGCAACACACCTTCAGCAGCGCAGGCGTGACGTGGCAGCCTTATGCGCGGGTCAGCGTCCTGCGCGCGTTCGGCGAGGGCGACAGCACGACGTTTGCAGGGACCACGACCATCCCGGGGAGCGTTGGACAAACATCGGGACAATTGAACGTGGGACTCGTTGCCCAGGTCACGCGCTCGGGCAGCGCGTTCGTGACGGCGAGCTACCTCACCAATCTCGGCGGCTCGCATCAACGGACGATAGGCGGCAACGCCGGCGTCCGGTGGAAATGGTAGAACCGGCTGCGTCCTACTGACCGAGTTTCGGCGCGCTGCAGTCGGGCGTGCCGTTGCTTTTGAGGAGCGGCGTGATGCCCTGCGCTTGGGCGATGAGATATCGGCAACCCGTTTCGTGATCGGTTTCCAACTGCAGATTGATGTCCTCGGTGGTCTCGCGCGTGAATCGGTTAAAGCTCGCGCGAGAGGCGGGTTTCAAATCAGCGCTCGGGATCGTCGGGACATTCGGTGTGTTCTGGGCATGCGCTGCGAACGACGCGCTTGCCGCCAGCAATACCAACAACCTCTTCATGTGCGTTCCTCGTGACGTTTTGCGCGCAAAGACACACGCATTCCGTTCGATGACATCTACCGCCCGAGGTTCAACCTGCCGCCTTGCTCGCGCAAATAGTTATCGAGGATGGCCAGGACATCCGGCAGATTGCGCCGTCCCAGGCCGATACGAATATGGGTATCACCGTGATCCAGCAACGTGCTGGGAAGCAGCAGCACGCCGGTACGTTCGAGCACTTCCGCGCAGAAGCGCTCCGCGCCGCCCTGCTTCAACCGCGGAAAGGCTACCGTGCCGGCGCGTGGCCGGTGCCATTCCAGGATCTCGTGATGGCGCGCAAAAAATGGATCGAGCAAAGCCAGATTGCTCCGGACAATTGCTGTATTACGCTCGATCAATGCGCCGGTATTGCGCACCGCGATGGCCGCTAGAAACTCGCTCGGCGCGCTATTGCAGATGGTCAGATAGTCCTTGAACGTGTTCATGGCAGCCAGCACATCTCGATCGCGCGTTGCAACCCAGCCAACGCGCAAGCCCGCGAGACCATGCGACTTCGATAACGCGCCAAGCGAGATCGCTTTCTCGTAGACGTCGCACGCGGCAGGCAGCCTGTGCGCCGGATCATGCTCGAGTCCCCTATAGACCTCGTCGCTGAAAAGCCAGAGACCGTGTTTGCGCGCGAAGTCGACGATTGCATCGAACCGTTCTCGATCCGGAAGATAACCCGTGGGATTGTGCGGCGCGCAGATGAGCAAGGCTTTCGTTTCGGGACGCAGCAACGTTTCGAGTTCGTCGGGATCGAGCGCCCAGCCCTCGGCTTCACGCGCCATCCAGGGCGACACCGATACACCCAGCGCCTGCGCCACCGAGTAATGCGACTGATAGCCAGGCATATGCACGATCATGTGATCACCGGCCTCGAGCATCGTGTTCACGAACGAGTAGATCGCTTCCTGCGCGCCTGTGTGCACGATCAGATCATCCGTGCCGATCGACTCGTACAAGGTTGCCAGTTCTCGCCGAAGCTCGGGCGCCCCTGGGTATTCCGTGTAGCCCAGCCACGTGTTGTTGAAGGCATCGGCAGAACCGGGTTCGAGCGCGAGAAGATCCGCGACCGACATCGACTCCGGGTCGGAACTGCACATCAGATAGCGGGCGGTGAATTCGTGAACGGCGAAGTAGCGTTCGAGCGCAAATGGCGTGGGTTGCATGGCGGGTCCAGGGAGAAGAGGCGTGACGGACGCTGGTTAAAGGCGTAGTCTGCCGGTCGTACTTTCATAAATAAAGCTAACTCTCCTAATGCCACTTAAGAAACGCTAATGCTTGACTATGCCCTTCTCGATGCGCTCGGCGCCGTGGTGCGTCATGGCTCGTTCGATCGCGCGGCGCGCGAGCTCAATGTGACGCCATCGGCGGTATCGCAGCGCGTGAAGCTGCTGGAAGAGCGCGTGGGAAGCGTGCTGGTGAAGCGCGGCCAGCCGTGTATCGCGACGCCACCGGGCGCGCTGCTGTGCCGCCATATTGAACGCGTGCGCCGGCTCGAAACCGAACTCGGCAGTCAGATGCCGACGCTGCCCGGCATCCTTGCCGAAGCGTGGCCGACATTTCGCGTCGCAGTCAACGACGACAGCGTGGGGACGTGGTTCATCGATGCCGTATCGGAATTTTGTGTCGAACGAGAAATGCTCCTGGACCTGGTGATCGACGACCAGGACCACACCGCGCAGCAACTGCGCGACGGCAGCGTGCAAGGCGCGGTGACCACGCAAGCCGAAGCCGTGCAGGGATGCCGGTCGACCAAACTCGGGCGCATGCGGTACCTGCCCGTGTGTTCGCCCGCGTTTTTCGATCGATATTTCGCGGAGGGCCTCACGCGTGACGCGTTGCGCCATGCGCCGCGTGTCGAATTCAATTCGAAGGACCAGATGCAGCGGCGCTTCATCCGCCGCATCACGCGCGCGGATCTCGATCCCCCGCGGCACCTGATTCCGCACGTGGCGGGTTTCGTGCGCGGCTGCGCGTCCGGGATGGGATGGGGCATGTGTCCCGAACGCATGATCCGGCCGCTGATCGAATCGAGCGAACTCGTCCGCGTCGTGCCCGGCGCCCATATGGATGTCGATCTTTATTGGCAGAGCTGGCGGTTGTCCATCGGCTGGCTCGACGATTTCAGGACCATGCTGCAAAACCGCGCAAAGGCATTTCTTGATTAGTCCGCGGCCGCACATCACGATCGCGATTTCGGGATGCGAAACACTGTAATCTCTCGAACTCGTTCCTTCTGCATCGGATACACGAGTCTTGTCGAGCAAACATTCCAACGATAAAAAAACCGCCAATCGCTCGAATCTCGCACGTCGGCGCTTGCGTTATGCCGCCGCGCTGCTTGTGCTCGGCTGCGCCGGCGCAGAGCGTCCAGCAGCGGCAGAGGGTGCTGCGTGCGTTGCGGATGCAGGCCCGTCGCCCCGGCGCGCGGTCGGCCTCGTGCTCTCGGGCGGCGGTGCGCGCGGCTATGCGCACCTCGGCGTGCTGAAAGTGCTGGAGGCGAACCGTATTCCTGTCGACTGCATTGCGGCGGCGAGCATGGGTGCGGTCGTCGGCGGTCTGTACGCGAGCGGCATGAGCGCGCAGGACATGGACAACCGGCTCGCGAAAATCAATCTTGCCGACGTCGCATTCGACGTCACCGCGCGCGCCGATCTGCCGCAATCGCAGCGGGAAGACGAGCGGCTGTATATGAACAGCTTGTCGTTCGGCTACGGCTCGCGCGGCTTCCGCCTGCCCGCCGGTCTTGTGCAGGGCACGCAGCTTCAGGCACTGCTGCAGGACTGGACGAGCACGGTGCCCGGGAACATCTCGTTCAACGCACTGCCCGTCCCGTTTCGTGCGATCGCCACGGACTTGCAGACCGGCCAGAAGGTCGTGCTCGATCACGGGTCGTTATCGCAGGCGATCCGCGCGAGCATGGCGCTGCCCGGCCTGTTCGCGCCGGCGGATGTGGACGGACGCACGCTGGTCGATGGCGGCATAGTCAGCAACCTGCCGATAGAAACCGCCCACGACATGGGCGCCGACGTTGTGATCGCCGTGGATATCGGTTCGCCGCTGCGGCCGCTCGATGCGTTGGCGTCGCCCACCGACGTGATGCAGCAGATGATCGGCATCCTGATCCATCAGAACGTCGCGCGGCAACGCGAACAGCTCAAGGCCGACGACGTGCTGATCGAACCCGCGCTCGGTTCCCTCAGCTTCACGGATTTCGCCAATGCGCGCCAAGCCATTGCTGCGGGCGAAGCTGCCGCCACCGCCGCGCTGCCGAAGCTGCGGCATCTGGCGTTGTCGCCTGCGGACTACGCAGCGTATCGCAGGGCGCATTCCGCGCCCGCAAGCAAGCCGGTGCGCATTACGCGCATCGAGATTGCATCGCAGGGCGCGGTGCCGCAGGCGCGCATCCGCGAAACACTACACGTGCAAGAAGGCGATGTGTACGACCCCGCGGCGGTTTCCAGGGACTTGCTGTCGCTGACCACGCTTGGCAATTTCGAAAGCGCGACGCAGCAACTCGTCGATAACGCGACGAACACACGCTCGTAATCAATACCCGCGATAAATACTGGGGCCCGAACTTCCTGCTCTTCGGGCTCGGCTTGTCGAGCAGTACAACCGATTCGGGCGGCTTCCGGCTGCACTTGGGTTATCGGCGGCCGTGGCTGACGTCGTCGGGACTGGAGGGGCGTATTGACGGCACGGTCGGCAGCGACCTGACCAGCATTCACGCGGAGTTGCGGCAGCCGTTGTCGAATACGGCGGGTTATTACCTCGCGCCTTACGTGGACTTTCAGCGGCGCTATGCGAACCTCTACGACGAGGACGGCAACGTCAAGTTGACGCAATACCTGATTCAAACGGAACGCGCGGGGCTCGACTTTGGCGTGCCGCTTTCCACGCTGGGCGATTTCCGTGTCGGCGTTGCGTACACGCATGCATATGGATCGCCGCAATACAACCTGCCGTCCAACCTTTTTGATCCAAGCCTGCCTCCAACGGACAACCTGTTTCCCGAGATCTACGCGCGGCAAATCAGCGCCCGGGCACGGGTGGTCATCGATCAACTCGACGACCCGCTATTTGCCCGTAAAGGTTATTTCGGCGAGCTTCGCGTGGAGCATTCGCTCTTTGCCGGCAGCGATAGTTTCACCGAGGTGTATGGCAAGGGTATTGTCGCGGCAACGTTCGGACGCCATAGTTTCAATGCGAGCGCGGAGGCCGGCGGCAATTTTGGCAGCTCGACCAACCTCACCAACCCACTTGGTTTTACGCTCGGGGGATTTCAACACTTGTCGGCGTATGCCGCCGATCAGTTGGCCGGCGACTCGATGTTCTACGGGCAGGTCACATACATGAACCAGATTGCCAGCTTCAACACGCCGCCAATTCGCGGACTGTTTGCGGGCGTCAGCGCGGAAGTCGGAAACGTCTGGCTGAAGGACTCGCAGTTCGGCAGCGGATCGCTCAAGCGCAGCTTCACGTTTTTCACTAGCGTGACGAGTTCGTTCGGACCAATTTATCTCGGTGTAGCGTTCGCGCCGGGCGGCAGGACGAACTACTACTTCCAGCTCGGACACGCGTATTGAGTTTGATCGGTGGTCTTCAGGCAGCAGCGCTGACAGGCCAGCTCAATTCGAAACGCGCACCGCTCAACGTCACAGGATCGGTCACCGCAATATGTCCGCGATGTGCGTTCAAAACCTGACGCGTGATCGCCAGTCCGATGCCGTAACCGCCTGTCTGGCGATCGAGCCGCACGAACGGATCGAAGATGCGGTCGCGTTCGTGTTCGGGCACGCCGGCGCCGTCGTCTTCAACAAAGATATGTACGTGCCCCCGCTGCACGGACAGCCCGACCACAATCCGTGCCTGAGCATATTTGCTCGCATTGCGCAGCAGGTTGCGCATGGCATACGACATCAGGCGCGTGTCCATCGCAACGCATGCGCACGGATTGATATCGACGTCCCGCACAATGCGCATATGGGTGTAGAGCAGCGTGGCGTCGTGAACCTGCTTGTCGAACCAGCTCAAAAGCGGCGTTGCTTCCAGGTTGGATTGCAGCGAACTATGCTCGAGGCGGGCGTAGGTAAGACTCATATCGATGAGTTCTTCGAGTTCAGTCACATCCTGCCCGATGCCCGCCAACGCCTCGTCATACTCCGCTGCCGATCCCGGCTGGCGCAGGATTTCAAGCGCAAAGCGCACGCGCGCAAGCGGCGTGCGCAATTCGTGCGAGATGCCATTGGTCAGTTCGCGTTGCGCCGCAATGATGCGTTCCATGCGCGCGGCGAGCGCGTTGAGCATGCGCGCAAGCGGCCCGATGATCACGCTATGCGACACGCGTGCACGTATGTTGAAGCGCCCGCCCGTGAAGTCGCTTGCGCGCTCGCGGATGATCGTCAGGTCGTGCCAGACGGGCCGCATCCACCGGTATGCAATCAGCGCGGGGAATCCGAACGTCACCGCTGCAATCAGTATTAGCGCAATGCCCGGTATCTGGCCGGCGCGACCCGGAGCAAGGGCAGTTGCTACCACCACAGCCGTCAATATCGCGACACTCAGCAGGCGGAAATACGCGCGCAGATAGAATCGTGACCAGCTTGGCGTGCGATCGGCGCGCGTGTCGGTCCAGGTGCGGCGGAAATGCAGCCAACGCCATTTGCAGTATCGGAGGAAGGGAAGTTTTTGCGCGGTCGCGTTCATGATCGGAGGCATCGGGTTAAGAGCGCGGAGGAACGTGAATCAGCATTCATATGCGCGCTTGAATGTTAGTCTCAGCGCGCAGATGACATTGTCGATATTGCACCATGCGATGTGCATTTTTGTAGCCGGCCATGTCTGAATGGCCGTGCATCATTCCCATGCGATCTTGCTGAATTGATAACCCTTGCCGCGAATGGTCTTGATGCGCTGCGGCGTGGCTGCATCGTCGTTGAGTTTGCGGCGCAGACGTGAAACGCCGCCGTCGATGGTGCGATCCAGCCCGTCGAATTCGAGTCCGCGCAATTGCCGCATCAGGCTCTCGCGGCTGACCACCTCGCCCGCACACATGACCAGCGCCCAAAGCAGATCGAATTCCGCCGATGTGAGCTCCGGGCTGCTGCCGTCGGGCAACCGGACGCTGCGCGTCGCGCGGCTGATTTCGAATTTGCCGAACGCGAACATGTCGGGCTGCGTTGATGCGCCGGCCGTGCGTTCCATGACCGTCACACGGCGCAGTTGGGCCTTGATCCGCGCAAGCAGGATGCGCGGTTCGACCGGTTTGTGAACGTAGTCGTCCGCGCCGAATTCGAGGCCGAGCACTTCATCGAACTGATCGTCGCGCGCGGTCACCATTATGATTACGCCATCGAAATGAGCGCGTGCCTCGCGGCATATCTGGAAGCCGTCCTTGCCGGGCAGGTTGACATCGAGGATCACCAGATCCGGCTGACGCTTGAGTATTGCGGGAATTGCCTCGTTGCCATGCCGGACGACATCGACCTCATAGTCGTTCTTGCGGAGATAAGCCGCGACCAGCGCCGAAAGGCGTTCATCGTCTTCGACGAGCAAGATCCGGAAGGGCATGAGGGACTCAGTGGTGACGCAATAGCGCCGAATGACAAACAGGATAGCGGATGCGCCGCACGCCACGAGCATGCCCGTACAAAACTCGACAAGACTCCACGCAATTCGACATGCCGGCCACGGCGCATGGATAGCATCCGTTCGATCGCAATCCAGAAAGGTCGTGCACGATGCCCTTGTTCTTTGAATGGTTTGGCGCGGGCCCGCAATCGCTCGCCGGATGGTTCGCCCGTATCGCGAACTCATGTGCAACGATAAATCACGCGAGCCGCATCTTATATCCGGGGACGAGCCGTTTCGCCCGATGGCGGCGGATTCGATTCTGGCTGCGCTCGCTGCTCTGGTGGCGCACGACCACGACGTGGCTCGAGCGCTGTGCGACATCGCCGTTGTCGAGCCTCGTGGAGCGTCAGCCGGTCGCGCTCGAACGCATGCACCGGCCGTTCCTTCATGGATGCTTCAACGCACGCGAACGGCTCAAGGCGAGCCTCGATCATTGCGCGATCACGCAGCAACGCGCGCCGCGACTGGCGAATCGTATTGCATTTGAAGGACGAGTATCGATTGCACGCATCTCGGTCGATGCAGACAGTTGGGACGTATCGCTCGAATCGATCGGGCATTTTCAGCGCGAAGGCGACTGGTCACTTTGCATTCGCGATGCATCCGGCAGACGCGTGGTGTCGTGCACGTTCAGCCTGGCATATCTCGGCGGCAAGGTGCTGCGCCCGCGCATGTGCATTGGCGCGGTCCAGGGCCCCGACAAGTCGATGAACGGCCGCGACCTTTTTCGTACGCTCACCAAGAAGTGGCTTGGATTGCGACCCAAGGTCTTTGCGATTTATCTCGCGCAAAACGTGGCGCAGACGCTTGGCATGGGCAGTACGTTCATCGTGTCGAAACACGCACATGTCTATTCGAACTGGCGCTATTGCCTGCGCAAGAAACGCGTGTCGGCGGACTACGACAACCTGTCACGCGAATGCGGCGCTTTCGCCACATGGAACGGCTGGTTCGTGCTTGCCCCGCCCCGGTTGGATCTTGCGGATCGCGATGACTCGGCTAAGGGAAATGCGCTGCGCCGAAAACGCAATGCACTCAGGGAAGATGTTGTGTTGCAGATTCGCGAACGATTACGCGCGTAACAAACACGACCCGCTTATTAGCTGTTTTGGGCATGCCACTTGCACTACGTTCCCGTTCACTAAAAAGTACTGGGGCGACGCATGGCATCGACGATTTCCGCATCTACCAAATTCCGATCAGTACTAGCAGAGGGCGAGATCGATCATCTGGAAAAGATGCTGCGCCTGTCGCGGACGCAAGGGCCCGTTCCACATCTGAACGGCGCCTACTGGACGGCAAGACTTACATTCGTGCAAGAACATTTCGATCTCGTCGCGGAGCAGGCCAAACGCGTCAAAGCGCTGCTTTGTGTATCGGCGACAAACGATGCGCTGGAATCGAAGGTTGGCGGCGGCACGCGCTCATGGGTCGCTTGAGCGCATCACGCACATTCAATCACTTGCCGCCTGCCTGAGCGGCCTGAGCGACCAGCCGTCGCGCGGACACGCTCGACGCATCCACGGCGGAAGCCTGCGACGCATTGTCCGATACACATCGCCAGTCGCCCGTTGCACGGCAGCGTGCAGCGCGATGCAAAAGATCATCGCGCAAACGTTCTCGGGTAGCCAGGTCCGCGCGCATTTGCTGCAACTGAGGGTTGGCGTTGTCGTTTGACGGCATTGCCGCAAGAGTCCGACGCGCCACAAAAAGATTGCGGCTCCCCATAGCACGATAAAACTCGGAAGCACCCGGAATTGCCGGTATCACTGCGGGTGGCTGTGCCGGCGAGACGCTCGCGTTTGCAGGTGCAGGTGCAGGTGCAGGTGCACTTGCGTTAGCCCCGGCAGTTGCAGCCTGCATCCGGACGACCGCTCCGCTCACGAGCGCATGAGAAGAAACCGGCTGCGGCTTCAGATCCATGTTCGACGGACGAGAGCCACTCAGAGCCCATACGATCAACACGCCTCCGGCAAGCAGACCTGCCCATAGCAGTTGCTCCGTGCGTTTCGAGCGCGCCTGATAGAACTTCAGCGCGCCTTCAGCCAGTCCCGGATACGCGCCTTGCGAACGCTTGGGGCGCCTGATACTTTTCTTCTGAAATACCGTGGTTGCGAAGCTCGTCAAACGGTGCAAAAGGTTTGGCACATGGCCGCACCGCCCACATCTGTAAGTACCTGCAGGAAAGTCATTTCCGCACTCTTCGCATGTCGTCCACGCTGCGTAACCGATAGACTCCAGCATGCGCATAAAAGTCTCCATGTTAAGTGGGTACGGGTGTAATCAAAGGGCTGGGGCCGGATCGCCGGCTTCTTGCATGTCGTCGCCGGCGGCGCGTGTCGGCATTCCCAAATCCTGCATCAGCCGGTGCAAATGGACCCTGGAAATCCCGAGACCGCGCGCTGCATCCACGACGCGGCCCTTGTGTACGAAAAGCGCCAATTCTATCGCGCGCCGGTCCGCCGCCGCGCGGGCCTCCCGAAGCGAATCCGGTGCATTCGCAGCGTGCTCGGTTAGTTCGAGATCCTGAGCAGTGATGTATTTTCCCTCGGATAAAATAATTGCGCGACGTACACGATTAATAAGTTCGCGCACATTGCCGGGCCAGCCATAGTTATGCAAGGCAGCAATCGCATCCGGCGCGAACCCGTGTATGCGCCGTGCGCGTTCGTCCTTGAAGCGTTCAAGCGCGTACAACGCCAGTTCCGTAATATCTTTTCCGCGCATCCGAAGCGGTGGCTCCCGAATTTCCAGCACGCAGAGACGAAAAAACAGGTCGGCCCTGAAACGTCCTTCATCGACCGCCGTCTGCATGTCGACATGCGTCGCGGTAATCACGCGCACATCGACATCCACGCTTTCGATGCCGCCCAGCCTTTCGATTTTTCGCTCTTCAATGAAACGCAACAACGCTGCCTGACTTTCCGCTGGAAGGTCGCCGATTTCATCGAGAAACAACGTGCCGCCATTGGCTTCCTCGACACGTCCGATCTTTCTTTGCGTTGCGCTCGTGAAGGCGCCGCGTTCATAGCCGAACAATTCCGAATGCAGCAACTCGTGCGGGATCGCACCACAATTCACCGCGATGAACGGCATGTCGCGCCGCGCCGATCGTGCGTGAATCATCTGCGCGGTCAATTCCTTCCCCGTGCCCGATTCACCTGATATGAAAACGGTCGCATCCGTCGAAGCAACTTTTCCGATCGCGCGATGAAGCGCCCGCATCACCTCCGACGATCCAATCATGCTACTTGCCATAGCGCCATCGGCAAGTGCCGTGTCTCCTTCGAACCGTAGCGCTTCCATGCCGACCGCCTGCGACAACACGGTCAGAATGCGCTCATGCTGCGTAGGCACCGTGACGAAGTCAAAGCAATGCGCGGCGATGGCGTCGCGCACCTCCTGCAAGTCCCGCGATTCACGCGATACCAGCGCAACCCACGCCACCAGAGCAGAACGCGAAAGCTGTTCGACCCTCTCCAAATGCGGCTTGCTCACGCCGGCCGTCAAGTCGAGCAAGCCGGGCATGGGTGCATCGGTCAAATCACTTGATGCATTTGCGTTGATTGCGGGTACCACTTTCCACGCGGCATCGCTGAGACTCTTTACTAGCTTTTCGTCCGGCTTGTCGCCTATATAAAGAAGCGTCCGATGCACGCGGTCCATGGTTGTAGATATTCTCTGGTAAGCCCTTCTTTACACTTGGATGGGAACAGCCCGGCCATTCGCAGCAGGCGCAACTTTCCGGGTGACCCATCCTATAGACGCGCATTCGCCGCAGGTGAAACAGAAAGTTAGTTTGCGTATCCAGGAATGAAAAAGATCGTCAGATGTAACCGCGCCGCTTCGATCGAATCCGGGCACGTGGTTTGCGCCTACCGAAGCGCCGCGTTCAACTTGCGTTTCCCGCAACGCGGACCTACCCAACGGAGAACGCTATGGAACCTGTATCGCACGGAATCATCTTCTGGCTCATCATCGGCGCCATTGCAGGCGCGCTCGCCGGCCGGATTGTCGATGGCGGCGGCTTTGGGATCGTGGTGGACATCATTGTGGGTATCGTCGGCGCGTTTATCGGCGGATGGCTGGGTGGCGCGCTTGGCCTGCACCTGGGCAGCGGCATCATCGGATCCCTGATTACGGCCGTGATCGGCGCGGTGATTCTATTGATCATCGTGCGGCTCTTCAGCCGTGGGCGTGCCGGGCCAACTGTCTAATAGCGTTCCAGTACCAAAACCCCGTGTCCGCACGGGGTTTTTTATTGTGCAACGCCAATTGATCTCAAACCGCACAACTGCTTACAAATCTCACGTGAGGGCAGTGCACCGGCACTGCCGGGCGCGCGTTGTAGCAAGACGCACCCACCGCGAGGCTTGTCATGAGCACTAGTTGGCATCTTCACGAGCAGCAACGTCGCCGCATTCATTCGCTGATCGCCGTCACGGCCATTGCAGTGATCGTGGTGAGCGGTATTGGCATCGCGGCATTGACCGGCATTCTTTCGGCATCGAAAGCCGAGAGCGCGACCTCGAATGCTTCCCCTCTAATCGACACACACAGCGCCGATCCCCTCAGCGGACTGAAGCTCAACGCAGAACCCCTGCATGGGTTGGCGGTTGAGCAGCGCATAGGCATATCGGGCGCGCGGTAACTCCGCGTTACCAATCTCGCAAACCGGTTTCACTTGCGAGCGGAAACTGCACATAGACTTTTCACTACCGGATGACGTCGATGTCGATGCCGCCGGAAACCATCGAGGATCGTGGAATGAACAAGCGCAATATCGCTGCCGTATTGTCGATAACGCTCTTCGCGTTCGCCGGCTCGGCCAACGCGGCGGGATGTCTCAAGGGCGCAGTTGTAGGCGGCGTTGCGGGCCACGTCGCGGGTCATCATGCGGTGATCGGCGCAATGGGCGGGTGCATTGTCGGACATCACATGGCGAAGGAGAAAGCGAAAGAACGTGCAATGGAAGCAAGTCAGCACACCGCCGCGACACCGTCCTGAGCGGTTCACCGAACAGGAGGACCCATGCTGCGACCCCGAAGCCTTCGAGTCACAGCGCAAGCGGCCGGCACGCAAATGTGCGCTGACTACTGCGAGGAAACTGGCCGCCTTCGCATCCTTCAGGACGAAGTGGCGGTGCGTGAATGGTTTCCGCCCAACTCGTGGATGGCGATTGCATCGGTTGCCGGCGCGCGCAACTGGGGAACGCGGCCGGACTTGAACGAGCTGCGAGCATTGCTCGTGAGCCAAATGTCGCTGATGAACATCGGCTGAAAGATGTACGAGTTATCCGTTACAGCCTCTGGATAACTTCGGCATAACAACACGGATTGGTGTGCGCCAAATCTTGATAACCGCGGGCATGTTCGCAACGCCGCAGAAGTTATCCTTTGATCCACCCTGTTGTCCCGCACGCCTGCTTGCGGTTATCTGGTCTGTAGAGCATTGATCCAATGGCGCTTTCGACGCTTGTCCACAGAAACGGGCGATGCTTGTTAACTATTACTATGTATACATATCACTCACGATAAAACCTCTAAGGCGTGGAATATGAGCGTTGCCGATGGCGCTTAAAAAGTGAGCACGGCTCGTTGTCACAGTAAATGTTCGATGCTCAAGCGATTGGACCATCGTGAATTCAAGTATTCGACGGCAAGTCTTCGATGGCAGATCACCCGATCGGTATCGCTTGAGATGGTCGCGTTCGGGCGCAAGCTCACGAAGCTCGACGTATCTGATATCGAGTAGCTCGGAAAGGAAGAACTCGAGGTCCGGTTTTTTGGAGAAGCCCGCGAGTTGCGAAGTGTTGTTCAGACGGACATCGAGAAGGGTGCGGACTTCGGCTTGCTTTAACAGCGTGAAGAACTGTGCGGCCGATTTTTGCGTGAAGCAGATGGTGGTGACTTGCATGGCTTGAGATTTCGAACGAGCGAATGCGTTGAAGGTAACGAAGCGTGATATCTGGCGGGCTGTAGCGTCGTTCTGGTGGTTCCAGGCTTTCCTTGGTGCCCGTGAACACGAGAAGCCCATACCGACCGCTCAGGCCGTGTTACGCGCGCCTGCGGGCATTCAAAGAAAAAGCGCCGCGTGATGACAAGCATCGACGCAGCGCTTCAGGATTCGGCGTGGACTTCGTGACTTTGATGGCTGACCACAAAGCCCCTACCCCCTCACTCCACCGTCACACTCTTGGCCAAGTTCCTGGGCTTATCCACATCGGTCCCTCTTGCACAAGCCGTGTGATACGCCAGCAACTGCAGCGGTACCGTATGCAGGATCGGCGACAACAAGCCATAGTGCTCCGGCATCCGGATCACATGAATGCCGGCTTCGCTGACAATGCGCGTATCTGCATCGGCGAAAACATACAGCTCGCCGCCGCGCGCCTTCACCTCCTGCATATTCGACTTGAGCTTCTCCAGCAGCGTGTCGTTGGGTGCGATCGTCACGACCGGCATTGCCTCCGTGACCAACGCCAGCGGCCCATGCTTCAACTCACCCGCCGGATACGCTTCAGCGTGGATATACGAGATTTCCTTCAGCTTCAACGCGCCTTCGAGCGCGATCGGATAATGCAGCCCGCGCCCGAGGAAGAGCGCGTTTTCCTTGCGCGAGAATTCCTCCGCCCACGCGATGATCTGCGGCTCCAGCGCAAGCACGCTGTTCAGCGCCGCCGGCAGATGCCGCAACTGCGCGAGATACGCGGTTTCCTGCTTCGCGCTCACATGGCCGCGCAACGCGCCGAGCGTCACCGCCAGCACGAACATGCCGACCAGTTGCGTCGTGAATGCCTTCGTTGATGCCACGCCAATCTCGGTGCCCGCATGCGTGAGGAATGTCAGCTCCGTCAGCCGCACCATCGCGCTTGAACTCACGTTGCACACGGCCAGCGTGTGCTTGTGCCCAAGCGACTGTGCGTGCTTCAACGCGGCGAGCGTATCGGCGGTTTCGCCCGACTGCGATATCACCACGACCAGCGCCTTCGGATTCGGCACCGACTCGCGATACCGGTACTCACTCGCCACCTCGACCTGCGTAGGAATCCTGGCGATGGACTCAAGCCAGTACTTTGCCGTCATGCCGGCATAAGAACTCGTGCCGCACGCGAGGATGAGCACGCTGTCGATATCGGCGAACACTTCTGCCGCCTTGGCGCCGAACAGGTCAGCGGTGAACCGCTCGGCCTGGGGAATGGTGTCGGTGATGGCGCGCGGCTGCTCGAAGATTTCCTTCTGCATGAAATGCCGGTACGGCCCAAGTTCGACCGCGCCGCCGTACGCCGCGACCACGCGCACTTCGCGCTGCGCTGGAATGCCATCGCGATCGACGATCTTCACGCCATCGAGCGTGATCTCGACCACATCGCCTTCATCCAGGTATGCAAACCGGTCGGTACTGCCCGCGAGCGCCAGCGCGTCCGAAGCCAGGAAGTTTTCGCCATCGCCCACACCGACCACCAGCGGCGAACCTTCACGCGCGCCGACCACCGTGTTCGGCTGATCCTTGTGAATCACGGCGATGGCATACGCGCCGTGCAACAGTTTCACGGCCTCGCGCACGGTCTGAAACAAATCCCCGCGATACATGCTGTGTATCAGATGCGCGATGACTTCGGTATCGGTCTGCGATACAAATTCGTAGCCCTTTTCACGCAACGTGGTTCGCAGGCTTTCGTAATTCTCGATGATGCCGTTGTGCACCAGCGCCAGCTCGTTGCGCGAGAAGATAGGATGCGCGTTGTCGGTGACGGGCGCGCCGTGCGTGGCCCAGCGCGTGTGCGAGATGCCGGTCACGCCGTCCAGATGACTTTCGCGGACCTGTTCGGCGAGATCGGCGACGCGGGCGACGCTGCGCGCGCGTTTGGTTTCGCCATCGGCGATGACGGCGACGCCGCATGAATCGTAGCCGCGGTATTCGAGCCGCCGCAACCCTTCGACCAGCACCGGGACAATGTTACGTTGCGCGACCGCGCCGACAATTCCGCACATGGATCTATCCTTCAAATTGTTTTCGAATCGCCCGAATCACGCGAGCATTCGTGATTGTTTCTCAAGCTTTTTTCTTCACTGGCCGCACGTAACCGCTTTTGCTGATCTGCGTTTTCTCATTCATCACGAGCTGGTTTTCTCCAACGATGTCCTTCCAGACCGTCGTGCCCGCCGCGATCGTCGCGCCGCGCGCCACGCGTACCGGCGCAACAAGTTGCGTGTCCGAGCCGACGAACACATCGTCTTCGATCACCGTACGGAATTTGTTCGCGCCATCGTAGTTACAGGTGATCGTGCCCGCGCCAATATTCACGCGCGCGCCGACATCGGAATCGCCGATATAACTCAAGTGATTCGCCTTCGAGCCGCGCCCGAACACCGCGTTCTTCACTTCCACGAAGTTGCCGACGTGCGCTTCGTCGCCGAGCACGGCGCCTGGCCGCAATCGCGCATACGGTCCCAGCACGACGTTCGCGCCGGTCGTGCCGCCTTCAATGTGCGTGAAAGCATCAACGCGCGTGCCGGCGCCGATGCTTGAATTGCGGATGACGCAATTCGGGCCAATGGTCACGTTATCCGCGAGCGTCACGTTGCCTTCGAAGACGCAATTCACGTCGATGGAAACATCGCGTCCGCACGTCAGCGTGCCGCGCACGTCGATGCGCGCCGGGTCCATCAGCGTCACGCCTGCAGCAAGCAGATCTTCGGCGGTGTTGCCCTGATGAATGCGTTCGAGTTCGGCGAGTTGCTGCTTGCTGTTCACGCCGAGCGTTTCCCATTCGTCGTCGGGCTGCGAGGTCACGACTTCGATACCTGCTTCGAGCGCACGTTCGACGACATCGGTGAGATAAAACTCGCCCTGCACGTTGTCGTTCTTCAACGACGCCAGCCATTCGCCAAGCCGCGCTGTCGGCGTAATCACGATGCCCGTATTGATCTCGCTGACTTTCAGTTGATCGGCGTTGGCATCCTTCTGCTCGACAATGCGCTGAACCTTGCCCATCGCGTCACGCACGATACGGCCGTAACCCGTCGGATCGTCGAGGGTGACGGTGAGGACGCCGTAGTGCTGGCCGGCGGTATCGACGAGACGTTTTAACGTGCTTGCGCGCGTGAGGGGTACGTCGCCGTAGAGAATCAGCGTGGAAACAGCGGGGTCAAGCAGCGGCAGCGCTTGCATGACCGCGTGGCCGGTGCCGAGTTGCTGCTCCTGGATCGCGAACTGGACGTCGGGCGCGCCAACAGCGTTCTGCACCTGATCGGCGCCATGCCCGACCACCACGACAAGCCGCGTGGGGTTGAGCGTGCGCGCGACATCGAGCACATGGGACAAGAGCGGCTGGCCAGCCAAGGGATGAAGGACTTTAGGCAAGGCGGAACGCATGCGCTTGCCGGTACCTGCCGCCAAAATTACGATGTTCATGGCGTCAGCTTTTTGGGAAGTGTTGGAGCCGTCAATATAACATGCGGGCGTATCCCGAAATTGCGGCCCGGCCTTGCTGAGCAACGGTCCAGACGCTCAGGACGCGTCCATGCGTTGCATGAAAACCCAGCCCGTCGAGTATGAAAGCCAGACGCGGCGGCCTCGCAAGTAGTCCATGCCGAGAACCATATCGAAGTCCGGCAGCACGATGTCCCCCACCTCGATCGACGCGCTTGGGAACCGTTCGGCGCCGACCTCCAGGTCCACGCTATGCCGATAACTCGCAATCGGCTCACCATCCCAGCCAAAGTTGTACATGGGCACCGTTTTATCCATCCCGGTCAGGTCCGCTCCGGTCCCGGCTATGCTGGCCTTAGCCGCAATCGAGGTCTCCGCGCCTGTATCGATGACTGCCCGAATCGGATGTCCATTCGCCGATATATGCAGTACGAAACGGTTACGCCGCGTTAAATCGGCGGAAAAGGCAGTGAATTGTCCCGACCATGGAACAAACCGGCCGACGCAATTGGACACCGAATAGAGCGCTATGGTCCGCGCGGGAAAATCGAGTTCAACGTCGTACCGTGTCAGTATGTTGGAGCCCAGAAAGCCAATCGGTGCGGGCAATCGTGCTTCACGCGCCCGCTTTGCAACAAAAGCGAAAGAGGTCGGACTGACGCGGAGATCAATCCACTCGGGCGCTCCCAGTTTCAGGGACGAAAGGATGCGCGGATAATGCCAGCCTGCCTCCCCGCCGAGACCCGTTACCTTGTGCTCGCCGAACTTGTCCTCCTGCAGATGCCAGACATTCGCCATGGCAGGTTCAATAGTCGTCTGGTCGCTGCCCGTATCCACGACCATTGGATAAGTTCGTCCGTCGATCTCGGCCGGCACCGTGAAAAAGCCGAAGAATCTGGTCAAGGGCAACTTCGCCTCAAGCTGAACCCGGCAAGCGGCAATGTTCGACGTGGGAGGCGGCCGCCTCGCAGGCCTTGTCGCGGAAGCGCCTTTTGTAATTCGGGCACGCGGCTTCATGACACGTTCAACCGGAGCGCGTGTGAACGCTGAATGTGGTGATGACTGACCCTCGAAACCCGTATTTGCCGCGCTGCTGACCGCAAACAAGAGAAGCGCGCAACTGAATACTGTAAGTCCGCTGAGCTTCCGATAGATGATTAACCGCAACGAGATAATCTGCCGCATGCCTGCTCCGCTTATCGAATTGGCGATGGCGTTCAAGCATTTAAACTAAAGCTTAAAACACACAAACGGCGCAGCCTATCATCTCCTTCATCTCATAAACGTAGAAACTCCGCTGGATTCAAAACACCGGTTTAAAAAACAACTAGCGGTGCCGGATCACCAGACAGCTTCAAATATCGTCGAACTGGACAATCGAAATAGTCTGCGAAGCCGGTTCCGTCGAACATGGATCTTCGTCAAAAGCGATATCACCCGCCGGATCGGCCACGCCTGTCGCGCGCAAACCGCCGAACGGAAACAGCTTGTGATCCATCAAATGCGACGGCACCACGTTCGACAACGCGTTGAACATATTCTCCACGCGTCCGGGAAAGCGCTTTTCCCAATCGCGAATCAGCGCCTTCATTTCCGCGCGCTTCAGGTTTGGCTGGCTGCCGCACAGGTTGCAAGGAATGATCGGGAATTCGCGCAGTTCGGCGAACTTCTCCAGATCCCTTTCCTTGATGTAAGCGAGTGGCCGGATCACGACGTTCTTGCCGTCATCGGATTGAAGTTTTGGCGGCATGCCCTTCAATTTGCCGCCGTAGAACATATTCAGAAACAGCGTCTGCAGGATGTCATCGCGATGATGGCCGAGCGCAATTTTCGTTGCGCCCAATTCACCGGCCACACGATACAAAATCCCGCGCCGCAGTCTGGAACAGAGCGAGCACGTGGTCTTGCCTTCCGGCACGAGCCGCTTGACGATGCTGTACGTATCCTGATTTTCGATATGAAACGGGATATCGAGTTTGCTCAGATATTCGGGCAGCACGTGCTCGGGAAAACCGGGCTGCTTCTGATCGAGATTCACCGCCACGATGTCAAAATTGATCGGCGCGCGCTCGCGCAGCCGCATCAGCAGTTCGAGCATGGCGTACGAATCCTTGCCGCCCGAAAGGCACACCATCACCTTGTCGCCGTCCTCGATCATCTTGTAGTCGACAACCGCTTCGCCCACTTGCCGCGCGAGGCGCTTGAACAGCTTGTTGTTCTCGTACGCCTGCTTTTGCTCGTGGCGCGTCATCGGCTCGCGAATTTTCGGAACCGAAACTGGCTCGATAATCGAACTCATGCCGCCACCTCTTTGATGCGAAAGACCTCGACGCCAACGGCATCGCAATCGGGATAAACGTCCGGCTTTTCCGTCGATACCACCACTGCCCGCACATTTGGATGTTCGAGCAGCGCAGCGGCGACGTCGTCGCACAACGTTTCCTGCAAGTGGATATGCCCTTTGCCCACACGTTTGGCGATGGTCGAGCGCATGAAGTCGTAATCGACGACTTCGCGCAACTTGTCCTCGACCGGCGTCGATAAAGCCAGCGGCACGAACAATTCCACGTTGATCACGACGCGTTGTTCGCCCTGCTTCTCGAAATCGTGCACGCCGATGTTGATGCGCACTTCGTAATTGCGCAGAAAAAGGCGCCGGCAATCGGCGAGCCGGGGATGCGAAAGAACGGCAAGCATGGTCGTGTCCTGGGAATACTGATTAACTTACTAGGTGCGGTCGGCCATCAAAAACATGATGTCGCGCGGCGATGGCACGAGATGCTGCCCGCCGTCGACAACCAGCGTCGTGCCCGTCACACCGGACGCATCGGCGAGATAACACGCGGCCGCGACCACGTCTTCGACACGCGAAGCCCGGCCCAACGGCGTCACGCGATGCGCGGCTTCGAACTCGGCATCCGTCATGTCCGCCGATGGCAACGTCAGACCCGGCGCGAGCCCGACCACGCGCAACTTTGGCGCAAGCGCCTGAGCCAGCGCGACGGTCGCGGTTTCGAGCGCCGCCTTGCTCAACGTGTACGACAAATAGTCCGGATTCATGTTGTACAGCTTCTGGTCCAGCACGTTGATGACGCACGCGCGCCGGGTTTCGTCGTGGATGGCGGCCTCCGGCGTGGCTTCCTGAAGCGCACGCGCCAGAGCCAGCGGCGCGGCCACGTTGACCGCCATCATCTCGAGCAGACGCGCGTAGCTGAAATCACGCGCGGTATC
Organism: Burkholderia sp. PAMC 26561; assembly: GCF_001557535.2. NCBI lineage: Bacteria > Pseudomonadati > Pseudomonadota > Betaproteobacteria > Burkholderiales > Burkholderiaceae > Burkholderia > Burkholderia sp. PAMC 26561. The sequence continues at coordinate 1,066,775 of NZ_CP014306.1, forward strand.
TTCCGTGAACCGGGATGCGTTGTTCACCACGCAATGCAGGCCGCCCAACGCTTCGATACACCCCGGCACCAGTTTCGCGACATCGTCCTCGACGCCAAGATCCGCACCGAGCGCAACCGCCCGGCGGCCGAGCGCGCGGATCGCCGCGACGACTTCCTGCGCGTCCTGTTCCGAGCCGTTGAAATGCACGGCGACGTCCCAGCCGCGCGCCGCAAAACCAAGCGCCAGCCCCCGGCCGATACGTTTCGCCGCGCCCGTGATCAGCACGACGCGGGATTTGGGGGCGGAAGAATCAGGAGAAGTCGACGAAGAATCGCTCATTTACAATGCCGGAATGAATCCAAAAGCTCACGAATCCGACAGTTTACCTGCTCCCGGCCCCGACGCGCTCGCGCAATCCGAGCGGCTGACCGCGCGCATCCGCGAAGAAATCGCGTCCGTGGGCGGCTGGATGCCTTTCAGCCGATACATGGAGCTCGCGCTTTACGCGCCCGGCCTCGGCTATTACAGCGGTGGCGCGATGAAATTCGGCAAACGCGGCGACGATGGCAGCGATTTCGTCACCGCTCCTGAAATGTCGCCATTGTTCTCGGCAACGCTCGCACGGCCCGTCGCACAAGCGTTGCGGGACAGCGGCACGCGCAACCTGATGGAGTTCGGCGCCGGCACGGGCAAACTTGCGGCGGGTTTGCTGAACGCGCTCAAGGCGCTGGACGTTCCGTTCGACAGCTATTCAATCGTGGATCTTTCGGGGGAATTGCAGCAACGCCAGCGCGCGACGATCGACGCCGATGCGCCGGAACTGGCATCGAAAGTCCGCTGGCTGAGTGCATTGCCCGGACAATTCGAAGGCGTGGTGATAGGCAACGAAGTGCTTGATGCCATGCCCGTGCGCCTGGTCGTGCGCAAACTCGGCGATTGGCACGAACGCGGTGTCATCTGGAGCCACGATCATTTCGCCTTCGACGACAAACCCCTGTTGGCCGCGCTCGATAACCCGCTGCTCGCCGAAATCGATACGACTATCGATGAAGTCAACGACGAGCCTTTCATTGAATATGTGAGCGAGACGCACGAAGCCGCGCTGGCTTTCACGCGCACGATTTGCACGATGCTCACCCGCGGCGCCGCGTTTTTCATCGATTACGGCTTTCCCCGGCGCGAGTTTTATCATGCACAGCGCGCGCAGGGCACGCTGATGTGCCACTACCGCCACCGGGCGCATGGCGATCCGTTTCTGTATCCCGGCTTGCAGGACATCACGGCGCATGTGGAGTTTTCGGGGATCGCGGAAGCCGGCACCGAGGCGGGCGCTGACCTGCTTGGCTTCACATCGCAAGCGCGGTTCTTGATGAACGCGGGGATCACGGACGCACTTTCCGACCTCGATCCCACCGATGTCCGCCGTTTCCTCCCCGCAGCAAACGCGGTTCAGAAGTTGTTGTCCGAGGCGGAAATGGGCGAGTTGTTCAAGGTGATCGCGTTTTCGCGCGGTATCGATGAAACAATCGCCGCGTTCTCATCCGGCGACCGCTCGCACACGCTATGACGTCATGATCCGCTGGGTTCTCACCACGTTCATTGCCTTGACCATTCTTTCGGCCTCGTTGCCGTGGATGAAGAAACTCGGCATCGGCAAGTTGCCCGGCGATTTCACGTTGAAACTGTTCGGGCGCGAGTATTCGTTCCCGTTCATGTCCACCATCCTGCTTTCGATCATTCTTTCGCTGATCGCGCGGGCGCTCTAAGCGTTCTGAAGCGCCGCGTCCACGGCCGCAACCCGCGCCGCATGCACCGCGTCCTTGATCTTCGCCGGCTCGCTGGCGTATTGCTGCGCGACGGCGCCGGCATCGACCCCGCGCGCCGCCACCAGCGCCTCGCGCAAACGCTCGGCTTGCGGATACGGCTGCTGACTTAGACCAAGACGGCCGCGTGCGTCGGACACACAGGCTTGCAGCGCTTCGGCAAACCGCGCGGGCTTGCGCAACGCATCGCATCGTTCGAACAAGCGGACCAAGGCGGCCGCCCCGAACTCCATCACCCGATGAATATTCCCGTGCTCACGCGCGACCAGCAGCGCGAGGTCGCGGCAATCGTTCGGCACGCGCAGACGCTCGCATAGCGGCTTCAGCAAATCGACGCTGCGCCCTTCATGCCCGACATGGCGCGGCAAGATGTCTTCCGGCGTGGTCGCCTTGCCGAGATCGTGCGTGAGCGCGGCGAAGCGGACGGGCAACGTAAAACCGTGCGACGCCGCGTAATCCACGACCATCATCACGTGAATGCCGGTATCGACTTCCGGGTGATAGTCGGCACGTTGCGCGACGCCCCATAACGAATCCACCTCGGGCAAGATCCGCACGAGCGCGCCGCATGCGCGCAGCGTCTCGAACATGCGAGACGGCTTTTTTTCCATCAACCCGCGCGATACTTCCTGCCACACACGTTCGGGCACGAGCGCATCGACTTCGCCATCGGCGACCATGCGTTTCATCAGGGCAAGGGTTTCGTCGGCGATGGTGAAATCAGCAAAGCGCGCCGCGAACCGTGCAATCCGGAGAATGCGCACTGGATCTTCTATGAACGCCTCGCCCACATGGCGGAACACGCGCGCTTCAACGTCAGCCCGGCCATTGAACGGATCGATCACCGGTCCGGTCAGTTCGCCATCCGGCCGGACTTCGCGCGCCATTGCGTTGACGGTCAGGTCGCGCCGGGCGAGATCTTCTTCGAGCGTGACATCGGGCGCGTAGAAAAACTGAAACCCGTGATATCCCGCCGATGTCTTGCGTTCCGTCCGCGCCAACGCATATTCCTCGTGCGTCTGCGGATGCAGGAATACCGGAAAATCCTTGCCGACCGGCTTGAAACCCTGCGCTGTCATTTGCTCGGGCGTGGCGCCGACCACGACGTAATCGCGGTCCTGCACCGGCAAACCCAGCATTTCATCGCGGATTGCACCGCCTACGGCATAGATGTTCATTGCTCTTTCCGCGCGCCTGCAATCCATTCGGCGACTTCCGGCATGGTGGTGATGTGCTTGCAGTAGTCGCGCGCATGGTCGCTGATCTTCGGCGCGTACGAGTTGAAGCGCATGACGACGGGCGCGAACATCGCATCTGCGATGCCGAATTCCTTGCCGAACAGGAACGGTCCGCCGGGCGCGCTCAGACAGTTGCTCCAGATCTTGTCGATGCGCTTCACGTTCGACAACGCCCCCGCCGTTAACGGCTGGCCGAACGCCTGACGCTGGATGTTCATCGACATTTGTTCGCGCAGATCGCCGAAACCCGCGTGCATTTCCGCGCTGATGCTGCGGGCGTGCGCGCGAGCGGCGGCATCGCGTGGCCACATGGCGTGTTGCGGGAAAAGCTCGGCCAGCGTTTCCATGATCGCGAGCGATTCCCAGACGGCGTCGCCGGCATCGGTCACGAGGCACGGCACCTTGCCGGACGGTGAATGTGCCAGGATGTTCGCGGTCGAGTCCGGCTGGCCGAGGCGGATCAGCACCTCTTCAAACGGAATGCCGAAGTGCTTGAGCACGAGCCACGGCCGCATGGACCACGACGATTGGTTTTTGTCACCGATAACGAGTTTCATCGCAGAAATTTGAAGTTGAGTACTTGATTCAACGCCCCGCCGACGCACGGAACGTGTTGAAACGCGAACGCGTGGAGGCGCCCGTGAGATACATCGGCGCAATCGCCTCGACGCTCGCCGGATCGATGCCGAGTTCCGGCGCAATCGGCCCGCTGGCAATATTCGGCGCTTTCATTGAATCCAGATTATCGCGCGACATCATGGGTTCGCCGGGCGCGAGTTCCAGCGACATGGCCTGCAAGCGGCCAAGGCTGTCAGGCAAACGGATGATGCGCGCGTTCTTGCCGATCGCCGCGCCGCTGAAGCGCACGAGTTCTTCGAGCGTGTAGACCTTCGGGCCGGCGAGTTCGTATGCGCGACCGCTGGCGGCATCGAGATCGAGCGCGTTGACGAAGGCCTTGGCGACATCGCCGACAAATATTGGCTGGAATTGCGCCTGCGAACACGCGAGTGGAATGATCGGAAAGATCCGTTCAAGGAACGCGAACTGGTTCAGGAAGTTGTCCTCCGGACCGAAGACCACGGACGGACGAAAGATGGTGGTGGCCAGATTCGAATCGCGCACGGCTTTTTCGCCATCGCCTTTTGATCGCAGATACATGCTCGGGCCGTTCGAATCCGCTCCGAGCGCGCTCATGTGCAGAAGGCGTCGCACGCCTTTCGCCTGACACGCGGCCACGATCTTGTTCGGCAATTCGACGTGCGCCTTCGCGAATTGCGGACCGTAGGGCGCGCCACGTTTGCCTTGCAGCACGCCGACGAGATTGATGACGGCGTCGGCTTGCGAAACGAAAGCGGCGAGTTGAGCGGGATCGTAGACGTTGGTTTCGATCACATCCACGGGCAAGAGCGTGAGATGCGCCGCGTTCTCACGCCGCCGGGTGGCAATGCGCACGTTCTTGCCGACTTCGACAAGCGCGTTCACCAGATGACTGCCGATAAATCCCGACCCGCCGATCAACGCAATGGTTTGATGTCGCATATTCGCCTCTGTGAGTGACGTCGGCGGCGCGAGGGAAGCTTGAACGGCCGAGGCCGGGCGTGGCTTCCGGCGCGCCGCGTTGCCGGATAAGCGAAACGCGCGGCGAGTCTGATGCGATACGCTTACGGCGCGATGTAGCCGAGCCGCGCCTTCAGCGATTGCGGACGACCCTCGAACAACGCCGCGTAGTACACGGTGTTCGACAGCACGTTCTTGACGTAATCGCGGGTTTCGGTGAACGGAATGGTTTCAGCAAAAATCGCGCCCTCTACCGGACCGGTCAGCGTGGAGCGCCATTGTTTCGGCCGGCCCGGGCCGGCGTTGTAACCGGCTGTTGCCAGCACGGCGGAGTCGTCGAACTGGTTATAGACCATGGCCAGGTAGTTCGTGCCGAGGAGAATGTTTGTATCGATGTCATTCATCTGCTCGCGCGAAACCGGACCCATGCCGATCTTCTTCGCCACGAGCTGCGCGGTTCCGGGCATCAGTTGCATCAGGCCGCCCGCACCAACCTCGGACTTCGCGTTGATGATGAAACGCGATTCCTGGCGGATCAGGCCGTAGGCCCATTCGATATCCAGCCCGGTATTTTTCGATTCGCGGTCGACCACGTCCTTGTAGGGCGCCAGGTAACGCAGCGAGAAATCGTGCTCGGTCTTGGTTTTATCGGCGGTATTCACCGTGCGGTCGAACAATTCGATACGCCGAGCGTACTGCGCCGCCGCCAGCAACTGACGATCCGTCATGGTCCGTAGCGGCCAGTTCCATTCGCGGTTGCCTTCGAGGCGCAGGTTCATGTTGTAGAACTTCTGCGACAACGCGAAACCCGGAATGGTCTGGGCTTGTGCGATTTCGGCGTCGGTCACGGTCGTGCGCGGCGGCACGGTGATCTTCTGCCCCAGTTCTTCCGATGCCAATTGGCCGTAGAAATTGAACTGATCGGCGATGCTCGTGAATTCCTGCGCGGCAGTGGCGGTGTCGCCGGCCTGCTTCAAGGCACGTCCGTGCCAGTAGATCCACGTTGCTTGATTACGCAGCGCGGGCGGCATCTGCTCGATCGACCAGCGCACCATGGTCCAGTCGCCGGCAAGCAACGCCATGCGTGTGCGCCATTCGTAGGCCGGATTCGACAATTGCGCATTCACCGACAACCGGTACCAGTCCACTGCGCTCGGCATGCGCTTCGACGCAGCCTGATACGCAATCGTGCCCCAGCCGGTAGCGCGTTCCAGCGGCGTCAGAGCCGGCGCCACAGAACTGAACGATGCCGCGGCCATGGCCGGATCGTTGCGCGCCATGCGCGTGATGGCCAGCAACGCGAGCTGGTGCGACGACGTGTCCCGGCCTACGCCACGCGCCAGATAGAGCGGCGGCGTGTTCGAGGCGCTGTCGAAGGAATTCTGACTCGGGCGCTGCTGACCGAGCGCGTCGGCAATCTTGCTGGCGGTGTTCGTGTAGTTTTGCTCGTTCGCGAGACGAATTTGTTGCCAGACGTCATCGGACGTAAATTGCTGCGATACCGCCAATGCGTTGATCAGGTCCACGCAACCGTCGCCATACCATTTAGGATCCACGAGCAATGCCCGGGCGGCGTCCGACACGTTTTCCCCCCGCGATGCCCGTGCTTCGAGCGCGTAGCATTTCACCTGCGTGTCGTCGTTCAGGACAAAACGCTGATACTGATCGAGGAAATTGCGCCAGTCGTGGCGGGCGCCCAGCACGACGAGATAATCATTTCGCATGCGATCCGCGATAGCCTGGCCGTCGTAGCGCTGCAGGAACGAAAGCACGGGTTCATCGGGTGCATCCACGCGCGCGTGCCCTTGCGAGTCGAAAAGCTGCGGCTTGAGCGTGAAATATTCGACGTAACCCGGCGCCGGATAATTCGGAATTTGCGCCGCGAGCTGCATGGCGCGGCCGGCGTCATTCGAGCGCGCGGCTTCGCGCAACTGAATGAAAGTGCGGTCATCTTGCGACAGCGAATAATCGACTGAAGGACGAACCGCCGATGCGGTGCTGCACCCGATCAGCGTGATCGCGGCGAGCGCCGTGGCGGCTGCGAGATATACTCGTTTGAGACGTTTTGACATCGTTTTTTGTGGAGCGCGAAGTGATCCAGAGCATAGCATGCAACCCTCTGATGGAAGCCAAAAGCACGCTGCGCGCGAGCTTGCTGGCAACCCGCGAAACGCAAGGCGGCGAGGCTGATCACGAGGCGCGTGGCGAAGCGCTCGCGCGGCGCTTGATGGAGGTCGTGGGGCGGTATCCGGAGGCATCGTGTATTGGGTTTTACTGGCCTGTTGCCGGCGAGTTCGATGCACGCAATGTGCTGAGCGTCTGGCTCGCGCTGGCGGCGTCGCGGACGGCGGCGTTGCCGGTGGTTGTTGCTCCGAGGCAACCGCTCGTGTTTCATGCGTGGCGTTGCGACTCTGCCATGAAGAAGGGGCGTTATGGGATTGCAGTGCCGGAGGAGGAGCGGGTCGTAGTTCCGGATCTTCTGTTGATTCCCTGCGTGGGGTTCGATGCCGACCGGTATCGGTTGGGGTATGGCGGCGGGTATTACGACCGGACGCTGGCGTTTTGGCCCGCGGACAGGAAGCCCGCTACGATCGGGGTGGCTTTTGAAGCTGCCAAGTGTGATGCGTTGCCGCGGGGGGAGTTTGATTTGCCGCTGGGGGCGATTGTTACTGAATCGGGGATTTATTGAGGCTAGCGCCTGGTGGGTTTTAGTAGTGGTCGGAGTTTATGCCGGGTTGTTGCTGGTTGGGCTACCGCGCGGTTTACTTTGGGTGATTTCTTTAGCACTGTTAGCCACTGTCCGTGGCGGGACTTCATGTCACGGGTAATGCGCTGACGCTTGGTTGGTCTTTGGCAGCGGTCAGGATTGATGCTGGGTTGCTGCTTTTTAGGCTTTCGCGCGTTTTGTTCTGGCTGATTTCTTTAGCACTATTAGCCACTGTCCGTGGCGGGACTTCATTTCTTTGTCCAACGGCGAAAAAGAAACGAAGCAAAGAAAACGCCTTCCAACCGCTAATTCTTAAGTGTCCCGAGCGTGCAGTGACAACTGTTTGGTACTTCACAAGAACGCTCGACGCCGCAATCAAGAACACTTGAAACCCTCCCCCTCCGTCAACCGCAACCCACACGCTTCGCCACCAGTGTGGGAATCCGTTAACCAGGCCTCCGCGCTGCGCGCACTGGCGCCCAAATGGAGGAGTTGGCTGTACTGGTTCCGTTTTGCCGCGCGAGCCTGGGACCACCGGCGGCAAAGTCTCGGCAAGTTCAGGATGCTGTAGCGCCGTCATGTGTTCAACCCGTTGTTCACTTGGGCCAGGTTTCCGTATTGACTGCCACAGTTACTGGTGGCGAAGCGTGTGGGTATCTGTTGACGGAGGGGGAGGGTTTCAAGTGTTCCTGATTGCGGCGTCGAGCGTTCTTCTGAAGTACCAAACAGTTGTACGTGCACGCTCGGGACACTTAAGAGTTAGCGGTTGGAAGGCGTTTTCTTTGCTTCGTTTCTTTGTCGCCGTTGGACAAAGAAATGAAGGGCGGATTCAACCGGTCGATGCAACACCCACGATTTCTGCCAGCTTATTAGCTGGGGTCATAAAGTCGAGCGTTTTCCGCGGCCTTCCATTTAAAAGTGCGGCGACCTTGTTCAACTCGGCTTGCGAATACCCATCCAGACGCGTTCCCTTGGGAAAATACTGGCGCAGCAGACCGTTCGTGTTTTCGTTGCTACCGCGTTGCCAGGGACTGCGTGGGTCGCAGAAATACACCTCCACCTCGGTGGCAAGCGTGAATTCTTTATGGCTTGCCAGTTCGCGCCCGCGGTCCCACGTGAGTGTCTGACGCAACTCCTTAGGCAATTTCCTTACTTGTTTGCTTAAGGCCGATACGACACTCGCCGTGTCTTTCCCCGCGACCTTGACCAGCATCACAAAGCGCGATTGTCGCTCGACCAAAGTTGCAATGTGCGAGTTGTGCGAACCCGATATCAAGTCACCTTCCCAGTGCCCGGGCACCGCCCGGTCTTCGACCTCAGCAGGACGTTCGCTAATCGACACGGCATCAATGATCGCCCCTCTATTTTGTCCACTGCCCGATGCTTGCTTGGCCCGACGCATCACTCGATGAGTGCGCAAATGCTCCATCAACTCCTTCTTAAGGACGCCCCGGGCTTGTACGTACAGGCTTCGGTAGATCGTTTCGTGTGACAGTTGCATATGCTTGTTGACAGGGAACTCACCCTTGAGCCAGCCCGAGATTTGAGCAGGTGCCCATTGTAGTTTGAGCTTGCCGGCCACGAGCCTGCATAAGCGCGCCCTGCTCGATAGCGCGCACGCCTTGGGACGCAACGCCCGGGTTAGCGCATTTGCATCGGCTTGTTGTGCACGGTAATTGGTTCGGCCGCCGTTGCGTTCGATTTCGCGAGTGATCGTCGAGGGCGCGCGAGCAATACTGGCGGCAATGCGGTGTGCCGACCAGTTCGCGCTCAGCCCGCGAGAGATCGCTTCGCGCTCCTCTGGCCTGAGCGCGAGTGGCGAACGCTTTCTTGGCGGCGGTGCAATCCCGCCCCTTTTGGCAAGCATCCGATGAACCGAGCCCACCTCCCGCTGAAGCCCTCGTGCAATCTCACTAACAGACTCCGCTGCGCGCCAGCGCGTCCAGATCTCGCTCTTCTGCGTCGACGTCAACCACGGTTTTGCTTGTCGTTTCATGTAGCTCCATCCTCCATTTCCATATTGGAACAGAGGTGTTGCATCGACCGGTTGAATCCGCCAGTCCCGCCACGGACAGTGGCTAATAGTGCTAAAAAAGTCAGCTAGAAGAGAACGCGCGGTAGCCCAAAGAGCAACAACCCAGCACCAACCCCAACCGCCAAACCCCAGCCCAAGTGCGAACGAAAACCCTATAGTGAGGCAGCGGCGCGAGCCGCCGTATCGTACAACCCCGAGGCATTACGCAGCAATTGCGCCGCCTCTCCAATCTGCTCGTTCGAAAGCCCGCTCTCTTTCAGCGCGCTGATCAAACAGCTCTCCCGCACCTCCCGATACTTCCCGCACAGCTCCCGCCCCGCCGGCGTTGCGGAAAAGAACACCTCCTTCCCCACCTTTTCGCTCGCCACATAGCCCCGCGCCATCAACTTCTTCAAGGCATAGCTCGCAACGTGCGTGTCCTCTATATTGAGAACAAAGCAGATATCGGCGATCTTTTTCTTGCGGTCACGATGACTGACATGATGCAGCAGCGATACTTCCACCGCCGTCATGTCCTTCGCGCCCGCCGCCGACATGCAGCGCACCATCCATCGGTTGAACGCGTTGCCGGCCATGATCAAACCGTACTCGAGCTCGGACAACTCCGCGCTGGTTTCGGATACGAGATGCTCGGAGGAAACAATCTTGGTCGGGTGGCGAGGCATGGCATTCAACGAAACAATGTGCCAGCGAGTGTAGCGTATCGACCGAAATTTCAATAACAAACTCACCTTCTTATTGATAAATTGTCGATAATTTATTGACGATGTACATTCCATGATCGAATCGAGGCACAACCTCGACTACTGGCAAGGTCAGCATGACACCACCCAAAATTCATCCACTCGGCGACACCGCGCTTGTTTGCGAAGCGCCCGCGCCCGCCACGCTCGAATGCCAGCGCCGAATGTGGGCACTCGCCGACGCGGCGAGGCTCTGGCCGCATGTCGTCGAGGTGGTGCCGGGCATGAACAACCTGACGCTCGTCTTCGATCCGCTCCAACTGGAGCAGACCGACCTCGCGCAGCAACTGAAGAGCGCCTGGGACGAGGCGCTGGAAGCGGATGTCGGGACCACCGAAATCGAAATTCCCGTGCGCTACGGCGGGGCGGACGGGCCGGACCTGGCGTCGCTGGCGAAGCATTTGAAGCTGGATATCGATGAACTCGTGAAGCGGCACACGCAAGCCGATTACATCGTGTTCTTCCTGGGTTTTCAGCCGGGATTTGCTTACCTCGGCGGCCTCGATCCGACGCTCAACGCCCCGCGTCACGCGAAGCCGCGGCTGGAAGTGCCGGCGGGGTCCGTGGGGATCGGGGGCGAGCAGACAGGGATTTATCCGGCGGTGTCTCCGGGTGGCTGGCAGTTGCTCGGGCGCACGGACGTCAAGCTGTTCGATCCCGCCCGCAACCCGCCCACGCTGATGCAACCGGGCGATCACGTGCGATTCATCGCGCTGGAGGTGCTCGCATGATCGACGTGATTCGCGCCGGCATGCTGTCTTCAGTGCAGGACCTCGGGCGTCATGGGTACAGGCATCTGGGCGTGAGTTCGGGCGGTGCGCTCGACGCCTTGTCGCTGGAAATTGGCAACCGGATCGTGGGCAACCGGCCGGATGCGGCGGGTATCGAATTGACGCTCGGGCCGGCAACCTTGCGCTTCACGCGAGCGACGCGCATCGCGATCACGGGTACGGATTTCGGCGCGACACTCGACGACAAACCCGTCTACTCATGGTGGAGTCTTCCCGTCCAGGCCGGCCAGGAACTGACGCTGCGTGGCGCCAAGCACGGCATGCGGGGGTACGTGTGCGTGGCGGGTGGTATCGATGTCCTGCCCATGCTGGGTTCGCGCAGCACGGATCTCGGCGCGTGTTTCGGCGGCCTCGGGGGCCGGGCGTTGCGTGATGGCGACCGTCTTGCGACCGGCGTGCCGCAGCCGCCGAAGAACGGCGCGTTCTCGCCCACGGGCGTGGCATTCGGCGTGAAAGCGCCCGCCTGGTGCAAATTCGTGTACGTCGAAGAACCGGTGCGGCGCGGCAAACATACGGCGGGCAACGCGTGGTCGCTCCCGGTCCGGGTTTTACGCGGTCCCGAATACGAGACATTCACGAAAACGGCGCAGCACGATTTCTGGGACGAAGAATGGACTATCACGCCGAACAGCAACCGCATGGGTTTTCGGCTCGCGGGAACGGTGCTGGAACGTACCGATAAGGCCGATCTGCTCTCGCACGCGGTGCTGCCCGGCACGATCCAGGTCCCGCCGAACGGCCAGCCAATCGTGCTCATGGGTGACGCCCAGACCACGGGCGGTTATCCAAAGATCGGATCGGTGATCCGGGCGGATTTGTGGAAGCTCGCGCAAGCGCGGTTGAACGGCGGTGTGCGCTTTATCGAAACGACGGTCGAGGCCGCGCGCCACGCCCTCGCCGAAGAGCGCATGTATGTGAAACAGGTTGAAGCGGCGATCGCGATGCACGCCGAACGCCACGACCGGTAAATCAACGTGAAAGGAACGACCATGGATATCGATCTGAATGCCGATCTCGGCGAAGGCTGTGGTTCCGACGAAGCGCTGCTCGATCTGGTGAGCTCGGCGAATGTTGCGTGCGGCTGGCACGCGGGCGGCGCCACGGCCATGCGCGACTGCGTGCGCTGGGCGGTGGCGAAGGGCGTGGCTATCGGCGCGCATCCGAGCTTCAACGATCCCGAGAATTTCGGGCGCAAGGAAATGGATATTCCGGCCTCCGAGATCTATGCCGGCGTGTTGTACCAGCTCGGCGCCCTGGCCGCGATTGCCAAGGCGGAAGGCGGCAGGATCGCGCACGTGAAGCCGCACGGCGCGCTGTATAACCAGGCCGCGAAGAACCCTGAAATTGCTGAAGCGATCGTTGCGGCCATTCACGATTTCGATCCGTCGCTGCTGGTGTTTGGCCTGGCAAACAGCAATCTCGTCGATGCCACCCGCAAGGCGAACATGGCGGCTATCGAAGAGGTGTTTGCGGATCGCGGGTATCGGGCCGATGGATCGCTCGTGCCGCGCAAGGACCCGGGCGCGCTGCTCGACGACGAAGAAGCGGTCCTCGCCCGCACGCTTTCGATGGCAACCGAACGGCGCGTGCAGGCGGTCAGCGGCGAATGGGTGCCGATCAACGCGCAAACAGTCTGCCTTCACGGCGACGGTGCGCACGCACTGGCTTTCGCCAAACGGATTCGCGGCGCGCTGGAGACGGCGGGCATCGAAGTCCGGGCGGCGCACGCAGTTGCTGCATGAACTGAAACCAGCGCCTCTCAATTTACTTATTCAACGCCTCGGGTCAACACGGGGCGTTTTAGCAAGCGGCCATAGAGCTGCTTTTCGTCGAGCCGATGGAACAGACCACTCAAAGCAAGCGGTCCGTCCAAAGGCGGCAGGTCAATTACCCGAGCTTTGGAGATCTGAATGGGAACCGCAGTCAATCTATGGCCGCTAATTGGAGTGGTCGTCATCATCGTGGGATTTATCCTGCGCTTCAACCCGATGCTGATCGTGGCCGCCGCCGCCATCGTCACGGGGCTGGCGGCGCATTTTCCGATCGATCGAATTCTTACTGCGATCGGCACGGGATTTCTCAAGACGCGCAACATCCCGCTGATCATCTTGCTGCCACTGGCGGTGATCGGCTTGCTCGAACGCCACGGCTTGCGTGAACGCGCGCAGATCTGGATTTCGGGCATCAAGGCCGCGACGGTCGGGCGGCTTCTGATTGTCTACCTGCTGATTCGCGAGCTGACGGCGGCTGTCGGCTTGACCGGCCTCGGCGGCCATCCGCAGATGGTGAGACCGCTCCTCGCGCCCATGGCCGAAGGCGCGGCTGAAGCCCGATACGGCAAGATCTCCGATGAAACCCGCTACACGCTGCGTGCGTATTCCGCGGCAACCGACAACGTCGGACTGTTCTTCGGCGAGGACATTTTCGTGGCGTTCGGCGCCATCGTCCTGATGACGACGTTCCTGCGCGAAGCGGGCATCGTGGTCGAGCCGCTGCACGTCGCCGTGTGGGGTATCCCGACCGCGATCTGCGCATTCCTGATCCACGGCTTCCGGCTCTGGCTGCTTGATCGGCGACTCACTCGCGAACTCGGCGCGCTAACCAAGAACGTTCGTGGAGAAACGGCATGACGCTCACCATCAACTATCTGTTCTATTTGCTTGGCGTGGTGCTGGTGATCGTTGCGGGCATGATTTACGTCGATAAAAGCCATCCGCGGCGCCTCGCCGCTGGCACCTTCTGGCTCGTCTATGCGCTGATTTTCCTGATCGGCGACTGGTTGCCGGCGAATGTCGTCGGCGTGCTGGTCGTGGCGATGGCGCTGATTGCCGGCTTCGGTGGCGTGACGGCCGCAAAGCCCAAAATGCTCTCAGATGAAACCCGCCGCAAGACCGCAATCCGTCTTGGCAACAAGCTGTTCGTGCCGGCGCTGACCATTCCGGTGGTGACCGTGGTGCTGACGCTCGCCGCGAGCCATCTGGTGTTTAGTGGCAAGCCGCTGCTCGATCCGAAGAACGTCACGCTGATTGGTTTTGGCGTGGGTTGTATTGTCGCGCTGGGCGTGGCTTGCGTGATGACGCGCGACACTGTCGGTCAGTCGATGAAGGAAACCCGCCGTCTCGTCGATGCCCTTTCGTGGGCAGCAGTTCTGCCGCAAATGCTGGGCATGCTGGGGCTGGTGTTTTCGGATGCCGGTGTTGGCAAGGCCGTGGCGCACGTGACGACGGCTTACGTGAACCTGGATTATCGGCTGGTCGCGGTGGCGGTTTATTGCGTCGGGATGGCGCTCTTCACGATGGTCATGGGCAATGGTTTCGCGGCGTTTCCGGTGATGACCGGGGGTGTTGGTGTGCCGATTCTGGTGGGCGTTTTCCACGGCAATCCCGCGACGATGGTCGCCATCGGGATGTTCTGCGGTTACTGCGGAACGCTGATGACGCCGATGGCCGCGAACTTCAATATGGTGCCTGCGGCGTTGCTTGAATTGCCGGACAAGAATGCGGTGATCAAGGTGCAGGTGCCGACGGCTTTGTCGTTGTTGGTTGTGAATATCTTTTTGTTGAATTGGTTGATGTTTATTTGATTGGTGCGCGAGGGGGGGGGGCGGGGCGGGGTTGGTGCTGGGTTGCTGCTTTTTAGGCTACCGCGCGGTTTATTTTGGCTGATCTTTTTAGCACTGTTAGCCACTGTGCGTGGCGGCACTTCATTTCTTTGTCCAACGGCGACAAAGAAACGAAGCAAAGAAAACGCCTCCCCACCGCTAATTCTTAAGTGTCCCGAGCGTGCACGTTTAACTGTTTGGTACTTCAGAAGAACGCTCGACGCCGGACTTAAGAACACTTGAAACCCTCCCCCTCCGTCAACGGCAACCCACACGCTTCGCCACCAGTGTGGGAATCCGTTAATGAGGCTTCCGCGCTGCGCGCCCTGGCGCCCAAACGCAGGGGTTGGCTGTACTGGTTCCGTTTTGCCCGCGCGAGCCTGAGACCACCGGTGGCGAAGTCTCTGCAAGTTCAGGATGCTGTAGCGCCGTCATGTGCTCCACCCGTTGTTCACTTGGGCCAGGTTTCCGTATTGACTGCCACAGTTACTGGTGGCGAAGCGTGTGGGTATCTGTTGACGGAGGGGGAGGGTTTCAAGTGTTCTAAATTCCGGCGTCGCGCGTTCTTGTGAAGTACCAAACAGTTGTCAGTGCACGCTCGGGACACTTAAGAATTAGCGGTTGGAAGGCGTTTTCTTTGCTTCGTTTCTTTTTCGCCGTTGGAAAAAGAAATGAAGTCCCGCCACGGACAGTGGCTAATAGTGCTAAAGAAATCAGCTAGAACGGAACGCGCGGTAGCCTAAAAAGCAACAACCCAGCACCAACCCCGACCACCGCCCCCCGATCAAGCGCAAACGCCCCGCCCTAGGCCGGTTCGACCACAAACCCGCGCTTCCTAAGCAACGCCAGCACCCCCCGCTTCCCCCCTAAGTGCAACGCCCCGATAGCCACAAAAATCGGCCTGTTCGGCGCCGCCAACAAAACCGTCCGCGCCACAAACCGATAATTCCGGTCATAAACCACGCGGTTATCGATCTGAGCGGCCAGCACCTTCGACCGTGCGATCTTTTCGGTCTTGGCATCGTCCCAGGCCTTCAGCGCATCGGCATCGCCAATCCGCCATAACCGATGCAACTCCTTTACATCGGCAATATTCTCAGCCGGGGTCTGCACCAGATCCTGCTCAAGCATCTCCCGCTGCTGCGCCTGCGTCAGCCGCGTGAACGCCGATATCTGCTCGCTGATCGTCTCCAGCCCAACCACCCGTCCGCGCGGCCGCAAATACACATTCTGCAATTGCACCTCGGAACCATATTCAGTCTGAAACCCGGCCTTGATCGTATCGACTGTCTCAACGAGCATCGATGCAAGCCAGGGCCGCGACCGGCTGATATCGTCGAGCATGGCGGGGTTGCTGCGCAAGCGCGCTTCCAGGCGTTTCCACAGCGCATCGGGGAGCGCGCGCTGCAGGCAAGGCACCCGGCACGTGCCGTACTTGCTGACTTCATCCTGCGATACCAGCAGGTCATCGGGGGAAATTTCGAGCGCCAGCGTGGGCGATGCATCCAGCGCACCAAGGATCGGCGCGCGAAACGGCATGCTCGCCGGGTAGTCGTCCGGATAACCCACGTGCAGCGTGCCAAGCAAATAGATGGTGGTCTGGCCGCGCGTGGCGACGTAGAACGGCATATGCGCCGGTTGCGCCCGGACGGGGCCGCTGGCGGTGGTGCCGTCGGTCCGATCGGTGATGTCGGGCGCTGTTGGGCGCGGCGACGGCACGCTCAAACCTGGCAATGATGCAGAAGGCGCCGCCGATGGCGCAGGCGGCGACGCCACGCCGGTCAGCGCAAAGGCCACCGGCGCCGAGACGAATGAAGCAGCGACAAAAACCACGGAAACAGCGAAACGGCGCGCAACCTGCCGCGCCGCCGTTGTGTCAGGCATCGATCTCCCCGACCTCCTCGGCGCGGTGACACGAGACGTGCCGCCCATCAACGAAACGCAGCGCCGGTTCTTCCACGCGGCATTTATCGATTGCATACGGGCAGCGCTGATGAAATGTGCAACCTGATGGAGGGTTCAGCGGCGACGGCATTTCGCCTTGCAGCCGGATCTTGATGCGCCGGTCTTCTTCGAACAAGGCAGGTGTCGCCGACATCAGCGCGCGCGTGTACGGATGCCGCGGCCGCGCGTAGATGGTTGCTTTGTCCCCAAGTTCGGCAACACCGCCAAAATACATCACCATGACGTCGTCGGCGATATGTTCCACCACCGACAAGTTGTGCGAGATGAACACATAGCTCGTCCCGAACTGCTGTTGCAGGTCCATGAACAGGTTCAGGATCTGCGCCTGGATCGATACATCCAGCGCGGACACGGGTTCATCGGCGACGAGAATCTGCGGGTCGAGAATCATCGCACGCGCGATCGCCACACGCTGCCGCTGACCGCCCGAGAACATATGCGGATACCGCGCCGCATGTTCCGGCCGCAGACCGACGGTGCGCATCATGTGCGCAATGCGCTCGGCGCGCTCGTTCGCGGACAACTTCGTGTTGATCGCGAGCGGTTCGCCGAGCGTCTGCTCGACCGTCTTGCGCGGATTCAGCGACGCAAACGGATTTTGGAACACCATCTGCACGCGTTGCCGCAAGTCGGCGATCTTCGCGCGGTTCGCATCCGCCACATCTTCGCCATCGATCAACAATCGTCCCGACGTCGGCGCTTCGATCATCGTCAACTGACGCGCCAGCGTCGATTTGCCGCAACCGGATTCGCCCACCACGGCAAGCGTCTTGCCGCGCTGAAGCGAAAACGACACGCCGTTCAGCGCCTTCACCGTGCCTTGCGCGAACATGCTGCGCTTGACGCTGTAGTGCCTGGTGAGTTTATCGGCGACGAGAACCGTATCTTGAGTCGCTACTTGAGGAACTGCGTTCATTGCGCGCCTCCGTGTTCTGCCACGAGTTCAAGGTTCAGCGGCTTGATGCAGCGCGCGCGGACAGCCGGGTCGTTCGGGGCGAGTTGAAAGAGCGCCGGACGGGCCTTGCGGCAATCATCGACGGCGTATTTGCAGCGCGGCGCGAAAAGACATCCGACCGGACGGTCATCGCGGCCCGGCACCATGCCCGGCAACGCGGCAAGACGCTCCGCCCCGCGGCTGTGTTCAGGGATCGCGGCCAGCAATGCTTCCGTGTAGGGATGATGCGGCTCGCTGAAGATCGTCGGCACGTGATTCGTTTCGATAACCTCGCCCGCGTACATCACGGCCACGCGCTGCGCGACTTCCGACACGACCGCGAGATCGTGCGAGATCAGCACGAGCGCCATGCCGCGCTCCTTCTGCAGCTTCACGAGCAACTCCATGATCTGCGCCTGGATGGTGACGTCGAGCGCGGTCGTGGGTTCATCGGCGATCAGGAGCTTCGGGTTGCACGCAACCGCCATCGCGATCATCACGCGCTGGTTCATGCCGCCCGACATCTGGTGCGGGAAGGCATCGATGCGGCTTTTTGCATCCGGAATCCCAACCTGATCGAGCAATTCCAGGGTGCGCTGATGCAGCTTCGATCCTCGCAAACCTTCGTGGAGCCGGAGAACTTCCTTGATCTGATAACCGACCGTATAGCTTGGATTCAGACTGGAGAGCGCGTCCTGGAAAACCATCGCGATGTCCTTGCCGATGATCTTCCTGCGTTGCCGCGCCGAGGCCTTCAACAAGTCGATGCCGTTGAACGTGACCTGATCGGCGGTGACGATTCCGGGCGCGTCGATCAAGCCCATCAGGGCCATCATCGTGACGCTTTTGCCGGAACCGGATTCGCCGACGACCCCGACCACTTCGCCGGGTTTGACGGAGATATCGATCCGATCGACAGCGGGCAGGCCGTTGAAGCTGACCGCCAGATTGCGGATAGTAAGGAGATCGTCCATATCACGCCATCCGCTTGAGTTTGGGGTCGAGCGCGTCGCGCAGACCGTCGCCGAGCAGATTGATGACGAGCACCGAAATCAGGATGGACAGCCCGGGCATGGTCACGATCCACCACGCACTTTCGATGTAATCCCGCGCGGACGCCAACATCGCGCCCCACTCCGCCGCCGGAGGCTGAACGCCGAGGCCAAGAAAGCCGAGCGCGGCGGCATCGAGAATCGCGGAGGAAAACCCCAGCGTGGCCTGCACGATCAGCGGCGCAGCGCAGTTGGGCAACACTTGCGAGAACATCAGCCGCACGGTGCCGGCGCCGGCCACGCGTGACGCCGTCACATATTCGCGCTGCAATTCACCGAGCGCCGCAGCACGCGTCAATCGAACATAACCCGGCAACGCGACGATCGCGATGGCAAGCATCGTATTGACCAGCCCCGGTCCGATGATCGCGACCACCGCAACTGCCAGCAACAACGAAGGCAGCGCGAGCAGCACGTCCATGATGCGCATGATGGGGGTATCGGCCCATTTCTGGAAAAACGCTGCGATCAACCCGAGCACGACGCCCGGAATCAGCGCGAGCACGACCGAGACAAAGCCGATCCAGAACGACAACCGCGCGCCGTACATCAGGCGCGAGAGGATGTCGCGGCCGGCTTCGTCGGTGCCGAGGACAAAACGCCAGTTACCGCCATCCAGCCACGCGGGTGGGATCTTGACGTTGTCGCGATACTGCTCGATAGGACTGTGCGGCGCGATCAACGGCGCGAAGATCGCGACGAAGATCAGGATCAGCACGATCGCGCCGGCCACGACCGCGCCACGGTTGCGCGAGAAGTTGGCCCAGAATTCGCGGCCCGCCAGAAAGCGGCCGCCGGGGATCGGCGCCAGCGCGCCAGGATTGTTTTGGATATCGGCCATCGGCTTACCTCGTATGGCGAATGCGCGGATTCAGCACGCCGTACAACAAGTCGACGATTAGATTCACGAGAATGACGAGCGTCGCGATCATCAGGATACCGCCCTGCACGACAGGATAATCGCGGCGGCTGATGGCATCGATCAGCCACTTTCCAACCCCCGGCCACGAGAACAGGGTCTCGGTCAGCACGGCGCCCGCGAGCAGCGTGCCGACTTGCAGGCCGATCACGGTGACCACGGGAATCAGCGCGTTGCGCAGCGCATGCACAATCACCACGCGTCCGGGTGCAAGCCCCTTGGCGCGCGCCGTGCGAATGTAGTCCTCGCGCAAGACCTCGAGCATCGATGAACGCGTCATCCGCGCGATCACCGCCAGCGGAATGGTGCCCAGCACAATGGTCGGCAGGATCAGGTGGCTGACGGCGGACTTGAACGCGCCTTCGTCGTCGGAGAAAAGTGCGTCCCACAGCATGAAGCCCGTGCGGTGCGGAATGTCGTACTCCACCGCGATACGCCCGGAAACCGGCGTCCAGCCGAGCTTCGCCGAGAAGAACATGATGAGGATCAAGCCCCACCAGAAAATCGGCATGGAATAACCGGTGAGCGCGGTGCCCATCACGCCGTGATCGACAATCGTGCCGCGTTTCAACGCAGCCGCGACGCCGGCGGGCAAACCCACCACTAGCGCGAAGATCATCGCGCAGAAAGCGAGTTCCAGGGTCGCGGGAAAGCGGCCGAGGAATTCGCCCATCACGCTGGTGTTGGTGATGATCGACATGCCGAGGTCGCCTTTCAGCGCGTGTCCGACATAGTGGAAATATTGAACAGGAAGCGGCAGGTCGAGCCCGAGCCGCTTCATGGCTTCGGCGTGCATTGCCGGGTCCACGCCGCGCTCGCCCATCATGACTTCAATGGGATCGCCCGGGATCAGGTGGATGAGTGCGAAGGCAAGGATCGTGATGCCGATGAACGTCGGGATCACCATGCCTATGCGTCGCAAAACGAATCGGAACATGGTTCGTCTCTTTGGGGAGGAAAAATGCGACCGGCGACGCGGGCTTGTGACCCTTGTCGCCGGACCTTTTCGACTAGTTATGTTTTTCGTGCAAGAAGCGTACCGCGCGAAGCTTACTGCATGCCCACGCCGTCAAAGCGCAAGTAACCCAGCGGCTCGATCTTCATGCCCGTGACCTTCTTGCTCGTCGGTTGATAAACGGTCGAGTGAGCGATCGGCGAGAAGGGCAGTTGATCAGCGAAAATCTGCTGCGCCTGCATGTAAGCCTGCGTGCGCTGCGCCTGATCGGACGTATTGCGGCCCTTGATCACCAGGTCGTTGAACGGCTTGTAGCACCAGTGCGAGAAGTTGCTGCCGTTGACAGCGTCGCAACCGAGCAGCGTGCCGAGCCAGTTGTCCGGATCGCCATTGTCGCCCGTCCAGCCGATCAGCATGGCGTCGTGTTCGCCCGCGTGAGCGCGCTTGATGTACTCGCCCCACTCGTACGACACGATGTTCGCCTTCACACCGATCTTCGCCCAGTCAGCCTGGATCATCTCGGCCATCAAGCGCGCGTTCGGGTTGTACGGACGCTGGACCGGCATGGCCCACAACGTGATCTCGAAGCCATTCGGGAAACCGGCCTTCGAGAGCAGCGCCTTGGCTTTGGCGGTGTCGTAGGACGCGATCTTCAGGTTCTTGTCATAGGACCACTGGGTCGGCGGCATCGGGGCGATCGCGGCTTGTCCTGCGCCCTGATACACCGATTCGATGATCGCTTTCTTGTTGATCGCCATGTCCAGCGCGCGGCGGACATCGACGTTGTCGACGTTCTTCTTGGTCACGTTGTAGGCCACGTAACCTTCGTTGAAACCGGCCGAGGAAGGCGTGTCGAGATTGGTATCGGCTTTCAGCGGCGCGATGTCAGCCGGACGCGGATAGCTCATGACCTGGCATTCGTTGCTTTTCAGCTTTTGCACGCGAACGGCGGCGTCCGGCGTGATCGAGAAAATCAACTTCGAGATTTTGACCGCGCCCGCTTTCCAGTAATCAGGATTGCCGTCGAAACGGATGGTCGCGTCTTTCGTATAGCTGCGGAAAATAAACGGGCCTGTGCCGACCGGCTGCTGATTGATATCCGATGCCTTGCCCGCTTTCAGCAATTGCTGGCCATATTCATCCGATTGAATCGATGCATATTCCATCGCCATATTCTGGATGAACGGAGCATTCACTTCTTTCAGCGTGAACTTGACCGTGTACGGATCGACCTTTTCGATCTTCGTGATCAGCTTGTCGAGTCCCATGTCCGTGAAATACGGGAACGATGCCGGATACGCCTTGCGGAACGGCTGGTTCGGGTCGAGCATGCGGTTGAACGTGAAAAGCACGTCGTCCGCGTTGAATTCGCGCGTCGGCTTGAAGAACGACGTGGTCTGGAACTTCACGCCGTGGCGCAGGTGGAATGTGTAGGTCAGGCCATCAGCCGACACATCCCATTTTTCCGCGAGGCCCGGCTCCACTTTCGTGCTGCCACGCTCGAATTCCACGAGGCGGTTGAACACCGTGAACGTGTTAGCAGTGAAATCGGTGCCCGTGGTGTATTGGGCGGGATCGAAACCGGCCGGGCTGCCTTCCGAGCAGTACACGAGCGTTTTGTTGGGAATGGGTGCCGCATGAGCGACGCTCGCGGTCACGAGCGATGCCGCGATGGCGACGCTGACGGCCATCGACAGATGGGCAGCTCGCAACAGGCCAATTTTCTTCATGTTTCCTCCAGGTCTTGTGCCGGCTAAAACCGGCGTAGCGCGATATTACTGAGCTTTGCCGGGGGGAACAAGGCGACGAAATTCCTTATGGGAATTTGCCTCAGCACGAGTTTCCGGCGTATCGGGTAAATGACTGAAAAGGCCGCGTTTTGCTTGTTTACCCCAAGGTATTCGAGGATTTCTGACGATTTGGCGCGTTTTTATTGGAATGCGCAATATCGCCGAAATATAGCGCCGCGGCGAATTCGGGCGCTACCGTAGCACGAAGAACCGGCCAGGTTAAGTTAACAATTTTGGTGGCAGTGACGGTGAAAGCGAAAGTGCATCATGTTTCGTTATGCACAATGTTTCGATGTGATTGGATGCAAGCGAACAATCTGGAGAACCGCGCGACGAACGTCGCGCGGGTAATACTTGATTTCTACCGTCCCTGCAGCTTCAACCGCTCCCAAATCGTCTTGCTCGCAGCCGCGCCGTTCAGCGTATAAAAATGCAGCCCGGGCGCGCCTTCCTTCACCAGCCGTTCGCACAAACCCGTCACCACATCCAGTCCGAAAGCGCGGATGGATTCTTTATCGTCGCCGAAGCTTTCCAGGCGGCGTGCAATCCACTTCGGCACTTCCGCGCCGCACATCTCCGAGAAACGCATCAACTGCGAGAAATTCGTGATCGGCATGATGCCCGGCACGATAGGAACATCCACGCCCAGCTTGCGGGCGTCATCGACGAAACGGAAATACGCGTCCGCGTTGAAGAAGTACTGCGTGATCGCCGAATTCGCGCCCGCTTGCACCTTGCGCACGAAGTTATCCAGATCGGATTTCGGCGAGCGCGCCTGCGGATGGTATTCCGGATAAGCGGCGACTTCGATGTTGAACCAGTCCCCATGCTCGGCGCGAATGAAGCTCACGAGTTCCGACGCATATCGCAACTCGCCGACTTCGCCCATGCCCGAGGGCAAGTCGCCGCGCAACGCGACAATGTGCCGGATACCGTGCTCGCGATACCCGCCGAGAATCCCGCGAAGACTATCCTTCGATGACCCGATGCACGACAAATGCGGCGCCGCCTCGAGTCCCTGCTTCATCATTTCGAGGACGGTATCGAGCGTGCCTTGCTGCGTGGAACCACCCGCGCCGAACGTCACGGAGACGAACTTCGGATTGAGCGTCTTGAGCTGCGCGCCGGTGGCGCGCAATTTCTCGATTCCTTCCAGCGTCTTCGGCGGGAAGAACTCGAATGAGAGTTCGATCGGTTTCATGATGAAATTTAAACGGGCGCGCGAAACTGACGCGTTACCCGAAACTGCGCTGACCAAGAATCAGCGCGGACAGCAGCCAGGACACGATGCTGTACAGAATCGAGCCGAAGAATGCCGACCAGAAACCCGATACCTCGAAGCCCTTCAACAAGGAAGCGCACAGCCAGAAGCACAGCGCATTCACGACCAGGATAAAAAGCCCGAGCGTGAGAATGGTTACTGGCAACGTGAGCAGCACCAGGATCGGACGCAGGAATGTATTGATCAGTCCAAGCACGATCGCCACGATCAGCGCGGTGCCGAAACTGCGGATGTGAATCGATGGCACGAGGTAAGTGATGATCAACAACGCAAGCGCGTTGATCAGCCAGGTCAGCAACACGGACATCGATGGTCTCCTGGAACTTGAGGTCAGACGCGCATGGGCGAGTTGAACCCATGCGCGGACTAACGATTAATAGCGATAGTGATTCGGCTTGAACGGACCCATCTTGTCCACGCTGATGTAGTTCGCCTGATAATCGGACAGCACGGTCAGTTCAGCACCGATACGCCCCAGATGCAGACGCGCGACCTTTTCATCAAGGTGCTTCGGCAAGACATAGACCTTGTTTTCGTACTTGTCGCCGTGAACGAACAATTCGATCTGCGCGATCGTCTGGTTCGTGAACGATGCCGACATCACGAACGACGGGTGGCCCGTTGCACAACCCAGGTTCACCAGACGCCCTTCGGCCAGCAGGATCACGCGCTTGCCATCGGGGAAAATGATGTGATCGACTTGCGGCTTGATGTTTTCCCACGTGTACTGGCGCGTGGAAGCAACGTCGATTTCCGAGTCGAAGTGACCGATATTGCAGACGATCGCGTTGTTGCGCATCGCCTTCATGTGGTCGTGGCCGATCACGTGGAAGTTGCCCGTCGCCGTCACGAAAATGTCGGCTTTGTCGGCCGCGTATTCCATGGTGACCACGCGATACCCTTCCATTGCCGCCTGCAACGCGCAGATCGGATCGATTTCCGTGACCCACACCGTCGCGCCCAGACCGCGCAGCGATTGCGCGCAGCCCTTGCCCACATCGCCGTAACCTGCGACGACCGCGATCTTGCCCGCGATCATCACGTCGGTTGCGCGCTTGATGCCGTCGACCAGCGATTCGCGGCAGCCGTACAGGTTGTCGAACTTCGACTTCGTGACCGAATCGTTCACATTGATGGCCGGGAACGGCAGGCGCCCTTCCTTTTCCATCTGATACAGACGATGCACGCCCGTGGTCGTTTCTTCCGTCACGCCCTGAATGTGCACGAGGCGCTTGGAATACCACGTCGGATCCACGTCGAGATGGGCCGCAATCGACTTGTACAGCGCGACTTCTTCTTCGTTTTCCGGCTTGGCGATAACCGAACGGTCCTTCTCGGCCTTCGAGCCGAGGATCAGCAGCAACGTGGCGTCGCCGCCGTCGTCGAGGATCATGTTGGCGAATTCGCCGTTCGGCCATTCGAAGATGCGGTGGGAGAATTCCCAGTATTCGTCGAGCGATTCGCCCTTGAATGCGAACACCGGCACGCCGCCCTGGGCAATCGCGGCCGCAGCATGATCCTGCGTCGAGAAGATGTTGCACGATGCCCAGCGCACGTCCGCGCCAAGAGCCGTCAACGTTTCAATGAGCACGCCCGTCTGGATGGTCATGTGCAGCGACCCGGCAATGCGTGCGCCCTTCAGCGGCTGTTGGGTCTTGTACTCCTCACGCGTTTGCATGAGGCCGGGCATTTCCGTTTCAGCGATGTTCAGTTCCTTGCGGCCCCAGGCAGCAAGAGACATGTCGGCGACGAGGAAATCCTGGTTGGTTTTTGAATCGAGAACTGCGGCGTTCATCACGCCCTCCTTTCTAAATGGAAACATAGAAATTTGACGTGAGCGCCGTTCGATGCGGTGGTTCAACAAGCGCTTGAATAACTGACCGCGCTGGTCGCTCCGTCCGATTGAATGCTTCGAGCCTGGCAGTTTTCCGGGGTGCTGATGGAAACCGTCGCAACGCTCCTCGAAGCGAGTTCGGATTGTAGCAAATCGGGATAGGACGCGGTTGTCGCGATTCGAGGGAATTAAAAGGGCAAGAAAGTCAGCAAGGGCGCGAGCAAAACCATGACAACGCCGGAAATCATCATGGTCAGACTGGCCACGACGCCCTCTTCGTTGCCGAGTTCGCGCGCTTTCGCCGTGCCCACCCCATGCGCTGCGGCGCCGAACAGCGCGCCGCGGGCAAGCCGGGCGCGCAACGGCACGAGCGCCAGCACGATTTCACCGAAAAGCATGCCCACCACGCCGGTGGCAATCACGAACAAGGCGGTGAGGTCTTTCGGCGCGTGGAGTTTGTCGGAAACGGCAAGCGCGAAAGGGGTGGAAACCGAACGCGTAGACAGGCTGCGCTGCAATTCCGGCGATAAATGCAGCAGCTTCGCCAGCGCCAGCGACCCGCCGACGCCCACCAGAATGCCGACCGTCACACCCACCGATAACGACAACCAATGCTTTTTCAGCAGATGCCTGTACTCGTAGATCGGGACGGCAAAGGCCACGGTGGCCGGGCCGAGCAGCCACATCAGCCAGCGGGTATCGGCGAAATAAACGGAGTACGGAATGCGCGCAGCCATGACGATCACCACAAGCACGGCGGGGACGGTCAGCATGGGCGTGAGCAAGGGCCGGCGGAATCGGGCGTATAGCCGCTTCAACCCGAAGTACAACGCCACGGTCAGCACGAAGCAACCCGCCGCAATGAGGCCGGCGGTGTCATCGGACAAAAGGGAATCGTAGAAGTGTGGCATCGGGCTCGGCTCAGCCGCGCGCGGCCTGGCGGGCGCTCGTGATGCGGCGCAGTTGCAGGCGGCGTTCGAGCTTCGACGCCTGTTCGACGGCAAATGCCACCGCGATCATGACCATGAGCGTGCCGAACACCACGACCAGCGCGAGGCGCCAGCCGTCTTCGCGAAACAGGCCGCCGTACTGGACGGCAGCCACCGCGGCGGGAATGAAAAACAGCAGCATGTCCGTCAACAGCCAATCTGCGCCGGCCTTCACCCAGCGCGGCGCAATCCCGCCGCAAAACAACAGCGCGAGCAACGCCAGCAAACCGATAACACCACCCGGAACCGGCAAATGGAAGGTGCGCGCGGCGAGATCGGCGACCAGCCAGATGCCCGCCAGTGCGGCGCTCTGCAATGCGATCCGCATGAACCGGCCAAGCGGCGCCCGAGTGCGGGTGACGAATTTTGATAACGGCAAAATGGCGGCGAGAACGATCATGACGGGCCTTGCGGCGGTGACGTAATAAAAATAAGGGTTAACCTGTAGTCGAATATAGCGTGCGCCTAAATATAATTAAAATGACTTAAACTTATCGACCGCATTCCAACTTGGAATCTAAGAGGCGCGTATGGAGCTGCGATCGTTGCGGTATTTCGTTGAGGTCGTGAAGCAGAAAAGCTTCACCGCGGCTGCGGAAAAGATGTTTGTCACGCAGCCGACCATCAGCAAGATGGTGAAGTCGCTCGAGGACGAAATCGGCTCCCCGTTGCTATTGCGCGAAAGCCGCCAGATGGTCCTCACCGACGCCGGCCAGATCGTCTATCAGCGCGGACTCGAAGTCCTCGCGGCGCACGCGCAACTCGAAGCCGAACTCAACGATCTCGGCAAACTCGGGCGCGGCACGCTGACCATCGGAATCCCGCCGATGGGCGGATCGCTGTTCACGCCGGCCATCGCGGCGTTTAAAAAGCGTTATCCAAAGGTGGAGCTGAAGCTGTTCGAGCGCGGGTCGAAGGCCATCGAGGCTGCTTTGATCGATGGTGAACTGGAACTCGGCGGTGTGCTGGAACCCGTGGATCTCGCCACGTTCGATGTGCTGCCCGTCAGCCGGCAATTGCTGTGGCTCGTCGCGCAGAAGGGTTCGCGCTGGGACACGATGACTGACGTGCCGCTCGCCGATCTGGCATCGGAATCGTTCGTTTTTTACGGCGAAAGTCTCGCGTTGTCGGATCTGGTGTTGAACGCGTGCCGCGAAGTGGGGTTCACGCCGTCCATTGTCAGCCGCAGCGGGCATTGGGACTTCATGGCAGCGTTGGTGCAGGCCGGCGTTGGCATTGCGTTGCTGCCGGCGCCGTATTGCCGCCGCCTGGATGTCAACGCGTTCACCTGTCGTCCCGTGGTCGATCCGGAAATCCACTGGGACATGGCGGTTGGCTGGCGGCGCAACGGATATCTGTCGAACGCGGCACGCGCGTGGCTGGAAGTCGCCCGCCAGGCATTGCCGGCGAATCTGGGCGATGACTTCCTGCAGGGCGCGGCGGCACGATTCCCGGCGCGCGTGCGCGACGCTTCATCGAGATAACGTTCAAGCCAAGGCACAACGCAAAATCCCCGGTCGCGCTCACGCGCGACCGGGGGTTTTTACATCTGCCAACCGGACTCAACCACGTCCGGTCACACAATTACTCTTGAATCGCGAAATCGATACGGCGGTTTGCGAAACGTCCGCTGGCCGTCGAGTTGTCAGCGATCGGGTGCTGGTCACCATAACCCTGTGCCGTCAGAGCGTCGGCGGAAACACCGTGCTTGACCAGGAAGGCGCGCACAGCTTCAGCACGTTTCTTCGAAAGCGTCAGGTTCGAGCTAGCCAGGCCGACGTTGTCCGAGTAACCGCCAATGTTCAGCTTGACCGTCTTGCCGGTGTCCTGGCACGACTTCAACATCTCAGCCGACTTCGCCAGCGCCAGTTGTGCGTCTTGCGGCGGCACGTCCGAACCGGTACGGAAGTTGATGACTTGCAGGTTCAGCACCTTGGCGACATCGGCCGGGGCGCAATCGTCCTTCAGCGACGAGAACGCGCTCATGAACGATTCCTTCGCGTTTTCAACCGCTTGCTTGACGTCGAACGTACCAATGGTGAAGCCCGCGCCGAACAGCGACTTGAGCTTGTCCATCCAGCCGTTGCGTGCGTCCGCAGCCGTACCGCTCAACTCGATCTTCTCGCCCGACAACTTGGCTTCCGCGCCCGGCAATTGCATCAGCGGCAACAGGCCGTCGAGCTTGTCGAGCCAGCTGGCCGGCTTGGTTTCCGGATCGACCGTGATGGTCGCGTTCAGATGATCCGCGCCGAACTTTGCCGTCAATGCGGCGAGCAACTTGGCCTTCTCTTCTTCGCTGCCAACCGTCGCAGCAATGGCCGGTGCGCCGAGCTTGTCGACCGTGAACGTCAGCAGCGCGTCCTTCGTCGGTACCGGAGCAGCGACAGCCGCAGGGGCCGAAGCGGGTTCCGAAGCCGGCTGGGCGGCGACTGCCGGGGTCGAGTTGACTACGGGCGCTTCGGCCGGTGCGGTTGCCATCGGCTGCTGGGTCGTGCAGCTACGGCCAAACAGCAACGCCAGCAATGCAAGGGCGGCCGCGAGTGCCAGCCACCACCATTTCTTCGATGCTGCCTTCTCTTCCACCACGATCTTCTCAAGCGATGAATTCACCACCGACGGCGAACCGCCTGCAGTAGAAGGATGCTCCAGATGCGACGATACCGCCTTCAACTGCGCCGCCACGCCTGTCAGGAAGGTGCCCGCGCCGCCCAGACCCAGTGCGGTGGAGATGTCTTCCGACATGCTTGCCTTGACCATGGGCAATTGATGGCCGAGCAGCGTGGGCAACTGGCCGACGTTGCCGCCGGACCGTGTGAAGTAGTGTTTCAGCACGCCGAACATGGCGGTCGTGACAATCCCGCCCAGCGCGTGCGTAGCGCCCACGGACACGCCGGTTTTCGCAGCGACTGCGTTGCTCAATCCGTTGATGCGATCTTCGGACGCTACGCTCGTGGCGAGCCGCGTTCCCGACGCCAGCAGCGATTGCAGGCCGTCGCCGTGCACGAGTTGCGGCAGCATGTCCACGATGTTCGCGTTCGAATCCGGTGACATGATGGATGCGAACAAACCACGCGCGCCTTCCGGCGACGACGCCTTGTTCATAAGCGAACCGACCATTGCCGGCGCAATCATGCCGACTACGCGCTTTGCTGCTTCCGGTGCAACGCCCAGTTTCGTGGCGAGTTGCTGCAACACGCTTTCGGTCAAAGCGCCCTGTACTAGCTGAATAACATTGATGCTCATTTGATATGCCTTTCCTTACCTGCGTGATGTCGCCAAACGCCCAAAATGGGATTGGCGATTATAGGTTCGGGTTTTAAAGAGATAAGGACTTCCTAATAAAATCGGAAATACCTCAAGGCAGACGGTTTAAGACGGTTCTCAGGAATTCTTGGTTTGAGCGCGTCGATCCGGCGCGTGGCTTTTAGGAGCAGAATATTCGCTTCGACGGAGGTAACCGATGACCCCATCCACCTGCGGCCAGACCCACGAAATCACGAACCAGGCGCCGCCGCTCGAGCGCTACAACGCGATGACCACGGACGCGGCGCTGGTTGCCGCGCTGCAACGCGAAGGCGCGGGCTGGCATCTCGATGCACTCACACACGACGGCTTGGCACTGACCCAGCCGGACGTCCTTGCCCTTGCTGATCTGGCCAACCGGCATACCCCCGAACATCATCCATTCAGTGCGCGCGGCGAGCGGATCGATGCGATCGAGTTTCATCCCGCGTGGCATACGCTGCTTTCTATGTTGCGTGAACAAGGCCTTCACGCAATGCCGTTCGAATCAGGCACGTTCGGCCATCCGCGGCCCGGTTCCATGGCTGCGCGCGCCGCCGGATATTTTCTCCACGCGCAACTCGAAAGCGGATCGTTGTGTCCACTGACCATGACGTTCGCGAGCATCCCGGTGCTGCAAAAGGAACCCGCGCTCTACGCGCGCCTGCAGGCGCAATTGCTTTCGCGCAAACACGATCCACGCGATATCCCGCTCGATGCCGGCAAACAATCGATGATGATCGGCATGGGCATGACCGAAAAACAAGGCGGCTCGGACGTGCGCAGCAACCGGACGCACGCGGTGGCGCTCGGCGCGGGCGGGCGAGGCGCTGAATATCGGCTGGTCGGGCATAAATGGTTTTTCTCCGCGCCGCAATGCGACGCGCATCTCGTGCTCGCGAGGACCGGCGAAAGCGCCGATGAAAAAGGCCCGATTTCGTGCTTTTACGTACCGCGCTTCACGCCGGACGGTTCCAGGAACGCGGTGCAGATTCAACAACTCAAGGACAAGCTCGGCAACCGCTCGAACGTCAGCAGCGAAGTGGAATTCCTCAATGCCTATGGCGTGATGATCGGCGACGAAGGACGCGGGGTGCCGACGATCATCGAGATGGCGAACTTCACGCGGCTCGATTGCGTGATCGGCAGCGCGGCGTTGATGCGCGCCGCGCTGATCCACGCGATTCACCACGCGCGGTATAGGAGCGCGTTTGGCGCAAAGCTCGCCGATCAACCGCTGATGCGCAACGTCCTCGCCGATCTCGCACTGGAATCGGAAGCCGCGACCACGCTGTTCATGCGGCTCGCGGGCGCGTTTGAAAATTCATCGGCGCCGGAGGAGCGCGCGTGGCGGCGCATCGTGACGCCGGCCGCGAAGTTCTGGGTCTGCAAGCGCGCGCTCGAATTCACCGGCGAAGCAATGGAGGTCTGGGGCGGCAACGGGTATGTGGAGACGGGACCGATGGCGCGGTTTTATCGGGAAGCGCCGGTGAATTCGATCTGGGAAGGCTCGGGCAACGTGATGTGTCTCGACGTGCTGCGGGCGATCGAGCGTGAACCCGAAGCCGCGCACGCGTTATTCGATTCGTGGCGCGCGGCGGCGCAAGAATATCCGGCGTTGCGCGACGCGTTGAAAACCCTGCTCGGGATGCTTCAGGGCGAGCCGGCTGCGCGCGAGGCGTCGGCGCGGCGGATCGCGCAGCAACTCGTGCTGACGGCGCAGGGTGTGTTGCTCGCGCAGCACGCGCCGCCGGAAATAGCGGCGGCTTTTATCGAAACCCGTCTCGGCGATGCACAACGCACCACGAATCGCGTCTACGGCACGTTGCCGGCGCGCTTTGATTTCGCGGCGGTCATGGAGCGGGCGTTTGCCGCCTAGCACTCAGGACAGCAGGCCTATCCCTTCGGCTTTCCGGCGGCCGGCGCGACTTGCGGCGCCGGTCCTTCCTCAATGCCGTTTTCCAGCCTGTAGAGCCATGCCAGCAGTTCCGCCACCGCCTGATACAACGCGGGCGGGATGCGGGCATCGAGATCGACCTGCATCAGCAGCGACACCATGTCCGGCGATTCGTGCACGTACAAGCCGGCGTCCTTCGCGCGCTGCACGATCATTTCGGCGACGAGGCCATAACCCTTCGCGACCACGCGGGGCGCGGCGTCAGGTTTTTTCGTGTCGTAGGTGAGCGCGGTGGCTTGCTTGCGCGGATCGTTGCGCAGCGTCACGTTGCGGTCTCCACGCCGTCGCCCGGCGGGACGACGCCAGCCGATTCGGCGAGCGGGTCCATCGCGCGGACGGTGATGCCGGCGAGCTGCAGGCCGGCGGCTTCGAGTTGCTGCTGGAAATGCGCGCCGTCGCGGGCAAGCAGGATCGCGCCGTCCGCGCTGGCGTTGAGTCGCACAAGCAGCTTCTGCCCGGTGAGCACGAGGTTCGCATCCACGTTGCCGAGCGTCGGCAAGGTCAGCGTGACGCGCGTGTGCCAGGCGCGGTCATCGCCGAGGGGCACATTTGCAGCGCCATCCTGTGGGCCGCGCTCACGCGGCTGGATTTCCCACTCGAACTTCGCGCCAGGCCAGGCTTCGCCGGACCAGCGGAACTGGTTGGTCGCGAACAGATCGAGCTGCTGGCGCACGAGCGGAATGGTCGATGGATGGATGCCCGCGTTGATCGACGCCTGCACAGCCGGATCATGCGTATTTGCATCGGCGGCGGACGCGGAATCGGCGGCCAATCTTGATCCCGGCGGCGAAAACACATTCGGCGGCACCGCGCGTACCGACGCCGCCAGCGCCGCGGCCTGCTGCGGCGTGAGCGGCATCGGGACGAGGCGCACGGGGTTCATCGGATCGGGCGGATCGGCGGAAAAAGTGGACGGCAGCAGGGATTCATCGATCCAGACGTCTGCCGGAATATCCGTTTGCGGTTGCGGTACGTCGAACGGGAGCTTCGCCGTCACGTTGTCCGCACGCGCTTGCGGTTCATTGTTCAGCGACGCCAGCGAACGTTGTCCTGCAAGCCACTGCACGATATGACTTTCGTAGAACAGCCCGCTTTCGCTCACGGTTTTTGCCAGCACAGACGCCAGCACGTCAACCGGCAGGGCCGGCGCGACTTGATTGACCGCGGTCGTAGAAGAAGCGGTGGTTGTCTCCGGCGTGGAGAACAACGACCCGGACAAGGTGGCAAACGCGCTCGCGGCGAGAACCGGCCGGGGCGCGGTCGGCCATAAGGGCGTATCGCTTGTGATGGGCGGCGTGTTCTGACCGCCGAAACGGGAAATGGCGTCCAGCGTGCGCGCGACATCGCTGAGCGCGGTCTGCGCGGAAGCCGGCGGCGGCGTATTGGCTGCGTTTGCCGGAACGGGAACGGCGAACGGCGGGGTATCGACGAGAAGTTGCGACGTGCCGGTTTGCGCAGTCGCCCCCGAGCTCGATCCGCCCTGCGGAAGCAGCGCCGATAACAGCATGTCAGTGCGGCTGGCGATTAGCGCAGCGATCGCGGAGTCCAGACCAGGCATGCCGGTTTCCTCGGGTCACCGGTCAGCGCGATCGACACTCGGATCAGTCCGCCACCGGTTTTCGGCGGGCTGCAAACACGTGACCTGCAAAAACGTGTTTATCGCAGCCCGATCATCTTTTTCAAAACTCGCGCGGGTCTGTTCACTGTGAACAGCGCCGATAAACGCGCAAGGCTGGGTGCGCTCAGGTCGCGAATGGCGGCGTCGTCCGCGAGAATCCGGCGCACCAGCTCGAACTTGCGGGCGCGGGCGGTATCGTCGAGCTGGGATGCGGCATCGACTTCCCGCAAGCCGTCGATCAACTCGCGATATGCCCCTTGCATGATCTTCAACTCACTCCAGTCTCCACAGCGCGCCGCGGCCAGCATGCGCGCAGAAAGTTCAGCAATCGCTTCGTAATGAGAGAAATATTCTTGTGTCGTTTTCATTATGTGCGGACATATTTCGCAATGTCACGCCGCAGCCATTCTTGCTGCGTCGGGCGCAATTGCGATCCAGGCGTCTTCCAGAGTCGCCAACAAGCCATCGACTTCCACCAGCATCGGTTCGCTTTGCTGCACGTTCGCGGTCAACAGCCGATGCGACATATACGTATACAGCGCGTCCAGCCGCGCCGCGATTTCACCGCCGGCGTCCTTGTTCAGGGCCTGCTGCAAACCGCTTTCGATAATGCCGATCGCCTTCGTGATCGCTTCGCCGCGCGCCGCGATGTTGCCTTGCTGCAAGTGCATTCGTGCCTGAGCCACAGCCTGGCGCGCGCCCTGATACAGCATGACGACGAGTCTGTGCGGACTGGCGCCCATTACTCCGGTTTGCACGCCGACGCGTGCGTACGCGTTGGCTCCCGCATGTCCCTGGGAAAACATCCGACTTTCTCCTGATTCGATTTCCGCACGCTCGATCGCGAAAACCGTAATGAACCGATGCCGGCATTACGATCAAGACCTTCGATTCGTCTGACTGTTTGCCGAGCTGTACTTGGGTTATCGGAGAAAGCGGCGAAAGCTTTAGGAAGGCTTTGCGTCACAACGGGTTCCGGAAAGTGCAATGGCCGCGAGCAAGCGTCCAGATGCCGATGGCGCGGTTATCCATGAAGCGGGCTGCGCGCCCCGGCTCAGACGGAGATATTCATGATGTCGTTGTACGCGGACACCAGCTTGTTGCGCACTTGCAGGCCGAACTGCAACCCTACGTTGGCCTTCTGCATGTCGACCATGACGTCGTTGAGCGATACGTTCGGCGCACCGATTTCGAACGCGTGCGCTTCGCTCATGGCGCTTTTCTGCGAGCTGCTGATGTTATCGATGGACGATTTCAGCGCATCCGCAAAACTTCCCGCGCTCGCCGCCCCCGATTCAGGCACGACAGCGCCGCCCGCAACATTGCCCGCGCCCCCGGCGGCCTGCGTGGCCATGGACTGGAGTTGCTGGAGCGCCGAACTCAGCGGGCTGATGGATGCATTCATGGTGTCTCCAGAAGGAAGCGGAAATCAAACTCTCAAAAATAAGGTAACCGGCGGCAACGTATGGTGGGCGGTGCTGCTGGGACATATCGAACCGGGGCCTGTCCCGGGCCTGAGGCTGGCGTCTGCGCCGGAGCCTGGGCGGTTCGCCATACGGCCTGACCGATTACGAAAAAGTCTAGCAGCGGCGTGGTTTTGCAAAGCCGGGAAAGAGCGCCAAAAGCGGCTTCTGTTCGCTCAATCGACTTACTCGCCCTTACGGATAATTCCTCTCATGAAAGAGTCTGCGACTGCGCCCGGCTTTAACCGGACACTTCGCGGAAAACGCAAGATTCGGAGAGCTTCGACGCATGGATTCCACCAATAACCTGATCAACCCGGACGCCCGCATGGGTCTGGCCGGCGCGCAGCCGGCGGCCGGATCGATCGCGGCAGGTTCGGGCGGCGCGGGATTTGCCGGCAGTTCGGACTTCAGCGGCAACCTCGGCGGCCGCATGCCGATGCTCAACCAGTTCCGCAACAACCCGCGCATGCCGTTGATCATCGCCGTGGCGGTGCTGGCCATGGTGATTGCCGGACTGGTGATGTGGTCGCGCCAGCCGGACTACCGGGTGCTGTTCAGCAACCTGTCGGATCGTGACGGCGGAGCGATCGTCGCCGCGCTGCAGCAAGGGAACATTCCCTACAAGATCGCCGAATCGGGCGGTGCGATCCTGGTGCCGAGCGAAGCCGTGCACGAAACGCGGTTGCGGCTGGCATCGCAGGGATTGCCGAAGAACGGCTCGGTCGGCTTCGAATTGATGGACAACCAGAAGTTCGGCATCAGCCAGTTCGCCGAGCAGGTCAACTATCAGCGGGCGCTTGAAGGCGAGCTGGAAAAGACCATCGCGTCGATATCGTCGGTTCGCGAAGCCCGGGTGCACCTCGCGATTCCGAAGCCGACCGTGTTCGTGCGCGAAAAGGAATTGCCGACCGCGTCCGTCATGTTGAACCTGTATCCCGGCCGCGCGCTCGACGAAGCGCAAACCCTCGCTATCCAGCACATGGTCAGCTCGGGCGTGGCGGACATGCCAGTGAAGAACGTGACCATCGTCGACCAGGATGGCAACCTCCTGACGCAGCAAAGCAGCGGGCCGAACGGGCTGGACGCCTCGCAACTCAAGTACGTCCAGCAGATCGAGCGCAATACGCAATCGCGTATCGATGCAATCCTGGCGCCGCTGTTCGGTGCAGGCAACGCCCATTCGCAGGTGAGCGCGGATATCGACTTTTCGAAGCTCGAGCAGACCGCCGAAAGCTACGGTCCGAACGCGAATCCGCAGAACACGGCGATCCGCAGCCAGCAATCGAGCGAATCCAAGGACGGCGGCGGCGCGAGCGTTGGCGGCGTGCCGGGCGCATTGTCGAACCAGCCGCCGGCAGCGGCGTCGGCGCCTGTCGACGCAGCCGCGAGCGGCGCCGACGGCGCAAAGACGCAGCCGGTGAATGTGCGCAAGGACACCACGACCAATTACGAAGTCGACCGGACGGTGCGCCACTACGAGCAGCCGATGGGCGGCATCAAGCGCCTCTCGGTCGCCGTGGTCGTGAACTACCAGAAGCAAGTGGACGCGAAAGGCATCGTCACGATGCAACCGCTGCCCGCCGACAAGCTCGCGCAAGTCCAGCAACTCGTGAAGGACGCGATGGGCTACGACGAAAAACGCGGCGACTCGGTCAACGTGGTGAACAGCACGTTCCTGGTCGATACGAACGTGATCCCCGACATCCCCTGGTGGCGCACGCCGGACATGATCGCCCGCGGCATCCAGTTGGCGAAGTACGCGGGTATCGGGCTGGTGGCGATGTTCCTGTATTTCACGATGGTGAAGCCGGCGCTGCGCCGCGCCTTCCCGCCGCCGCCCCCGCCGCCCGCGCTCGGCGCGCCGGATGAACTGTCGCTGCTCGATGGTCCGTCCATGCCGAAGTCCGCAGTAGATGAAGACAAGGATGCCGAAGTCAGCTTGCTCGGCAACGAAAGCAACAAGGCCAAGTTCGAACGCAATCTCGACTACGCGCGGATGATCGCGCGCCAGGATCCGAGAATCGTCGCGACGGTCGTCAAGAACTGGGTGTCCGATGAACGCTGAAGGCCTCAATAAAGCCGCGCTCCTGCTGATGTCGATTGGTGAATCCGAAGCAGCGGAAGTCTTCAAGTACCTGGGACCGCGCGAAGTCCAGAAGATCGGCGCGACCATGGCGCAGTTGAAGAACGTCACGCGCGAGCAGCTCGACAACGTGATGACCGAGTTCGTGCACGAAGCCGAACAGCACACGGCGCTCTCGCTCGATTCGAGCGAATACATCCGCACGGTGCTGACCAAGGCGCTCGGCGAGAACAAGGCCGGCGCGCTGATCGACCGGATCTTGCAGGGCAGCGATACGAGCGGTATAGAAGGCTTAAAGTGGATGGATTCGGCGGCGGTCGCCGAGCTCATCAAAAACGAGCATCCGCAGATCATTGCGACGATTCTCGTGCATCTGGACCGCGATCAGGCATCGGAAATCGTGGCGCTCCTGACCGAACGCCTGCGCAACGACGTGCTGTTGCGCATTGCAACGCTCGACGGCATTCAGCCCGCCGCGCTGCGCGAACTCGACGATGTGCTCACCACCTTGCTTTCCGGCAGCGACAACCTGAAACGCGCGCCGATGGGCGGCATTCGCACGGCGGCGGAAATCCTCAACTTCATGTCGACGGCGCACGAGGAATCGGTAATCGAAAACGTCAAGGAATTCGACGCGGAACTGGCGCAGAAGATCATCGACCAGATGTTCGTGTTCGAAAACCTGATGGACCTCGAAGACCGCGCCATCCAGATGTTGCTGAAGGAAGTGGAATCGGAAACGCTGATTGTTTCGTTGAAGGGCGCGCAACCGCCGCTGCGCCAGAAGTTCCTCGCGAACATGTCGCAGCGCGCAGCCGAACTGCTCGCGGAAGACCTCGATTCGCGCGGTCCGGTGCGTTTGTCCGAAGTGGAAACGCAGCAGCGCAAGATCCTGCAGGTCGTGCGCAATCTCGCCGAAAGCGGTCAGATCCAGTTAGGCGGCAAGGCCGAGGACGCATATGTCTGACGCAGCAGAAGCCGCGAAGCAGGCTCACCCGACAGAAGCCGAAAAAAAGGCGCGTATGTCCGCGTATCAGCGCTGGGAAATGGCGTCGTTCGATCCGGTTCCCGTGGATCGCAGCGCCGCCGATCAGGCCGCGCTCGAAAAGCATCTGCGTCGTGTCCGCGACGAAGCCCACGCGCAAGGTCTGGCGCAGGGCCACGTCGCCGGCCAGGCGATGGGTTATCAGGCCGGCTACGACCAGGGTTATGCGAAGGGCGAAGAAGAAGGCCGCCTCGACGCACGGTCGGAAGCGGCGCGGCTTGCTTCGATGGCCGATGCCTTCAAGACCGCCCTGCAAGCCGCCGACGCCGTGGTCGCCGAGGCGCTCACCGCGCTGGCGCTGGATATCGCACAACAAGTGGTGTCGCAGCATTTGACGCTCGACCCGACCGCCGTGCTGGCTGTCGCACGCTCGGTGATCGCGGCCGAGCCGGCACTTTCCGGCGCGCCGTACCTGATCGTGAATCCGGCGGATCTGCCGATTGTCGAAGCCTATTTGCTGGAAGAGTTGCAAGCGGCCGGATGGACGTTCCGCACCGATCCGGACATTGAACGCGGCGGCTGCAAGGCACACGCGGCAAGCGGTGAAATCGATGCAACCAATGCGACGCGCTGGGAGCGCGTCGCAGCGGCGCTCGGGAGGACGCAACCGTGGTAACGCAAACGCATAACAACGCCGCAAGCGCTGCGCGCCGCGTGACGCAGGAAGGGTTGAGCGAACTCGAGCAGGAGCTTGCGCGCGCATCGTTTGGACCGCTCGCCGATCCCGACGTCACGCCCGAGCCGACGCTGGAAGACATGGCGGCGCAGACGATCGTCGAGTTGGCGGAGATGGTGAACAATCCGCATCTCGATGGATGGCGCGCCCAGCTCGAAGCCAGCAAGGCGCGCAGCCAGATATCGAAGCCGTTGCGCGCGTGCGGCCGGTTGACCCGCGCCGCGGGCCTCGTGCTGGAAGCCGTCGGATTGAAACTCGGCGTGGGATCTGAATGCATGATCGAGTTGCCGGCGGGCAGTTCCATTCCAATGGCCGAAGCCGAAGTCGTCGGGTTCTCCGGCGACAAGCTGTTCCTCATGCCGACCACCGAAGTCTCCGGCTTGCTGCCTGGAGCGCGTGTTTATCCGCTGGAAAGCGCGCCCATCAATGATCCGATGGCCGGTGCCAAGCGCCTGCCTGTCGGCTGGGAAATGCTCGGCCGCGTGGTCGATGCCTCCGGCCGGCCGCTCGATGGCCTCGGCCCCCTCGGCGCCAAGCGCGATGCACCGCTGTCCGCGCCGACCATCAACCCGTTGAATCGCGAACCGATCCACAAGGTCCTCGACGTCGGCGTGCGCGCAATCAATGCGTTGCTCACCGTGGGACGCGGCCAGCGCATGGGTTTGTTCGCGGGCTCGGGCGTGGGTAAATCCGTGCTGCTCGGCACCATGGCGCGTTACACCAGCGCCGAAGTGATCGTGATCGGCCTGATTGGCGAACGCGGCCGGGAAGTGAAGGAGTTCATCGAACAAATTTTGGGCGAGGACGGACTGGCGCGTTCGGTCGTGGTCGCGGCCCCCGCCGACGTTTCGCCCATCCTCCGTATGCAGGGCGCAACATATGCGACCTCGCTCGCCGAGTATTTCCGCGATCAGGGCAAACACGTACTTTTGCTGATGGACTCGCTCACGCGTTACGCCATGGCCCAGCGCGAGATTGCGCTGGCAATCGGCGAACCGCCCGCCACCAAAGGCTATCCGCCCTCTGTGTTCGCCAAGTTGCCGGCGCTCGTCGAGCGTACGGGGAACGGCCCGGAAGGCGGCGGATCGATTACGGCTTTTTATACGGTCTTGACGGAAGGGGACGATCAGCAAGATCCTATCGCCGATTCTGCCCGTGCAATTCTGGACGGGCATATCGTGCTGTCGCGGTCGCTGGCCGAAGCGGGGCATTACCCGGCCATCGATATCGAGGCGTCGATCAGCCGCGCAATGACGGCGCTCATCGACGATAAACATCTGGACCGCGTGCGCTTGTTCAAGCAAATGTTGTCGCGTTATCAGCGCAATCGGGACTTGATTAACGTGGGCGCGTATTCGAGCGGACGCGACGCGCTGCTGGACCGGGCAATAGCGTTGTATCCGCGCATTGAAGCGTTTTTGCAGCAAGGATTTCGCGAGCAGGCGATGTTCGAACCGAGTTTGGCCAAACTCGACGAACTGTTCGCGTGAAGACCCGATAAAGATAATCAGGAAGGAACCAGACCTCCATGTCAAAGCATCTGCCGATCAACACCCTGATCAACCTCGCAGAAGAAGAACTCGAAGCCGCGACCAAAAAACTCGGCAAGCTGCAGCAGGAACGCAACGAAGTGGAGACGCAACTGAATTCGCTCGTGACGTATCGCGATGAGTATCACGCGCGGTTCACGGCGTCGGCGCAAGAAGGCACGACCGCGCAGACCTTGCGTAACTTCCAGGCATTCGTGGATACGCTCGATTCCGCGATCAACCAGCAGCGCGCGTTGCTCGTGGCCGCGAATGCACGGCTTGAAGCGGCAAAGCCGGAATGGCAGCAGAAAAAGCAGAAGCTGGGTTCGTATCAGGTGCTGGCTGCACGCGCCGACGCGGTGCAGGCCAAACAGGACGCAAGGATCGAGCAGCGCGATTCCGACGAGCATTCCGCCAAGGTGCTGCGGATGCGTGCCGAACGGGCGTAGGTTTTAACGCGGATTTATCTTGCATAAGATACAAGAGGTCATTCATGTCGTCAGTTAATTCGGCCAGCGCGTTGCTGGGTATGTCGAGCGTATCGGCTGTTTCGCGCAGCACAGCAGCGGCGTCCGCTCGCGATGAAGCGGCGGCATCGTTTGGCTCGACCTTGCACAGCATCACCGCCAAGGCCAATGAGCGCGAAGCGGCACAAGCCAAAGTGCAGGAACGCGCTCAAGCCGATAAAGCCGCTGCAAAGGCGGCGGCTGCGCGCGGCAGCGTGCATGATGCGTCGAAACCGGACAACACGGATTCAACTGATCAGGCTAAAACAACGGACGGCGCGGATC
Source organism: Burkholderia sp. PAMC 26561 (assembly GCF_001557535.2). Classification (NCBI taxonomy): domain Bacteria; kingdom Pseudomonadati; phylum Pseudomonadota; class Betaproteobacteria; order Burkholderiales; family Burkholderiaceae; genus Burkholderia; species Burkholderia sp. PAMC 26561. Next base: position 1,107,419 of record NZ_CP014306.1, read on the forward strand.
AAAGCACGGCGACGGATCAGACGGATTTATCGAAGACCGACAAGACTGCGTCAGCCGATAAACCAGCTAACGCGACCAAGGCCGCGCCGGGAACGCCCGAGGCAATCGCGGCGGCGGCAGCGGAAAAGGCTGCGATTCTGAAAGCACGTGCTACCGGTGCCGGGAAAACGCCTGCCGATCCGGCCGACGCTGCGACGGCAAGCACGGACGCGACATCGACGGATGCCACCGACACGACGGCCGATACCCCCTCACCCGCCAAAGCCGCCGATGCCAAAGCCGCCGCCGATGCGCTGCAGGCGTCGCTGACGGCGGCCGCAAATGTGCAGACGCCGGCCACGCCGCTCAACGCGGCCGCCGCAGCAGCAATGGGCGCGGCGCACGCGGGCAACATGAACAACGGCACGCCCACGGGCACGACGACGGGCACGAAAGGCGGTCGCGACACGCCGCTGGCTGGTCTTTCGGCTGATAGCAAGACCCAGGGCAGCGCGGCGTTGACGCCACAAGGCGGCGCGGCAGCCACGCAACAAGCCGATGCAAACGCACTCGCTGCACTGACGCAATCCGACGACGGCAGCGCCGCATACAAGGCAACCGCGGCGAACGCCGACGCCACCGCGAACGCGAGCGTGCAGCAAGCGGCATCGGCGGCGACCAGCGGCGCGACCTTGCAAGGCGCCGCGACCGCAGCCGATAGCGCCGCCATCGCACCGCATGTCGGATCGAGCGGCTGGGACGATGCGTTCAGCCAGAAGGTGGTGTTTTTATCGAATGCACATCAGCAAAGCGCCGAGTTGACGCTGAATCCGAAGGATCTCGGGCCGCTGCAGGTGGTGCTGCAGGTCGCCGGGAATCATGCGCATGCGCTGTTCGTATCGGACCATGCGCAGGTTCGCGCGGCCGTCGAGGCTGCATTGCCGACCTTGCGTGAAGCGATGCAGGCAAGTGGCATTGGTTTGGGCAGCACGAGCGTCAGCGACGGCTTTGCGGGCAAGCAAGCGAGCTCGGGCCAGCAGGATGGCGGCGGACGGCCGTCGTGGACTGGTTCGGGCAGTAGCGGCGGCGGGATTGGAGCCGTAAGCGACGCATCGAGCTCGGTCAGCCTGCCGCTACGCCGTCAGGTTGGACTGGTGGATACGTTCGCCTAAAGCCCTACGGCCGCGTCAGACCCGGCAAACCAGCCGCGCGAGCCTCACCGCCGCGCGGCTTTTTCACGCCTGCCATCCCGCGCGTATCGCAAACGTAAAATCCTCCCCTTTGCGCAAACTCCCGAGTTAGCCCTAATAACCCCTTCTGTTCGACCCATCGCGCAACCTTACTTTCGCCAACAATTCAGGCTACAGAAAGAGGTCCGCAAACATGGCAACTACAGCAGCAGCACAACAACCCGTCACGCCGGCTAAAACCGGCAAGCTCAAGCGCATCATCCTGATCGCGGTGGGCGCAATCGTCCTGCTCGGCGCCGGCGGCGCAGGCGCGTATTTCTGGCTGCACAAAACCGCATCGCACGAACCCGCGAAGCCCGCACCCGCGGTGCCGCCGGTGTTCTACCCGCTCGACTCCATGACCGTCAACCTGCAATCCGATGACGGCATGCATTACCTGCGCATCGGCCTCACGCTGAAGCTGCCCGATGAAAAAGCGCAGGCCGCGCTGGCCGAGCGTATGCCGGAAGTGCGCAGCCACATCCTGATGCTGCTCTCGGCGAAACATCCCGACGACCTGGCCGGCATCGACGGAAAACGCACGCTCGCCAAGGAACTCCTCACTACCGTCAACACGTTCGGCGGTACGCCGGAAGCACCGGCGCACGTGCAGGAAGTGCTGTTCACAGAAATCGTCGTCCAGTAACGCGTTGCTCATACGCGCAAAAACGAAGCCGAACCAGACAAGCGCAAGACAGGAACCAAGGAACACTCATGGGCCACGAAGAGTTCATGTCGCAGGAGGAGGTCGATGCCCTGCTCAAGGGCGTCACCGGGGAAGTCGATGCTGTTGCCGACGAAACACGCTATCAAGGCGTGCGCCCCTACAACCTCGCGACGCAGGAACGTATCGTCCGGGGCCGGATGCCGGGCCTGGAAATCATCAACGACCGCTTCGCGCGTCTCCTGCGCGTGGGCATCTTCAACTTCATGCGGCGCTCGGCGGAAATTTCCGTCGGTCCGGTGAAGGTACAGAAGTACAGCGAATTCACCCGCAACCTGCCGATCCCGACGAACCTGAACCTGGTCCACGTGAAGCCGTTGCGCGGCACGTCGCTTTTCGTGTTCGACCCGAACCTGGTGTTCTTCGTCGTCGATAACCTCTTCGGCGGCGACGGCCGTTTCCACACCCGCGTGGAAGGCCGCGAATTCACGCAGACCGAGCATCGCATCATCAGCAAGCTGCTGAACCTCGTGTTCGAGCAGTACGCAGCATCCTGGAAAAGCGTGCGCTCGCTCAACTTCGAATTCGTGCGCTCGGAAATGCACACGCAGTTCGCAAACGTGGCGACGCCCAACGAGATCGTGATCGTGACGCAGTTCTCCATCGAGTTCGGATCGACCGGCGGCACGCTGCACATCTGCATGCCGTATTCGATGATCGAACCGATCCGCGACGTACTGTCGTCGCCCATACAAGGCGAAGCGCTCGAAGTCGACCGCCGCTGGATTCGCGTCCTGTCGCAGCAAGTGCAGTCCGCCGAGGTGGAACTCACGGTCGATCTCGCGCAGATCGGCACGACCTTCGAGCAGATCCTGAACATGCGGGCCGGCGATGTCCTGCCGATCAACGTGCCCGAAGAGGTCACGGCAAAAGTGGACGGCGTGCCGGTGATGGAATGCGGCTACGGTGTTTTCAATGGTCAATACGCGTTGCGCGTCCAGAAGATGATCAGCGCAACCGATACGATGAAGGAAGGTGGATATGAGTGACGTAACCGAACCGGGCACGCTGCCGTCCGATCCGCTCAAGGGCGAGGACTTCGGCATGGACGACTGGGCGAGCGCCCTGGCCGAGCAGAACGGCAATGAGACGCCGGCGGCGGCATCGTCGGCCGGGGTGTTCCAGCCTTTGTCGAAAGTCGCGGCGCCGACGACGCGCAATGACATCGACATGATTCTCGATATCCCCGTGCAGATGACGGTGGAACTCGGGCGCACGAAGATCGCGATTCGCAACTTGCTGCAACTCGCACAAGGATCGGTCGTGGAACTCGACGGCCTCGCCGGCGAACCGATGGACGTTCTCGTCAACGGATGCCTCATCGCCCAGGGCGAAGTGGTGGTCGTGAACGACAAGTTCGGTATCCGTCTGACCGACATCATCACGCCGTCGGAACGCATCAGGAAGCTGAATCGATGAAACGCCCGGCCGTCGCTTTCTCGACGCTTTTCGTGGCATTCACCGCGCACGCCGCCGATATGAACGCCGTCAATCACGCGGCCCAGATTGCATCGGGTGTGGGCGCGGGAACAGCCGTGCCGTCGCTTGGTGTCGGCGCCGTGTTGCAGACGCTGCTCGGGCTGGCGATCGTGATCGCGTTCGTGTTCGGCTGCGCGTGGCTCGCACGCAAGTTCGGGGTGGCAGGGACAAAACGCACGGGCCTGGTGAAGGTGATCGGCGGCGCGTCGCTCGGGAACAAGGAGCGGGTATCGGTGGTGGAAATCGGCGATACATGGCTCGTGCTGGGCGCGGCTCCCGGCAACGTGCGGCTGCTGCACACCATGCCGGCGGGATCGGCGGAACTCAGCGGCGTGGAAGCGCCCACGGCGCCCGGGCCGGACGGACTTCAAGGCAGTTTCGGTCAACGTTTTCGCGATGCCCTCGCCGGTGAAGCGACCAAACGTCTGCAAAAATTCGCGGGCGGGAGCAAGTAATGCAGTTTCGGTTTGTAGTTCGATGCGCGAAGCTGGCGCTGCCGGTCGTGATTGGCGCCCTTCCCTACGCAGCTTTCGCACAAAGCACGGCCGGCTTGCCGGCGTTCAACACCAGCCCCGGCCCGAACGGCGGCACGACGTATTCGCTCAGCGTCCAGACGATGCTGCTGCTCACCATGCTGTCGTTCCTGCCGGCAATGGTGCTGATGATGACGAGCTTCACGCGCATCATCATCGTGTTGTCGCTGCTGCGTCAGGCGCTCGGCACGACCAGCACGCCGCCGAATCAGGTCCTGGTCGGACTGGCGCTGTTTTTATCGTTGTTCGTGATGTCGCCGGTACTCGACCGCGCCTACACCGACGCGTACAAACCGTTCTCCGACGGCACGATCACCATGGATCAGGCGGTCACGCGCGGCGTCGCGCCGTTCAAACAATTCATGCTGCGCCAGACGCGCGAAGCCGATCTCGCGCTCTTCGCCAAGATCTCGAAAGCCCCGCCCATGAACGGTCCCGAAGACGTGCCGCTCTCGCTGCTGGTGCCGTCGTTCGTAACGAGTGAATTGAAGACCGGCTTCCAGATCGGCTTCACCATTTTCATTCCGTTCCTGATCATCGACATGGTCGTGGCGAGCGTGCTGATGTCCATGGGGATGATGATGGTGTCGCCATCGACCATTTCGCTGCCGTTCAAGCTGATGCTGTTCGTGCTCGTCGATGGATGGCAGTTGCTCATTGGTTCGCTCGCGCAGAGCTTCGTTTCGTAAGCCTTCAAAGCACAGAGATACACACGATGACCCCCGAATCCGTCATGTCGATCGCGCACCAGGCCATGTACGTGGCGCTGTTGCTCGCGGCTCCGCTGTTGCTGGTCGCGCTGGTCGTAGGCCTGGTGGTGAGCTTGTTCCAGGCCGCCACGCAGATCAACGAAAGCACGCTCTCGTTCATTCCGAAACTGCTCGCGGTCGCCGTCACGCTCGTGATTGCCGGACCCTGGATGATGGAAACGCTGCTCGACTACATGCGCCACGTGTTCACCATCACTCCGGCAATCACCGGCTAAATGTTTTCGGTCACGTACGCCCAGCTCAATGTCTGGCTGACGTCCTTCCTCTGGCCATTCACGCGCATTCTTGCGTTGATCGCGACCGCGCCGCTGCTGAGCCATCTGGCGGTTCCGGTGCGCGTCAAAGTCGGGGTGGCGGCGTTCATTGCATTGATCGTGGCGCCGACTATCGGCGCCGTGCCGCAGGTCACCGTATTTTCCGCCGATGGCGTGCTGATCCTCATCAACCAGTTCATGGTGGGCGCGGCGCTCGGCATGACGATGCAGATTGCGTTCGCGTCCATCGATGCAGCCGGCGAGTTCATCGGCCAGCAGATGGGTCTAGGTTTTGCGACGCTCTACGATCCGCGGCAAGGCGGAAACGCGGTTGTGATTTCGCGATATCTGAATACGATCGCGTTCCTCGCTTTTCTCGTCTTCGATGGTCATCTGCAAATGATCAGCGCCCTCGTGCAGACGTTCCAGAACGTGCCGGTGAGCGCAAACGTGCTGGGTTCGATGACCCACGCGCGCGGCTGGCAGACGCTCGCCACCTACGGCGTGAGTATTTTCTCGACGGGGTTGTTGCTGTCGTTGCCTGTCGTGGCGGCGTTGTTGATCGCGAACCTGGCGCTCGGGATCCTGAATCGCGCGGCGCCGCAGATCGGGATTTTCCAGGTCGGATTTCCCGTCACCATGCTGGTGGGTTTCCTGCTGATCCAGTTGATGATCCCCAACCTGATCCCGTTTTTCCAGCGGATCTTCGAGAACGGGATCGATCAGATGGGACGGGTCGCGGCGGCGCTATAGTTTTCACCTTGATCGATGAGTCGTGTCGCTATTCACCGCATATTTTGCGGTGAATAGCCGTCGTAATCACCGCACACCACCCGCAAACAAAAAGGGCCACCCAAAAAAGGTGGCCCGAAACACTTCCTAACTACCCACATCATTCCCCGAATTTCTACTCCCCATCAACTGCTGATGTACTGGAACAGCGACATCTTTTGAATGCTGGCAAACGCCTGCTGCGCGCCCTGCAACGCGTTCTGCGTCAACTCGTACTGGCTGATCGAGCTGACGAGATTGATGCTGGTCAGGTCCTGAAGCGAGCTGGCGGTTTGCGTCGATGTCGTCTGCATCGCCGTCTGCGTTGCGGTCACTTCCTGCTCGCGGCCGCCAACGGATGCCTGCGTCGTCAGCACGTTGTTGTACATGTTGTTGACCTTCGTGCCGCCCGTGGTCAGCGCGTTTTGCAACGTCGCCTGCGCAGCCGGGTTGCCCGAGGTCGGCTGCTTCAAGGCGCTGATCAGCGAATCGAGCGTCGAGAAGATATCGGTGTCGGAGGCTTTGCCGGTGTTTGCGGGCGCGACCGTGAACGAATCGCCGTTGGCCGGCGCGCCGTCGATGGCCACTTTCTGCCCGCCGCCCAAAGCAATGTCCTGCTGCGCCACATATGGTGTCGCGGGCGTGATCGTGGCGCCGTTCTGGTCCTTGACCGTGTAGGTCGTGGTGGCCGTGGAACCCGTGCCGCTGGTCGCGAACGAAATCGTATAGGTCGATGCATTGCCAGGGTTGCCCCGGTCGCTCACATTGACCGCTCCGATGGTGCCGGAACCCGTATTGCCCGCCGCCGACGATGAAACCGGCAAGCTCTCGTTTGGCGACACGCTCTGGAACACGGTCGCGCCGTTATCGGCGACGTTGATCGAGCGGTTATCGGAAATCTGCACCTGGCGCTGGCCGTTGTCGCCGGCGTAGGTCGCGCCCGTGCCCGATGCGTTGTCGGTGAACGGCTGCGTCGTGCCCTTGAAGCCCGAGAAGATGTAGTTGCCGTTGGCGTCGGTGGAATTGCTGAGCGTCATCAGGTTGTCGCGGTAACCCTGCAACTGGGTCGCCATCGACGCGCGGTCGGTATCGTTGAATGATGCGTTGCCCGCACGATTCACGAGCGTCTGCACGCTCTGCATCACGTTGCCGATGCTCGTCAGCGTCGAATCTTCCTGCTGCAACGAAGTCAGCGCGGCAGACTGGTTGGTGCTGTACTGCGAGAGCGTGGCGGACTGGCTGCTTAACTGCACGGCCTGCGCGGCGCCGAGCGGATCGTCCGATGCGGTCTGGATTCTCTTTCCCGACGAAATCTGCGCGTACTGCGCCGCGAGCGATGCCTGCTGGTCGCTCATCGTCTGAACGTTCATCGTGAAGTACTGCGAGCTGGAAATACGCATCGTGAAAACCTCAGTTGAAGATGCCGAGCAGTGTCTGGAACAACGAGGAAGCCGTCTGGATGACCTTGCTGTTAGCCTGATAAAGCTGCTGGTACTGGATCAGATTGGCGGCTTCCTCGTTCAGGTTCACGCCGGACACAGATTGCTGCGCCGATGTCGCCTGGTTCAGCACCGCGGTCGCCGACGTGCTCGATGACTTCAGCGCGTTCGTCTGGTTGCCGATCTGGTTGACGAAGTTCGCGTAGGAACTGGTCAGGGTGTCGGTGCCGCCGTTCATCGACTTGGCGGTGCCGATGTTGGCCATCGCGAGGGCATTGCTGCCGTCGCTCGTGCCGCCTGTGTTTGCCGCGATCGTGAAGCTGTCGCCCGTGGACGGCGTACCGTTGAGGGTCGCGCTTACTCCTGCACCGTTGGATACGGTGAGGCCTTTCGTGGGGTCGTAGGCGAATGCGGTGCCGGCCGGAACTTTCGTGTTGTCCGGCAGCGTGATCTCTACGTTCGACGTCATGGTCTTGGCCGTGGCGTCGTACGTCAGCGTGATGCTGCTGGGAATCGAGTACCCGGCCGTCACGCTCGCCGCCGAGATCTTGCCCGTGCCCGTATTGCCTGTCGCCGCCGATGACACCGCCGGCGAAGCCGCGGCAATCGCCGACGGGTTCGAGTTGCTGAGCGAGAAGTTAGCGAGGGAACCGCGCGTGGGCTGGATCGTGAACGAATCACCTTTCGTCATCGATCCGCTTGCAATCGATATGTTCATCCCGGCGATGGTGCCGCTCACCGCGCCCGTGGACGAAGCGGTCAACTGACCGACGACTGCGCCCGACGAGCGGTCGGTGAGCGTGTACTTCGAGCCATCGAAGCCGAGCGAGTAGTCGCTGGTCGGTGGTTGCGTGCCATCGGCGATGGACACATCAAGCGTCGCGTTGCCGCTGTTGCGCGCGTTTGCATAGACGGTCGGGCTGCCGGTCGAGAACAACGCGCCGCCGGCGTTGCCGTTCAGATCGACGCCCAGTTCGTTCTGGTTGTTCAACTGCGTGGCGAAGCTGGTCGCAATCGCGCCGAGATTGGCCTGCGCCGGATCGAGCGACTGGCTGCGAAAGTCGAGCAAGCCGCCGATCGTGCCGCCGCCGCTGAACATCGAATCCGGCAAATACTGAGTCTGTTTGGCCGTCTGCGTGGAACCGTCGGAAGAGGCGTATGCAATCGACAGTTCGCTCGGGTCCGAGGGCGACGTTGCCGTCGTCAATGCGTACGAACTGCTGCCGGCGACCAGCGGCTGGCCATTTCCAAACGATACGTTGTAGCCGCTGTTGTTCGTGGTGACCTGGACGCTGACCAACTGGCTCAGGTTCGATACCGCGAGATCGCGCTGGTCGAGCAACTGGTTTGGCGGCTGCCCGGCCGAACTCGCGCTGGCGATCTGCACGTTGAGATCGGCGATCTGCTTGGCGTAGGTGTTGACCTGCGATACCGCGCTCTGCAGCGACTGGTTGACGCCGTCGCGAAGCTGGTTGTAGGTCGTGGCCGCGGCGTTCATCTGGTCGGAGAGCGATTGCGCGCTGCTCATCAGCGTTTGCCGCGTGGCCGTCGTTCCCGGGCTGTTCGCGACCGACTGCAAGCCGGTGAAATAGCTGGTGATGCCCGCGCCGATACCCGTCGTCGGATCGCCGACGAGGTTGTTCAGTTGCGAGAGCATCGAGTAGTACGTGTTCAGCGAGCTGCTGCTCGACTGCGAGCTGTTGAGCTGCTTCGTGAGGAAATCGCTGTATGAGCGCGAGACTGTGGCCGTCGTCACGCCTTGTCCGGCATAGCCCGACGCCGTGTACTGCCCGGATGACTCCTGGTACACGGGGCGCTCGAGCGTATAGCCTGGCGTGGAAGCGTTGCTGATGTTCTGGCCGGTCGTCGTCAGTCCCCACTGGGCTGCGTTAAGACCACTCACGCCAATATCGAATAGGTTGCTGGACATGCAAGGAATCCTGGTAGGGGCATGACGGCCGGCCCGCCGAATGGCGACACTGATGTATATCGGCCGAAATGGAAAAAAGTTGAGCGGACGCGCGGCGTTTCTCGGCGTTTCTGTTAATTCCCGCCACTGCCGCGTGCCCACTGCGCCTTGTCCGGATTATTCACCCGAGGAGCTCGAGGCAATCCGTGAAGCAGCGGGGCAATCGGGGCCTAATTCATCGAATGAACCCGGCCGGAACGCGCACGTTACGGGAACGAACGGACGCAATGGGGTGACGTGGCCGGAACACCCGGCGCGCCGATAAAAAAGCCCGCGATAAAACCGCGGGCTCCTTTGACAATCATCACCGCTGAAACTCAGCGCGCGAGCGACCGCCGCTTCATTTCGAGTTGCGTGATCAACCGCTGCAACGTGTTCTCCGCCGATCCCGGCAAACTCATGAACTTGAAGCCCAGCGTATAACGCCGGTCGCCTTTCGCGTTCACGATCTGGCGGTTCGACATCAGTTGCACGTCGAGCACGACCTTGCCCGGATTGCTGAAATGAAGCTCCACGTCTTTCAGGATCACGCCGACTTCCAGCGCCGCAACGCGTTCGTCCATGGTCCGAAGCGCAACACCGCCAAGCGAGAGGTCGTTGACTTCAAAGCGAAAACGCTCGCCGCTCGGCAAAATGCCGCTGCAGATATACGGGTCGAGCACGGGCGCTTCCACACGGAAATACTCGCGTCGCTGCATATAAAACAGGACGGGCGGGAAGTCGGCTTCGAACGCCGGACGTCCTTCGAAAACGATTTCACGCGGCGTACCCGTCGCGAATTCGACGCGAACGCCATCCGGGCTCGCGCTGAACATCAGGTTCTCGGTCGAGAGGACGGCGGCGTTTTCATCGGCAACCGCGCCCCAGTCGAAGACGAACGTCCGGGCAGCGGGATTCACGTCGAGCAGGCGGGTCACGATCTGCCCCTTGCCGTGATCGACAGTGAGGAAATCGCCCCGATTGACGAGGTTGCGCAGGGAAACACCGATTTCCAGCGGATTACGCCTGCCAAAATCGGGATGGTCGGACTCGTCGTCAGCGATGTCGGAACCGTTCGACTCATTCATGTTCATGGGCTTGCCGTGTTCGTTTGCTCGCGCCGCCTCGAGTATCAAGGCCGGTGCGCGTCCAACCAGACCGTGTAGATCCGGCACTTCGGTGTTCCATTTAGCGGCAATAGGGCAGGTTTATTTAGGGCTGACAGCAAAAAATACCTAAAAATCCCGTTTTACCCCTGATTAACCTCGATTTCGCAACCGAAAACGTCCAAAGCGCACGAAAAGAAACAAACCCGCTCTCAGCCCCATTTTCTATGCGGCTCGGCCGGCGGCCCATCCCGCGCGCTGCAGAATGCGGGAATGGCTCACCGGCCGGCTTCGTCTTCTATTGCGACATTGGCCCCGTCGCTTATGACACATTACTCGTAATACGTTTCGCCTACCCGACAAATTGCAGCAAAACGCGCGCCAGTGCACGCTTCTTCACGCAATGTGTTTCATTATCGAAATCAGTTTCTTCGCGTATTGCGGATCGGTCGCGTATCCGGCTTTCTGCATGCCGTGCGCGAAGCCGGCGGCATCGCGCGATGCTTCGACCACCGGCGCGTAGCGCGGGTTGCTCTTGAGCACGCTGGCGTAGTCGGTGAGCGCGTCCTCGTAGGAGTCGTACGCACGGAACTTCTCCACCACTTTCTGCGGCTTGCCGTTCACGTATTCGGTCGTCACGGCGTTCGTGGTCTTGCCGGTCCAGTCGCTCGTCGCCTTGATCCCGAACACGTTGTGGCTGGTGCTGCCATCGGCATTCTTGATTTCGCGCTTGCCCCAGCCCGACTCCAGCGCCGCCTGTCCAATGATGAAGCGTGCCGGAATGCCCGTCGCGGCGCTCGCGGCCTGCGCAGGTGCGGCCAGCCGGTCGACGAACCCCGCCACCTTGTCCGTTCCCACACCGCGTGCGGCCGGTTCGAGCGCGCTGTTGGCGCTGTAGCCCTTGCCTTGCAGCGCATCCTTCGATGCACCCGATGCCGCCGTGTTCGCATAAGCCTTCGCCATGGCGTTCATTGCGGCGATGTTGCCGGCGTTCGCGCTGCTGTCGCCACTAGCGCCCGCGCCGGTCGGGTCAAGGCTCGAGGGCGTTCCCGCGCCCGCGTTGCGCATCAGTTGCTTGAGCATCATGTCCGCCACGCCGATGCCCTTCGATCCCATGTTCTGCGCCATTTGCTGGTCGAGCATGGACGTGAAGGTGGCGGTGTCGTGGGAATCGAACGGGCTGTCGGACGGCGTCGCCTCGCGCATGCTCTTCAGCATCATCTGCGTGAAGACCGTGTCGAATTGCTTGGCCGCCGCCTTCAAACCCGCCTGCGGCGAGGCGTTGGCCTGGGCGCGCATGGCGTCGAAACCTTGCACATCGAGCGCAAACCGGTTCGATAAAGAACTCAGGCCGCTGCTCGTGTCCGAGCCACCCAGTGATGCCAGCGTGCTGTTTGCCGTCCCGTTCGCGTTCATGTGCGCTTGTCCTTATATGATTTCCAGGTCGGCGCGCAAGGCGCCTGCTGCTTTCATCGACTGGAGGATCGAGATCAGATCCGCCGGCGTCGCGCCCAGCGCGTTGAGCGCCTTGACCACGTCGGCGAGCGTCGCGCTCGCCGCGACAGTCTTGAGCGCGCCCGTGTCCTGCTTCAACTGGATATTCGATTGCCGCGCGGCCACCGTCTGGCCGTTCGAGAATGCGCCCGGCTGGCTGACAGCCGTTTGCGTGTTGATCACCACGGACAGATTGCCGTGTGCGACGGCACAGTTCTGCAACGTCACCATCTGGTTCATCACGATGGAACCCGTGCGCGCGTTCAGGATCACCTTGGCGGCGGCCTGCGACGGACGCACATCGATATTCTCGAGCTGCGCCATGAACGACACCTGGCTCGTCGGATCGGTCGGGGCGCGAAGCTGGATCGTGCGGCCGTCCAGTGCGACTGCCGTGCCCATGCCGAACTGATTGTTCACGGCCGCCACGATCTTCTGCGCGTTGTCGAAGTCCATGTCGCGCAATTCCATCTGCATCGTGCCGCCGGGTTGGGTGAAGTTGCTCGGCACCGCGCGTTCGACCAGCGCGCCGCCCGAAATCCGGCCCGCGCCCAGCGAGTTCACCTGGACCTTGCTGCCGTTCGCGCTCGCGCCGGCGCCGCCGATTACCACGTTGCCTTGCGCCATGGCGTAGACCTGGCCGTCGGCGCCTTTGAGCGGCGACATCAGCAGCGTGCCGCCGCGCAAGCTCTTCGCATTTCCCAGCGATGACACCGTGACATCGATCGCCTCGCCCGGCCGCGCGAACGGCGGCAAAACGGCGGTGACCATCACGGCGGCGACGTTCTTCAACTGCATGTTCTGGGTGGTCGCGGCGTTCAACGTGATGCCGAGGTTGCCCAGCATGTTGGTCAGGCTTTGCGTGGTGAACGGCGTTTGCGATGTCTGGTCGCCGGTGCCATCCAGGCCGACTACGAGGCCGTAGCCAATCAACTGGTTGTCACGCACGCCCTGAAACGAGACCAGGTCCTTCAGGCGTTCGGCTTGCGCCGCCTGCGGCAGCACCGCGGCCAAAGCCAGAGCGAGTGCGCCAAAGCAAAAACGGAGAGCGAGTGTCATGATCAGAAGGGTGCCACGTTGAGGAAGAACCGCTGGAGCCAGCCCATGTTCTGCGATTCATCGATATAACCCTTCGCCGAATACTCGATCTTCGCGTCGGCAACTTGCGTCGAATAGACCGTGTTGGCGCCGGAGATGGTCGTGGGATTGACCACGCCGGAGAAGCGTACGAATTCGTTCCCTTGGTTGATGAGCATCTGTTTTTCGCCGCTCACGAGCAGGTTGCCGTTTGGCAATACGCCAGTGACGGTCACGGTCAGCGTGCCATTGAACGTGTTGGCCGCGCTTGCACCGCCGGAGCCGTTGAACTTCTGCGAACCGCTTGCCGAAAGGTTGGTGTTGTTGAAGAGGCCGCCGAAAATTCCCGGCGTTGTCGGCACTGCAAACGCCGCGGCGCTGCCGCGCGCCGCGTTCGCCGCTGACGACTTCGTTGCGTTGACGTTTTCCGCGATCACGATGGTCACGATGTCACCCGTATTGCGCGGCCGCTGGTCTTCGAACAGCGGCCGTCCCGCGTAGCCCGCGTTGTAGATCGCGCCCGGCGACTGCGCGTTCACGGGCGGCAAGGGCGGGCGCGCCGTCATCGGCTGCTGGGTGATCGGTTCTTTTGGCACGAGGCCGCACGCGCCCAGCGTGGCGGCGAGAAAACCTGCCAGCACGACGGTCGGAATACGGCGAAACGATAAAGAAATGAGCGACATCTTCGTGATCCTTCGGAAATACGTAGCAGCCGTGAAGCCGCTTGAACCTGTTAAACCTGCATCGAGCTAAGCGTCTGCAGCATCTGGTCCGACGTGGTCACGGCCTTGCTGTTGATCTCATAGGCGCGCTGCGTCTGGATCATGTTCACCAGCTCCTGCACCACGTTCACATTCGATGCTTCCACGTAGCCCTGTTGCAACGTGCCGCTGCCGTTCAGTCCCGGCGTCGTGACGTTCGGAACACCCGAGCCGTTGGTTTCGGAGAGCAGGTTCTCGCCCTTCGCGTCGAGGCCGGCGGGGTTCGCAAATGTAGCGATCTGCAATTGCCCGACCGTGGTGTTCGCCGTGCTGCCTTGTTGCGTGACTGTGACCGTGCCGTCTGAACCGATCGTCAGGCTCGTGTAGTTCGTCGGCAAGGTGATGGCCGGCGTGACCGGATATCCGCTCGATGTCACCAGTTGGCCCGTCGGGCTCGCCTGGAACGAACCATCGCGCGTGTATGCCGTGGTGCCGTCGGGCATGGTCACCTGGAAGAAGCCGTTGCCGTTGATGGCCACGTCCTTCGAGTTGCCCGTCTGCGACAGGGCGCCCTGCGTGTAGAGGCGTTCCGTTGCCACCTGTTGCACGCCGGTGCCCAACTGGCTGCCCGATGCGAGTTCCGTGGTTTGCGTCGAATTCGCGCCTGGCTGGCGAACGGTCTGGTACAGCAAGTCTTCGAACACCGCGCGCGAACCCTTGAAGCCGTTCGTGCTGACGTTGGCGAGGTTGTTCGAGATCACGTCCATCTGCGACTGCTGCGCGTTCATGCCGGTTGCAGCGATGTAAAGAGAGCGGTTCATGTTTTATTGGCCTTTGGGCTAAACAAGCTAAGCAATATGAAAAACGATAAGCGGCGGATCAGCTGAAATCGAGTAGCTTGTTAGCCGACTGGTCCATCTGGTTCGCGGAATCGAGCATCTTGGTTTGCATCTGGAACTGGCGCGCGTTGGTGATCATGTCCACCATCGCGGAAACCGCATTCACGTTGCTGCCTTCAAGCGATGCCGGTGCGACCGTCACGGCCGGATCGGCGTCGGCGGGATTGCCGTCGGCGGTGTGGAACAAGCCATCGTCGCCACGCGCCAAGGTCGACGAATCCGGATTGACGAGCTTCAACTGATCGACGGCGGCAATAGCCGTCGCGCGATCGCCCGGCCCGATGGCGCTTACCGTGCCGTCCTTGCCGATGGTGACTTCAGCGCCCGGCGGCACCGAGATCGGACCGCCCGTGCCGATCACCGGCAGGTTGTTCGCCGTCACGATCTGGCCGTTCGCGTCCACATGCAGGTTGCCCGCGCGCGTGTAGGCTTCCGTGCCGTCCGCGGCCTGGACCGACAGCCAGCCCGGGCCCTGAATGGCGACATCGAGCGGATTGCCGGTTTGCTGGATCGGACCCGGCGTGTAGTCGGCGGTCGGCGTGGACGCCAGCACGAAAGTACGCGAACTCGGATCGCCGTTCGCGCTGCCTTCGAAGCTCATCGGCACCTGACGGAACGCGGAGAGCTGCGCCTTGAAGCCCGTCGTCGATGCGTTGGCGAGGTTGTTCGCCACCGTGCTCTGTTGTTCGAGCGACTGGGCGGCGCCGGTCATCGCGGTGTAGATCAGACGGTCCATGGATTGGCTCTCTCTCGCTTGTATGCTGCTTGTGGCGCTAGTGGTGCTTACAGGTTGATCAGCGTCTGATCGACCGTCTGCTGCGTCTTGATGGTCTGCGCGTTCGCCTGATAGTTGCGCTGCGCCGTGATCAGGTTCACGAGCTCGCTCGTCAGGTCCACGTTCGAGTTCTCCACCGCGCCGCCCTGCAGCGTGCCGTGGTTGGTCGCGCCCGGCACCGAGATCTGCGCCGCGCCCGATGCGCCCGTTTGCGCGTACACGTTGCCGCCGAGATCCTGCAGGCCGTTCTGGTTGGCAAAGTTGGCGAGCGCGATCTGACCGAGCGCCTGCGTGTTGCCGTTCGAGTAATTGCCGGTGAGCGTGCCGTCCGTGCCGACCGTGAAACCCGTCAGGCTCGCCGATGCCGCGCCGTCCTGCGAACTGGCCGTGACGCCGCTCGTGGCGCCGTATTGCGTCGTGCCGCTGAAGTCCATCGTCAGCGCTTGCGTGCCGCCGGAGACAGCGCCGTCGGGGATCGTGAAGTTGAACTTGCTCGTGCCGGTCATGTTGCCGGATGCATCGAAGGTGACCGTGCCGAGCTTGCCGTCGGTGCCGGGTCCCACGGCTGCCGGGGGCGTGCCGGTCGTGCCGTACGCAGTCCATGAGCCGGTATCGTTCTTGACGAAATACACGGCCACCTGATGCGTGCCGCCGAGCGAATCGTTGACGTTGATCGAGCTGGTTGCGCTGTAGGTGCTCGAATCCGTCGGGTCGAACGGGGTCGTCGTGCTCGAGATGTTGGCCGATTGCGAATTCAGGTTGAATCCGAACTTGACGTTCTTGGTCGCGACCGGCGGAATGTTGGCCGTCGATACCGTCAGCGGCACCGTCGCCGCGCTGTTCACGACGCCCGAGCTGTTCGCCGCATAACCCATCAGCAACAGGCCCGCCGAGTTGCCGATGGTGCCGTCCGCGTTCAGATGGAACACACCGTTGCGCGAATACACCGACGAGCCGTTGTTCGACATCTGGAAAAAGCCGTTGCCGTTGATGGCGACATCGAGCGCCTGGTTGGTCGACGTGATCGTGCCCTGGCCGAACTGCTGCTGCACTTCAGCCAGTTTCGTACCAATACCCACCTGGTTGTTCACCGCGGTCGCGACGGAGTTCGCATACATATCGGCGAATTGCGCCTGGCTTTGCTTGAAGCCAACCGTGTTCGCGTTGGCGATGTTGTTGCCGATCACATCCAGGTCGCTCGACGCGCCCGACAAACCCGATAAACCTTGTTGGTAACCCATGACGGTCTCCGCTTTTGAATTTGATTAGAGGATCGAGGCAACGCTGGTCAGGCCGACCGTCGTGCCGTTCGCGAGCCGGAGTCCGGCGGTTCCATCGGCTTGTTGCACCACGCTTTGAACCTGTGACGCCGACAGCACCGTGGCGGTCGCCGCCTTGCCGCTGATCGTGCCCGTCGCCGAGATGGTGTACGTGCCGTCGGGCAGCGTTGCGCCGTTCTTGTCGACCGGCGTCCAGCTCGAGAGCGGCACCACGCCCGCCGGCTGCGCGCCGAGGTCGAGCGTATTGACGATCTGGCCGGACGAGTTCTTGACGTTGACGGTGAGGTCGTCGAGCGCATTCGCCGTCTGCACGCCGAAGGCCGTCGACTTGCCGCTTGCCACCGTGACGCTGCTGCCAGGGGCCAGCACCGTCGAGCCGATCAGCAACGCGGCTTGCGTCGACTGCCCCGCCGACAACTGCCCAGCCAGCGACGTCAGCGACGTATTCAACTGGCCGATGCCCGACACCGTGCTGATCTGCGCGAGTTGCGATGTCATCTGCGAGCTGTCGGTCGGGTTCGTCGGGTCCTGGTTCTTCAACTGCGTGACGAGCAGCGTCAGAAAGGTGTTCTGCAGGTCGGACGGCGACGTGCCGCCGGTCGAGCTCGTCGAACTCGTCGAGCTTGTCGATGACGTGCTCGACGAGCCGTTCATGGTGTCCAGCAGCGTCTGGGACACGGTCGTCCCGTTGTTGCCGATCGTGGTGTTGGTAGTCACGGGGTTGTCCTCAGGTTCCGATCGTCAGGGTTTTAAGCATTAGCTGCTTGGCGGTATTAAGCGTTTCAACGTTCGCCTGATAAGAACGTGACGCCGAGATCATGTTGACCATTTCCTGCACCGGATCGACGTTCGGCATGGTCACGTAGCCGTCCGGGTTGGCCGCAGGATTGGTCGGGTCGTAGCTGGTTTTCATGGGCGTCGGATCATCGATCACGCCCGTGACCTGGACGCCGCCCACTTGCTGGCCGGAGGCCGTGCGCGCGCCGCCGAGCGGGTCGACCGCGAACACGACCTGCTTCGCCTTGTACGGCTGGCCGTCCGGGCCGGTCGTGCTGTCCGCGTTCGCCAGGTTCGACGCCGTCACGTTCAGGCGCTGCGCCTGAGCTGACATGGCCGAACCGGCTACGTTGAAAATGTTCATTAAAGAAGGCATGGCCTGTCCTCGTGGGGTTTTCTAACGCCTAGTTAGACGTAATGGCCGAGATCATTCCCTTGATCTGCGACGAGATCACCGTCATGCCGGCTTCGAAGTGCAGGGCGTTATCGGCGAATTGCACGCGCTCGGAGTCCATGTCGACCGTGTTCCCGTCCAGCGACGGCTGGCTCGGAATCCGGTAGGCGAGCTTGCCGTAGTCGTCGGTGCTGCCGCCGCTTGACGTCAGCGTCGACGAACCCGCCATATGTCCCGGCGATGTCACCGCCAACCCCGCACTCGTCGACACGCTCACGGGCTGCGCCATGCGCAACGTCGCGCTTCCTGATGCCGACGTACCCGACGCGTCACCCGTCTTTTTCAGCGCGCCGGCGAGGGCGCTGGAGAAATCGACGTCGCGCGCCTTGTAGCCGGGGGTATCGGCGTTCGCAATATTCGACGACAGCAGTTCCTGCCGATACGCCCGTACATCGAGCGCTTCGCGGCCAAACGCAAATTCCTGGTCGAGCTTGTCAAGCATCACGGTTCTCCTTCGGCTTTCCGGGTCTTCGGTCTCTGCGCTGCATGGCATCGAAGACTTTTTGGCATGAGACGAATCTTAGGAGCGGGACGCAAGATGCAATCAGACGAATAGCAGGGAAAGGCGGCCTCTATTCGACGGTTGCCTTTCGCCGCCAATATCTAGAATTCGTCTCGTAGGTTGATATCGGGTTGATATCGATCGGATTTATCTGGATTTGCCTGGGAGAAACGCAATGCACAGCTTCGCTGCGCCCGACCGTCAGACGGCCACGCGCCGCCCGCAGACGGACGGCTCGACGAGCGATACCGCGTGGCGGCTGAACGCCGTTGCGTGCGGGTTGGCGCTGGCGTTTGCCGCGATGCCCGCTCACGCACAGCAAAATGGCGGCGCCATCATGATCTCGGGCCCGGGCGAGACAAATCCGGCTGCGGTCGTCGCGATGGCAAAGAACGCCGGCATGAATGTGACTGCGGCGCCGGGCGCGCAGCAACAGCCCGTCGCGCAACCGATGGGAACACCGAGCCCGCGTGGTTACGCCCGCGCTGTGAACGGCGCCAACGCCGCCATGCGCGCCGCAGCGCTCGCCCTCGATGCCCGCGCCGACGCCGCCGATGCGTCTTCCTCTGCGGGCGATTCGAGCGGCATGATCGTGATCCCGGGGAATGGCGAGGCAAAACCCGCGCAACCCAGACTGGCGATGACGCCGAGCCAGAGCACGTCCCAAAGCACGTCCCCAAGCGCGCCGCAAGGCCTGCCAGCCAGCGGCATGATCGAGATTCCCGGCAACGGCGAACCGTCCGCGCACGCTGCTATTAGTAATAGTGCGGCGGCGCCCCGGCCGATCCAGAAGGTGGCGGTATCGGCGAGAGATGTGACGCCGGTGATCGTACAGGCCGACGATGCCGCGAAGCAGGACGCCGTGGTGCCGAACCGTATCGCCACGCGCGGTTTTCAGGCACGGCCGATTGCCGCCGCGCCTGCCGTGCCGGTTACGGGCGGGATGATGGCTGTATCGATGCGTCCGGCCGCGCCCATCCGCGCCCCGCTCGCACCCGCCGCCGCAACGCCTCAAGGCGCGCAGCCCTCGCAGGATGGCGACTCCATCCGTGCCGCCGCGCTTGCGTTCCTGCAGCAGGAAGCCGCCGGATTACCCGGCAAAGCCGATATCACCGTGACGCCCGTGTTCCCGCGGGGCCTCGCGCCCTGCTCCACGCTCGAACCATTCATGCCGCCAGGCGCGCGACTCTGGGGCCGCACCACAGTTGGCGTGCGCTGCACGGGCGAGCGGCCGTGGACGCTTTATCTGCAAGCGCGGGTCTCGCTGCAGGCAACTTACTATCTGGCCGCCCGCGCCATGGTGCCCGGCGAAGTGCTGAGCGCCGCCGACCTGACCGCCCGCGATGGCGACATTACGTCGATGCCGCAAGCCATCGTCACCGATCCGTCGCAGGCCATCGGCGCGGTGACCTTGTCGCGGATCGTCGCCGGCTTGCCGCTGCGCACCGACATGCTGCGCGGCGCCAGTTCAATCGCAATTGGATCGTCGGTGCATGTGGTGACGAGCGGCGCCGGGTTTTCGATATCCGCGGAAGGCAGCGCCATGAACAACGCCGCGCCTGGCCAGCAAGTTCGTGTGAAAACGGCTGGGGGACAGATCATTACGGGGATCGTGAAGGACAGTTCGACCGTCGAAGTCCAGTTGTAGAAGCCGGGCTTGAGCGGCTTATGTGGGGTAACCCTCACTTGTTGCACTTTGTTTCAATTAGCTGGAAGCCTTGTGGGATAAGGCGTTCCAGCCGATGTAACCCGGCAGCGGGTGGTCCGGCAGGCGCAAGGGGTTAAGTTTTTACACCGCTTCGCCGATAAAAGGATCACATCGTCAGGGAAGACCATCGTGAAAATCGATTCCAGCAACACCAGCCAGATCGCAGCATTGCAGGAAGCTGCGCAACAACGTGCGGCGCAAGCCGAATCGCAAACGCCGGGCACCACCAACGGACCTCAGGCCACCACCAGCGTCACGGGCGGCTCGAATTCCACGGTGAGCTTGTCGGCTTTGTCGACGGATTTGCGTACGTCGAGCAGCGCCGACATCGACACGGCGAAAGTCGCGGCGATCAAGGCATCGATCGCGGACGGCAGCTACAAGGCCGATTCGAGCAAGATCGCCGACGGCATCTTGTCCAGCGCGAGCGAGTTGTTGAAGACGCAATCCCCGCCGACCGGCGGCTGAGCACGACGTCGCTTTACAGGCGGCGACGCAGCGCCGGGCGGCTTTATTGACCTTGGCACCGCCATTTGGCGCGGGCCGGAGTTTTTAGCGAGTCGCCCATGAAAGACGCTTTGCTTGCCACTGTTACGGAAGAAATCGCCGCTGTAGAGGCGTTTGAATCGCTGCTTGCCTACGAAGAGAGGGCGCTCACGGCTGCATCGCCGCTTGAGACGCTGCCTTCGATCATCGAACAAAAGGTTGCGTTGACCGGGCAGATCGCCGTGCTCGAACGCCGGCGCGATGAGCAGCTCGGCGCGCTGGGCCTGGCCGCGGGGTTTGCGGGCATGGAACAAGCCGTTATTGGCGATGAAGCCTTGATTGCCCGCTGGCAGGAGTTGCTGGACGTGGCCGGGCGGGCGAAGCGCAGCAATAACAATAACGGCGTGCTGATCCGTACTCGCATGGAGTACAACCGGACGGCGCTGGCGGCGCTGACCATTGCGCCGGTGAAGTCAGCGTTTTATGGGCCGGATGGGCGGGTGCCGGGGGTACTGGGGCTTTAAAAGGGGCTTTAAAAAGCCTGGCGCAATCTCAAGAGCGATCAAGCCAGGCGATGGGTCTGCAACCAGTCGCGCAGCGCATCATTCATGCGTGTTTGCCAACCGTCGCCGGTCGCCTTGAACTTGTCCACGATGTCCGCATCGTAGCGAACAGTCAACTGAACCTTGGGTGTCTCGGCACGTGGCCGGCCGCGCGCACCCAGGCGCTTCATTTTCTTGAAGTCCTCCCCAGGAACTTCATAGGTATCCGGATCGGCGGCGATACCACGATTGATCGCTGCGTCTTCCTCGTCGGTCGGCATGATGATCTTAGGTTTGTTCGACATAGCTTTTCACCTCTCGCTTGTTCGCCTTACGCATGCTGATGATGTGCATTGCGTCGCCGCGCTGCGTGAAGACCACGCAATAAAGTCGTTCGCTGATCACCCCGAACCCGACTTCTCGCAACTCTTTATAGTCTCTGCGGGTGTCGACATAAAACATCACGTCCGACCACTCGAATTGTCTTGCCTGATCTAGCCCAACCCCATGCTTTTCCATGTTGCTGGCGCTCTTGGCGGCGTCAAATGTGATGTCCATTCGATTAATTGTAGTTACATTTAATCGGCAGCGCAAGTATCACTTGCAGCACGTCATCGCCCGAATTACCCCCCTTTCCCCGCCCTGATCAGCCAATGGTCACGGTCAGCTTTTCGCAATAATCGCTTCACTGGATCAGAAGCTCAGGTCTTCATCGAAGGCCGGCTGACCGGAGTGCAGCGACGTGGCAGAAGAAAGCGATCTCGAAAAGACCGAATCAGCAACTCCCAAGCGCCTCGATAAGGCGCGGGAGGAAGGTCAGGTCGCGCGCTCACGGGAACTGGCTTCGTTTGCGCTGTTATCGGCGGGATTCTTTGGCGTCTATGGCATGTCCGGGCCGATCAACCAGCATCTGCAGTCCATCCTGCGCGGCGCGCTCACGTTCAACCACAACACCGTACTCGATACCAACCAGATGCTGATCGGCGCAGCAGCAGCCGGCAAGGAAGGTTTCTTCGCCCTCTTTCCCGTGCTCGCGCTGACCGCACTCGCCGCCGTCATTGCGCCCATGGCGCTCGGCGGGTGGCTTCTCACCACCAAACCGCTCTCTCCGAACTTCGGCCGGCTTAATCCAATCAGCGGACTGGGCAAGATCTTCTCGTCGCAAGGGCCTATCGCGCTCGGCATGTCCATTCTGAAGACGCTGGTTGTCGGCGGGCTTGCCGGCTGGGCGATGTGGCATCGGAAAGAAGAAGTGCTCGGTCTCGTGACAAAGCCGCTGAGCCTCGCCCTCGCCGATGCCATGCACCTGATCGTGGTGTGCTGCGGCATGGCGATCGCGGGCTTGTTCCTGGTCGCCGCGCTCGATGTCCCCTACCAACTCTGGACGCATGCCAAGAAGCTGCGCATGAGCAAAGAGGAAGTGAAGCGTGAACATCGTGAAAGCGATGGCGATCCGCACGTCAAGGGACGCATTCGTGCGCAGCAACGTGCAGCCGCGCGCCGCCGGATGATGACGGCAATCCCCACGGCCGATGTGATCGTGACGAACCCGACGCACTTCGCCGTCGCGCTCAAATACGCCGATGGCGAAATGCGCGCACCGAAGGTCGTTGCGAAGGGTGTGAACCTCGTGGCGGCACGCATCCGCGAACTTGGGCGCGAGCACAACATTCCGCTGCTCGAAGCGCCGCCGCTCGCTCGCGCGCTTTATCACAACGTCGAGATCAATCGCGAAATTCCGGGCGCGCTTTACGGCGCGGTCGCGCAGGTTCTGGCATGGGTGTATCAGTTGCGCAAGTTCAAGGAAAACGGTGGCGAGCGGCCGGACGAACCGGACAACCTCGAGGTTCCCCCGGAACTCGATAAAGGCAGCGTCCCCGAATCCGAAGCCGATCAGGAAGCTGCAGAAGCGCTGGCTGAAGAAGCCGCTAAAAACGAATCAGTCAAAGGAAGCAAAGCATGAACGCGCGCGCCGGATTTTTCTCGAAGCGTCCTGAGGCGTTGGGAACGCAGAACTTGAGGGCGCTGGCCGGGCCGGTGCTGATCTGCATGATCCTCGGCATGATGATCTTGCCGTTGCCGGCGTTCCTGCTCGACTTGCTGTTCACGTTCAACATCGCGCTTTCCGTGATGGTGCTGCTTGTCAGCATGTACACGCAAAAGCCGCTCGACTTCGCCGCGTTCCCTGCGGTGCTGCTGTTCTCCACGTTGCTGCGGTTGTCGCTGAACGTGGCATCGACGCGAATCGTGTTGCTGGAAGGCCATACCGGTCCCGATGCCGCCGGCCAGGTCATCGAATCGTTCGGCCACTTCCTCGTGGGCGGCAACTTCGCGGTCGGTATCGTCGTGTTCGTGATCCTGATGATCATCAACTTCATGGTGATCACCAAGGGTGCGGGACGGATTGCGGAAGTCGGCGCGCGCTTCACGCTCGATGCAATGCCGGGCAAGCAGATGGCAATCGATGCCGACCTGAACGCCGGCCTCATCAACGAAGATCAGGCGCGCAAACGCCGCGTGCAGGTCGCGCAAGAAGCCGAGTTCTACGGTTCGATGGACGGCGCGAGCAAGTTCGTTCGCGGCGATGCAATCGCCGGTTTGCTGATCATGGTGATCAATATCGTGGGCGGGTTGATCGTCGGGATGTTGCAGCACGACATGGACTTCGCGCACGCCGCCACCAACTACACGCTGCTGACCATCGGCGATGGTCTCGTCGCGCAGATTCCGTCACTGATCATTTCGACGGCCGCCGGCGTGATCGTGTCGCGCGTAGCGACCGAAGAAGACATTGGTACGCAATTGACCGGGCAGTTGTTCAGCAACCCGCGCGTGCTGATGATCACGGGCGTGATCATCGGGGTCATGGGGTTGATTCCGGGCATGCCGCATTTCGCGTTCTTGCTGCTTGGCGGCGGTCTTGTCTATGCCGCACGCACGATGAACCAGCGCGCCCAGGCGAAGAAGAAAGCGGACGCCGTGACCGAACTCGTGGCGCCCGCCGCCGCACCGGTCGAGAACAGCGAAGCGAGCTGGGACGACGTCGCGATGATCGACCCGCTTGGGCTTGAAGTGGGGTATCGGCTGATTCCGCTCGTCGACCGCAATACCGATGGCGAGTTGCTCAAGCGCATCAAGGGCATCCGGAAGAAATTCGCGCAGGAAATCGGCTTTTTGCCGCCGGTGATTCATATCCGCGACAACCTGGAATTGCGGCCGAACGGGTATCGGATTGCGTTGAAAGGCGTGGAAGTCGGCGTAGGCGAAGCGTTCCCTGGCCAGTGGCTCGCAATCAATCCGGGTCAGGTCACGGCCACGCTGCCGGGCAGTCCGACGCAAGACCCGGCGTTCGGCTTGCCGGCTGTCTGGATCGATACGAATTTGCGTGAGCAGGCGCAGGTCTACGGCTATACGGTCGTCGATGCCAGCACGGTTGTCGCCACGCATTTGAATCATCTGGTCGTGACGCACGCCGCCGAGTTGCTCGGGCGTCAGGAAGTTCAGGCGTTGCTGGAACGCGTTGGCAAGGACACGCCGACGCTGATCGAAGATCTGGTGCCGAAGGTCATGGCGCTGACCACGCTGCAAAAGGTGCTGCAGAACTTGCTGGATGAAGGCGTGCCGATTCGCGACATGCGCACGATCGTCGATGCGCTTCAGGAACACGCCCCCAAGATCTCCGATGCTCACGATCTGACCGCCGCCGTGCGTCTTGCGCTTGGCCGCGCGATTACGCAGCAGTGGTATCCGGGGAGTGGCGAATTGCAGGTGATGGGGCTGGACCCGGCGCTTGAGCGGGTGTTGTCGCAGGCTTTATCGACGGGGGCGAATCCGGGGCTGGAGCCGGGATTGGCACAGACGCTTTTGAATTCGACGCAGAACGCGATCATGAGACAGCAGAATATCGGGTTGCCGCCGGTGCTACTTGTGCAGCATTCTCTGCGGGCGATGCTTGCGCGGTTCCTGCGCAGGAGCTTGCCGCAGTTGAAGGTGTTGTCGTATGCGGAGGTGCCGGATACGCGGGGGATCAAGGTGGTGAATTTGATTGGAGCGCAGGGGTAGGGCGGGCGGGGGCGCTGGCGCTGGGGGAGGGTTTGGAGGGGTCGGGGGCGGGGTTGGGGTCGGGGTTGGGGTCGGGGTCAGTGCTGGGTTGCTGCTTTTTAGGTCTTCGCGCGTTCCGTTCTAGCTGATTTCTTTAGCACTGTTAGCCACTGTCCGTGGCGGGACTTCATTTCTTTTTCCAACGGCGAAAAAGAAACGAAGCAAAGAAAACGCCTTCCAACCGCAAATTCTTAAGTGTCCCGAGCGTGCAGTGACAACTGTTTGGTACTTCACAAGAACGCTCGACGCCATAACCACCAACACTTGAACCCCTCCCCCTCCGTCAACAGATACCCACACGCTTCGCCACCAGTAACTGTGGCAGTCAATACGGAAACCTGGCCCAAGTAAACAACGGGTTGAGCACGTGACGGCGCTACAGCATCTTGAACTTGCCGAGACTTTGCCGCCGGTGGTCCCAGGCTCGCGCGGGCAAAACGGAACCAGTACAGCCAGCCCCTCCATTTGGGCGCCAGGGCGCGCAGCGCGGAAGCCTGGTTAACGGATTCCCACACTGGTGGCGAAGCGTGTGGGTTGCCGTTGACGGAGGGGGAGGGTTTCAAGTGTTCTTAAGTCCGGCGTCGAGCGTTCTTGTGAAGTACCAAACAGTTGTACGTGCACGCTCGGGACACTTAAGAACTAGCGGTTGAGAGGCGTTTTCTTTGCTTCATTTCTTTTTCGCCGTTGGAAAAAGAAATGAAGTCCCGCCACGGACAGTGGCTAACAGTGCTAAAGAAATCAGCCAAAACAAACCGCGCGAAGACCTAAAAAGCAACAACCCGGCACCAACCCCGACCGCAAGGAACGGTACCCAAGCGCCAGCGCAAAACCCGTGAAATGAAGTGCCGCCACGCACAGTGGCTAACAGTGCTAAAAAGATCAGCCAAGACGAAACTCACGAAGACCTAAAAAGCAACAACCCGGCACCAGCCCCGACCGCAAAGAACGGTACCCAAGCGCCAGCGCAAAACCCGTGAAATGAAGTGCCGCCACGCACAGTGGCTAACAGTGCTAAGAAATCAACCAAAACAAACCGCGCGGTAGCCTCAAGAGCACCAACCCAAGACCAACCCCGACCGCCAGGTCACCCCGCCGCCAACGCCCCCCTCGAAAACCGGCTAAAAGCCGCATAACACGCGCAAGCGACCAAAATAGAATCAACCGAAGGAATACTCGTGAACGTAAACACGTCCTTCACAGTCAAAAACCCGACCATCGATCCGATGATCCACGCAACAAACGTCATCACCTTGATCTGCGGTTCGGCCACAAGCACCTTCTCGTCATACCCATTGCGCCGATAAAGCAAAAAATCCGCGATATAAATCCCCGCCACCGGCGGCGTCGCAATTCCAAGAAACAGCAGAAACGGGATGAACCATCCCATGATATCCATGCTCCCCACGATCACCGCAAGAACGCCCAGCGCAACGGTGATCTGCCGCTTGGGAAACCGCGTGAACAAGGTCGATACAACCAGCGTCCCCTGAAACATATTCCCTGCATTGCCCGTTACAGTAGCAAAAATCAGCAGCAATGCAGCCGGAAGGACGGCCCCGAACACGGCCATCGACCCGAGCAACGAACTCTGCCCTGTCATTTCCGCTCGGCGTCGCGCCCGCCCAGTACAACAGCGGATACGCAATCAGAAATGTCATCCCCGCACCAATAATCGCGTGCTTGCGGTCATGCACGAAGCTGCCGAAGTCCGGCAACGTGGCGACCAGCACGATGATCGTGCCAACAACCGTCGATACGGCCACGCCCGTATTCATCTCCGCAAGCCGCACGGGAACCTCGGCCGATCCATGCGCCGCGACGTAAAGACAATACGCAAGCATCAACGCAATGACGGGTACCGCGAACTGCGCGACCTTGCCCAGTAACTCGAAGCCAAACGCGGTCGCGGCGACGAAAATCACGCATCCGATGGCAACCAGAATCGGCACCGGAAGGTTGATCCCGTGTTGCGCCAGGAGGTCATGCACGGAATGCCCGAACATGTTGGCCGTGACGGCAATCCACCCGAACAGGCTGACGGCAAGAAGAATGTTGATCGCAATCGCGCCTTTCTCGCCGAACGGGTACTTCACGATTCCATACGTCGGCATGCGCGCTTTCTCACCCACGCAAATGGTGATGATCGACAGGATGGTCAAGATGATGCTGCCGAGCACCACGACCTTGATCAACGCCGAGCTGGACAACTGACTCCCCAGACTCGACGATGAAAGCAGAACCGGCGTCACCGCAATGCCCAGCAAAATCATGGCAATGCGATGTCCGGGCGCGGTATTCGAACGTTCGCTAGTTTCACGCATACAAATAGTCCTTGAAAGTCTCGTTCGCTCACGCGGAATAGAAATGGCCGGTGTAGGCGCGCCAGCTTCCGTGCGACGTGATTTCCTTCTGGTTTTCAACAAGCCACGGTTCGGCAAGAACGCCGAGTACTTGAGTGCCGTCACGCAATGTGACCTTGCCAATCGCCAATCCCGACGGCTCGCTCAGCAACAGACCGGCGAACGAAACCAGCGGCAACGCCCAGATCTCGAGCGCGACAGACGTGCCGCCAGCCGCGACGCGGATCATTCCCGGATGACGATCGCCGATACTCCATAGCCGGTAGTGCGCATCGGTATGGTCCTCGCGAAGGAAGACGCCCTGCGCGGCGATCATGTTCTTGTTCAATTCCAGTCCGCGCATCAGCGTGCCGTTGACGGCAAGCAGGGTGGTTTCCATAATCGACATGCCTTTATCGTTCGTTAATAAATCTGGATTGCTAAATAATCAGTACGTAAGTTACGAAAACCTATTGCGTGATCCATGTACCGGTTTTCTGGTCGAGCGCGCGACGAATCGCTTCAGGGCTCGTAATCAGGCCCTTGCCGTTTCCGCCGTTCGCGCGGCTATGCGTCACGAACCGCATGATTGCTTCGATCTTCGGCAACATGCTGCCCGCGCCGAATTGATCCTGCGCGATCAGGATCTTCGCTTCGGCAAGGCTCAACGTATCGAGCCAGCGCTGTTCCGGTTTGCCGAAGTTGATCGCGACCTGTTCAACGCCCGTGGGAATCAACAGCAAGTCGGCGCCGAGTTGCTCGGCGAGCAGCGCGGAAGCCAGGTCTTTATCAATAACCGCTTCCACGCCCGAGATCTGCTGCCTGTCATCCACCACGACGGGTATGCCGCCGCCACCGCACGCAATCACAATGCAACCCTGCGCCAGCAACGAGGCAATCACCTCGCGCTCCATGATTTCGAGCGGCTGCGGCGAAGCGACAGTTCTGCGCCAGCCGCGCCCCGCGTCCTCCATCAGCGTCCACCCGAGTTCCTGCTGGCGCCTGCGCGCGGTGTTTTCATCGAAAAAAGCGCCGATGGGTTTGGCCGGATTACGGAACGCCGGATCGTCGCGGCTCACGCGCGTTTGCGTCACAACAGTGACCACGCGACGATCGATTCCGCGTCGTCGCAACTCATTGCTCAACGCCTTCTGGAACATATAGCCGATAGCGCCCTGCGTGTCGCCGACCGCATAGTCGAGCGGAACGGGACGAACTTCGTCGGCGGCAAGTTCCGAGCGCCGCAAGATGAAGCCGACCTGCGGCCCGTTGCCGTGGGTGAGCACCAGGTCCCAGCCTGCCTCGATCATTTCGGCGATGTGTCCCGCGCTCTCGATCACAGCTTCATATTGATCAGGAATACTATTGTGTTCATCGTCGCGGATCAGCGCATTCCCGCCAACCGCGACGATCGCCAGAGGCTTCGTCATGGTGTGTTCCAGTGTGGATTAAACGTATTCGGCCAGCGCGCGAATGGCATCGATGAACCCCGGCATCGGCGCCGTGGTAATCCCCGCGCCGATCTGCCCGACACCCGCCTGCTTGTGCGCAATGCCTGTGTTGATGATCGGCAGGATGCCGCGATCGACGACCTTGCGTGCATCGATACCCGCGGCCGTCGGCGCGAAATTCAGCGCCGGCAGCGTGAACGCCGGATTCCCGCCGAGGGTGATCGCCTGCATCCGGCGGCTGTTATTGGTGGCATCGGCCGGTGTTCCGCCCACGAACTTGACGATAGCCGGCGACGACGCCATCGCGAATCCGCCGACACCTGCTGTCTCCGTAATGGCGCTGTCGCCGAGATCGGCCGCCGCGTCGTCCACGCCGTATCCGGGGAAGAACAGCCCTTCCACCGGATTGGCCGGCGCCTGGAACCAGCGGTCGCCGGTGCCCGACATCTGGATGCCGAAGTTCACGCCGTTGCGCGCCATGACGGTGATCATGGAACTGAAGGGAACGTTGTGGGCGGCGTCCATCATCGCCTTGCAGGCCGCCATGGACAGGTTCAGGAAGAAGTGATCATTCCCCACGATAAACGCCGTCACGCGCTGGATCGTGTCGATGGGCAAGCCGCTGGACAGCAGCGCGGGGATCAGGCGCTTGATGAGCAACCCAGTGGCGGCGGCATTGCGGTTATGCACTTCGTCGCCCATATGCAGGGCTTGCGCCATTATCGGCTTGAGTTCGACTTCGCCGAGCACCTTCAGCGCGGCCTTCAATGCAGGCGCGAGTTCGTCCTTCATCCAGTGAAGACGGTCGAGTACTTCGCCGTTGTTCGCACCGAAGCGCAGCACCTTGCCGAGCCCTTCGTTGAAGTTGCTGAATGTGCGCCGGCCGTTCGTCTTGTTCTCGATCACCCACAGCGGCATCGACGGGCTGATGATGCCGGCCATGGGACCCACCGCCTGATAGTGATGGCACGGCTCGAAGCGGATCGCGCCGTCCTGCGCCATTTTTTCGGCGGCTTCATGCGTCGCGGCCCATCCTTCGAACAAGATCGCGCCGATGATCGCGCCCTTGACCGGCCCGCACATGTTCGGCCAGTCGATGGGCGGCCCCGCATGCAAGATGAGCTTCTTTTGCGACATCGCGCTGATCGCGGTCGACGCGATCATCACATCCACCAGAACGGGTTGCGCCGCGATGTATCGGTGGAACGCCTGCTCGTTTGCCTGCTCGACCAGCGGATGGCGGATCAGCGACGCAAGGGCGAGCCCCGCTTCGACATCGCCGAGTGCGGGCGGTTGCCACGTCAGGTTGATCACATCGCCGCCGGCGAGCGCGAGGTTATCGGCGAAACTGGCCAGGCCCGCGTTGACCACATGGAGTGGCTGTTGAAATAGCGTATTCATCATGGTTCCGTTATTTTTGCGCCTGGATTTGAGCAATGTGGGATGCCCAGAGGGCAGCCTGCGCGTTGCACCCGGCGACCAGCACGCGGGCTTCGCGCAAGATGTCGACCTGGCGGCTGCGGACTTGCGGATCGGCCTGCGTGCCGCAAACGTGCGAGATCAGAACCGGCAGATCGCGGCCGGCCGCCTGAAGGCGCGCATGTTCGATGAGCGCGAGCAACTCGGTTGCGGGGTCCATCGACGCGCCGTAGCCGAGTACCAGGTCGAAGAGGACGACTGCGGTTTGCGCATCGTTCAGTTCGGCGAGGACGCGCTGGTTGCGCAGCGTCGGATCGATCATCGGGTGCGGACGGCCGCGCGTGAAATCGTCGTCGCCCATGTCGACGAGCGTGTGAGCAAAGCTGTGCCAGATATCGTCGAGCTTTTTGTTCTGTGCAACGGGCGTATTCGATGACGCCTCGAACCCGCGTTCGCGCAACAGCAACTGGCTCTCATAGCAGAACGTGCCGCCCGCGAACACGCCGCGAACGAAGCGGCGGATGGGCGGCATGGTGCGGCTGTATTCATCGAGACGCTTGGCGTCCGGCGCGGCCACCGCGGCAACCGATTCCGGCAGCGCGGTGCCCGCCAGCAGCGCGACGGCGTAGCCGGCCGCGTCGGCCAAAGTGTGCGCGGGCGTGATGCCGAACACGTTCATCTCGCTGGCTTTCGCCCCGAGGAAGTTCACGACAACCGGTTTGCCCGCCGCCCGTGCACGCGTCAGGATTTTCTCCGCCACCGCCGGTGCGGGCGGCTTGGAGATCAGCACGATTACCTTCGTGTCCGGGTCCTGGGCGAGCGCGTCGAGACCGTACAACATGGAGATGCCGCCGATCGCTTCGTGAAGGTCGTGGCCGCCGGTCCCGAGCGCCTGGGAAATCCCGGCGCCCAACTGATCGATACGGCTGGTCACTTCCTGCAGCCCCGTCCCTGATGCCGCAACCACGCCGATCGCCCCGCGCCGGACCACGTTTGCAAAACCAAGCGGCATGCCGTTGATGATCGCCGTGCCGCAATCCGGTCCCATTACCAGCAGGTTTTTATCGCGGGCGAGGGTCTTGATTTCACGTTCGTGCTCAAGGCTGACGTTGTCGCTGAAAAGCATCACCGACATGCCCAGATGCAGCGCCTTGGTCGCCTCCGCCGCGGCGTAGTCGCCGGGCACCGAAATCAGCGCGAGGTTCGATGCTTTCTCCTGCTCCGCCGCCATTTCCAGGCTCACGAGCGGCGGCGGCCGGATGCCGTCGCCGCCCGATTCCTGCGGCTTCGCGGAGAGCGCTTCTTCGGCTAGCGTGAGGGCAGCGTCACAGGCTGTATCGCCGCCACGCACGGCGATGACCAGATCATTCGGACCCGCCTTGACACCGTCGTCGAGATTCGCGTCGCGCAATTGCGCAAGGTTCGTCTCTGTTCCCATCGCGACCGATGCCTGCTCGATATCCGGCAACGCGCTGATGCGGGCCGAGATCTGCATCAGGGAGACGGAGTCCTGATACATGTTCCTGAAAACCTTCGTTCTTATGCTCATTTCCAATTCCGATTCCGGTGATCGTTGCACCCGATGCTCTAAAAGCGCCCGAATGCGGGCCTGGCGAATCCGGCGTTGCATACGCCGAATGCCATCGAACTGACGAACAGTGATTCGCTGGATCCTGGTCCGATCAGCGGGTTTCTTCTTGCGCTACCGTTTGAAGTGACCTGATTCCATGCAGGAAACCTCCGAGACAATCCACGCCAGAAGACGCGCCGAACTCCATGACCTTGTTTGCGGCAGTCGCGATATCCGATACCGGTGATCCGCGAATCAAAATACTGATCAAATGGTCGATGGGTTCCGAATAATGTCCCTTGAGCCCTAGCGTCAAATAATGCCGGCTAATGCTCGTAGTCCGATGCAACATGCTTTTGATCGCCAACTTCAACAGTTTCAAATGCGCGGCGATATTTTCAATATATTGCCAAGGCCGTAATGCGGCGAGATAACCTAAAAGATAATCATCGCCATCGGGCGTAAGTCCCGTGCCGAAGCCGATCAACTCGGCCACGGCTGCGTCGAGCGCAAGCTTTTCGTCCGCGACATTCAGGCGCGGCGCGCGTCCGTCCAGTGGCCAGCCTGGCAGCAACTGCAAATTGCTTCGCACCTCGCGCTGCCGGCAGTAAGTGATGAGCTGGCTGGCGAGCGCCGGATAGACACCGAGAAAGGCATCGAGAGAACACGCGTCCCGCTTCTTTTCCGGAGCAGGTCGCCAGCACGGCGCCCGGCTAAGATCGGCCCGCCAGCGCGCGGCGCGCAGCACGTTGCCCTCGAGCACGACGGGCTCGCGCGGACGCGACTGATGACGCCAGTCCCACCCCGGCGGCGTGACGATCCGGATAGCCGTCGGCAAGTTCTGGAAACGCGGGCTGAGCAAGGTCAGCAACTCCCCGCTCGCCGATGAAAGATTCAACGCATGCTGGAAGTGGCTGTGCACCCAGAACCGCCGCGTCTCGCGCGGACCGTGCTCGGCAAGGTAGCCGACTGAAGACACTTCAAACGTGAGGAGCGCCATGGTCCGGTGCCTGGGAAGTCAGTTGAGGATCAGCCGCGCAAACCGTCGATCACTGCCGTCGCGTCGCTCACCCAGCCAAAGATCGCGCCCTGCGCCTTGATCATTTCCAGCGCCGATTTCTGGAATTCGGGAAAATACGATCCAACGCAATCGGCCGGGATGATGCATTCGTACCCGCGATCATTGGCTTCGCGAACCGTGGTCGTCACGCAGACTTCAGTGGTGACGCCGCACACGATCAGCGTCTTGATCCCATGGTTTTGCAGGATCAATTGCAGGTCGGTTTCATAAAACGCGCCCTTGCCGGGTTTGTCGATGATGGGTTCGCCGATCGCCGGATACAGCTCCGGAATGATGTCGTGACCCGCTTCGCCGCGCACGAGGATGCGGCCCATGGGTCCGTCCGTACCAATGAATTGCTTGCCGCCGCGCGTGAGTTTGGCCGGCGGACAATCCGCCAGATCCGCACGATGCCCTTCGCGCGTGTGAATGATCAGGAGCTGAGCGTCCCGTGCGGCCTTCAACAATTTCCTGCATGGCTCGATGGCCGTGCGCACGAGCGATACGTCATTGCCCAGCGCTTCGCCGAATCCGCCCGGCTCAACAAAATCACGTTGCATGTCGATGATGACCAACGCCGTCGTTGCCGGATTGAATGGCAATGCGAATGGCTCTGCCTGAAACGATTTTTGTGGCATTTCAATCTTCCTTGATTAATGTCAGGACGCGAAATATTCAGTTGGTTCTTGCCGGCATCGTGAATAACCTGTCGATTTATTATATGGAGGTTCTTTCCATCGCACGAAAGAAATTTCGATGCATTTATAGATTATTCATTATCCAAGAAGGTTAACTCATACGTTTCTGATTTTTAATAAAACCATTATCACGAATGGACTCCGTGCCTATTGCGTTCGGATAAATCGGTGAGCGACATAATGGCGCGGCGCGTGAATCAGAACACACCATCGCACGCCGAAATTTTCCTGGCAGCCCGGCAAGACACGTTCATTCCTCTGATGTTTGAGCTTTGCATCCCGCACATCGCCGGGGTCCCCGCCGAACCCTCGAATTACCCCGCTTTCCCGGCTCTTATCAGCCGATGGCATTGCGGCGACCCACGCAATAATTCACTCACTGGATAACGGCACGTCGCCTGGGCGCAAGACTCAAGCAACCTAGACCGTTCAACCGCAATAAAACAGCGTGGGCGCAAGCTCAACGGGGGTCAAATGAACATCCGCAAATTCATCGGTGCTACGAGTCGCGACGCGTTTCGTCTCGTGCGCGAGGCACTGGGTCCGGATGCGGTGGTCCTGTCGAACCGGGTGACGGAAGATGGCAGCGTCGAAATCGTGGCCGTGGCCGACGGCGATCTCGCGAAGATTTCCCCGAAAGCGGCTGCGCAGCAACGTGAACTGAAGCTGAGAGAAGCGCCGGTGAGCACGAGCGCTCCCACAGCGCATCACGCTTCTAACCCCTACGCCAGCGGCGATGTCTTCTCGTCCGTGTTCGGTGCAAATCCGGAACCGCTCGACGCACTCGACGATAACGAACCCGCGCCCGAAGCCGAGCCGTTGCCGCGCCGCATGCGCGCAGCGCAAGAAGATTCATCGCGCACCATGGCCGAATCAAACCCTTGGCTGATCGAACATGCGCGACGTGTTGCGCAGACAGTTACCGAAGGCCTGCCGCAGCGTTCGATGAGTGCATCGGCGGCGATTGCCAAGGGACTCGGAAGTCCCGTTACCGTCGTGCCGCAGGAAGCGCATCAACCCGCCGACGCGCCCGAATGGACGCGCGAAGCCGCCCAGCTCGCAGCCCGCCGCGCCGAAAACAAGCTCGCGCAGCGCCAAGCCGCTGCAATGCCGATGCCAATGCCGGCGCAAACCCCGGAGCCCGCCGTCAGCACGATTCAGGAAGGTGCGTTTGCGGGATTGCCGGCGTCGGCGGCCGCGGCCGTGACCGAAGCCATCCGCGCCCGCATGGAACAGGTCGTCAACGACACCGTCATGCACGAACTCTCGTCCATGCGCGGCATGATGGAAGAGCATTTCGCCGGCTTGCTGTGGGGCGACCGCCAGCGCCGCAGCCCGAACCACGCCGCGCTCACCAAGCGCCTGTTCGCCGCCGGTTTCTCGGCGCAGCTCGTGCGCATGCTGATCGACAACATGCCGGAGATCGAACACGCGGAAGCGTCGATGCAATGGGTCCAGCAAGTCCTGGAAAACAACCTGCCCGTGATGGACAGCGAAGAATCGATGATGAACCGCGGCGGCGTTTTTGCGCTGATGGGCCCGACGGGCGTCGGCAAGACGACCACCACCGCCAAGCTCGCCGCGCGCTGCGTGATGCGCTTCGGCGCAAGCAAGGTCGCGCTGCTGACCACCGACAGCTACCGGATCGGCGCGCATGAACAACTGCGTATCTTCGGCAAGATTCTGGGGGTATCGGTGCATGCGGTGAAGGACGCGGCCGACCTGCAACTCGCACTGTCCGAACTGCGCAACAAGCACATCGTCCTGATCGATACGATCGGCATGAGCCAGCGCGACCGCACGGTGTCCGATCACATTGCAATGCTGTGCGGCGCCGGCCTCCCGGTGCAACGTCTGCTGTTGCTCAACGCAACCAGCCACGGCGACACGCTGAACGAAGTCGTGCAGGCCTACCAGAGCACGCCCGATCAACCGCCGCTCGCGGGCTGCATTTTGACCAAGCTCGATGAAGCCACGAACCTGGGCGGCGTGATCGATACCGTGATCCGCTACAAGCTGCCGGTGCATTACGTATCGACCGGACAGAAGGTCCCGGAGAACCTGTATGTCGCGACCAAGCGCTTCCTGATCAAAAGCGCGTTCTGCATTCCGCGCGACGGCTCGCCATTCGTGCCGCAAGACGACGACGTGCCGCCGCTCCTCTCCGCGCTCTCCGCGCGCGCTTCCACCGAACTGCATGAGGTTCACTTTGGATAAGTTCGTGTCCGATCAGGCTGAAGGC
The DNA here is from genome assembly GCF_001557535.2 of Burkholderia sp. PAMC 26561. NCBI lineage: Bacteria > Pseudomonadati > Pseudomonadota > Betaproteobacteria > Burkholderiales > Burkholderiaceae > Burkholderia > Burkholderia sp. PAMC 26561. The sequence continues at coordinate 1,143,226 of NZ_CP014306.1, forward strand.
TTGCGCCGTCTGCTGACGCGCAACAGCTCGCGAGTGGTGGCCGTGTGTGGCGCGCCGGCGGGCGGAATAGGCGGTACGGGAAATACATCGACGGTCGTCAACCTCGCTGCCGCGCTTGCTGCGCAAGGCAAGGACGTGCTGGTGATCGATGAACGGCAGAACGCTTTGTCGGCGAGCCGGTTGGCCAACGTACCGTCCACGGGCGCACTTGGCGCCGTGCTGGGCGGCAAGCGCTTCTTGCAGGACGCGGTCACGCGCACCCCGTTCGGCTTTTCGATGATCGCCGCGCCCCGCGACGAACGCATCAGCCACGACGCCGCGCATTACCGGGTTTTGCTGGATGGACCCGCTGATATCGTTCTCATCGACACACAACCGGATCGTAGCGGCGCGTTGTCCACGCTCGCCGCGCAAGCGCACGACTTCGTGATCGTCACACGCGTGGCTCCCGCCGCGATCACCGAGGCGTATGCATGCATCAAGCGCCTGCATTACGCGCACGCCATCTCGCGCTTCCGGATCGTGGTCAACCACGTGAAGAACGCCGCCGATGCGCAAATCGCCTTCGATAACCTCGCCGGTGTCGCCAGCCGCTACCTTGCCGTGCAGCTCATGCCGGCCGGTTGCGTGGCGGAAGATCCGCGCGTGGCGAGGGCGCATGAACTGTCGCGCTGCGCAGTCGAAGCATTTCCGACGACCGCCGCCGCCCGCGATTACCGCCACATCGCGGCCGACCTGCAGTATTGGCCGATGCCAGAAAGTTCGCACTTCGAATGGCCGGCGCAAGCCGTCCATAGGGAAACGCCACGCAATATCGAGCGTTCGATCAACCCGGGAGCGACCTCGCGCCGCACCGAAACAACGTCGCCGGAGTTCGCAATGCGCAGCCCGGCGTCGGTGTGACGAAGCAAAGAAGGAACAAAGGTGAATGCGATGTATAACGCCCAGGGAAAACTGTCACAAGCCGAGGTCCTGACCCGCTACGCGCCGCTCGTGCGCCGGCTGGGTCTGCAACTGGTCGCGAAAATGCCGGCCAGTGTGGATCTCGACGATCTGATCCAGGCAGGCATGATCGGTCTGCTCGACGCCGCCAGCCGCTACAAGGAAGACCAGGGCGCGCAGTTCGAGACATACGCGAGCCAGCGGATTCGTGGCGCAATGCTCGACGAACTGCGCGCCAACGACTGGCTGCCGCGCAGCATGCGCAAGACGTCGCGCGAGGTCGAATCGGCGGTACACAAGGTCGAGCAGCACCTTGGCCGGTCGGCGAGCGAACAGGAAGTCGCCGAGCACCTCAACATGCCGCTCGACGAATACCAGACCATGCTGCAGGATCTGCACGGCAGCCAGTTGATCTATTACGAAGACTTCGACCGGTCATCGGATGACGAACCATTCCTCGATCGTTATTGCGTCGATAAAGCCGATCCGTTGTCCGCATTGCTCGACGGCAGTTTGCGTTCCGCGCTGGTCGAAGCCATCGACAAACTGCCCGAGCGCGAAAAGCTGCTGATGAGCCTCTATTACGAGAAGGGCTTGAATCTGCGTGAAATCGGCGCAGTGATGGAAGTCAGCGAATCGCGCGTGTGCCAGTTGCATAGCCAGGCGGTTGCGCGGTTGCGCGCGAAGTTGCGCGAACAGGCCTGGTCGGGCGTGGAGGCTTGACGGTTCGGGAGCGGCTTTTTCTGAGCCGCTTCAAGAAGGTTCGAAGTCCGCGCCTTCGGCAAACACCGTTCGGCCTTTACCAAGCGCTTTCGCCCGGTACATTGCACGATCCGCCGCGCGCATCAGCACGGCGATATCGGTGTAGATGGGTTTCAGGTCTGGCGAGATCAGGCATGCGCCAATACTCGCCGATACATTCACCACCCGGTCCTGCACCGACGTCATTTCCGCCAGCACCGCGTGAATTCCGTTCGCGACCGTATGCACCGCGTGGCTGCCCGTCACGTGACGCGCGAGGACCACGAATTCGTCGCCGCCGAGACGCGCGACCGTATCGGTGGTCCGCACACGGCGTAACAGCGAATCAGCAAAGGTTCGCAGCACGACGTCGCCGACTTCGTGGCCGTAGGTATCGTTGACTTCCTTGAAGCCATCGAGATCGATCAGCAACAACGCCGTCGCGCCTTCCTGTCCCGTCGATATCGCCGTCACCGCCCGTCCGATGGTTTGTTCCAGTGCGTACCGGTTGCTCAATCCGGTGAGCGGATCGGTGCCTGCCCGGAGCGCGAGATCGCGGTTCGCGCTGCCGAGCCGGCCGATCAGAACACTCAGATACACCGATGCCGCCAGCACACTCAAGCCAATGCCAAGCGCCGCCGGCCGGTTGAGACGCCACCATGGCTGAAGCATGGATAGCGCGACGATTCCGGCCAGTGCCGTAACGCACGACAACGCCAGCGTCCGCTTCCCATAACGCCCTCCTGCGCCGATCAGGAACAGGAAAATGGCCCAGAGCATAGGCAGCGCGAGCGGGCCGCCGGCGGCAAGAATCAGGGCGAGGAGCGCCTGATCCGCGATCGTGGTGATGGCAAGACGCACGTCCGAATGACGCGGCATCCCGCCGATGATCACCCGGCTGGCCACGCCATAAACCAGATACAGCGCCAGCACGCGAAAGCATGCGGTCGCCGCAGGAGAAGGATCGAACCACGCGAACGCGCCATATGCCACGGCCGCGAGTCCGCCGAGTGCGACTCGGAGCGTTGCCTGCTCCCTTTCCGGATCGCGATGCGGAGACCAGACATAGCCGCGCGGCCGCTGCACGGGGTCATGCAAATGCCCCATCCTGTGTCCCTTTTTTTATGGTTTAGTGGTTTAAACCGACGTTTTCTACAGTGGCTGCGTAGTGCGCAACCGCAATCCTACTGCGTTGATGCGCGCTATATGCAAAGGGAAATTGGGGTGCGGATGGAGGGTGGATGGGATTTTGGGCGGGAGTATATGGGTCAATGGCGGGGGGCTCTGGTTTCGGCCTGGTTGGATGGTCGAGGGTTGTTAAACGGGTCGCGTTTCTGCGAAGCGTGGAGGCGAGTTTTGCCTTGCCCGGCGGACGCGCCTACTTAACTACGCACGTTTTCCTCAATCCGATGCAGGAAATGGTTTATTCCTCTGGCACCTTCAACTGCCGATGCGATATCGGACGTCGATTCACTGACGGAATCTATGGTCCGCTCTCCCGTGTCCTTACGACCAATTGGATTTTGATCAGAAAGCGTGGGCGACAGGAAAGCCAATCCAGCAGAGCGAAATCAAGGGAGGCCCATCTAAGCGAAGCGCGGCATTTGCGAATGACCCGCGACGACAGTCGACACCAACGCTTCTGCGCTGGCGGCACTAAAAATGCGTTTGGAGCTGAATGTGATCCTGGAATGACCAGGAAACTCGATTTGCGCTAAATCTTGGTGCGCCCGGCTGGGATCGAACCAGCAACCCCTGCCTTCGGAGGGCAGTACTCTATCCATTGAGCTACGGGCGCATATGAGCAAGGGGCACCGCGTTCCATATACAAAATCATGGAGGCAGGACCGCTGCGAGTCCGAAACAATACCTGTTTTCGTCCGATTCGTCCATCGTAAGGGTTCGAAGGCTCAACGCCCGTCCATCGCAACACCCATGCAAAAACCCCGAAAATCCGGGTTAACACGCGCTGCGACAAGCCTTTGCGGGTACGCCGCCACGTAAACGTTCCGTCTATAATCGACCGTGCTGGCGAAAACGTTTAAAAGTATTCGAGAGATCTACCCCTGCTGTCACGCTGTCGCTGGACCGACTCACAAATAAAAAGGGAGACGAGACGAGCATGAGTGAAGCACCCCACGGAGTCCCGATCAAAACGCCAGGCCAACTCATCGCGGCAATCGTCGCCGGGTTCGCCATTCCGATCGTCGTGATCGTCCTGCTGGCCGTCTACGTCAACAACACGACCCGTACCGGCGCGGGCACCGATTCCCTGTCGGACGCCGCTGTCGCCGAGCGTATCGCCCCGGTCGCGCAAGTCGATATCCGCGACGCCAACGCCCCGCGCGTCTACAAATCCGGCGAGCAGGTATTCAAGGCGGTCTGCACGACCTGTCACACGGCCGGTGTTGCCGGCGCGCCGAAGTTCGGCAACGCGGGCGACTGGGCGCCGCGCATTGCGGAAGGCTACGACACGTTGCTTCACAACGCGCTCAACGGCAAGGGCGGCATGCCCGCTCGCGGTGGCACGAGTCCCGACGACTATAGCGACTTCGAAATCGCCCGCGCAGTCGTCTACATGGCCAACGATGGCGGCGCAAAATTCGCCGAACCCGCGCAACCTGCGCCTGGCGCGGCGGCGGGGGCATCGGCGGCGGCAGCTCCGGCGAGCGGTGCGGCGGCTGGCGCAACCGATAACGCTCAAGCCGCGGCAGCAGTCGCCGCCCTGGCAAACGTCCCGCAAGCGAGCTCGGCCCCGGCTGCAGGTTCGCAAAGCGCGGATGCATCGCAGGCCGGGAAGGCGCTGTACACGCAAGTCTGCCAGGCGTGTCACGCGGCGGGCGTGCTTGGCGCACCGAAATTCGGCGATAAAGACGCCTGGGCCGCGCGCCTGAAAGAGCCGATGGACACCGTCTACGGCTATGCGCTGCACGGCAAGGGTGCAATGCCGGCCAAAGGTGGATCGAATGCGCCCGATGCCGACGTTAAGGCCGCCGTCGATTACATGGTGGCGGCGTCGAAGTAGTCGTTTCAGCTTCTGCCAATAAAAGCCGTGCGCAAACACTGCTCCGTACTACAAAGGTTTTGATTTGAGCTAGTTACCGCTGAGACCCGCATCCCGATGGACTGTGGGCCTTTTTCTTGCCGTAAATAAGTGCGGGAAATGCGGGCGCTATTTCTCGACGTTGCGCTCGACATAGCGGGTAGAAGCTCGAAACAAAGCTTCTAAACTAACTTCAGACACCTACGTCCCATACATAAGGCCAACCGGGCAACAGGCGTTCAAAACAAAACTGCGTGGCTTCTGCTGCCTTCCAATGCAGCAAATCAAAGATATCTGCTGCTATATATTGAAGCAATAAGGCGTTCTTGATACGGCATAGCGAGATAGCTGCTCTTACCACCTGATTCATTATAACGAAGCAGTCGGCTAAATCATGCTTCACTAGAATGACGCCTAACACATGTATTTGCTTCATTTCAGGGAACCATAAAGTTGATGATCACGTCACTATAGGCTATCATTTTCCTAATTTTTGATAGCCTATAGGCCAGCAAGATGGATCCTAAAATGAGACAGCTTCGGCTTGAGCAAGTCCAAGCCTCGGCCGCAACGTACTCGGGCTTGACCAACCGTCGCCCCCCGCCGCGTGGATGGTTAAAGGCTATCCGAGAGTCGTTAGGGCTCACCGAGCGACAGCAAGCCGGCAGGTTAGGCATTACCGGTTCGAGCCTGCACAAATCGGAGTCGGCGGAAGCCGAAGAGCGAATCACGCTTGGACAACTGCGCAAGTTGGCTGAGGGACTGGACTGCGAGCTTGTTTATGCCCTGGTGCCCCGAAAGCCACTGACTCAAGTGGTCGAAGACCGGGCGCGCTCAATCGCCCTCCAGGAAGTGAGCGGAGTTGCGCACACCATGAGTCTGGAAGACCAGCGTCCGGCAACCGACCGACTTCGCAAACAGGTTGAGCAGAGAACGGCGGAACTGCTTAGGGGCCGCTGGTCCGACCTATGGCGATAGATTTAGACGAACAGGACGGCCAGACACCGCTCGACCCCGAAGAGCTTGCAGGACTGATACCGACGCACCTGACTACCAAGGGCGACCTGAATGACTGGGAGCAGGAGAACATCATGCAGGCCGTGCAATGGGCTCGCCGTCAACGCAAGGTCGATGTCCTCAGTGAAGAGTTCTGTCGCAACGTTCACAAGAAAATGTTTGACCAGACCTGGTCGTGGGCAGGCACGTTCCGCAAATCCGACAAAAACATCGGATGTGACTGGACGCAGGTCAGCGTCAAACTCAGAAACCTTTTCGATAACACGCAGTGGTGGGTCGATAACGGCACATTCTTGCCCGATGAAATTGCCGCACGATTTCACCGCGAACTGGTATGGATTCATCCCTTTCCAAACGGCAATGGTCGACACTCACGAATGATGGCTGATGCGCTCTTGCGCAGCATGAAACAAGAGCCATTTTCGTGGGGCGGCGACGGGACCTTGGTTAAAGCGGATAACGCCCGGTCGGATTACTTAACCGCCTTGCGTGCAGCCGATAAAGGTGACTACAGTTTGCTCCTGGTCTTCGTGCGAAGCACTTCTTAGCCGTCGTGTGGGCAAGAAAGACAGACGCAAGAGCTTTGCGCTGTTGCGCATGCTGCCTTATGCCACCACAAATCAAGCCGGCTTCTGCAGCAACTCCTTGAGCCGCGCCATCCGGTCCTTCGGCGACATCGGCGCTTCCTCTTCGGTCGGCGGCGGGGCATCGTCCAGAAGCATTTCCGGGATGAACCGCGACGCCTCGCAGATCACCGTTTCGCGCGCCCGCTTGCGTTTCTTGCACCAGTTCAGATGCAGACTGCGCTGCGCGCGCGTGATCGCGACATACATCAGCCGCCGCTCTTCCTCGATACGGCCCGTATCCACGGGTGCATCGGCATCGGCGTCCGGATTGCCCCGGTGCGGCATGATCCCCTCCTCTACCCCGACCAGGAACACGTGCGGATATTCCAGGCCCTTTGACGCATGCACCGTCGATAACCGCACGGCATCCGGATTTTCGTCCTTGCCTTCGAGCATCGACATGAGCGCGACCGTCTGGATCAGACCGAGCAGGTTCTTGCCTTCGTCGCCGAAACCATCGGCGTTGTCATACCCCGTCGCTTCCGCGCCCGCCACTTCCGGCTTCGTGCCCTTTTTCTTCAGCCACTCGCAGAATTCAAGCACATTCTGCCATTTGGACTGGGCTTGCCGTTCGTCGTGGGCATCGTAGAGATACGCCTCGTAATGGATGGCTTCCATCATGTCGTCGAGCACTTCGGTCGCTGGATCGCGCCCCGCCCGGTCGGACAGCCGCTGCATCCAGTCGCAGAACGCGCGCAACGGCTCGACCTGCCGCGCCGAAAGACGCGCCTCGATCCCGCCCATGAACACGGCCTCAAACAGCGAAACCTTTGCCTGGCCCGCGAACGCGCCGAGCGCCTCTAGCGTCGTATTGCCAACTCCGCGCCGAGGGGTGGTGATCGCTCGAATGAACGCGGGATCGTCGTCGGGATTCGCGATCAGCCGCAAATACGCGACGATGTCCTTGATCTCGGCTTTATCGAAAAAGGACTGCCCGCCGGACAGTACGTAGGGAATCCGCTCGCGTCGCAAGACTTGCTCGAAGATCCGCGCCTGGAAATTCCCGCGATACAAAATCGCGTAATCGCGGAACGCCGAGCGCCGCTCGAACTTATGCGCCGATAACCGGAACACGACCGACTCGGCCTCGTGCTCTTCGTCATTGCAGGCGGTCACCGTGATGGAATCGCCCATGCCATGTTCGGACCAGAGCTTCTTCTCGAACAACTTGGGGTTGTTCGCAATCACGTTGTTCGCCGCGGTCAGGATGCGAACCGTCGAGCGGTAGTTCTGCTCGAGCTTCACCAGATGCAGCTTCGGGAAATCCTTGCCCAATTGCGCCAGGTTTTCGAGCGTGGCGCCGCGCCAGCCGTAGATGGCCTGATCGTCGTCGCCCACAGCCGTGAACGCGGCGCGCGGACCGGCCAGCAGCTTTAGCAACTCGTACTGGCAGGCGTTGGTGTCCTGATATTCATCGATCAGCAGGTAACGCAACCGGTTCTGCCACTTTTCACGAACCTGCTCGTTCTCCGCAAAAAGCTGCGCAGGCTTGAGAATCAGGTCATCGAAATCCAGCGCCTGATACGCGTGCAAGGTCGCCACGTAGCTCCGGAACACAATGGCTGCCTGCATCTCGTCTTCATTCGATGCCATCGCCGACGCCTGGTCCGGCGACACCATGCCGTTTTTCCACAGCGAGATGATCGACTGGACCTTCCTGATCAAGCCCTTGTCCGTGGTTCCGAGCTGTTCCTGGACCATGCCGAAACAGTCGCTGGAATCCATGATCGAGAACTGAGGTTTCAGGCCGACGTGCTCGGCCTCCTGCCGCATGATCTGCACGCCGAGCGAGTGGAACGTCGAAATGGTCAACTGGTTCACCGGCACGCGGCGGCCTTCCTTGCCGGGCGTGGTGAGCGTTTTCCCTTCGAGCAGCTTGGCCGTGCGTTCGCGCATTTCGAGCGCGGCCTTGTTGGTAAAGGTCAGCGCGGCGATGTGCTTCGGCTCGAAGCCCTTCCCCTCGATCAAATGCGCGATCTTCTGGGTGATCACACGCGTCTTGCCGCTGCCGGCGCCAGCGAGCACAAGACACGGACCATCGAGATAGCGCACCGCTTCGGATTGCGCGGCGTTCATGCCTGCTGCGGACATCGTTCGGACACTTTGAGATGCGTAAATCGGGCGGACGTTTCAGCCGCCGGCGCTACGCTTGGGTGAGCAAGAATGTGGGCGAAATCGCGGAACCACGAAGCACGCGCAATTTCGAGAGCGCGATGTTAACACGGAAGAAACTGTCGATCGAAGGCATTGGTTCTGACCCTTTCGCTGCAAAAAACAAGCGTGTCCGATGTCGCTCCGGGCTGAAAACTGGCCCGTGCCACAATACCGGCGTCACCAACACCAACAGGATGCCTGCATGACAGCACTTCTAAAAGTAGGCCTAATGGGCTATGGCTTTGCCGGCGAGACCTTCCACGCGCCCGTGATCGAGCACTGCGGCCGCGCAACGGTCGCCGCCATTGCCACGGGCAAGCCCGAGCGCGCGCAGGCCGATTACCCGAACGCAAAGATTGTCGAAGATTTCGACGCGCTGCTCGCGCTCGATGACCTTGATTGCATCGTGATCGCTACGCCAAACGACACGCATTTCGATATGGCCAAAAAGGCGCTCGAAGCAGGCAAGAACGTAGTCGTCGACAAACCTGTCACGCTCTCCGGCGCAGACGCCAGGACGCTCGCCGATCTCGCCGAATCCCGCGGCTTGCTGTTCGCGCCGTTCCACAATCGCCGATGGGACGGCGATTTCATGACCGCACGCGCATTGATAGAAAGCGGCCGGCTCGGGCGCGTGACGCACTACGAATCGCATTTCGACCGGTTCCGGCCGAAAGTGCCGCAGCGCTGGCGCGAGGAAGCGTCGCGCGGAGGCGGTTTACTGTTCGATCTGGGACCGCATCTCATCGATCAGGCGCTGGCCCTTTTCGGCGCGCCGCAGAGCGTGTTCGCCACCGTCAAGATGCATCGCGATCACGCCAGCGCGCCGGATTACGTCCATTTGCTGCTCGGCTATCCGGACAAGGAAGTCGTTCTGCACGCAACCGCGCTCGCCGCGCTCGAACCGCCGCGCTTCGCCATTCAAGGCACGCGCGGCAGTTATGTGAAGACCGGGCTCGATGTCCAGGAAGACCAGCTCAAGGCCGGTTTGCGCCCGGGCAACGCCGAATTCGGCAAGAATCCGCCGGGCCTCTTGCGCGAAGTCGATGGCGACCACGATCTGCGCCAGGAATTCGCCACGCGCGACGGGGCGTATGCGGAGTTCTACCGGTCGCTGGCGGCATCCGTGCTCGACGGCAAGCCGTTCCCGGTTACGGCGCAAGATGCCGTGGATGTCATGACCATCATCGATACCGCCATCCGCAGCAACGCCGAAGGCCGCCGCCTGGATTTCGCGCGGCTGCAATAACAAACGCCTCACATCCGACTTTCAAACACACAGCGTTACATTTGCACACGTCGCCGGCGTCAGCCGGGGCCGTGCGCAGACCGTTCTTCTGCAGTCGCACGAGACTTATCTCAAAAACCAAAAGGGGAGAACAGATACATGCTGACATTCAAGCAAAGTTGCGCGCGTGCGCTCATTGGGGTGGCGCTTGCGGGGTCATTGGCAGCCTGCGTGGTCGAGCCGGCGCGGCAAGTCGATGTAGTCCGCGAAGCGCCCGCCAGGCCCGATCCGCATGCTGAAGCGGTGCATCGGATGGATCAGGTCAATGGCCGCATCAACGCGCTCTGGCATCACGTCGATCAGCGCGTGAACCAGGGCTTCTACCCGCCGCCACAGGGCGATGCGTTTCATCATCGGCTGGATGTGATCCGGCAGGAATCACGCGATATGGCTTCGCAGCACGGCGGCGGTCTGTCGGGCGAAGAACAGCGCACGCTGAACGGCGAACTCGACGGCGTGCAGCACGCAATCCAGTAAGTCTGGCCTGCCTGGCGGACGTTTCCAGCGTCCGCCGGCCAACAGCCTTTCTCGTAGGCTGTCAACAAACCCAGTTTGACATTCGTATATCGGTCGCGTAAATTCGCCGCACGCGTCGGGAGAGAGCGCTGAATTTATTTGTCGCAACCTGGACAAACAAAACGAGCGTCGCCGAAGGGGCACACCCACAAACTCTCAGGCAAAAGGACCGGCTGCGTCGAAGTTCCGTTCATGTAGTGCGCCTTTAATCGGGCATCGAATGGAAAATCGCACTCTGGAGAGCGGCATCGGCTGATAAGAAGTAACGGCCAGTTGCCCACCGAAGGGGCGCGCGTTGAAGTCGGTATATCGGCTCGAAACGTGCAATCTCTCAGGTACCGAGGACAGAGGGGTCATGTACCGGATCGCTACGCGGTTTGAGCTTTGCGTTCGCAAAAGCCCAAACTCCGAGCGGATTGGTCGCATGGCCTTTTTTTGTTTTCGCGCACGCCCGAGGCCCGCTCCATGTCTGATCTTCAACACACGCCCTTGCACGCCACGCACCTCGCGCTCAACGCGCGCATGGTCGATTTCGGCGGCTGGGACATGCCCGTCAACTACGGTTCGCAGATCGACGAACACCACGCGGTGCGCACCGATGCCGGCATGTTCGACGTGTCGCACATGCGCGTCGTCGATTTCACCGGCGACAAGGCGCGCGAGTTCTTCAAGTATGCAATCGCCAACAACGTCGACAAGCTGACCGTTCCCGGCAAGGCGCTTTATTCTTGCTTGCTGAACCCGGAAGGCGGCGTGATCGATGACCTGATCGTCTATTTTTTCGCCGATGACAATTTTCGCGTCGTCGTGAATGCCGGCACGGCCGAGAAAGACATCGCGTGGTTCGGTCATTTGAATGCGGAAGGCGGTTTTGGCCTCACGATCACGCCGCGCCGCGATTTCGCGATCGTCGCCGTGCAAGGTCCGAACGCGCGCGAAAAGGTCTGGCAAGTGCTGCCGGAAACGCGCGAATCGACCGCCGAACTCAAACCCTTCAACGCCGTGCAATTCCCCGAATCGTCATACGGCGACGTGATGCTCGCGCGCACCGGCTACACGGGCGAAGACGGCTTTGAGATCGTGATCCCGGCTACGCAAGTCAAAAGATTCTGGAACACGCTGGTCGCTCAAGGCGTGAAACCGGCGGGCCTCGGCGCACGCGACACGCTGCGTCTGGAAGCCGGCATGAACCTTTACGGCCAGGACATGGACGACACTGTCTCGCCGCTCGACGCAGGCCTTTCGTGGACCGTCGACATGAGCGATGCCAACCGGGCGTTCGTGGGACGGGCGGCGCTCGAGGCAAATGGATCGAAGACGCGCTTTGTCGGCCTGATTCTGCAGAAGGAAAACGGCCGCGCCGGTGGCGTACTTCGTGCTCACCAAAAGGTCGTCACGGCCGACGGCGAAGGCGAGATCACGAGCGGCACTTTCTCGCCGTCGATGCAGGAATCCATCGCGTTCGCACGCGTGCCACCAAGCGTGAAACCGGGCGATAAAGTGCACGTCGTCATTCGCGACAAACAACTGCCGGCAAGCGTGGTAAAACTGCCGTTCGTGCGCAACGGCAAGGTTCTGGCGGCGCTTTAGGCCGCTTTCGAATGCTCGGCAAAAGCCACGCACGTCCCACCCTCAAAGACAAACTGGAGCATCCGCATGAGCATCCCGGCCGACCTCAAATACACCGAATCGCACGAATGGGTGCGCACTGAATCCGACGGCACGCTGACAATCGGCATCACGGATCACGCGCAGGAAGCGCTGGGCGACGTGGTGTTCGTCGAACTGCCGCCGATCGGCAAGACCGTCGCTGCGGGCGACGCCATTGCGGTGATCGAATCGGTGAAAGCCGCGTCGGATATCTACGCGCCTGTCTCGGGCGAGATCGTCGGTGCGAACGATGCGTTGACGGGCACGCCGGACCAGATCAACGGCACGCCGTACGAAAGCTGGCTCTTCAAGATCAAGCCCGCAGCCGACGCCACCACGGATCGACTGATCGACGCCGGTGCGTACGGCACCTCGATTGGCGAGTAAAACTTCTCCACGACCGTGCGGCGTGTTTGCCCATAAAAACCCGCCGCACCTGCAGGAATTCTCATGAAGCTCGAACACCCGGATCGTCTGATGAACCGCTCATCCTTGTCCCTCGCCGCGCTCGAATGCCACGACGCCTTCGCCCAGCGGCACATTGGCCCGGATGCGGCCGACCAGCACGCCATGCTCGACGCACTCGGCTTTGCGTCGCGTGCGGCGTTCATCGACGCGGTGATCCCAGAGGCTATCCGGCGCCATGAAACGCTGCCGCTCGGCGCGTTCACGCAGCCAAAGAGCGAGGCCGAAGCGCTTGCGTCGTTGAGAAAGCTCGCGGATCAGAACCTGGTGTTCAGAAACTATATTGGCCAGGGTTACTACGGCACGCACACGCCGGCTGTGATCCTGCGCAACGTGCTCGAAAATCCGGCGTGGTACACGGCGTACACGCCGTATCAGCCGGAGATTTCGCAGGGCCGGCTGGAGGCGTTGCTGAACTTCCAGCAAATGGTGATCGACCTGACGGGTCTCGCCATGTCGAACGCATCCTTGCTCGACGAAGCCACCGCCGCCGCCGAAGCCATGACGCTTTTGCAACGCGTCGGCAAGCCGAAATCGAACCTGTTTTATATCGCCGACGATGTGTTGCCGCAGACCATCGAAGTCGTGCAGACACGGGCGAAACCTGCCGGCATCGAAGTGAAAGTAGGTCCCGCCGCCGACGCCGCCACGGCCAACGCATTCGGCGTGCTGCTGCAATATCCCGGCGCGAATGGCGATGTGCATGACTATCGCGCGCTGACGGAAGCGGTGCATGCGGCAGGCGGTTTTGTGATCGCGGCCGCTGACCTGCTCGCACTGACGCTGCTCACGCCCCCGGGCGAATGGGGCGCGGACGTGGCGATCGGCAATACGCAGCGCTTCGGCGTGCCGGTTGGTTTCGGCGGTCCGCACGCAGCGTACATGGCCGTGCGCGATGACTTCAAGCGCCAGATGCCGGGCCGTCTCGTAGGCGTCACTGTCGACGCCCAAGGCAAGCACGCGCTGCGTCTCGCGCTGCAAACGCGCGAACAGCATATCCGTCGCGAGAAGGCGACTTCGAATGTATGTACGGCGCAAGCGTTGCTCGCGATCATGGCCAGCATGTACGCCGTGTATCACGGACCGCAAGGCTTGAAGACCATTGCGTTGCGCGTGAATCGCGTCGCGTCCATCTTCGCGGCCGGCGTGCAGAAGCTCGGTTACACGCTCGCGAACGAAACCTTCTTCGATACCGTCACCATCGAGAGCGGCGCGAACACCACGGCGTTGCATCAGGCGGCGTCGGCGGTGCATGTGAACTTGCGGCATATCGATGCAACGCGCGTAGGCGTTTCCGTCGATGAAACCACCTCCCGCGACGACCTCCTCAAGCTCTTCGCGTTGTTCGCGGAAGTGGCCGGCAAGACGGAAACGTTCGATATCGACGCGCTGGATTCAGATGCAAAATCGTCGTTGCCGAAAACGTTGGAGCGCACGAGCGAATACCTCACGCACCCGGTGTTCAACCGCCATCATTCCGAGCATGAAATGCTGCGCTATCTGCGCAGTCTCGCGGACAAGGACCTCGCACTCGATCGCACGATGATCCCGCTGGGTTCCTGCACGATGAAGCTGAACGCAACGTCGGAAATGCTGCCTGTGACGTGGCCGGAATTCGCGCAGATTCATCCATTCGCGCCAGCCGAGCAGACCGTCGGTTACCGGACCATGATCGATCAGCTCGAGCAGATGCTCGTGGCATGTACGGGTTACGCGGCGGTATCGCTGCAACCCAATGCCGGCTCGCAAGGCGAATACGCTGGCTTGCTGATCATCCATGCGTATCACGCGTCGCGTGGCGAAGGGCATCGGAATATCTGTTTGATTCCGTCGTCGGCGCACGGGACGAACCCGGCATCGGCGCAAATGGCGGGCATGCAGGTCGTGGTCGTTGCGTGCGATGAGCAAGGCAATGTCCATATCGCCGACCTGAAGGCCAAGGCCGAAAAGCACGCGGCCAATCTGGCGGCGATCATGATCACGTATCCGTCCACGCACGGCGTGTTCGAAGCGAACGTGCGCGAAATCTGCGAGATCGTGCATGCGCACGGCGGACAGGTGTATGTGGATGGCGCGAACATGAACGCAATGGTCGGCCTCACAGCGCCGGGCCAGTTCGGCGGCGACGTCTCGCACTTGAATCTGCACAAGACGTTCTGCATTCCGCACGGCGGCGGCGGACCGGGCGTGGGTCCTGTTGCTGTCGGTGCGCATCTGGCGAAGTTCTTGCCGAACCAGCAATCGACCGGTTATCAGCGCGATGCGTCGGGCATTGGCGCGGTATCGTCGGCGCCTTATGGCTCGGCCGCCATCTTGCCGATTTCGTGGATGTACATCGCGATGATGGGCGCGCAAGGCCTCACGGCCGCGACCGAAAGCGCGATCCTCGCCGCGAACTATGTGGCCAAGCGCCTCGCCGCACATTACCCCGTGCTGTACAGCGGCGCCGGCGGTCTGGTCGCGCACGAATGCATTCTCGATCTGCGCCCGTTGAAAGAGACGAGCGGCATTTCGGTCGAGGACGTGGCAAAGCGTCTTATCGATTACGGTTTCCACGCGCCGACCATGAGCTTTCCGGTTCCCGGCACGCTGATGGTCGAGCCGACGGAATCGGAATCGAAGGAGGAGCTGGATCGGTTTATCGATGCAATGATCGCCATTCGCGACGAAATCCGTGCAGTCGAAGAAGGCACCTCGGATCGCGAAGACAATCCGCTGAAGCACGCGCCGCACACGGCGGCGGTTGTTGTTGCGGACGACTGGACGCACAAGTATTCGCGCGAAACGGCGGCGTATCCGCTGGCATCGCTGGTCACGCGCAAGTACTGGCCGCCGGTTGGCCGCGCGGACAATGCGTACGGCGACCGGAACCTGTTCTGCTCGTGCATTCCGCTGTCGGAGTATGGTGAATGAGCGTTGAATAAGCGATAGATTCAACCGCGCGGCTTTCCCCGAAGCCGCACGGTTTTGCCGGATTCACGCAACACCAGATACCATCTCACCCGAACGAAGCCAATCAGGGAGTTTTGCATGGCGCGACAGGTGCGAATGGTGAACAAGACGTGGCGTGTTCCGGCGATTATCGCGGCTCTTGCAGCAACGGCGTTGAGCGCGCAGACCGCGACCGCCGCAATGAATTTTTGCGCCGCGCCGGCGATGCAGAACAGCGAGCGCACGAACGCCGATCCGGGCGTGAAAGCGCTGGTCAAGATGGTGCAAGCGCATTTGAACGAGCAGCCGAAGGCGCGTGCGACCTTGCATACGGAAGGCACGTTGCCGCACCAGGGCATTCGTGACGAAAGCGAGGAAGCGGAGAAAGATCTCGGGCTGATGCGCGACGCCGCGCTCGCCTGGCGCGCGACGGGAAACGAGGCATATTTGCGTCTCGTCGACCGGTTTTTATTTGCGTGGGCGACGACCTATCAGCCGAGTTTCAATCCTATCGACGAAACGAATTTCGAATCGCTGATCCTTGCCTACGACCTGACCGCGAGCGCGCTGCCCGTGAAGACGCGCAATGCCGCGAACGCGTTCATCACGAAAATGGTGACCGGCTACATAGCGGATATCGACAAACAGAAACGGCCGCTCACGGGCACGTATCGGAACAATTGGCAGAGTCACCGGATCAAGTTGATATCGATGGGCGCGTTCACCATCGATGACCGCAAGCTCATCAACACAGCGCAGCGTCTGTACGTGGAACATATTGGAGACAACATTGCGCCGGACGGTTCCACCGTCGATTTCGCCGAGCGCGACGCTTTGCATTACGTGACCTACGACCTTCAGCCTCTGGTCACGGCGGCTCTCGCTGCGCGCCGTCACAACCGCAACTGGCTCGCCGAACGCGCGCAATCCGGCGCGACGCTGGCTGGTGCATTGAACTGGCTGACGCCGTATGCGCTTGGCACGCGCACGCACGAGGAATTCGTGAATTCGAAAGTTCCCTTCGATGCCAGCCGCCGCGAAGCCGGCCTGCCCGGTTTCTCGGGGCAATGGGATCCGAAGAACAGCGCCGAATTGTTTCATCTTTCAGCACGGCTCGACGGGCGATACACGCCCATCGCGCTGCGTCTTGCACCTACTCCACCCGCCTGGCTTGCGGTTTGTCTGCCGCTGCCGGCGCGATGATTTTCTAGCGGCACTTAGCAGGAGCAGTCATGGCAGTCAGCGTTTTCGACCTTTTCAAAATCGGCATCGGTCCGTCGAGTTCGCATACGGTTGGGCCCATGCGAGCGGCCTTGATGTTCGTGCAAGGGCTTGAACGCGATGGTCTGCTTGACGCGACGGCTTCCGTGAAATGCGAGTTGTACGGCTCGCTGGGCGCGACGGGCAAAGGTCACGGCACGGATCGCGGCGTGATGCTCGGTCTGATGGGCGACGCGCCCGATACCGTCGATGCCAGCACGATCACCCCTCGCCTCGAAACCGTGCGCGCGACCAGGAAGTTGTCGTTGCTCGGGCGGCATGAGATTCCGTTCGTGCAGAAGGATCACATTGCGTTCTTGCGCCAGGCGTTGTCGGAGCATCCGAACGGCATGAAACTGCACGCCTTCGATGCCAACGGCGTGTCACTACGCGACGCCACCTACCTTTCCGTGGGCGGCGGGTTTGTGGTGACGGCGGGGGCATCGAACGTGAAGGTGCTCACGGCCATAGAACAATTGCCGTATGCGTTTCAATCCGGCGACGAACTGCTCGCGCTCTGCCGTGATACCGGCAAATCCGTTGCGCAACTGATGTGGGACAACGAGCGCGTCTGGCGCAGCGACGAGGAGATCCGCTCGGGTTTGCTGCGCATCTGGGACGTGATGCAGTCATGCGTGAAGCGCGGGTGCGGTATCGACAACCCCGATGCCGATGGTTGCCTTCCTGGTCCTTTCCAGGTCAAGCGTCGTGCGCCGGTTTTGTATCGGGCGCTGGTTGGCAAGCCTGAGCAGGCGTTGCGCGACCCGCTTTCCATGATCGACTGGATCAACCTGTACGCGATCGCCGTGAACGAGGAAAACGCCGTGGGCGGGCGTGTGGTGACGGCCCCGACCAACGGCGCAGCGGGCATCATCCCGGCCGTGCTGCATTACTACGACCGGTTCATGCCGGGATCGAACCAGCAGGGCGTGATCGACTTTTTGCTGACGGCGGCGGCCATCGGGATCTTGTACAAGATGAACGCATCGATATCCGGCGCTGAAGTCGGATGTCAGGGCGAGGTTGGCGTTGCATGTTCGATGGCCGCGGCCGGATTGGCGGCGGTGATGGGTGGCACGCCGACGCAGGTTGAAAACGCGGCTGAGATCGGGATGGAGCACAACCTTGGGCTGACTTGCGATCCTGTTGGCGGGATGGTGCAGATTCCGTGTATTGAACGAAATGCAATGGGATCGATGAAAGCGGTGAACGCGGCGCGCATGGCGATGCGCGGGGACGGCAGTCATTATGTTTCGCTGGATTCCGTGATCAAGACGATGATGCAAACCGGCGCGGATATGAAGACGAAGTACAAGGAGACTTCGCGGGGCGGGTTGGCGGTGAATATTGTTGAGTGTTAGGTGCTGGCGCTTAGGCGGGGGGAGGCGGTCGGGGTCAATGCCGGGTTGCTGCTTTTTAGGCTACCGCGCGTTGGTTGCTGACTGATCTTTTTAGCACTATTAGCCACTGTCCGTGGCGGGACTTCATTTCACGGGTTTTGCGCTAGCGCTCGGGATAGTGTTCGTTGCGGTCGGAGTTAATGCCGGGTTGTTGCTGTTTGAGCTTGCTCGCGTTCTGTTCTAGCTGTTCTCTTTAGCACTATTAGCCACTATCCGTGGCGGGACTTCATTTCTTTTTCCAACGGCGAAAAGAAACGAAGCAAAGAAAACGCCTCTCAACCGCTAGTTCTTAAGTGTCCCGAGCGTGCATGTACAACTGTTTGGTCCTTCAGAAGAACGCTCGACGCCATAACCACCAACACTTGAACCCCTCCCCCTCCGTCAACAGATACCCACACGCTTCGCCACCAGTAATTGTGGCAGTCAATACGGAAACCTGGCCCAAGTGAACAACGGGTTGAGCACGTGACGGCGCTACAGCATCCTGAACTTGCCGAGACTTTACCGGCGGTGGTCCCAGGCTCGCGCGGGCAAAGCGGAACCAGTACAGCCAAGCCCGTCGTTTGGGCGTCAGCGCGCGCAGCGCGGAAGCCTCATTAACGGATTCCCACACTGGTGGCGAAGCGTGTGGGTTGCCGTTGACGGAGGGGGAGGGTTTCAAGTGTTCTTGATTGCGGCGTCGAGCGTTCTTGTGAAGTACCAAACAGTTGTCACTGCACGCTCGGGACACTTAAGAATTAGCGGTTGGAAGGCGTTTTCTTTGCTTCGTTTCTTTTTCGCCGTTGGAAAAAGAAATGAAGTCCCGCCACGGACAGTGGCTAACAGTGCTAAAGAAATCAGCTAGAACGGAACGCGCGAAAGCCTAAAAAGCAGCAACCCGACATCAACCCGACCGTAAACCGCCCCCGACCAAGCGCCAGCGCGAAAACCCCGCCTAGCGTCACCGCCCCGCCCCAGCGTAAGCTACGAATTCCAGCTCCGCTTGCGAGCCAAACCGCCAAACCGCCGAACCACCGAACCTTCCGAGAGGTTTCATCGAATGGCATCTGCAGTCCCAGCATCCCACCCCAACCCGACGACCGGCGCGAAGCTCATCGTCGATGCCCTCCTGACCCACGGCGTCGAACGGGTCTTCTGCGTCCCGGGCGAAAGCTTTCTCGCGATCCTCGATTCCCTCCACGACGAAACCAGCCGCATCCAGACCATCGTCTGCCGTCACGAAGCCGCCGCGGCAAACATGGCCGAGGCAGTCGGCAAACTCACCGGCCGCCCCGGCGTCGCACTCGTCACACGCGGTCCGGGCGCGACGCATGCATCCATCGGCGTGCATACGGCCTTCCAGGACTCCACGCCGATGATCCTGCTCATCGGCCAGTGCGCGCGCGAACACATGGATCGCGAGGCGTTCCAGGAGATCGACTACCGCCGGATGTTCGGGCAAATGGCGAAATGGGTCGCGCAAATCGATGACCCCAGGCGCATCCCCGAATACCTCAGCCACGCGTTTCATACGGCAACGTCGGGACGCCCCGGTCCGGTCGTGCTCGCGTTGCCTGAAGACGTCCTCAGCGATGCCTGCGAAGCCGTTCCCGGCGCGCCGCGTTATCAGCGTGTTGCCGCAGCGCCCGCGCCGGCGCAGATCGAGCGCGTGCGCGAACTGCTGGCGGCATCGAAGAAACCGTTTGTGATTGCCGGCGGCAGCGGCTGGACCGAAGAAGCAACGGCCGATTTCGCGCGTTTTGCGCAGGCGTGGCAACTGCCCGTAGGCTGCGCGTTCCGCTTCCAGGACACGCTCGATAACAACCATCCGAACTATGCCGGCGATGTCGGCCTCGGAATCAATCCCGCACTCGCCGCGCGCATCCGCGACGCCGATCTGCTGCTCGTACTCGGCCCGCGCATGGGCGAATCGACGACCGGCGGTTACACGCTGCTCGACATCCCGAAGACCACGCAGACGCTGATTCACGTTCACCAGGGCGCGGAGGAACTCGGCCGCGTGTATTCCGCCGACTTGCCGATCGTCTCCGGCATGCCGGAAATGGCGGCGGCCCTGGCGTCGCTGAATCCGCCGCAAGCTATTCCGTGGAATGGCGCTATCGAAGAAGCGCATGCGGCGTATCTCGCGTGGCGCAAACCGCGCCCCATGCTCGGCGATGTCCAGCTCGGCGAGATCATGGAGCAACTGAGCGTTCGTCTTCCCGCCAATTCGATCGTGACGAACGGCGCGGGCAATTACGCAACATGGTTGCACCGGCATTACGCATATCGCCATTTCAGGTCGCAGGTTGCACCGACCAGCGGCGCGATGGGCTACGGCGTTCCGGCGGCGATCGCAGCGAAGTCGTTGT
Organism: Burkholderia sp. PAMC 26561; assembly: GCF_001557535.2. Lineage (NCBI taxonomy): Bacteria > Pseudomonadati > Pseudomonadota > Betaproteobacteria > Burkholderiales > Burkholderiaceae > Burkholderia > Burkholderia sp. PAMC 26561. The sequence continues at coordinate 1,163,610 of NZ_CP014306.1, forward strand.
ATCCGGACCGCGTGGTCGTGGCCTTCGCTGGCGACGGCTGTTTCATGATGTCGAGCCAGGAACTGGCGACGGCGATGCAATACCGGCTCGCGGTGATTTTCGTGGTCGTGAATAACCAGCAATACGGCACGATCCGCATGCATCAGGAACGCCATTATCCGAATCGTGTGCATGGAACCGCGCTCACGAATCCCGACTTCGTAGCCTACGCCCGTGCGTTCGGCGCACATGGCGAACTTGTCGAGACCACGGCGCAATTCATGCCGGCGTTCGAGCGTGCTTTGAAAACCGGTTTGCCATCGGTGGTAGAAATCAGGATTCCGCAAGATGCGAGCACGCCGGCCGCAACGCTCGATCAAATCCGCGAGCAGGGCGAGAAATTGCGGCAGAAGTAAAAAACCAGACAAAACCGAAGGAGACGCAAGACCATGGCATCGCAAGGATTTTTGCAGGCACGAGACTTTCTGCTGCGTCATCGCGACGACTACGCAACCGCGTACAGGGATTTCGCGTGGCCGGAGCTGACCGAGTTCAACTGGGCGCTCGACTGGTTCGATGAATACGCGCGCAGCAACATGAACCCGGCGCTTTGGGTCGTGGAGGACAACGGCGACGAGATCAAGCTGTCGTACGCGGAGTTATCGGCGAGATCGAATCAGCTTGCGAACTGGCTGAGGCAGCAAGGCGTGCAGCGCGGCGACCGCATCTTGCTGATGCTGCCGAACCAGCCGGCGCTCTGGGAAACCATGCTCGCCGCAATGAAGCTCGGCGCCGTTACCATTCCCGCCACCATGTTGCTGACGCCGGCCGACATAGCCGATCGCATGACGCGCGGCGAAGTGAAGCATGTGATCGTGGCGTCGAACGAGACTGCAAAATTCGATGCCATCGATAAAACCAAAACCCGCATCGCGGTGGCCATTCCATCGAGCGCGGCGTTGCCCGAAGGCTGGCTGAATTTCGCCGATGCCTTCAACGAAAGTCCATCGTTCGAACCCGAAGGCCGCACGCTCGCTACCGATCCGTTACTGCTTTATTTCACGAGCGGCACGACGAGCCGGCCGAAACTCGTTCTGCATAGTCATCAAAGTTATCCGGTCGGGCATTTATCGACCATGTACTGGATCGGCCTGAAACCCGGCGATGTCCATCTCAACATCAGCTCGCCAGGCTGGGCGAAACACGCGTGGAGTTGCGTGTTTGCGCCGTGGAACGCGGGCGCGACGGTGTTCATCCACAACACGCCGCGCTTTAGCGCCAAGTCCACGCTCGAAGCACTGGTCAAGAATCAGGTCACGACACTCTGCGCTCCGCCAACCGTCTGGCGCATGATGATCCAGGAGGATTTATCGGCGTACAAGGTGCATCTGCGCGAGGTCGTGGGCGCGGGCGAACCGCTGAATCCGGAGATCATCGAGCGCGTCAGGAAGGCCTGGAACCTCACGTTACGAGATGGCTTCGGCCAGACCGAAACCACGGCGCAAATTGCGAACTCGCCGGGCCAGCCTATGAAAGCCGGGTCGATGGGACGTCCCTTGCCGGGTTACAGGATCACGTTGCTCGATCACGACGACAACCCCGCGCAGGAAGGCGAACTCGCGCTGATCCTCGACCCGAAACCGCTGGGCCTGATGGACGGTTATGTGGACGATGCATCGAAGACGCAAGACGCTATGCGCGGCGGCCATTACCGGACGGGCGATGTCGCATCGATCGATGCCGATGGTTACTTCACCTACGTTGGCCGCGCCGACGATGTCTTCAAAGCCGCCGACTACCGCATCAGTCCGTTCGAACTGGAGAGCGTGCTGATCGAACATCCGGCGGTCGGCGAAGCGGCCGTCGTGCCGAGTCCTGATCCGCTGCGGTTATCGGTGCCGAAGGCGTTCGTCGCGTTGCGCAACGGTTATGAACCGACGAAGGAAACCGCCGGTGAGATCCTGAAGTTCGCCGCGCAAAAACTCGCGGCGTACAAGCGGATCCGACGCATCGAATTTTATGAATTGCCGAAGACCATCTCGGGGAAGATTCGTCGCGTGGAGCTCAGGAAGACTGAAGAGGCGCGTGGCAGCGACGCACGTCGCGACAATGAGTATTGGGAAGAGGACTTCAACGCCTAGGCATTAAAAAACCCCGCAGCGCAGAACGCATGCGGGGGTTTTCTCAAAGCAAAAGCAATTAAACCTTACTTCCCGCCCACGCTTTGCAGCGTCGTCCACTTGCCGCCGACGACCTTGTACAGCGTGATGCCGCCGTTCTTCAAATCGCCCTTCGCGTCATACGCGAGTTGCTTCGACGTCACGCCAGGCATGTCGGTCTTGGCGAGCATCGGCAGGTACTTTGCCGGATCGGTCGAGTTCGCCGTCTTCATTGCCGTGAACATGGCCATTGCACCGTCGTACGCGTACGGCGAGTAAGTTTGCACGTCCTCGTTGAAGCGCTTCTTGTACTTCGCAACGTACGCTGCGCCACCCGGCATTTCGTCGAGCGGCAAGCCGGCCAGCGACGCCACCGTGCCGTCTGCTGCATCGCCGGCGATCTTCAGGAACGTGTCCGTCTTGACCATTTCGCCTGCCATCAACGGCGCGCGCAGGCCGAGCGTCTTCATCTGCTTGACCATCGGGCCAGCTTGCGAATCGGCGCCGCCGTAATACACGAGGTCCGGGTTCATCGACTTGATCTTGGTCAGGATGGCCTTGAAGTCGACGGCTTTGTCGTTGCCGTATTCACGATCCACGATGGTCGCGCCCGCAGCTTTCGCAGCCTTTTCGAATTGATCGGCGAGACCCTGGCCGTAGGCCGTGCGGTCATCGACAATCGCGATCTTCTTCATCTTCAGCGTCTTCACCGCGAACTCGCCGGCGACCGAACCTTGCTGCGTGTCGGACGTCATCATGCGGAACGTGGTCTTGTAGCCTTGCGTGGTGTATTCCGGCGCCGTTGCCATCGCGATTTCAGGAATGCCGGCGTTCGCGTAGATGCGCGAAGCGGGGATGGTCGTGCCCGAGTTGAAGTGGCCGAGCATGCCCTTGATGTTGTCGTCCACCAGCTTTTGCGCGACGGTCGTGCCGGTGCGCGGGTCGGCCTGGTCATCGGCGGAATCGAGCACGATGAGGACCGGCTTGCCGCCAATCACAGGCTTCGTTGCGTTGAAATCTTCAACCGCGAGCACGATGCCGTTCTGGAAATCCTTGCCATAGTGCGCCTGCGCGCCGGTCATCGGACCAGCGAAACCCACCTTTACTTCTTCAGCCGTTTGCGCCTGAGCCGTTGCAGCAACCGACAAACCCGTGACCAACATTGCTGCTGCCAGCTTCTTCATCGTGTAATCCATAAACTCTCCTGATTCCCATGTGAGTGGCAGCGCGTGCAGGGTTCGCCGTGCCCGCTGCCGTTTGTTTGAGCCGATCCGCCGCTCTGAATTGTGTTCAGCCGATCGTCATCAAATTCGCATTGCCGCCTGCGGCCGCCGTGTTCACGCTCACCGAGCGTTCCGTCAGCAACCGTTCGAGCGCGTATTCCTGCTCGCCGTCGTGGGCTTCATCGGCAAACGCTCCCGCCGATACCCCTTGCACCGAGACAATCGGTCCCGGGCGTTTCGCAACGTCCTTCACCAGCGCCATCAATTCGTCGCTGTCGCCTTCGAAGAGGACGGCATCGAATGGAAGGTCCTGGTTCTTGCGCACCGATGCATGCGCTTTGAGCGATGCCGGCAGCGCCGCCACGAGCTGTTCGCCGGCCGCGCCCGAAAACAGCGCCTTGTTGCCCGTCGCGAGCACCGCAGCAAACTGCGCGCGCGCGCCGCTTGCCGTCGATGCCACGCACAAGACCGTGCCGCGTGCGCCGAGCGTGTAGGTGTTGCGCTCGCCGGTCGGACCGGGCAGCACCGCGGTCGCGCCGGCCATCACGTGTTGCAGATGACCTTCGCACCGTGCGGCGGTTTGCGGATCGCGCTCGGCGATGGCCCAGTCGCGCAATGCGGTGAGCGCGGAAGGCGTATCGTTCGCGGCCGTCTGATCGACGACCAACGCGCTTTCCAGCGACTTCGGCAAACCGGTCGGACGCTTGGCAAGAAGACGCTGCAAGTAAAGCGCGCCCCCTGCTTTCGGTCCCGTGCCCGACAAACCTTCGCCGCCGAACGGCTGCACGCCGACCACGGCGCCAATCACGTTGCGGTTCACGTAGATGTTGCCAACATGAGCGCGGCTGACAACGTGCGCGATGGTTTCATCGATACGCGTATGGATTCCCAGCGTCAGCCCGTAACCGGTCGCCTTGATCTGGTCGAGCAGTTTATCAAGTTGCGCGCGCCGATACCGAACCACGTGCAGCACAGGGCCGAAGACTTCGCGCTTGAGTTCATCGATTGAATCCAGTTCGATCATCGTCGGCGGGACAAACGTGCCCTGCGCGCAACCATCGGGCGTCGGCAATTGCACGACGTTGCGGCCTTTCTCGCGCATCGATGCAACGTGCCCGTCGATGCTTTGCTTGGCTTCTGCGTCGATGACCGGGCCCACGTCCGTGGACAAACGGTCCGGGTTGCCCATCGCGAGCTGCTGCATGGCGCCCGTGAGCATTTCGAGCGTACGGTCGGCGACGTCGTCCTGAAGGCACAGAACGCGCAGCGCGGAACAGCGTTGGCCGGCGGAATCGAAGGACGATTGCAACACGTCCGCAACCACTTGCTCGGCGAGCGCCGACGAATCGACGATCATCGCGTTCTGTCCGCCCGTTTCCGCGATCAGCGGGATCGGACGGCCGTCGGGATCGAGGCGTTCGGACAGAGTCTTGTTGATGAGCCGTGCAACGTCCGTTGAACCCGTGAACATCACAGCGCGCGTGCGTGGATCGGCGACAAGCGCCGCGCCCACGGTCTCGCCATTGCCCGGCAGCAGTTGCACCGCGCCCGCCGGCACGCCGGCTTCGCGCAAGATACGTACGGCCTGCGCCGCGATCAGCGGCGTTTGTTCAGCGGGCTTCGCGAGCACCGGATTGCCGGCGGCAAGCGCTGCGGCAACTTGCCCCATGAAGATCGCGAGCGGGAAGTTCCACGGGCTGATGCAGACGACCGGACCGAGCGGACGATGGGTATCGTTGGAAAACTCGCCGCGGATTTGCGCGGAGTAATAGCGCAGGAAATCGATCGCCTCACGAATCTCCGACACCGCATTCGCAAGCGACTTCCCGGCTTCGCGCACCACCAGGCCCATCAGCGTATGCATCTGCGCTTCGAGCAGATCGGCAGCGCGGGCGAGGCAATCGGCGCGTTCATCGACGGGGGTCGATTGCCAGATCGGCGCGGCGGCCACGGCGTTGTTCATCGCCAGGGCGACTTGTTCCGGCGATGCATCGATCACCGTGCCGACCAGGTCACGCAAGTCGGCGGGGTTGCGGACATCGCGCGCAACGCCTTCGACTACGTCGGTGGTTTCGAGCATGGGAGCCGCGCGCCACGGATGATTCGCGCTGGCAAGCAACGCCGAGGACAACGACGCCAGCCGGTGCTCGTTCGACAAATCGAAGCCCATCGAATTGAGGCGTTCTGCGCCGTACAACTGTCGCGGCAACGGGATTTTTGCGTGCGGTAAACCGAGTGGCGTGAGCTTCGACGCTTCATCGATCGGGTCCTGCACGAGTTCGCTGACCGGAATGTTCTTATCTGCGATGCGATTCACGAACGACGTGTTCGCGCCGTTCTCCAGCAAGCGCCGCACGAGGTACGCGAGCAGCGTTTCGTGCGTGCCGACGGGCGCATACACCCGACACGGCCGGTTCAGTTTGTCGCGGCCGGTGACCTCTTCATACAGCGGTTCGCCCATGCCGTGCAGGCACTGGAACTCGTACTGCCCCGGATAATAATTGCCCCCGGCCAAGTGATAAATCGCCGACAACGTGAACGCGTTGTGCGTGGCGAATTGCGGATAGACGGCGTCAGGCGCGCCAAGCAGTTTCTTCGCGCACGCCACGTACGAGATGTCCGTATAAATCTTGCGCGTATAGACGGGATAACCTTCGAGGCCATCGACCTGAGCGCGCTTGATTTCCGAATCCCAGTACGCGCCCTTGACCAGCCGGACCATGATCCGATGCCGGCTGCGGCGCGCGAGATCGATCAGATAATCGATGACGAACGGGCAGCGCTTTTGATAAGCCTGCACCACGAAACCAATACCGTTCCAGCCGGCCAGTTCGGGATCGAAGCAAAGCGCTTCGAGCAGATCGAGAGAAATTTCGAGCCGGTCCGCTTCCTCAGCATCGATGTTCAAGCCGATGTCGTAGCGACGCGCGAGCAGCGCCAGCGCCTTCACGCGCGGCAGCAACTCGGTCATCGTGCGCTCTTGTTGCGAGCGCGAATAGCGCGGATGCAAGGCCGACAACTTGATCGAAATGCCCGGGCCTTCGTAAATGCCGCGCGATCCCGCCGCCTTGCCGATTGCGTGAATCGCCTGTTCGTACGATGCGTAATAACGCAGCGCGTCTTCTTCGGTTGTCGCGGCTTCGCCGAGCATGTCGTAGGAGTAACGGAACCCGCGCGCTTCGAACTTGCGGCTGTTCGCCAGCGCTTCCGAGATCGTCTCGCCCGTGACGAACTGTTCGCCCATCAGGCGCATGGCCATGTCGACGCCCTTCCTGATCAGCGGCTCGCCGCCCCGTCCAATCAGGCGCGTCAACGCCGACGACAATCCCGCTTCGCTGTTCGTGGTGACGAGCTTGCCGGTGATCATCAAGCCCCACGTCGCCGCGTTCACGAACAAGGACGGCGCCTGGCCCATGTGCGAGCGCCAGTCGCCCTTGCTGATCTTGTCGCGGATCAACGCATCGCGCGTAGCGCGATCGGGAATGCGCAGCAGGGCTTCGGCGAGACACATCAGCGCGACGCCTTCCTGGCTCGACAAGGAGAACTCGTGAATCAGGCCTTCAACACCGCCGCCCGTCTGCTTTTTGCGCAGTGCTTCGACGAGCTTGGTCGCCATCGCGTTCGTCTCGTTGGCGACACTCGCCGACAACCGCGCCTGCCCGATCAGGAACGGCACGCATTCCGGCTCAGGTCGCCGATACGCCGCCGTGATCGCCGCGCGCAACACGGATTGCGGTTGCACGTTCTGGGCGAAATCGAGAAACGGATGTGGCGCGCCGTCCTCGTCGGAATCGGTATGCGTGGAAGATTCGATTGAATCGGCCGCGCCGAGTACACCGGACAGTTCCGCTGGCAACTGTCCATGTTCGATGCGTTCCAGGTACGCGAAGATCGCCTGCTTGATGAGCCAGTGCGGCGTGCGTTCAAGGCGCGTCGCTGCGTCTCTCAGACGCGTACGCAGGAGATCATCGACTTTGACGCCCAGGGTGGTGCTCGCCATAACTCGTTCCTTGCCGACGTTGAACGACGGCGATAGCTTGAAAGTGGCCGAATCGTAACTCGCACATAAAAAAGGTGCAACCGCCAAATAAGGGATGGGTTGCACCTGTGGAAACCCTTATACACAAAGGGATTAGGGGTAATTGAGGATGGCGGCGTTGGCGGCAGATGCCTAGGATTCTCGCGACTGGTGATTTTTTCAGCACCACCCTAATTAATTCCTCCTTGCTGCCGATAACTCGGGTACGGCCAAAGTAGCGACGAATCCATAGCGGCCGAATTCTAAACAGCCGCGGTTTCGGGAGCAGAGGATATGAGCAACTGGATGGTCTTCATGATCGTATGGGCGATGGTCGCAATGTGCGTAGTCTTGTTCATCCGCGGAGCGCACCCGCACGTGGAGCGCCCGGACGGCGAAAACCGTGGCGGGAATCGCGATCGCAAAGCTGGCGCGTTTGCGCCCAGCGCGGACGTTGCGCGGTAAAACGAAGTCGGTGCGGGCCTAGATATCGAGTGGATCGACTTCAACGTTCCATCGAATCAGGCCTTTGACCTTGATTCCTCGCAACACGGGTTGCCAGGCCCTGAGCGCGTTCTGCAAGACCGCTCGTGACGCGCATTCAAGCAGCAATTGTGCGCGATGCACATTGAACACCTTCACAATCGTCAGCGGCACCGCGTCATAGACCGTCACCCTCTCGGCCCCAGGCAGCGCAGCAAACTCCGCGGCCGCCGCGCCCAGAAAGTCCAGCGCGACTTCCAGCGTCCGCCCTTCCGCCCGCAACATCGCCTGATAAACAAACGGTGGCAAATGCGCATCGCGCCGTTCGGCCAGCGTCGAATTGGCGAAGCCGACGTAATCGTGCCGGGCCAGCGCGTGGTAAAGCGCGTGCCGTGCGTAGCGCGTCTGGATCATCACTTCGCCAGGCAAGCCCGCGCGCCCCGCCCGTCCGCTCACCTGCATCAACTGCGCAAACAGCCGTTCGCTTGCGCGGAAGTCGTGCGAGAACAGCGCTGTGTCGGCGTTGAGAACACCGACTAAGGTCACGCGCTGAAAGTCGTGCCCCTTCGCGATCATCTGCGTGCCGACGAGAATATCGACTTCGCCCGCGTGGACATCGGAGAAAAGCGCCTGCGCGCTGCCTTTGCGCCGCGTGCTGTCGGCATCGATGCGCAGGACCCGCGCGCCCGGCACCGCCGTCGCCAGGGTTTCCTCGACGCGTTGCGTGCCACGCCCCATCGGGGCGATGTCCACGTTGCCGCAATCCGGGCAGGACTTCGGAATGCGCGATTCCCAGCCGCAATGGTGGCAGCGCAGCGCGCGTTCGGGCTTGTGGAGCACGACGTAGGCGCTGCATCGCGGACAGCCGGCGACCCAGCCGCAGGCATCGCAGGAAAGAATGGGTGCGTAGCCGCGACGGTTGAGGAACACGAGACTTTGTTCGCCGCGTGCGAGTCGCGTCTTCATCGCGGCAACCAAAGGTCCGGACAAGCCTTCCACCGACGCCCGGCCGCGTTGCTTTTCCTCTTCCAGATCGATCAGCCGCACGCTCGGCAGGACGGCGGTCGCCACTGCACGGCGCGTCAGCGTGAGTTTGACGTAGCGGCCCTGCTCGGCCTGCCACCAGCTTTCCAGCGATGGCGTCGCCGACCCGAGCACGACCGGAATCCCGATTTCCTTCGCCCGATACACCGCCAGATCCCGCGCCGAATAACGCAAGCCCTCCTGCTGCTTGTACGCGGGATCGTGTTCTTCATCGACGACGATCAGCGCCAGCTTCGGCATCGATGCCAGGATAGCAAGCCGCGTCCCGAGCACGAGCCGCACGCGGCCGGTATGTGCCGCGAGCCAGTTGCGCGCGCGTTCTCCCTCGGCCAGGCCGCTGTGCATCGTGACGATGGCGCCTTCCGGCAACGCAGCGAACCGGGTGCGGAAAGCGGCTTCGAATTGCGGCGTGAGGTTGATTTCAGGGACGAGCACGAGCGCCTGAGCATCAGGGCGGGCAGCGAGCAGATCGGCCAGTGCGTGAAGATAAACCTCGGTCTTGCCGCTGCCCGTCACGCCATGCAGCAGGAACGTGGCGAAGCCTTGCGCGTGGCGAATGGCATCGACGGCTTCGGCTTGTTCGGCTGTGAGCTGCGGCAAAAGCGCATCGCTGGCGTGGAGCAACGCGGCTTTTCTAGCGATGGTTCTAGCGCAATGTCCTCCGCCGGAACATCGCCCGTTTCCAGCGATACCCAACCGTGGGACTGCCATTCATCGAGCGTCGCGCGGGCTTTTGGATGCAGCGCGCGGGCATCCGCAGCGGGTAGCGTGGGGTTGGCAGCGAGGGCATCGGCCAGGCGCCGCAACGCGGTCGCGCGCACGGGCAGGCCATCCGGCAGATTGGCGCGCCCTTCGGCAGTCAACCTGTAGCGCTCATCGGGCGCGAGCAACTTCGCCCAGCGCGATGCATCGCGCAAAACCTGCGGCAGCGCGGGCAAGGCGACCTCGCCCAATCCGCGCTGATAATAATCAGCGGCGAACAGCGTCAACGCCCGCCATTCCTGTGCAAGCGGCGCAAGCGCGCTGCAAATGGCGACCACATCGCGCAACTTGTCAGCCGGAACATCGCTATGGTCCGTGACTTCGCAAATCATGCCGACCGCATCGCGACGCCCGAACGGAATCTGCACCAGCATGCCGGGAAGTGGCGTGGGCGCGAGGTTGTATCGATAGTCGAAAAGTGTCGCCAGCGGGTGGTCCAGCGCGACGCGAACGAAGACGCTCAATTGCCGCACCGCCCGCGAACCACAGCGCCGCAGTGCTTCCACCTGAACATCGGGCTGAGCGTTACGAAGTTAAAGTGAAACATCACAATCGCCGCTAAGCCGTGGATTATTTTTGAGATTTCGTCGCTTTCCACAGGGCTGTGGATAACTTTGTTGAGAACTTTGGTTGACACGGGCAAAAAACCGCGATCTCGCTGCTTGTGTTCGGTACCCCACATAGCGGGAGTAGTCTGAATTTCTCTTATTAATCATGCATTTGAGATGACAATTCACAACCTCGCGAAGCCCTTTTGGTATGCATTGAGGATTGCGCGCCGCAGCGTACAAAATGTGCATAAGTCAACTCTTGACATTAGGCGAACGGCCAAACCACGGGCATTTCGAGCCACTCTTGCTGCCCCGCGAATCGTCTTGCGTAAGCTTTTCGTGACGCAGCGCAGCAATCTTTTTTGATCAAATGTCAGTTCTTTGAGCGAATCGCGCGACTGTGCCGATGCACTTCGTCAACCAGTTCCGCAACGTTTTCCGGCAGTGTGAATTGCGAGATTCCGTGGCCCAGGTTGAACACATGCCCCGGATGGTTGCCGAAACTGTCGAGCACCGCACGCGCTTCCGTGCGGATCACCGCCGGCGATGCAAACAGCACCGTCGGGTCGATATTTCCTTGCAGCGCGACCTTGTCACCCACCTTCTCGCGCGCCTGGCCGAGGTTCACCGTCCAGTCGAGACCCACTGCGTCCACGCCGATCGATGCAATCTGTTCCAGCCACAAGCCGCCGCCCTTCGTGAACGTGATGACCGGCACCTTGACGCCATCGTGTTCGCGCTTGAGTCCCGCAACGACCTTCGCGATGTAATCGAGCGAAAAGCGCTGATACGCGCCATCGGCGAGCGCACCGCCCCACGTGTCGAAGATCATCACGGCTTGCGCGCCCGCTTCGATCTGCGCGTTCAGGTATGCCGTCACGGACTGCGCGTTGATATCGAGAATGCGATGCATCAGGTCCGGCCGCGAATAGGCCATCGCCTTGACCCTGTGATGATCGGGCGAGCCGCCGCCTTCCACCATGTAGCAGGCGAGCGTCCACGGGCTGCCCGAAAAGCCGATCAGCGGCACTTTCTGGCGCCCTTGTGCGTCGGTGAGTGCGCGGCGAATCTGCGATACCGCGTCGGTCACGTAACGCAACGTGGCATCGATATCCGGCACCGCCAGCTTCGCCACGTCCTCCTCGGTGCGCACCGTGCGCTCGAACCGGGGACCTTCGCCCTGCACGAAATTCAGGCCAAGGCCCATTGCGTCGGGGATGGTCAGGATGTCGGAGAACAGGATGGCGGCGTCGAGCGGAAAACGTTCGAGCGGCTGCAGCGTGACTTCCGTGGCGTAATCCGGGTTGGTCGCGAGGCCGAGGAAACTGCCGGCGCGCGAACGCGTGGCGTTGTACTCAGGCAAGTAGCGGCCCGCCTGACGCATCAGCCAGATCGGCGTGTAGTCGGCCGGCTGGCGCTGCAGCGCGCGCAGGAAGGTATCGTTGAGAAGTGTGGAAGGCACGTGGCTCAGGCTTTAGCGTTAGGCAAAAGGGCATTCTACCGGACGCGGCGGCGGGATTTCCGCCACCTTCCATGTGGTCCGAGGCCGGGGCATCGCCAATATCCAGCGCGCGGTTGCACCGATATCATCGGCCGCTCGCAACGTACAACAAGGAGCATTGATGAGATTCTTCGCCTTCTGCGCCGCCGTATCCGTTTTATCGATGGCCTTCGCGTCCGGCGCATCCGCGCAGACCGTGCAGGCCGGCAGCATCACCGGCAAGTCCGCGCCGGTGGCGAGTGCGCCGTCGGCAACCGCGGCGCCCGCTTCCCGGCTCGATGAAATCCTCGCACGCGGCACGCTGCGCATCTGCACCACGGGCGACTACAAGCCGCATTCGTTCCTGCGGCCGGACGGACAGTTCGAAGGCATCGATATCGACATGGTGCAGAACCTGGCGCGTTCCCTGAACGTCAAGCCGGAGTTCGTGAAGACATCGTGGTCAAACCTGATGAGCGATTTCACGGCGAAGTGCGACATTGCGGTCGGCGGGATTTCCGTCACGCTGGAGCGCCAGAAGCACGCGTTTTTCACGCAGCCCTACATGGTCGATGGCAAGACGCCAATCGTCCGCTGCGCCGATGCCGACAAATACCAGACCGTTGAACAGATCGATCAGCCGGGTGTGCGCACGATCGTGAATCCCGGGGGCACGAACGAGAAATACGCGAAGCAATTCCTGACACATTCGCAATTGATCGAGTACCCGGACAACGTGACGATCTTCAAGGAGATCCTCGATGGCCGCGCCGACGTCATGGTCACCGATGCCTCCGAAACGCTGCTCCAGCAAAAGCTCAATCCCGGATTATGTTCAGTCCATCCGGACAAGCCCTTCCAGTTCGCGGAGAAAGCGTATCTGCTGCCACGCGGAGATGTGGTGTTCCAGCAATACGTGGATCAATGGCTGCATTTGTCGCGATCGACGGGTGAGTACCAGTCCATCTTCGATAAATGGCTTAAGTGAAGCTAAATCGACGCTTACGAATCTGTGCGTAAGCGCCGCGTAATCCAATGGCGCTGACCGGCAAAAAGTCAACGCGGTGCGTGTAACAATTCACCGAGGCGCATGGCCGTTTTTCTCATCCACGCTTCAGCGGATTTCGAGTGCGCCTGGATCCGGCCAAAGCCGTGGGTCATGTCTTTCGCATCGATCACCTCGACGCGGCCGCCATTGGCCTCCAGAAAACGCGCGAATTCGTGCGCGTCGTCGTACAGCGGATCGTATGCAGCGCCCACAATCAACGCCCGTGCCGGTGTCCGGTCATATGACTCGGCGAGGGGGAACGCGCGGACATCGTCATCGGCGGGCGGTTGGCTGGTCAGGAACTGCGCCCAGTACCACCTCATCTCTTCCGTGCTGAGGCCCGGCCCTTCGGCATTTGCCGTAAAGCTGCCGCCTTCGAAGCGGCATCGCGCGACCGGATAGATCAGCAGTTGCGCAGTCACCAGACCCGCCACACGGTCGTTCGCCGCACGCGCCGCGACGGCCGCGAGGTGACCTCCGGCGCTATCTCCGGCCACGCCCAGACGGTTCGTCGCGAAGCCCAGCCGCGACCGATGCTCGGCCAGCCACAGCAGTGCATCGAGCGCGTCGTTCACAGGCGTTGGGAACGCAAATTCGGGCGCAAGCCGATAGTCCACGCTCACCACCGCGCAATTCGAATCCAGCGCGAGGCGCGCGACCATCAGGTCGTGCGTGTCGAGATCGCCGAGTACCCAGCCGCCGCCGTGGAAATAAACGACGAGCGGCAACGGCCCGCTGGCTTCCTCCGGCCGATAAACCCGCGCCCCCAGATCACGTCCGTCGAGCGGCAACACGATGTTTTCCACTTTGACGCCGGCCGGACGCGATGCTGCGAACTTGCGCGCCACGTCCTGGAATCGTTGCCGCATGGCCTGTGCGTCGGCATCGGCGGGGAGTGGGGGGAAGGCTTCAGCGACCTTTGCGTAGTACGCGAGCAGGTCTGCGTCGATGGTCATGCGTCTTGTCTCCATGCATTGCGTCGCCCGATCTGGCCGACGGGATTCTGATTGTGCTTAAAAATATGGGACTGTGCTAGAACATGAACTGCACAAGCAAAGTCGATCTCCACAGACAAAAAGCCGACGAGAAATCCCGCTCAGCCTTGCGGTTCAAGGGTTACAACCTGAAACACTTTGTTACGGTGACGCCCGGATTATTCGCCCACAATCACTTCAACGGTCTCAACACATATGTGATCGAGTGCAGTGTGGGAAAAGAGCAACACCACTCACTTGCGCTCATCGGTCGGCATAGCGCCGAAGCCCGGTTTTCAGGGGCATGTTTGTTGGGTTCGTTGGTCGACAAAACAGGAATCGGCCCCTTTCCCACCTTTGGTCTCCTCGCGCTAACCCCGTAGCGTGTGGTTTTTAGCGGGCTCCAGGCCCGCTTTTTTTCGTCTGGACAAACGTTTGCGCAAGAATGAAATGGTCGCCGTGATTATTCCGGCGACCGTTTTTTTCGTGTCGAATCATGCTCTTCAAGCAGTTTTCACTTCAGACAGCTTCAGCTCGTCGATCATCTGGGCGCGCATGATGAATTTCTGGATCTTGCCGGTAACGGTCATCGGCAGTTCGTCTACGAATCGAATGTGCCGCGGGATCTTGTAGTGCGCAATTTGTCCCTGGCAGAACTCGCGGATATCTTCGGGCGTTGCGTACTCCCCTTGTCTGAGAACAATCCACGCGCAGACCTCTTCGCCGTATTTACTATCGGGAACGCCGAAGACTTGCGCGGACTGAATCTTCGGATGGCGAAACAAGAACTCTTCGATCTCGCGCGGATAGATGTTTCGCCGCCGCGAATCAGCATGTCCTTCAACCGTCCAACAATGTTGCAATACCCCTGCGCGTCGAGCGTGGCGAGATCGCCGGTATGCATCCAGCCGTCGATAATCGCTTCCCGCGTCTTCGCTTCATCGCCCCAATAGCCTTTCATCACCGAATAGCCGCGCGTGCAGAGTTCGCCCGTCTCGCCGACCGGGACGATCTCGCCGAGCGGATTGACGAGCTTCACTTCCAGATGGGGCTGGATCTGGCCGACGGTGGTCGTGCGTTTATCGAGGGGATCGGTGGTCGAGCTTTGGAAGGACACGGGACTCGTTTCGGTCATCCCATACGCGATGGTGATCTCGCGCAGGTTCATCTTCGCGACCACGCGCTTCATGGTCTCGATAGGGCACGGCGAACCCGCCATGATCCCCGTGCGCAAACGGCTCAGGTCGAACTTGTCGAAGTCGGGAAGATCCAGCTCCGCGATAAACATTGTCGGTACGCCGTGAAGCGCCGTGCAGCGTTCTTGATCGACGGCGGCGAGGGTTGCTGCCGGATCGAAGGCTTCGCCCGGAAAAACCATCGTCGCTCCCGACGATACACACGCCAGCACCGCCAGCACCATGCCGAAGCAGTGGTAGAGCGGTACGGGAATACAGAGCGAATCCTGCTCGGTCAGCAGCATCGAATGCGCTATGTAACGGCCGTTGTTCAGCACGTTGTGATGCGTAAGCGTGGCGCCCTTGGGATTGCCAGTGGTGCCGCTCGTGAACTGGATGTTGATGGGATCGAATGCGCTGAGCTTCGATTCCAGGGTATCGAGTTGCTTCGTGTCCAGCCGATCACGGCCGCGGGACATGACATCGGAAAAGCGCAGCATTCCGGGCGTCGCGCCATCGCCCATGCGGATCACGGCTTTCAGATCGGGGAAGCGTGTAGCGTTTAATGAACCGGGCTCGGCGGTCTCGAGTTCCGGCGCGAGCGCCTGCAACATCTCAAGATACTTCGACGACTTGAACTGTTCCGCCGCGATCAGCGCCTTGCAGCCGACCTTGTTCAGCGCGTACTCCAGTTCGGCGAGCCGGTACGCCGGATTGATGTTCACCAGGATCGCGCCGATCCGCGCAGTGGCGAATTGCGTCAACAACCATTCGACGCGGTTCGGCGACCAGATGCCCACGCGGTCACCTGCTTCAACGCCGAGTTGCAATAGTCCGGACGCGAGGACATCGACTTCATTGGCGAAATCACGCCAGGTCCAGCGGATGTTTTGCTCCCGGAAAACCACCGCCGGACGATCCGGAAATCGCGCGACGGTATCGAGAAGAAAGCGTGAAACCGTGGCGTCGCTCAGCGCAATCTCTGTCGAGCCGCGAACATAGGACAGGCCATCGAGTGGTTCGATCTGCGGCCCGGCTTGCGTCGATGGGGTAGCCATATCCAGGGTCTCTTCCATGTGAAGTGGAAGGCTGCACGGCATGGCGCCGTGAAAGCCATTCGGAAGACTGATTGTGCATCGGGCGGATCGCGGAAGGCATTGAGTGTTACCCGCAACGCACCGTGAATATGTGCGTGTCGGATATGCAGAAATGCGCGGGAGCAGAGGGACAGCGCGGCCGGCAATAAAAAAAGCAGCCCGAAGGCTGCTTTTCCCTGAAACCTCAAGACCAGCGAAACGCTTAATGCTGACCGCGAATCTTCCGCAAGCGCTGGATCGCCGCGATCTGAGCCGTCGCGTACGCGAGTTCCGCTTGCGCGGTTGCATATTCGAGGTTCGATCCCGTGTTCTGCAGCGCTTCTTCCGCGTGCTTTTTCGCTTCGATTGCCTTGGCTTCGTCGAGATCCTGGCCACGGATCGCGGTGTCGGCGAGAACCGTCACCACGCCTGGCTGAATCTCGAGAATCCCGCCCGCGACGAACACGAACTCTTCCTCGCCGTTCTCCGCTTCGATGCGCACCGCACCCGGACGAATCCGCGTGATCAGCGGCGTATGGCCCGGCAAGATGCCGAGTTCACCCGCTTCGCCAGGCAGCGCGACGAACTTCGCCCGGCCCGAGAAGATCTGCTCTTCCGCGCTGACGACGTCTACTTGAATAGTTGCCATATCGACTCCAATAGGACGCGGTGTCTACGATCCCCGCGCCCAGCCATCCTTATTGAATCTTCTTGGCCTTTTCAAAGGCTTCGTCGATGGTGCCGACCATGTAGAACGCCTGCTCCGGCAGATGATCGCACTCACCTTCAACGATCATCTTGAAGCCGCGGATGGTTTCCTTCAGCGGCACGTACTTGCCCGGCGAGCCCGTGAAGACTTCCGCGACGTGGAACGGCTGCGACAGGAAACGCTGGATCTTACGAGCGCGCGCAACGGCGAGCTTGTCTTCCGGCGCGAGTTCGTCCATGCCCAGAATCGCGATAATGTCGCGCAATTCCTTGTAGCGCTGTAGCGTTTGCTGCACACCGCGCGTAATGGCGTAGTGCTCTTCGCCAATCACGTTCGGGTCGATCTGACGCGAGGTCGAATCGAGCGGGTCCACTGCCGGATAAATACCCAGCGAAGCGATGTCACGCGACAACACGACGGTTGCATCCAGGTGACCGAAGGTGGTCGCCGGCGACGGGTCGGTCAAGTCATCCGCAGGAACGTACACGGCTTGCACCGAGGTGATCGAGCCGGTTTTCGTCGACGTGATCCGTTCTTGCAGACGGCCCATTTCTTCAGCCAGCGTAGGCTGATAACCCACTGCCGACGGCATACGTCCCAAGAGAGCCGACACTTCCGTACCAGCCAGCGTGAAACGGTAGATGTTGTCCACGAAGAACAGCACGTCCAGACCTTCGTCGCGGAAATGCTCGGCCATCGTCAGGCCGGTCAGCGCCACGCGCAGACGGTTGCCCGGCGGCTCGTTCATCTGGCCGTACACCAGCGCGACCTTGTCCAGAACGTTCGAATCCTTCATTTCATGATAGAAGTCGTTCCCTTCGCGGGTACGCTCGCCAACACCGGCAAACACGGAATAACCGCCGTGCTCTTTGGCGATGTTGTTGATCAGTTCCATCATGTTCACGGTCTTGCCCACGCCGGCGCCGCCGAACAGGCCAACCTTGCCGCCCTTTGCAAACGGGCAGATCAGGTCAATAACCTTGATGCCGGTTTCAAGCAGTTCGGTCGAAGGCGACAGTTCGTCGAACTTCGGCGCCTTCTGGTGAATCCCGCGCGTGACGTCCGTGTTGATCGGACCGGCTTCGTCGATAGGACGACCCAGCACGTCCATGATGCGGCCAAGCGTCGGCTTGCCGACCGGCACGCTGATGGGCTTGCCCGTGTTCTTCACGATCGTGCCGCGGCGCAATCCATCCGATGCACCCAGACAAATAGTCCGGACCACGCCGTCGCCCAGTTGTTGCTGGACTTCAAGCGTCAGCTCCGAGCCTTCCAAAACGAGCGCGTCGTAAATCCTCGGCATGTCGGAACGCGGGAATTCCACGTCGATAACTGCGCCGATGCACTGTACGATCTTGCCTTCTACCAAAGCAGTAGTACTCATCGCATTTCCTTTAGATACTTGATTCTTCACTCGCGCGACAGGCGCAGTTCGATTCGACGCTGGCGATCAACCGACCGCTGCAGCGCCACCGACGATCTCTGACAATTCCTTGGTAATCGCTGCTTGCCGACTCTTGTTGTATACGAGCTGCAATTCGCCGATCACCGTCTTTGCGTTATCCGACGCGGCCTTCATGGCGACCATGCGAGCCGATTGCTCCGATGCCATGTTTTCCGCCACTGCCTGATACACCAATGCTTCGACATAACGCACGAGCAGTTCGTCGACAACCGTCTGCGCATCCGGCTCGTAGATGTAGTCCCACGAGGTCGTCGGCGTGACTGCTTCGCTGTTCTTGTCCAGGCCGTCCTTGCGCGCGAAATCGCTTGCCGACAAAGGCAGCAATTGTTCGATCACGGCTTCCTGCTTCATCGTGTTGACGAAGCGGGTGAACGCCAGATAAACCGCGCTGATCTTGCCTTCCGAATACAGGTCGAGCTGAACCTTGATCGCGCCGATCAGTTTTTCCAGATGCGGCGTGTCGCCCAGATGCGTGACTTGCGACACGGTCTTGGCCTTCAGCCGGTTCAGGAAGCCCAGACCCTTGCTGCCGATCGCGGATGCTTCGATAGTCTGGCCTTGCTGCTCCAGCTCCTTGAACTTCAGGAGCGCAGCGCGAAGGATGTTCGTGTTCATGCCGCCGCACAGACCTTTGTCGGTCGTGACGAGAATGATGCCGGCCGCTTTCGCGCCCTTGTTCTCGACCATGAACGGATGGCGATACTCAGGCGTCGCAGCGCTCATGTGCGCGGCGACTTCGCGGATCTTGTCGGCATACGGGCGAGCTGCGCGCATACGCTCCTGCGCGCGGCGCATTTTCGACGCAGCCACCATCTCCATAGCCTTGGTGATCTTGCGCGTGTTTTGCACGCTCTTGATCTTGCCGCGGATTTCCTTCATTCCAGCCATTGCTTACTCCTCGATCGAAACGGCGCGGGATGCTTCATTTGTTCCAGAAGCGGCCCGCGCCGCTTCAAATTTCGACTTAATCCGAAGATCAGTACCGAAATCAATAAGCGCCCGACTTCTTGAAGTCCTTGAGCGCGGTATGCAATGCGCCTTCGTCGTCCTTCGACAAGTCCTTGTTATCTTCGATGCGCTTGATCATGTCCGCATGCTTCGTCTTCAAGTAGTCGCGAAGACCCTTTTCGAACGGCAGGACCTGAGCAACTTCGAGATCGTCGAGGTAACCATTGTTCGCGGCAAACAGCGCGATCGCCAGTTCCCACACTTGCAGCGGCTGATACTGCGGCTGCTTGAGCAGTTCCGTCACGCGGCGGCCACGTTCCAGTTGCTTGCGGGTGGCTTCGTCGAGGTCCGATGCGAACTGCGAGAACGCCGCCAGCTCACGATACTGCGCCAAGTCGGTACGAATACCGCCCGACAGCTTCTTGATGACCTTGGTCTGCGCGGCGCCACCCACTCGCGACACCGACACGCCCGCGTTAATAGCAGGACGAATACCGGCGTTGAACAAGTCGGTTTCCAGGAAGATCTGGCCGTCGGTAATCGAGATCACGTTCGTCGGAACGAATGCGGTCACGTCGCCGGCTTGCGTTTCAATGACCGGCAATGCCGTCAGCGAACCGCTCTTGCCCTTCACTTCACCATTCGTGAACTTCTCGACGTAGTCTTCCGACACGCGAGCAGCACGTTCCAACAGACGCGAGTGCAGGTAGAACACGTCACCCGGATACGCTTCACGGCCCGGAGGACGGCGCAGCAACAGCGAAATCTGGCGATACGCCCAGGCTTGCTTGGTCAAATCGTCATACACGATCAGCGCGTCCTGGCCGCGATCGCGGAAGTATTCGCCCATCGTGCAGCCTGCGTACGGCGCCAGGTATTGCATGGCGGCCGATTCCGAAGCCGAAGCCGCAACCACGATCGTGTATTCCAGCGCGCCGGTTTCTTCCAGCTTGCGAACCACGTTCATGATCGACGACGCCTTCTGGCCGATCGCGACATAGATACAGAAGAGGTTCTTGCCCTTCTGGTTGATGATCGCGTCAATGGCCACAGCCGTCTTGCCGCACTGGCGGTCGCCAATGATCAGCTCGCGCTGGCCACGGCCAACCGGCACCATTGCGTCGATGGATTTCAGACCCGTTTGAACCGGCTCCGAAACCGACTTGCGCCAGATCACGCCCGGCGCGATCTTTTCTACAGCGTCGGTCATCTTTGCGTTGACCGGACCCTTGCCGTCGATAGGCACGCCCAGAGCGTCGACCACGCGGCCGAGCAGCTCCGGACCCACCGGCACTTCAAGAATGCGGCCCGTCGTCTTGACGATGTCGCCTTCCGAAATGTGTTCGTATTCGCCCAAAATCACGGCGCCAACCGAATCGCGCTCGAGGTTCAGCGCGAGGCCGAAGGTGTTGCCCGGGAATTCGAGCATTTCGCCCTGCATCACGTCCGACAAACCGTGAATACGCACGATACCGTCGGTCACGGAAATCACAGTGCCTTGGTTGCGAACATCGGAGCTCGCTTCCAGGCCCTGGATCCGGCTCTTGATCAGCTCGCTGATCTCAGAGGGATTGAGTTGCATTAGTCACTCCAGATAGTCAATTCTTAACCGCGCCGGCGCAAAAGGCGTCAGGCGGACAGCGCCGTCTGCATGCTCGCGAGGCGCGCGCGGACCGAGGTATCGAGTACTTCGTCGCCTACCGTCACGCGCACGCCGCCAATCAGCGACTTGTCGACTTCAACAGTAGGTTTCAGCTTGCAGTGGAACTTGCGTTCGAGATTCGCGAGCAGGTCGGTCAACTGTGCGCCTTCCAGCGGGAATGCGCTTACGATCAACGCATCGGCCGCACCTTCGCGGGAATTCTTCAGCTCGTCGAACTGCACGGCAATTTCCGGCATCAGCGTCAGCCGGTGGTTGTCCACCAGCATCTGCACAAAGTTCTTCGCCTCCGGCTGCTTGGCGAGCGGCGATTTCACCGCCGTCAACAGCAGCTCGCTGACCTGGTCGCGGCTCACTTTCGGGCTCGTCGCGATGGACAGCACTTCAGGCAGACGCGCAACCTGAGCCAGCTCCTCGACGAAGTCAGACCAGGCGGCGAGCTCACCCGCTTCGGCCACGCGGAACAATGCTTCTGCGTACGGTCGGGCGATGGTTGCAAGTTCGGCCATGATCAGAGCTCGGTTTTGAGTTGATTCAGCATCTCGGCGTGAGCCGATTGATCGACTTCGCGCTTCAGGATCTGCTCGGCGCCCTTCACGGCCAATGCCGCGACTTCGCCGCGCAATGCTTCGCGCGCTTTCACGATTTGCTGTTCTGCGTCGGCTTTCGCTTGTGCAATGATGCGCGCAGCTTCGGCCTGAGCGTTAGCCTTGATTTCGTCGGCGACAGCCACTGCACGCTTTTCGGCGTCTGCAATGCGCTGCTGGCCGTCGTTACGGGCTTGCGCGAGTTCCTGGTCGACGCGCTTATGTGCGGCTTCGAGTTCGGCCTTGCCCTTTTCGGCGGCTGACAAGCCGTCGGCGATCTTCTTCGAGCGCTCGTCCAGGGCGTTGATCAACGGCGGCCACACGAACTTCATCGTGAACCACGCGAGGATCAGAAACACGACCATTTGCGCAAACAGGGTTGCGTTGAGATTCACGGTGTTTCCTTAAACGTTGCTAATCCGGAGAGTGAAACGGCAAGGCGCTTGATCGAGGGTTGCATCGATTAAGCGCCGTCACCCGTTCCGTCCTGCGCCTGACGCCGAAGCTCAAGCGCACACTTCCGAGGAAACTCAGCCTGCGGCGAGCTTCGACAGCAGCGGGTTTGCGAACGCAAACAGCATTGCCACACCAACGCCGATCAGGAACGCCGCGTCAATCAGACCAGCCAAGAGAAACATCTTGGTTTGCAGCGGGTTCATCAGTTCCGGCTGGCGAGCACATGCTTCGATGTACTTGCCGCCCATCAGGCCGATACCGATACAGGCGCCGATTGCACCCAGGCCGATGATGATGCCGATACCGATGGCGGTCAGACCCTGGATGTTGGCGATGAAAGCGTTCATGACTACTCCTATGTGAAAAGACTTTGGAACTTAGATTTATAAAAAATTGAAACTCGAAACGATTCTGCTGATTCTTGGTTCTCCGCTGCGTTGTCCTGCCGCGATTTACCGACCTGCTGTGAGTCTTCCCTGCTTAGTGCGTGTCATGCGCCTGGCCGAGGTACACCAGCGTCAGCATCATGAAAATGAACGCCTGTAGCAGCACGATCAGGATGTGGAAGATCGCCCAGACCGTTCCTGCAACCACGTGGCCCAGGAAGCCGAGGACAGAAGCGTCCGCGCCGAAGTGCCACATGCTGCCGAGCAGGGCGATCAGCAGGAACAACAGTTCACCTGCGTACATGTTGCCGAACAGCCGCATGCCGAGGGAAACCGTCTTGGCGACGAACTCGATGATGTTCAGTGCAAGGTTCGGGATCCACAGCAGCGGATGCGCACCGAACGGAGCAGACAGCAGTTCGTGCACGAAGCCGCCAACGCCCTTGATCTTGAAGTTGTAGTAGATCATCAGCACGAACACGCCGATGGCGATACCGAGCGTGCCGTTCAGGTCGGCCGTCGGGACCACGCGCATGTGCGGGAACGTCTCGGTCAGACCGAGCCAGCCGATCACGCGCGTCGGCAGGTCAACCGGGATGAAGTCGAGCGAATTCATGAGCGCAACCCACACGAACACCGTGAGCGCGAGCGGGGCGATGAAACGGCGGCTACCGTGGATCATCGACTTCGACTGGTCTTCGACCATCTCGACCAGCATCTCGATTGCGCACTGAAAACGTCCCGGCACGCCGGACGTCGCTTTGCGCGCTGCCAGACCGAGGATGATGATCGTGACAATGCCGCAAAGAATCGACCAGAACAGCGTGTCGAGATTCCAGACGTGGATATCGAAGATCGACGTCTGCTGAGAAGTGGAGAGATTCTGCAAATGGTGCGCGATGTACTCCGACGGATCCATCGCGTGCGTTCCTTCGCTAGCTGCCATAACTTTAAAGCCACCCAAATTGTCGAAAATCTTCCGCCGCCCGTGTGATCCTCCAGCCGCCATTCAAGGGCGATCGGCAGGGCACGGGCCCGCGTGCAGGAGGTGAAGCATCCGCACGTATTAATCTGCTCTGTTACCGTAACTACGTCACTTACCTGGCACGTCAGGTTCGTCAGCCGCGACCTACTTCCACGCCATTGCTATCCAGTACGTCTTCAGCGCGATCAGATACGTGACCAGCAGCGGTATCCACAGGACGCCCTTGAAACCGTACGCAATGGCGACGAACATCGCAATCGTCGCGCCCATCTTCATGGCTTCGCCGATCACCCAGCTCGCAATGGTTTCAGCGCCGCTCTTCGCCTTCAGCCGTGCTGCGAACAACGCGCTCGGCACCCAGCAAATTGCGCCACCCAGGAACGCTGACAGCGCCACGTCGCCCGGCACAGCAATACCCGGCGGGCTGTAAAACAGCCACCAGACCAACGTCGCAACCAGGGACAAAACCATTTGCGCCGCCACGACCTTAAACGGCGTGACACGCGATGAACGACTCACCTCGGGACCAAACAGCGTCTCCGCCTCTGCCCGCGTCAGCGGAACAGTATTGTTATCTTTCGCTTCAGCGTCCCACGAATCGTCGAACGGACGATTCGACGTGTGGCGCGCCTGACCTGAAGAAACCGGTGTGGGATTTGAACTGGTTGAACCAGGTTCAGTCAAATCTGCGGCAGGGCTTGAAACGCGCCCATCATTTCCGCCTTCCGGCGCTCGATCCTGCTCTCGCACCGCCATCACACATCTCACTAAAGTCAGTCACAACCTGCGCATTTGCCGTTGGTTTGTCGCCTGAAGGAGCAACATACTTACGCTGCGCTTTCGGAGCCGCTAAGCTGTTAAATCCGGGCGATTGTAAGCGATTGTTGTCGCGGATTCAATAGCTTAGGGTCACCAAAAAACAACCGGATACACCTTAAAAACACGTCTCAAATCAGAGATTTCGCTTGTGTGGACAACGACTGGGGACAGGACTGAAAGGTTGATGTTCAACGAGACTTCACGATGCCTACACAAGCCATGCGCCGACTATTCCTGCGACGATCCAGAACGGGATCGAGATAAGATGGAACGGTCCCCACATGCCGCGTTCGCCGGATAAACGCACCGCGATCAGATTCGCGAGGGAACCAATGGCGATGCCAAAGCCGCCGACGCTCACACCGAATGCAAGTGCACGCCAGTCCTTCGAGAACTCGGCGAGCATGATCGCTGCGGGCACGTTGCTGATTCCCTGCGATAACACCGCACCTGCCGCATACGCCTTGAGCGGAGTATCGAGTCCGATGCTTGCGATCGCGTGATGCACCCAGGGCAACGCCGCGACACTGCGCAAGACGATGAACATCAGCACGAAGATCAACAGGAGCAACCAGTCGATCTTCAGCACGACCTGACGCCGCCACAATAGAAAGCCGATCGCGACCGCGGCGAGGCCGAGGCCCGCGTGGTGGGCATCGGCGAGAACGACGAACGCTATGAATGCAATGCCCGCAACCGCGCACAGGGAGACATCGACTGTGTGTGCTTCCTTGTCGCCGGAAAGGTCGAGCGGACGGTTGCGGAACATCACCGCGGCGAGCGCGTAAAGCATCACCATGAGCGCCACGCACAACGGCAACAGCGCCCACACGAACGCGCCGAACGAAACACCGCTGGTCTGCCAGAGGAACAGGTTTTGAGGATTGCCGAGCGGCGTCAGGATCGACCCGGCATTCACGGCCATCGCAATGAAGATGATCAGGCGCTTGATGGGAAGCGGCGCGAGTTTATGCAGCGACAGCGTCAGCGGCACGACGGCGAACAGGGCGACATCGTTGGTGAGCAAGGTGGAGAGCGCGGCAGCGAGTCCGATCAGCAGGAAAGCAAGCCCGCGCTCACCATGTATTCGATGCACCACGCGGTGCGCCATCCACATCAGGAAACCGGAGAGTTCGACTGCTTTCGTGAGCATCAGCAAACCGGCCAGCGTCAGCACGGTCTGCCAGTCGATCAAAGCCGGCAAAGCGCTCCAGGGTTTGGGATGCAGAACCTGGAGCGCGATCAACGCGACAATCAGGATTGCCAATACCGGCTCGCCGGCGATCAGCGCCCATGCTTTCGCCACCAGATTCAACCGAGCAGGTTTCGCGTGCGCTGACGGTTGCATCGAGTCAGGCTTGCGTTGCCGATGCGCTGTCTGTCACTGACGCCTTGTCGTTCGCGACGCCCGTGCGCAAGCGCCCTAATATGCCTTCGAGTGCATCGAGATCGCCGAAATCGATCTGCAGCTTGCCGCGCCCTCGCCCGCCCATCTTGATTTTGACGTTTGCCGACAGCAGGTCCGACAATTCTTCCTCGAGGCGGCGTGTATCGCGGCCGCCATCGTTGGCAAGGCGCGCTTTGGTCGCGGGCGCTTCCTTCGTCGTCGACGAAACCAGCTTCTCGGTTTCGCGCACCGACATGCGCTTGTTCACCACCTGATTGGCAAGCTGGATCTGCGTGGCGGCATCGACGGCGAGAAGCGCGCGGGCGTGGCCCATGTCCAGGTCACCTGCCAGCAGCATGGTCTGGACGGGCGTCGCGAGGTTGAGCAAACGCAGCAGGTTGGACACGGCGCTGCGCGAACGTCCGACTGACTCGGCGGCTTGTTCGTGCGTAAAGTTGAAGTCATCGAGAAGACGCTGGATGCCCTGCGCCTCTTCCAGCGGATTCAAATCCTCGCGCTGGATGTTTTCGATCAAGGCCATTGCTGCAGCAGCCTGATCTGGCACGTTTTTCACGAGCACCGGCACTTCTTCGAGGCCGGCCAGCTTCGCGGCGCGAAAACGGCGTTCGCCCGCGATGATTTCGTAGCGGTCATCGCCGATGGAACGCACGAGGATCGGCTGCATCACGCCCTGCGAGCGGATGCTCGAAGCAAGCTCCTGGAGCGCGCCCTCGTCCATGCGGGTACGCGGCTGGTACTTGCCGGCCTGCATGGAATCGAGGCGCAGCACGCTCGGCAAGCCCTCGCTGCGCACGGCCTCGGTGATATCCGAACTACCGCCCAGCAGAGCTTCGAGCCCGCGTCCCAGACCCTTCTTCTTCATCGTCGCGTTCATCTTGCTTCCTCGTTCTGCCATCTTCCCAATCCGTCCATTAAAGCGCGCGAACGCGCTCGATCATTTCCGTGCCGAACTGGATATACGCCTGCGCCCCACGCGATGCCCGGTCGAACACGACCCCCGGCAATCCATAGCTTGGCGCTTCGGCCAGACGGACATTTCGCGGAATGACAACGTCAAAAAGCTTGTCGCCGAAATGCTGTTTCAGTTGATCCGATACTTGCTGCTGCAACGTGATGCGTGGATCGAACATCACCCGCAACAATCCGATGACCTTCAGATCGCGGTTCAGATTCGCGTGAACCTGCTTGATCGTGTTGACCAGATCCGATAATCCTTCGAGAGCGAAGTATTCGCACTGCATCGGGATGACAACGCCGTGCGCCGCGCACAACCCGTTCAGCGTCAGCAGCGACAAAGCGGGCGGGCAATCGATGAGGATGAAGTCGTAGTCGGCCTGGACATCGGCGAGTGCATGGCGCAGCACGCGTTCGCGGTTTTCCACGCCGACCAACTCAACTTCCGCGCCGGCCAGTTCGCGGTTTGCGGGCAAGACATCATATTTGACCGCATCCGTACGCGTGCTTGCTTCGCGTACCGTGACGCCGTTCACAAGCACGTCGTAGACGGTGTTTTCAACGGCAGCTTTGTCGATACCGCTGCCCATCGTCGCGTTACCCTGTGGATCGAGGTCGATCAGCAAAACCCGCTGGTCGAGCGCCGCCAGGCTCGCAGCAAGATTGACCGCGGTGGTCGTTTTTCCAACGCCGCCCTTCTGGTTTGCGACGCAGAATATCTTCGCCATCGTGATTTGTCCCTTCTTTGCTACCTGGACTTCAGGCTCGCTTGAGATGTCGACAGCAGTGTTCAATGTTGGGCCGCTCCGATTTCAATTTCGATCAGGTGGCGCTCGGCGTCGAGCATGGGCACGCGCAGGCGTTCAATACGGTTGACTTTGGCATAGGCAGGAAGACGCTCGATCTCGCCTTCGGGCCGAATGCCTTTCATCGCCCAGATGCGACCGTTGTCGGCAACCAGATGACGCGCAAGTGTAACGAAGTCGGAGAGCTCTGCGAACGCGCGGGACACGATTACGTCAAAAAGACCCGGGACTTCCAAACCCGGCCGCAGACTTTCTACCCGGCCAGTCACCACGGACAGATTGCTCAGTCCGAGCTGCAGCTTGGCTTGTGACTGGAATGCCGTTTTCTTGTGCACAATGTCGTTTAGCGTGACTTGCCAATTGGGCAGTACGATCGCCATCACGATGCCGGGCAAACCGCCGCCCGAGCCGACATCCAGCGCTGTCCGGGCAATACCAGACTCCGCCATGTGCGGAACAATCGCGAGCGAATCAAGAATGTGCTGGATCAACATCTGGCGCGGATCGCGAATCGCCGTGAGGTTGTACACCGCGTTCCATTTGCCGAGCAGCGTCACATAGTCCAGCAGTTTCTGGCGCTGCACTTCCGTGACATCGATTGCGAGCTGCTCGATCCCTTCGTTCAACAGCGTGCTCAGTCCGGCTTCACCGGCTTCACGCTTCATCACGAGACGGAGCGAGCGTCGCCACGCCCTGCCCGATTGTTTCCCGTGGAATCATTGTGGCGACCAAAAGTGCGCTTCAGATGAACCATGAGCAGGGAAATCGTCGCCGGGGTGATGCCCGAGATGCGCGATGCCTGCCCGATCGTTTCCGGACGATGCTGGATCAGCTTTTGGCGCGCCTCGAACGAGAGTCCGCGTACTTCTGCGTAGTCAAACCCTTCCGGGAGACGCGTGTTTTCATGCGACCCATTGCGTTCGATCTCACCAGCTTGACGATCGATATAGCCTTGATACTTCACGGCAATCTCGATTTGCTCCTCGATTTGACTGAGCAGTACCGGATCTTCCGCCAGCGGCGCGTCGGGCCCGGACGTGTTTCCACGCAACGAGCATACGTCGGCGTACGTCACACCCGGGCGACGCAGCAACTCGGCAAGACTGTATTCGTGATCGATCGCTTTACCGAGCAAAGCTGTGGCTTCATCGACAGGCAACGTTTTCGGGGTGACCCACGTAGTTTTGAGTCGTTGTGTTTCACGTGAAACAGCGTCGCGCTTTGCATTGAACACGTTCCAACGTGAGTCATCGACCACGCCAAGCGTTCGGCCAATCTCCGTCAGACGGATGTCGGCGTTGTCTTCCCGCAGCGACAAGCGATACTCAGCGCGGCTAGTAAACATCCGATACGGCTCAGACACGCCCTGCGTTACCAGATCGTCGACCAAAACCCCCAGATACGCCTCGTCCCGGCGCGGGCACCATGCCTCACGCCCGCTCACTTGCAAGGCCGCATTTATCCCCGCCAACAAGCCCTGCGCGCCCGCTTCTTCGTAGCCCGTCGTTCCGTTGATCTGTCCTGCGAAGAACAATCCGCATATCACCTTGGTCTCCAGCGATGCCTTCAGGCCACGCGGATCGAAGTAATCATATTCAATGGCGTAACCCGGACGCAGGATGTGGGCGTGTTCAAGGCCTTTCATCGAACGGACGAGTGCGAGTTGGATATCGAACGGCAAACTGGTCGAGATGCCATTCGGGTAAAACTCGTTTGTCGTTAAACCTTCGGGCTCGAGGAAGATCTGGTGCGAATCTTTCGACGCAAACCGATGAATCTTGTCTTCGATCGATGGACAATACCGCGGCCCGACGCCTTCGATAACGCCGGTGTACATTGGTGAACGGTCAAGACCAGAACGGATGATGTCGTGGGTATGTTCGTTCGTATGCGTTACCCAGCAAGGCACTTGGCGCGGATGCTGTTCAACGCGGCCGAGAAATGAGAAGACTGGGATCGGATCGAGGTCGCCAGGCTGTTCTTCGAGCTTCGAGTAATCGATCGTGCGGCCATCAATACGCGGCGGCGTACCCGTTTTCAGCCGCCCTTGCGGGAGCTTTAACTCCTTCAAGCGCGCCGACAGCGTTACTGCAGCCGGATCGCCCGCCCGTCCACCCGTGTAATTGTTCAAGCCTACGTGGATCTTTCCATCGAGGAAAGTGCCAGCCGTCAGCACCACGGCCTTGGCCCGGAATTGCACGCCAACCTGCGTCACGGCGCCGACAACACGGTCGCCTTCGACCATCAAATCTTCCACTGCTTGCTGAAACAGCCACAAATTAGGCTGGTTCTCGAGCCGATGCCGGATTGCCTGCTTGTACAGAACACGATCTGCCTGCGCGCGCGTTGCGCGCACTGCCGGGCCTTTCGAAGAGTTCAATATTCGGAACTGAATGCCCGCCTCGTCAGTCGCTGCGGCCATCGCGCCACCTAGCGCGTCGATTTCCTTGACCAGATGTCCTTTCCCAATCCCGCCGATCGACGGATTGCAGCTCATCTGGCCCAGCGTTTCGATGTTATGGGTGAGCAAGAGCGTGCTCGCGCCCATACGGGCCGAGGCTAACGCCGCTTCGGTTCCAGCGTGACCGCCGCCAACGACGATCACATCGAATTCAGTTGGATAAAGCATGGGTTCCCGCGCGAGGTGGCGGACCTTCGAAAGAGATATCGAAGAATTATACCGGTTAGCTTTTACCGCGATTCGGCCCCAAGCCGTGAAAGCAAAAAAATGGCGTGTTTCACGTGAAACACGCCATCTTTATTTGGAGGGGACAGGATCGCTACGCAACCTTTTTGGCAAGACCCAGATAGGTTTCAATAACTTTCGGATCATGAGCTAATGCGGTCGCTGCACCTTCCATGGCGAACTCGCCGGTTTCGAGCACATACCCATAGTCGGAGATTTGAAGCGCAGCGCGCGCATTCTGCTCGATAAGCAATGTCGCGACGCCGGTCTGACGAAGCGCACTGATGATGTGGAAGATCTCCTTCACGATCAATGGCGCCAAGCCGAGACTGGGTTCATCGAGCATGAGCAAGTCGGGCTTGCCCATCAGCGCACGCCCGACCGCAAGCATTTGTCGTTCACCGCCGGACAACGTACCTGCCGCCTGCCTGCGCCGTTCCTTCAACCGTGGAAACAGGTCGAACACATGCTCGAGCTGATCCAGATAATTGCGTTCGCCCGCCCGTTTCTTCCGATACGCCCCCAGCACCAAGTTGTCTTCCACAGTCATGCTCGCAAACAGCTCACGCTTTTCCGGCACCAGACACATTCCACGTGAAACACGCTTTTCGATAGGAAGCGTGGAAACCTCTTCGTTGCGGTATCGGATCGTACCATTCGCATATCCAGTGGATGGCAACGCACCCATGATTGCGTTGAGCAATGTCGACTTGCCTGCTCCGTTGGGTCCGATCACCGAAACAATTTGACCGGCACCCACAGTCAGCTTCCCATCATGCAACGCTTCGACCTTGCCGTAACGGACGGATAAACCGTCAACCTGAAGAATTGCATCAGCCATTAATCCACCCCGCCCAAATAAGCTTCCAATACCGCTGGATCTTTCTGCACGTCCTGCGGCAGACCTTCCGCGATCCTTGTACCGAACTCCATCACTACAAGCCGATCCGTCAGATTCATGACGAAATCCATATCGTGTTCGACAAGAAGTATGCTCATGCCCTCGCCCTTCAGGCGTCGCAACAGTTCAGCGAGTTGCTGCTTCTCCTGATAACGCAAACCTGCAGCCGGCTCGTCGAGCAATAGCAAATTCGGATCGCAGCACAGTGCACGGGCGATTTCGAGGATTCGTTGCTGTCCGAGTGCAAGACTGCCGGCTTCATCGTAGAGATGCTTCTCCAGCCCAACGCGTTTGATTTGCTTCGCCGCTTCGGCCATCAGCCGCGCTTCTTCCGCCGCGTTCAGCCGAACAACGCTGCGCCAGACGCCCGTCTTGCCGCGCAAATGCGCGCCGATAGCGACGTTCTCCAGCACCGTCATGCCCGATAGCAATCTCACATGTTGGAACGTCCGTCCGATTCCCCGTTTGACGATTTCACGTGAGCTCAGCGTATCGATGCGCTCGCCCTGGAACGTGATCGATCCGCTCGTAGCCTGCAATACACCGGTCACAAGGTTGAACGTCGTCGATTTCCCTGCGCCGTTCGGACCGATCAGGCCGATGATTTCGCCCGCCTTCACCTGAAAACTGACATCGTTGACCGCGACGAGACCGCCGAACTGCTTGCGTGCTTTATCGACCACTAGCAGCGGTTCACCCGCAACCGGCCTCGCGCGTTGCGGCAACGCATCGGCATGATCGGGAACGCGCGCACGCGGGCCGCTGGGAAACAGCCGAGCCACAAACGGCCAGACACCCTGGCGCGCGTATTGAAGCAGCAAGACCATCAACACACCGAAAACGATGATCTCGAAGTTTCCATTCGATCCGAGCAGCTTGGGCAACAGCGTCTGCAAATAATCTTGCAGAACGGTGAGGATAGTCGCGCCCAGAACCGCACCCCAGACATGCGATACACCGCCCACCACCGCCATGAAAAGGAATTCGATACCGTGGTTCAAGCCGAACGGCGTCGGGTTCACCGCACGCTGCAAATGCGCGTACAGAAAGCCCGAAATGGCTGCGAGCATGGCTGCGTAGACGAAGATCACCACGCGCATCCACGCGGTGTTCACGCCCATGGCTTCGGCCATCGTGCCACCGCCGCGCAATGCGCGAATCGCGCGTCCAGGACGGCTGTTGAGCAGGTTCTGGACCGATATGACCGCCAGCAGCACCACGACCCAGATCAGGTAGTAGATTGACCGCCCCGATTCGAGATGCCAGCCGAAAAGGTTAAGTATTGGAATACCGTTGATGCCGTCGTACTTGCCGAGGAACTCCAGGTTCCCGAACAGGAAGAACAGCGACAAGCCCCACGCGATGGTTCCAAGCGGCAGGAAGTGCCCGGACAGCCGCATGGTCACCATGCCGAGCAGCAACGCGATCAACGCCGTCAGCACCACGCCGACAATCAACGCAAGCCAAGGCGAAACGCCGAACTGCGTGGTGAGATAAGCCGTCGAGTACGCGCCCACGCCGACAAACGCCGCCTGCCCGAAGCTCGTCATCCCGCCAATCCCGGTCAGCAACACGAGCCCGATGGCGACAATCGAATACAAGCCGATGTAGTTCAACAATGTGATCCAGTACTCGGGCATGCGGATGGGTTGCGGCAGGACGGGCAACGCAAAAACAAGCACAAGGAACACGACGAACACTTTCTTCTGCATCAGGAATTTCATCGTGTCACTCCTCTTCTTCATCCGAATGCGGGCTTGCGAGACTCCGCCACAACAGCACCGGAATGATCAGCGTGAACACGATCACCTCTTTATAAGCACTTGCCCAGAACGACGAATACGATTCCAGCAATCCGACCAGCAGCGACCCGGCCGCGGCGAGCGGATAACTCACCAGTCCGCCCACGATCGCGCCCACGAATCCCTTCAAGCCGATAAGAAACCCCGAGTCGTAATAGATGGTCGTGATCGGCGCCACGAGGATGCCGCAGAGCGCCCCCAGGCCGGCCGCGAGCGTGAAGGCAAGCCTTCCAGCCTGCGTCGTACCGATGCCCACCAGGCGGGCGCCAAGCCGGTTCACGGAGGTTGCGCGCAAGGCTTTGCCGGAGATGGTTTTATCGAAGTAAAAATACAGCGCGGCGATCAACACGACCGCCGTGCCCACCACCCAGATGCTCTGCCCGGAGATGGAAACGCTGCCGAGGTTGAAGGTGGCATCGGAGAAAGCCGTTGTGCGAGAGCCTTCCGCGCCGAACATGACAAGACCCAGGCCGACCATCGCAAAATGCACCGCGACCGCCACGATCAACAGCAACAACGTGCTGGCTTCCGCGATCGGCTCATAGGCCAGCCGATACACAAACGGTCCCATCGGAATCACGATCAGCAACGTCAATGCGATTTGCGCGATCATCGGCAACGGCTGAGCGGCGACGCTTCGCGTGAGCGCATAAACAGCAATGGGAAATAGCAGGTACTTGCCCGCGAGAATCGCCAGCGTGCGCGCGATCTGCCTGTGCCGCGAGGGATGCCGCGCAATGCCTGCAAGCTCCACGACAAAGCACCCCACGCCCATCGCAATAAGCAGCCAGCAGGTGGCCGGCAGCTTCTGCGTTTGCAGCGCCGCGAGCGTCAACGCGCCGTATGCCACGAACTCGCCCTGCGGGATGAAGATGACACGCGTCACCGAAAACACCAGGACCAGCGCGAGCGCGAGCAATGCGTAGATCGCGCCGGTGGTGATGCCGTCTTGCGCGAGGATCGCCGCAATCGATAAGTCCATACTTCCTCTTTGAGAACATTCTTAAATCGGGCCGCCGGCCGGCCCATAGAAGCATAAAAACTCCGGAACGCTAACGCACCAAATTGCCGGTGTGCAAGCTCACGATGACGTCAGTCGTTCTGCACTTTCCACTTGCCATCGACGATCTGCACCATCACGCGTGCACGATTGTCGAGGCCGTTGTGATCGGCGGGCGTGGTGTTCATCACGCCGTGTGCGAGCGGCAAGTCCTTGAGGTTCTCGAGCGCGTTGCGCAAGGCCGCGCGGAACGCCTCTGTGCCAGGCTGGGCGGTCTTGAGCGCTTCGCCAATGGCCCGTTGCAGCATCTGGCCAGCGTCCCATGAATGACCGCCGAACGTCGATACCGAACCCACGCCATAGGCTTTCTCGTAAGCCGCCTTGTACGCCAGCGCGGACTTCTTGACCGGGTTGCTGTCAGGCAATTGATCCGCCACGAGGATGGGGCCGGCGGGCAGCAATTCGCCGTCGCAATCCTTGCCGCACACGCGCAGGAAATCGTTGTTCGCTACGCCATGCGTCTGATAAACCTTGCCCTTGTAGCCGCGCTCCTTCAGCGCCTTCGCAGGCAATGCCGCCGGCGTTCCCGCGCCCGCAATCAGGATCGCATCGGGATTCGCGCTGAGCGTCTTGAGCACCTGGCCGGTGACCGATGTATCAGCACGGGCGAAGCGCTCGTTCGCGACGATTTTCAATTTATGCGCGGCGGCCGCGGTGTTGAACACGCTATACCAGCCTTCGCCATACGCATCCGCGAAGCCGATAAAACCGACCGTCTTCACGCCGTGCTTTTCCATGTAGTCGGCGATGGCATCGGCCATGAGGCTGTCGTTTTGCGGCGTCTTGAATGCCCACGTGCGCTTTGCGTCCATCGGCGAGATGATCGCCGCCGATGCCGCCATGGAGATCATCGGCGTCTTGCTCTGGCTCGCGGGATCGAGCATGGCGAGCGAGTTCGGCGTGACCGTGGAACCGACGATGGCAT
Source organism: Burkholderia sp. PAMC 26561 (assembly GCF_001557535.2). Classification (NCBI taxonomy): domain Bacteria; kingdom Pseudomonadati; phylum Pseudomonadota; class Betaproteobacteria; order Burkholderiales; family Burkholderiaceae; genus Burkholderia; species Burkholderia sp. PAMC 26561. Next base: position 1,198,139 of record NZ_CP014306.1, read on the forward strand.
CGACATGATCTTCATCGATCAGCTTGCGCGTGTTCTGCACGGCGCGGCTGGTGTCCGATCCGTCATCGAGCACGATGTACTCCACCGTCTTGCCGCCGATCTCCTTCGGCCACAACGCAACGGTATTTTTCTCGGGAATCCCAAGCGATGCCGCCGGACCCGTGGCCGATAACGTCACGCCGATCTTCACCTGCGCGACCGCCGCGCTCGCAGCTAACACCAACGCAACACCGAGCGCCGCGCTCGTGAGCTGCCCTTTGATCATTTTCATTGCATCGTCTCCAGACGCTATGCCCTCGCGCACGCCGCGTGCGCTCAGGCGAGTTGTTATAAGTATTCGTTGAGCGATCGTTTACTTATCGCCGCTCAATCCACAAAAAAAGGCGCGTTCGAAGCAACGCGCCTTTGATCGGTTCTTATGGTCGTGTCGGCTGCCGTCAGTCTTTGACGAGCTTCCACTGACCACCGACGATCTCGACCATCACGCGTGCGCGTTGATCGAGTCCCGAGTGATCGGCTGCGCTCATGTTGAAGATACCGTGCGATCCGGCCAGATCCTTCGTGCTCTCGATTGCTGCGCGCAACGCTTCGCGGAAGGCTTGCGACCCGGGCTGCCCCGCTTTCAACGCGATAGGAATTGCCCGCTGCAACAACAAGCCGGCGTCCCATGCATGTCCGCCAAAAGTCGATACCGAACCCGCACCGTAAGCGCCTTCATAAGCCTGCTTGTACGTCAGCGCGGACTTCTTCACGGGGTTCGAATCAGGCAATTGCGCTGCGACCAGCAACGGCCCCGCCGGCAGGAACGTACCTTCGCAATCCTTGCCGCACACGCGCAGGAAGTCATTGTTCGCCACGCCGTGCGTCTGATAAATCTTGCCCTTGTAGCCGCGCTCCTTCAGCGTCTTTTGCGGCAATGCGGCCGGCGTACCCGCGCCCGCGATCAACACCGCATCCGGGTTCTGCGACATCGCCTTCAGGACCTGCCCTGTCACCGATGCATCGTTACGAGCAAAGCGTTCGTTCGCAACCACCTTGATCTTCGCGAGATCGGCGGCCTTCGTGAACTCCTTGAACCAGCTTTCGCCATACGCGTCGCTGAAACCGATGAACGCCACCGACTTCACGCCATGATTAGACATATGCGTGGCAATGGCAGTCGCCATCAGGATATCGTTCTGCGGCGTCTTGAATACCCATGCGCGCTTTGCATCCATGGGTTCCACGATAGTCGCGGCAGCCGCCATGGAAATCATGGGCGTGCTGGTCTCCGACGCAACGTCGATCATGGCCAGCGAATTGGGAACTACGGTAGAACCGATCAATGCATCGACGTGATCTTCGCTTGTCAGCTTGCGTGCGTTCTTGACGGCTTGCGTGGAATCCGTCGCATCGTCCAGGACGATGTACTGCATCTTCTGCCCGGCGATCTCTTTCGGCAGTAATGCGATGGTGTTCTTTTCCGGAATGCCCAGCGATGCAGCCGGACCAGTTGCGGACAGCGTGACCCCGATTTTTACGTCTGCGAAAGCCTGCGTGCTAATAGCTGCGGATGCGCTCGCGGCGAATAATGCCGTTGTGATCCAGCGTAAAACCAACTTCATCGATATACCCCGTAATGTGTTTGTTCACTGCCCGCGATTTTACGGTTTTTATATCCCGACCACGCGGTCGGTGAATGCGAGTGTAGCGGACTGAGGCCGTATGGGGCAAGGGATTTGAAGGTTTCGGGGCCTGCAAACGTATGCTCTCCAACGCAATAGAAAATGCGCGGGAAAACCCGAATGAAATTTATAAATAATAGCGAATGCCGCGAATGGGCCTGAAGTCGGATTCAAGTGGCATAAACGCGAAGCACAAAT